>JBQMRZ010000001.1:0-428 GCA_052174135.1 Arsenophonus sp. ET-KM2-MAG3
ATGCCATTTGTTTAACTGTCATATTTTCAGCAGCAAAAATAATATCACCTTCATTTTCACGACATTCATCATCAAGTATCATAAAGATGCAAACGTGGTCTTCAACACTGGAGGATGTAGAAAACAATTCTCCTTTCTTTAGACACCCAACACTCTTCAAACGCAATGCTTGTAAAAACATATTACTGTTATGTCCAGAGAGGAGTGTACGACAAATATTGTAGAAAAAACGAACTGGAAACATGAACTCATTACTATGCATAAGATTAAATAATCCATTTAGTAATATCCTAAAAGCAATGCTTGTCTACACAATTCATCCCCGCATACACCTACGATGCGTGTGTGAGAATAAATAAAACTATATATAAAAGGTGAATAATAAACATTTTATGTAACCAAATTTGTAGCCTTTAAGATTTTTGGCA
>JBQMRZ010000002.1:0-653 GCA_052174135.1 Arsenophonus sp. ET-KM2-MAG3
CCAAAATTACGTCTTATGACGGGCCTTGATCACCCTGTTGCCGCATTTCTTGAGCGACATACAGAAGTACATAATTTTATTTATCAAACTCGTAGTTATCTTGAATTATGGTTACCATGAAGTGCAGTGCCTTATTTTAAGATTTTTAGAGAGACACTTTATGTTATGAACATCCTTAGTAATACCATAAGCTCGTTCCATCTTATGTACCCTTACTTCTATTGCAAATTTATCTAAACCATTTTCTTTAATTAATTCTCCTAGATATCCAAACTTTCTTATTCTCTCGACTCGACCAATATCTGTTGTTAAAAATTTTGGAGCGTTCTGAATATTGGTAATACATTTTGTTTTTTGTACTGAGATTCTCAAACATGTTTTACTGGCTATTGCTTCCAAGAGATTGATTTGCATTGTGGCATTTACTATGTCGCTTGACGGTATAGCAAAACTAAGCAATTTATTTTAAAACCGTTGTTATTTATCCCCAAAGTTACCGGCGAAATGTTATGTTCCTTTAGTTTTCCATTCTAAATTCTTACAATCTTCTCTAAGGCACAATTGAACAGAATGGGTGATAAATCATCACCTTGCCTGACACCTGTATTTATGTGAAAAGGTTTCGATATTTCACCCTTAAATTTTACTTTTGA
>JBQMRZ010000003.1:0-725 GCA_052174135.1 Arsenophonus sp. ET-KM2-MAG3
ATAATGAAATCTAACAGCACTCCAAATACGAATAACTGCATGAATGTATCGAGGTTTTTATGTAGACAATAAGCTCAACTTAAGAGATATGATATACGCGGGCTCAATACCCAGCCCAAACTTTTATATTTGGTATAAAATAAACAAAAGCAAATCCACTTGCCGGCTGCCGAACGTCTGTTGTCGGCATACTCGATTGTTGTGCAGGTACGCACCGATATTGTACTCTGAGTGTTCGTATGTCTCTCTCACTCTCTCTCCCTCTCTCTCTCTCTCTCTCTCTTTCTCTCTTTCTCTCTTTACCTAATGACGTACGCGCACATAAAGTGAAGTTTGTTGATTCTGCTGTTGAACAATGTCTGGCAACGTTTTTTAATTATCTCAGTATTGACTGTTTTCAACAGGATAGGACTAGAACTACTGGATCTATATTGTACAATTATTACAATTTGCTTTAGGATTCATTTTATGTTTTGTTACATGGTGTGCTGATAATTCAGTGCATAAATTTCTAGTTTATATTACTAACATTTATTATTATTATTATTATTATATTATAATTGTTATTATGCTTACTTGGATTTAAGCTCAAATTTGTACTGTTGTTTAATTTAATGTTTATTGTGTTATCTCATGAGTTATTAGGAGATTTAGATAAAGAAACTGTTAATTTTATCTCTAACTATGACGGTACAGAGAAAATTCCTGATGTTATGCCAACACGA
>JBQMRZ010000004.1:0-301117 GCA_052174135.1 Arsenophonus sp. ET-KM2-MAG3
TATTAAAATTACTATCAGTAATTTTAATTACATTACCTTATATTAACATATTGTTTAAAAATTATTTTAATTATAGTACCTTACTTTATAAGCCGATCATATTTTTATATTAATTTTATAATTTTTAATTGAAATTCTAATCAAAATATTTGCTACAATAAAAAACTATAATCAATTCAATAAAACATATAATTTATATAAATAATTAAAAAATAATGAAGTAATTATCATTAATAGTTAAAATAAGTATCTATATGTTAATATTTTAATAATAATTAAATTAATTTTTTTATTTTATTAAAAACTTTAATTAATATTACTTTAATATTAATTAAATATATATTTTACTATAAAATTACTTTTAAAATCTTTAATTAAAAGAAAATATAATTAATTTAGAATAATTTTTATATTTTTTTTTAAATTAGTTTTTATTAAATTGAAATTTTATTTAAGATAAAAAAAATAAATAAATTGATCTTAATCTTTTTAAAATATTTAATATTTTAAATTAAAAATATTTAAAAAAGATCTTATTTATCTTATATATTAAAATAGTATCGTTGTTTTTGTTATAAACAAAAACAAGACAATTTAACTAATTAAATTCATTTAAAGATCATATTAAATATCAGTTTTATGATTTTTCTGTTTTTATTAAAATTAAAAGATAAATATGAAAAATTATAATTTAAATATTTAAAACATTAATTTTTTTTATTTATTTCATTTATAACTATGTATTTAAAGATATATTGGATACTACAATAAATATAAAATATAATATATTTTGAATATGATTAATTGATAGTTTTTTTTTTGAAAAAAAACATAAAATATTATTGATAATTATTAGTTTTAAAAATAATGGAATAGAATTTTAATAAAAAAATCCGCAAAAAAAATGATCGTCAGTAAAACTTATTATCAAGCTTATAACTCTTAATTATAATTATAAATAAATAATTTATATTAATTGAAATTATGTAGTCAAAATTAATAATTTTATTTTTATTCAAAAAAACATATTTTAAATAATTATCATTATACTTCATATGGTACTAAAAATAAAAAGTATTATTAAAAATAATAAAAAAATATTATCTATTTTAGAAATATTATAGATATTAAAAAATACAATTATAATAATGTTATTATAATGATATTCACATTAGGATAATTTATGATAAAACAAGATCAAAAAAAAATGCTTTTCCAAGCGAAAAAGATATGTAAAATACGTAATGTGCGTTTAACACCACAAAGAGAAGAAATATTTTGTTTAATAATAGCTCAATCGTGTGCTATTAGCGCTTATGATTTGCTTGATTTACTCAAAATTTCTGAACCTCAAGCTAAACCACCAACTATTTATCGTGGATTAGATTTTTTATTAAAACAAGGATTTATTCACAAAATAGAATCAATAAATAGCTATATTATTTGTCCTTATTTTGAGGATCCAAAACATACTTCAGTTATGTTAATTTGTGGGAGTTGTGGAAGTGTTTTTGAGGGTAATAGTCAATCGGTAGAAACTGATATTTTGAAATTAGCTAAGCAAATTGGTTTTCATTTGTCTTTTATTGTTGTTGAAAATCATGGTTTATGTTCCCCTTGCTATAAAATTGCAAAAAAACTATATTAAAACTTAAGTATTTTCAATATTAAACGTGAATAAAAACTAGTTATTCATAAAAATCAATTTTATAAAAAACAATAAAACTTAAAATAACTTCTTTAATTTTTAATTAATTAGATATAAATTTATTAAAAATTTAATTAAAATTAATTACTATATGTAAATACACATAAGCAACTAATCTTTAAGTAGTTAGTTTTTTGTTTTTTCTAAATTAAGAATATTTTTATTAAATTTTAAATTTTTATGAAATAATTTCAATTTACTACCTGTTTATTTGAGAAACACAATTTATTATTTCATTTTAATGTATAAAACATTTTTATATTATATATTTTTTTCCATTTTATATGTAAAAATTAAATCACCATCTATAGATTTTAATTTATTGATAAATCTATAATTAATTACCAATAAAATAGTATTAAATTTAAAAGCAATAATATCAATTTTGATAATAATTTCAATTATGATTTATAATATACTCTTTTATAAAGTAATATTTCTCTTATTATAATATAATCAATGATTATAAATTTTTATATTTTATATTAATTAAACATAATAAATATAATAAAAAAGTTCTAACATATTTTTTGCGTCAAAACTTAAATATTCATTTACTATCTATTTGATAAATGAAAATTGAAACTTAATAAAATAAAACATATATTTAGTTATAGTATATTCATATAATTTGTAATATATACTCACAAAATATTGAATCATAATTTTGTTATTACTTCAATATTATTTTTTTTAAAATTTCATTTTCTATTTATATTTTACATTTATTCAGATTAATATATTAAAATTATAATTATGCATATCTAGGTGTATTAGGATTTAGAATAGATTACAATATATAAAACTTTATTTTTTATAATTAAATTACGAAATATTAATTATAAATTTATAATTAATAAAATAAAAACAATTAATTAAATTGAAATAAAAATACTGAATTTCGATAATATTTTTTGTTTTATTAAAATTTTTTTAATTTTTTAGTTAATTCTTTATGGATTTCATTAATTATAAATTGAATTAAACTAATTGGTAGCTCAATAATTATTGTTAATAAACAGGTCACTAATAAATAATAATTATCATGATTTATTATGAATTAAATAAAAAAATTATATTTATAGCAATAGCAACTATAATTATTACTTTTTTTAAAAAATAATTTATTCCTCCTAAATAGTCTGATTAACTATTTTAACAAATAACTAATTAATTCATTTAATAACCTCTGTTATTCAAACTGTTTTATTTATTAAAAAATTTTTTTTAAATATAATGAAATATTTAAAATAATTATTATTTTTTTTTAAAGAGATATTAAATATTCTTTTTGCTATACTTCATAATAAAATAATGTTACAATAAAAAAAAGAGGCTATAGCTTATCAAATGTCATTTTGGCGTAAAATTTATTATAATCTATTAAATTTACCAATGAAATTTTTGGTAAAAAGTAAACTTATACCAGTAGATCCAATTAAAGAATTGTGTCTTGATACGACACGTCATTTTTTATATGTATTACCTTATCATTCTAAAACAGATTTATTAACCTTACGTCAACAATGCTGTTCTATTGGTTTACCTGATCCACTTGATTCAATTAAAATAAATGAAATTAAATTACCTATTTATGTTTTTATCGATGATGGCCCACGTATATTTCGCTATTATTCACCAGATCCAGGTAAAGATTCAGTAAAAACATTTACAGTTTATCTTGATCTTCATTGTCATAATCCTGAATTAAATATTCAGGTGTTACCAGTGTCAATAATGTTTGGAAGAGCTCCTGGTCGAGAAGGACAAGAATCAGCACCTTCATTACGTTTACTTAATGGTATTCAAAAATTCTTTGCTGTTATCTGGTTAGGACGTGATAGTTTTATTCGTTTTTCTCCAACTGTTTCTTTACGCCAGATAGCTGATGAATATGGTGCTGATAAAATTATCGCTAATAAACTTGCTCGCGTAGCTCGCATTCACTATTCACGACAACGATTAGCGGCTGTTGGTCCAAAATTACCTGTACGTCATGATTTATTTAATAAATTATTAACTTCAAAAGTGATTGAAAAAGCAGTTGAAGATGAAGCTAAAGGAAAAAAAATTTCAATTGAAAAAGCAAAACATAATGCGATTACTATAATGGAAGAAATTGCTGCAAATTTTTCCTATGAAGCAATTCGCATTACTGACCGTATACTTAGTTGGACATGGAATCGATTATATCAGGGAATTAATGTTCAATATGCTGAACGTGTACGCCAATTAGCACAAGATGGTCATGAAATTGTCTATATTCCTTCTCATCGTAGTCATATGGATTATTTATTACTTTCTTATGTACTTTATCACCAAGGTTTAGTTCCCCCTCATATAGCTGCAGGTATCAATCTTAATTTTTGGCCTGCTGGCCAAATTTTTCGTCATTTAGGTGCTTTTTTTATTCGTCGTTCCTTTAAAGGTAATAAACTTTATTCTACTATATTTCGTGAGTATTTAAGTGAATTATTTACACGTGGATACTCAATTGAATATTTTATTGAAGGTGGTCGCTCTCGAACAGGTCGACTATTAGAACCAAAAACAGGTACGTTATCAATGACTTTGCAAGCAATGCTACGAGGTGATTCATGTCAAATTACTATTATTCCCATTTATATAGGTTATGAGTATGTATTAGAAGTTGCTACCTATGCCAAAGAACTAAAAGGTGAAGAAAAAGAAAAAGAAAGTTTCTTTTCAATGTTAAGGGGATTATGTAAATTACGTAAATTAGGTCAATGCTATGTTAATTTTGGCCAACCAATTGCATTAACACAATATTTAAACAAACATATTCCAGAATGGCGTCGATCTATCAACATCATTGAACCGCAACATCCAATATGGTTAAATTCAACTGTAACTCAATTAGCTAATAAAATTATGGTTAGAATTAATAATGCCGCTGCTGTTAATGCTGTTAATTTATACTCAATGGTTTTATTAGCATCACGCCAACGTGCATTGACTCGAGAGCAATTGATTGAACAAATAGAATGTTATCTTCAGTTATTAAGAAATATTCCTTATAGCAAGGATACTACAATACCGAATAAAACTGCTGAACAATTATTAAAAGAAGCATTAAAATTGAATAAGTTTAAAATTGAACGTGACAACATAGGTGATATTATTATGTTTTCATGCAAAAATGCTATATTGATGACCTATTATCGAAATAATGTTATGCATTTACTAGTTCTTCCTTCTTTGGTAGTTAATATTATATTGCATAATCAAAATATTCAACGTCAGGATATTGATTATCAAGTTACACTTATCTATCCATTTCTAAAAGCAGAACTCTTTATGCGATATAGTATTGAAGAATTACCTAAATCTATCGATATTTTGTTAATTGAATTAGTTCGTCAACAATTAATATTGTTAACATCAGATGGTTTTATAACCATCAATCCAACGCGTATTCATGTTATTCAACTTTTAGCTGCTGTCACTAAAGAAATGCTACAACGCTATGCAATTGCGCTTTCATTACTTAGTTCAATTCCTGAGATTAGTAAAGGAATGCTAGAAAAAGAAAGCCGTATTCTTGCCCAACGATTATCTTTATTACATGGTATGAATGCGCCTGAATTTTTTGATAAAGCTGTTTTTTCTACGTTAGTAAATACATTAAAACAGGAAAATTATATTAATGGAGAAAAAGACGCGATTATTATCGCGAATGCAAAATTACTTTATCGTATTTTTGTTAAATTAATATCTCCTGAAGTTTGTTTAACAATTGAAAACATTAAGAAAACTACTCATGAGATATTATCTAAATAAATAATTTTCATATTCTATAGTTATATAGATTTAACTTAAAATCAATATTTTTATTAATTAAAATTACTTAGGATGATCATTTAAGATTATCCTTTTTGATTATTAATAGTAACTCATTAAAATACCAATAAATAAAATTAATCCAACATAATTATTATTCATAAATGCTTTAAAACATAATTTTGATTGACGATTAGCAATTAATTTTTGTTGATGAATAAATAACATTAATATTAATATTAAACTAAAAAAATAAAACGCCCCTAAGTTAACCTGGCACCCTATGTAAAATAAAATTAACACCATAATTATTTGTAAAATACCAATAATAAATTTATCAAAATTAGAAAAAATAATTGCAGTTGATTTTATGCCAATTTTTATATCATCACTACTATCAACCATGGCATATTGTGTATCATAAACAATAGACCAAATAACATTAGCTAAAAATAATAACCAGCATTCTAATGGAAAGGATCTAGTAACTGCTGAATATGCCATTGGAATTGACCACCCAAATGCAGCACCTAATATAATCTGTGGAAAATAGCTAAATCGTTTAATAAAAGGATAAATCCAAGTTAATAATAAACCAATAACTGACAAAAAAATCACTATTTTGTTTAATGTTAAAACTAATAAAAAAGCAATAATTATCAATAAAAAAAATAATATCTTAGCTTCTTTTTCTGTTATATCACCATTTGGAAATGGACGCTTTTTCGTTCTCCTAACATAACCATCAAATTTTCTATCCGCAAAATCATTAATAACACAACCAGCAGCACGCATTAAAAGAACACCAGTGGTAAAAATTAACAAAATAAAAAGATCTGGTAATCCATGACTTGCTAACCATAATGCACAATAAGTAGGCCATAATAATAGTAAAATGCCTATTGGTTTATCAAAACGCATTAAACGAAAATAAATACGAAATTTATTTAATTTTAATGTTATTTCTTTTAACAAACTATCTAATTCCTTATTATCTATATATAAATAAATTTAATAAAAACAGTATTAATAATATTATATTTAACATCATTTAAATTAAAATGATGTTAAATATAATATTTTATAGAAAGATCTCTTATGTTTATCTACTATCATTAAAGTTATCACATTATATGTTTACGTAATTTTTAACAAAGATAGAACATTGATTAAATAATTATTTTTAAAAAATTTTATAAAATATGATACAAATCATTTTAGTTGAAATTAAGTGATAAATTTTTAATTGCTACTTATCTCAATTAATTTTTATAAAATAATGGTATTTATATTTTAGTAAAAATTAAATATTAATTTATCTTTTTAATTATTTTAATAAATCATAAGTGATGTTAAATATAATAAAATTATAAAGAATATGTTTTGTAGTATTAATAATTAATTAACATAATAAATATTAATTATTAGTATATTTATTTATTCTTAATAATTACTTAAAATTGATAATTAATTTTTAATTATCATAATCAATATATTTATTATTTTAATTTTATATAACTTTGTTAAAAATAAAATAAAAGTTGATATAAATATCAATTATAAGATCAATGACTGTAGTTTGAATGATATATATATTATATAAAGTGTATATTATTAAAATGCTGATCCAGCATATGGATATCATTTAGTAAATTCTTAAAATTATTACATTTAAGTAATAGAATAATTAAAATACTAATTGCAGAACTTAATAAATAATAAATTAAAATAAATTAAAAATTTAAAGATATTTTTGTATTAATGGTAAATTTAAAGACTTTTTAATTGGTAATATAATAAAATATTTTATATATAACTTTTATCTAATATTTTATCTAAAAATTAATTTCAAGTAGCATGAATATTATTTATTTGTTTTGAATCGCAAAATATTGAATGTTAATAAGCAATTATATTGCTCTTAGTTTTTTTTTAATACTTTACAAAAAAATTTATTTTATTTTTAATTACTATTAAAAAAGTTTTTATTAGAAATAAATATACATTATATCGAAAATTAATGTTTTTAATATAAAATTAACAATGTTATTGTAAATTTTATTGATATATTACCATGAGATTATATAAATAATACATAAAATAAATTATATTATATTCTATTATTTTTTTTTAAAATATACTTTAATTATAAAATTTAATTATTTAAAATTAATAAAATTCATTTAAAAATTTTTTAGTGTTATTAACAATAATATTTTGTAAATTGAATATAATAGGTATATTTTATATTTTTATTTTAATCTATACTCTATTATCAATAGAATTATATTAATAATTTTCTATTAAAAATCATAGATATATACATATATTTCATATATTTTTAGTACCAATATTTTAGTGTTTATGTGATATTTATCTAAAAATTAAGTGCAGTTTATAATTAATCTATTTATTTATTAGTTTTTTAATTCAAAAATAATGAATTTCTTTCTTCACTTTATTTTATGATAATATCAATAGCATTAAAAATATCTTAAAAGAAATTTTGGTAACATAAAGGCTATTATTATTCTCTTAATAAAAGATGTTTTATTGAAAATTAAATTAATTTATAATAAAACTTTTTTAATAAGATATAAAAATAAGAACCATATTTTTATATTTCTATAAAGAAAAATAAAAGTAACATTTAAAATGAGTCATTAAAGGAGTGAAATTATAAATAATAAAATAATTTATTATTTATGTAATCAACAAATTACTAATTATATCATTTTAATCAATAATTATTATCCAATATAAGTGAATATTTATTATTTTTTTAAAAAAAATAATAAATATTCAAAAGACGCATATAAATACTTTAATTAAATAAATTAAAGATTGTAAAGAACTTAACATTTGAGAAGATATTGATATTTAATATATATTATTAATTATAAATACAACTCAATTGTTAATATATAGAAATTAATTTCAGATAAATACAACTTTTTTATCTAAAATAAATAATAATTAATATACCATAAAACATCAAAAAAAATAAAAAAATAAAAAATCAAATAATATAATAGATAGTTTGTAGCATTAAATATAATTACTGTTAATTTTAGAAAAATGTATATTTTTACTGCTAAAATATAAACAATAATTACCTATATAGTCAAATTTAAATTCTTAAATCTTATAGATAAGATTAACTTTTAATTTTAGTTTTTAATCAATTTTTTAGTTAAAATAGTTGACTCTTAAAAGGATTTTTTTAATTACTTTCATTATTGATTAACCCTTTTACTTTGTAATAATTAATTTTTTATTATTTTTGATTATATTTTATAAATATTCATATAGATTGTTTTATTATTTATTAAACACTATTTAATAAATAAATTATTAATAGGGTATAATTTTTATATATTTATTTTTATTTATTAATTGATTAATAGATCATAATAATGGAGGGAAATAATATATAAATTTATATTATTTTAAATAATTTTATTGACGATTTTTTATTTTATAAGGTAAATCCGCTAAACTATTTATAATCCAATCAGCATATTTTTTATCATTTTCAGTTATAAATTTTCCTGTAGTAACTAAAACATTAGTTCCAATATATGCTTCTTTACCGGCTTGCATATCAGAAAGCTTATCTCCAACCATATAAGAAGCTTTCATATCAATATTAAGTTGTTTTTGGGCCTCTAGTAACATATTGGCTTTTGGTTTACGACAATTGCATATTTGTTTATATTTTTGTTTAATTGCATTAGGATGATGAGGGCAATAATAAATACCATCAAGCTCAACTCCATGATCAATGAGCGCCCAATCCATCCACTCAGTTAGCTTAAGAAACTGTTCTTCTGTAAATAATCCTATTGCAATTCCTGATTGATTGGTAATAAGAATTAAAGCATAACCCATTTTTTTTAATTCAATCATTGCTTCAATTGTACCTTCAATAAATTGAAAATTATCTATCTTATAAACATAACCATGATCGAAATTAATAGTACCATCACGATCAAAGAAAATCGCAGGAATATTTTGATCCACTATATTACTCCATTAAATCCAAGTTTATGTATTATATGAAAAACAATTAAGCAAGAGTACTATCAATATTTATATTTTATTAGCTTAAACATTAAGATGTTTTAATGTTGATATTAAATATAATCGAACTTTCTCATTACTTTATTTTTATCATTTAGTAGATCTTGATGATATTTTTTGAGTTTAATAAAATTTTATTAAGCGAAAAGAATAAAGATAATTTATCTATTAAAAAATATTTTTTATTTATCAGAGAAAATTTATTATTTTATCAATTTTAAGGAACAAAAGTATGTTAATTCATTATATAAATATTTTATTATTCTGTATTTCAAATAAAATACTTGTTATTAATTATGCTTAGAAGTAGTTAATAAATTATTTTTAAAAAATTAATTCTCATGAATCATGTTACCGAAATAATTTTCTAGTATTTTGATTTTTTTTATGAAATATCATTGATAATATCATCTTACTTCTGTAACTCAATAATAGATAAAATTTAAGAATAATTAATTCATAAAAGAAGTTATTAAATTTAGTTGAATTAATAAATGAAATATTTTTCAAAATAATTTTTCTAGAAGTAAAAAATAATGAATACAATAGTTTTTATTTTAGTTAATTCCATTAAGTATTATATTATGTAATTAAAAAAAATAATTCTATTAAATTTATAGCAATAATTTATTTTATTTTTAAATATTAAAAATACTAATAGATATTTAAATTTAGTATTTTATTCATATTTATGAGTAGAGATTACAAAAGATATATAACGAAATTATTATTATAATTGCAAATTATATTTTATAGAAAAATTATATTAATAAAATATTTTCATAATTTAATACTAATTCTACAAAATTTTATTAAATTATTTTTATTAAATATTTTTTTAGAAAAAATAAACATATTTAGAAACAGTTTCTATATCAAATTTTTGATAATTGAAATTAGAATTCAATATTAATCAATTAATACAAAAAATCATTAGTTTCGATGGTTATTAAAATATTTAATATTGACATTAAAATAATAAAATTATAAATTAATTATAATATTTTTATTAAACTTATTTAATACTCATTTTTTTAGATTTCACCATATTGAGTTCAATATTATTTTATATCATACAAATATGAGAAGTTATTTAAAATTTTATATTTTAATAAAATTTAAATCTTTATTTTATTTATTACAAATAAGTATTTTGTTTATTTAAAAATATTCTATTAATTAAATATATTTTATGAAGTTTATCAATATTCAGATTTTTAGTTATCTAACTAACTATTAATATATTCTTTTCATTGTTAATGTAATTCAAAGTATTTTATTAGGAATTCTTAATTATATTAATAATTTATTCTATGATTAATGATGTAACAAATTTATTTAGTTAAATTAGATTAATATAAAATTTAGTTACTATAACTATAGTCATAATGTTATGAAAGTATTATTTATTTAAGCAATTGTTTTAATTTTCCTTATTTAACGTATTGGAAATCACATAATAGAAAGTAAATAAAATCATTACTTAAAAACAATGATTAATATTAATTGATCTTAAAGAAATATATTATATCTATCAAACTATAAATTAACATCGTTATTATACTATAGCTAAATATAAAAATTTTTTAGTGACTAAATCATTAATATAAAAAATCTACTTAGATATAAAAAGATTATAATTATAAAATAATTAATAACTAAAGTATAAAATAATATAAAATTGTTAAAGAAAATATAAGTTTAATTTTAAAATAATTAAGTTTAATTATTTTATCTAGATAAATATCAATGCTTCAGTAAATTAAAAATTAATTTTAATAAATTTTAAGAAAATATTGTTAATAACAATAGATTAAAGAATATATTTCTAAAATAAATGTTAATATAGAGATATTTATTAAACTTATTTATTGTTTATTTTAAAGAATAAATTTATTAAATAACTAACAAATTATTCATAAATTATTATTTTTAATATAAAAGTTAACAACCATAAACGAAAAATAGTTTGTAATTAATTACACTTGATATTATGCAAAATTTTAAAAATTAGATTTTATTAAATTGAAAGTACATATCAATTATCCTGTAATCTAAACGATTAAAAATAATATTATTTATTATAAATATATTTTAGTTAATAATTTGTATTTAAATTAATAACTAAAAAATTGATTATTCATTAAAGATATAAATTATCCACATAAATCTTATCATAAGCTATATAGATAACAAATAATAAAAACATAAAATTTTTAATGATGATACTTATTATTTTTTTTATTTTAAATTTTTTATTTAAAATTTATTTAATTAATTATTTTTATTATTACGTTTATATTTGAAATTAATTTTTTTAAAAAAGCATAAGTGTTATTAATAATATATAATTATATATTATAAATATTTTATAAAAATCTTTAATAAGACAATAATACTTTTTAGATAAACTATTTAATAATTCAAATATTAATTTTTACTTTTTATGTTAATAAAACAGATAAAATTTAAATATAAGTTTTTATGTTAAAATTTATTGAAAATTTTTTATA
The DNA here is from genome assembly GCA_052174135.1 of Arsenophonus sp. ET-KM2-MAG3. GTDB lineage: Bacteria > Pseudomonadota > Gammaproteobacteria > Enterobacterales > Enterobacteriaceae > Arsenophonus. Next base: position 12,106 of record JBQMRZ010000004.1, read on the forward strand.
TTAATAATACATTATTATGTATTATTGAGATAATATACTATTATGTAAAGTATAGTTAGTATATTACTATTATTTATTAATCATTGAATAAATAATTTTTAATTTATATAATTTAAAAACAAGAAATTTACTTCCTTATAAAAAATTTTCTATCCTAAATTAATTAAGATTTATTGATTACAAAAGTATTTTTTTTACTTCCATAAAATTATTTATTTATATAATAAAAGTTATTTTGTTTTTTTTTAAAAAAACTGATTGAATAACGAATTCCTATACATTTTTTAAGTTTTTATTGTCTGATTTTTATAATAATATGCGTATTAAATTTATAAAAATATTAATTATGAAATCCAGATTATCTGGTTGTTTGTTTTTTTTATTCTTAATTATAAATTTCAATAAATATTGCTATTATTTTTTCTTTATATAAATTAAAAATTAAGAGTTATATTTTTTGAAATTAGTAAATCATTTTTTAGACTAATGAATGATTTTATTTAAATAATTAGTTAACATAATTAAAAGTATTTTATTGTTAATGGAAGCTAATAATGCGTACAAGTCAATATCTTCTCTCTACCTTAAAGGAGACTCCTGCTGATGCTGAACTTATTAGTCATAAGTTGATGCTTCGTGCAGGTATGATCCGTAAACTTGCTTCAGGGCTATACGATTGGTTGCCAACAGGTGTTCGTGTACTACGTAAAATTGAAAAGATTATTCGTGAAGAGATGGATCGTGCTGGTGCAATTGAGCTTTATATGCCAATGGTTCAACCAGCAAATCTATGGAAAAAAAGCGGGCGATTGGATCAATATGGTCCAGAATTACTTCGTTTTATTGATCGCGCTAAACAATCTTTTGTGTTGGGACCCACTCATGAAGAAGTAATTACAGAACTTATCCGCAAGGAAGTTATTTCTTATAAACAACTTCCATTAAATTTCTATCAAATTCAAACAAAATTTCGTGACGAAATAAGACCACGTTTTGGTGTTATACGTTCCCGTGAATTTATTATGAAAGACGCTTATTCTTTTCATATTAATCAAAACTCTTTACAACAAACTTATGCTATAATGTACGCAGCGTATAATATAATATTCACGCGAATTGGTTTAAAATTTAAGGTAGTTAAAGCAAATACTGCTTCTATGGGTGGTAATATTTCACATGAATTTCAAGTATTAGCTGATAGTGGTGAAGATAATATTGTTTTTTCTACCGCTTCAGGTTATGCTGCTAATATTGAATTAGCAGAAACCATTTACCTTACAGAAAAACCCGCTAAACCAACTGAAGATATGCGTCTTATTGATACAAATAACAGTAAAAGTATTACTGAGCTTATTGATCAATATAATTTATCTATTAAAAAAACAGTTAAAACTTTAATTGTGAGTGCAGCAAAAGAGAGTGGTTATAAACTTGTTGCTTTATTGATTCGTGGTGATCATCAGTTAAACGAAATTAAAGCAAAAAAACATCCATTAGTCGCCAATCCATTGAGATTTGCAACAAAAGAAGAAATACATCAAATCTTGAAATTTAATTCAGATTCATTGGGTCCTATTAATTTACCAATACCGATAATTATCGATCGTAGCGTTGCTTCGATAAGTGATTTTAGTGCTGGATCTAATATTGATCACAAACATTATTTTGGTATTAATTGGCATCGGGATTTACCTTTACCAGATGTTTATGATTTACGAAATGTAGTCGAAGGAGATCTCAGTCCAGATGGTAAGGGGAGATTACAAATTAAACATGGAATAGAAATTGGTCATATATTTCAACTTGGAACTAAATATTCTAAAATAATGAGGGCTGATGTTCAAGATGAAAATGGTCATAATCAATCGCTAATGATGGGATGTTATGGTATTGGTATCACTCGAATTATAGCAGCAATAATTGAACAGTATCATGATGATAAAGGAATTGTTTGGCCCGATATTATCGCGCCTTTCCAAGTTGCTATTTTACCTATAAATATGCATAAATCATATCGTGTTAAAGAAATTACTGAAAAAATTTATTTTGATTTAAAAATAAATGGCATTGATGTTATTTTTGATGATCGTAAAGAAAGGTTAGGTATGATGTTTGCTGATATGGAACTTATTGGGATCCCCCACATCATTATAATAAGCGATCATAATTTACATAATAATAAGGTTGAATATAAACACCGACAAAATGATGAAAAAAAACTTATTAATTTCTCTGAAATAATTGATTTTATGAAAAAACTTAACTAACAATAATTATTATTATAAAGTATTAAATTATTTTGTCAATAAAATTTACTTATTCTAATATTTAAATTAAGAAAGATTTTTCTAATATTCAAATAATTTGTATAATAAAATATAAACATAGTTATAAACTTATTCATTTTTAATTTTATTAAAAAGTACCTCAGAGCTTAACTTATTAATTGTAATTGCTAATTTTTTATAAAATTAAATGATGTTAAGATAATTAAAATAAAAGTAATCGATTTTTATTAAAATAAATTAAATATTTGATTATTTATAATACGGTTAAAAACATAGTAAATAAAAAAAATTAAGCAATATAATTAACTTTAACTATCTTAAAATTTAGAACATTACTTAATTATGAAATAGCTATTTTTAAATAAATATAATATTTATTTATTTATTTAATAATAATTATTCATTTGTTCTCCATTTTATTTTTAATTGAAACTGTCCTTGAATACATCGCCCTGATTCGGTAATAAATAAATTAACTGCGGTAATAAGTTCATCATTATAATAAATTAAAGGCGTTCTCTTTCTTAACCAAGGCGCAACATTCAACTCTTGCCAAAGTTTTTTACTTCGTATACTATGTTGACGACCAATAATTTTGATATTTCCTTTTAATCCAAATCGAATAGTAACTTTTTCATTTGCCAATGGAGCTCGAAATCCTTTTTCTTTATATTCAATCATCAATGTACCTAGATTATCCGGTAATTTAATTATCTCAGGAAATTGCCAAAATAAACAAATTTTAGTAAGATCTTTAAATTGTGGTAATAACCAAAGATGTTGTTTAAAACGACGAATAACATTGTTATTAATTAACATAAATTGTGGTTTTGCATCATGTCTTGCACAAATAACGTCTTGCCAAATATGTTTTAATTGAATGCGAGATGGCATTAAAATTTGATGTAAACTTAACCAACGTCGTAATATTGCGTTACGTTTTACTTCAGAGAAATTTTTTAAAGGATTAAACTGTAAGGCTCCATTTTTTGTTATTAACTGAGATAAATAATTTTTTAGTAATTCATTTAGTAAAGTTTCTTGTTCTGCACATAAAGCAGCGCTTCTTGTTACTGCCTTTAAAAAATGTGGCCATCGTTGGTTTAAGCGTGGTAATATCATTAAACGTAAGAAATTACGATCATATTGCTGATCTTGATTACTACTGTCTTCTATCCAAAATAGAGCTTTTTTTTGAGCATAAACAATTAATTGCTTACGGCTAAAAACCAATAAAGGTCTAATTAAATGTGTATTACCAAACGGAATAGAAATTGGCATTGAAGATAAACCTGTTGGACCACTACCACGTTTTAGTGCTAATAAAAAAGTTTCCGCTTGATCATCTAAGTGTTGGGCGGTAGCAATAATTTCTTTTGGTAATAATATTTCACGAAACACTTGATATCGTGCGTTACGCGCTGCTGCTTCTATACCTTTTTTAGTTTTATTGATATGAATGTGCTGTGAATAAAATCCTACTTGAAAATATAAACAAATTTTCTGACAATGAATAATCCAATCACCAGATGTATCATTTAGTCCATGATGAATATAAACTGCACGAATGTTAAGATTTGGCGCAGTTGTTTGACGTAATGTTACTAAGGCGTGTAACAAAACAGTTGAATCTAATCCACCACTAAAAGCTAGTAATATTTGATGCGCAGAGCCAATTGTTTTTATAACTTGTGTCAGTAACATTGACTCATTAATATTCATAATTATTTTACAACCTCTACATTGAAATTAATTATTTATTTTATCTAATATATTATTAATAATAATATATTTTATAGTAAATGGATTTAGTTTTAAAATATAAAAAGATAAAAATTAAAATTTTTATCTTTTTATAAAACTGAATAGTAAAATATTTTTATTTATTCTTTATCACACAGTTAGCAGTAACCATATTCCATTAAACGTTGATAACGACGATTTTTTAATTCTTCTGAGTTAAATAAATCAATATCACTCAAATCATTTAAAATACGTTGTTTAAGATTATACGCAATTTGCTCATAATTACGATGAGCACCGCCTAATGGTTCCGCAACAATATTATCAATTAACTTGAGTGATTTTAAATAAGAAGCAGTAATCCCCATTGCTTTAGCTGCTAATGGTGCCTTATTGGGACTTTTCCAAAGAATAGAAGCACAGCCTTCAGGTGAAATAACAGAATAAGTGCTATATTCTAACATATTTACTTTATCACCAACGCCAATAGCTAATGCACCACCAGAGCCTCCTTCACCTATTATTGTGCAAATAATAGGAACAGGTAGTCTAGACATTTTACATAAAGACCTAGCAATTGCTTCGGATTGTCCGCGTTCTTCTGCTCCAACACCAGGATATGCTCCAGGCGTATCAATAAAAGTAATAATCGGTAATGTAAAATGTTCAGAAATTTTCATTAATCGTAAAGCTTTACGGTATCCTTCTGGTGCTGGCATACCAAAATTACGACGAATTTTTTCTTTTATTTCACGTCCTTTTTGATGCCCAATAATCATTACAGGACGCCCGTTAAATCGAGCTAATCCTCCAATAATAGCTTTATCATCAGCAAAAATACGATCACCAGCTAACTCTTGAAAATTAGTAAATATTCGTTGAATATAGTCTAATGTATGAGGTCGCATTGGATGACGAGCTAGTTGTGCTATTTGCCATGCATCTAAATTAGAAAAAATTTTACGTGTTAATTCTAAACTTTTTTCTCGAAGTCTAGCGATCTCTTCATCTAGGTCAATATTTAGTTTTATATCCTGACGATTTATTGCTGTTAATGAATTTATTTTTTCTTCTAACTCTGCAATAGGTCGTTCAAAATCTAGAAAATTAAGGCTCATAACATTCCTGTTTATTTAAATTCTAATTTTACTTGTTGATTACCTAGCAAAATTCGTAGCTCAATTAGAAGATTATCTGTTGGAGTGACTCGCCAAGTAACGCTTAATTTTAATTTAGCACAGATATTTTTTTTCTGATAATAAAGATGAACAGGTATTGTTCCTGAACAATAAGATTCTAATATGTTATAAAGTTTTTTTAATTCTAGATCATCCATTTGTTTATCTTTTAATAAAATAGAAATACATTTCACATGTTTTTCGCGAGCCTCATTAAGACTCATTAATTCATAAACAGACATTTTATTACTACCATTAAAGTTATCAAAGCTAACCTGACCTGTAGCAATTAATATTTTATCTTTTTCTAATAAATACCGATATTTTTTTAAAATATCGGCAAATAATATTATATTTAATCGTCCAGAACGATCATCTAAAGTACATACTCCTATTTTGTTTCCACGTTTAGTTGTTATTATTTTTACTCCAAGCGCTAAACCAGCCACTGTTAACATTTTCCCTAAAGGGGTTTGGTATACATCTTTTAATATCAAGCCATTAGTATAATATTTAATTTCAGATAAATAAGTTGTAATAGGATGACCAGTTAAATAAAGACCTAATGTTTCGCGTTCGCCTTCCAATACAAGATGTTCGGGCCATTCAAGTATATTAACATAAGATTTTTCAATTTCTTTAGGATCTGTAGCTAGAACACCAAACATATCAGTTTGTCCAACAGATTCTGCTCTAGCATTTTGATCTGCTGTTTTTAAAGCATCTTTTAATGAAGATACTAATGCTGCACGGTGTAAACCTAAATGATCAAAAGAACCAGAAATAATTAATTTTTCTACTATTCGATGATTGAGTTTTTTAATATCAACTCGTGAACAAAAATCAAAAATTCCCTTAAAATAACCACTTTTTTGTCGAGATTTAATAATAGCTTCTATTGAGCTTTTACCGACACCCTTAATTGCTCCAATACCATAAACAATTTCACCTTTTTCATTGACATGAAAATGATATAATCCATTATTGATATCTGGTGGTAATACTTTTAATCCCATACGCCAACATTCATCAACCAAACCAACCATTTTATCAGTATTATCCATATCTGCTGTCATAACTGACGCCATAAATTCAGCTGGATAATGTGCTTTTAGCCAGAGTGTTTGATAAGAAATTAGCGCATAAGCGGCAGAATGTGATTTATTAAACCCATAACTAGCAAATTTTTCAACAAAATCAAAAATTCTTATACTTAATTTAGAGTTAATACCATTTTTAACTGCTCCCGCTTCAAAAATTGAACGCTGTTTTATCATTTCTTCAGGTTTTTTTTTACTCATTGCTCGCCTGAGCATGTCTGCCCCACCAAGTGTATAACCAGCTAGAATTTGAGCAATCTGCATAACTTGTTCCTGATAAAGTATTATCCCATACGTAGATTTTAAGATAGGTTCTAATGATTCGTGTTGCCATTTAACATCAGGATAAGAAATAGCTTCTCGCCCATGTTTACGATTAATAAAATTGTCTACCATTCCTGATTGTAATGGGCCTGGGCGAAAAAGTGCGACTAAAGCAATCATATCTTCAAAACAATCAGGACGTAATCGCTTAATTAAATCTTTCATACCAAAAGATTCTAATTGAAATACTGCTGTTGTTTCTGCTCGTTGCAATAATTTAAAACATTTTTGATCATTGAGAAGAATTTGCGTAATATTTATTGGTATTAATTTTTTTTTTATTCGATGTTTATTAATCATGCTTAACGCCAAACTAATGATCGTTAATGTTCTAAGACCAAGAAAATCAAATTTTACTAGACCAGCACGTTCAACATCATTTTTGTCAAATTGAGTAAGTGGATTCTGACCTTCTGGATCACAATAGAGTGGCGCAAAATCTGTTATTTTAGTTGGAACAATTACTACTCCACCAGCATGTTTACCAGCATTACGTGTTACACCTTCAAGTTTTCGTGCCATATCTACCAATGCTTTAACTTCTTCATCATTATCATAAATTATTTGTAGTTGTGGTTCTAAAAAAAATGCTTTTTCAAGGGTCATACCAGGATCTTGTGGAACTAATTTAGATATGCGATCAACAAATCCATACGGATGACCAAGTACACGACCAACATCTCGAATAACTGCTTTTGCTGCCATAGTGCCAAAAGTGATAATCTGTGAAACAGCTTCACGGCCATAAATTTTTGTGACATGTTCAATAACTTTATCACGATTTTCCATACAAAAATCGACATCAATATCAGGCATTGATACCCGTTCATGATTAAGAAAACGCTCAAATAATAGATCAAATTCAATTGGATCTAAATCAGTAATTTTTAATGCATAAGCTACTAATGAACCAGCACCTGAACCACGTCCAGGTCCAACTGGAATAGCATTATCTTTTGACCATTGAACAAATTCCATTACAATTAAAAAATATCCAGGAAATCCCATTTGATTAATTACTTGTAACTCATTATCTAAACGTTTATCATATTCGATTCGCCTATTATCTCTATTTTTTTTATTTGGATAAAGAAATTTTAAGCGTTCCTCTAATCCAAATTTAGAACACTTGATAAGAAAATCTTCTGTTGGCATATTCCCTGTTGGAAATTGTGGCAAAAAATATTTACCTAAATGCATCATTACATTACATCGCTTAGCAATTTCAACGCTATTTTTAAGTGCTTCAGGAATATCGGCGAATAATTCAATCATTTCTTTTTCACTTCGTAAATATTGCTGAGGAGTATAATGTTTAGGTCTTTTAGGGTTAGTGAGTTTAAAACCATCATGAATTGCTACTCGTATTTCATGAGCAAAAAAATCATCACTATTAATGAAACGAACGTTATTTGTAGCAACAACAGGTATACTTTTTTTTGCTGCTAATTGAACTGCTTCTTTTAAATAATTTTCTTCATTATACAAATTACAACCAATTCTAATAAATTCTAAATAATAATTATCATGAAAATGAGTTTGATAGAAATTTAAACATTGTTCTACTAGTTGGTAATTACCGCGTAATAAAAATTTACCAACATCTCCCATACAACCACCAGATAGTAATAACAACCCCTCTTTATGAGTTGCTAACCATTCTTGTTTAATTGTTGGTCCTATTGTTCCGTATCCTTTTTTGTATGCTTCTGAAATGAGTAATATAAGATTATGATAACCTTTATTATTTTTAGCTAAGATTGTTATATGAGCCACTTCATTACCAAGTAATTCGCTTTCTAGATAAAAATCTGAACCAATAATTGGTTTAATACCTGCTGCATAAGAAGCGCTATAAAATTTTATTAAACCATAAAGATTAGTAAAATCAGTTATCGCTAATGCTGGCATTTCTAATTCTGCAACTCTATTAACGAGTGAGTTAATTTTTGCTAGCCCATCTATAATGGAATAATCACTATGTATACGCAAATGTATAAAACGCGGCTCAGACATTTTAATTATACTCTTTTAAACTTAATATTTTATGAACAAACGAAAACTTTTGCGATAATTTTTTTGAATTTTACTAAAAAAATTTTAAAATAAAATGTAGTCAAAAATATTTTATGTTATATAGAATAATATTCTAAATAAAATATCTAATTTCTGTATTTTATTATTTTTAGTTGTTTTCGCTAATATTGATACATAGTACTAATTCTTTTACTAAATTATCACTATTAATAATTACCTTAAAATACATTGGAAAGATAAAACTTTTATTCCTATTTACTAAATAATATCATGAATAGTCGTAATCTTCATTACCATCTACTCTACATATAGTTAAAAAGTTATTTTTAATATATTATTTTATCTATTTTTTAGTTTTGAATGGCTGATATCAGAATATATTATCTTGTTTTTAATTTCAATAAAGTTTATTATGCTGGTTTTCTATTAATTTTTTAAATTTATTAATTTTATTAATAATTGTTCTGATCTAAAGTTGTGAAAGTTATAATTATCACTTTAACTAATAGTTTTTAATTAATTTTATAATAAAAAAAAATAAATTTAACTTTAGAGTTAAATCAAATTATTTTTTTTATTTAGTTCTAAAACAGCTTTTGCTGCCTGTTCATCAGCATGACAACGAAGACTTTTATGGAATTGTAAAAAAATTCGTTTTAACAGTTCAACTTTTTTTTTATTTTCTAGTAAATATTTAAGTGAAAAAGCTAATTTTTCAGGTTGACATTTTTTCTGAATGAATTCTTTAACCAATTCTTTTCCTGCCAATAAATTAGGTAATGAAATAAATGGAATTTTAATTAGATATTTAATTAGCAAATAAGTTATTGATTTCATTCGATATCCAATTACCATTGGACATTTTACTAACATACATTCTAATGCAGCTGTTCCAGAAGCTAATAAAGTTATATCAGATGCCATCATCGCTATCTGTGCTTGTCCATCTAAAATTTTTAATGTTAAAGATGGACAGATTTTTTGATGAATTGTTTCAAAGTATTGTCGATATTCTTTTTTAACAATAGGAACTATGATTTGTAAATCAGGAAAATATTTTGTTAAAATTTTAGCAGCACGCAAAAAATCTGCACTTAACATTTTAATTTCAGTGTAACGACTACCAGGTAAGATAGTTAAACATTTAACATCATGAATTATATTTAATTTTACTCTAGCACCATGTTTATCGGGTTTTAAGGATATAATATCAGCCATTCTATGGCCGATAAAACGACAAGGAATATTATATGGATCATAAAATCTTTTCTCAAAAGGTAATAAAGCAAGAACTAAATCTGTTGCTTTTTTTATCTTAAATATGCGATCATGTCTCCAGGCCCAAATAGAAGGACTTACGTAATGAATAGTTTTTATTCCTTTTTTCTTTAATTTTTTTTCAAGCGTTATATTAAAATCAGGAGAATCTATTCCAATAAATACATCAGGTTGTAATTTAGTAAAACGTTTAATTAGATCAATTCGAATTTGTAATAAACGAGGTAATCGCCATAAAACCTCAATAATCCCCATAACAGCAAGTTCTTCCATTTCATACCACGCTTCACATTTTTCTGCTTGCATTAATGGACCTGCGACACCAACAAAACATGCATTCGGTATTTGTTGTTTTATAGCACGAATAAGCCCTGTAGCAAGCATATCACCTGATTTTTCTCCTGCAACTAAGCCAATAGTTAAAGGTCGTTGTTGGATTGAAATGTGATGATTATTTATCAAAGTTTTCCTCCCTATTCAGATTATTTTTAACGAATAATTCCACGATTGGATTGTGCTGAATTTTCTAAAAAATCACTCAGTATTTTTATTTGTTGATTATTTTTTGCCAATATTATTATTTCTTGTCTAGCTTCATCTAATGTTTTACCGCAACGATAAAGGATTTTATAGGCATCTTTAATCATATGTACTGATTCTTTGCTAAAATTATGACGTTTTAACCCCTCAATATTTACTCCATAAGGGGTTGCATGATTTCCTTGTGCAATTAAATAAGGTGGAACATCTTGAGCGACTCCCGAACAACCACCAATCATAACATAAGACCCAATTTTACAGAATTGATGTATAGCAGTCATGCCTCCAATAATGACATAATTATCTAATATAACATGTCCACCAAGAGTGCCATTATTAGCAATTATACAATAATTTCCTAATAAGCAATCATGAGCAATATGGGTATTTACCATGAATAGATTATTATTACCTATTTTCGTTAAACCTCCTCCCTGTAAAGTACCACGATGAATAGTGCAATTTTCTCTAATACAATTTTGATCACCAATCTCAACTCGAGTTGGTTCTCCTTGATATTTAAGATCTTGGTTAACTTCACCTATAGTGACAAATTGAAATATCTGATTATTAGAACCAATTTTAGTGTTTCCATTAATAATTACATGAAATTTTAGCGTTGTACCAGAACTAATCTCAACCTGAGAACCAATATAGCAAAATGGGCCTATACGGACATTAGCACCAATAATCGCTCCTTCTTCTATTATTGAAGATGGATGAATAATCGCTGTTTCATTAATCATATCTCCCATTACTTCATGCCTCTTGGCTACGAGCACACATCATTGTTGCTTCACAAACGATTTTTTTGTTCACTTTTGCAATACCTTTAAATCGTGTCAATCCACGTTTAGTTTTAACAAAAGTTACTTCAAAAATCATCTGATCACCAGGTTGTACCGGATGTTTAAATCTTGCTTCGTCAATGCCAGCAAAATAATAAAGTTCACCAGGCTCTAATTTTCCAACACTTTTGAAGGCTAAAATACCAGCAGCTTGTGCCATAGCCTCAAGAATTAATACACCTGGAAATATTGGTTTATTAGGAAAATGTCCTTGAAAGAAAGGTTCATTGAAAGATACATTTTTTATTGCTAATAAAAACTTACCTTCTTCAAAATCCAATACACGGTCAACTAATAAAAAAGGATAGCGATGGGGTAACAAATCTAAAATTTCTTCTATATCCAGAGTATGTTTATCACTCATAGAAAAGACTCTTCTTATTTAAATTTAAAAAAAATATATATGAATAATACGGCCTGCTTTAACCTTAAATAAGGTTACTCAGCAGGCCGTAATTAATAAATTTGTACAATTTGCATTTAGTTATTTTTACTAAATACTTTACGTTCTAATGCTTTTAATCGCTTAGCTATTTCATTGATATTCATAACTAAAGCAGCTGTTTTTCGCCAAATTTTATTTGGTTGCAATGGAATACCAGAAGAATATATTCCTGACTCATTAATTGGGCGCATTACCATACTCATTCCTGTTACAGTAACCTTATCACAAATTCTCATATGCCCATTAATTACGCTAGCGCCACCAATCATACAATATTGACCTATTTTTAGACTACCAGCCATAATGACCCCACCTGCAATAGCTGTATGATCTCCAATAATAACATTATGGGCAATCTGACATTGGTTATCAATAATAACCCCATTACCAATAATTGTGTTGTCTAATGCACCGCGATCAATTGTAGTACAAGCACCAATTTCTACATTATTACCAATAATAACTGTTCCTAATTGAGGTATTTTTACCCATTGACCTTCTTCATTTGCATAACCAAAACCATCTGAACCAATAACTGTTCCAGATTGAATTAAACATTCTTTACCTATTTTAACATTATGATAAATAGAAACATTTGCCCATATACGCGTAGATTTACCAATATTAACATTTTTACCGATAAAACAACCCGCACCTATAATAACCTGATTATCTAATGTTACACCTGATTCGATAACAGTATTTGGACCAATAGCAATATTTTCACCAAACTGAACAGCTTCTGAAATAATAGCAGAGGGATGGATATTTTCTGCAGGCTTAGGTGTTGTATCTAAAATTTGAGCTAATTTAGCATATGCAAGATAAGGATCTTTAACTATTAATGCTACTATTTTCTTATCTATTATTTTTTTTTGTTTTAATATAATAGCATCAGCTTTACATTTTGCTAATTCTATTAGGTAACAACTATCTGATAAAAAAGTAATATGTCCCTTTTTTGCTAGATGTATGGGCGAAATATTGCTAATGATAATATCACCATCACCATGTAATTCAGCGGTAAGTTTCTTGGCTAAATCATCTAATCGAATAGAAACCATCTGTTATTTAACCTTCTTAATAATTAAATCAGTAATATTTTTTAGTTTCGATCTATCTTTTGTGTAGAGAATCGCATTCATATCAACAATAACATCATAATGCTCTTTTTCTCCAATAGTTTTAGTTGCTGTTTTTATAGTTTGCAATATTTTGTTTCGCTCTTCTTGTTGACGACGTTGATTATCTTGTTCAAATTGTTCCGCTTTTTTAAGAAAATCTGCCCTCTTATCTTCAAACAATTGAAGATCTTTTTCATTAGATTTCGGAGTAAGCTTATTGATGTTCTTTTGCAATTTTTCCGATTGTATTTGTAAGTCTTTTTCTATATTTTGCAATTCGTTTGCTCGCTCTTTAAATTCTTTTTCAAGTTGTTTAGATACCGCTTTATTAATCGCTATATCCTGAAAAATTTCACCTACGTTAATAACAGCAATTTTCTCTGCATAAGTATTGATAGATAAAAATAAAATCAAACCTAAACATACTCTAGAAAATATTTTTTTCACATTAAACTCCTTATTTCTTACGATCTTAATCATAAAAAAATTAATAAATTAAATTAATATCTTACCATATCTTACCGATATTAAATTGAAACGCTTCAGATTTATCAGTTTTAAAATCTTTTATTGGTTTAGCATAAGAAAAAATCAATGGACCAATCGGTGACATCCATTGTAATGCAATTCCTGTTGAAACTCGAATATTGAATGCTTGACCGTAGTTAGGCATTCCTTGTCTCCAGTTTGTAGGTGTATTACTCCAATTTGAATCCCAAACAGTACCCATATCAATAAAAAAAGAGGTTCTGATAGAATTTGAATATTTTCTATCAATAAACGGAGTAGGTGTAATTAATTCTAATGAAGCTGTTACCATTGCATTTCCACCAATAGCATCCATTGATGGACTACAAGGTTTTGGAATTATTGCACCATTTTTTTCTTCAAGATAAATTGCTTTAGGTCCAATATTATTAGAATGTAAACCACGTACTGTACCGACACCACCAGCATAAAAATTTTCATAAAATGGTAATTCTTTATCATTAAAACCATTACTATAAGCCATTTGCGCTCTACCTAATAATACCCATTTATTATTCACATCAATTGGATGATATTGCGATGTACTGAATCGTATCTTATAGTATTGATTATTAGAACCTGGAATGGTAATTTTACTGTTTACCGAAGTTTTATTTCCTATTGTCGGAAATAAACCATAATCTAAGTTATTATAAGTCCAACCTAAATTAAAGGTAAAGTCATTAGCATTATAGTATATTTTATCATTAAAATTAAGATTTTTTTTCATACTTTTTAAATAACGCCACATTCCAACTTGGGGTTTCATATCAGATAAAGAATTATGAACAAAACCTGTACCAATGTGAAATGTATTATTTTCATTAAAAGGAAAACTTAATGTACTGTCAATACTATAAGTTTTATTATTATATCGTGAAAGATCGGCATCTCTGCCACTAAAGTCATTATAAAATAATCGACCACCCAAGCTGATACCATTAACTGTAAAATAAGGATTAGTTAATGATAATTCTCCATAAGTTGAGTAATCATTTTTATTTGCACTGATACCTACAGCATTACCTGTACCAAGCCAGTTTTCTTGTTGAATTCCTATTTGAAAACTTATACCACTTTCACTACCGAAACCAATACCAAAGTTCATAGAACCAGTATTACGCTCTTTAACTTTATAAATAAGATCAACTTGGTCAGGTATATTAAATACACGTTGTATTTCAACATCAACAGTTTCAAAAAAACCAATACGATTTAATCGATCTTTACCTAAATTTACTAAAACATTGCTTAACCAAGCGCCTTCCATTTGACGCATCTCACGACGTAAAACGGAATCTTTAGTAATATCGTTGCCAATAAAACGAATTTGGCGAACATAAAAACGATTTCCGGCATCAATATTTATAAGCAATTTAACTGTTTTATTTTCATCATTAATTTCATGTTGAATAGTAATATATGGATAAGCATAACCATAATAACCAAGGAAATCTTTAATCTTATTTTTTATGTTAGTTATTTCAGTAGCATTATAAAAAGAGAGAGATTTAATAGTGATTAACTGACTTATTTCATTATAATAACCAGCTGTTTCTCCATTTAATTCAACACTTGATATTTTATATTTATCGGCTTCGGTTAAATTAATAGTAATATAAATAGCTTTTTTATCAGGTGTTAAATTTAAATTTGTTGAATTGATATTAAATCTAGCATAACCTCTGTCAAGATAAAAAGTTTCTAGTGTTTTTAGGTCACTAGTTAATTTTTCTTTTTGATATTTTTGATTCGCAATAAAATTCCACCAAGGCACACTATTACTTAATTGAAAATTATCCATTAACTCACTTGTAGTAAAAGCTTTATTGCCAATAATATTAATCTGTTGGATTTTAGCTGAAATTCCTTCAGAAAAAATTAATTTCAAGTCAACCCGATTATTTTGTAGTGGTATAACTAGAATTTTAATCGTAGCATTATATTTACCAACACTATAATAAAAATCTTCAAGTAATTTTTTGATATTTACTAGCTTGCTATGATCAAGAGTTTCACCAACTTGAATATTTAAAGTTTTAAAATTTTGTTTTAATAAATCATCTTTAACTAATTTATTACCAAAAAACTTAATGCTCGCAATAATTGGTTGTTCTTTTACTTCAATTATTAATGTATTTCTATCACGTAAAACTTTAACATTCTCAAAATTACCTGTTAAAAATAAGGATTCAATAATATGAGTTATATTATCGTTATTAATTTTATCCCCTATTCGAACTGGTATTTTTAATAATATTGCACCAATGCTAACAGATTTAAGACCTTTAAAATGAATATCTTTTACTATAAACTCGTTTGAACTATATATAGTTGTACTGTAAAATAACAGTGATATTATAAGCAATTTTTTTATCGCCATCGTTATTATAAATATTCCAAATTAAATTTCTTTCTTAAAGATGAGAGAAATCATTAAAGAGTGCAAGCCCTATTAATAATATTAATGCAATAGCACCAATACGGTAACTGAAGTCTTGTATACGTTCAGACACTGGTTCTCCTTTAATTTTTTCAATTAGAAAAAAAAGTAAGTGCCCACCATCTAGTATTGGTAAAGGAAATAAATTAATAATTCCTAAATTAATGCTAATTAATGCAATAAATATTAAATAATATACTAATCCAAATTCAGCGGAAATACCTGCCCATTTTGCAATAGAAATAGGTCCACTAAGATTATTAAGTTTAATATCGCCAGTAACTAATTTACCCATCATACTCACTGTTAACTTTATTAATTGCCAAGTTTTATATATTGATTTGTATAATGCATATAATGGATTATATTGCTGGATTATTTTATACTCATCTGATAGTGGTATTACTGATAACTCAAGTCCAGCAAATCCTATTTTTTTTCTTTTAGCTATCATTTTTGCTTCAGGTATTAATATTAATTTCTGTTGTTTACCCTGTCTTTCTATAGTCAATGATAAAGGAATCTCAGGATTTTTTCGAATAAAATGGATAAATGGATGCCAAATATCTATCATTTGTTCATTAACCTTTATAATTTTATCTCCTTTTTGTAAACCAGATAATACCGCTGCTGAGTTTGGTTGAATATTAGATATAATATTATTTTCTTTTGTTCTAACTGGCATAATTCCTAAGGATAAAATTGGATCTTGAGTTTCAGGATCAAAATACCATTCTTTTAAATTAATTATTTTTTTTATTGGTGTTGAATTTTTAATGGATGAAATTTTAATATCTAATTGTTTATTGCCAATTTTACTGATTAAAGCAAGACGAACAGAACTCCAATCAGGAGTTTCAATGCCATCAATTGATTTCAGTTCCATACCTGGTAAAATATTTGCTTTTTCAGCAATTGAGTTTGATTGAATGCTTTCAATGACAGGACGTACAGAAGGTATACCAATAATAAAAACTAACCAATAAGCAAATATTGCCAATAAAAAATTTGCTATTGGACCCGCACTAACAACTGCAGTACGCTGAATTATTGTTTTATTATTAAAAGCAAAGTGGCGACGTTCTGGGGCTACAAAAGCTACTCGTTCATCTAACATTTTTATATAACCGCCTAATGGAATCATGGCAATAATAAATTCTGTACCATGACGATCCACTTTACGCCACAAAGTTTTTCCAAAACCAATCGAGAAATGTTCAACATAAATACCACATCGTCTAGCTACCCAGAAATGTCCAAGTTCATGAGTAATAATTAGTACACTTAAAGCAATAATAAATGCAGCTAAACTCCATAAAAAATTCATGTTATACCTTAAAATGAAAAAATAATAACGTTAATCCTGCAAAAACAGGTATCGCTGCTGTTAAGCTATCGATTCTATCTAATATACCGCCATGTCCTGGAATTAAACGACTACTATCTTTAATTCCAGATTGACGTTTAAACATACTTTCTGTTAAATCGCCAAAAACTGAAATAATAACAACAACAATAGAACAAAATAGTAAATTATTAGACATTAATAAAAAAGGAACGGATAAACTAAATAACCAAGCAATAACACTTGCTGTTAACATACCTCCAAGCATACCTTCAAATGTTTTACCAGGAGAAACTTTTTCTGCTAACTTATGTTTACCAAATAAATGACCAAAAAAATAAGCACCAGTATCTGCACTCCAGACTAATAGCATCACATAAAGTACCAACCAGGCACTAATAAAATTATCAATATGATAATTAAGACTTTTTAATACCAACATACCACAATAAAAAGGAACAATGGTTAAAATACCAAATAATATTTTTAATATTATAGATTGTGACCAGAATCGAGCAGAACTAGGAAAAGTGATAACTAATATTATTGCAATTAACCACCAAATCAATCCAATCAATAAAATATAAATAATCAAAGGCTCTGTTGTTAATTTAGTGAGATCTTGAAATGATAATTGTAATCCAAATAAATTAATAGCAAATAAAATCGCACATATAATTCGTTTAATTTGTTCTGTCCATCCAATAAATTGGCTCCATTCCCAAGCAGCTAATGAACAAATAATAATAATAACGTAACCAAAAAGATTAGGAGGTAACAAAAAAAGTGCAGCGATAACTAATGGAATGAGTATAATAGCTGTAATAATACGAGAATTTAAATTTAACAAAAGAATTACCTACTCCATTATTTTTCATTGATATCATCAGGTTTAGTGTTACCAAACCGTCGTTCGCGTTGATTAAAAGCAATAATTGCACTTCTGAAAGCTTCCTCATCAAAATCTGGCCAGAGTATATCGGTAAAATAAAATTCAGCATAAGCAATTTGCCATAAAAGAAAATTACTAATACGATATTCTCTTCCAGTTCTAATAACTAAGTCAACGGTTGGCTGATCATGTAGGCTAATAAACTCATTTATTCTATCTTCGTTAATATTTTCTGGTAGCAATGAACCTATTTTAATTTTTTTAGCAATAATCTGCATTGCATTGGTAATATCCCAGCGACCACCATAATTAGCAGCAATATTTAGTTGTAATCCAGTATTGTTCGTAGTTAAAGCAATAGCATGTTTAATTCGATTTTGTAATTTAGGCTTAAATCGATTTATATCACCAATGATAGTTAACTGAATATTATGTATATTTAAATTTTTAACTTCATCATCTAAAAACCAAGTAAAAAGTTCCATAAGAGCGGTAACCTCAGTTTCTGGTCTACTCCAATTTTCGCTACTAAATGCATAAAGCGTTAAAGATTGAATCTCATTTTCAATAGCAAATTTAACCGTTTTTTGTACTGCTTCCGTTCCCGCTCGATGTCCTTTAATTCTTAATTTTCCACGTTGTTTAGCCCAACGTCCATTACCATCCATAATAATGGCAACATGTCTAGGAATTCGATGTTCTAATTTATTATTATCATATATAAGCTTCATACTAAAAGAGTTCCTTTACTATAAGATAATGTAACTTATTTTGCTTAATTATTTAGATAATAAAATAGGATTATTTAAGATGAAGTAAAGAATTTTATATTCACTAATAAGATAGCAACTAAATCTTT
Source organism: Arsenophonus sp. ET-KM2-MAG3 (assembly GCA_052174135.1). Classification (GTDB taxonomy): domain Bacteria; phylum Pseudomonadota; class Gammaproteobacteria; order Enterobacterales; family Enterobacteriaceae; genus Arsenophonus. The sequence goes on from JBQMRZ010000004.1 coordinate 31,078, forward strand.
ATTCATATAATGCCTTTACATTTACCTTTATTTTTATTTTTATTTTTATTAAATTTTATTTTTATTAAAATTTAATAAAAATAAAAATAAAAAATATTTAAGCATTAAAATTATTTATTTAGTAGGATATTGATAATGTTTTAATATAATTAATTGCTACTTGACGAGCTTCATTATCAATTTCTAAAATTGCATCAATATTATCAGGTTCAGTTAAACTTAATCTTTCTACTGTATACAAATTAATTTGTGCGATATCAGTGAATCGAAGTTGACCAGCTAAAAATGCCGCAACAGAAACCTCATTAGCGGCATTTAAAATTATAGTTGATGCTTGTCCCTGATGGCAAGCATCAATAGCTAATTTTAAACAAGGATAACGTTGATAATCTGGAGCAATAAAGGTTAATGAAGATAATTGCTTAAAATCAATTACAGCTGCACCTGAAAAAATACGATCTGGATAAGCTATACTGTAAGAAATAGGTATTCTCATATCAGGTGTACCTAATTGAGCAATCACACTCCCATCTTGATATCGTACCATTGAATGAATAACGGATTCTGGATGAATTATAACTTCAATTTGTTCAGGTAAAGCATTAAAAAAATACCGTGCTTCAATATATTCAAATCCTTTATTTATCATAGTTGCTGAATCAACTGAAATCTTACGTCCCATAGACCAATTTGGATGATTACAGGCCTCATTAGGTGTGATATTTTTAAAACAATCAAGCGGGATTTTACGAAAAGGTCCACCTGATCCTGTTAATATTATACACGTTATCCCGTATTGCTCAAGATTAGCAAAACCTAAATTATTTTGAATTTCAGATGGTAAACTCTGGAATATCGCACTATGTTCGCTATCAATAGGAAATACTTTGGCACCATATTTTTTGATTTCATCAAAAAATATTTGTCCACTAGTAATCAATGATTCTTTATTAGCCAATAAAATACGCTTACCTTGACGAATTGCAGCTAATGTCGGCATTAAACCAGCAATCCCACTAATAGCTGACATAACTTGATCAACATTATCAAGTGCTGCTAGCTCATAAACTCCATTTTTTCCTGACAAAACTTCAATTTTGCACCCTTGTTTATTTAATATACTTCTTAGGTTTTTTGCTGATTTTTCGTCTGACATAGCTACGTATTGTGGTTTAAACTCTAAACATTGCTGAGTCATAGTAGTCACATTTTTATATGCAACTAATGCGATAATTTTAAATTTTGTAGGATTTTCTTTAACTACAGATAGTGTTGTTTTACCAATTGATCCAGTCGAGCCTAAAATTGTCAGACGTATCATTATGATATGTATACTCTATTATTTAATTAAAAAAATACTTAATTTAACCATATAGCATAATATAAAATGGATCAATAAATTTAAAGATATAAAATATAGTTGTATTTATTTTATATATAGTATATATAATATATGGTTATTTTATGATAATATTTAAAATTCCATTAATTCTTTTTCTTTTTCTTCCAATACTTTATCAATTTTTTTAATAAAGTTATCTGTTAATTTTTGGATTTTATCTTGCGTATTGTATTCATCATTTTCACTAATTTCTTTATTTTTTAGTAATGTTTTAATTTTATCATTTGCATCTCGTCGTATATTACGAATTGATACTCGCCCTTGTTCACCATCATTACGAACAACTTTAATTAAATCATTACGTCGCTTTTCTGTTAATGGCGGTAAAAATACTCGTATTATTGCCCCTAAAGAAAATGGATTAAGACCTAAATTTGATGCTATGATGGCTTTTTCTATTACCGGTGATAACATAGGATCAAATACAGTAATTACGAGTGTACGTGAATCCTCAACATTAATATTTACTAATTTACGTAATGGTATCATCGTACTATGATATTTAACCATTATACCATCTAATAGACTCGGAGATGCGCGACCAGTATGAGTTTTATTTATTTGATTTTTTAATGCTTCAATACTTTTTTCCATGCGTTTTTGAGTATTTTTTTTGATTTCATTGATCATGTTTAAAACCTTATCATTTAAGTTATAGATATTTAACTTATAAACTATTTATTTAATTTAATTATTTTAATAACAAATGTTAATAACATAATATCAAAAAATTATCTGTATTTCTAAAAAATTAATTACATGAAATTAATGTGCCTTCATTTTCACCCATCACTATACGACGTAAGCCACCTTGTTTATTTATATTAAAAACTCGAATAGGTAAATTATGATCACGAGCCAATGTGAATGCAGCTAAATCCATAATTTTTAATTCGCGTTCTAATGCTTCTTTATAAGTTAATTTTTTATAAAAAACTGCATTTGAATTTCTTGATGGATCTGTAGAATAAACACCATCAACTTTGGTTGCTTTTAAAACAACATCAGCTTTAATTTCTATACCTCGTAAACAAGCAACTGAATCTGTTGTAAAAAATGGATTTCCTATTCCAGCTGAAAAAATAACAACCCTACCGTTACAAAGTAAGCTAATTGCTTCACTCCAATTATAATTGTCACATACACCATTTAACGGTATTGCAGACATAAGTCTGGCATTAACATTTGCACGATATAAAGCATCAAGCATGGCCAACCCATTCATTACTGTCGCTAGCATTCCAATTTGATCACCAATAATACGATTCATCCCAACGTCGGCCAATCCTACACCACGAAATAAGTTACCCCCACCAATAACAACACCAATCTGTATTGTTAACTCTACGAGTTCTTTAATTTCTTGTGCCATACGATCTAAAACAATTGCATCAATACCAAAATCCCTTGAACCTTGTAGAGCTTCACCACTAAGTTTAATTAAAACACGTTGATATATCGGTTTTTCATTAGTTACCATCTATTTTTTCCTGAGCAGATAAATTATTGAATATTTAAAATTCTTAATTAAATGTCTGAGTGTGTAATATTAGTGTTTAATTGATTAATTTTTTTGTTTCTTTAGTATAAATATAATTTAATTTAAATATTAACTTTAATTAACTGAATTAAATAATTTATAATTAAAATAATTTAATAATATACTTATGTTTAAATTATTATTAATAATACTCTAAAATAGATAATAAATAAATTATTGATATCAAATAAAATAGAACCGTAATAGACGGTTCTATTTTAGAAATTTTTTATCATTTTTACTAATTAACAATTGCTTTTAAAAAAGCATTATTTTTCGTTTTTTTTATACCTTCACCAATTTCAAAGCGGGTAAAATTGATTACTTTTATATTTTTTTCTTTTAATAATCTATTAACTGTTTTATTTGAATCCATAATAAACTCTTGACCAGTTAAAGAGATCTGATTAATAAATTTATTCATACGACCAGTTACTATTTTTTCAGCAATTTTAGGAGACTTACCAGATTTCATTGCAATATCTAATTGAATCTTATATTCATTAGCAAAAATATCATCTGGTACATTTTCTGGCGTAATATAATCAGGCTTCTTGGCTGCGATATGCATAGCAATATGTTTAATAAACTCATTATCAGCGCCTTCAACAGAAATAAGAACTCCAATACGAACGCCATGTAAATAGCATCCAATTTTCTCACCTTCTAAAATTTTTACTCTGCAAATATTAATATTTTCACCTATCTTTGAAATAATTTTTATACGCTTCTCTTCAAATTTCGCTTTTAATTCATTAATATTTGAAAGTCTATCTTTAGTAACAGATTTAAATACTTCATTAGCAAATGTTATGAAGGTTGCATCTTTAGCTACAAAATCTGTTTCACAATTCAGTTCAAGTAATGCACCAAACTTACTATCGGCAGAAATCTTTGCCATTATCAGACCTTCAGCAGCTATACAATCGGATTTTTTAACCGCTTTTGCATATCCTGATTTACGCATATTATCAATAGCTAATTCAGTATTCCAATTAGCTTCAACTAATGCTTTTTTGCACTCCATCATGCCTACACCAGTACGTTCGCGTAGTTTTTTTATCAAAGTAATAGTAAATTCAGACATGTGATTTATTCCTAAATATATTTATTGGGAAATTACCCCACGTAAAGCATTTTTATTTTGATTGGTAAAAATGACGTTAATTAGATTAATATAGTTAATATATTAATATCCTTCATCGCTTGTTTTACTTGTTTATAGTGACCTCTTTGTTTTTAGCAAAGAATTAACCTTATTATCTACATTTTCTATTAAGTTTTCTTTTATTTTAATAACCTCGTCTTGAGAGCCACCTTTATGAATTGCTTTAGCAACAGCATTTAAATAAAGTTTAACTGAACGGATTGCATCATCATTACCTGGAATAATATAATCAACACCATCTGGATTGGAATTGGTATCAACAATTGCAAACACAGGGATACCTAAGTTATTTGCTTCTTTTATAGCAATATTTTCATGTTCAGCATCAACAACAAATAAAGCATCAGGTAAACCACCCATTTCTTTAATACCACCTAAACTATTTTCTAGTTTACTAAGCTCACGAGTTCGCATTAATGCTTCTTTTTTTGTTAATTTATTAAATGTACCATCTTGAGATTGTATTTCTAAATCCTTTAGGCGTCTAATAGACTGGCGAACAGTTTTCCAGTTAGTCAACATACCACCTAACCAACGATGATTAACAAAATATTGATTACAATTATTAGCTGCTTCTTTTATAGCTAAGCTTGCTGCACGCTTAGTACCAACAAATAAAATTTTACCTTTTCGTGAAGCAATTTTAGTTAATTCAGTTAATGCTTGATTAAACATTATAACAGTTTTTTCCAAATTAATAATATGCACTTTATTGCGCGTTCCAAAGATATAAGTTTTCATTTTTGGATTCCAATATCGAGTTTGATGACCAAAATGAACACCAGCCTGAAGCATGCCACGCATGGAAATAGTTACCATTTAAACCTCTATAATTTAGTAAAATTGAGTTATTTTTTAATAAATTTTTTATTCTTTTATTTTTTAGAAACTTTAGGGCTCCTAAGATAAAAGTATTATATAAGTATTTTAATTTTTTCTATATTTATTATATCAGAATTAAGTTTATATTAGAGCTAATTTAAATTTTTCTACAATTAAACTTTTAAATTTTAAATAGAATTCCAATAGATTTTATATATCATAAAATAAGAAAAAATACCAACTATACTTATATAATCATTTATCTGATATCTATATAAAATATTTATCAATAATTAAATATTTATTTTTTAAAAAAAAAATAACAATAATTTCTAAAAATATTCATTATGATAATGTTTTATTATGACTTATTGGTAATATAAAAAATAATATTTTATATTTCACTAATAATAATTTATTTTAAAATAAATAAAATATTACTATTAACTCATTTTATATCTTCAATAGGATTGATATCTTAAGTTATTAATTGCTATAGTTAGTATAATTACATTTAGCTATTGATATAGCATCAAGATATATTAATTATATTACCAAATATAATTATTTAATAAGTATACTATTTACCCATTTAAATCAAAATAAATAAACAGAATAGAATTTATGGCTTTTTTAATTAAAACAGAAAAAGATATTCAGAAAATGCGTATCGCCGGGCATTTAGCAGCAGAAGTGTTAGAAATTATTGAACCTTATATAAAGCCTGGAGTTTCCACTGGTAAACTTGATTGCATCTGTCACTCATATATTTTAGAAAAACAACAAGCTACTTCAGCTTGTTTAAATTATAAAAAATTCCCTAAATCTATTTGTACTTCTGTTAATGATGTTATTTGCCATGGCATTCCTAGTGATGAGAAAATATTAAAAGAAGGTGATATCATTAATATTGATGTTACTGTTATTAAAAATGGCTTTCATGGTGATACATCAAAAATGTTTTTTGTCGGTAAACCAACTATTCAAGGAAAGCGATTATGTAAAGTAACACAAGATAGTCTTTACCTTTCCTTAAAAACGATCAAACCTGGTATTCGTTTACGAACTATAGGTCAAACAATTCAGGAATTTGTTGAACAACATCATTTTTCTGTTGTGCGTGAATATTGTGGGCATGGTATTGGTCAAGACTTTCATGAAAAGCCTCAAGTGTTACATTATGATGCTGATGATGGCGGCGTGATATTAAAAAGGGGTATGACATTTACCATCGAACCAATGATAAATACAAACGATCATCGCGTTAGAATAATGAAAGATGGTTGGACAGTAAAAACAAAAGATCGAGGCTTATCAGCACAATATGAACATACTTTAGTTGTCACAGATAGTGGATGTGAAATTTTAACATTAAGACAGGAAGAAAAAACATTTATTTCTAATATATTAGTAAATATATAGTTTTTAACTAAATTTTATAGTAATTTTGAGATTTTACCTTGGTTATATTATTTTTAATATTTTATTACTTTTAAATATTAAATATTATTCATTAGTAATCTTATAACTCAGATCTCCTTTAATGAGATTTATTATAACACCATATAAAATAATTAGTTTGTTATTCTTATTTTCAATAAGTCGTTTGAAAGATTTTTCTTTTATCTTTACAAGAGGCAAATAAATAACGAGTTTTGCAAAAAAAAAAATAAAAATATTTTAGCGGTCAATTATTAAAATTTTATTTATTATTATTCATAATTGTTATTATTTTATTTAATATAATTAATTGAACAATTCTTTACTTTGCAAAAACAAAGATATTAAAATAATTGTTTAAATTATATTTAATTAGGATAAATTGTGTTAATAGAAATTAACAAAAAAAAATGTATTTATTTTTACCATAAATTTATTGATTTTAAGTAAGTATTTTTTTATTTAAAAATAAAACTATTATTAATAATATTGATTACTCTATTGCTCTACTTTAAAATTTAAAATTATTTATAAAATATATGTCAAGTAAAGGAGTGTTTATTTAGGTAGATAAACAAATTTATTCAAATAAATTTGTTTGAATAAAAACTAATTTGTAATAATTTATTTATATATATATTTTTATAATAAATAATGGTTATTGATAATATTTAATTATAAAATAAATTTTGTTACAAAGCAAACTCAGTGGTTAACATTTATATTAAAAATATTTATTTTATCGTTAAAGTTTATTTTCTTCATATAAAATAAAGAGGACGATGAATCGTTAACTAATAAAATAATGAAATATTTATTTCATTTGTTATTAAAATAATATCTATCAAATAACTTCAATATAATGTTTGATACTATGATTATTGAATAAAGTTATTTTTGATAAAAAATACTTGAGTCGGTATAAACAAACTATATAATAAATTTTAATTTAAGATAAAAATAGAAATTAATTTAATAATTTATTTTTCTTATATTGAAGTATTAATATATTATAAGTTTTTTATAAGGACTAAAACATATGAATATTGAAAATATGATTAGTTGGAATAGATTAATTTTTTTAAAGATTAATTAAGCTTCTATGAAACTTTAATTTCTTTTTTTAATTTTTTTATTATACGGTACCGCTCATTTATAATCGCAAAAGTTATTATTATTTTTATAAAAATGATACACTTAATGCTTTTATGCTAGCTTAGTGAATATTATTAGATAAATATAATTTAATTTTTTTTATACTTATTTATACTATTGATAAATAAATTATATTTTTGTGTTCAAAATTGAATGTTTTAATAATAAAAATAATCATGACTAAATATTAGTTATCAACTATTATTATTTTAAGTTTACTTATTTTAAAATTTTATATTTTAAAAACTCATAGTATTGTTATACTCAAAATAAGATCATTTTAAATTTTATAAAAAAAATAAAAAATAATTTTTTTTTAGCTAACAGCATATATGAATATAATTCATTCTAAATACTTTTTATGTGTTAAGTATTTTTACTATTAGCAATTATGAGCCTATTCGATATTATATTTAGAGTTTTATTTTATTAAATAATTTATTACTAAAGTGAAATTAATAGATTCTTGATAACTTATTGATTAAGGTTATTAGAGAGGTATATATAAATAATGATATATTATAAAATAATTTAAATTATAAAATTTATTAAAAAATATTGATTAATAATTAATTAATCAAATTAATATAATTAAATAATATAAACTTTAGATCAATATATCAAATAAATTTATCAGATATAAATATTAATTTGTTATATAAAATATGGATAAAGAACCTTGAAACATAAAAATTTTCTTATACTAATCATTTTATTTTATAATATGTAGTAACTTTCCTTGCTCTCGATATAATTTTATTGCACTATATAATTCAGTTTAACTTCTATATTAAATGTTACTATTTATTTTAGTTATTAAGAATTTTATAAAAAAATTTTAATATTGATAATTCTCAATATTTACTAATTAAATAATTTTACGACAAAGATATTTTTATGATATTAAATTTAAAATAACTAGTTCATTATAATTAATAACAAAACACATCTACAAATTTATTTGCTAAAAATATCAAGATTAAAGGTAGAAAAACAGAAAACAGATAATATTTATTATAGATTTTTTATTTTATTTAAATGTTCAAACTGAAGTTTATTTTTATTAAATAAGTCTATTAAGTGAACTTTTATGCATAATTTATTGAATTTTATTGATTAAAATTATTAATATAAATCGATAACATTTTTACTAAAATGCTAGAACTCTTATACGGAAGAGTTAAGATTTTAATGATTTTTAAAAAAAAATTAAAGATTTCTTTATGTTTATTAATTAAAAAAAATAAATCTTCGATTAAAATATAGAATAAAACTAACAGAAAATTAATATAAATTTAATTTTAATTAATAAAAATAAATATTTTAAACAATTAAAACAGAGAAGCTCAATAATTTTATGGAAAAAATCAAAGCTATTATTGAAAATGCTTTTAAGTGTCGAGAAGAAATACAACTAATAAAAAGAGATCTTCGATTAAATGAAGCAATTAACCAGGTTATTACTAAACTTGATAAAGGCCAGTTAAGAGTTGCTAACAAAATAGATGGGCAATGGATAACCCATCAATGGATTAAAAAAGCGGTGCTACTCTTTTTTTATATTAATGATAATCGATTAATTGAAGGCGCAGAAAGCAACTATTTTGACAAAATAACCATGAAATTTTCTGAATATGATCATGCTCGTTTTCAAAAAGAAGGATTTAGAGTTGTTCCACCTGCAACAGCTCGAAAAGGTGCTTTTATAGCTAAAAATACTGTTTTAATGCCATCTTATGTTAATATTGGCTCTTATATCGATGAAGGAAGTATGATTGATACTTGGGCAACAGTTGGTTCTTGTGCACAAATTGGAAAAAATGTTCACTTATCTGGTGGTGTTGGAATTGGAGGTGTGTTGGAACCACTACAAACTAATCCAACAATTATTGAAGATAATTGTTTTATTGGAGCTCGTTCTGAAATTGTTGAGGGTGTTATTGTAGAAGAAGGCTCTGTTATTTCAATGGGCGTCTATATTGGACAAAGCACTAAAATTTATGATAAAGAAACTGGTAAAATTTTTTATGGTCGAATTCCTGCAACTTCTGTTGTTGTTGCGGGTAATTTACCATCTAAAGATGGTAAATATAGTCTATATTGTGCTGTTATTGTAAAAAAAATTGATGAAAAAACTAGAAAAAAAATTAATATCAATGAATTTCTAAGAAAAATGAATTAAAAATTTATCATAATAGATTATTAATTATATATTCATTATTAAGTTATGATTTTTAATCATCATTTTAATTTTAAAAAAAAATAACAAAAGTACATTCTTTATCAAGAAGTAATTCATAATATTTTAAAATCTCTTTTTTTTTAAAAGATAAATATAATAATAAATTTATGATAAAGCATATTATATATAATATTTGCTATAACAAAAATTGTATATTTTCAATAAAATTGAATTTCTTAAAAGAAAGTTATAATTAAGTAATTAAATTATTTTAATAATACTTAAATTAAATATACTTTAAAAAGTAAATATTAAATAATTTTTTTTGTTATTTAGAATAATTCTAAAATATAAAATTACTAAAATTAAAAAATCTCTTGAATAATTTACTAATAATTTATTTATTTTTAATATTAAGCATTTTTGAGGTTAAATTTATATTTTACTAATTAATTAACTTAAAATTTAATATTGCAGTTTATGATATAAATAAATGTTAACTCTTGACTTTAATACGATATTTAATCATTTAAACTCTGACGCAATAAATATCCAAAAAATAATCTCATTTTCAAGTATATAAATCATTGACGATCATTATATTTTAAATATCTTAAAATATAATGTTAAACAATCGATAGCAAGTAAAATAAAACATCGCATTTTAATGTAGATCATACTATTAATGGTATATATTACAAAATTATTTACTAGAAGATATATATATCATATGAAATTTTAATTTATATTTTTATAAAAAATTTATATTAGCCATAAAAAAAGAAATTCGAATTAAACTCGATATCAAAATAAGATAATAATTTATTTTTATAAAACACTCAATATTAGTAAATGATGAATAATCAGTAATAAATAATTAATTTAAGCTACCTAATTTTATGCCTTATTATTTACAAATTGTTTATATCTCAATTTTGTATTTATGTAAGTCAAGTGATATTTAAAAATTAAAATTTATGAAGTTTATGTTATGAATTGTAAAGTAATTTACTGATTGATGTGATTAACTGACTGTAAATTATACAGATTTTTGGTTTATAATATAAAAAATATTATTCTTAATTTTACTTTTAAAAAAGAAATTAAATACTAATAAAAAATATATTGATACTTTATTAAAATTTTAGAGATAAAAAATTATCTTTAAAAAAATTAATACATATTATTAATTATGAAAATAATTACTACCAAAAAATTAAATTGAATTTATATAAATAAAATTGATTATCTATGTTAAAACTGAGTATATCATAAAATTATAAGATAATTAATAAAAATAAAATGATACAAATAAGATACTATAATATTTTTATATAAAATATAGTTAAAATTAATTATAATTGTAGAAATTCATTTTCGATTAATACAACAATATTACTGAAATCATCTATTTATATGGAATAGTTTAAGATTTATTTTTTTAAAAATAAAAAATATAAATCAATCTATAATAATTAAATCTTAAGTTACTAATATTAAAATTAATTATATAAAAATTAATAATAAAAATGAAAGATTTTAATTTAAGTGAATAGTTTAACTAATTTAAAAATAGAGAAATATTATTAAAACTAATTTTAAAATTAAAATATATTATTAAAAATTTAATTTTACTTTTTTTTAATTTTTAATGATGAAAAATTATTATTATATAATGCCCAGAGCGGGACTTGAACCCACATAGCTTTAAAGCTGAGGGATTTTAAATCCCTTGTGTCTACCGATTTCACCATCTGGGCTAAATTCTAGAGGCGCGGCTCGGAGTCGAACCGAGGTATACGGATTTGCAATCCGTTACATGACCACTCTGCCAACGCGCCATATTTAATAAAAACTTATTTATATAAATAATATTGGAGCGGGAAACGAGATTTGAACTCGCGACCCCGACCTTGGCAAGGTCGTGCTCTACCAACTGAGCTATTCCCGCATTTTAATTTATTCTTTTAAGGTTAATTTTATATTAAACTCAACTCTGTTTATGACCTAGTCAACTGCATTTTACTTGTTTCTTATATTGAGTCAATACTATTTATTTATTAATCCAGTTCATTTGTTAATTTTCAATCATTTTCGTCAAGTTCTATTTAAAGCTTTTCTGGCAGAAAATAAATATTGAAACATAGACCAAAATGTTAAAATAACTGCAAAATAAAGTAATATAATAGTAATTACTTTAATTTGAATGTTAGGATGCCACAATAATCCAACTAATGAAATCATCTGAGTTGTTGTTTTGAATTTTCCAATCCACGAAACAGCTACACAACTACGTTTATTTAATTTTGTCATGCATTCTCGTAATGATGAAATAGTGATTTCACGAACAATCATGGTTACTGTAGGTAATGTAACCCACCAAACATGATAATATTCAGTTACTAATACTAATGCTGTTACTACCATAATCTTATCAGCAACTGGATCTAAAAATGTACCAAATCTAGTTGTTTGCTGCAAAAGTCTAGCTAGAAAGCCATCAAACCAATCAGTTAATGCAGCAATAACAAAAAGAAATGCGCAAACAAAAGGTGCCCAATAAAAAGGAAGATAAAAAAATAATACAAAAAACGGAATCAATATGATACGAAAAAGTGTTAACAATGTTGGGGTATTTAATTGCATCATGTTCTATAATTATCTATATAAAATAAAATATTATATATACAATTTTATTAAACTTATCACTTTAATACGTTAAAAATTTTTTCTGCTAGTGTATATGAAATTGTTGGTAATTTTCTAATTTCATTTATACTTGCATTACGAAGAGCTTGTAAACCTCGAATATATTTAAGTAATATTTTATGGCGTTTAGGACCTATGCCTTTAATAGAATTTAAAATGCTAGTATTTTTAATTTTTGCTCTACGTTTACGATGTTCACTAATTGCATAATTATGTGATTCATCACGAATATTTTGTATTAAGTGTAGTGCAGGTGAATCAGACGGTAATGAAAAACCTTCACCATTAGGTTTTAAAAATAATGTTTCCAAACCTGTTTTACGAGCATGTCCTTTAGCTACTCCTATAAGTTTTGGCCGACAAGTATCCCAGTTCACATTTAATGTTTTGAAAACATCAAATGCTTTAGCTAATTGTCCCTTTCCACCATCAATAAAAATAAGATCTGGTACTTTACTTTCATCTATATGTTTGTTATAATGTTTAGTTAAAACTTGATACATGGCAGAACAATCATCGCCAGGTGTAATATCAATTATATTATAGCAACGATATTCAGAATATAATGGTCCATTATTATTAAAAACAATACAAGATGCTACAGTTTGCTGCCCTGAAGTATGACTAACATCAAAACATTCTATTCTAGAAATTTTTTTTAATCCGAAAAAACTACTTAATGCTTGCATTCTTTTATGAATAGTAGATTGCTCTGAAATTTTTTTTTCTAATGCTATTTTTGCATTAGTACGAGCTAGATTTAAAAGTTTTGAATTCATTTCATGCGGTTGTATTTGAATTTTAATTTCACGCTTTGCTTTTTTAGTTAAAAAATTAGCTAATATAGTTTTTTCTTCTAAAAAAAAATCCAATAATATTTCTTCTGGTAAACTGTCAATTTTATTATTCTCTAAATAAAATTGACTTAAAAATCCTCGAACAACTTCATTTAATTGTGTATTTACTGGAATTATTGGATAATAATTGCGACTACCAAGTACTTTTCCTTGGCGAATAAAAAGAATATGAATACATGTGATACTTAAATTATAAGCAATACTAATTATATCTAGATTTTGTGTATTACTAGTGATAAATTGTTGTTCTGTCACTGTTCTAACAGCTTGTATTTGATCACGATAATTTGCTGCACTCTCAAAGTTAAGTTTTTGGCTAGCCTCTTTCATATTTTTGGATAATTGTTCAAGAACTTTTTTATCTTTACCTAATAAAAACAAACGAACACATTCTACTTGTTGTTGATATTCCTTATCAGTAACTAATCCTTTAATACAAGGTCCAAGGCAGCGATTAATATGATATTTTAGACATACTCTAGAACGATTACGATAAGCACTATTTTCACACTGACGCAATGGAAAAAGTTTTTGTAATAAAATTAGTGTTTCTTTGACAGCATAAATATTTGGAAAAGGACCAAAATAATCGCCATTTACTTTCATTGTACCGCGATATATAGCCAAGCGAGGGTGTTTATCTGCACTTAAAAAAATATATGGATAGGATTTATCATCTTTTAGTAAAACATTATAACGAGGTTGATAAAGTTTAATATAATTATGTTCAAGTAATAAAGCTTCTGTTTCTGTATCTGTTATAGTAACATCAATTTGAGCAATATTTTTAACAAGCTGTTCAGTTTTGCGATTTGTTATTTGTGCTCTAAAATAAGTCGCTAAACGTTTTTTTAAATCTTTTGCTTTACCGACATAAATGACTTTTCCAGATGTATTATACATACGATATACACCTGGTTGATTAACTACAGTTTGTAAAAATTTTTTTGGTTCAAATAATTTTAGCACTAGAATAAAAACTCTTTATTTATATAAGCTATCATTATAGCTTATATAAATTATTCTATATTATTATCAATTTTAATTCACCGTATATAGAACACTTGTATCTATTTATTTTTTTATATTTAAGTTGAGTTCTTTTATATTTTATTTAAAATATTTTTTATTTTTATTTAAATTAAAATTAATAAATAGTATTTAGTAAATAATTATCATAATTAAATTTATAACGTTAAATTAACTTTTATTTAATTATTTTCTTACTTAATAAAATAATTTCTATCTCCGATATTTAATTAGTTTATATAATTTAATAAAAATATATAATATGTTTGTTATTTTATATTTTTTATTTTATTGAAAATAAACTAAATTTAAAATTTTATAAATTTATTATACTAAACTAATAAAATATATATAAATAAAATGAATGTTAATATATTTAATATTATATTAATATATACACATTAATATAATATTAAATAGTAATATTAACTAATAATTTAAGATAAGTTGATAATATCATTAGTTAAATTTAAATTAAAATTTAATAATTTATATGTATTAATATTATATTTATTTATTTTATTAATTCATTTAAATATTATTAATCAAAATTTTATTAAAATAATACCAATTAATAATTATAAATTTAAAACTAATTTAATTTTATTTATTTTAGCATTAAAGATATTTATTATAGAATAGCTATCGTATTTTCAATAAGTTATTTATATATAATATAAGATTAAAATCAATATAAAATTAATAATTATATCATTAATATGATTTTATAAAAAATAAAGTATACCAATAAATCACTATTATTTTTTTAAAAAGTTATTCAGTAATGTATATTAATGTCATAATAAGATTATTTTTATATAACTAATAAATATTATGATTATTTTAATAATATTTAAAATTAAAATAACTAAATAATATATATGTGATTTAATTAAAATATTATGTAATTAGTTATATTAAAATTTTTAATAAAAAATTATTTAATAAAAGTAAATATTAATTTTTAAAAAAATCTATTTATATTTAATGTATAACAATAAAATTGTTTAATTATATAAAATTATAATAATAAAAAATATATAATTTATATTTGTATTATTTTATTAAGTAATGGTGCTGTAAATAACATAATTAATGCAATAACTCCTGTTACTACACCTATTTTCATGAAAATATCAGTATATATTTTTAATGATACTAAAGGACTCAATAATTCTCCTTGAGGCATTGCTGTCATAGAAGCAATAAAACCAGCAATAAAAGCAGCGGCAGAACTAGTTAAAAACCATGAACCCATAATAAATCCCATTAAACGTTGAGGTATCAGTTGTGCTATCATTGCTAATCCTAAACCAGAAATCATTAATTCACCAATACCTTGTAATGCATAATAAAGTACTAACCAATTAACAGAAACGATACCTGTTTTATTAGCAAACTTAGCGCCTAATGGTAATATAAGAAATGCAGTTGAACAAAATATCATTCCGATTGCAAATTTATGAGGTATAGACAAATTATCACCCATTTTATTATATATTATTGCAAGAATAGGACTAATAAGTATAATCCAAAATGGATTAAAAGCTTGATATTGCGCTGCTTCAAGATTTATACCTAAAATATTATGTTCTACATTATGTATAGCAAAGAAATTTAGTGATGTTGGCATTTGACTATATAATACAAAAAATACAATCGCCTCTATCATTAAAATAAGCGCTACAAACATTTTTCGACGAGCTATACCTTTTAATTCAACAGTTTCTTTAATAAAAATGATTATAATAAAAAATGAAATAATTACTAAGGCAACTTTTGCTACTTCCATATTATATAATAACCAATTAGAAAATATAATTAGCATTAATATACCAATAATAATAAATAAATATTTAGATAATTTTATCGACTCAAAATCAGGTTTAGATCCATAGTTTTTAATCCAATTTTTGCATAATAAAAAATTAATTAAAGTAATAATTAAACCAATTACGCTTAATGAAAATGCAATACTCCAATTATAGTGCTTTGCTAACCAAGGTGTAGCTAACATAGAGAAAAATGAACCAATGTTAACAGCCATATAGTACATTGTAAATGCGCCATCGAGACGTCGATCATTTTTATGATAACAAGTGGAAAGTAATGAAGAAGGATTTGCTTTAAATAAACCATTACCAACTGCAACGGTTGCTAATCCAAAATATGTTAATAAGACATCATGATTAGAATAAGCAATAAAAGCATAACCGACAGTAAGTACGATAGCCCCTAGTACAATAACTCTTTTAGTACCTAAAATTTTATCACCTAACCATCCACCAATAGCAATAAAACTATAAACTAATGAAGTAAAAGAAGAAAATAATACAAAAGATTGAACTTCTGACATTCTTAACATTTGAGTTAAATAAATTGTTAAAATACATTGTAAACCACTAAAGCCAAATCTTTCCCACAGCTCAATTGAAAAGATAAGATAAAAAGAACGTGGTTGTTTAAAAGCATTTAAACTAATATTTTTAATATTATTCATCGTGAATACAATTTACCTCTATATATTTAATATATTTATATACACAATATAAATGTTGATGTATATTTTATAATTATAAATTAAAATATTAAATAAAAGCTAAATAACTATAATTAGTGATTATAGATTATAGTTATAACTATTCAATTATATCACAAGTATATAATACCAATTATTAATAATATGTTTATTATTTCAATGTTTAATTTTAAATAAGTCTTGCGTATAAAAAAAATAAAAATTAGTTAGTATAAAATATAAAAAAGTATAATTTAGAAAATATTATTTTATAAGAATATAATTTAATACAATTAATTTTTATAAAATTTTTTGTTATTACAACTAAAATATATAAACTATTTTAATTGTAATATCAAATTCTTTTAATAAAATTATAAAATATGTGTTTTTTATCATTCTTAATAATAAATTATTTTTGATTTTATTTAGTTTATAGCTCATATTATAAGTTATAAAATTTAATGTGATAAAAACATTTATTTATAATTAATATTATTAATCATAAATAAATGTAATATAAAATACATATATAGTTTTAATAAAAATAATTTATTTTTTAATCAGAATATTTAAATTAAATTACTTTTATTTAAAGCCATATATTTTAATCTAAAAATAGCGATATCTAAATTATTTAACTTTATTAATGTAAAGGTAATAATTTTTTCAAAAAATAATTATATATTTTAATAAAAATATTTTATTTAGAAAAAAAATCTTAATAAATTTAATTATATAACATTGATTTTTATGTTAAAAAAATAATTGATATAAGTAAATATTGATATATATCAATTCAATTATTATTTATAGATTATCAGAATGATATAAATAATTATCAACTTAATGAATATGCATTCTTATATTATATAATAATAATATATTTTATAAATGATGTATTTTTTTAAAAAATTCTTTAAATTTTAAACTAAAAAATTTTATATTAAAATATATAAATATTTATACATATTTCTAATATAGAGATACTAATTTTTAGTATATAAAATATTAGATAGTATTTTATTTTTTTTGATTAATTAATAACTAGATAATTAATCAACTATTGATTTAATTGCAGATTTAAAAAAAAATATACTTAATTATTTTTAACATTAATATATTTAAATTTTTAAAATTTTTATTTTATGTAAGATTTTTTTGTTAAATAAATTTTTTAAAGATTATTTTTTTAATTTTTTATATATAAAATTAAATATCATTATAAGTGTCAATTAACAATTAATTTAAAGATAAATTAATTATAGCGCAAAAAAATCAAAAAATAGTTTTTTTATTTCATAAAAAGTTAATTTTAAGTTAACAACTTAAAGCATTTTAGAAAAAAATACATATAAGTAATAAATTTATATAATTTCTTACTAAAAGAGCATAAGTATTTATATTATAAACATTTTTAATGATTTAAACATATATTTTTTTAAAGAATTTTTACTTGACATTATAAATATATAATATCTCTCATTAATAATAATTTATTACTAAAATAAGAATAAATATTTAGCTATCAATAAATAAAAAAAATAACTTATTTAATATTACAAATTTTTTGTACTTTTATATATCAATTTTAATTTAAATAAATTTAATTTATTTCATGAATATTTAATAAAAATTATATTTTTAATTACGTAACATTTAATAAAAATATAATTTATTAAAAATATATAAAAACTTAAATGAATATAGTTTAATGTTTTGATATAAAATTTTACTTATAATGCTTAATTATTAACCTCCTTTTTTACCCATGATTTTAAATCATCTTTTTCCCAAATACCATTTTCTATTTCTTTTTTAATATGCGGATAAGAATCTATATTAAATATTGGTAATTTACCATTTTTACGTTGTTGATTATAATCTTTTGTAAGTTTAAATACAATACTCGAAAGCATTAATATTGCAATTAGATTTATTAATGCCATTAATCCCATGGATATATCAGCTAATTTCCAAACTAATGGCATTTCTGCTATTGAGCCAAAAATAATCATTCCTAAAGTAGCAAATCTAAGAATATATAATCCAGCTGTATGGTTATTTTCTAAAAAAACCATATTACTTTCTGCATAAGCATAATTTGCAATAATCGAAGTAAAAGCAAAGAAAAAAATAGTTATTGCAATAAAAATTGTTCCCCAATCACCAATAACTGAATAAAATGCTTGTTGTGTTAATTTAATTCCACTAATAGCATCGTCAGTACTATCTAAAACACCAGAAGAAATTATAATAATTGCTGTTGAACTACAGATTACTAAAGTATCCATAAAAACACCTAGCATTTGTACATATCCTTGAGATGCTGGATGTGGCGGATAAGGTGAAGCTGCTGCAGCAGCATTTGGTGCTGAACCCATTCCCGCTTCATTTGAAAATAACCCTCGTTGTATTCCTTGTGTTATAGCTTGAGCAATACTATAACTAACAACACCACCAACAGCTTCCTGTAAACCAAAAGCATCTCTGATAATTAATAAAAAAACACCTGGTAAGTGTTCAATATTATTGCTTGTTATCCAAAATGCTAATATTAAATAAGCGATTGCCATTATAGGAACAATAAATTCTGCTACCCGAGCAATTAAACGTAATTTACCAAAAATAATAATACCACAAATTATTGCAAGTGTAATCCCTACGTAAATAGGATTAAAACCAAATGCTACTGCTGTTGCTTGAGTAATTGAATTAGCTTGAACAGAATTGAATACTAGGCCAAAAGTAAGAATAAGAAATATTGAAAAAAGTACTCCCATCCAACGCATTTTAAGGCCTTTTTCCATGTAATAGGCTGGACCTCCTCGATAATTTTCTTTATCATCTTTTGTTTTATATAATTGTGCTAATGTACTCTCTGCAAAAGAGGTTGCCATACCGATTAAAGCAGCAAGCCACATCCAAAAAATAGCACCAGGTCCACCTGAAGTTAATGCAATTGCAACACCAGTAAGATTTCCTGTTCCGACTCTAGCTGCCAAACTTGTACATAAAGCTTGAAAAGAAGATATACCAGAACTATCTGATTTATTACTATTTTTTAATACAGTAAACATATGTCCAAAATGGCGAAATTGAATAAAACCAGTCCCTAATGTAAAATATATACCAACTCCAAGTAACACATAAATTAATATATCATTCCAGAGAATTCTATTAAAACTGTCTATCAGTTCCGTCAAAACATTTCACCTATTTATATTGTATGATTTGTATTAAAAAATTTTTAATAAATTTAAATTATGTAATAATTAATAGTAAAAATTTACTTTATAAGTCTTTTTATTTTTATAAATTTAATTTTCTATATTTAAAGGTAATAAAATTATAATTTTACATAAACAGTAAAATTTCTTTAAATGTAACACAAATATTTTATTTATGTAATAATTTATTTTAAAAGTGTGAGAAAGATTGTTATTGAATTTTATAAACCAATAAATATTTTAGTAAGAAAAAGAGTGAAATATTTTTTTTGAGTTTAAATCCAATATGGTTAATTGTATTAAAATTCTATTAATTAGTATTAATAAATAATAATGATTACATTATATCTTTATATCTTCGTTGATATATTTAAATAAATTATTCATTAGATTTGATTAAATATTTTATTTTTTAGCAATAGAAATATTTCTATATTTAATGCAATAAAATTATAAATTATATTTTATTATTAAAATTTATTAAAATATGAAATTAAATTCACTATTTATTTGAAGTATTTTTAATTATTATAATGATATTTATCATAATTTATTTAACAAATGAGCATAATAAATATGATGTTATATTAATGATATATAAAATTATCTATAATTTTTATCAAATAATAATTATTATTTTAATTTTAATGTTTTATTAAAAATTCACTAAATTATTACTATCTATATATTAATATTAGTTAAAAACTGTTAATTTATAAATTAAAAATTTTTTTTATTATTTAATATATATCGTCAATAACTAAATTATTAATTTCAGCATAAATTAATAATTTAGTTATTGACGATAATTAATTTATTTTTATTTATTTACTCATTAAGATTTATATAAAGATTATATCTTAATATTATTTAAAATATCTTTAATAATAATTTTCTTTTTTTTAAAGATAATTAATTGAATTGATATTTCATAATATAAATTATTTAATTACTTAATGTATAATAAATAAATAAATTAAACCATACGATAAAGTAAAATAAAATAAAATAATTAAAGTAGACGTAATTAATAATTATTAAAATGCTAATTATTATTTAAATTAAATTAATATATACAATTAATATATAGGTAATAAAACATTTAATTTAAAATTTTAAATAACTTAGTAATACTTTTAAATAAATTAAAAATTTTATACGAAAAATACTAATATTAGTATAGATTGTTTTTTTATTTATATATACTCATGATTTAATAAATTAAATATATTTATTAGTATAAATATATATAAGTATAAAAAAATAAATTTATCGAAATTAAATAATAATTTTTATTAAATATATTTTAATAAATAATTAATCTAATTTTATTATACCAAAGAAAAAAATATCTTTGGTTTTAAAATCTATTTAATTATATTTTAATCAAAAATATAATTAAATACTATATTTATTTTTTTAACTATACAATATAAATTGTTTCAACTCAAATATATTTTTATCTCTTAATTTAACTTATTTAAATAAAAATAAAAAGATTATAATTTTTTTTATTTAATGCTTAATAACTATCTTTAATATTATTTAAATGATAAAGATCTAAATTATTATTTAGAATTTAAAAAATAAACTTATTTTATTTATAAATTTCGTTTTATTTTTTTTTTAAATTTTAGAATTAAATCTATAATTTTTATAGTTGACATTTAAATGAAGATTATATTATCTTTTTATAGATGATAATTTAATATATATAATAGAGTTTAAAGTTTTTGATTATTAATAACATCTTTATATTATTAATATATGTTTTATTAAACAAGCGATTATTTTTAACATAAAAATCATAAGTAATCTTATATATTTTTTGTTTTATATTATTGGATATATAAGTTACTTTAATATTAATTTATTTTAATAATATATTTTATAAAAAATATTTTATGTTTTTTTTTTATTCTTATATTTTAAAAAATTTTCAATTTGTTTTAATTATCTTTTTATTAAAAAAATAATTTTTATTAACAAATAATGAATCATAAGTTAATATATAAATATTTTTATTTTTAAAAAAAACTTAATTGAATCTTAATAAATGAATAAATAAAAAATTAAGTTTTAAACGAATTAAAATTCTGTTATTAATTGAATTTAAATTATATTTAATTATTTATTATGTTAATAAACTATTTATATTTTAATAAAATATTTACAATCATTAAATAATTAAATTATTATTTAATGTGATATAATTATATATATTCAAAAAAAATAACATAATATATTGAATAAAAATAATAAAATTATATATTATATAATTTTATACAAAAAAATAAAATTACTATAATGAATGATAATAAAATCTATCTTTTATTAATTAAGCATTAATAACAATTATTTAAATAATAAAATTTAAATACTTTAATAATATAAAAATAAATAAAATTATAATCAGATAAATTATTGTTTAATATAAAGTTATTTATATCAAAAGTTATTAATAAAATAAAAAATTTTAACAAAATGTAGATGTTACATTCAATATTTGAAATAAAATATAATAAATTGGCTCATTAATATTGTTGAAAATAGAAAATAAGTTGTTTTTAAGTTAATGAAAAACGCAGAATATATGCTGAATATTGAATTTTTAAAAAAACACAAATGTTTCATTAAACCGTTGATAACAACTTTATGGATATATATGCTTTTATATTAATTTTATACATAAAGACATAAAAAAATAAAAGCGATAAAGTTTATAATTCTTTTTAAATTATATTTCAGTTTCAGTAAAATAAAACAATTTTTATAAAAAACTACTATTTAGAAGTTTGTCATTTTTTTAAATATTACATAATTGTTATTTTATATAATTACAATAAAATCATTTAACTTTAAGTATAATATTTAAAAAAATAATATATAAATATTTTTACTTAAAAAGTAAGTAAATTAAAATTGAAATGTAATCAATATAATCTTATTAAATTTAATTATTATATGATCAAATCTATAATTTTTCTTGTTGATAACAAAGAAAATTGTAGATGTTAATTGTGTATGTTATCAAGATCTCCATAAAGTGATGGCATACCATCAGGCCTAGTTTTAAATCGACGATGTAACCACATGTATTGATCAGGTGCTTGCATAATTTTTTTTTCAATTAATTTATTCATAAAAGTAGCAGTAGATATTTCATCTTGTTGTAAAAAATTAATTATTGCTGGTTGAATAAGTAATTCATAACCTTTAGCTTTAGTTAATCGTCTAGGTGTAAAGGGTATCATAGCTGGATCTGCTAATTTAGCAATAACATGTGTACCTATGGTGGTAGCTGTATATTTAACTGCAAAAAAAGGAACAAAAACACTTTTTTTTGGACCATAATCATGATCTGGTGCATACCATAAAATTTCTCCTTGTTTGAGATTACGCACAATACCTTTTACATCTTTTCGATCAAGTAAAAATTTATTTGAACGTAATCGCCCGCGAGTTTGCAACCAATTTATTACAGGATTATTATTTGGTCGATAAACACCAATTCCAGGATTTAATATACCAAAAATACGAGCGCCTAATTCAAGTGTTAGAAAATGAACTCCTACTACAATGATCCCTTTCCCCTTTAACTGAATTTTCTCAATATTATTTTGTCCCTTAATAGTAAACCAACGCTGTACTCGTCTATCAGACCAATACCAAGCCATACCAGTTTCAAATAATCCCATACCCACTGATTCAAAATTTTTATTGACCATTTTTTGATGTTGTTGTTCCTTCATATAAGGAAAGCAAAGTTTTAAATTACGTTTTGCAATTTGCAGGCGTTTTTTTAAAAAAAATTTTGATAATCGTCCAAGTCGAATTCCTAGCCAATAGATAATAGGATAAGGTAGTAAAACTAGTAAATAAAGGAGAGCAATTCCTACCCATGTTATCCAATATTTAGGATATAAATATGAAACTTTAAAAGGAGATACTTTTATCATCTATCTTCTCTTTAATGAAAAATTAATATATTTTATTTTGACATTTTTTAACAAACTTAAAGCTTTATTTCTATATTTAATACTATTAAATTTTTAATTTTTATTTATTTTAAGATTTTATCAAAGTTTTTATTTAGCGAATTATCATTATATTATTATATGTTTTTTAATATCTAGTCATAGTTTATTGAAACTAGTATATCAATATATTTTGATGTGACACATTTAATATATAAAATAGAAAACAATAACAACCAAATTGTATTGTTATTATTTATAAAATATTTATAGTTAAATAACTTCTATATTTAGTTTATAAAAAAAGTATTAATATAAATGAGTATCATTAGATAAATATTATTAGTATGATTAACAAAATAATTAGTTATTTTTTTTAATAAAAAGATATATTTATCTTCAATAAATTACATAAAATATCAATAAAATAACATAGAGATATAAATTTTATATAAATAAGGTAATTAATATCTGTTATTATGAATTTATTTTAACAAATCTATATAACAACTTTAAATTGAAATATTATTTCATAAGAAATAATATAACACAAAGGATTATGGTGATTTACATATTAATAATAAACTATTGAAAATATAATTTTTTAATAGTGATTATATAATGTTAATTTCCCAATTAGAATCTTCATTTGCTAAAAAAGGAATTAAATTATTTTCATTTTTAGAAATTTTATTAACAATAATAACTTTTTTACGTTTAAGTTCAATAAATTCATTATTAATAAGTAAACCATAAAATTTAGCGCCATTTAACGAACAGAATGCTTCAAAATTTTCCATTGCATTCATTTGATTGAAAATAGTTGCATAAGCTGCAAGAGCACTAGGTGCATTAAAAATACCGGCGCAGCCACAAGCTGCTTCTTTTTTATTTTGTACATGAGGTGCAGTATCTGTACCAAGAAAAAAACGCTGGCAGCCTGTTGTTATTGCTTCACGTAATGCTTTTTGATGGATATCACGTTTTAAAATTGGTAAGCAATATAAGTGAGGTTTAATGCCATGAACTAACATGTGATTTCTATTAAACATTAAATGTTGCGGCGTAATGGTAGCAGCTAAATTTTCATCACCAGTAAGTATAAATTGAACGGCTTCTTTAGTAGTAATATGTTCAAAAACAATCTTTAAGCTAGGAAAATTTTTTCTAATAGGCACCATGACTTGATCAATAAAGTAAGCTTCACGATCAAAAATATCAATGTCATTTTTTGTGACTTCTCCGTGAACTAATAATGGCATACCTATTTTTTCCATTCTAGCAAAAACTGGATAAATATTTGTTATTTTTGACACTCCATAACTAGAATTAGTTGTTGTGTTAATTGGATAAAGTTTACAAGCAATAAATACACCCTGATTAAAGCCATTTTCTATTATTTTAATATCAGTTTCATCCGTTAGATAACAGGTCATTAGTGGTCTAAATGAATGCTCTGCAGGGATTGCATTACAAATTCTTTTTTTATAAGACTTCGCTTGATTAACATTAAGTATTGGTGGCATTAAATTTGGCATAACAATAGCGCGCCCGAAAAATCGACTAGTATAAGGTACAACAAGTTTTAATATATTATTATCCCTGAAATGAACATGTAAGTCGTCTGGACGACGAATTTTAATAGTTCCTGTAATTTTCGCCATAAAATTAAAGTTTTCTTAATTTTAAAATAAATAATAAAAAGTTATAATTATAATTAATAATTAAATAAAAATTGATAAAGCAAAAACAATAAATGATTATGTTGAATAACAATTCAATACGAAATCTGCTAATAATACATTAAAATTATAATAAAAATACAAGTTAATTTTTTTCCTACCATTTTCTTGTATTACTTACATGTAAATTAATAATCCAGCGTTCTATAAATTTTACTATAAAGAAATAATAATAAATATATAATTGATGCTATCATTGAGAAGTTTGTTTCTCAATGTTTAAAAAAAAAACTAAATTAGTAATGAAAAATTGAATACACTATATGTTAATTAGCAAAATATTACTTTTAGTCAAAGAAAAAAGATAATTGAAGATAAAGTTTGATTTTTAATAAATTTAATTCTCTACAGAAGATTAAATTTATTAAATTAGTAGTATTATTAATAATTTGGCTCCTCCAACTGGTCTCGAACCAGTGACATACGGATTAACAGTCCGCCGTTCTACCAACTGAACTATGGAGGAATTTAGATAATTAAATTAATTAAGTATTAAATGTTTTATAGGCAGATGTCAATGTTAATGTTAATATTAAAACCAATAAATAAATTTTATTACTTATGACATTTTTAAAATATTAAATTAATATGCTATATTTATTTAATAAAAATTTTCTTTTTATATGAATATAAATAATTTCATAAGATCATACGAATGTATTTTCAAACTAATATATCAGAAATAATATTTTTTCTTAAAAATTGTTTAATTTGATTTAGTTTTATTTATAAAAATCTATTCAATTAATATTTTGTTAATAATGATATCTAAATGTATTTAGTAAAAATTATTTATAATTATAACGTATTTGTAAATTAAGTATTTTAACGTTAATATAGAAATATATTGATTTGATTTCAAAAAATGGTTATTAGCAATAAAAAATAATATGAGGTTGATAATTTATTAAATATAAAAAATATGCTATATAACAACTTATAATTACACATAAAAATTGATATTTTATTATTTTTGTATGAAATCTATAGATAAGTAGTAAAATATACCTTAGATAAGATTTATTATTTTTATTTTCTTATTTTTCTCAAAAATTCTTCTTTATAGTTATTTTTATAACATCTAAGTTACTTATTTTAATTAATCAAATTTATAGATAAATATAAGCTTTAAGATTAGCAATTAAATTACTCAAGCTTATTGAGATGATGATTTTCTCTTTACTTAAATAAAATTTATATTAATGATAAATTATCATTAATATAAAGCATGAAACATGAAGCATTATACTTATGAATTTATTTAAATTATTTTTATTTTATGTTAATTAATTTAAAAAAAGATTTTCTCAAAAAAATCTTTTTTTAAACAAAAGCATAAAACTATTGATATTATTAACTACTCATGCGTTAATATAGAGAGAAGCCTAATAGACAAATCTATTTTAATTATGACATTTTAGTTAATGCGTTATCAATAGTGCTATCTTTGATAGTCTTTTGACTGTTTTACTAGGTGGCCTCCATAATTTAATAGTGAAATAGGCTTTTATATATCTGTCGAACGCGGCAATGTTTATTTGTTATATAGGAAAAGGCAAATGTCTGACAAAATAAAGGGTCAAGTGAAGTGGTTTAATGAATCTAAAGGCTTTGGTTTCATCACTCCTTCTGATGGTAGCAAAGATGTATTCGTTCACTTCTCTGCCATTCAAGGAAATGGATTCAAAACCCTGGCTGAAGGGCAAAATGTAGAATTCACTATTGAGGATGGTTCGAAAGGCCCAGCTGCAGCGAATGTAATAGCTCTTTAAATTAGTTAAATAAATGGATTTTGTGAAGCCTGTCTCGAGAAAAAGTGGCAGGCCTTCTTTATTTTTTATTTTTTTTTATAAACTAATTGTAGTTAGTATTGTAATAAAATTGATAACAATAAAATATTGAGAAGATAATACTTAATTAATGAATTTTTTAATAAGTGAATGGGGGGTATTAATTAGATTAATTTAAATGCATTGGATTTATTTAAATTTTAAATAATAACATATCAATATAATGTATAATATTTATTTGATATAACGTGTAAAAAAAAAAGAAAAAGAAATAAATATAAATTTTATAACTTAGTAATTAATGATTTTTTATATTAAATATTTTAGTTTTAAGTATTTAAACTAATTATCAATGATAAATTTATTATTTAATTTAAAATTATCACAATAGTTAAGTTAGTAAAGATTCATAAATCTTTTTCTTTAGAATAAATCATAAATTTTCTTTAAATGTCATAAAAAACATTTATATATTTATAATCTTTTATTTTAATTTTTTAAATTATACTAAAATTTTTTAATAATTCTGAATTAAAAGTTAAAATAATAATTGTATATTATTAGTAGTGTCGATAAATTTATTAAAATGGTAAATATATTTACGACACCTTTATATTTAATAAATTAAAAATAAATTTATATAGAATTTTATTCGATTTTATAATTTTTAAATTTTTAACTTTATCATATAAATCAAATTAACATAAAATCTATGTGTCTATCTATTATTATTTTTAATTCCTTAATTATTATTAATTACTTTAATAGGTATCTAAGTTTTTAAGAATAATTCAATTTTATTTTTCTTATTTTAATTAAGTTGAATAACTTTTTTGTCTAAAGTAATACTAACAAATTAATTTATTATATTTTATTTTATTTTTGATATCATTAATATAGATATCTTTTGTTTAAAAAGATAAATTTTTATATTTATAATTTTTTATAATTATCATTAATTATTTTTAAAAAACATTTGCTATATTATTCAATTTTTTATTTAGTTTAATATCTAATGGTAATTTCAACTTTAATTTAAATGACAAAATTTATATTAATATAGATTTAATTCTTATATATAATTAATTCAATTATCTTTATGAGCAATAATCTGTATCATATAATGTCTTTCTTAAACTAAGATCTTTTATACTTTATACATGATATATGTTTTATAATTTTTAATAAAAAGGTTATTCAGGAATATATTAAATAAAAAATTAATTATTATTAAATTTATTATCATTAATATATGATATTAATATGATGAGTAAAATCATAAAACATATATCAATAGTATGATTTTATTTTTCTAATAAAAATGAAAGTTCTATGTTAAATACATAAAAATAAAAAAATATGATATTGTTAAATGTAATTGTTATCTCTATTTAAAAAATTATAAAGCTTCTAAATAGCGTTTAAATATTTCAGTGAAATCATTAATCACATGAAAAATAATAATTTAGAGTTACACAATATAAAGTATTAAACATTCAAATATAATATTAATTATTTTAAGTTGAAGATACTATTTAATTTCTTGTAAGCTTAAAATATAAAATAAAAATAAGAGTTATTTATTATATAAATAGTAATTAAATATAAGGTATTAATGATTTATATTTTTTTAACTTTAAAGTATTTTTTATTAATATCTTAATATCTGTTCTACACTAAATAATGATTAAGTTTATTTAAATTAAAATATTAAATGATACACTATTTATTAAATTATTTTAAATATTTTGAATTATTAATATATTAAAACTTTTATAAAGTTATCAATCATATTGATATAAAGCTTAATTATATTAATGAAACTTCCACTTAATAAATGAACTAATATTATGAATTTAAATTAAATCTATATATAAATTAAGTCACTTTATTTTAATAAAAACTATTTATTTTACTTATCTAGATTTTATTAAAAATTAATAATATAATAAATTTATTTATATTTTATATTAATAATTTTAATTATTTTAAAAGCCCGCCATCCATTATTTTAGACAATTTTAAAATATTAAAAATAATATCTATTTAACAAAATATTCTATTAAGCATATTATCTTAATTCTTTAACTTTTAATTGACTAATGAATCATCTTTAAGATGAAATTTTAATCAATATTTATCATAATATTAATGCTAATATGAACATTATAATCTATTACTTGAATATTAAAATATCTTAAATATTATTTTTCATAAATATCTTCTTTAATGTAAGATTATAAATCTCCTATATAACTTTCAATAAATTCATATATTTTATATATTTTTGAACACAAAATTTATTTTACATAAAATATTATTAATTCATGTTAAACTTTTTCTAAAAAGTTATAATAGATTTATTAGATTGATATAATTATAATTATATACTTTTCTATTTATTTAATTTTCGACGATAAACATTAATAAAGAAAAATAATAGATTAATGAAGTTGCTATTAGTAGTTAGATTTTAAAAATTGTATTTACTGTTATATTAACAGGATAACTATTCATTTTATTGTCTATCATTTTTAGTTTACTACTAAAATTTTCGTTAGATTTTATTGTTATTTTTTAAATTTTATTATTTTTTTTTAATATACTCATTTTAATTTTCATGTTTTTATATTATCTTAAATATATTTTATAAT
Source organism: Arsenophonus sp. ET-KM2-MAG3 (assembly GCA_052174135.1). Taxonomy (GTDB): domain Bacteria; phylum Pseudomonadota; class Gammaproteobacteria; order Enterobacterales; family Enterobacteriaceae; genus Arsenophonus. The sequence continues at coordinate 61,293 of JBQMRZ010000004.1, forward strand.
TTGTTAATTTTATTTCTTATTAAGAAATTTTAAAAATTGATAAAAATTAATATATATAATTGGAATAAAAGATAACTTTGTATTATTTTAATTAAAAGATAATATATAAGTTTATATTTATTTTTTAATATCTCTATGTTAACTAATTCTATTATGTTGTTATCAAGATATTTTTAATAAAATTAACTTTTAAAAAATATATTTTTATAATATTTAATGTAAATTTTATTATTTAAATAAAATTTTTTATTAAGTATGAACTATATAGTCAATAACTATTAATAATTGAAATATTTTTATCAATAAAAATTATTGTTAATAATCAAGTTATAATTTCATAGATTTATAAAAATAAAAAATATTTTATACACTGACATTGATCGGTTAAAACAATTCTTTATTAATTATTACTCTATTCTATAATCATTTAATTTCAAATGAAATCTAATAATAGAGATTGTTTCGTCAAATAAAATTTATTAAGGAGTTAATTAATGAAGCAAATAGTATATGTTGCAAGTTCAGAAAGCAAACAAATTCATGTCTGGAGAATAGATGAAAAAGGTATAATGACATTATTACAGCAATTCATATTACCAGGCGAAGTACAACCAATGCAGATTAGTTATGATAGCCAACATCTTTATGTTGGTGTTCGTCCTAATTTTGCGATTATAACTTACCTTATTTCAGCTGAAGGAAAACTAAGTCAACAAGCTATTATACCTATTCCTGTTTCAGCAACACATATTGAAATTGATCATCATGGAAATTGGCTATTTATTTCGTCTTATCATCAAGGAAGTTTAGTGGTATTACCTCTTAATCAATATGGTATTCCTCAGTCCCCAATTCAAATTATTAGTGATTTAAAGCATCCTCATTCTTCAGGAATATTTTTTGATAATTTACGATTATTTGTTGCTTGTTTAGGGGAGGATCGAATTCGTATTTATACCATTAATAAAAACGGATATTTAAACGAAGAAATTGCTTATCGGATTACTACTAATAAAGGTGCTGGCCCGCGCCATTTAGCGTTTTCACCGAACAAAAATGCTTTTTATTGTTTAAATGAGTTAGATGCAACAATTAATGTTTATTCTAAATTTGAACCTTATGAACAAAAACAAAACTACACCATTTTACCTGTTGGTTCTGAAGGAAAACGTTTAGCTGCTGCAGATATTCATATCACTCCAAATGGTCAATATCTTTATGCTAGTGAGCGCTCTACTAGTATTATTCGTCAGTTTCAGGTAACAATGGATGGGTTAAAATTATCCCCTATGACAATTTACCCAACAGAAACTCAACCGCGTAGTTTTAATATTGATCAAACCGGTAATTTCTTGCTAGTTGCCGGTCAACAGTCTAATCATATTGCAGTTTATAAGATAGATATGATTACAGGTACACTGAAAGCATTGGATCGTTATTTAGTTGGTAAAAGCCCGACGTGGGTCACAGTCAATTCAATTAAAATTTAAATTAAAATTAATTTAAATTTTAATAACTATTTTTTATTGCTTTTGTTAATTCAGTTAATTGGTGAGAAGTAATGATGTATGGTAGAAACCAAATAAATTAATTTACTAAATTTGTCGAACATACACCTTCGCTAATAAAATAACGTTGTAATTTAGTTATACATTAACTTGTTTTCATTTCAACAACACCAATAGCATTTAAAACTCGTACGTTAGCAACTTGCGGTTGGATCTCGTAATAGAAAAAGTTCAGTTATTAAAACTAAAACTGTGTTTCAATGTTTTACCAATTTTGTCATGGGTTGTTCATCAATAATGATGTGTTTGCATCAGCGATCACGCAAAGCTAATGGATTACCCATAAAAGCAGGTCCATACATAAAACAACTAATTTTACTTTGGCTAATGTGGTATTTGCACAATATGCCAACTAGTCATGATGGTAAGATAGAGTAATATAACTACCAATTAATGAATGCTTTACCTAAATATAGAATATCAGGCGAAATAAATAGTACACTTGTATTGATAGGCAAACAATTTACCGATACGGCTAGCAAATCCAAAATCCAGTAGCTATTTCATCGATAATTGCCAAAATATCATACTGATATCGCAAAGTTTTCCTCACTCCCGTTAAGTAATTAGGATGATAAATTGCATATCGCCAGCACTTTAAATAATCGGTTCAATAATAAAATAGCAGCAATTTTATTGGATTCTTCTGTTAATATTTTTGTAACAGCAGAATTAGATCTTTTTCTTGCCATTGTTGACAAAAACCGCATTTAGGCTCTTAAATAAAAAAAAATTATTGGCAAGTAATCTTGATATAAATCATGCATTAATTTTTTTTGATCACAAACTGACATAGTATCAAAAAATATCACCATGATATTCATTTTGTAAAGTAATAAATTATGCCCTGTTTCACACCACGTGTTTGCCAGTATTCTGATGCCATTTTTAATGCTATCTCTGCAGCTGCTGAGCCAGAGAGAAGAGTCAGTCAGAAAAATACACTTTAATTTATCATCAGTTATATTATTGATTAATTATCGATACAAAGCAATCGCTGATAGATATATGAGATGCTGCCACACAAACATAATGTGAAACATTTTAGTTAGTTAATTGCTCTGTTTAGCGGGTTTATTGAATAATAAAGGATGATTATATCCATCAATTGCGACTAAATCATGAAACCATACCATCATTTTTTTCCATTACATACATTAAGCTAATAATTAGAAACTTAATAGTTAATGCTCCAACGATAGGATATGCTTGTATGCGTTTAGTTATTGAAGAATATTGGTGCACCAAATATGTTTGGTATCAAAATAAATATTATTTAAGTCCATTATGTTTGATTGACCCATTTTATTTATTTTAGTTGACATGATAACGCGATTATTTAAACTAGCAATACTTTTTTGTTTTTGGAAAGAGAATGTGTAAAAATGAAAAAAACATGGACACTTAGCAAAGCTAAAGCATTATTTGATTTACCTTTTTTTGAATTACTTTTTCAATCTCAGCAAATTCATCGTCTACATTTTAATCCTCAAGAAATCCAAATAAGTACTTTACTATCTATTAAAACTGGCGCATGTCCAGAAGATTGTAAATATTGCCCTCAAAGTGCTCGCTATAAAACTGGATTAAAAGTTGAACGACTATTGGAAATACAACAAGTAATTAATTCAGCCGAACAAGCTAAAAAATCAGGTTCAACTAGATTTTGTATGGGTGCTGCTTGGCGAAATCCACATGAACGTGATATGTCTTATTTAGAAGTTATTATAAAAGAAGTAAAAGCGTTAGGGATTGAAACCTGTATGACATTAGGTAAATTAAATGATCAACAAGCGCAAAGATTAGCAAATGCAGGGCTTGATTATTATAATCACAACTTAGATACTTCATCTGAGTTTTATGATTCTATTATTACTACTAGAACCTATCAAGATCGTCTTGATACTATTGATAAAGTTCGTAAGACAGGTATGAAAGTATGTTCTGGTGGAATTATAGGTTTGGGTGAAAAGATTGCTGATCGAGCAGCGTTATTAGTTCAATTAGCTAATTTACCTCAAGTTCCTGAAAGTGTGCCGATTAATATGTTAATAAAAATAAAAGGTACGCCCCTTGAAAAAAACAAAGATGTCGATCCATTTGATTTTATTCGTACTATTGCTGTTGCTCGCATTATAATGCCGACTTCTTTTGTTCGACTCTCTGCTGGTCGTGAACAAATGAATGAACAGATGCAAACACTCTGTTTTATGGCTGGAGCTAATTCTCTTTTTTATGGTTGTAAGTTATTGACAGTCGATAATACAAAACAAGATAAAGATCAACAACTTTTCCGTAAATTAAATATTAACCTAAAGCTAACAAGCAATATATTGAGTTATTAGTAGAAATAGAATAGCTAGAAAATATATGATATAGAATAAATATGGAATAATTTTATAACGAGGCATCTAGATGAATTTATTAACATTTTTAACTAATCAATTTGATAAGCGAAAAAAGAAAGTATTATGCGCGAACGAAGAATTATAAAAAATAATGCACGTACTATGATCTTCAATCAACGAGACAGTATGTGAATTTTTCTGGTAATGATTATTTAGGCGTAAAAGTTATCATTCTATGATCATTAAAGCTTTGAAAATTGGATTAAATTAAATATGGAACAAGTAGTGGTAGTTCTGTCCAATGTTATTGGCTTATAATTTTACTCATGCTAAATTGGAACAACAACTTGGTATTGATTGGCTAAGTTATCCACGTGCTTTATTATTTATTTCTAACTATACCATAGTAAATCAAAGAAAAATTATGATTTTAATGAATAAAAACGATATTATTCTAGCTGATAAATTTAGTCATACATTCTTATTAAAAACTGCAATGTTATCGCCAACAATATTAAAACATTTTACTCACAACCAACTTGATACCTTATAGCGTCTTTTACCTGTAAATCATACCGGTAAAATACTAATTGTTACTGAAAGATATATTTATCATGAATGAAGATAGTGTGCTCTCCTTTATATCAATTACAATTAATAAAACACAAGATAGCACAGGGGATAAAGTAAAGCTTGGTTTTATACTTAGTAGACGATGCGCCACCATGTGGTATTTTGGTGTTATAGAGGAAATGTGAAAGAAGGGGGGTGTATAGGGGTAAGTTGTTATCTACATAAATAAAACCTTAGCTTACTTATAATATAACATTTGCTAAAGCGTTTGGGATTATAGTGGAGCGGCGTTACTTTTCAATAAAAGCACTATCGACTATTTTCTGTGCAATATTCAAATCATTTAATTTTTATAAGTACTTCAATGCTACCAGTTCAAGCAGTAGCATTATCTGAAGCTAATTAAACAAATTCGTTAAGCAGATGAGTTAAGAAAAAATTTACAACATAATATTAATTATTTTCGTCAATTAGCTATAGTTGTTATAATTTTTCATTATTAAATTTTTATGCTGCAATTAAATCATTTTATTATTAGTAGTTAACCCCATTGTTTACAATTATCTCAATTTTTATGTCAGCGAGGATTTTGTGTTCATGCTATTCGGCCCACCAACAGTACCATTTTGTATTGCAAGATTAAGGAATTACATTGATTTTGTGGCTAATTATCAATTATCTGATATTACAGAGTTAATGGAAGCGCTAAATGAATTCTTTAATAATCATGTCGATGGATAAATTACTCTCATAGTTTTGGGCGGGAGCTGCTAAAAATTATGATATTACTGCATTATGTTAATAACAAAATTGTCAATATTTATTTGATACTCTATCTTTAATACCAAGTAATGTACTCTTAGATGCTTGTTGTGATACTAGTTATTTTAGTGAGAAATGGAAATCAGTATGAAAAGAAGTTATTTCACTTGGATTTATCTGCATCAATGTTTTTTAGCTATTGCACGACAAAAAAACACCTAAAAATTATATATAGGCATGCATGGAATATTTACCGTTAATTAACAAAAGTATTGATCTTTGTTTTAGTTACCTTGCTATCTGATGGCGCTGTAATTTATATAGTCCATTAGGTAAATTATATCGTATTACAAAAAAGATGGAATAATTGGTTTTTCTACTTTACTTAATGATTTATTACAAGAGTTACAATAATGTTTGCAAAAACTAATAATAACTATTGTATTAATTCTTTTATAATTTCTGAGGAAATTAAACAAATTTGTAATTGTTGATCATCTAGTTTAGAACAACGATCTTGCATTTGACTTATTCTTCATTTACTTCTTTATTGCAGTTTCTAAAAGGTATTGGTGTAACTTATTTAACAAATTAGGGACAACAATAAGATTTAATGACAAAAAAAATTACTTTGCCAAATTAGTTGAATATTATCCTCATATTGATACACAATCCCCCCATTAACTTATCAACTTATTTATGGAATTTTTATATCGTTAATAAATGTTTTTAACTGGAATTGATGCAGGTATTGGTAAAACTGTTGTAACTTTGCGCGTTGTTACAAACAGTTATAAATTATTACTGTCAAACAGCGGAGTTATAAACTAATAGCTTCAGGAGTTAAACAATTAAAAAATTGTTTAATAAATCCAGATTCTCAATTATTCAAAAAAAATAGCAGTCTAAAATTGAATTATCATGATGTTAATTCAATTGTTTTTAAGCAACATCATCACTGGCATATTACCAGCTGGATAACAGGGAAAGTTATTGATTTGAAAATAATGAATATTAGATTAAATAAATTAAAACAATCTTACTGATTGGTTAATTATAGAAAGTATTGGTGAGATGGTTATATACAGACAGCTTCAGCGAAACAAAACCTTAGCTGGTGGGGTTATACAACAGAAATTGCTAGTGATATTAACAGTTGTCATTAAATTAGGGGGTTGTATTAATTATTCGATATTAACAATACAGTAATTTAGGAAAGCGGTTTATTACTAGTTGGATTGGTTTTTTGTTAATGAAATTATTTTACTAGAGATCCGTATCCATCAAAAAACCACTGGATTATTTGTTATCATTACAGGAGTGGCGGTCACAGCTCTATACTTAAGAATTATTCCGCATTTACCTAATTGACAGCCCATTCAATTAGAGAATTTATTAATTTAAGTAGTATATTGTAAAAATAATTTTTAAGATTAAATAATAAGATAATGGGTTTAGTTTTATTTTATTTAAAAATAAAATAATAGTAATAAATAAAATGTTATTTTTCTTTCAAATATTTTTTGATATTTAGTTAAATATTATAACTATTTATTTTAAAAAATATTAAGTCATCTATAATTTTTATTAATAGTCTTGTTTGTTAAATTTAAAAAAAAAATTATGCTAATTCAAGCATCATAAATTTTAATTGGTAGTTAATGATATTTAAAGTTATTAATAAAATTATATAAATATTTTATATAAATATATTTAAATACTGCATAAAAATTCACATTGGTTAATTTTAGCTATTAAATATAATTATACGCAAGAAAGATCTCAGGAATAACCGAGTCATTAAAAGATACTTTTACATAAATAATTAATTAAGATTAAAAATGATTTTTTATTATTGCTAATATTAAAAATATTTTTATAATAAAGAAATATTTTTAATAGAGAAGGTTAGATGAGTAGAATCTTCAAATTACATGCTGAATTTAAACCAGCTGGTGATCAGCCTATAGCAATAAAAAAATTAATCGAAGGTCTTAATAGTGGGTTAGCTCATCAAACGTTGCTTGGTGTTACTGGATCTGGCAAAACATTCACTATTGCTAATGTTATTGAGAAGATTAATCGCCCAGTGATAGTAATGGCTCACAATAAAACATTGGCAGCACAATTATACAGTGAAATGAAATCTTTTTTTCCTAAAAATGCTGTAGAATATTTTGTTTCTTATTATGATTATTATCAACCAGAAGCATATGTATTTAGTTCAGATACTTTTATTGAAAAAGATGCTTCCATTAATGAACATATTGAACAAATGCGACTTTCTGCCACTAAAGCATTATTTGAAAGGCGTGACGTTATTATCGTTGCTTCAGTGTCAGTGATTTATGGTTTAGGTGATCCTGATAGCTATCTAAAAATGATGCTTCATTTAACTAGAGGTATGATTATCGATCAGCGTGCTATTTTACGACGCTTAGCAGATTTGCAATATCATCGTAATGATCAAATATTTCAACGAGGTACCTTTAGAGTTAGAGGGGAGGTAATTGATATCTTTCCTGCAGAATCAGATAAATATGCATTACGAATTGAATTATTTGATGAGGAAATAGAACGATTGCTACTTTTTGATCCATTGACTGGGCAAATACAAAATAATGTACCGCGATTTACAATTTACCCCAAAACTCACTATGTCACTCCGCGGGAGTGTATTATTAAAGCCATAGAGCAGATTAAAATTGAATTGAAAAAAAAACGTAAATTATTATTGGAAAATAATAAACTAATTGAAGAACAGCGATTAAAACAGCGAACTCAATTTGATTTAGAAATGTTAAATGAATTAGGTTATTGTTCTGGTATTGAAAATTATTCACGTTATCTTTCTGGTCGCTCAAACGGTGAACCGCCTCCAACTCTATTTGATTATTTACCAGTAGATAGCTTATTAGTTATTGATGAATCTCATGTTACTATTCCACAGATTGCCGGCATGTATCGTGGTGATCGCGCACGAAAAGAGACGTTAGTAGAATATGGTTTTCGGTTACCTTCTGCATTGGATAATCGTCCTTTAAGTTTTGAGGAATTTGAAGCGCTCTCTCCTCAAACAATTTATATTTCTGCTACGCCAGGTAAATATGAATTAGAAAAATCGGACAATGAAATTATTGAGCAAGTTATTCGACCAACCGGCTTATTAGATCCTCAAGTTGAAGTTCGTCCAGTTGTAACTCAAATTGATGATTTGTTATCTGAGATTCATTTGCGTACGATTATAAATGAGCGAGTACTAGTTATAACATTAACAAAAAGAATGGCAGAAGATTTGACTGATTATCTACAAGAACAAGACATTAAGGTTCGTTATTTACATTCAGATATTGATACTGTTGAGCGAGTAGAAATTATTCGTGATTTACGTTTAGGATTATTTGATGTTTTAGTTGGTATTAACTTATTACGTGAAGGATTGGATATGCCAGAGGTTTCGTTAGTTGCTATTTTAGATGCAGATAAAGAAGGGTTTTTACGATCAGAGCGTTCATTAATACAAACAATTGGACGGGCAGCACGTAACTTAAAAGGTAAAGCAATTTTATATGGTGATAAAATTACTGATTCAATGGCAAAAGCTATTAGAGAAACTGAACGCAGACGAAAAAAACAAATCGCATTTAATCAGCAGCATAATATCATACCTAAAAGTTTAAATAAAAAAATCAGCGATATTTTACAGGTTGGAGCGCTTGTCTCAACAAAAAGTAAATATAAAGAAACAAAAGTATTATCAACTGTTGATGATTATCAAAAACTTTCAATTCAAGAATTGGAAGTTAAAATTCAAATACTAGAAGCTCAAATGTATCATCATGTTCAAAATTTAGAATTTGAACAAGCAGCTAATTTACGCGATAAGATTCAATTATTACGAGAACAGTTTATTATTAATTCTTGAAAAAATCTGCTTTATTTTATTTTATAATTTTTAAACCTTCAAAACTTTATTAAAATAAAAGTATTTATTGTTTTTTTTAAAAAAGATATTAGTCTTTAACATTTATATAATTTATTTAATATTGAACTCAATTAACGATTAAATTATTTACCAGTTATTTTGATTAAACAGATCATAAAAACTTTACTTTGATTAACTTATAGTATTAAAAATATTAAAAATATTTAAAAAGAATTATCACTATATATAAATTGTTTTTTAAAAATGAAAATTCTTTATTTAAAATAAAATTAATAAATAATAAAAATTATTAACTATAAAATTAAAAAAACAACTATACTTATTTTTTTTAATATTTATGATTTTTCATGTCTTAAATCTAATTATCCATGAAAATAAAAACAACATTTAAAAATAAAATATCATAGAATTTTAGATTATGAAATATAAAATAGTTTATTAATTAGTGTTATTAAAAATAGACTGTTAATTTTAAGTATTTTCCTGGTTAATAACTGATAATAATATTTATTCAATTTTTCTCTAGGAGAGAAAAATTGAATATAAAAATACATCTAAATGCTTCTTAATAAAGAGTATTAAAGATGTAGAATATTTTAATTTAGAAGAGTTGTTATTATAATAATATAATAATTTAGTAAAACTAATTCAACTTTCTATATATGTAAATTAAGTTTACATAAATGCAACTTCTTATTTATTGTAAAATTAATCATACTATAGAATAGTATGGTATGAAAATGTTTAATAACATAGCAGAATAATATGTTGTATAAAAATACAATTATTGCTATTCTTTAAGATTAGAAATTATTATTTAAAATTAATAAAGTAATAATATTTTTTTGTTAATATGATTAATTTTAAATATTTTAATAAAATAAAAAAGTAAATTAACAGAAAAATAATAAATCAGACATTATTAAGAATAGTTATATTAAAATTAGTAATAAAAGAAAAATTCTAGTGAGATAGATACCATTAATAATTTCTGATATGAAATAAGATACGATAAATTAATTTTCTGATATTATTTGAAATAAAATAACGTAATATTTTATTTTAAATAAAAATGAAAAAATAAATAATCTTGATTTTTATTTTTAAAAATAAAAATTTTTATTTAAATTATTATTAATAGTAGAAAATATAGTTTCGTGTATTAACTTAAAATCTATATAAAAAAACTAAATAAATTAAAAATATTAAAGTTCGTAATTTTTTTTCTATATATTATTTATCCGTTTATAAAAAAAGAGTATATTAGTAAAGTTCAGAAGCTGTTTTAAAAAAAATTATTGTTATTATTAAATACTATATAATTAAATTTTCATACTTAATTAAAAATTATTTAAATTCTCTAGCTTAATATTAGAGGCAATTAAAATATTTAAACATTACTAATAAACTTTATAGTTTATTATATGTAAATTAAAGTTCTAATTAACATTTGGAGGTGATAATGAATTAAAGAGTGCAATTAATGAATTTCTTTTTTGTTATGTTAATAGGTAATGTAATACATTTCGAACGTGATTATTATATAGTATATTTAAGTAAATTAGTTTTTTTAATTATTATTGAATTTTTTAAGTTTTTTATTTAATTTTTAATTAAATAAAATAACATTAATCTTAATATCGAATAGTTTTAATGATTTTAATTTTTTATTATAAAATAAATTAAATGATTAAAGAAATTGTAGTAGTAATTAATATTTACTGGTTGACTAAAATATAATATTGATTATTTAAAAAAAATAAAAATTTAAGAAATATTAATGTTCTTATTAATAATATCAATATTATGAACATTTGCTGTTTAACTATTCTTAAGAGAATTTTCAAATTATAATAAGAAATTTATATTATTAAATAGAAGATAAATTTTAATTAAATCAAATTAATATTATCGTAATCAAAAGTATTAATGATAATAATTTAACTAATTCATAAATTAAATTAGTTTTTAATTAATTTGAATCAGATTAATTAAAACAATGAAGATTAATGATTGTGATAATACATTTATGTTTTTTTTATTTAATACTAGAAATTATAAATATCTTTTTATAAAACAAAATTTATAAAGTAAACACAACATAATTTATTGATGAGTCTTTTAATTTAGAATACTGATTATTATTGTTAAACTAATTTAATTATACTTTATAAAAAATTACTCAAATTTTTTTGATTATGTTTGTATCTATCATCACACGTATATTATCTTTCTTTATTTAGAGAATACAGTATTATTTATATAATTTATTTTTATTGTAGTTATTAAAGTGTATATTTAATTAATTTAAAATTTTTTATTAATAATTAAATTTAATATTGAAATAATAGAATTAAACGCCCTTTTATTTAATCTGATATTGTTAATATAATTTTATTAACGTTATTTAAAATTATTAAATTTTAGCCAAATAAAATAAAAGTAAAATCTTTTTTTATTTGTTCACATCAAAGAATGATTTTATTAAGAAATTGTGATAAAATTATTAGAATTAAGTTCACTGAGCTATTTAATAATAATAGCTTTATCTTTAACTCAAGTGATTAAGGTAACCATCATGGATCGATTTGAGCATCAAAATAATTCGATCGTTCAGCGCGTTAGCGCAGACATTCAAATCTATATGGCGCAAGTATACGGTTGGATGACAGTAGGTTTATTATTAACTGCGTTTGTTGCTTGGTACGCTATTAATAATAGTAATGTTATTACATATCTAAATACACATAGTTGGATATTGATGACTCTGATTATTGCTGAATTTGCATTAGTTATAGGACTATCATTTTTATTATCTAAATTAAGTGGAATGTTAGCAACAGCAATGTTCATGCTTTACTCATTGCTGACAGGATTAACAATTTCTTTATTATTAGTAGCTTATACAGGTACTTCTGTAGCTAGTACCTTTTTTATTACTTCTGCTATGTTTGGTGCACTCAGTTTTTATGGTTACACAACGAAACGTAGTTTAAGTGGTATGGGTAGTTTTTTATTTATGCTATTAATAGGTCTGATTATTGCTTCATTTGTGAATATTTGGTTACAAAATTTTGGCTTAACATTAGTTATTACATACTTAGGTGTGTTAATATTTTCAGGTTTAACTGCTTATGATACTCAGAAGTTAAAAGATATGGGTAGTCAAATTGATAGTCGTGATCAAGAAGATATGCGTAAATATGCTATTTTTGGCGCACTAACTCTTTACTTGGATTTTATTAATTTATTTTTAATGATGTTACGTATTGTTGGTGATCGTCGTTAATTTGATTTGTTTTTAAAATCTACTACTATAATTGTTTAATAAGTTTTTATTTTTTATATTTAGTAAATTCCTAACCTAATATTTAGGCTAGGAATTTACATATAGAAATATAATAAATTATTCTTTAATAAAGAAGAAGGTATTTAAAAAAAATATTTTTATGTAAATTTTAATGTATTTATTTATTTTTAATAAAAAGATTAATAAATAATGAAACTAATAATTTCATTTTAAATAATATATTTTCAATATTATCATTAATTTAATTATTATAATTCAATTTATATTATAAAATATATTAGTATTTTTCTTGAAATAACTTACTGTTAACTAACACTCTTATCATTTATTAAAAATAAATGATAAGAGTTTTGATATAAATATTATTTTCATGTTTTAAATTATAAATTTAATGATAAAATAGAAATATAATGATATCACAAAGATATTGTGATGTTAATTTAAATTTAAATTCATATTATTTGATGAAAACAATTTAATTAATTTTGCTATTTTTATTTTCTATAGTTGATATTAAATAGATTTATACGTTAATTAATAATACAAAATAATATAAATAGCTGTATTAACCTTAAATTTTCATTAATAAATGTAATAATTAATAAAATTACTTATATTACTAATTATAAACTTATTAATATATTATATTTTTATTCATTTTAATTTAAAATGAATACTTTAAACAAGTATAAGAAAAGTATTCTAAAGGTAATAATTACAATTATATTTGATATAATTAATAAATTGATATTAATTCAATATCAATTTATAGAGAAGATTTACATAAAAAATAATATCATAATAAAATATTTTAATTTCACTATTATTATCTAATAATAATTATTTAAATATTACTGAATAAAATAATATATATTTTTGTTAGAAAATATCAATAGTATTAATAACATTAAGTTATTAATACTATTGATGAGAGATGAAAAATTGACCTAATAATAAAAAAATAAACAAACTCAAATCATTAGTTAAATAATTTTTTTTAAAGATTAAAAACTTATAAATTATAATATAATTTTATATTTTATTAAAATTTAATTTTAATAAAATATAAAATAATAAATTCATTGAAATTAAGAATACAGTATAAACAAACAAATATTTTTACAAAATATTATATAATTTTACTAAAAATTAAAATTATAATAATAATTATTAAAAATAGTTTTAAAATTATTGAGAAAAGAAATTTATAACTTGAAATAATGCATTATTTAATAATCTTTTTTTCATTTTATACTGACATAATTTTTATAATAAAAAGATAATATAAATAAAAGTTTTTAGGTTATTGATTTAATTAAATAAAATTTACTTAGTATTATCAAGTAAATCTTATATAAAAGATCATTAAATAAATTTCTCAGTATTAATTAAAAATAAAATATTTCATATAATAATATTAATTTTAAAAAGATAAATAATATTTATTTACTTATTAGAGTTAAATTGTATCTATTAAGATTAGAGTAAAAATTAGTTAATTTAAATTAAAGAAGGTGATGTTAGAAATATGAATAGCATAACAATTTATTGTGGTTCTAATGCGGGAGTTAATGATATTTATAAAAAACAAACTGTCGCATTAGTATCTGAACTAGTTAACAGAAAAATAACATTGATTTATGGTGGTGGCAATGTTGGTATAATGGGAATTTTAGCTGATTCAGTATTAGAGAAAGGTGGTAGAATTGTTGGTGTGATACCCAGTTTATTAATTGAACGTAAAATTTTTCATGGTAATCTGACTGAAATCCATATAGTTGATACAATGCATCAGCGTAAACAAAAAATGATTGATTTAGCTGATGGATTTATTACATTACCTGGAGGAGTCGGTACTTTAGAGGAGTTTAGTGAAGTTTTTGCGTGGAATCAAATTGGTTTACATAGAAAACCTTTTGGTTTATTAAACATTAATAATTATTGGTCACCTTTAATTGCTATGATAGAAAAAATGGCTAATGAAAAGTTTTTAGAAGAAAAGTATCGGTATATGACAATTGTTGATAATAATCCAGGTAATTTACTTGATCGTCTTTTATATTATATGACCAACTTTAATAAAAACTTATAATAATCTTTAACTATGTTAAAGATTCATTATTTTATTAGACCCAATAATATTGATTAATAAAAACAATATATTGATAAAAGAATGCAAGTCGTATTCCATTATTTTTAATTATCTATCAAATCTTATAGTTAAGCTCTGATATTAAATTGATTATTAGAAATTTTATTAAAATAGATAACATTATAAAGTTTAATTTTTAACTAAAAATTTTATATTTTATTAAATAACTTTACCTTTTCGTTGCTTATAAGTTATTAATGTTAGTAATTTAAAAAAATATATTAATTTTACGATTTAAGATGGTTTATTTTTACTAAATAATTAATTTAATGAATAATATTATATATTTGATTCTATAATATAAAAATAGACAAAATTATCTGTTTTTCTATTTAAGAAATGACACCTAATATTAATTAATATAGTATATACAAAAGTATATGAAAAACTTCAAAACAATAAAATATTTTCTTTAGTTAAAAAGCATAAAATATATAAATCTCTTATATACTACATTTATAGCGTTACTTTTTAAATATTTTTTAAATATTTTATCCTAATAATTTGTTAGATTTTAAATTATTTTAATAATATTTTATAAATTAAAATAAAAAACTTTAAATAAAGAAAATAAATTTTATCTAAATAGAAAGATGATTAATGATCGATTATAAATTTATAAATATGATTATATTAAATATATCATTATCTAATATAAATTATAAAAATAAATAAATTTAGTTTTTAAAAAAAAAAATAAAAATAATTTATTACAATATATTTTTAAATTATTAAAATTGATATTATCAATTTTGTTAAAAATTCTTAAAAAAACAGTTTTATTAACTAATATATCATTATATTAACATTAATAAATAAATTACTTTTTCCATTCTATTTTAATATTAAATATAATTTGTTATAAAAATATATGATTATTTATAAATTATTTTTATTTTATTTTATATATAAGAGTTCACGGTTAAATTATGAGATAAATTAAGATTAAAGTAATAATTATATAACTCTATATTATATTTAAAGTTAACCAATTCTATTAATAAAATAATTTATTTTTTTTTCGATTGTGATAATTAAAGGAGATAGATTATTTAATATTTTGTTCAATGACAATAATTCGCCAATATGATAAAAGGTTCTTCATAATTAGTTTTAAATAAAACTTATAATTTTAATTGATATATAATAGTTTTATAAAAATATTTTAGTTTATTAAAACAAAAATCTAGTTTATTTAAAATAAAAAATAATTTAATATATTAAATTATTACAATTTAATTTAACATTAAAATTTAATAAATAATTGTTTATCTTTACATATAATCTCTTAAAATTATATAATTTATTATTAACACAGAAATAGAAATTCCATTTTTTAATGTTACAAGAATAAAAGATACAATCAGATTGTTTTTATTTTATATATATTAATAATAATTTACACAATTAATTATATTATTAGAAGTAATTTTATATCTTTTCTAGCTACTAATTTATAGAGTGACCTTCTATTTTAGAAAAAATAGAACAGTATCTATAATTCAATAAATTTATATAAATTTAATATAAATAGTTACAACTATTGCTAATTAAAATTATAAAATATAAATAATATTTATAATATATTATTTATATCGTCAACATTTATTTTACAAAATTAATATAATATTTTTTATAATTCTATTTTATTTGATTTTGAAATTAATATTTATTTATTATTTTATAATTTTATAATTTTATAATTTTATAATTTTATAATTTTATAAATAAAAATAATAAATTTATTATTTATTCAATTTGATTTTTATAAAAAAATTTAATTTTTTAATAGTTTTCTGTTATTGTTTTTATAATTATATTAGATCATCAATAATCGATTAATTTAATTTTTTTTTTAAAGTACTCAAAATTAAGTTTATTTAAAATTTAATAATATATTAGCTGAGGATTATCTTATTTATCAGATAGCATTAAATTATTTTAATATTTTTAATATTATTATTCAATATTTTCATAATAAATATTATATTATTAATTCAGTTATTAAAAAAAATAAATTTATCAATTTATTATATGATAACGTTATCAACTCTTTAGTTTTATGTTTACTCTAGCTGATTTTTTAATTTATATTTATAATAATTAATTAATTAAGTGATTTATTTATAAATAAATCACTTAATATTGTTTAAAAAATCTTTTAGAAAGAACATAAAAATAACTACCACGTATTATAGTATACCATAATACATGGTAGTAATAGTTTTATCGATATTATAAAAGATAGGAGTTATAGATTTAATAATTTTTTAAAAACAAATATAATAATGTTTCTATTTTTTTATATGAAATAATAGTTTTATATATATTACTTATCAAGATATAGTGGTTTATTATAGTCTCATTATCAATTAATAATTTAAAATGTTATTTTTGATAAATTTTATTGTTATTAACAATAAAACAATTTTATTTTTTGATTTAACATTCTATATTTTAAGGATATTATATTTAATATTTTAATATCATTTAATAATATATTCAAAATAATATAAAAATATGTTTTTATTCTTAAAATCAAAAATCTGATTACCATAAAAATTAGCCTATGATATAATCATAATTTTTGTGGTTCATCAGTATTAACAGCAATTTTATAAATAAATATTCAATGAACTTATTAAAATATTTAATTTTAAATTTAAAGTTTACTGTTTTAGTAGTAATAGTTATTTTGTTATTTAAAAAATTTTTCTATTTTATTATAATTATCTATTAATTTTAATATACAATTAACCAATAAAATAGATATAAATTGCTAAGTTTATTTTTAAATTGAATTTCTTATTTTATTAGTAATAATATATTTCAATCATCTCTTTTCTTAAAACTGTGACATTAGAGTGATAAGTTTTTTAACAGAATCATCATTTTTTGTAATATATAAAAATATTTAGTCAATACTAATAGTATTAAAAAAATAAGGATATAAAAAAATTAGTAAATTTATTTTACATATAAATATTTTATATTTAAATGAATAAAAAAAAAGAATAAATTATAATTATAATCTAAAAAAATTAACGCAATATATAAAATATTTTGTTATGATAGAATTTCATCATATTATAATAACATTTATTTATAGATATGTGATTCAATAAATATTAAATTTTATTGTTGGAGAAAAGCATGGAGTTGTTAAGTCAAGAAGCGTATATTGTTCATAAGGCATTAAAAGATCTCGGTCTTGAAACTCCACTTTATGGTCAATATTTTTCGTCATGTGAATCTAAACAACAGATTGAAAAACATATTTATGAAATTATGTGTTTATTTAATCTTGATCTTAAAGATGATAGCTTAGCAAAAACACCTAATCGCATTGCTAAAATGTATGTTGATGAAATTTTTTCAGGACTTGATTATAATAATTTCCCGAAAATTACTTTTATTGAAAATAAAATGGGTTTTGATGAAATGGTAATGATTAATGATATTACTTTAACTAGTGTTTGTGAGCACCATTTTATTACTATTGATGGTAAGGCAACAATAGCTTATATTCCAAAAGATAAATTAATTGGTTTATCAAAAATTAATAGAATTGTTCATTTTTTTTCTCAACGCCCACAAGTCCAGGAACGTTTAACCCAACAAATTTTAATTGCTTTACAAAATTTATTAAGTACAAATAATGTTGCTGTTTCAGTTGATGCCGTACATTTCTGTGTTAAAGCCAGAGGAATTCGTGATATAAGAAGTAGTACAATGACAACTTCTTTAGGTGGTTTGTTTAAATCTAGTAAAAATACTCGTCAAGAATTTTTACATAATGTCTCTCGATTTCATAATTTATAATTAAAATTTATTATCAAAGATGGAAATAATAAATATTTCTTATTATTTTAATTAATCTGTTTAAATAAAGTTTATATTTTCAATATAATGTATTATCATTAAACACATATCTGGTATTGTATATTTTAAATACTTTATATAAGAAAGTTACTATCAATTTTAAGTTGTTATTTAATTGAATTTTGGAATTTTACTTAAATGTTTTTATAAGAAATATTATTTTCACTAATTGTTGTCTAATATTTTAGATTAAAATTAAGATTTTTAAGAAAATACAATATTCTATTGTATTAGAATTTTTATTAAGCAGTTCTAGTAGAAAATTTAACAAAATTTATTTATTTTAATAATCTTAGCCAACTTAAATAATAAATTTATCTTAATCTTATCATCTTTAATTGTTTTCCTGTATTTGGATATTAAGCAAAAAAACTAACAGAAGAAATTTTATTCATGAAATTAATATTAAGATATAAGAATTATAAGAATATTTAATTACAAATAAAATATTTGTATTATTAAATATTTAGAAATTAATAAATTTCATAAATTTAATTAATCTTATTTATCATCAATAAATAATCTTTATAACTATATTATCATTAATTATTGATAATTAATGGATATGAGAATGAATTAAAAATAATTTATTTATATGATTATAATTATTATCATATACGTATTACAATCTAGAAATTATTAAAAATTTTATATTTTAAAAAAAAGATGAGAATTAAAGAAATATATTTACTAGATAAATATAATCTTAATTATTAATAATCTAAATGAGATAAATATATTAAATATATTATTAATATATAAAAATTAAAATTAAAACTAGATTTTTATTATCATTTAGAAATAAATAAATAAAAGTATATAAATATTTTTAAATTATATTATCTTATTTTTATGAAATAAGATAATATAATAATATATGTTGATAACATAATTAATTTATTTAAATTACTAATTTGATATAATAAATAAAAAAAATTTTATAAATAACATCTGCTATTTTATTGCCAGTTTATTCTATTCGCATGTTTAATTTTATGTTTTTTATTTGTGATTAATAAAAACATTTTTTATTAAAAGGATAAATAGTTAATATCTTTTATAGAGAAATACTAAGATATATTTTGTTATTAAATTAACAACTATGATAATTGATGAGTAGCTTTTAAATATTTAATGGTTAGAATAGGTGAGCATAAATACTAGAAAAAAATGTTATCTATCATTGTTACCTAAATTTAATTTTAATTTTATTAAATCATCGAATCATTTTATTATATCAGAATTAATAATTAAAACAATTCGTAAATTTATTTTCTTGTAGCCATAAAAACTAATTATTTTTTTGATTTTATTTTTTGTATTTTTTTAATTAGTAAAAGTTTTCGCTGTTATATTTTTTTTTAGATGCCGCTAACATATCTGTTACATTATGCATTTCAATTCGCTCGAATAATGTTTTAAATGGAGTAATTTTATGATTTAATAAAGGATTGTTAATATCATCCCAATTTAGTGAAATATTTAAAAAAGTTTCCGCTCGAACAGTAAGTCCGGGTAATATAGGTTTTAAATAAGTCATTAAAACGCGAAATAAATTTATACCCATAGAACATATATCATGTAAATCATCTTCACGACCTTTTTGTTTAGCAACTATCCATGGCGCTTGTTCATCGATATAACGATTAGCTCGATCAACAAGTAACATAATTTTATAAATTGCTTTATTGTACCCACGGCGATAAAATTCTTGACCAATTTTTTTTTCTGTTATGATAAAATGCTGATAAAGCTCTGGAGCTACAAGACGTGATGACAGTTTATCATGAAAGTATTTATTAATGAATCCAACATTACGAGCAGCAAGATTAACAACTTTATTAACAATATCGCTATTTACTCGCCTAACAAAATCTTCTAAATTAAGGTCAATATCATCAATGCTAGAAGAAAGCTTAGTTGCATAATAATAACGTAAACAATCAGCATCTAAATAATCTAAATAAGTACGTGCAGTAATAAAAGTTCCTCGTGATTTTGACATTTTTGCACCATTAATAGTTATATAGCCATGAACAAAAATATTTGTAGGCTTTCGGTAACCACTACCTTCTAATATTGCCGGCCAAAATAAGCTATGAAAGTAGGCAATATCTTTGCCAATAAAATGATAAAGTTCTATAGTGGAATTTTTATTCCAATAACTATCAAAATCAATATTAGGTTCTTTTTTACATAAATTCTTAAATGCCCCTATATAACCAATAGGCGCATCTAACCAAACGTAAAAATATTTATTTGGTTCATCAGGAATTTTAAAGCCAAAATAAGGAGCATCACGAGTAATATCCCATTGCTGTAAACCTATCTCAAACCATTCTTTCATTTTATTCGTTATTTGGGACTGCAAAACACCTGAACGTATCCAAATTTTTAACATATCACTAAATGCTGGTAAATTAAAGAAAAAATGTATGCTTTTGCGAATTTCAGGCGTTGAACCAGAAATTATTGAATGAGGATTAATAAGTTCTATTGAGTTATAAGTTCCACCACAGATTTCGCAATTATCACCATATTGATCACTAGCTTGACATTTTGGACAGATTCCTTTAACAAAGCGATCAGGTAAAAAAATACCTTCTTTAGTATCATAAAGTTGTGAGATCATTTTTTTTTGTATAAAACCATTTTTTTTTAATTTTAAATAAATTTGTTCAGATAATATTTTATTTTCAATACTATGAGTTGAATGATAATTATCATAATTGATAAAAAATTTAGCAAAATCATATTGATGTTCTTTCTTTATTTTATTAATCATTTTCTCAGGAGATATACCTAATTGCTGAGCTTTTAGCATGATTGCTGTGCCATGAGTATCATCAGCACAAATAAAGTAAACTTGTTTGCCACGCATTTTTTGATAACGGACCCAAATATCAGCTTGAATATGCTCTAACATATGCCCAAGATGAATTGAACCGTTAGCATAAGGTAGTGCACAGGTTACCAAAAGTTTTTTCTCGATTTGAGACATAGTAAGAATTTAACTTCCGTGAAAATTAAAAAATAATTTAATTTTAAATAATTAAATTTCGATCAAGCCTAAATATGATAAATTTATCATTATTTTATTGTAATTTTAATGAATAAATATTTTTTGTTATCTATTTATTTTAATTAAAAAATTCTCTAGTATGATAGCATAATTAATTATTGATTTTTTATATAAAAAAAATAAAAGGATCTTAAATGAATGGAAAACCCCTTAAACAAATAAAATCTAAAGATTTAATAAAGAAAGTCATTGAAGTTTTAGATAGATTTTTTCATTCAACATTACAAAGTAATTTGAGCGCATTAGAGGCATTATATTATTGTGAATTATTAGATAATGTTTTGTATATTGAATTAGTTATGCCTTTTGCTTGGCAAAGTCCTTTTAATCTATTAGTTGAACAACAAACATTACAATTACAAAAAGTAATTGAGGTAAAAAGAGTAGAATGGAAATTACGTCATAATGTAAGTATATTACGTAGAGTAAATAATTTACCTGGAATAAATGGAATTCGCAATATTATTGCTGTTAGTTCATGCAAAGGTGGAGTTGGTAAATCATGTACAACAGTAAATTTAGCTTTAGCATTAGCCAAAGAAGGTGTAAATGTAGGTATTTTAGATGCTGATGTTTATGGGCCATCTATTCCTATTATGTTAGCAACTAAAAATGAGCACCCAAAATCATCTGATGGTCATCATATGACACCAATAATGGCATATGGATTGGCAACTAATTCTATTGGTTATTTAATTAATGATGATAATGCGATGATATGGCGTGGACCAATGGCTAGTAAGGCTTTAATACAAATGTTAAAAGAGACGGAATGGCCAAATTTAGATTATTTATTAATTGATATGCCACCTGGAACTGGTGATATTCAGTTAACATTATCGCAGAGTATTCCAGTTACCGCAGCAATCGTTATTACTACACCACAGGATATTGCCTTGCTTGATGCAAAAAAAGGTATTATTATGTTTGAAAGAGTTAAAGTGCCTATATTGGGTGTTATTGAAAATATGAGTTTTCATATTTGTAGCAATTGTGGATACTTAGACCATATTTTTGGTTATGACGGAGCAAGAAGATTAACTAAAAAATACAAATATAAATTACTAGGTAAAATTCCATTACATATTTCTCTACGTGAAGATTTAGACCAGGGTCAACCCACAGTAATAAAAAATCCTAATGGTAAATTTGCTAATATTTACAGGGAAATAGCATTAACTATTTCTTCACAAATGTATTGGACAATGGAAAAAAAATCTACAGAAATTATTTTTAGGGTTATTTAGATTCATTAAAGTTTATAACTTATCTATTGAAAATAAATATAAAGTAATAATTAATATCATGTATTTTCTAAAAATTAATTAAACTTAATTTTAAATACTAAAAGGTATTAAAATAATTTTTTATAATTTTATGATTATAATATTTTAAATATATTAAATTTAATTAAATTTAATATATTTAAAATAATTAATAAAAATATATATGTGATATCATCAGTATATTAGCTATTTTAATACATAAAAATTTCTTAAAGACACTCTTTGTCATTAATTACATATTCAATTAAATGATTAAGATATTAATATTTATCAATTAAAATCATTATTGTTGAGATTCAATTTAAAAGTTTAATAGAAGAATTGATTTAAATAAATTTAAATTAATTTATTTAATAGATTGTGATCTATTTTTATTATCTTTAATCATTAAATAAGTAAAAAGATTAATTTATTAAAAATAATTATATCGAGCATAATATATAATAAGAAAATATATTTTTATCATTTATCTTTAAAAGATATTAGATATTTACTCAGTAAATATCATTGAATGGTGTATACATGAATAAAAAATAATAAAATTCTTTTATTAAAAAAAAATAAAATAGAGTATAAGATAGTATATTTATTTTTTTAAAAAAAATAATAAATATACAAAATATTATTTCATGTTAAAGATATAATAATTAGATTGAAATTGATGGTTAAAAATTAAAATAATGAATTTTATATCAGTAATTACTTATAAATATACTAAATATCATTAAAAGGAGATAAAAATGCGACTTTGCGATCGCGATATAATTAAATGCCTTGATAAAAAAAAAATAATTATTGAACCGCGTCCATCAATTGAGAGAATTAATGGTGCAACAGTTGATGTTTGTTTAGGTAATAAATTTCGAGTATTTCAAAATCATAAAGTACCTTATATTAATCTTAGTGGAACAAAAAATGAAGTTAATGCTATATTAGATTTAGTAATGAGTAATGAAATTACTTTAAGCTATAATAATGCGTTTTTTTTGCAACCTGCCGAATTAGCACTGGCGGTTACTTCTGAATTAGTTTCTTTACCTGATAATATTATTGGTTGGCTTGATGGTCGTTCTTCCCTTGCTCGTTTAGGACTAATGATTCATGTTACTGCTCACCGTATTGATCCAGGTTGGTATGGTCAAATTGTATTAGAATTTTATAATTCAGGCAAATTACCTTTAGCATTACAACCTGGTATGATTATTGGGGCATTAAGTTTCGAGACCTTATCTGGTTCAGCTGATCGTCCATATAATCGCCGTCATAACGCAAAATATAAAAATCAACAAGGCGCAGTAGGTAGTAAAATTAGTGAAGATAATAAAGTAAATATAAATTATGATATTTCTTAATTTTTTTTACTTAATTTTTAAATATTCATATATGAAAATATTTAATCTATTAAAAAATATAAAATAATATAATAAAATAAAAAAAAAGAAAACAAACTATATAAAGATAAAATTATTGTAATTTTTTTTCTATTATATTAATTAATATAATAGAGATAGTAATGAAATAAAAATGTTTTTGTTAAAATTAATGATTTTTATTATTTAAGATTTTTCAATGAAATTAAATAATGTAGCTATGATTTAATTTTTTATAAAGAAAAACACCTTAATAAACTTTATTTATGTTAAGTATTATATTAAGCCTTATACTATTGATTAATTTTATCGGAATGACTTGGTATGCCGTAAAAGAATTCAATTATTAGTGTATTAGTACAAATAATATCTTAGTCAATTTTTAGTGTTATTATTAATTTAATAATCAATTTTATTAAATAAAATATGAATGATTATGAAATTCACATTATAATTTAGATAATCAAATAAAATTAAACTAAAATAATTTTATTTCTATAGAATAATTTTAATGGAGACGTTGATATAAAAACAATAATAATACAAAATATTTATTTAAATTTTATCTAAAAAACAATCAGTTAATTTAATAAATAAACAATAGTACTTAATTAAATATCTATGATATCAAATTAATAGTGAGAATATAAAAAATATTTTTCTATTATAGTAAAATTCAATGTAAATATTAGTAAAATTAGTAATGATATTTATTTTTTTTTAATTTAATTTAAATATCTCAGATATTTAAATTAAATTAATGATAAAATTAATCAATTATAATATATCATTAATGATGTAATATCATCAAAAAATAGAATAAAAGTGAATATAATTTCATTATTTTTATTTTTTTTTTAATAAAAATATTAACTGTTTCTGAGTTAAATTATTAACATTAATATTTATTTAATTGATTTATAAATATAAGTTTTACTAATCTAGATATAAATTAATATTATAATTGTTATCAACAACAATATTAATTCTTGAAGAGATCACAATAATATTTCTAAAAATTAAATATATTATTACACCACTTAAAATTGATAATTATGATTTAAATTACTTAAAGTAATCTTTATTTTAAATAAAAATTTAAGCCAATAAATTCATATATTAAAATTTAGTTATTGATATCTTCGGGCAAACATAATCAATAAAAAATGATTTTTTTAACTGTTAATTAATTTAAATTATAAAAATAGTTTAATTGTTATTATTTTATTACTACTATTTTAAATAAATATTAATAGTATTAACTGAGGTTTTTAGTTTTACTTTAAATATTTTATTTTTTATAAAAAAGATGATTAACAGATGTTAATATAAAATTTATTATAGTTAAGTTATAATAATTTTATTGTTAAATTTTAATCTATTAATAATTATATGATGTTATTTAAAGTACAATTAACAACGAGTAAATTGAAATTTACTTTATTAAATAAACCTTTTAACACCTAATAAATAAAGTTCATGTTTTTAAAGATTTTAAAGGGCAACACTTAAATTAAAAATTTAAATATTGATATAAAACTTTAAAAAGATATATTTTATTTTATTAAGTTTTATTTTTTTTGATTTTATTTATAAAATATATATGTCGGTAGATACCTAAATTTAACAAGGAGATACTTAAGGATAATCTCCTCATTTAATCTTAATAAAGGCTAAAAACTAATATAGGTTATAATAATTTTAATAAAAATAAAAGTAATAATCTTTTTATTAGTTTTAGTGGCAAACTAAAAATATAAAAACAATTAATATAACTTAATTAAAAAATTAATTTTAAGTTAATTATTCATAGGAAATTTTACGCGTTATACTTTCTTATCTATTAATAATTTGTCAATATATAATTTATATTATTAAACATAAAATTCATCCTATCAATAACGCATTATTGATTAATTTTAAGTAATATTCTGTTTAATATTATTTTTAGATAACTTTAGTGAAGTGATTAACACTTTTTTAAGGCGTTGCCTACTTACTTCTAATGGTTCAAAAACCCAATTTTCAATTTTAATGCGCTCACCAACAATAGGCATTCCTTGTAAATGCTCCA
This sequence comes from Arsenophonus sp. ET-KM2-MAG3, assembly GCA_052174135.1. GTDB lineage: Bacteria > Pseudomonadota > Gammaproteobacteria > Enterobacterales > Enterobacteriaceae > Arsenophonus. Next base: position 87,646 of record JBQMRZ010000004.1, read on the forward strand.
TTAATAATCCTGCAATTGTCTCATATTCACGTTTTTCATCAAGAGTAATTGGTACATAAAGAATCAAATCTTCTAGAGGCATAAAACCATTAGCAACCCAACGATTATCCTCTAATTGTTGAATGTCATGACGTGAATCAACCTCTTCTTCACTAATCGGCATATTACCTGCAATAGTTTCCATGATATCCGTTAATGTAACAATTCCTTTGACAGAACCGAATTCGTCAACAATAAAGGCAAAATGAGTATGGGCTTTACGAAATTGCTCTAATGCTTGAAGTAGTGATAAACTTTCAGGAAAAATTAAAGGTTGTGTAATCAGTGATTGTAAATTAAGTTTTTTATTTTTTAATTGTTGATTCAATATATCTATAACATGTATAACTCCAATAGGTTCATAACTTAATGATTCATCTGTAATAACAAGTCGTGTATGTGGTGTTGTTTCTAGCAATGAAAGTAGCTTATCTTCATGTTTATTAATATCGATATATTCAATATCATGACGAGAAGTCATAATACTGCTAATATTGCGTTGGGCAAATCCTAATAAACGAACAACCATTTGTCGTTCTTTTGGATCGAAAATAACATTATTATCAGCGATTAAATCAGAAGTATGATGATCTAATTCAGCGCGTTCATGTTGACCATCTAAAACTCGTAATATTGCCTCAGCAGTTCTTTCTCGGAGTGATTTTGTTCCTTTTAAAAAACGACGACGATTAAATAATGCAAATTGATTAAGAGATTCAATCATAATAGAGAAACCAATAGCAACATATAAATAGCCTTTTGGTATTAGATAACCAAATCCTTCAGCTACTAAATTAAAACCAATCATAAGTAAAAAACTAAGACATAGAATAACAATAGTTGGATGAGCATTAATAAACATTGTTAATGATTTACTAGCAATAATCATTAAAATCATAGCAATAGTGACTGCTCCAATCATAATGCTAATCTGTTCAACTATACCGATAGCAGTAATTACTGAATCAAGTGAAAAAATAGCATCTAAAACAATAATTTGTGTTACAACAGCCCAAAATTTTGCTGTTTTTCGTTGTTTACCAGATTGCTTATCTTTACCTTCTAACCGTTCATTAAGCTCCATAGTAGCTTTAAAAAGTAGAAAAAGTCCACCACTAAACATTAGAATATCCCGCCCACTAAATTTGTGCCCAAAAATATTCATAATAGGATTAGTTAATGAAACAAGTAAAGTAAGAGTAAATAATAAAATAACACGCATAAATAACGCACATGTTAATCCAGTTATTCTTGCTCTATTACGTAGTTTAGCTGGTAATTTATGAGTTAAAATAGCGATAAAAACTAAATTATCAATGCCAAGCACAATTTCGAGTACAATAAGAGTAAAAAGTCCAGCCCAAATTGTAGGATTAGTGATCCATTCCATAAAATTTATTTTACCTTTTAATATATGATAACTCATGCCAACTTTTAAAATAATGAGTGCTTCTGATAAAATTTTAATAAAATAACATTTTTAATCATTTTATCCAAAAATCTTAATCTTAAAAGTATGAATTTACTATCATGAAACTATAGAGTAAATTAATAAATTAATATGGAAAATATATTTTTTAATTAATTTTATATAATATCTTTTAGATAGGAGATTTTTTATGTCAAAACAACAAATTGGTGTAGTTGGTATGGCTGTTATGGGGCGCAATTTAGCATTAAATATTGAAGATAAAGGTTATTCTGTATCAATTTTTAATCGTTCTAAAGAAAAAACAGATAAAGTTGTTAAATGTAACCCAGGTAAAAAATTAATTCCATATTATACGATTAAGGAGTTTGTTGTTTCATTAGAGAAGCCACGCTGTATTTTATTAATGGTAAAGGCAGGTGAAGCGACAAATAAAACTATAGCTTTGTTGACTCCTTATCTAAATAAAGGTGATACCATAATTGATGGTGGCAATACTTATTTTCAGGATACTATCCAACATAATCAAGAACTTTTAGCGCAAGGATTTAATTTTATTGGAGCTGGTTTTTCTGGCGGTGCAGAAGGCGCATTAAAAGGTCCTTCTATCATGCCTGGCGGAAATAAAGATATTTATAACTTAATTTCACCTATTTTGAAGAAAATTGCAGCTAAAGTAGATGGCTGGCCATGTGTAAGTTATATTGGTCCTAATGGTTCAGGACATTATGTAAAAATGGTACATAATGGCATTGAATATAGTGATATGCAGCTTATTTCTGAAGTTTATTCGATACTTAAAAACGTATTAAAATTAAATAATGAAGAATTAGCTGATATTTTCACTAAATGGAATAAAAGTGAATTAAGTAGTTATCTAATTAAAATTACTGCAGATATTTTTCGTAAAAAAGAAAAAGAAACTGGAAATTATTTAATTGATGTTATTTTAGATAAAGCTACTAATAAAGGAACTGGAAAATGGACTAGTCAAAGTGCTTTAGACTTAGGGGTACCTGTTACTCTTATTACTGAATCTGTATTTGCGCGTTATCTTTCTTTTTTAAAGGAACAGAGAGTGATGGCATCAAAAATTCTTACCGGACCAATTGTAAGTTTATTTAAAGAAACTGATAAACAAAAAATCATTAAAAAAATTTTTCGTGCCCTTTATTTAAGTAAAATTATTTCTTATGCACAAGGTTTTCAACAATTAAAAGCAGCATCAGATGAATATCAATGGCACTTAAATTACGCTGAAATTGCTAGGATTTTTCGTGCTGGATGTATAATTCGAGCTAAATTTTTACAGAAAATTACTGATGCATATAATGAAAATCCATTTTTAATAAATTTAATGTTAGCACCGTATTTTAAAAATATTACTGATAAATATCAACAATCATTACGAGAAATTGTTTGTTTTGGTGTACAAAATGGTATTCCGTTACCAACACTTACGGCAGCAATTTCTTATTATGATAGTTATCGTTCTAATGTTCTACCTGCAAATTTAATTCAAGCTCAACGTGATTATTTTGGTGCACATGCTTATGAAAGAATTGATAAAAAAGGCATTTTTCATACTGAATGGTTAAAAAAATAAGTATGGATAAATTAATGCAAATCATATTAAATTGTTTTATTATGAAAGTTAATGAATAAACTTTGACTTCAATTAGATTTAATTAAATAAATCTATTTATTACTCAATATAATTGTTATTATTAGAATTTATAAAACTAAACATAGTTATTATTCTATAAGTTCATATAATAAATAAATTTATGGTTAGTTAAATCGATTTTGTTTATTTATAAGTTGTTAATTATTTTAATATAAAAATATATTATAATTTGGATAATACAATATGAATAAATTAACCCATCTTAAACTTTTACCAACCATATTTGCTATTACACTTACTTTAATTATTTGGTTTGTTATTCCTTCTCCTAAAGGGGTTGATGTTAATGCTTGGCAATTATTTTCAATTTTTATTGGAACTATAGTAGCTATTATAGGTAAGGCTTTACCTATAGGTGCAGTTTCTATTATCGCAATCGCTTTAATTGCTATCACAGGAGTAACTAATCCAAATAATCCAACAGAAGCAATTAATGATGCTTTGAGTGGTTTTTCAAATCAACTTATTTGGTTAATAGGTATTTCAATAATGATTTCTGTTAGTTTAAATAAAACAGGATTAGGTGTACGTATTGGTTATTATTTTATTTCTTTATTTGGCAAAAAAACTCTAGGTATTGCTTATTCACTAACGATTGCAGAGGCAATATTAGCACCAGTTACACCAAGCAATACTGCACGAGGCGGTGGAATCATTCATCCTATTATGCGTGCAATTTTAAATAGTTTTAAGTCTAATTTAGACTCGAGTAGTTTACAAAAAATTGCACGCTATCTTTCATTAGTTAATTTTAACATCAATCCTATTACATCAGCAATGTTTATTACAGCAACTGCACCTAATCCATTGATTGTTAATTTAATAATGGAAAATACATCACCTACATTTGAAATTAGTTGGGGGATGTGGGCAATAGCATCTATTATACCAGGTATTATTTCATTATTCATTATGCCATTAATTATTTATTGGATTTATCCTCCTAAAATTAAAATAACGCTAGCTACACCAAGCTTTGCAAAGCAAAAATTATATAAATTAGGTCCTATTTCTTTTTCAGAAAAAATTACTTTAACAGTATTTGGTATATTATTGTTAATGTGGTCTGGACTACCAGCATTTATTTTTGGTAATGCTTTTATTGTTAACTCTACAGCTACTACATTTATTGGTCTTTCTATTTTACTTTGTACAGGTGTATTAGTATGGGATGATATTCTAAAAACAAGAGGGGCTTGGGATACAATTATTTGGTTTGCTGCATTAGTTATGATGGCGTCTTTTCTTAATAAACTTGGATTAATTAATTGGTTTTCTCAAACAGTTAGAAATGTTATTAATCACTTAGAAATCGGTTCTATTGGTGGCATGTTATTGCTTGTTTTAATATATGTATATTCTCATTATTTTTTTGCTAGCACTACTGCTCATATTATAGCAATGTTTTCAACATTTTTTACTGCTGGATTATCATTAGGAGCTCCCCCTATGTTATTTGGTTTAATTCTAGCTTTTTCTTCATCATTAATGATGTCGCTCACACATTATTCTACAGGTACCGCACCGATTATTTTTGGTTCTGGTTATATAACCTTGGGTGAATGGTGGAAAGTAGGTTTTATATTGAGTATAGTTAATCTTTTTATTTGGTTAGTTATTGGTGGTTTATGGTGGAAGTTATTAGGTTATTGGTAATATTATAATTAATATAATTTATTTATATTAAATTATAAATATGATTAATAATTTATTATATTACGTAGAAAGAGATTAAATTAATTTCTATTTTAATTAATTTTATATAAAAACATATTATAAAAATTAAATTCTTATTAAAATTTCTTATAACTAATATAAGGTCTATCTATAATAAATCTTGTGTTTTAGAGGTATGTTATTAATATATAATATTAAATTAAACGAGTATCAAAAATTGCTATATTATCGACATATTATGATTATTAAATAATATTTATGATTATAATGAATCTTAATGATAAAATAGAAAATTTACATATTTTTTTTAAAAAAATTATTATTAAAATGTAATTAAATAAGAAATTTTTTTTAAAATGCTTAAATGAATTTTAATAAATAGTAAAATTAATAAATATTGTTAATTAAAGTGATAAAATTATAAAGATCTTTCAGATAATTACTTATAATCATAATACTAAGTTAATAAAATTTACTTTGTTTCAAATAACATATTTTGTTTGAGTAATGTAGAAATTAATTACTAATATTTGATTATCTTTTCTTAAATTAAGAGTTTTAATGGTTATAAATTATCTATGATTAAAATTTTAATGTATATTTATTGAAATTAAATTTAATGAAAATATTTTTAAAACTTTTATTTTTTATTTTATTTCCGTAAAACTTTAATAATAAAATAATAAAAATAATTTAATACCCATAGAATATATTTTTTTTTATTAAACATATGTTTAGCGGAATATCTATATTGATTAGACTTTGATGCCGCAATAAGTAGAGTATTTTTCCATGGAGATTTTTCTTTTATTTTAATAAATAGATATGTGCTAGGATATTGAGACCAATTATTCCATGGTTTTGTTGGACCGATATAATGAATAAATTTTACATTGTTAGTTGCAGGAAATAATGTTTTATTTTTTAATTCATAATTAATATTAAATTGTGTATTAAATTTTTTATCTAAAAATAAAACTTGATTTATAAGCGATAAATTTAATGCATCTTGATCAAAAAATATAAATTTTGTATTTATTTTGTGATCAAGCAATATATTTATTGTTTTTTCAGTTATTTTATTTTTATGCCATTTATTAGTATTAATCAGCATAACACCTGAATTAAAATATCCATTAGCTATTTCTGGAGTTACTAATAATTTAGCTCGTTTTTTCCATAAAAATTTATCTCTGTCAGTAACAGCAGCAATAATATAATGATTTAATTTAATCGTGAATAGTTCTGATATATCACCAGAACAGATAATATCTGAATCTAAATATAATATTTTATTAATTTTATTATAAAAATAATTTGCAATGATAAAACGAAAATAGATTGCATGAGACCATAATTTATTTGTTGGGAATTTCTCTAGCTGAAAGGTATCGATAAGTAATATTGTTATTTTTGTATTATATAATCTTGTCAGTTCATCATATCTTTTAAGTTCACATTTTGAAATTACATCTGTAAAGATATAAAAGTGAAATATATAATTTTTATTAAAATCTAAAATTGAACAAATAGAGATGGCAGTACCAAGAGAAAAGTTTATATCTGTTCCGTAAGCTACATGAAATTTTGAATCTCTTATATTAAGAGATGAAAATTCATAACTTTTCATTATGAGTTTTTTATTATTGAAATAATTTAAGTTTTTTTTTAATAAAGTTGACATTAGTTTTATAGCAAATTTTTATTTCATTTTAATTTAGTGAAAATATATAATAATTATTATTCTTTATAAGGAATTATTAATAATAATTAAATTTTTAAAAATAAATAAAATTTCATATTTTACTAAATATTAAATATATAATATATTATTAATTATATAGTTAAAATAAATTTTATTTTTTGCAAACTAGATTTATATAAAATTAAATAATTATTTAAAATAGAATATTTATTCTATATTATTTATAATAGATAAATATCATTAATAATTACATATAATAGTTAAAATTAGTATTATTAATATATTTTAAGGGTATTTAAGTAAATGAATTTATTACCTAATTATATATTATTTATAATATATAATATTTTATATATAATTCAATATAAAAAACTTTCTTATATTTATAAAAATTATTGAAATTTTTAATTAAAGAGAATGAATTTTATTAAGTTTTTAAAATAAAAAGATATCTAATATAAGATTTTTATGTATTTTAAATACAAATCAAACAAAATTTTTTATTTATTATTTTTTAAGTTTTTAAAAACTTAAAAAATAATTATTAAATTTATAAAAAAATTTTTATTTTTTACTTATTAAGTTTTATATTATAAAACTCAGATAATGTTAATAGAGATATTATTTTATTAAGAATATAAAATATCTGATTGTAATTATTAAAATAATAACTTATGAATTGATAAGGGGTAAGTACAAAGTTAAGATTGAAAGAAAAGAAATAGAAAAGATTAAATTTATTTAAATTTATTAAGACTAAAAGTTTTATGTTATTTAATTTTTTAATATAGTGGAGTGAGTATTCATATCATTTTAATGTTATTAACTACTAGTTATGTTAATCGATTTTTATGTTATATATTAAAAATTTATTAGTTAAATATATTAATTTATTAGGTTTTTAATTTTTTATCTAGTAATATTAAATTTTTAACTAATAGTGATATTTTCTATACAAATAAAAAGAAATAAAAAATATTATATTAAATATTTTTAATAAAAGAAAGAATTTTTTCTTTAGATCACATAAATAATATTCAAATATAATTAGAATATTAATAAATAAAAATATTATTTTTACTAATGACAATAGCAGTTAATTATTTTTTATACGTGATTTAATTAGTTATATTAGTTAAATAACAGATAACATTTGATATTCACGATTGACTTATGCTATTTAAAATATTAAATAATATATTTTTTGTAATTAAATTAATTATTCTATAAATTATTAATCAAAAAATTTTTTTAAAACTAAATTAACCTATAATAATGAATTTTTAATTAATAGAATAAAATAAAATCATAAACTTATTTATATTTTGATTATTTATAACTTATCTTATTTTAATTTAGCTGTTAAGTAAAAACAATATTTATAAAATACGTTATCAATAAATGACAAAAAATAGCTTATAAATTACAAACTAATTTATTAGTTAATATGACTGTTGGTGTAATTAATTGTATCTACTTTTAAATCTATAGCTAATGACAATATTCCGTTATTTCTTCTATAAAAAATTATATATTCACAGGAAAAATGTCAATATTTTTTTTAAATAAAGATATTAAAATATAGAATATATTATTTTAAAATAATTTTATTATAAAAAATATTTGCAAATAAATTCAATTTCTTTTATATCATAATTAAATTTACATAAAAGTAATTTTTTTTATTTATAATGAGATCATATTTATATTGGATCTTTAAAATAAACAATAAAATAAAAATAATTAATTGATCTATCCATATGAATGGCGATGTTATTATTAGTTTTATATTAAAATCTTATTTTAAGTCTAATAAAAATAAAATTAATATAGTATATATAATATAATTATTTTACTAATGTATCAGTAAATATATTAGATTTGTTTATATTGATTTATCCTAAAAATAAATATTTAATTTTTATAAAACTATTTTCATAAAAATTACTGCACATAAGTTTGGATTTAATTTAATTTTATTGTTGAATAACATAGAGGTGTTAAATTGTTTAATGATTAGAATAGCAAAATATAAAAATTTTTAGAAGTTAATATGTAAATATTATATAATTTTAAAATATTAAAACAGTTAATAACTATGTTAGTTTAATATTCATTTAAATATTAATAATCTATTTTATTATCACAAATAAATTTTTAAAGTTAATTATTAATTGGTTGTATGCTTTATAAACTTATATATTTTATAAGTACTATATAATTTATAATTAACTATTTACTATTAAATAACAATTTTTATAGAAATCTTATAATTTTTAAAAAAAACAAATTAAATCAAAAAAAATATTTAATTTAAAAGTTGTATAAACTTAATTTCTATTAATTTTATAAGAAAAATTTTTACTCATGAATAAGAAAAAAATATTAATTATTATTTTTGATTTAAATTTATTATATTAATTTTTATTTATAAAATATATAGTCTATAAAAAAGATGCTGTAATATGTATTTAATTTCTTAAATTAATATATTTTATAACTTAATTTTATTGCTTAACATATATTATACATATAAGTATGATTAAAATTTAATACATTATAACATTTATAATTTTAGCAACTTAAACATGATTATTAATTATCTTCTTAAAGATATTTGCTTAAGTGATAAATAGATTATTTTTTTATCAGTATCTTCAATATTATTGATATGAATTTTATTTATGTATAAGTAAATCTTATTTTTTATTTTTCCATTATTTTTTAATTCATTAGCAATTAATTCTATAATCTCATTACTTAATTTATTAAGTTTTAAGCGAATATCTTCTAAATCATGATATTGAGTTATAGTTTTAATAGTGGATAATTGATTTAATTTATAACGATATTGAATTATTTTAGCTAAATTTATCTGAGACATAATAAAAATTTTTATTGATTTTTCATCTAAACCCAAAGTTTCTGCTTTATTAAGTGAGTTTAAAATAACTTTATTTTCTTGTATTCTATCGTCTATTGGTATTTTTTTTTCAATTTTATATTTAGCAATATATTTCATATAAGAAAGACGCTTTTCGATAAGAAAAATAATTTTTTTATACTGATTACGTTTTATTGTAAATAAAATAAAAAAAATAGTAATAAGGAACAATTAAGCATAATTATACAAATTTCATAGCAATTAATTTTATTAAACACCACATATCCTATTTCAATTTTTTAAAATATTTAATTTTTAAAAAAAATTAAATATTTTAAAATGATACTATAATTTCATTATATGCCAATATTAAATTATTTTAAATAAATGAATTTCATCCATTATATTAAATTAGTTTAAACTTAATAACTAAACTAAAGTAAGGTGAAATTAATACCAATATTTAATGTATTAATAACTCTATTTTTATCAAACAAAAAATGATTATAAAATTAATTTTATAAATATAGGTGCTTAATTTAAATTTAAAATTCTTTTTAATAATAATTTCTTAATTATTTATAATTATTTAAAATATTTATTTATTTAAAACATGATAAAAAATTTCCCTAAAAACTTAATAATTTAATTAATTTTATGTATCTATTTTAATATTTTAATTTATTTAAATATTTATTTACAAAAAAAATATCATCTATATTATAACAATATTTAAAAAATAAATATTATTATGATATCTATTTTTTATAAAAATTAAATTTTTATCAAAATGATTTATTTGTCTTATTAAATATATTTAATAATAGTATATCAACTTATAATAAATCTAATAAGTTAGATAATAACTAACTAAGTTTTTTTATAAAAAAAATAAAAAAAATAAAACTAAATATTTTTATATTAGTTTTATTAAAAAATAAATAGTTTAATTTTTAATTTAAACATTTAACGCTATTAAAAGTAAATAAAATTAAATGATATTAATCATAGTAATTTATATACTTAAAATTAATTAAATATCTAATAATATTTAGATACTACTATTATTGGTGATAATGTGAATTATATTTAATATATATTAATATTTATTTATATATTTTTATAAATTTATTTATTATATTTTGTTATAAATTATAATAAATATTCATATTTCATCTAATGGAATAATTTTTATTACTTATAGGTATCTTAATAATCATTAAAAATTTTTATGATTAAAATCAGCTTTTATTATTTAGCAAAAATAAACGATTAAATATAATTTTTCATTATAATTATAATTATTATAATGAATATTATACATTTATGTTAATTAACATAAATATCTAAAAATAAAATTTATTATTTTATGAATTTGATTTAATATGCTTCTAGAGTATCTGATTATTTTTATTTTTTTTTTATTAATTATTTTTTATTCTTAAAACCGAGTAATTATATCTAATTTTAATAACATCTTTTTTATTGTTATTTTTATTTAATCTAATCTTAAATTATAATTTAAGATTAGATTAAATAAATTATTATTAAATAATATTAAAATAATTAATCGTTTTTATATTTTAATATTGCATTATTTTTTACTATTATTAATATAGGAAATAGTAATTTACTATTATTATAGTACATGATATTAAATCATACTTTAATTTTATTACTATTATAAGTAATAAATTATTTAAATTTATCTATAAGATTATTTTAAATTTTTTTTAAAAGAAAAAATAAAAACTATAGATAAAATTACTTTTATATACTATCAGTATTAAAAGTATTTTTGTAATAAATAAATATAATTTATATTAATAATATTTTAATGGAAAAATAATAAAATTACATCATTTAGTTTATTAGTCAAATATGTAATTATTTTTTGTTTTGTTTCTTTTAACATAGGTTGTAATGGTAATTTATAATTAGTTGGGATTAATACTACTGCGCAAATAGCTAATAATATAGCGATAAAGTTCTCCGATTTTTGATTAGAGCCATTATATAATATAGGAAAAGAGAATTGTATTTTTAATGGCCATAAGAAAGGTATTCCTTTTTTAGTTAACATATCTCCAACTAAATGACTAAAATAACCCAATAAAAATCCTTTAACTAATGCATCAGAAAATAATAAGTAACTATTAGATAATTTAATTAATAATAATGTAATTAGAAGCCATGCAAATAAGCTATGAGTAAAACCACGGTGACCACATAATCTACAAACTGGAATAGAAATAAAACGAAATAAACGTCCAAGACAAGATTGTGGATGATCTATATCAGGTAGTAACGCACCAAATAATGTTCCAATTAACAAGTTAAAATAATCACCACCTACAAACTCTGGTGTAATTGCTAATTTATGCACAAGTATTAATGATGATATTGAAAAAATCAAATGCCCACTAGCAGTCATAGTATATAACGCCCAGCTATTTATTTATATATTTTAAAAGTATAATAGTTATACTTTGTTTTTAGTAGTTTATTTTTAGAATATATTTTATTAAAAAAAATAAAAACAAATTTTATAACAAAAGACAACAATGCATTAGTATTTTATTAAACTAATGCATTGAATTATTACAAATAAATAAAATTCAAATAATATGTTCAATTGTTAATTCAGTGAGCGTATTGAGTTTAATATCCGCTAATGTCCAACGTAAATCAGTAAAATCATTTTTTGCTGGTACAACAATACTACGCATTCGCGCGGCTTTAACAGCAATCATACCATGAAAAGAATCTTCAAAAGCAACACAATTTATTGGATCAATACTTAGGAGTTTTGCTGCTTGTAAATAAACTTCTGGATGCGGTTTACTATATTGTAATGAAGCTGCTGATATTACAACTGAAAAATAATCATAAATATTAAACATAGCAAGTATTTTTTTTAGCATATGCTTTGGTGAAGCTGAGGCTAATCCAATTTTTAGATTATGATTTTTACATAATTGAAGTGCATGCTTAACGCCTGGTAATAAAGGTTGTTGTTCTTCTATAAGTTGAATAACACGATTAATAATTTTTTTTTCTACATCCTCTAATGAACTCCCTTGCCAAGGTGAAGCTAAATGCCATAATTGTATAACTTGATCAATACGTAATCCTAATGTATCAGGAAATTGATCAGCAATTGAAACATTAATGCCAAGTTTACTGAAAATTTCTTTTTCTGCTTGGCTCCAAAGCGGTTCTGAATTAATCAACAATCCATCCATATCAAAAATAGCAGCTTTGATAGATATATTATGAGACATTAAAGATACTCCTCTTATTATTTATAATTTATTTCTTAATTTTATCAATTTAAAATAAAGAAATCTTTTAATATAAACAACTGAGAGCTAATTTTAGAATTACTGATTAAATAATATTTATGTATTTTAAAATATACTATGTATTATGTAAATAATAAAACAAAATGTATGAATTATATTAATAAGTTTTTAAATACCATTTTTAGATTTTTATTAGCATCGAAGGAGTATTTTATAATAAATATATTACTATTACTAGCAGAAAAGTAAAATATGTAAATTTTAGTATGAGTTTTAATTTTAATATCTTTTAGTTAACATTTTTGTTAAAATAAAAAAAATAATATTGTATTATAAAAATAATTTTTTTTAAAATAACTTATTAAGTTTAAGTTTTTTATATAAAAATTTTAATAATGAATTTATATTTTATCTATTTTTTTGTTTATTGATTAAATATTAAAAAATATTTCATAAACAATAAAATAAATTGTTTATTTAAATTTAATAAATTAATTAACAATCTTTTATTTTTAAAAATATAGAATTTATTATTTCTTTTATTATGTTAATTTTTTCTATTAGTATTTATGCATTGAATATAAATCATATCGAAAGTAATTTTTTTTATTTTGTAAAGTAAATCATATATATAATTATCATTTTATTACATTAAAATTTTAAAATTATAACACAATAAATAATTTTATTTAAAAATTTCATAAAGATTATTAATAATTAATTATATATAAATAAAAGTATTTTATGAAAATTATCTATTCGATTAGAGTGATAATATAAATATATACCCTTGATATTTAAATTTATTTCTATGAAAGTGCTCCGTAAGAAAAAATTAATTATTTTATTAATAAAATTAAATCAAATATCTGCCAATTAACTTTAAAATCAATCAAATATAATATTTTATATTAATTTTAATAATTATTAAATACATTGTTTTTTAAAATTTTATAAATACTTTTATTTAAGTAATAAGATTTATTTAAGCTAATCAATATTATTTATTTGTATTTTATTGTTATTCATGAATCATTTCACTATTAATTTTTACTAATTACTTTAATATAAAATGCTTAAATTAAGAACGAATTGAAATTTTATTAAAAAAATACTTTTTTATTTTATTAATATAATTGTAGATTAATGCCATTATAAAATAGATTGCTTGAGTAAGTACAATACAAGGTCCAGTCGCTGCATCAAGATGGAAACTTAAAATAATGCCTATTAAAGCTGATGTAATAGAAGCAATAACTGAAATAATTAGCATTTGATTAAAACTTTTGCATAATATAAAACCAATAATTCCAGGTGAAATGAGCATAGCAATCACAAGAATTATTCCTACAGCTTGTAAAGATGAAACAATGGTGAGAGCTAATAAAGCAAGTAATCCATAATGTAAAAGTTTAACAGGTAAATCAATAATTTTTGCTTGATTAGGATCAAAACAATAAAGTATAAAATCTTTTTGTTTTAAAAGAGTGATTATGATAGTAAAACATGAAAAGAAAAGTGTTTGTTTAAATTCTAGCGTAGTGATGCCAAGAATATTACCAAAAAGAATATGTGTTAAATGTTGATCTGTTTTAATACATGAAAATAATACTAATCCAAAGGCAAACATACCAGAAAAAACAATACCCATGATCGTATCTTCTTTTATGCGACTATTATCTTTTAAATAACCAGTTGCGAATGCACAAAAAATTCCTGAAAAAAAAGCACCAATTGACAAAGGAATATTAATAACAAAAGCAATAATGATACCAGGCAATACTGCATGAGAAATGGCATCACCCATTAACGACCAACCTTTAAGTATCAAAAAACAGGATAGAATAGCGCATACAGTTCCAGTTATAATGGCAGTAATGATTGCTTTTTTCATAAAAGGAAAAACAAAAGGCGTTATTAATAATTCCATGAAATCATTCATTGTTATTTACCTTTCTTTTATTATAATTACTTGAGACGTATATTTTTTTTAAAAAATTTTTGACGAAAAACAAATGAAGCATATCCATATTTAGGTGCAAAAAAAAAGGCAAAAAGAAAAATTAATGTTTGTAAAGTAACAATAACTCCGCCTGTTGCAACATTAATAAAATAACTAATATAAGCCCCAATCGCACTAAATATAAAACCGATTAATATAGCAATAATGAGTAATCGTTTAAATTGATCTGTAAGCAAATAAGCTGTTGCACCTGGTGTAATAACCATTGCTATGACAAGAATGGTCCCAACGGTTTGTAAAGCGGCAACTGTGCATGCACTTAATAACGTAAAAAAAATAATTTTTAATTTTAATGGATTTAATCCAATAGAACGAGCATGATTTTCATCAAAAAACACGATAAGCAAATCTTTCCATATAAATATAAGTATAATAAAAGAGATTATAATAATAATTTCAACTTGTAATACATCTTCATCTGAAATACCTAAAATATTACCAAAAATAATACTTTGCACATTTATTGAAGTAGGATTTAATGATAAAATTAACAATCCAGTAGCAAAAAATATTGAAAAAATGAAACCAATTACTGCATCTTCTTTCAGTTTCGAAAGATGATGAACTAATGTCATGGACAATGCAGCTAAAATACCAGTAAAAAAAGCACCAACAGAATAAGGGAGACCAAGTGCATAAGCACCAGCAACACCAGGAACGACTGAATGAGAGATAGCATCACCCATCAATGACCATCCCTTTAACATTAAATAAGCAGAAAGAAAAGCGCAAACTGCTCCAACAATAGCGCTAATCCAAATTGCTTTAATCATGTAGTTATATTCAAATGGTTCAAGTAGTAAATCTAACATGATTTATTCCTTTGGTTGTTTTTTAACAAATGATAATTCTTCAGAGTTACCATAAAAAACAGCTGCCTTTTCATCATCAGTAATAACAGTTAATGAACGAGGATCATCATCATCATGAAGTTCTGTGCTAGAGAGGTTAATATGACGAAGTACACCTCCAAAAGCTAGTTGAAGATTTTTTTTTGTAAAAGTTGTTTCAATTGGCCCGCTAGCTAATATAGTTTTATTCACTAAAATAATATGATCACAAAATTCAGGAACACTTCCTAAATTATGAGTAGAAACTAAAATTAAATACCCATTGCTGCGTAATGAACGGAAAAGATTAATAATCGCATTTTCTGTTTTTACATCAACACCAGTAAAAGGTTCATCAAGAAGTAATACCTTTCCTTCTTGGGCAAGTGCTCGCGCAAGAAAAACTCTTTTTTTTTGACCACCAGAAAGTTCACCTATTTGTCGTTTCTCTAAACCTACAAGATCAACTCGTGCTAATGAATCAGCAACAATTTGTTTATCTTTTTTACTTGGAATGCGTAAAATACCCATTTTACCGTACCGCCCCATCATTACTACATCAGAAACTAAAACAGGAAAGTTCCAATCAATTTCTTCAGTTTGTGGTACATAGGCAATAATATTTTTCTTAAGTGCTATTTTTATGGGAGCATTATTTAATGTTATACATCCTTTTGTTGGTGTTATTAACCCCATTATTGTTTTAAACAAAGTTGATTTGCCGCTACCATTAATTCCTACTAGTGCACAAATTGATCCACCAGTAATATTAAAACTAGCATCATAAATAGCTGTATGTCTATCACTATATATAACGGTAGCATTATCAACAACTAAATTAGGTTTTTCATAAAAAAAATCTTTATTTATCATTATTTACCAAAACCCTTTGCAATAACATCAATTGTTGTTTTTAATAATTCTATATATGTAGAGATAGAACTTTCAGGAGTAGAAAGAGAATCAACATATAGTACGCCGCCATATTTAGCAGTAGTTTCTTGACTAACTTGCTTTGCTGGTTTATTGGAAACTGTGCTTTCGCTGAATATGACTGAAATATTATATTTTTTTATAATATCAATAATTTTACGAACTTGTTGCGGGGATCCTTGTTCTTCTGCATTAATTGGCCATAAATAAGCCTCTTTAAATCCGTAATCATTAGCAAGATAACTAAAAGCACCCTCGCTAGTTACTAGCCATCGTTTTTGTTTTGAGATTTGTGAAAGTCTTTTTCGTAAAGATTCATCAACTTCAGTAATTTTATTAGCATATATTTTTGCATTTTTGTTATAAGTATCTATATTTTTAAAGTCATATTTAATGAACGCTTGTCGAATATTTTCAATATATATTAATACATTTTTGGCAGACATCCAGGCATGAGGATTAGAATTACCCTGATATTCACCTTCTTGAATAGGTATCGGTTTTATTCCTGTAGTAACAGTAACAGCGGGAATATGTTTAAAATTTTCAAAAAAATGATTAAACCATTTTTCAAGTCCTAACCCATTTAATAAAATTAAATCAGCATTATGTGCTTTTAATATATCTTTTGGAGTTGGTTGATATTCATGAATTTCCGCTCCAGGTTTAGTAATTGATTGAACATTTGCTGCATCACCTGCTACATTTTGTGCAATATCTTGAATGATAGTCAAAGTAGTTACAACAGTAAATGTCTTTGCGTATGTGACTGTTATTGAATTAAAAAAGATAAATATAGTGATTATCATTAAACAAATAAAAATATGTTTAGATAAAAAGTTGGATCTTTTGTACATAAATTATTCCTAATAATAAAGTATAAATTTTATTTTAATAATCATAATTATTAACTTTACATAAGACATATTAATACGATTGAATCAATCTAACTATAATGCATATAATTAGTAAATATAAAATTTTTCTCTATCACAACAAAAAACTAAAAAATTATTTTTTATTTTTTTAATAGGTTTTTATAGATGAAAACTTAATTAAAACAATTGTTAAAATAAAATCTAATTTTTTATGTTAATATCATAAATAGACTGCATAAAATTATATAAAATAAAATTTATTATATAATTAAAATATTTTCTTCTATTCTCGATTTTATTAATTATAATATAAATTATTATAATAATACTATGAACAATTTTAAAGATCCAGTGAGATAACAATAATATTGATATATTGATATATTGATATGAGAACATTCTATATTTATATTATCAAATAAGATATCATTTACTATGTATATTTTGCTTACAAAATACTTTATTATACAATTGTAATTGTATGCATTATGATACTAAAAAAATAGTATATATTATGAATTTTTAATAAAGACATTATTTTTTAATCACTAAGGTTAATAATCTTGATAAAAAATAATTTTATCAAAAAATAGAATGAAATATCTAAATATACAAATATTTGGTCATGATATCCTTTGGTAGGCTAAAAATGTTTGTAATTTAATTACTTATTATATATGCTAGTTTTTATAAAATATTGATATCTTTTATTAAAATTATTAAATAAAAATTAAAATTTTCAATATAAGTAAAAATTTTATCGAGAAACTGTGTAATTTTTATCACTATTATCATGTTTTGTTAAAAATTTAAATCAATTTCTTTGGTAAAAGGTAAACAACTTAAGATTTATCTTATTATTGATTTTAGGATTTTATTTCTAGTACTTTACCAAAGATTTAATTTATTAATTAAAAATTTATGGTAATAATGTATATTGTTATTTTGTATATTGTACATATTCAAATTATTTTATTTTTTTTTCATAAAAACATTATGTTTTAAAGTTTATGTAATAATATATTTTATTTTTATAAAATATATTACTAAAGATATGATTGATTTTTATTTATTGGTAATTGAGGACTTACTACTGTAAATTAAGGACTTTAAATAATGCCAATTATTACATTTCCTGATCAAAGTGAACGTCAATACAAGTATCCTGTTTCATTAATGGATATTGCAAATGATATTAGCTTATGTCTTGCAAAAACTTGTATAGCTGGTCGTATCAATGGTAAACCTGTTGATGCTAGTGATATAATTAATAATAATGTTCAAATATCTATTATTACTAGTAAAGATCTCGAGAGTTTAGAGATTATTCGTCGTTCATGTACACATTTACTTGGTCACGCGATCAAACAATTGTGGCCAACAACTAAAATGGTAGTTAGTCCTGTTATTGAGAATGGTTTTTATTATGACATTGATTTGGAATACTCTTTAACTAAAAAAGATTTAGAAAAACTTGAACAGCGTATGCATGAGCTAGCTAAAAAAAACTATGATATTATTAAAAAGAGAGTTAGTTGGCAAGAAGCAAAAAATACTTTTATTGCTCGAGGTGAAGATTATAAGGTTAAAATTTTAGAAAAAAACTTTAATAAAGATGATCATCTTAGACTTTATTATAATGAAGAGTATATTGATATGTGTTATGGACCTCATGTTTCTAATATGCGTTTTTGTCATCATTTTAAATTAGAAAAAGTGACTAGTGCCTATTGGCGTTCTAATGATGATAATAAAATATTACAAAGAATCTATGGGACAGCTTGGGGAAGTAAAAAAGAATTAACTACCTATTTATTACGTCTAGAAGAAACAACCAAACGTGATCATCGTAAAATAGGCAAACAACTTGATCTTTATCATATGCAAGAAGAAGTACCTGGTATGGCATTTTGGCATAATGATGGTTTGATAATATTTCGCGAATTAGAAAACTTTCTTCGTACTAAATTAAATGAATATCAGTATCAAGAAGTAAAAGGTCCATTAATAATGGATCGTATTCTTTGGGAAAAAACAGGTCATTGGGAAAATTATAAAGAAAATATGTTTACAACTTCATCTGAAAATCGAGAATATTGTATAAAACCAATGAATTGTCCAGCACATGTACAAATATTTAATCAAGGATTGAAATCCTATCGTGATTTACCATTACGTATGGCAGAGTTTGGGAGTTGTCATCGTAATGAACCATCTGGTTCTTTACATGGTTTGATGCGCGTGCGTTGTTTTACTCAAGATGATGCGCATATTTTTTGTACTGAAAATCAAATCTTAACAGAAGTAAAAAGTTGTATTAAAATGATTTATGATGTTTATAGAACTTTTGGTTTTAAAAAAATTCTAGTTAAATTATCTACTAGACCAGAAAAACGAATAGGTAGTGATATTCAGTGGGATCGCACAGAAACTGAACTTGCTAAAGCATTAGGTGATATTAAATTTACTTATCAACCTGGAGAAGGTGCATTTTATGGACCTAAAATTGAGTTTATACTTTATGATTGCTTGGATCGGACTTGGCAATGTGGCACTGTACAACTCGATTTTTTATTACCTAATCGCTTAGGTGCTCTTTATATAGATGAAAATAATGAGCGTCAAATACCAGTAATGATCCATCGTGCTATTCTAGGTTCATTAGAACGTTTTATTGGAATTCTAACTGAACAGTATGCTGGTTTTTTCCCGACTTGGTTAGCACCTTTACAAATGGTAATAATAAGTATTACAAATGAACAAATTGATTTTGTGCAAAAAATAGTGAAAAAAATGAATAATTTTGGTATTCGCGCAAAAGCAGACTTGAGAAATGAGACAATAGGATTTAAAATTCGTGAGCATACTTTGCGTCGTGTTCCTTATATGTTAATTTGTGGTAACAAAGAGATTAAATTAAACAAAATATCTGTTAGAACTCGTAATGGTGAAGACTTAGGAACATTTGATGTTATAGAATTTGCAAAAAGAGTGCTTGATGAAATTCGCACTCGTCGTACTTATCAATTGGAGGAATAAAGGTATTAAAGGCGGAAAAAGAATTCAAATGGCACGTTTAAATCGTATTAATACCGAAATTCGTGCTTCTGAAGTTCGTTTAAGCGGTTTAGATGGTGAGCAAATTGGCATTATAAGCCTAAAAGAGGCTCTTGAAAAGGCTGAGGAAACGGGTGTTGATTTAGTTGAGATAAGTCCAAATGCTGATCCACCAGTTTGTCGTATCATGGATTATGGTAAATTTCTCTATGAAAAAAATAAATCGCTTAAAGAACAAAAAAAGAAACAAAGAGTTATTCAGGTAAAAGAAATTAAATTCCGACCTGGTACAGATCAAGGTGATTATCAAGTTAAATTACGCAACCTAATTCGCTTTTTAGATTATGGAGATAAAGTAAAAATCACATTACGATTTCGTGGTCGTGAAATGGTGCACCAACAAATAGGTATTGATATGCTTAATCGCATCAAAAACGATTTAGATGAGATGTCAATTGTTGAATATTTTCCTACTAAGATTGAAGGTCGTCAAATGACCATGGTGCTTACACCAAAAAAAATAACTAGAGAACCGAATAAATAATTTTTTACTTAAATAAAACTATATTATTTTAGTTATCTAGTTATTTAGTTACAATTAATAATGCGAAATGGATATTTAAAATGCCAAAGATTAAAACAGTACGTAGCGTAGCAAAACGTTTTAAAAAAACTGCTAGTGGTAGTTTTAAATCCAAACATGCCAATCTTCGTCATATTTTGACTAAAAAGTCAACTAAACGTAAGCGTCATTTACGACAAAAAAGTATGGTTTCTAAAAGTGCTTTAAGTTTTATAAAAATATGTTTACCGTATATATAAAGTTTAAGTTTTTAATTTTATAAGATTATTCAATTTAATTCAAAGTGATAGGAGGGGAACGTATGCCTCATATAAAGCGTGGTGTAATAGCTCGCCAACGTCACAAAAAAATACTAAAACAAGCAAAAGGTTATTATGGTGCTCGTTCACGTATTTATCGTGTTGCTTTTCAGGCTGTAATTAAAGCGGGTCAGTATGCTTATCGTGATCGTCGTCAGCGTAAGCGTCAGATTCGTAAATTATGGATTGCACGAATTAATGCTGCTGCTCGACAAAATGGTTTATCATATAGTTGTTTTATTCGTGGCTTAAAGAAAGCATCAATTGAAATTAATCGTAAGATTTTATCTGATATTGCTATTTTTGACAAATTTGCATTTGCAATATTAGTAGAAAAAAGTAAAAAACAAGTTAATTTAATTACTTAAATTTAAAATAAATTAAGCTTCATTTAATTGTAAATAACTCGTTATATCATAAATAAGTACTATTTTATGAATAGTTATTTTTTTTTAAAAGATAAAATTGATTTTTTATTATTATTTTATTTTTAAGTTTAAAAAAAAATTTTTCATATTTTTAAAAAGAGATTAAAAAATATAAAAATCCTCTAGTTGAGGATTTTCATATTTTTAAAATAAAATTTTTAGGAATTATTAAGTTAAGTGGTTATAAAATAAATGTAGGGGGGGGGGATGGTACATCTAGTCGAGTTGATTTCGTTAGCAAAAACAGCTATAGAAAAAGCTCAGGATGTTGCTGTTTTAGATTCTGTGCGTATTGAGTTTTTAGGTAAAAAGGGTCATTTAACATTACAAATGTTAACTTTGCATGATTTACCCGAAAAAAAACGCCTTGCAGCAAGAACGATTATTAATCAAGCGAAACAAGAAATTCAGAATTTATTTAATATTCGTAAAGAACAATTGGAGACCATTATTTTTAATACCCTAATAGCTGCAGAAAAAATAGATATTACATTACCAGGTCGTCAAACTGAAAATGGTAGTTTTCACCCAATAACACGTACAATTGATCGTATTGAAAGTTTTTTTAATGAGCTTGGTTTTTCTGTTATTTCTGGCCCTGAAATAGAAGATGATTATCATAATTTTGATGCCTTAAATATTCCACTTCACCATCCTACTCGAGTTTCACGTGATACCTTTTGGTTTAATGCTACTTGTTTATTAAGGACACAAACTTCTAGTGTTCAAATTCGCACAATGAAAGACAAAAAACCACCCATTCGTATTATTGCTCCCGGTCGTGTTTATCGAAAAGATCATGATCAAACTCATACTCCAATGTTTCATCAAATAGAAGGTTTAATTGTTGATAAGAACATTAGTTTCTCTAATTTAAAAGCTATAGTACATTACTTTTTAAGTTATTTTTTTGAAGAAAAAATTCGTACTCGTTTTCGACCATCATATTTTCCATTCACTGAACCTTCAGCTGAAGTTGATGTAATGAATAAAAATGGTAAATGGTTGGAGATTTTAGGTTGTGGTATGGTGCATCCAAATGTATTACGTAATGTTGGTATTGATCCTAATTTATATTCTGGTTTTGCTTTTGGAATAGGAGTCGAGCGTTTAGCAATGTTAAGGTACGACATAATAGATTTACGTGTTTTTTTTGAAAACGATCTTCGTTTTCTTAAACAATTTATATAAAGTAGAATTATTACATGAAATTAAGTGAATTTTGGTTACGTGAGTTTGTAAATCCAGCAATAAGTAGTAAGGCTTTATCGGAACAAATGACTATGGCTGGTTTAGAGGTTAATGATATTAATCCTGTTGCCGGTCAATTTCGAGGTGTATTAGTCGGTGAAATAGTTAGATGCATTCAACATCCTCATGCAGATAAATTATTTTTAACAAAAGTTAACATTGGCACTGAACATTTACTCAATATTATTTGTGAGGCACCGAATTGTCGTCAAGGATTAAAAGTTGCTGTAGCAACAGTTGATTCTGTTTTAGAAAATAACATTAAAATTAAAGAAATAAAATTACACGATAAGCTTTCTGAAGGTATACTTTGTTCTTATTCTGAACTTGCTATTCCTAATGATAATATTGGTATTATTGAACTGCCTCAAGATGCCAATATCGGTATCGATATTCGTGATTATTTAAAACTTGACGATCATATCTTTGAAGTAAGTTTAACGCCAAATCGTGCTGATTGTTTAAGTATTTTAGGTATAGCGCGTGATATTGCAGCTATTAATAACCTTAAGTTAAATATAGTAAAGATTGATCCAGTTAAATGTATTGATACAATCGTTTTTCCTATTCAAGTAAAAGCGCCTTTAGCGTGCCCGCGTTTTTTGGGGCGAGTAATAAAAAATATTGATATTACAGTAAAAACACCTATCTGGATGAGAGAAAAATTACGTCGTAGTGGGATTTGTGCTATTAATCCTGTAGTTGATGTTACTAATTTTGTATTACTAGAGCTAGGTCAACCTTTACATTCTTATGATCTTGATCGATTAAATGGAAGTATAATTGTTCGAATGGCGAAACAAGATGAAACATTAATTTTACTTGATAATAGTAAGGTAGTTTTAAAGCAAGATATTTTAGTTGTTGCAGATGAGAAAAATATTTTAGGATTGGCTGGTATTTTTTATGGTAAGCATTCAAACGTTAATCAAAACACAAAAAATATTTTATTAGAAAGCGTTTTTTTGAATCCATTAGCAATAATTGGTCAGGCGATTAATTATAACCTTCATACTGAGGCTTCACATCGTTTTGAACGCGGAGTGGATCCACAATTGCAATATACAGCCATGGAACGTGCTACTAGATTAATAGTTGAAATTTGTGGTGGAGAGGTTGGAATTATTATTGATATAAGCCATAAAAATAGCTTACCAAAAGTAGCAAAAATAATATTAACCAGACAAAAGCTTGATCGTTTAATTGGTCATAGTATTTCTAATGTTAATGTTAGTCAAATTCTTCAGCGTTTAGGTTTTAAAGTAATTGATAAACAAGATAGTTGGCAAGTAATTACTCCATCTTGGCGATTTGATATAAAAATTGAAGAAGATTTAATTGAAGAAATAGCTCGTATTTATGGATATAATAATATACTTAATATACCTTTACATGCTGACTTAATCACAACTTCACATTCTGAGTCAACTCTTCCATTAAAAAGAGTAAAAACATTATTAATTGATCGAGGTTATAATGAAGCAATTACTTATAGTTTTGTTGATCCTAAAGTTCAGATATTACTACATCCAAATTCTAATGCAATAATCTTACCTCATCCTGTTTCGATTAATATGTCTGTAATGCGACTTTCTTTACTAACAGGCTTAATAACAACAATAATTTATAATCAAAATCGTCAACAAAACCGTATTCGCTTATTTGAAACTGGTTTACGATTTGTGCCAGATATAACTGCAGAACATGGTATTCGGGAAGAATTAATATTAGCAGGTGCAATTACTGGTAATCGATATGAAGAACACTGGTTAGAAAAAAAACGAGTTGTTGATTTTTTCGATATAAAGGGTGATGTTGAAGCAATATTAGAACTAACCGGAAAATTAAACAATATTATTTACAAAAATTATTTTAATCTTATATTTCATCCAGGACAAAGTGCTGAAATTTATTTAAATAATAATTATATTGGATATATAGGCGCTATTCATCCTGAACTAGAAAATAAGTTGAATTTGAATGGTCGGACATTAGTTTTTGAATTACTATGGGATGCTATTGCAAATCGCATTATCCCTAAAGTAAATATGATTTCACGTTTTCCAGCTAATCGACGAGATATTGCTATTATAGTATCAGAAGAAGTAGCAATAGCAGATATTTTTGCTGAATGTAAGAAAATTAGCATAAATCATATAGTTGGAATAAACTTATTCGATCTGTACTATGGTAAAGGAATACCAAAAGGTTACAAAAGCCTTGCTATTAGCTTAATTTTTCAAAACATAGATCGTACTTTAGAAGAAAAAGAGATCACAGAAACTGTTAATAAATATATTGCTGCATTAAAACAGCGATTCCAAGCCTCCTTGAGGGACTAAACTTATGGCGCTTACAAAAGCTGAAATATCAGAAAATTTATTCAAAAAACTAGGTATAAGTAAACATAATGCGAAAAACATAATTGAACTTTTTTTTGAAGAAGTTCGTTGTTCATTAGAAAATGGGGAGAAGGTGAAACTTTCAGGGTTTGGTAATTTTGATTTGCGTTATAAAAATAAACGTCCAGGTCGAAACCCAAAGACTGGAGAAGATATCCCAATCACTGCTCGTCGAGTGGTAACTTTTCGACCTGGGCAGAAGCTAAAAGGTAAAGTTGAAAAGTTAAAGTCTTGTAAAAAATAAATTATTATATTTTAAAAGCCGTTAAAACGGCTTTTAAAATAGTTTTTTAGAAAAACTAAAAATGTTTTAATAACAATTTAAATTTATTTATCTTTATAATCTGATTGTTTGCTTTTTGTTGAAAATAATTTGAAGAAAATTAATTTAGTTTTTTATTTTTATCTTAATAACATAAGTTAAAATTTAAATATCTTTTATTTATTAGATTAATTTAACTTTAATTAATTAAAATAAATAATTATTATTATATAAATCTATTATTAAGTTATTTAATGTAATCCATGAATAATGAATTTTAAAAAAATATTAATAAACTGGTAACAGATTAATTATTATTAATGATTTTTATTTTAGTTTATTAAAAGGTAATTAAAAAAAAATTATTTAAATAAATAAATTTCATATTAATTTTTTATATTTTTAATAAACATTCATCAAATTACCATTAAATTTTTAAGTATTTCTAATTATTTAAATTTTGTATAAATTATCTATTTGTGATTTTAATTAATAAAGATATTTATGATATCAATTGAAATAATTTTATGAAAATATGAAAATAAAACATTGATATAAATTCATGTACTAAATAAATTAATATATAAACAATATATAAAATATTTTTATCTTTTTTTCTTTTAATAATAGTTAAAATAAAAAATGAATATTAAATAAATATGAATAAAAATTGTAACAATTAATAAATAAATTAAGTTAATTAACTATTGTCTTAAATAATTTTATGTTTCTTAAACAACCATAAAAATTTTATTTTTTATTTAATAAATTAAAAACAGTATTATTATATACAACATACAATATATAACATAAGTTAATACAAAATAATCAATATAGCATCATTATATTAATTAATAAATAACTCAAATCGATTATCATTGTTATCATGAAAGATAAAATTAAAATAAAAACTCCTAACTTACAATCTCAAGCGGATAATTAAGATATTAAATATTTTAGGCTAAAAATTCTCCAGAGTAACCAATAATACTTAAGATAAAAAAACTAATGATAATCCACAATGGATTTACCTTACGGCGTAATAACCACATACAACAAAAAGTTAGTAATAATGGCACTAATCCAGGCATTAATTGATTAAGAATAGTTTGTATAGTAGTGACTGTTGTTTCACCAGTATTTGGGTTTTTTATTTCTGATATAACTAAAGAAATATTAACATTAGCCCACTTATTAACTAATGCACCCATCACAAATAATCCTAATATAGAAGCCCCTTCAGTTATTTTTTGTAAGAAACCACCACTCATTTCATGAACAATATTCAGTCCCTTTTTATACCCATAGATCACACCGTAATAACGTGTTAATAAACGAATTGAGTTAAATAAAATAAAAAATAATATCGGACCCAATAAGCTGCCTGACATCGCAATTCCTGCTCCTAATGCAGCAAAAACTGGTCGTATTGTTCCCCAAAAAATAGGATCTCCAATACCAGCTAGTGGTCCCATTAAGCCAATCTTTATGCTATTAATTACACCGTCATCAATATTTTCACCATTAGCCCTTTGTTCTTCCATTGCCATTGAAACACCTAAAATAGATGATGCAACATAAGGATGAGTATTAAAAAACTCTAGATGACGTTTAATAGCTTTTTTGCATTCTTCATTTTTTTCAGGGTATAAACGACGAATTACTGGGGTCATTGCAAAACAAAAACCAAGTGCTTGCATACGTTCAAAGTTCCAGGAGCCTTGAAAAAGATTAGAGCGCAAAAAAACCCTGCGGATATCACTAGTAGTAAGTTTTTTTTTGTTTATTTGTTTCACTGAAGTTATATTTACCACGGTTTCACTCCTTAATTAATCTAATTCATTATCTAAATCATTATTAACATTATTTCTCGAAATAGTAATTTTTGATTTGTTGTGTTTAGGGTTGAGTTGAATATAAAGAATGGCCATAATAACACCAATAACACCTAAAGCAACTAGATTAAAATTAGTAAATGCAGCAGTTACAAAACCTAAATAAAAGAATGGCATTAAATAACCTGCATACATCATATTAATTACCATAGCATAGCCGACAACAACAATAATACCACTAGCAATATTTAATCCTTTAGTTACAACATCAGGAATTAAACTCAAAAAATATTGTACTTCTGACGTACCTACAGAGATAGCAACAATTAGAGATGGAATTGCAATACGCATTGCTTGCAATAATAACGCTAAAATATGAATTATAGTTAATGCCCGTAAATTAGCAGATAATGCAACTCGATCAGATATGTGTTGAAACGCAACAGTAATTGTTCGAACAATAACAGTCAATACTTGGCCTGCTGCGGCCAAAGGAATTGCTAACGCAATACCTGTAGCAATATCCTGTCTCCCGGCAATAACAAGAATAGTAGAAATCATTGAGGCTAAGGCAGCGTCAGGAGCAATAGCTGCACCGATATTCATCCATCCAAGGGCAATCATCTCTAGTGTTCCCCCAATAATTATCCCAGTTTTTAACTCACCTAGTACAAGACCAATTAATGTACAAGCGACCAAAGGGCGATGAAATTGGAACTCATCTAAAACAGAACCCATACCGGCAATAGAAGCAACAAGAAAAACTAGTATGATTTGAACAACGGTAAGTTCCACTGTTTATCTCCTCTAACCAACAACGTGGTAAAGTATATTTTAAATTTGTTAATTTATAAGCAAAAAAAATTAAGTTTTTGCTTTTTTAATAAGGGCTAACATATCTAGTTTTTTATCACTATAAACTTTACGAGCTTCAAGCTCGATACCTCGTTTAGATAATTTATTAAAAGCATCAATATCTTTATTATCGATTGAGATCGCATTGTTAACTTGTATTTTACCATCATGATAAGCCATCCCACCGATATTAACAGACTTTATTTTTACACCACCTTTCACAACTTGTAAAACATCTGTTGGATTAGTGAATAACAACATAACACGTTCACCAGCATACTTTGGGTTATTATAAACACGAATATATTTTGCTACATCAACAACATGAGCAATAATACCTGGTGGTGCAACTTGTTTCAATAAGGTTGAGCGAATATAATCTTTAGCAACTTTGTTATTTACTACAATAATACGCTTTACTTTTATTTCTTTTATCCAACGAATAACTACTTGACCATGAATTAAACGATCATCAATTCGTGTAAGAGCAATAAACATATACTTCTGTTGATCTGTTGGATTCAATAGTTGTAATTGAGGAATTAAGACTGGTGAACTTTTCAGTTCATTATTATTCTGTAAATTATTTAACGCTTTAATTTCACTTCGACCAGTTTCAATGGCAGTATTAACTAATTCATTAAAAGTGGGATTATCATCACGGAATAATAATGTAGCAACTAACATTGGAATATTAACACCTGTGACTATATCATATTTATTTTTATCTTTACTTTCTATAATTCGACTTGCGGCATTAAATGGACTACCGCCCCACATATCTACCAAAAATAATACACCTTGGGAAACATCGAGCTCGTTAAGTTTTTGAGCATATTTTTCAATCAAAATATCAGTGTTTTCATTTGAAATGAAATCGACATAAATAAAATTTTGTTGTTTACCAATTAACATTTCAGTGACTATGAGTAACTGTTTTGCAGCAACACCATGAGTACTAATTATAATAGCTGCACTCACTACTTTCCTCCTTAGAAGTAGAGTAAAAATAATAAAATAATTATTTTAGTGTACTCGTCAATTATGAATGAATACAATTAAACATTTATTAATATGATAATTTTATTTTATAAATTATTAATTATAATTGAAATTTATTATTTAATAAATAATAAATTTCAATGCGAAAAAAAATATATAGTTGATTAAAGTATTTAAAATATATATAAATATTTTTATAAAAATAAATCATATTAATGAATTTATACTTTGTAACAATTATTAATTTTCTAAAATTTAATAACATTAAATATAATTGATAATTTTATCTATAAATAGATTTTTAAAAATTCAAGTAAATTAATAAAATTTTTAATAAATAAAACTTATTTATGTTAAAACTATTAAATAATAATATAAATTATTTCTATATTTAGAATAAATTAATTATATATTACTTTAATAGCTAAATTTTCGCAAGAACGTTGATTAATTTTGATGTTCATGTTTTTATTTTTTTTTAATATATAATTTTAATATCTTTATCTAAAATATTTAGATTTTATTTTTAGTGCTATTATTTCTTAATATAAGTAATTTTTATCAAGTAATTGAATTGGATTTAGTAAAGAAACTAACTTAATCTTGTTATATAGTAGTTTTAAGGAAGATTTAAGTTATATTTCATATCAATTAAAAATTATAATAATTTGCTTATATTTTTTTCTAAAAATACTTACTTAATAATCTCATTTAATATGAGACTATTAAGTAAGTAAGTATTTAATATAAAATTATTAAATTTATAAAAAATACTATTTTTATTAAAAATAGAAATAATAACAAGTAAAAAATATTAATATTAAATAGGTTTAATATAAAAAATATTATATTAATAACTAAAATAACTGGAATAGGTTATTTTAGTTATTAATATATAAATACGTTAATTATATAATTATATTTAATTAATTATTAGAGAACTTTTAGATACCATTAATATATATGATATAATATAAATAAACGTTAAGTCTTTTGGTATATAAAAAATTAAGTAAAATATTTTTAATTTTAAGTTTTTACTTGATATAACAATCTGATTTTTATTTTTAATTTTTGTTAAAATGACGTTTATTTTTTTCTTATACACCCGATAATTTTATTATCAGAGTATTATTAATACACAATTTATTTTAAAAATAAAAAACGACTGAACTCTTATTAAGTAATAAATTCTATTAAAAATTTTTAATAAAATACTAATGGCTATCATTATATTGTTTTCATTTAATATAAATTTAAAAATGAAAGTTTTATTTTATGGACTTTATGTTGAAAATTAATATAAATGTAATATTTAGTGTTTACTAAAAATAAATGTTTTATTTTTCTTGATATTAGCAATGAAATTTAAAATTTTTCTTAATAGAAGAATTAATTACTGATATCATATAATGATAAATTAAATAATTATATTAATGTAATGTTATTTTTTATTATTAATAGAAAATAATAAATATATTAACATCAACATTATGATCGATAAAAAATATAATTTTTGTCGTTTGTTTGAGAAATTATTTATCAATATTATTAATCAAACAATATGAAACTTATCTAATGATAATATCTGCTTTAAACATATAAAAACAACAATAACTAAAAATAAATATTTTTAAATAAATTAATTTAATAATTAATACTATTAATTATTAAAAATATAATATTCTTATATAAGAATATTATTCCTATTTCATTATTTTTTATTTTAAATTATCTGTAATTTTAACTTAATGAAAATTTATAATTAATTTTCGAAATTAAAAATAATTATAATGATATTAAAATATATAAAAAATCTTTTTGCGGTTTATATTATAAACTTATAATATATTATAAGGTGTTAAAAAGATTGTGTATCTCTAATTATATTGAATATAAAACCTTTTTTATTATTACTATTAATTTTTATCAAAAAAATAAATTTTTCATAATATTTATTTGATTTGATTTAAATCAAATTATATTTATTGATCCAATGACGCCTATTAGGAATGATTCGATAAATATAAAATATAATTTTTAATTTTTGTATTTTAATAAATAAAAATATAAATTTAGATTTATAAATTTGACGATAATTAATTATATATGGGTGGATCAAATCAATTAAAGTTTAATTAATAAATCAATTATTATGTTTTTATAAAAAAGATAGTATTCAATTTATTTTATTAAAGCTTTCTTAATATTTTTTTTAGCACTGCTATCTATAATAATTCTCTTTTCAGTCTAATAATAAAGGTATTGATTTTCAGTTAATAAAGTACGTATGCTAATATTTATAACCATCATATTACAAAAACTAATATATCCCAATTGCTCATGAATAACTATAGCACTGATGAGATTCAAGTTCATCAATAATTTCAATTGAGCGTATTTTTATGCATCAATAAATTGAACTACCAGGAAAATAAACCTTTAATAAATTTGTTTCATGAGATAGTGAAACGATAATTTTGTAAAAATAGTACTAACTAAATAATGAATGAAAGTAAAAGACTTAACAACAAAAAAAATTCTAACACATTGATTATTCCTAGTATTGCTATTTTACCGATATTATTACACAATAAATCAACTATCATTATGTTTTCAATGTGATCTTTGATTAATGATTGAGGTGTATCATTTGTTTTTTGATCTTTTTTGAGCACTAGCAAGTCTAAGTAATGTTCTTTTAATTGGACAAAGTTTGAATTATAAATAATCTTAAAATAAAAAAACATTCAGGAGATAGACTGAGTAAGAATACTGTTTTAAATGAATGAAAAGCAGAGAAAAGAATATGATTATTTTGATTAAGTTTAACCAAGACTCCCCATTAGTTACCACAATTTTTAGCTTTAAAGAACTGTGCTAAATTAATTTAATAGCAATCACTGTTATGTAAATATTGATGAATTTTATTAAAATTTTATTGCAATATTTTTTCGATATATTATTTTCCATTCTTCACGCATTTTAAATTGTTTAAAAAATATTTTTGTTTTTTTTAAACTAAAATGAGCGTTGTTTAATATTTTTTATAACTTAGTAAAGTAATTATTTTTTATGATGATCAACAATTAATACCAAAAGATAAATACCGATTGCCATATAAGGAAAATTTAATTTTTTTTGGTTTGTTTTTATAAAATTTCTATATGCCTGACTAAATCATAACTCCATATACCTAAAGCTTCGCTTTGAAAGAGAATATTATTATTTTTGTTTTGAAAATTAAATTAAAATATTGTATTTTACGTTTTAATGATTTTAAAAGATCAAATTTTGAATTTATTTTTTATTCATCTTCACAATTAATTTGTATGATAGTGCCTTTAGTTTCTAAAGTACTAACTTGGATCACAGTAACTATAATATCAAAACAGTTATATTGATAAATTTGTATTACCTGAATGTAATAATATCGCCCATGGTCAATAATCTATAAAATTAAAATAACTTAAAGTAATAGTTAATAACTAAGGTAGTTGAATTTTTTCTATGTACATATCTTTTAAAATGATATTAGATATTACTAATATATATAATAAAAGCATTCTTATAACTAAAACTATGTTAATATTATTAATAATAATGTTTAAATAAAATTATGAGTAAAAATAAATGTTTTCAAATATTTTAATGTTAAATAATCAAGAACAACAAGAATCTGTTGAGCGTATTTATCAATTAATGGGAAAAGGAATAACCAGTAGAGAGGCGATCGTTTTAGTTGCTAAAGAAATACGTGAAAAACATATGACTAAAATTTGAATTTTATAATGTTTTTTAAATAAAAAATATTTCTATATAATCACATACTTTAATATGATAGATTTTTTATGTTTTTAATTATAAATATATATATTAATAAAATATTTATAGGTAAATATAGATTCAATAAATATATTTTTCGAAAAAATCTTATGATTATCTAATGTATTGAAATTAATGATATAAAAAATTATTCATTTCTAAGTTAGTAATTAAATTAATACTAATGGTATTTAATTTAATTTAAAAAAAAATATTATTAATTTTTTAACAAAAAGATTATTAATATTTTAATATATTTTATTAATTAAAAAATAATTAATCTAGAATATGAAAAAAAGTTTTTTGTTGAATAAAATAAAAAAATAATGAAGTTTTTTTAAAATATAAAATTTATATATAGTTAGTGTTGTTAGCTTAGTATAAAGATAATATTTTTTAAAAAAAATATGTTTACTGAGCCAGTAATAGTAAGAAAGTGTATTTTTTATTTTTTCTTTTTTATTTAATAAATATAGTTTACATTTATATCATTTATTTTCATTTTATAAAATAAAATATTCTACTAAGAATTAGATGTAATTAAGTACTCTTAAAAATAAAATAAATTCCTTGAAATTATTTAATTTACATTTTAATACTAGAAATTAAAAATTATTTAATTTTTTAATATTAATAACAGTGCTGTTAATAATATCGAATCTTTGATGAAAAGTCATAAGTTTTTATTAAAAATAATTAATATTGATAAATATGATTTGTGTGTTAGGTTAATTTAATCAAAAAAAATAAGAGATTAAAGTATAAAAATATTATTTTTATAAACTATTCTAATGAATATAAAAAATATACTAAGAAAACGTATTGTTAATTCAATAGATTCATTGGTATCATTGAAAATATTATATAGTTACTATTTTATTTTCAGCGAAAGAATTATTTAAATTTAATAAAACAATATTAAAAATTCATTAATTCATTATATAAATCATCATATTAGAAATGGAATAATTTTCTAGTAATTCTTAATATTAAGTTGTAAAAATAATTTTATTTTTTTTTGAAATTCTATTGTGATTAAATTACTTTAATAATAAAATTATATATCTATCATAGTATTATATACTAAAGCAGATATAGAAAAGTAACTTTATTATCTAGATTATTTAATATTAACATTGAAAATTTTAGTTTTATTCATTTTTTATTTCATAAATAACTATTTATCTAATCACTAATTATTAATATAATTAAAATTATTAAAAATATTTAAAGTTATTAAAATAGATAGTATAAGTAGATTTTTTAAAAAAATAGTATTGTAGTAAATTGATAGTTTTTATTTTTTTTATTTAAAAAATCAGATATCAAGTAATTTTGTATTTTTTGAAAAAAATTATTTTAGATGTAAAAATGATTTATTAACGTACGAATAAATTATATTGATTAAATATTATTAATTTAAATAAAAAGTATACTTTATATATATGGAATAAAAAATTATTAAAATAATTAACGCTAATTTTATTGTATGTTAATAGTGAGTATATTTATATTTTATTAAGTTTTATATTTAATGTAATAAATATTAAAAATTTTAATTAATCTTAATTTATCGTTTAACTCTTCAAAATTATTGAACTAAAATAAAATTAGTTAAATTATTATGATTTTAATATAACGATTATTAATTTTAATGTACTAATTTAGTACATAAATATATATTTACTTGCAAGACAATATATATAAAATCTGACAATATAATGAAAAAATTTTTATGCGTTTTAATTCACTTAATTGTTAATAAATCTAATTTCATTATTATTTTTATCATGAATAAATACGTCACTATTTTTTAAAAGATTAGAAAATATTAATTAGATAGGAGTTTTGTTTAAAAGTAACAGACTAACATATTTAAGTTAATTTTTTATAAAATATTAATTTTTTACTTATCAAACAAGGAAAAGATATTTCTTTGAGTATTTTATTTTCATAAAAAAAAATAAAACATCGTCTTATTGATACTCACTCTTTTTAACACATAAATACAATAATATTAGTTATTTAAAAATTGTTTTATTGATAACCCTTAATTGAGAGTTAATTGATTCATTAAATAATATTGATAAATCTATTTTAGATTATTATTATAAAAGAATAAAATAATCTGAAGATCTTAGTTGTAATACTTTGTATTTAATTGAAAAAGAGACTTATTGTATTAATATATTGATAGATTTATATAATTTAATAATTGATTTATACGCCAATCATTTATAGTGCTATTACAATACTCTCAATTTATTTCTATATTAATTAATAATATTACTATAATTATGAAATTTAATGAAAAGTTAATTTAAAATTAAGTAACAATAAAAAATGATTATTTTTAATTAAGCATTTTCTTTATTTTTTGTTACTGAAGATGAGGTTCATTAATTTAAGATTTTTATCTTACATGACTTTATATTAAAATAAATTGAAGTAGATGATATGAACAAAATATAATTTTTTTATGATAAAATATATAGATCTAATTTGTGTTATTTATATGGTATCAAAAGGTGTTAAAAAATTAATTTAAATAGTAATGAGTTATAATAATTTGAAATTAGAATACATGGAAATATCTACCTAAATAATTGATGGAAATAAAGATTTCTATTTAGATTTAACAAATAGAACAAAAAATAAGAAAACTAGAATTTTAACAGAAACCGAAGAGACAAAAAACAAAAAATATTATTGATAATTTTTGATAAAATAATATCTCTATTTATTTTTTTTTAAAAAACCAAAAAAAATAGATAATAAATAAATATTAAGCTAAAACTTATATTAATAAGATAATTAATCTAGAAAAATTAAAACTTATAACAAATATTTTATATTAAAATTTGGTTAAATATTAAGGGTTATAATTAATCAAAGCATTGTAGATATATCGGTAATGAGGATAATTAAAGACAATATTCGTATAAAATTATCATTGGCAGAATTATGAGTCAGATTATCCACGTTGAATATTTAAGATTGTTATAGGAAAACTAATCACGAAATGAATAACTATAGTAAATTAGTTTTTGTATTTTTTATAATGGTAACAGTTACTTCATTAGCAGATATTAGAGCACCTTCAATACTATTAAAAACTCAGAACCCTCCTTATGTTCAACAAGAGCATCAACATGTAATTATTTGCAAAAGAATTGTTTCACGTTTTATGAATTTTCATTATCGTCAATTTAGTCTAGATAAAATTTTTTCTATTAAAATTTTTGATCGTTATTTAAACTTATTAGATTATGATCATAATCTATTTTTACAATCGCAAATTGATGAGTTTAGTAGTGAAAGAACAAAAGTAGGAGAACAACTCCAAGCTGGCCAATTAAATAAACTATATACAATATTTAATTTAGCCCAACAAAAAAACTATGAACGTTTTCAATACATTTTGTCACAACTTAATATGCCAATTAATTTTATTAATAATGATGTAATTGAAATTGATAGAAGTAAAGCACTTTGGCCTAAAACTGATAAAGAGCTAAATCAATTGTGGAATCTAAGACTTAAATTTGATTGGTTGAATTTGAAGCTATCAGGTAAAAATGATAAAGAAGTTAAATTAATATTAACTAAACGCTATAATTTTACATTAAAACGTTTAACTCAAATTCAAAGTGAAGATGTTTTTCAATTAATTATGAGTGCTTTCGCACAAGAAATAGATCCGCATACTAATTACCTCTCTTCTTATGATACAGAGCGATTTAACTCAGAAATAAGTTTATCATTTGAAGGTATAGGGGCAGCACTTAAACAAGAAGAAAATTATATTATTATTAGTTCAATGGTACGTGGTGGTCCTGCTGAAAAAAGTAAATTATTGAAAGTTGGTGATAAGATTATTGGTGTAAGTCAAACTAGTAAATTTATGACAGATGTTGTTGGCTGGCGATTAGATGATGTTGTTGCTTTGCTTAAGGGACCTAAAGGAAGTAAGGTTTGTCTTGAAGTTATTTCAAACTCAAAATTCTCTAAACCTAATATTGTAACATTAATTCGTGAACATATTAGATTTGAAGATAGAGCAGTAAAGCTCATAATCAAAAGTATTGGTAAGAAAAAAGTTGCTGTACTTGATATTCCAGGTTTTTACATTGGATTAACTAATGATGTAAAAATACAATTACAAAAAATTCTTAAAAGTCATGTTATTGCACTGGTCATTGACTTGCGTGGTAACGGTGGTGGTGCTTTAAGTGAAGCTGTATCATTATCCGGCTTATTTATTTCAAGTGGTCCAATTGTTCAAGTTCGTGATAATAATGGTAAAATTCGACAGAATATAGATGATGATGATATTGTTTATTATAAGGGTCCACTTACGGTATTAATTAATCGTCTTAGTGCTTCAGCATCAGAAATTTTTGCTGCTGCAATGCAAGATTATGGTCGCGCATTAATTGTTGGAGAATCATCTTTTGGTAAAGGTACAGTTCAGCAATATCATTCTTTAAGTCGTATTTATGATAAGATATTACATCCGAATTGGCCTGCTTTAGGTTCTATTCAATATTCTATTCAAAAGTTTTATCGCATTACTGGCGATAGTACTCAGTGTAAAGGAGTAACACCTGATATTATTATGCCAATAAATATAAATTTAACTGAAATTGGTGAAAGTTCTAAAAAAAATGCTTTACCTTGGGATAATATTCTACCAACTAACTATAATGTTGTTGGTAACATTAACCAATATTTTGCTAACTTAACTTCTAATCATAAAAAGCGTATAGCAAAAAATCCTGAATTTAAATATCTTAATGAAGATTTTATTCGTTATCATGCAATTAAATTAAATAAAAATATTATTTCGCTTAATTATATTAAACGTAAACAAGAAAATAAAAAAAATAATATAATTAAATTACGTCGTATTAATGAGCGCTTTGCGCGACAAGGTAAAATACAATTAAAAACAATTAATAATTTATTTAAAAATTATAAATTACCAGCTCCATACCTTGATGAAACAATAAGAATTGCGATTGATCTTGCAGATTTTAAAATACT
The DNA here is from genome assembly GCA_052174135.1 of Arsenophonus sp. ET-KM2-MAG3. Classification (GTDB taxonomy): domain Bacteria; phylum Pseudomonadota; class Gammaproteobacteria; order Enterobacterales; family Enterobacteriaceae; genus Arsenophonus. The sequence continues at coordinate 125,881 of JBQMRZ010000004.1, forward strand.
TAAAATGAATTAAGTTTAGAAGATTTTTTTTCAATTTGTATAACAAGTAGCTTGAAAATTAGTAAAAAAATATTATTTATATCACTAATTTAGTATTAATCATTGTTAATTAATTAATAAAGGAAATAAAATTTTATGATGCGAATAGCTTTGTTTTTACTTACAAACTTAGCAGTAATGTTTGTATTTGGTATTGTTTTGAGTTTAACTGGTATTGAGGGACAAAGTATTTCTGGGTTAATGATTATGGCGTGTCTTTTTGGTTTTTGTGGTTCATTTATTTCATTGTTAATTTCAAAATGGATGGCATTACGCTCTATTGATGGGAGAGTTATTACAAATCCGACAACAAAAATGGAGCATTGGCTCTTAAATACTGTTAAGTGTCAAGCAAATCAAGTTGGCATTAAAATGCCAGAAGTTGCCATTTATCATTCACAAGATATTAATGCTTTTACAACAGGAGCTCGTCGTAACTCATCACTGGTTGCCGTTAGTACAGGTTTATTAGAAAATATGGAGCTCAATGAAGCTGAAGCAGTTATCGCTCATGAGATCAGTCATATTGCTAACGGTGATATGGTAACAATGACTTTATTACAAGGAATACTAAATACTTTTGTTATTTTTATTTCACGCATAATCGCTCAGTTGGTATCTGGATTATTCTTAAGTAACCATAATAATGAAAATGAAAATGAAAATGAAAATGAAAATAAAAACAACCAAGGTAATCCGATGATTTATTTTATGATATCAATGGTGTTAGAAGTTATATTTGGTATTTTAGCTAGTATTATTACTATGTGGTTTTCACGTCATCGTGAATTTCGTGCAGATGCTGGTTCAGCTCATTTAGTTGGTAGAGAAAAAATGATAGCTGCATTACAACGTTTAAAGACAAGTTATGAACCAAAAGAAACAAATAGTATGATAGCTTTTTGCATTAATGGGCGATCTGAACATTTTAGTGAATTATTTTTATCTCACCCCCCACTTTATAAACGTATTGAAGCATTACATATGGGAACTTATCTTAATTGATAATATAAAAACTAATCTAATTTCATTAAGTGAAATTTAGTTGTTAATTTTAATAAATAGTTTTTTTTAAAAAATTTCTATTTATTGAGCATTTTTTTGAATTATAATGATTTCTTTTTATATTATGTGAAACTTTTATAATAATTTAATTTAATGTGCTTATATAAGATGAAGGTTATATAAATTTTAAAATAAATGATTCAATAAAAATCATTTATTTATCGAGATTACTAAGTAACTTAAATCAATTGATTTATCTATAAATCTTCTATATTAATGTTGTTATTTTTTTTTGTTTGATAAAACTTTTAAATTATTTTTAAAAAAAATAAGATTGATATAATTATTCTTGATTAAAGAAACATAAATATAATAATTTATTTTTATAGTAAAGAATAATTAATACTCTTTACTATGAGATTTCTGGACTATTACTATAATAATGTATTATTTTTAATTAATGTTTTTTTATTAATGACAAAAAAATTAAAAACAAAAAATATCTTGATTAATGAATAAATAATATAAATAAATAATTTTATTTAAATTTATATTATATTATTATTAATACAGCATGGTTGTGCTTATTTAGATATCAAGAAATAATTGCAATAATTTTATTAGCTTGAATTTAAAAAAAATATTAACTGTAATATTCTTTCAGCTAATTTTAATATTATATCCTACAACTAAGATAAGTGTTAAAATATTAAATTTTCTTTGTACTATATACTATAGATTTCATATACTTCTAATTAGAATAAATTTTAATATTAAAATTAATAGGTTTTAACATGATTTTAATCATATTATTTATATTCAATGAATAATCATAAATAATTAAATACATCTATGATGTTCATCATTGTAGTAATTGTTTCTAAATATAAGAACACAAAACTTTTATATAAATATTATATTTATATAAAAAATTTCTTATTTTTTGTTATAAACTTAAGTTTTTATGAATTATTTAACATGCAATAAAATTTGATAATGTAAATTAAACATTAAATAAAAAATTTATTACATCACCATCTTTTATAATATAATCTTTACCTTCCGCTCGCATTTTCCCAGCCTCTTTAGCATTTTTTTCACCATTATAATGAATGAAATCACTAAATGAAATTGTTTGAGCGCGAATGAAACCTCTTTCAAAGTCTGTGTGAATTTTACCAGCCGCTTGTGATGCTGTAGCACCAACGTGAATGGTCCAAGCGTGAACTTCTTTCATACCAACAGTAAAATAAGTTTGTAAATTTAGTAACTTATAACCAGCACAGATCACACGATTTAATCCTGATTTTTTAATACAAAAATCAGCCATAAATTCATTGCATTCATCTTTCTTTAATTTACCTATACCTGCTTCAGCAATAGCACATATTGGAGTGACAATTGAGTTATCTTTTTCAGCAATAGTATAGAGCAAATCTAAGTAAGGATTGTTATTAGTCCAATTTTCATTAACATTTGCAATATACATGTTTGGTTTGATTGTTAAAAGATTTAAATGACGAATGATTGCCTTTTCTTCCTTACTTAACACCAAAGTACGTAACATATTCGAATTTTCAAGATGCAATAAACATTTTGTCAAAATATCTAATTCAATTTTTGCTTCTTTATTGCCACTTTTTACTTTTTTCTGAATACGATAAATAATTCTCTCACAAGTAGCCAAATCAGCTAATTTTAGCTCAGTATTAATTATATCAATATCTCTCAGTAAATCAAGTTTACCGGAAATATGGACAATATTATTATCATTAAAACAACGAACAACATGCCCGATCGCTTCGGCGTCAGAGATATTTTTTAAAAATTTATTACCTAAACCTTCACCTTTAGACGCACCCTCTACTAATCCAGCGATATCTATAAATTCCATTTTAGCTGCTAATATTCGCTTTGGTTTAACAATATGTGCTAATTGATTAAGACGATAATCTGGTATTTGCACTACACCGATATTAGGTTCAATAGTACAAAAAGGAAAATTTCCAGTTTCGATACAACTCTTTGTAAGTGCATTAAAGAGTGTTGATTTTCCTACATTAGGCAGACCAATAATACCACATTTAAACCCCATAAATATATTACCTTAGTTACTATTTATTTGATTAAATAACATTAAACAAATAAATATAAATAAAATTATCAATAATTATTTAAAAATATGATGAATTAGTATTAAATCGATGATTTAAAAGTATGTAATTGATTAATTGCTTTATTGATTCCTTCTTCAAATAAAATTAATGTACAGCGTATTGCTTCAACAATAATGTTATTAATTAATTTTTGTTCATGAAAAGTTGGATTACTTAATACAAACTCAACAACTTTATTTTTATCACCTGGGTGACCAATACCAATACGTAAACGATAAAAATTAGAGTTATCTCCTAACTTACTTTGAATATCTTTAAGACCATTATGCCCACTATTACTTCCACCAAATTTTATTTTTGCTATTCCTGGAATTAAATCTAATTCATCATGAACAACAAGAATTTCAGCTGGGTTTATGCAATAAAATTTAGATAATGCTAATACTGATTTTCCACTAAAATTAATATATGTTGTTGGTATTAGTAAATGAACATCATGATTTGCTAATTTAATTCTAACAGTATTACCGAAGAACTTATTTTCTTTTTTTAGTAATCGATTATGTTGTTTAGCTAATAATTCAATATACAAAGCACCTATATTATGTCTGTTTAGCATATAAGCATAACCTGGATTAGCAAGTCCAACGATTAATTTTATTTTACTCACCATATTTTATATTAATCAATGATTTTTATTTAAAAAATAATACCCTATTTTTTCTGAAAACAAAATATAAAAAAGTTATAATTTATGTAAGTTGTTAAATTAACTTCACGACCGTTATTCTTTTTTAAGAATTATTTATGAAAATAGAAATAAAAACTTATTTTAGTTGAGTGTTGATTAATTTTTAATTAAAAAAAATATTACAATATAGCGATATAAAGATATTTTTACTATTTGATATATAAATATAGTAATGAGTATTCTGATAGTATGATAAAAAGTTTTTATTGAATAATTATCTAATGGTAAATGGAAGGAAATTATTATTATTAATATTAAATATAATATTTATAATTATATTTTTTTTAAGTTAAATCTATTCGAATATTTAACAGAAATATCACGGATTAGTTTTTATTGGTATTTTTATTCCTTTAGCAGTTATTAGAATAGAACTTTACATAAAAGTACTGTTGATAAGAAATTTCAAGTATATTACTTATAAAATAAATAACGGTTTATCATTAGATATAAACTATAAACTATAAACTATAAAATACAAAATACAAAATTTAAATAAATTTAATCATAATTAATTAATAGATTTATTGTTAAATCTATATTGTTTTTATATTTTAATAAATAAAACTTAGTAGTAAATATTAAGGATTTTTTTGTTTAAATCAAAGTAATAAACTAAATAATTAAAAATTAATTAAATGTAATTTATTGTTTAATGTTCAAACATCGCTGATATTGACTCTTCGTTACTAATTCTACGAATAGCTTCAGCTAACATACCTGATAGTGTTAAAGAACGAACTTTATTAAGTTGTTTAATTTCTGTTGATAAAGGAATTGTGTCACAAACAATCACCTCATTAATTAGTGAATTTTTAATATTATTAACAGCATTACCGGAAAATATCGGATGAGTAGCATAGGCAAATACACTTTTAGCACCTCGTTCTTTAAGTGCCTCAGCAGCTTTGCAAAAAGTACCTCCAGTATCAATCATATCATCAATCATTATACAGTCTCGATTAACAACATCTCCAATGATATGCATAATTTGAGAAATATTTGTTTGTGGCCGTCTCTTATCAATAATGGCCATATCAGTATCATTTAATAATTTAGCAATTGCACGAGCGCGTACTACTCCACCTATATCAGGTGAAACTATAATCGGATTAGCTAGGTTTTGTTCTAACATATCTTCTAACAAAATTGGGCTACCAAAAACATTATCTACCGGAACATCAAAAAATCCTTGGATTTGCTCAGCATGCAGATCAACAGTTAAAACACGATCGATACCAACACTAGAAAGAAAATCTGCCACTACTTTAGCGGTAATAGGTACACGGGCTGAGCGTACGCGACGATCTTGTCGTGCATAACCAAAATATGGAATAACAGCTGTTATTCGCCCGGCGGATGCGCGGCGTAATGCATCAACCATAACAGCAAGTTCTATTAAATTATCATTTGTTGGAGCACATGTTGATTGTATAATGAAAATGTCGCCGCCACGGACATTTTCATTAATTTGCACACTAACCTCACCATCACTGAAACGACCAACTGCAGCGTTGCCAAGATTTATATACAAACGATTGGCAATACGTTTAGCAAGTTCTGGAGTTGCATTACCAGCAAAAAGCTTCATATCAGGCACGTAAAAACCTCATGTTTGCACGTCTATAAATATGTTATCAACCAAAAAATATTATTTTATTAATGGGTTTAATATTTGGAAATCCCAGCGCGAAATTTATGCAAAGGAGACTGGTTAACGCTAAGCGCAACGAAACCCTGCACCCACCCTGGGGCTTTATTTAACACCTTACGAGCGGCTCTTTCGGTTTCAAATTCAGCAAAAACACAAGCACCTGTACCTGTAAGATGCGACAATCTATATTCTAACAGCCATGAAATAAGGTGTTCAACTTGAGGAAAACGTTTTCTTACAATTGATTCACAATCATTTTCATATGACTCTTGTAATAATGTAACTAGTGAACGCTTTACTGAATTTCGTTTTAATTCCGGATCAGAAAAAATTTGTTTTGTAGAAATATTTATTTTAGGGTAAACTACTAAATACCATTTTTCTTCTAGATTTATTGACAAAAGTTGATTACCTATACCTTCTGCAAATGCAGCATGACCTTTTATAAATACGGGAATATCAGCACCAAGCTGATAAGAAAGCTTAGTTAGTGTATCATCGTCAATATTAGTTTTCCAATGATAATTTAATGCAATCAATGTGGTTGCTGCATTAGAAGAGCCAGAACCTAAACCACCACCAATAGGTAATCTTTTATTAACATAAATATCTGCACCTTGATGACTACCATTACAGTTTATTTTAACGCAATAATATTGCAATAAACGCGCTGCTTTAATAATAAGATTATTTTCTATTGGCAGATTAATAAATGGCGTAAGTAACTGAATTTTATTATCTTTACGTGATTTTATCGTAATTTCATCACCATAATTAAGAAATTGAAATAAGGTTTGAAGCTGATGATAACCATTATCTAAACGGCCGAGAATATAGAGAAATAAGTTAATTTTTGCTGGTGAAGGCCATGTTAATATCATTTTTTTAGAATCCAGCTATGCATTTTTAATATAATACGCTGCTTATCTTGAGTTAATTCAATATAGCTAGGTAGTTTTGGTTGACTAAATTGATAATAGGAAAAATAATTTAAATGCCAGTTTTTTCCGTTTTTCCTATATTCAATTGTTTTTAATAAACCCCTTTTATCTAATGTAAATGATGTGACATTGATTGGTAAGCCAATTAACCAATATGATAGGTTTTCAATTGGAATTTTCATACCAGTTAATTGATAAATTAACTGTGTTGGATGATTATTAACATATTTTTTACCTTCTCTATCCACTATTTTAATGGTATGTGGTGTTATGTTAAGTTTTAATTCTGTTCTTCCTAAAGGATTTGTAAATAACAGACAATAATTAGAAATCGCATATTGTTGCCAAAAAAAATTGGTGTAAATTTTATTATTTACGTCAATATAGACGAAAGAACCTCTTGTTTCAAATTTTTTTAACTTAATTAATTGCTGTTGATGATTAATCCATAATTGATTGCTTATTAAGTTATTTTTTTTGGTTGTTAATTGTTGATTGAATTTACAAGCGGTTAAAAAAATAACGAATAACAGAATAAATTTAAAATAATAGTGACGTAAATTAAGAAAATGTTTCATAATGAATGTCATTAAATATTTCCTGTTCAAGAAATTAGTATTAATTTTCTATCAATTAGAATTTTATTAAGATAAATATAATTAAATTATAAAAAGTTTTAATTTATTTATTTTCTTGGTTTAATATCTTTAATTACTTAGTTGAATAAAGTAAAATACTATCTATAAATTCCTTTATTAAAGTTATTAATTTTAATTTGTGCGTTCAACAGATGTTAATAAATAATTTAATTATTTAATTTAATAAATATAACATTATTTGCACTGAATATAAACTATAAAATTATATCTATAATATTAAATAAAGAATTAATTTTTTGCTTAAAATTAAATATGTATAATGAATAATTTACATTATAAATCATCTGTTTATAACAGTTTTGCGTTTTCTATATTTAGTTGCATTAAATTTTATCTGTAATTGAATTACAGAAATCTTTAAAAAATAAATTAATTAATTAGTTATGCAATTATAACTTTTTAAATCTAAATAAGATTAGAATGAATTTTTATTATCACAAGGATGATAATACTGCTACTAGTAATTTAATTTATGTTACTAGTAAATTCGTTTTACTAGTCTTAGTGAATCATATATTTTATATTAAGTTAAGAAAAAAATTTCTAAATCTCAATAGTATAAAAATTATCTAGCAAGTCTGATAATTTACTTTAATATTCATTTCTAGTTACTTAAATATATTTGTAGAGAAATAAAATCAGATCTAATGTAATTTTAGTTGATTTTATAACATATACAGTGGTTAGTTCGTCAAATTTTAAAATTATAGTCTGAAAATTTATATATTTTACAAATAGACACAGAGGGAGGGATAAGCAAAAGAGCTGACTACATATCATCATCTACATTAACATCAGATTAATTGTATAATTATCATTAATCAAACTTTTAAATATGCTTCATATTTTATTAATAAAGTTAGCATGAAAATTGTTTTTAGCTAAAAATAACATTCATTTAGTAGAAACAAATATTTTTATTAGTTTTATTTTTCTCCTCTGTCAATTATTGAAAAAAAAGAGTAATTAAGTAAGCAATAAAAGTAAAAATGTAATAAATCTATGTTGTTATGAATACTGTTATTTCTGCGAGATGTTAAATGAGATACTAAAGTGTTAAAAATATTTATTTCAATGGTATTGATGATTTATATACTATTATACAACTTGATATAAAACACCTTAAAAATAGTAATAATTTAAATTATAAAACTTATTTTTAAATAAAAAAGCACTTATTTTTTGGATTGGTTGCGTTCTTATTTGTCAGTGAATACAATTCATGATTATTATGGTTAAGTAAAAATAAACTAAAATAGTAAAAACTACTTGTTTTTTATAAAATAAATATAGATAACGAGAAAGTGATTAACATATCATAATCTATCAGTTAATAAATCGCTTGATCTACTTATTAAACTAAGTTATTTCAGAGAGCAGCGATGGATGGTAATTTTTATCGTTTTAACATTTTAAAAGATAATTTAAAAATTGAACCAAAATTAAATTATTTCTTAAGTAAGGCATAATATAACAAATGAAGTCTTCAATAATTACTAAATTAGAAACATTACAAAAGCGGTATGAAGAAATTCAAATTTATCTAGTTGATGCTAAAATAATCACAGATCAAGAACGTTTCCGCACATTATCCAAAGAGTATGCACAATTAACCAATATAACTAAATATTTCAAATTATGGTGTGCTATTCAGAAAGATATTGAAAAAGCTGAAATATTACTCCATGATCCTGAAATAAAAGAAATTGCTCAAGAAGAATTAGAAAAAGCAGAAAAATATAATAAGGAAATTGAACAGAAGCTAGAGATTTTATTATTACCAAAAGATCTCGATGATGAAAAAAATTGTTTTTTAGAAATTCGTGCGGGTACCGGTGGTAATGAAGCTGCAATATTTGCTGGAGATCTTTTTAGAATGTATAATCGTTATGCAGAATCTCGTTACTGGCATATTGAAATTATGAATGTTAGTGAAGGGGAACATGGTGGTTATAAGGAAATTATTATCAAAATCTCTGGTAATAATGTATATGGTTATTTAAAATTTGAGTCAGGTGGACACCGTGTTCAGCGAGTACCAGAAACAGAATCTCAAGGTCGCATTCATACTTCTACTTGTACAGTAGCAGTTTTAGCTGAAATTCCAGCAACAGAGCTTCCTGATATTAATCCTAATGACTTAAGGATTGATACTTTTCGTTCTTCAGGAGCAGGAGGACAACACGTTAATACTACTGATTCTGCAATTCGTATTACCCATATCCCAACTGGAATTGTTGTTGAGTGTCAAGATGAGCGTTCTCAACATAAAAACAAAGCTAAAGCACTATCGGTTTTAGCTGCTCGTATTCGTGCAACTGAAGTACAGAAACGTCATACAGTAGAGACGTCTAGGCGTCGTAATTTACTTGGCTCTGGTGATCGTTCCGATAGGATTAGAACTTATAACTTTCCACAAGGTCGTATTACTGATCATCGTATCAATTTAACACTCTATCGTTTAGATGAAGTAATGGATGGAAAATTAGATACTTTGATTCAACCTATTATCAATGAATATCAAACAGATCAAGTTTCTGCTTTATCAGAGTGGAATTAATGAATTATCGGTATTGGTTATCTTATGCAGCTAATAAGCTTTGTCACAGTGATAGTGCTAAACGTGATGCTGAAATCTTATTAGAATATATAATACGAAAAAAACGAACTTTTCTTATTGCATTTGGCGAAATAGAATTAACGGTTAAAGAAGAAGAGAAACTTGAAAGCTTATTAGTTTGCCGCGCTATGGGTGAACCTATCGCTTATTTAATAAAAGAAAAAGAGTTTTGGTCGTTACCAATAAAAGTTTCACCTGTTACATTAATACCTCGTGAGGATACAGAGTGCTTAGTTGAGCGGGCATTACAATTATTGTCAAATAAACAAATAGTAAAAATATTAGATTTAGGAACGGGTACAGGTGCTGTGGCATTAGCTTTAGCCTCAGAGCGCCCAAAAGCTCAGATAATTGGCGTCGACATAAATGATGCTGCAGTTGCATTAGCTAAATTTAATGCAGATAATTTAGTAATCAATAATACTAAATTTTGTAAAAGTAACTGGTTTACTTCACTACCTATTCAACAATTTGACATGATTGTTAGTAATCCACCTTACATTGATGAATTTGATTCACATTTACAACAAGGGGATGTGCGTTTTGAGCCTAAAACAGCATTAATATCAGCTAATCATGGATTAGCTGATATTGAATTAATAATTGAACAATCATGTAGCTATTTAGTTGATAATGGATGGCTTTTACTTGAACACGGGTGGTTGCAGGGAAGGCAAGTAAGGGAGTTATTTTCTTGTCATTATTATCAACAGGTAATAACTTTTCAAGATTATGGTGGTAATGATCGTATTACAATAGGTCAATGGAAACATGATGAAAACCATAGTTGATTTTGAATTTAATAAAGAACCATTAAGTGAAGGTATTATACTTATTTCACAAATTATTCAACCGGATTTCCCTGTTGAGCAAGTTAATACACAACTTAAGTGTCTTGTTATGGAAGCAAGACAAAAAATAGAAGTTAATAATGATATAGAAAGACAAGTATCTATTTTACTAAAGTTATTTTATGGAGAATGGCTTTTTACTAGTGTAACAGGAGTTTACTCGCTTTCTGAGGCGATTTGGCTAGATAAAGTACTAATAGCAAGGCAGGGAGCAGCTGTTTCCTTGGGAGCAATTTTTTTACATGTAGCTAACCAACTACAATTACCTGTAATACCAATTATTTTTCTAACTGAACTTATTTTATGTGTTTCTCGAAATGATGGTACTTATTGGTATATTAACCCAATAAATGGCGAAACGCTTACTGAAAAGATACTTGATTTATGGATAAAAGGAACAATTAGTCCTTTTGCTAATTTAACTCGAAAAGATATAGAAAAAACTGAGCATAGAATTATAATACGCAAAATGTTTGATACAATAAAAGCAGCATTAATGGAAGAAAAAAAAATGGAACAAGCTCTAAGAGTTTGTGAGGCGTTATTAATTTTTAATCCAAAAGATCCTTATGAAATACGTGATAGAGGGCTTATCTTTGCACATTTAGAATGTAATCATGTAGCCATTTCTGATTTAAATTATTTTATTGAACAATGTCCAGAGGATCCTGTTTCTGAAATGATAAAAATGCAAATATATTCAATAGATGGACGCCAGGTTATATTACATTAATCATCAAAATTATAACTAATTTATTTTAAAATAAATAGAAAGGTAAAAGCATGCAACATAAAATAGTCATTATTGATGGTATTAAAGTGGCAAATAATCTACCATTTGTTTTGTTTGGCGGTATGAATGTACTTGAATCACGCGATTTAGCAATGAAAATTTGTGAACATTATGTTTCTGTAACAGAAAAGCTTAATATTCCTTATGTTTTTAAAGCTTCTTTTGATAAAGCAAACCGATCTTCAATTCACTCCTATCGTGGCCTAGGGCTCGAAGAGGGAATGAAAATTTTTGAAGAAATAAAGAAAACATTTTCAGTTAAAGTAATCACTGATGTTCATGAATTAACGCAACCAGCATTAGTTTCTGAAGTAGTTGATGTTATTCAGTTACCAGCTTTTTTAGCTCGTCAAACTGATTTAATTAAAGCAATGGCTAAAACTGGCTCAGTTATTAACATTAAAAAACCTCAATTTATTAGTCCATCTCAAATAGGTGATATTGTTGAAAAATTTAAAGAAGCAGGTAATGAAAAACTTATTCTTTGTGATCGTGGGGTAAATTTTGGTTATGATAACTTAGTTGTCGATATGTTAGGTTTTAATGTTATGATGAATGTATCAGGTGGTTCTCCAGTTATTTTTGATGTTACTCATGCATTGCAATATCGTGATATTTTTTGTTCAGTTTCTAACGGTCGTCGCGTACAAGTTTCTGAATTAGCAAGAGCAGGTATTGCGGTAGGTTTAGCAGGATTATTTTTAGAAGCACATCCTGATCCAAATAATGCAAAATGTGATGGGCCATCAGCATTACCGTTAGAAAAATTAGCACCTTTTCTTGAACAAATTAAGGCCATCGATGATTTAGTAAAAAATTTCGCTCAATTAGATACTGGTAATTAATTATGATTTAATATAGTTAAATGATATTATTATTTATTCTTTCGTATTAATTATTATTTTTTAGTATTAGAAAAAAATAATAAGATAAATTTGTATCGTAGTCTAATTACTCCAATCATGATTATTTATTATGGTGCGTTAATTATATTTTAATATTGTTTATTTTTTTTTGATGATTGATAAGAACATAAATTTTTATTTAGTAAAATAATGGATTAAAAATAAAAAAAATTATTGCTCTTAACATATTATTTAGCTGATCTTTAGGAATTATACAAATACTCATAGAAATATGACTAAATACTTTATAAATACTGAATAAAATTGTATATGAAATTAATATTGAATTAATTAGTAAAACCTCAACATAAAATAAAATTTTTAATTAAATTATATTTAAAGATATTCCTTAATAAAATTTTAAAAAATTCAACTAATATCACTATTTTAATAGTTTATAAAAAATTACTCGAACTTTTTGTAAAAAATAAATATTTATATTTTAATGATTGAAATTGGTTGCATTTAAGCTATATCACTAATATAAATAAAAAAATAATATTTAAATTTAATTTTTTTTACGTAATAATTTATACTATGAATTAGAAAATAGTTGATTGCTTAATCAAGTTAATGCTTTGTTTATTATATTGATTTATTAATTTATAATTAATAATAATATTTATTATCCTTTTTCTGAAAATAAATATTTAGAAATGATACTTTAAAATTTAAAATTAAGGATACTAAAAATATAAAAACTAAATTTTTAAAAATTTAGTTTTTGATAAATATAATTTTATATGAAATAAAACTAAATATACATAAAAATTCTAAAATAAGAGGTAAAAAAAATAAATAATATAGTGGGTAGTTTATTTCATATATAAAAAATATAGTTACTTTTAATCTTAATATTAAAGGGATATATTTATGTTTAGTGAGACACTAATAATACTATTTCATATTTAAAGACATATTTTTTTTAAAAATATAAGAAAAACAAACTTATAGTCAGATATTTATTTCCATTAAAACTGATTATATCAAAAGTTGATAATAAAAATAAAAAATTTATAGAGATAAAATATTATTAAATAACATTAAAATTAAACAAATACGATAAATTAAGTGATTAATATCATTTGAGATAAATATCAAATAATTTCAAATTAATAAACAGTATAAAAATATAATATTTATTCTTTCTATTAGATTAAAAAAAATATAGATACTTTATTAAAACAACTAAATTTATGTATTTAACTTAATATATAAAATAACTTTAAATAAATTAAAAAATTTTTTTATACATATTATCTAGATTTTAACAAAAAATGATATAGAAAAATATCTCTATCAACTTATAAGTTTATGAAATTATTAGTAAATACTATTTATTTCCTATATTTAAATATTTATCTAAAGAGTTATTAAATTTTTTAAAAAAAAAAATAAAAAACAATTAATATATGTAAATATTCATCATATTAAAATTAGTAATTTATCATTTAAATTTATGAAAAAATTAAATTTTACTATAAGATGTTTTCATAGCGGGGAGGGAGGGATTCGAACCCTCGATACTTTTATATATACACGCTTTCCAAGCGTGCTCCTTTAGCCACTCGGACACCTCACCGATTATTTTATACTAATAGTATATGATTCTATCATAATGAAATGATTGCTATATAAAAACAGATTAATTGTTAAAAATCTATCATAATTTTAATTTTTTGAAAATATACTCAATAACATGATCTTTAAAGATTTTAGTTATTACTAATAAATAATACTATTAATAAATAGTTTAAATTAAAAATAATAAAATTATAGAAAATTAATTTTTAATATATTAAAAATTGACGTTTAAGTGCTTTACAAACAGATCATATCATTAAATCTTTTCTAAAATTAATCATTAGAAACCAATTATTTTTTTTGTTTTTTAAATGTATGAGTTATTAATACAATTAATTACTAGTAAATTGAATTTAGAAGGTTATTTATTGAAGATTTTAATTAACTATTTTGATAGAATTTTTATAATTATTAATTAGAATATTTAATTTATTAAATGTTAACAATTTAATTGATATTTTTGATTCTAAATAAAATTTTACTTACACTAAAAAGTAGTTATTTTTATATTTTTTATTATAAAATCTCTTTATAAATAATGAAGTAAAATTTATTATTAATTTGAATCTCTAGTTATTTAATTAATTTTTATCTGCAAATAAATTATTTTAAATCAAGTATAATTTATACAATAATTAATTTATCTTGTTTTAGTTGTGATATTAAGTCAAATTTAGTTTTATTATATAAGAACTAGTTGATTATTAATCATACTATTGGTTGTAAATATAACCTAATAATAGTCAAGACTATATAAATATGTTATGTGTATTGTGGTTATTTATTGGCTTATATTTACTTATTTTGCCAACGTAAGAACTAACTTACCAGGTTTAACTTCAAGTTTTTTAAAAAATTTTTTTGTTAACCATTCTACTTTGTTTTCTTCTTCTAATAAATAAATAGGATTTTTATCAAAATAGATTTTTAATAAGTTACTAATAATAGGAAGTATTGATTTAATAGTTGAAGATATTTTTTTTGGTGTAATTTTATAGTCAGAAATCATCAATTCTTTTAAATAAATACCACCAGTAGTAACATCAAAATAAGGTAATGAAGTTATAGCTAAAAACACCTCAGCATGTGTTGAAGTTAATAACATTTTGAGGTTAATTTTAGCTATTGTAGTTATGATAATTTTATTTGGTTCAACTTGACCTATTTTAGTAGAAAGATTAGTTAGATTAACACTAGCATTAGCAATTCCATAAATTTTTATTTTTTTACTATATTTAATATTTTTTGCTAGATAGTGATTGATTATATCTTCGCTAATACTAAATTCAGCTAACTGGTTACATCCAGTAACTGTTCCACACAGTAATAACAGTGCTCCTATAAAAAAATGTTTCATAATTTATGTTCCTGTAACTTTAATAAAAAAATTATATTTAACTATTCATTCTAATAGAAGATAGTTTTATTTTTTACTAAATTAAATTATTGCTACAAAATCTTTATAAAATTAATAACCGTATTATGATCAACAATATTTATAATATAATATAAGTAAATTTTATTATTTTTATGTATGACATAATCATTTATTTTGATATAATTTATTTCATTGCTTAAATATTATAATTTTCGTGATAACTAAGCTTGATCTTTAATTTCCTACTTAAAAAAAATTTTTTTTCAATCTATAAATGAATAAATAAAGTTAAAAAGATAATTTTTCAAAATTACTTTATTAAAAAAAATTAATGATGCTATTTTTGATGAATCAATGCTTATTATTTAATTTAATATTTTATTAAAAAAGAAATTTTAAAACTAAAAAATTATATTAGTAGATATTATCAGTCCACTATTTAGTGTGAATATTTTTTTATATTTCGCTATAAATATATTTTTACAACTAACTTTTTTATTTTAAGACAGAGATGAAATTAAAATTATGAACCTAATCAATTCTAACAATGTTATTGAAAGAATTTTTAAAATTTATTTTTTCAGTTATTCAAACTATAAAAAATAAATTTATATATAAATTTTGATAAAAATATTTGTTTTATATAGCATTAATGGTCAAAAAATAAAATTATGATAAATTACCACATACTTTATAATCATTAAAATAATTGTTTTTTTAAAAAATAAATTTTAAATAATTAAAGTATGATAAAGTTTATTTATAAGTTAACAATCAATAATATCAAAAAAAATATTTTGATATCACTAATCATAAAAGATAATTAAGATAAATTATTTAAAATAAAATAAGATAAATAATGATTATTTTTATTTTCTAGTTCAAAGAATAGTTAATTAAATCTATAATTATTAATTAGTATCCCTTGATATACTTTATTAATTTATCATTAATTACTATTAATAACGGTATCATATGAATTTATTAAAATCATTAGCAGTTATAAGTTCTATAACCATGTTTTCTCGAATATTAGGCTTTATTCGCGATGCTATTATTACACGTTTTTTTGGTGCCAGCGCAGCGACAGATGCTTTTTTTGTTGCTTTTAAGTTACCAAATTTATTGCGTCGAATTTTTGCTGAAGGCGCATTTTCCCAAGCTTTTATTCCTATTTTAGTAGAATATAAAAATCAGCAAGGTAATGAGGCTACTCGTACTTTTATTGCTTATATTTCTGGTTTATTGACATTAATTTTAGCTATCATTACATTGGCTGAAATATTAGTAGCACCCTGGATTATTTATATTACTGCGCCTGGCTTTATTGCTACACCTGATAAATTTGATTTAACTGTTCGTTTATTAAGAATAACTTTTCCTTATATTTTTTTAATTTCTTTAGTATCATTAGTTGGCGCAATTTTAAATAATTGGAATCGTTTTTCTGTCCCTGCTTTTGCTCCTATTTTACTTAATATTAGTATGATTACATCAATGTTATTGTTAGCTCCATATTGTAAACCACCTATTATAGCATTAGCATGGGGAGTTTTTATTGGTGGTATATTGCAGTTCTTGTATCAATTACCTTTTTTACAAAAAATTGGTATGTTAGTTTTACCTCGTATTTCTTTTCGTAATAGAGGTGTATCGCGAGTAATAAAACTAATGGGACCGGCAATTATTGGTGTCTCAGTAAGTCAAATTTCTTTAATTATTAATACTGTTTTTGCTTCATTTTTACAATCAGGTTCTGTTTCGTGGATATATTATGCTGACAGATTAATAGAGCTTCCCACTGGTGTTTTAGGGGTGGCACTTAGCACTATTTTACTACCTTCTCTGGCAAAAAGTTTTTTAAGCGGTGATTATGAAAAATATCAACGTTTAATGGACTGGGGATTACGACTTTGTTTTTTATTAGCATTACCTTGCTCAATTGCTTTAACTATTTTAGCTCATGCATTAACGGTATCACTTTTTCAATATGGAAATTTTACACCTTACGATACAATAATGACTCAACAGGCATTGATTGCTTATGGTATTGGTTTGATTGGATTAATTATCATCAAGGTATTAGCATCTGGTTTTTATTCAAGACAAAATATTAAAACGCCAGTTAAAATCGCAATTATCACTTTAATTTTAACACAATTAATGAATTTTATTTTTATTGGTCCACTAAAACATATTGGATTGGCTTTATCAATTAGTTTAGCAGCATGTTTTAATGCTTTGATGCTTTATTGGCAATTACGCCGTCAAGCAATTTTTGTTCCATTAATTGGTTGGAGAAAATTTTTATTCAAATTATTTGCTTCTTTAATTATTATGGTGGCAATGTTATTACTAATATTAAACTTTATGCCAATATGGGAACATGGGAATATGTTAATGCGAATTATGCGATTATTATTTGTTGTTTTTGCAGGTGCTATCGCTTATTTTAGTGCATTATTTATTTTTGGTTTTCGGTTTCGAGATTTTTCACAACGAAGTATTTAGTTAATGGATTAAAAGTAATATATACGTCCACTTAAATAAGTATAAATATAATTATAAATAGTTAATAACATTTTAATTTTAAAGTAAATTTAAAACAAGTTAATAAACTTTATAGTTTAAAGCTGTATTAAAGATTAGATAAATTTGTGCGTCCAAGTGGACTTGAACCACCGACCACCATCATGTCAAAATGGTACTCTAACCAACTGAGCTATGGACGCAATAAAAATTATATAGTGATAATTTAAAAGAAATAAATATTAACGAGTAATTCCTATTCTAGCAAGGAAAATACAATTTTATTGTTTAATTGCTTATTATAATTTTATTTAAAATAAATAATATTTTTTGATTTCTATATTTTATATTTATTTAATAAAATAAATATTTAATTAAATATTATAATATAAATTTAAGTTATTAATGTTAAAGGTATAAAATATAATAAGAATATTGTCAATAGTAACTAATGCTGTTAAGTTAATAATAAAATCAATTCAAAAAAATAGTTTTAATATTTAGAAAAATGAAACTAGATAATTTAATTAAGTGACGTATTAATAGGATTATCATAATAGTATGCAATAATAATAAAAAATAATGAAGACTAAAAAATATCTTCATAGTACTGTATAATTTGTGATCTTCAGTTACATGAAGTAGTTCTTAAATATAATAGGTAGTATAATGATAATATAATTCTAAAGATAATAGAATTACTTTTAGATTATAATTATAGATTAATTCAATTTTTTTTTAAAATACTCTAAGAGTTGAATTGTAATAAAATATTCTTAATCTTAAGATATTATTGATATAAATAAATATTTTATATTTTAAATTAAAATACTATTTAATTCATAACTTAATTATAATAATTGTTATTATATCAAAAAAACAAAAAAATACAAACAAATTAAAAAATATAAATTTAAAGCTTTTGATATTTTATTGCCATAAATAATAGCTAATAACTTTATCATCAAAGATAAATTAAAAAATACTTTAAAGAAACAAATAGAACTAATAGGTAAGCGCAAAAATATGAATATATATTTTGATAAATAAAAGTTTAAATAAATCATAATTATTTATTAAAAATAAATAATTATGATTTATAAATGATAGATATAGCGTGTATAGTACGCATAAAATAACATAGCAAAATATATCGAAAAAAAATATTTTAAAATAAACATATCAAGTGATAACTGCTATTTTAAAATACATATAGATATAACCTAATTTATAGCACTATTAATAAATAAATTAAGAAATAAATATATTTTTTTTAAAAGTTTTTTAAAAAAATATATAAAATAAATAGAAAATAATATAAATATCATTATGTTAATAATTTTTATACCCCTTGAGAAGGTATAAAAAATAATATAATTGCATATCTCATTAAAAATAAATAAAAACATAAAAATTAGTTCTTTAATAACTTTATTATTATATTAGTTTTTATAAAATTTTAATTAGGTAAAACTACTTCTATATCTATGGTTTTTATAGTGTTTTTAAGTATAACTAACATAGAATGATATAGAATCATATTTTATTAAAGTTTGGAAGTCAATATATGTTCACAGGTATTATAAAAGGAAAAGGAATATTAGTTTCTGTAAAAGAAATGATTAATTTTCGTACTTGTACAATTCAGTTTCCTAATGAGTTATTAACTGATTTAGAAATAGGGGCTTCTATTTCTAGTAATGGATGTTGTTTATCTGTCATCAATATTAATGAAAATAAAGTGAGTTTTGATTTGATGAAAGAGACCTTACAACTAACAAACTTGTGTAGTTTAAAGCTAGGAGATATAGTAAATTTAGAAAGATCGATAAAATATGGTGATGAAATTGGGGGACATCTCATGTCTGGTCATATTATTACTACAGCGAAAATAGTTAAAATTTTTAAAAGTGAAAATAATTTACAAATTTGGTTTTATATACATAATAAAGAATTAATGAAATATATCTTACATAAAGGATTTATCGGAATTGATGGAATTAGCTTAACAGTAGGAAATGTAATTAATAATCAATTTTGCGTTCATCTTATTCCTGAAACAATAGTGCGTACTACGATTGCAAAAAAACGTCTTGGTAAAAAGGTTAATATTGAAATTGATGTCAATACACAAGCAATAGTTGATACCGTTGAACGAGTTATGATACAAAAATACAGTAATAAAGAGTTTACTTAAATATTAATAATCTTTATTACTATATTTTAATTGAATTAAAATGATCACTAAAAGTAAAAATAAATCTGATAATAATCAATAAAAATATTTTTTATTCTTAATATAATAAATAATTTTATAATTTAATTTTTATTCTTAGTTTATTTATTTATTATTAATAAATATATTACAAATAATTTTGCATATAAACTTACAATGATTTTATTAAAAATGCATTTTAGCATTAAATTAAATAATTAACTTATTTTTTTATTTTTTATTAAAAATAAATATTAAATTTAATGAAATTTACTTATTCATGATTAAAGATGAAATAATTTAATAATATGAATTATATATTTTTAATTATATATTATTAATATTAATCATCATTTACTAAGAATTGATATAATTAATGTTCATAAAATGAAATATTGAGTATTATGTAAAATAAAATGATTTATTATTTTAAATAAAAAGTAATTAAGTAATTTAAAATAGATTCAATTTATGATGTTTTTAATATTGCATGTATCTAAAAAGTTTTATATGTGAATCATAAAATATTTTAAATCAATCAATCTTTATTTGATAATAGTTTATTTTATATAATATAGAATAAAGAAAATATTTTATAATATTTATTATGTTGCTTTTAATCATCTCTGTAATAAAAAAAAATTAATATCGAATTAATAATTGATAATAATTAAACGTAAAGAGTTATCTCAATTTATCGAAAAACTTATCAATAACTAAAATATATTCAATAAGATTAAATATATTTTAACAGTTTTTAAAATTTTGTGTTTACTAAAATATAATTAACAATTTGTAATTAAAAAAAATAATCAAAACATTGATTAAATTAATAAAACAATTTTCATTATTTAATATAATAACATATGCATTAAAAAATATTATATTTAATAATCCTCTATATCTATAGAACTAAAATTTTTAATCTGTTCGCTAGATGAATAATTAATATTTTCACAAAAGTATTATTATCATAAAGTATATCAAATAATTATTATTGATAATTAAAAATTTCTTTTATTTTATATTTAAAATAAGGAGATAACTAAAAATCGTTAATGTTAATAATAATTAATTTATTATATAGTTTTAGGCTAACTTTTCTTTTTTAACATTAAAGAATTTTTATAACTAATAACTTTCTGTATTATTTTAATCGTGAAAATAATATCTAAGTTACAATAATTATAATTAATGAAATAATATCTTCTAAGATAGTTGTATAATAAATCATAATTATTATTAATACTTAATAAGTAAAATCATTATATTCTTTTTAAAAAAAAGTATTTAAAAGTATTGAAACATTATAGTATTTCTTTGAAGATTATAATCTTTATTATATGTATTTTGATTGATGACACTTAAATTATTAACCTGTTTTTTATTAACATATTAGAAATAGGTTTATTGTTTATTCATATTACTATCTGAATTTTATGCAAAATTAATTTATTTTTATCAAAAAAATAATTATTTCTACTTAACTTAATAATTTTTTATAAATAAATGATTAATTAGATACAATAAGTAAATTAATAGATTCAGTCTAATTAATATTCAAATTATTTGTTTATAAGCATGCCATGAGAATAATTTAGATATTTAATAGATCTAAAATAATTGTTTTTTATTTCTTTAGTAATAGAAATTAATTTTATTAAATATATTAAATATAATATTAATTCATATTTTTTAGTTTTACTAAAACTTATATTACTTTTATTTAAAAATTATTTTTTTTAATAAAAAATAGCTAATAATCAAATTATTAATAAATTTATTATTCTATTTTAATTTTTATACACGTAGCATTAATCAATATTATGATATTTAATTATTTTATTAGTTATTTTATAAATAATATAGTAACATAAAATTATAAATATATTTTACTTACTAATCTTAATTTTATTATTAATAATTGTATTTTATTTTAATTAACATAATATGATAAAAATGAATTATTAAAAGCATTAAAAATAATATTAATTACATTCTTTCTACTGTTTGAATTCCTAATGTATTTAAACCAATTTTTAATGTTTTTTTTGTCAGTAAAGATAATTTTAATCGACTTTCTTTTAATATGTTATTTTCTGCATTTAAAATTGGACAATGTTCATAAAAACTAGAAAATAAACAAGCTATATTATATAAATAAGCACACATAATATGTGGTAATCCCTCACGAGCAACGGTTAATATTGTTTCTTCAAATTGCAATAGACGTGTCGCCAAAGCTTGTTCATATTTATTTGTTAAAATTATTTGTTCAGTTAACTCTTCTGGATTAATATTAGCCCGTTTAAAAATAGAAACAACTCGAGTATAAGCATATTGCATATAAGGAGCGGTATTACCATCAAAAGTTATCATGTTATCTAAGTTAAAAATATAGTCAGTAGTACGATTTTTTGACAGATCAGCATATTTTATTGCGCCAATAGCAACTGCCTGAATAATTGATTTTAATTCTTTCTCTGGAATAGTTGTTTTTTTTTGGCGAATAAGATGATCAGCTCGCTCAATCGCCTCATTAAGCAAAGTATTGAGTTGGATAGTTTCGCCAGTTCGAGTTTTAAATGGTTTACCATTTTTATCTTTCATCATACCAAACGCATGATGTTCTAATAACAATGTATTTGGAATATAACCAGCTTTACGTGCAATAGCCCAAACTTGAATAAAATGTTGATGTTGTCGTGAGTCTGTATAATATAGTACACGATCAGCATGTAATCTTTCATAACGGTATTTTATACAAGCAATATCTGTTGTAGTATAGAGATAACCTCCATCTTTTTTTTGAATGATAACTCCAATAGGATTACCATCTTTATTTTTAAATTCATCTAAATAAACAACTATAGCAGACTTATTTTTAATAGCTAATCCTTTAGCTATTAAATCAGCCACAATATCAGGCAACATATCATTATATAAGCTTTCAGCCATTATATCACCTTCAGTCAACGTGATATTTAAACGATTATAAATTTGTTGATTTTGTTTCATGGTAATATGAACTAATTTTCGCCAAATTTTACGACAATATTTATCACCAGATTGTAATTTAATTACATAATTACGAGAAAGTTTAGAAAATTTTTCATCTTCATCATAATATTTTTTGGCTTTACAATAAAACCCTTCCAAATCAGATAAAGTTATATCGATAATATTTTCTTGTTTAATTTTTTCTAGATAAGCAATTAGCATGCCAAATTGTGTGCCCCAATCTCCGATATGATTTGCACGAATTATTTTATGACCTAAAAATTCTAATGTTCTAGCGATAGCATCGCCAATAATAGTAGAACGCAAATGGCCAACATGCATTTGTTTGGCTATATTTGGAGAAGAATAGTCAATAATAATAGTTAGTGGCATAACTGTAGTAATAGCTAACTTCTCATGCTGTAGAGTGAGTTCAATATGTTTAGCAATCCATTGCTTATCAAGAAAAATATTAATAAAACCAGCTCCAGCTATTTCAACTTTACTAGCAATATCCTTTAGATTTAATAAACATAGAATTTTTTCAGCTAATTGACGCGGAGGAATGCCAATTTTCTTGGCTGCGGACATAATACCGTTAGATTGGTAATCGCCGAATTTTGTTTTTGTTGAATAAGACACATTTGCTTGGCTACCTTTAGGGGCTCCTGCAGCAATTAATGCATCATTAATTTTTTTTGAGAGAAAAGCCTGAATATTCACCTGATTACCTTTAATTATAAAGATATTTGTTATGTTCGACTCATTAAAATATAACTACAGCTATGAAGATTATAATGAAATAGCTTCTTTCGTCATAATTAACTATTAATGTTAAATAATTTTAAATTAAATTTATTTAATATTTTACTGGATTATAATAGAACATTTTTTGTTTAACTTTAAAGAGTTATACGAGGTTTAAATATTTTTTCTTATTAAATTAATTTAAAAAAAACAGGTTATATATTATTTTTTTATTTTTTAATTTAAAAATTTATTTTAATAAAAAATTAAAAATATATTGAAAATATTTTATTAATAATTAATGTTATTTAACAGAAACATTCTTTTTTTTTGAAAAGTAATTATTGATTAATTTTTGTTAATAATTACTATTTTATAGTAAATATTAATTATTAACAAATAAATGAAAAATAAAAATATTTAATTTTAACTAAATATCAAAAAAAAATCTAATTTTTTGCTATTTTATTTAATATGTATTAATTATCTAAAATTTATTGCAGATCACGTTATTTTTTATCTAAATCTTAATTAAAAGAAATTAACTTTTAAGTATTTTCTTAAAAAATATAGATGGATCAAATATTTTTATTCATCTAATTAAAGAGTTATCTAGAAATATAATTTCCTATATTTTTTCTAAAATAATCATTTTAAATTTTAATATAAATACAATTGATTAATAAAAATGTAAAATATAATTTAAGATTTAATTATCGATTAATTATTTTTCTTAAATAAATATAATAATTTATATTTGATTAACGTGTTATACTAAACATATTGTAAACACTCAATTTTTTTCAAAACTAAATCTATAAATAATAGAATTTAGTAATTATAATATAAATATATTTATACTTATATTTTAATTATTTATAATTAACTATATCTCTATTTTATGATAAAAATAAAAAATAATGATTAAAAATTAACCACTATAAAAGATAGATTATAAATTATAAAATAATTTATTAGTTCAAGTAATAATTACATTATTAATTATGCTAATTATTTGATTCATAACTGCTAATAATACTTAGCATTCTACTCTAGAATAAAAATCAAATATTTAAATTTAAAGGAAATACATATATATTATTAAATTAAATATAATTGATGATATTAAATATTTTTAGAATAGCTTAATGTTAAAAAGACGTTATATGATATACATCATTTAGTTATAAAAATATTTAATTGATAAAATGCAAGAATTAAGTTATTAAGAATATAATTTTTCATTTTAACTATAACAATATTATTCGTATGGTGAAATATAAATATTTAATGGTGTGAGAAAAAATAAATTAAAAGTTAAATAACTTATTATGATTAAAGTTAATTGTATCAAAATTTAATGATTAGATAAAATCTAATAAATTAGATATTTATTGGTATTACTAAAGATTTTTAAAATAAGTTATTTTAAAAATCAATAAAATGTGTGAATAACATTGATTTTAGTTTCTAAAAAACATTAATAGTATATTAAAGTAATTTTAAATTAATGATACAGGCTATAATTTATATATTAAGTATTTTTTTTAACAAAAAAATATTTTAAACATTAAGATAATAAATTTTTATATATTATTCAAATATTTATAAATAAAAAGGACTCTAAAAATAAAAAAATTTTACTAAATTTATATAAAACTAAATATATCCTAGATATTTATAAATATAAATAAAAATGTAAGAATTTTATTCTCTATTAAAATTAAGATTTCTTTTCAAGTTTAGATAACGTACATCATTATTTAGCATAATTCATTCATAATAACAAATATGAACTACATAAAAATTACTTTATTAATTAATACTCAATCATTAATTAATTGTTCAATGTTTTTAATAAAAAAATATTTTAAAATATTTTTTTATTAAAAGATAGAATAATATTCTTACTATAAACGAATAATGCTATAGTTCTATCATTGAATATCCATTATAATGGTAATGTTTTTTATTTTTAATTATTTTATAGAATCATTTTTTGTTTCTAATATTTTCAACAAATTTCTATATAATTATGACAAGAAATTAATTTAAAATATCTATAATATGATTATAGCTGTATTTATTACCAATAAAACTTTAACACCAAATTATTTTATCACCCTTAAGAGATTAACTTTTATTAACAATCTATAAAACAGAATACATCATATATAAGTATAATAATATAATTAATTATATTTATCATCTTACTATATATCTTGAAAATATTCTTAAATCATTAACTTAAATGAAATTATGATAATTATTAATATTTTAGTTAGTTACATAAATTTATTTTAGAGTATTTTATATTAGTTAATCATTCTAATTAATATTA
The DNA here is from genome assembly GCA_052174135.1 of Arsenophonus sp. ET-KM2-MAG3. GTDB lineage: Bacteria > Pseudomonadota > Gammaproteobacteria > Enterobacterales > Enterobacteriaceae > Arsenophonus. The sequence continues at coordinate 152,010 of JBQMRZ010000004.1, forward strand.
TTAATTTAATTTTTTATGATATACATAAAATTTTTAAATTTATAATAACCAAATTTAACAATATTAATACATAGTTCATATGTTTTTTTACTTTGTTGTAACACAAGAAAAGATAGATTATTTTTTTTAATTAATTATTTATTTATATTGAAAACTGCTTTAATTTAATGATTTTTAAGTAGAGATAAGATGTGTTAATAAACACATACCTCTTATCTTATTATTTGTCACGCATGTATCTTTAATATATACTTATCTACTTGTATGTGAATCATCATAATAATGATGAATAGCATAAGCATAAGATTATGATACTTGTTTGATATTCTTTATATTCATATGGATATAAAAATTGTAATCAATGTTATTATTTTAAATTTTATTTAATCATTAAACCTCTTTTTGAATCACTTTAATTTATGAAACAATAATAATATAATCATATTTTTATTTTTTATTCATCCTACCTATATACTAATTTATTTCTTTATACTCAATAAGTTACTAATTTATAGGATAGAATAGTAACAGATGATAATTAATTTTTATTTATTTCATTAGATTAAAAATATCTTTCACTACATAAGTTACTGGTGTTCTAGGTATTATATTCTATTACTTCAATTAGACTTTTGGTTAATAAATTTTGATTTTTTAAAAGATTACTAAGATATATCATAATTAAGTTATGACTTTAATATTATCGTAATTTAACTATTGTTTTTAAAAAAAACCTTGATTATATTAATAATTATATTTTGTAATATATTAAAAGATATGGTTTATACCGAATTTAATAAATCATTTAAGACAATATTAAAAAATGATTAATTTAATTTTTTTCAAAACTGAACCTTAAAAAATTAATTTTTATATTATCAATAATTTTTATTGTTTAAAACAACATTTATATCTCATTCTTAATTTTGATAAATTTAATTTAATATATTTTTCTTTATTCTCCTAATCTTCGCCTAATTTTTATCTTTCATCTTCAATATTAATGCGCTATATTACATCTTAAATTACTTTATAGATAATTCTAAGGATACTAATAATTAATGTTAGTATCAGTTAATTTTTATCTTGAGAATTATACTAATCAGATGATCTTTAATATTAAAAAGTAATTTTTTCTTGGTTTATTTTTTCAAAATCTTTGATATATGCTTTATTACGATTTTTTATACTTATATATTCATAAAATATAGTCTATTTTTTTGTTATCTCGCCTAAAACATCACTTTATAAAAAATATAGATTAGAATACAATATTTCTAATTAATTATCAATAATCTCAAAATTCAAAAGAACTATCAAGTTAGTAAAAAAACTTAAAAATAGTTATAGATTTTATAGATAAAATTTAAATCAAACTAATATAGTCATTTTTTTATTCTATTTTTCTTAATATAAAAATTATATTTTTAAGATTAATTTATAATTGTAATTTTGCTCCAGTGATAGCGCAGAAAATTTTAGTATTTTGATAATTTTATTTTGTAATTTAGATGCTTTTTTATTGATAAATTTTATCAAAAGATATGATTACAATTTAAATAGTATTTATTTATTAATTTAGTAGTTTAATTCTTATATTTAGAGAAAGAATCTCTGAAAAACAATAATTGCTATTTATTTTATTTTAAGATTAATATATTTTATCATTAGTTAATTTAATTTAAAAAATTTTTATTGATAGTAAAATACTAGATAATTTATTTTTTTATAAAAATTTTTTGAATATTTATAATTTTTTAATATAAAACTAAGTTTAATAAACATTATTTATATTTTATTTAAAAATAATTAATCTATAATTTAATTATGCATTAAGTTAAATATATTATTATGATATTTTAAATTAAAATGACATATTGATATATTATATAAATATAATTCATAATAATTATTTGATAATATTGTATTATTTCCATTGTATTTAATATTTTTAGTTTTAAATAATTTTATATTCAGATCAGGAAACATAATATTATATATATTAATTTATAATTCTAATAAACAGAATATAGAATTATTTTTATTTCATTAAAATAAATAAATATGTTATTTAATGAAATTAAAATTAATCAATTATTATAATGCCCACTGATCTAGAATCATTAAATTTACAGAAAATTATTGATGAAAAATTTATTAAATATAACCAATTAATAGTACTGTCAAATTTAACATAATAACAAATAATAAATATTGTTATGTTTATTTTTTTGTAGCAATTAAAATAGCACGTAAAGGAGCAGGATAACCTTCAATTGTTAAATGAATATTATTTGGATCAAGAAAATTTTCTAATGATTCTGTTTCCATCCAAGATGTTTTTCTTTGTTCTTTTGTAGTTATTATTGTTTGATCCACAATATGTACATTTAAAAAATCACATTTTTCTAGCCATATTTTAAGCATTTTTGCTGATGGAATAAAATAGATATTACGCATTTTAGCATAACTATTATTAGGTATTAAGCATTGGTTTTCATCACCTTCAATAACTAAACTTTCAAGTACTAATTCACCACCTGAAACTAATTGATTTTTTAATCGATAAATATGTTCTAACGGTGAACACTGATGATAAAGTACACCCATTGAAAATACAGTATCAAAAGCAGCTAGTGTTGGAAGTTGTTCAATGCCTAATGGTAGCAAATGTGCTTGTTGATTATTTCCAATTAATTTACGTATAGCTTCAAACTGATATAAAAATAATTGAGTTGGATCAATGCCAATAACAATTTTTGCGCCCTCCCCAACCATTCTCCACATGTAATAACCATTTCCGCAACCAACATCAAGTACCTGTTTATTTATTAATGATGAAAGATAAGGTAATATACGTTTCCATTTCAAGTCAGAACGCCACTCGGAATCAATATTAATACCATAAAGAGAAAAAATGCCTTTACGCCATGGCATCAGAGTTTTTAATAGATAAGTGATTTGTTTTTTATCTTTCAAGAAAAGTGGAAATTTATTTTTGGCGATTATTGCAGTTTTTAACTCTAAATAAGTTGGTGTTATATTTGGTAGATTTTGTACTGTTTTTTGCCAATGTTTAAATTGCTTATATTGATGTTTTTTTTTCCATTGTTTAATTTGTAATGGTAGGCTTTCCAACCAATGACTAAGTGACCCTACTGCAATTTTTTTATAAAAATGACTAAAATCTATCATTACTTTTATTCCTTAATGGCAAGTAATGAACCAAAATTAAAACATTGAAACCATAAATTAAAATGATTAAATCCTGCAGATTTTAAACGTGATTTATGTTTATCAATTGAGTCAGTTAACATAATATTTTTCAGCATATTACGTTTTTGATTTATCTCTAATTCACTATAACCATGAGCACGTTTGAATTTATAATGCATATTAGAAAATAAAGATTCAATTTTTTCATCATTAAAATTAAATTTTTCTGATAGTATTAAAATACCACCAGGATTAAGTCCTTGATAAATACGATTAATTAATTTTTGTCGAGCAGTTGGATGGATAAATTGTAAGGTAAAATTTAATACCACCATTGAAGCATTTTTTATATTAGTATCAAGAATATTACCTTCAATTATTTCAACAAATATATTTGATTTATAATGATAAATATATTTTTTGCAATATTTGATCATTGCTATTGAATTATCAATAGCAATGATTTTACAGTTTTTAACATTAATATTACGACGAATTGATAATGTTACTGCACCTAAAGAACAACCGAGATCATAAATAGTACTATTTGGTTTGGCAAAACGTGTTGCGAAGAGCCCAATCATAGCAATAATATTTGAGTATCCAGGAATAGAGCGTTTTATCATGTTATTAAAAACTTTAGCTACTTTTTCATCAAATTTCCAGTCACCTAAATTTATAATAGGGTTGGCGAATAAGATATCTTTTTGTTTATCTAAAATATATCTTGACATAATTTATAGATCAATTAAATAGAAAGTGTTAATCTATTTAATGAATTTTATATTAGTGCATAAATTAAATATTATTAACATGATAAATCATTAAGTATACTTATATTAACAAAATAAATAATTACATTTAAAATTAAATAAAACTTAATATCTAAGAAAAATAATAAATATTAACAAGAATAATCAAAATTATAGAATTAAAAAATATTATTTAATAATAATAATGTCACCAAGTATATTCTCTATATTTTATGATAAAACAATAAAAATTATCTTACAATATTAAAAATTAATTTGTAAAAATAAATATAAATAACTAAATAAAAGTATCATATATTCTTTTATCAATAATAATAGCATAAAGATAAAAATATTCTCAATAGCATTACATTAAATTTATTTCTCTTTATAATCTATAAAATTATAATTATTATAAACAACTGCATACTGAATTATAAGCTTAATCACTTTTAAAGAAAATTTAAGTAATATTAAATATAATTTATATAATTAATTATTTCTTTTAGTTATATTAAATAAAGTTAAAAAGAATAATACACATGAAACCCTTAATTCTTACTATGAATATAATTTATTAATTAAAAGCTTTGAGAATAAAAAAAATAAAAACTATCTACTTTATATAATGAAGTATACTTTTTTTTAAAAAAAAAGAGTATTAAATTATTAATATAAATTCTTCTATAATTTTATTATGATAATAAATAAAAGGATATCGTATGCGCACAAATTATTGTGGTCATTTAGGAGTTGCTTATATTGGACAAAAAGTGACTCTTTGTGGCTGGGTGAATCGTCATCGCAATTTAGGAAAACTAATTTTTATAGATATAAGAGATCGTGAAGGTTTAGTTCAAGTTGTTTTTATGCAAAAAAAATATAATGAACTTTTTGATAAAGCATTAGATTTACGCAATGAATTTTGTATTCAAATTACAGGTATTGTAAAAAAACGTGAGCAAATTAATAAAAAAATACCGACTGGTAATATTGAAATTATTGCAGAATCATTGATTATTATTAATCGCGCAGAAATATTACCAATAGATAACAATCAAGAAAACTCTGAAGAAATTAGATTAAAATATCGTTATCTTGATTTACGACAACCGAAAGTTGCAATGCGCTTAATAGAACGATCAAAAATTAGTAATTTTATTCGTCGTTTTATGGATAAAGAAGGTTTTCTTGATATTGAAACGCCTATTTTAACGAAAGCAACGCCGGAAGGAGCGCGTGATTATCTTGTCCCAAGTCGTATTTATAAGGGAAAATTTTATGCTCTCCCGCAATCACCGCAACTTTTTAAACAATTATTAATGATATCTGGTTTTGATCGTTATTATCAAATAGGAAAATGTTTTCGCGATGAAGATTTACGTGCTGATCGTCAACCTGAATTTACTCAGATAGATGTAGAAACTTCTTTTATGACTGCAAATCAAGTGCGTGATGTAATGGAGCGATTAATCAGTCACTTATGGCAAGAAAATAAAGGTATTGAGTTAGGAGCTTTTCCAGTAATAACTTTTTCTGAGGCCATGAAGCGTTATGGTTCAGATAAACCAGATTTACGTAATCCTTTAGAATTAATTGATATTACTGATTTAGTTAAGTTAGTTGAGTTTAAAATATTTTCTGATGCTGCTAATGATCCAAAAGGACGTGTAGTTGCACTTTGTGTTCCAGGGGGGGCAAGTTTAACGCGTAAGTTATTGAATAGTTATTCTGAATTTGCTGCTATTTATAGTGAAAAAATGTTAACATGGATTAAAGTCAATTCATTAAATGTTTATCAAATTGATATTCAAAACCCAATAATTAAATTATTACCGCGAGAGGTAATAACTAATTTATTAATACGCACTCAAGCTAAAGAAGGTGATATCTTATTATTTGGATCTGGAAAAAAAAATATTGTTAATGATGCAATGGGAGCTTTGCGATTAAAAGTAGGAGATGATTTAGAGATCACAAAGAATAAAACCTGGAAACCATTATGGGTTATTGATTTTCCAATGTTTAAGGAAGATAAAAACGGAGAACTTAATGCTATGCACCATCCATTCACTGCACCAAAAGAATTTACTTCTGAACAATTAAAAAGTAAACCTTTATCTGCCATTGCTAATGCTTATGATATGGTTATTAATGGTTATGAAGTTGGTAGTGGATCAGTGCGAATTCATCATAATAAAATGCAAGAAACTGTTTTCGAAATTCTAAAAATTAAAAAATTAGATCAGAAAAATAAATTTGGTTTCCTATTAGAGGCATTAAAATATGGTACGCCACCACATGCCGGGTTAGCTTTTGGTTTAGATAGACTTGTTATGTTGTTAACAGGAACAAAAAATATTCGAGATGTAATTGCATTTCCAAAAACATCTACAGCAACCTGTTTAATGACAAGTTCTCCAAGTGAAATTAATCCAATTGTATTATCAGAATTATCAATATCTGTTATTAAAAACACTAAAAAAATACTATGAAATATAAATATCTAATAATTATTATTACTTCTATTATTTATGGGTAATCAATTGGTTAAAATTAATAGTATGATATGATATAAAAGCGATAATTTAATCTTGGTAATTAAATTATTGTTACTAGTAAATTTTAAGGCAATTAAACATAAAAAAGTTAGTATTAGTTAAAGGTAAAAAAGAAATAAATATTAATATTATCAAATATTTTTTGAGCCAATTTTATTAAATTAATAACTATAATTTTTTATTTTACACATATTAAATCATCATTTTTCTTTAAAGCAAAAAATAATTACAAAATAATTAGTAATTAGGATAAAAATTATTATATTTTTATATATCATATAAAGATTTATATATATTTTATTAACAATAAAAGTATTACTCTTTTTATTATTATTATTTTTATTAATTAACTATGATTATATTTATGCACTAAAAAGATTCACTTAATTATTTTCAAAATCATTTATAACTTAAAAATAAAAAAAATTTAAGTATAAATTAAAATGCTTTTATATTAAAAATATATCATAAAATTGATAATTAAAAGTTTAATTAAATTAATTTATTTATAAATAAAATTTTTTTTATAAAAATTAATCTAAAGGATATTAAATTTAAAGATAAATATTTATTTTGATTATAGATTCCTGTTTAATTAAGAACATAATACTTATTATGAATTATAATTAATTAATTTATAATTAAATATTCTTAAATATTAATTGAACATATTAATAAATTAATTTTCTTTTTTAAAAAACAAATTCAATATAAATAAAAAACTTGCGCAAATCACAACTGATGGTCCTGCTGGTGTATCATAATAAGCAGATAAAATAAGTCCAGTTGTTACGGCGACCATACCAATAATAATAGCAGCTATTACCATTTGTTCTGGTGTTTTAGAAAATCTTCTACAAGTAGCGGGGGGGATAATTAATAATGATGTAATGATTAAAGCACCAACAAATTTTGTTGCAATACTTATAGCAAATGCAGTAATCAGAATTAATAGTATTTTAATTCGTTGTATTTTTATACCATCAATAAAAGCTAAATCTTGATTAACCGTTACTGACAATAAGTTACGCCATTGCCAAATAATGATTAAGCAAATAATAGTAACACTTATCGCAATTAAAAAAATATCTTTGGTTGTTATCGATAATAGATCACCAAATAAATAAGTCATCAAATCAATACGAATATTAGTAATCAAACTCATAAGTACTAATCCAACCGATAAGGTACTGTGTGCCATTATACCTAACAAAGTATCAATCGCTAATTCTTGACATTTTTCTAACCAAATTAATAAGATTGAAAGAACAAGTGTAACAGCAATAACAGTATAAAATACATTAAGATTTAGTAGTAAAGCAAAAACAATACCAAGTAATGAAGCATGAGCAAGGGTATCACCAAAATATGACATACGACGCCAAATAATGAAAGAACCTAGTGGTCCAGCAACAATAGCTAACAATATACCAGCTAACCAACTAGGTAGCAATAAATCAATCATGATTAATAATTTCCCTGTAAGTTTATCAGTAATATGCTTATATAGATTATATTGATGATTATTATGATAGTGATAATAGATACTCTATTTATTTTATTTTATGATGACTAAACATAGCAATAAATTTTGGATTTAAAGCTATATCTTCAGGTCGACCAGAACAGCATATTTTTTTATTAATACAGAGTACTTTATCAGTTTTTGTCATAACTATATGAAGATCATGTGAGATAATAAAAATAGCGCAATTTAATTTTATTCGAATTTTTTCAATTAAATCATATAAAGAAACTTGAGCGCTGATATCTAAACCTCGCGTTGGTTCATCTAAAACAAGTAATTGTGGTTGATTAAGTAGTGCTCTGGCAAGTAAAATGCGTTGAATTTCACCACCTGATAGTTTTTGCATTTGTTTTTCAATAAGATGATTTGCGTTAACACTTATTAAAGCAGAAATAATATTAGTGGTTTTTATTCTAGGTTTTAATGTCATAAAACTTTTAACTGTTAAAGGTATCGTAATATCTAATGGTAATTTTTGTGGTACATAACCAATACATAATTTTTCTCTGTAGATTACTTTTCCTTTATTTGGAGTTATTAACCCAAGAATTATTTTAGCTAATGTTGATTTACCAGCGCCATTTGGACCCAATAAAGTTAATATTTCTTCAGAATGTAAATCAAAGGAAATATTTTTAATAATTTGCTGTGAACCATAATTAACAAAAATATTTTTTAAACTTAATAATGTTTTCATGATAAATAATTCTTGTAGGATTATTAAAACGTTATAATATAACATTATCAAAATTAGTCTATAAAAATTATCATTTAATGATACCTAAAACAAAAAAATATTGAAAATTATGTGGAAAAAATATATTAAGACAGGATTTTTACTTTGTTTCTTATCTACTAGCCATGCTGATGTTATTACGTCAATCCGTCCATTAGGTTTTATTGCTGCAGCTATTACTAATGGTGTTATTGATTTAAAAATATTAATACCTAATGGTATTTCACCTCATTATTATTCTTTAAAACCATCTGATTTAAAAAAGATTAAAACTGCTGATCTTTTTATTTGGATTGGATCAAATATGGAAACTTTTTTAGAGAAGCCATTAAAAAAATTATCTATTCAGAAACAGATCTCATTAATCGAGGTTTTAGCTATAAAAAAAATTTTATTGAAAAATAATGATTATACTATACAAGCAAATAATAAAAACCATAATAGCTATCATTATGATCTTTATCATAATTATCGTTTATATAATAAGTATAATATGCATATCTGGTTATCACCAGAGATTGCACGTGTTATTGCTAATATTATTTATCATAGATTAATTTATTTATACCCTAAATATAAAAAAGAATTCACCGTAAACCTTCATGAATTCGAAGAGAAATTAACGCAAACTGATAAAAATATTGCTAAAATATTACAGTCGGTTCAAAATAAGCAATATTTTGTTTTTCATGATGCTTATGATTATTTTGAAAAGCACTATCATTTGGGTTCATTAGGTTATTTTACTATTAATCCTATCATTCAGCCGGGCGCAAAAAAAATATATCAAATAAGAACAATGTTGGCTCAAAAAAAAATAGTTTGTATTTTTATTGAACCACAATTCAAGTCAACTCTTATAAAAAATACCAACGTACGAATAGGTATATTAGATCCATTAGGTAGCAGTATTAAATTAAGTAAAGATAGTTATATGGAATTTTTAACGGTGTTATCTAATCAATTTAAGTGTTGTCTAGATAAAGACTAGAAGGAATTTAATAGTGCAGCAAATGACAAAAACTATTATTCAAGTATATGGTAGTTTACCTAAACCTCATAAAATTATGCTAAGCACATTAACCGTAATGACATTAGCTATCATAATTTGGCACCCGATTATTACTCAACAATATGATAAAAATAAAAATATTTCAGAAGAATCACCAATAAATAGAGATATTATTATTAGAAAGGATAATAGTGAAAAAGATATCAATCAAATAGACAACTCAGATACCGACAATGTCATTACCGATAATAGTGAACAGTTACCAGATGAAGGAATAACTGATAAAGAAGGTTCTGATCGGTTTGATGAACATATTGTTTCAAATGGCGATAATCTGATTGGTATTTTAACTCAGTATGGTCTAGATACTAGTGATATTTTAGAGATTGCTAATCAACATGAAGTTTTACGTAATTTGCAAATAGGGCAGACATTAAGTTGGGAATTAAATAAAGATGGGAAGTTACAGGTACTAACATGGATTATTTCGCAACGCGAAACACGAATCTATACTCGACAAGAATCTTCTAGTATTTTCAATGAAGAGAAACGAATTCGTCAAGGTATTTGGGTTAATAAAATTATAAAAGGTAAAATAAATGATAATTTTACCTCTAGTGCAATTAATGCAGGATTAACGTATAGTGAAGCACATGAAGTATCTAAAGCATTACAATGGCAAATTGATTTACGTAAACTAAAATCTGGCGATAAATTTTCGCTCTTGTTAAGTCGTGAAATGCTTGATGGTCATAACAAACAAAGTCGACTATTAAGTGTTCACTTATTAACTAATGGTAAGAATTACTATATTTTTCGGGCGAAAAATGGTTTCTATTATGATAGTGAAGCTAATAGCTTAGGGCAAGGTTTTTTACGTTACCCTACAACTAAAATTTTTAGAGTCTCTTCACACTTTAGTTTACATCGTATAAATCCTATAACTGGGCGTTCTACCCCTCATCAAGGAGTAGATTTTTCAATGCCTATTGGAACGACAATAGTAGCAGTTGGTAATGGTGAAGTTATTGTAGCAAAATATAGTGAAATGGCTGGTAATTTTATTGTTATTCGCCATAGTCATCAATATATAACTCGTTATATGCATTTACGTAAATTATTAGTTAAAGTAGGTCAAAAAGTAAAAAAAAGTGAACGGATTGCATTATCAGGTGATACAGGACGTACTACTGGACCTCATCTTCATTATGAATTGTGGTTTAATCGGCGAGCAGTTAATCCATTAACTGCGAATTTACCTTATTCAGAACAATTAACAGGTAAAGATCGCAAACTCTTTTTAGCATTTGTTAAAGAAAACAAATTAAAGATGGTAATTAATTAATGTAATTTTTAAAAAAAATAGATTATAAAAACTATTTTATTTATATTTACTCTAATAATTTTTTATTACAGAACATATACAATTAATATTGTAATTAATTTCATATTTTAGCTTTTATATATTAAATTTAAATATATTAATTAATAAGTAGCAAAATATATACAATAAACTTAATTATATTTATTTTTATTCTATTATTTTTCACTTAAAATATTTGTAGATTTAGTGTATTGACATTTACTTGTCTATTGTGTTAAGTGATCTATTTTTTATAAAATAAATAAAATAGATATATTAATTGTTAAATTAACAAATAACTTTATGATCAGAAAAAAAAATAATTTTCTCTATTATTTTTTAAATTAATAGAGAAATAAATAAAAAATATATTAATAAGATATTTTTATTGCAGCATAATTTAATATTGTTTTGACTGAATTAATTTTCTATGATATAATTGATATTATAATTAATCAATATTCACATGATCATTTAATTATTATATATATGAAGATTATAATATAATATTATTTTATAATACATAATTGCCATATAACTAAAATTAAAATTTAAAAAATATCAATTATGTTTTATTATTAAAATAATCTTATTAATTATTTTAATAAGATTATTAATTTTTTAATAATCATTAAATATTTTAAATGTTAAAAATATGTTATTTGTTGCTTAATATTAAGAATGGATATTTAGATTTTTCATCATAATTTAAATTATAACAAAGAAAACAGTAAATTTATTATTTTTTTTTGAAATTATAAATAAGCTTATTTATAGCAAATATTTTAATTGATGATCTGTATCATATCATTGATTATAATATTATTTATAATTAATAATTATACATTTAATAAATTAAATACTTATAAACTAATGAGAAATATTATCAAATAAATTAGTTATGATATTATTATTTTAATATAATAAACAAAGAGTTAAAAGTGTCTATTTGAAATAAATATTTATATATAAAATATCTCTATAATAAAATTATTAAAAATTTTTAATGCTAATTAGTTAAATTCTTTTATTAACCTAATTAGTTTTCGAAATGAAAAAAAATAACTTATATTTAATTAATATGTTGAATTATTATTCATAATGATACATTTTTATTGATTTTATATTTGTTGAATAATATATATTGATATTAAAAAGCAGTCTTATTAAATTAATTTTTATCTCATTTAATGAGAAATTTTATTTTTAACTTTAAGATTAAAATTAAATATATAATGGTTTTATTAAAATAAAATCATAATAGAAAATACTTTAATTAAAATAAAATAATATTTTTTTTAAGTTACACTATTAATAAAATTATATTTGAATATAATTTATCTATTTATTTTTTATAAAAAAAATAAAACTTATTTACAATAATATGATTTCTTATAAAAAAGCTAAAAATTTTAATAAAAATGATTTATAATTCATTATTATTTATTTTTAATAAAAATAAATAATAATGTTTCATTTTATTAATATGCTATTTTTCTCAATAAATTTTAAAAGTTGTGGATATATTTATAAACTTTAAGATAAGTATCTTGCATGTAAAATATATATTTAATGTTAATTTTTATTGAAAATAGATTATCATATTTATTAAGATAAATAGTTCTATATTTAAAATTATTTGTAATAATAATTTCATTTCATTATTTCATAATAATAAATTTTTATTTTTTTTAAGTATAAATATTATTTTTTATCTAATTAAACTTATAATTTTTATATAAAAATTATATAATTAATAAATATACTTATGAAGTACAAGTGCTATAATGTTATTTATCAAAATTAATAAAACATTTTTATTCAAGTAAACACTAAAGTATTCTTTAAATATTAAATATAATTTAAATCATTTTATTTATTAATAAATAAAATACGTTGCTTATGATGAGATTAAAATTGTTTAATATTGTAAAATTATTCAACTCTTAATATTCGGCACGTATTGGTACTACCAATACGACCCATTTGATCGCCTTGTGTAACTAATACTAGATCACTTTTCTCAATATAATTCTTTTCTAGTAAGCATTGAATAGCATTTTTAACAGCATTAGTTGAATTAGTCTCTTTATTACAATAAACAGGAGTTACACCACGATAAAGTGCGCACTGATTTAATGTTTTTTCATGATAGGAGATAGAAAATATTGGTAAATCTGAGCTAATTCGAGAAATAATACAAGCAGTACGTCCTGATTCTGTCATTGTAATAATCGCCTTTACTCCTTTTAAATGATTAGTTGCATACATAGCTGACATTGCTATTGCTTCCTCAATGCTATCAAATAAATCATTAAAGTGATGTTTTTCTGCTGTATTAATACCAGTCATTTTTTCTGCTCCAAGACAAACTCGGGCCATAGCTTCTACTGTTTCAGCAGGATATTGACCTGTAGCTGTTTCAGCAGATAACATAACGGCATCAGTACCATCTAATACGGCATTAGCAACATCCATCACTTCAGCTCGTGTAGGCATTGGATTAGTAATCATCGACTCCATCATCTGAGTTGCAGTGATAGCAACTCGATTAAGTTGGCGAGCTCTTCGTATCAATTTCTTTTGTATACCGACTAGTTCTGGATCGCCAATCTCAACACCAAGATCACCACGAGCAACCATAACTACATCTGACGCTAAAATAATTTCATCAATCACTTTATTATTAGCAACCGCTTCAGCGCGTTCTATTTTAGCTACAATCTTACAGTCACATCCAGCTTCACGAGCTCGTCGACGAGTATAATTTAAATCTTCAGCTGAACGTGGAAAAGAAACTGCTAAATAATCAACACCGATTTTAGCGGCAGTCAAAATATCTGCTTTATCTTTTTCTGTTAATGTATTTGCAGATAAACCACCACCGAACTTATTAATCCCTTTATTATTTGATAATTCTCCACCAATAATCACTTCAGTTAAAATTTGATAATTTTTTACCGTTAGTACTTTTAATTGAATACGTCCATCATCAAGTAAAAGAATATCATCTAATGTTACATCAGTAACTAAATCTTTATAATTAATGCCTACTTTTTCTTTATTACCTTCTTTTAAATTAGCATCTAATATAAATTTATCACCAATATGAAGAAAAATTTTTCCTTCCTTAAATGTTGAAATTCGAATTTTAGGTCCTTGAAGATCACCAAGAATGGCAATATGTTGCGCTAATGATTTTGCAAGTTCACGCACTTTTTTTGCGCGTTGTAAATGATCTTCCAGTGAACCGTGAGAAAAATTTAACCGAACAACGTTTGCTCCAGCTTTAATTACTTTTTCTAAATTATCATCACGATCAGTCACAGGACCAAGAGTGGTGACGATTTTTGTTCTTCTAATTCGTCTCAACATTTATGACTCCATTAATCCATTAAAATTACTATTAATTAATAGGTTATTACATAAATTAAAATTAATATCTTCATTAAAATGTATTGTTGTATCATTTAATGAGTTTAAATATGGAATATGTTTTTATAATAAAAGTAGATTTTTAATTCACTAAAATTAATCAGTTTTACTAATATAAATAACACTATATTTTAACAGGATAAGCTATTATGTAATATACTTTTTAAATAATTTAAATTATCAATAATTCTTTACTTTTGTTAAAAATTAAAATTAGTTGTTAACATATCATTTTTATTAATATTAATTATATGATAGTAATATGCTAATTTAACTATTATACTTATATAAAATATCAGTATATTTAGTGTATATTAATTATCATAGATTTATGTGTTATTTAAATAAAAAAAGAGGAATTTATGGAAATAATATACTAATACTATAGAATTTTTAATAAATTTAATTTGATTTAATTAAGTTTTTAGTATTTCGTGTATGAAAAATGAAATTTATAAATTTCTATCTTAACAATTAATATAATATATATGTTATACTATAACATCATCAAAAATAGACACTGTTATTTTAATAAAAAATACTTATAACCCATCATAAATGACAAAATAACTCTTGATAAAAAAACTAAATTAAAGAGAAATAATTTTCTTTTTATGACTTATAATAATTATACAAATACTAATGTAAATGATTTTTATTGTTTTATTATTGAACTAATAATTTAGTTTTCTATATTAGTATATTTAAATCTATTATTTATTACTCAAATGTTTCGTACTGAAAGCTACTTATTTTATTAATAACTCTGAAGGTAAAAAGTTTTTACTTTAAAAAATATATTACGTGTTTTAATCAGAAATCAAAATAAATTTTTAACTGAATTTTTATTAAAATATTAGTAATTCTTAGTTTACTTTTTTTATTTTAACTTAATAGATATGAAAAGTTAAAAACTACATATAAGTAATTAATTTTTTCTGTATTATTTTAAATAATAAATACAGAAATATTATTTACTTTGTTAAGTCAAAAAAGATACATTTATTTTTTCGATTGAATTTATCATGATGTTATAAAGCTTATATTTTAAAGAGAATGCAATATTATGACAATTAAAAGAGTTCTTCAGGCATGTAATTTAATTATTTTCGGTGCAAAAGGAGATTTAGCAAGCCGAAAATTATTGCCTTCCCTTTATCAATTAGAAAAAACAGGCTATATTCATCCAGATACACGTATTATAGGAATTGGAAGGGCCGAATGGAATTCAGCTGCTTATATAAAGGAAGTTAAAGAAACTTTAGATACTTTTTTAAATGAAAAAATTGAACCTAGTTTATGGCAAAAATTAAGTATGCGTCTTGATTTTTTTAATTTAGAAGTTCATGATTTAAATAAATTTAACTTATTAGCAAAATATCTTCAGAGAGACAACAAACTATCTATATATTATTTTGCAATGCCTCCAACAACATTTAGTGCTGTTTGTTATGGTTTAGCTTGTGCCGGCCTTAATAAAAAACCGAATCGAGTTGTTATAGAAAAACCATTAGGAAGTGATCTTCTTTCTTCACAAATAATAAATAATCAAATTGCTAAATATTTTAAAGAGAGTCAAATTTACCGTATTGATCATTATTTAGGTAAAGAAACAGTCCTTAATTTATTAGCATTACGGTTTTCTAATTCTTTATTTATTAATAATTGGGATTATCACACGATTGATCATATACAAATTACGGTTGCTGAAGAGGTTGGCATTGAAGGGCGTTGGGATTATTTTGATGGGGCAGGACAAATGCGTGATATGGTCCAAAATCATTTATTACAAATTTTGACTATGATTGCTATGTCACCACCTGCAGATTTAACTGCAGATTGTATACGAGATGAAAAAGTTAAAGTATTGTGTTCATTGCGTCGCATTGATTATAATAATGTTCGCGAAAAAACTGTTCGTGGTCAATATACATCAGGTTTTATTCAAGGAAAAAAAGTAGTAGGCTATCTTTCAGAGGATAGAGCAAATAAATCAAGTAAAACAGAAACTTTTGTAGCAATTCGAGTTGATATTGATGACTGGCGTTGGGCTGGTGTGCCATTTTATTTAAGAACAGGAAAACGTTTGCTATCAAAATGCTCTGAAGTTGTTATTTATTTTAAGAAGCCAGCATTAAATATTTTTTCTGATTCTCATCAAAATCTAACGCAAAATAAATTAACCATTCGATTGCAACCTGATGAAGGAATTGATATTAAAATCTTAAATAAAGCACCAGGCCTTGAACATAAGCATTATTTACAAACAACAAAATTAGATCTAAGTTTTTTTAAGACATTTAATAAAATTCATTTGGCTGATGCATATGAACGTTTATTACTAGAAGTCATGCGAGGTATTCAAGCATTGTTTGTCCGTCGAGATGAAGTTGAAGCGGCTTGGAAATGGGTAGATTCCATTATAGACGCTTGGGAAAAGGATAATGAATTACCTAAACTCTATCAAGCAGGTACATCTGGACCTACTGCTTCTGATTTAATGATTAAAAAAGATGGTCGTTCATGGAACGAGTTAAAGTAATCTATTTATATCATTATAGAAGTAATTTAATATTTATTAATCTTTTTAATGATAATGTTTTATATATTAATTCAAATTTATTATAATTATTTGAGTAATTAGGATTGTTATGATATAACTATCTTGGTATATATTTTATCAATATTAGGATTTGTAGTATCTCATATAGATTGGCTATTTGATATATAAATAAATTATCATGTCTAGCGTTAAAATCGTTAAAAATCAACGTATTAATTATCATCTTTTTTATTAAAATATCTACTTATTCCTTCAAAACATCACTAGTGTGATATTTTGGAGGGTTTCTTTTTGCTAATAGGGTGTTTATCGATAATTTTGTCTTTAATTTAAATCATCACTTAGTTATTACTAATTTATGTATTTATCCATTACTTTGATGATTAGTAATAATAGGAAAATATAATGATTTATTGGATATTTTTATTATTAGCAATTATTACAGAGGTTATTGGTACTTTATTAATGAAATATTTTAGTATCAGTGGTGATATAATTGGTTTATTTGTAATGTACTTTATGATTTCTTCATCATATATATTATTGGCAATAGCGATAAAAAAAGTTGATCTTGGAATAGCTTATGCTCTTTGGGAAGGTATTGGTATAATTTTTATAACAGTATTTAGTATTTTATTATTTAATGAATCATTATCACTAATGAAAATTATTGGAATAGTATTACTTATTATTGGAATATCATTAATAAAATCAGGTACTAAAAAATTAGTACATTATATGCAATGAAATACTTGAAAAGTTTTGCTAAAATACTAAAAAAATATTAAGGAAGCACATAATATGTTACAAGAACATCAATGGTGGCATAGTACTTTTCTATTTCTTGCTGTTATTCTAGAAGTATTAGCTAATATTTTTTTAAAGTTATCAAATGGGTTTAAGCGATTATGGATTGGTGTGTTATCATTAGTTATTGTTTTAGGTGCTTTTAGTGCATTAGCTATAGCAATAAATGGTATTGAACTTTCTGTTGCTTATGCACTTTGGGGTGGGGTTGGTGTTATAGTAACCGTTTTTGCTGGTTGGATTTTATTCAATCAACAACTAAATTATAAAGGTTGGAGTGGTATTATTTTACTAATTACTGGTATTATTTTTATTAAATTATCATAATCGTATATTATTTATCATAAATAATATATTAGTTGCTAAAAGTCAATTAGTCAAATAAAGGATTTATTTTGTTATTACTTGTATGTTTTTTAATAAAAATTCTTAAGTTGAGGGATTCTTTATATCTATTAGTCATAAATATAAAAACTTGATATTAAATATATATAAAGATTTTTAATAATGATTAATTAAATTATTAATAATTGTTTATTTTTAATAAATATTAAAAATAATATTTTTTAAATGTTAAAGTTTAAATATAATAATTTATGACGATAGATTTTTTTATAAAATTATTTAGTGTGAAATATATAAATATAACGTAATGCGTTAAAATTAATTTTTTTGTTTAACATAAAATATTTTTAAATAAAATTTATGTCATATACACAAGGGGTTTTAAAAAAAATTAATATTTTTAAATACACTCTATGGTGCCAAATAAATTAACAATTATTATAAATTAATTATTAATTAACATATATAATTAAAAAAAAATAAATAAATAAAAAATTTAAATTTTTTATCTTAAATACTATTTTAATATTTTTTTATTCTTAATTATTTCTTGTTATAATAATGGTAATAAGAATTCTATTCTATATCTTAATAACAATGATGAAACGCTAAAAATAATTTATTATTAATAATATTAAATATATTTAATATTTTAGTTATTTAAAGTAATGATTTTAAATTTATTTTTATAGTTTATCGTTTTATTAATTTTATAATTTTATTAAAATTAATTTATATCTAGAGATAAATTAATTATTTAAATAATATATTATTAATATATTATTTAAATAATATTTAATACGATCATTCATTAGTAAAATAATTTATTTTAATTTTCATTAAAAACATAAAATTTAAAATAAAAATTGTAACTAATTTATGGCTATTATGTTCTAAAGTTTATTAACTCAATAAATATATAAAATATCTTCAAAAAATAATTTGTTAATGCGTGATTAAAATAAATAAAGGATATGATTGTAATGTAAATATAAATTTAAAATTATATAATAAAAAATTATGAATTTTATAAAAAAGATTTTTTTTTAAATAAATACATTAACTAGCTATAAGTATTCACTGATTTAATGAACTAAATGAATAATAAAAATAAATAATATGAAAATAAAGTATAAACTGGAAGTGATGATTTTATTACATTTTACATTTTATATAGTTTATTTTTTACTAAAAAACTTGATTATTTTATATTTTAAATTTATAATTTTCTATTTCCATTTTATTATAAAATAATTTCAAAAAAAATTTAACCTCTAAAGTTCCACAAAGAATTTATTCATCATTATATAATTTATAAAGTTTAAAAAAATTACTTATATAAAATATTTTATTAAATGTTGAATATGATTTTTCTAAAAAATAACAAATAATTTATAAAACTAATTATCATGAGTTTGTAATAACAACTTGAGTTAAATATTTTTGTATTCATTTTATAGGTTACTGATTAAAAATTTCGTTAAATAAGTTAGCTGATTTAATTAATATTTTTATAATATAAATATTAATTAAATATAAAAATGTTTATTTATTTTTTTTTAAATACTAAATAAACAAAAAAAATAGTATAGTTTATTTTTATAAATATTATAAAATTTATCACTTTTTTATCTTAAATATTGATTAATTAATTTTAATTTATAATTCTTAAAACTTTTATAAATAGAGAAATGATATTTAAATTACAAAAAATACTACCATTAATAATTCAATCTAAAAATGAAAAAATAAAAAAAACTCCTATAGTCGTTTAATATAAAATTAATATTTTAACAGAAATCTTTTCTATCAATTATACTAGAAACTTTACAGAATAATTTTATTATCATGATTTATTGATTGTAAGAATAAAAAAATTTATATATTAATCTATGGCAATTTATTTAAAAAATTATGTTAATTATTTATGCATAAGATTAGTTTAAATGATAATTATTACTATAAACATATACTATTAAATAAATGATTGCCAACATTATTTATCAATGTAATTTTTGAGCAGAAAATACATAAAATATATTAATACTTATTATATAATATTAAATTTTTTTTAAAATCTAAATAATTCTTAGGGGGTTATTTAATGTTATGAACAATAAGATCAATTTAATCTATCAAATAAAAATTCATGATTAAATTTTTATAATTATATAAAATATATACAATAAAACAAATCAAAACGATAATTAATTTAACTATTAAAACTAATCAATTATTTATAGAGTAAATTACTTTAATGGTCAACAAAATTTTTATTTTTTTCCGCAGTATTGATTATAAAATATTAATTATTTTCACTTTACTAATATTATTTTATTTTATGTACATTATTTTAGATAATATCTACGATCAACATTTTTGCTTTGTTATTGTTTGAATTTGGTTTTTAAATTTTAAAAAAAAATAAATAAATAATATATAATTACTATTTAACTTGTAGTAGAAAATAATATATTATTGATATTAATAATTATTTTTTTTAAAAAAGAGATTAATCTTAAAAAATGATATTTTATATAGTTATTAAAAAATTATTTTTACATCATCAGATTTGCAATTATTATATATGCACGTAAGTAAAATAATTAATTACATAGTGACGATCATTTTATTACATTAATATTCTCTTCTTGTTAAGAACTTAATTTAAATCAAAAAATACCCAGTTAATTTTTAATATTAATGATTATATGTTTATTATTTTTTTGATAAATGATTAATTTTTTTTGAATATTTTTCTGTTTTCATATAAAAAATATAGTTTATATGTAAAGATTGATTTTTATAAAAATGGAGATCAAGTAATAAAATGCAAATAATGATAAAAAATAAAGAATTTTATCTAAATATTATTTATCCAAAAAATATTTTAATATTGATAATTATCAATTATAAATGATAGTTAGGACATTAAAATATGGTAAGCTATATATTAGCAATTGATACAACATCTGAAGCATGCTCTGTTGCTGTATGGTGCGATGGTAAAATTTTTAATCAATTTGAAGTTTCGCCTCGTGGGCATACAAAAAAAATATTACCAATGGTAAGACAATGTCTTATTGAAGCAAATTTAGATTTACAACATATTGATGTTTTAGCTTTTGGACAAGGACCTGGTAGTTTTACTGGTATTCGCATTACGATCGGTGTTGCTCAAGGATTAGCATTTGGAGCAAATTTACCAATGATAGGTATTTCTTCTTTATTAACTATAGCTCAAGGTGCTTCTCGTCAATCAGGAGCAAAAAAAATATTAGTAGCTATAGATGCAAGAATGGGAGAAATTTATTCTGCTTGTTATGAGCTTAAAATGGATGGTTATTGGAAAGGTGAGGAAACTGAGGCAGTACTAAAACCAGAAAAATTTTTAGTCACAATAAATAGTTTAAGTGATCAATGGACAATCGCTGGAACTGGTTGGTCAGCTTATCCTATATTAAGAATGACAAATTTAAATTTATTGGAAAGTAACATTTATTTACCTGATGCTAAAGATATGTTAGTTTTAGCCTTAAAAAAATTAAAAAAATGTAAAACAATTAACCCTGAAGAAGCTCAACCAATTTATTTGCGTAATAAATTTAATTTTAAAAAATTATCAGATCATTAATGTTTCTTTTAAATTATTATAACTCTTATATTATAGTTTATTTTTATAAAAAATGTAAATATAACATTATAAAAATTATTCTACTATTCTTTTTTTATCATTTATTTATATTTTAATTTCTTTTTTTTGATCAAAAAAAATATTCAAATAGAAGTTAAAGTTTTATCAATGTATGAAGATTTTTTTAATTTTATGTTTATTAAGCATAATACTTTTATATCAATATGATTTTTATTTTTTAATTGAAAAATAAAATTTGGTCTTATGTTACAATATATAATATTAAGTGAAATATTATATTTATATCAAGAACAAATATATTATCAATATAACATATATATTACATATATTATTTTCTTAAACTATAAAAAATTTAACGAATGATATAGCACTATTATTAAAATAATTATTAAAACATAATTGTTTCTTTTTTTATTAGTTTATAAAAATTAAAATATTTAATAGTTATATTCTAAATATTAGAGTATAACTATTTTATATTTTTCTCAAATATTTAATTAAGTTTTAGTATTTGTATAAAATATGCGAATATTAAGTTATATACAACTCAATATCAATTAGTTATCGTATCTAAAATGTATAACAGTTATTACTGAATTTATTTATAATATTATAAATGTAATATAGGTGTTTAAAAATTTTATTAATCACATAAACATTTTTGTATTTTTTATTATTAAAAAAATTATTTAAGATAAAATTAATATATAAGATAGCCTATTAAGCATGAAATAATATAAATATATTTATATTTTTATAATTTATTATTAATCATAATTTAAATTATACTAAGCATATAAATAAAAAATAATACTTAAAAAAAAAATGTTAAAGATTGAATTATTAACTACAAAATAATTTATTAGTCAATAATAGTAATGAATTAGTAATTATATTAATTTCTAAATCGATTTATATAATAATATTCGATGTTTTTTATAAAAAAAGATTTAAAAGATATATTTATACTTTTAATTTAAATATTAAGGATATATATAGAAAATCTTAGTTTTCAAAAAAAGAATTTACTGCAATATAGATCATTGATCATAACGAATGATTTAATCACCAACATATAAAAATTAACTTCATATAAATATAATTTTCTTATTATGATAAATTAGACAAACTACAGAATGTAGCAACAGTAAATAATAAAAATTAAATAATTTATTAAGAGATGACACCTATTGTATAGAATATAATCACTATTAATTTAACATTAAAACTTATTCTTTGATTAATAAAGAAACGATAATTTTTAGTTATATTATAAAAAATTAAATATATTAATAATATAGTAAAATAAATAAATCCATGGCTATATATAAAAGTGCGATTAAAATTAATTATACTAAAAATTAATAATAAAAATAAAAGTTTTTTATACAAGAAATATTGATAACCAATATCAAAAAAATCAAATGAAATTTGAATAAATTATTTTATTAAAAAACCAGAAATGAAAATTAAAAAAAAAAATCAAAAATATTTGATTAAAATTATTAATAATAATAAAAAAAGTTTTTATATTATCTTTTATATTCAATGAGTTGGATAGATTGAAGTATTAAAGTTTATAAGTTTTTTTTAGATTATCGTTGTTTTTATAAAAAATAATAAAAATATTTAAATGTATTTATTGCTTTAAATAAATTTATTTGCATTACTAAACATTAATTAATTACTTTTCTTAAAAGCATAGTAAAAGAATTATCAAGACTTTAATGCAATACTAAAAATAACTAAAGATATATGAATATTTTCTATACATTAAAAATGTAATGGAAAAATCTTTTGTTTCTTATCAGGTATAATACTCATAATCTCATTCCATTTTCTACCCACCTGCATATTTAGCATTAATTTTATTTCTTTAGCACAGAACTTAATAAATATTTTTTTGATTATTGTTAATGACGCTATTATAAACAATAAAGCAATATATAATATATATTGATATAATATAATTTATTTTTTGATAAAATATGCGTTTTTAGTTTTTTTTAGATTTTTCTAGGATCTTTAATATTTAATGATATTAAGATATCTCTTAATATTCGTATTACGAAATATTTTATTTTAGCACTTTGTTATTAAAATAATAGATAAAATTTATAATCAGTGATTACACTATAATTATACAGTGTTAATGGTAGTAATTAGATTTTTAAGGAAGAAGTTTTTAATTAAAATATAATAACAACTTTTAATGTTACTCATCAGAGTGATAAAGATCTCATCATAAAAATAGTTATCTATAAGCTTATGATAGCTAATTTTTAAATTTATTCAATAATTATATTTAAATCTATATGTAATTGATCATAAAACTAACTAAGTCATGCATGAAAAATCCTTTAAATTAACCATCATTCATTATATGTTTTCTATCAATATTGTTAGTTTTTTTTTAACATTTTCTTTAGAATATATAGTACTGAATCATAAAAAGATATATGAATTAAGTTAATATTGTGTAAATTATAAGAAAAAATTATTTATATATTCATATAATTCAATATTTTAGTATAATGAAATATATTAGTAATAAAATCTTAATGATTTTTTTTGATTTATATGATATTTTTAAATTAAAATATTATTTAAAATAAAAATAAAAACTGATTTAATCAATGATATAACAAAATCTTTTTCTTCTATTGTGATAAGTCTTCTGTCGTTTTTCAAAAAAAACATAAAATTTATCTAAAACAAATAATTCATTTTATTTTTTAAAAAATTATAGGGGGAATCTATTATTTATGGGTTTTATGAGTGGTAAGCGTATTTTAATAACTGGTTTAGCTAGTAAGCTATCGATTGCTTATGGTGTTGCTAAAGTAATGCATCAAGAAGGTGCCGAATTAGCTTTTAGTTATCAATCTAATAAACTGAAATTTCGTATAGAAAAGATAGCAAATAGCTTTGATTCTAATCTTATATTTCCATGTAATGTTGCTTCTGATGAAAGTATTATTACACTATTTAACTATCTAGCAAAAACATGGCCAAAATTTGATGGTTTTGTTCATTCAATTGCTTATGCGCCTGCCGATCAACTTAATGGTGATTATGTCGATACAGTTACTCGTGAAGGATTTAGAATTGCCCATGATATTAGTTCATATAGCTTTGTTGCTTTAGCGAAAATTTGTAGAAGTATGTTAAATCATAATTCTGCATTGCTTACTCTAAGTTATTTAGGTTCTGAACGCGCTATTCCAAACTATAATGTTATGGGATTAGCAAAAGCATCCCTTGAAGCAAATATTCGTTATATGGCTAATGCAATGGGACCTGAAACGATTCGAGTTAATGGTATTTCAGCTGGTCCAATTCGTACTTTAGCATCATCAGGAATCAAAGCTTTTCGTAAAATGCAATCACATTGTGAGTCAATAACACCAATTCGTCGTATAATAACAACTGAGGATATTGGTAAATGTGCAGCTTTTCTCTGTTCTAATTTATCAACAGCTGTAACAGGTGAAATTTTATATGTTGACGGTGGATTTAATATCACCGCTATGAATGAATCAGAATTAAAATTACCATAGTAATAATTAATTTAATACTATTTGTTTATTTATAAGTAAAATTTATTTAAAAAAAAATAAAAATTATTTAAAATTAAATAAATTAGTAAATTACTGTTGCTATATACATTAGAGGTAATTAATTATCGTTTAAATTTTATGATGAAAATAACTTTTAATTTAATAGTAACATTATATCAACGTTTAGGTAATATTGATGCCATAATACTAATCTTTTATTAAATTTTAATAAAATTGTAAATTATTTTTTGTATTTTCTTTCAAAAAAAAATAAGATTAATTTTTTATTAATCGCATAGGAATACAATCAATGTTTTTCAATTATAACTTTATTTAAAGTATTATAAATTAAAGCTATTTATAGAAATAATTGATTAAATAGACAGAAGCTTTCAGAAAATTATTCTTCAGATTTATTTATATTATTATTTTTTAAAAAAATTATCTATTTTGATGTGAATTAAGTTAGATTATTTTTAATTAATAATAATTAGATTTATAGAAGAATAACTATTATTCAATCTATAAATTTGATTAATTGTTAGATTAGTAAAATTTTATTTTTTAAAAATTAGTTAACAACTAATATATGAAAAATAATTATATTAATCATAGTAATAGAATATTGAAAATATTAGTATTTATTTTTCATAATAAATTTTTAAATAAACTTAAACCTATTAATGAGAATATATAGTATATTAATGAATATATTTAAATTAACCTTAAAGTATTTTAACTTTATTAAAAATATTTGTATTATAATTATTGTTATATAGCTAAAAAGTCACTAATTTAATAATTAGTAATCTTTTTTCTACATTAATCAACAAGGTAATTTTTATAATTTAGAATATAAATTCTACTAATATCTTATTTTTAAGATTACTTTATTTATAATTAAAGAGAAATAAAGATATGATTAATTATCAATAATTAAAAGATATAATTATTTTATTTATCTTAAGATTGTAAGATCGTCATATAGATTTTATTTACTCTTAAATAAAAAATTTTATAAAAAATAAAAAAATATGTAATATAAAATTTATCTCAAATATTATTCTATTATTTTTATTAATTAAAATAATAGAATAATAGTCATCAATTTTTGATTTAACTAAAAGTTTAAAAAATTCTATTATATATTAGCTCCATTATTAGATGGGTTATGCTTATACTAAAAATTAATATCATTATTTTAAATTATATAAATACTTTTTATTGATATTTTCATCGGTTATTAACCGAAAACAGATGTTTAGTTATTTATATAAAAAAATTATCTATTATGCTAAATTTAATACTAAAGAAAAATAAAAATATAATAAATATTATAATTAGGTTACTCTTTAATTTTATTAGTTAAATAATTATTTATTCTTGCTGTCGTCGTCATCCTAGACAAAAAATAAAATAATAAATTACTAGCTATTACTATATTTTTATTTAAAAGCTATATAAACATTTCGTTATAAACTAATACTATTTTCTAACACTTATTTATTTCTTTATCATACTACATTAAAATGGTAAATTTAAATCTTAGTATTAAATAATTTTATTTAAAATAATGTATTTATAAAGAAAATTGTTTTTTATGTGATTAATTATAAAAAATGAAAATCATTTATTTATGATAGAAAATTACGATAAAATTTATTGAAAATATTTTTTTATTATAAAAAACCACCTATTTAATAGGTAAATTGTAAATTAATTACATAAAAACTTTGAGGATAAATATAAATTTATTATCAATTAATATATTATAATAATAATAGTTATTTATTTGGTGTTTATTGTTTGTTTCTGTAACATCTAATATTGACATCAATTATTATTAATATTTAAAAAAATACTTTAAATAAAAATAAATAATATAAAATATAAGAAGTATTAATAATTTATAAAGTTTATCATCATATCTAATGAAGCGATTAAATAGCTATAATTTGTATTTTTCTATTATTTTTTATTTTTTATATCATTTTTTAATCTATTGGTAAAAAAATTTTTAGCACGCTGGTATACGCTTTGATAGATTTTATTATATATTTAATAAATTTAATAAAAAATTCAATAGTTAAATTTGCTAACTTCTATAAGTTATTTTTATTTTAAAAATCAGTGATTTATATGTTTAAAATATGTTTTTATTAATAAATTAAATTTTGATAAATTGAGTATCAATTTATCAAAATAAATAAAGACGCATAATATAAATATTTTAAAATATCTAGTTATAGTAAAAAATATTTTTTTTAAAATATTCAACTAATAAATAAAAGGAATGCAAAATAATTAAATTAATTATTTCTTATTTATTTAACTATATTAATAATTGTTACTTATTTGTTAAATATTAATTAATCTAATTTATTATAATTGCATCGAAATATTTCAATTTTTTAAAATTTATTATTATATGTAATAATATATATTAAATGTAAATAAGAAATAATATAATCTATTTATGTAGATATTATATATAATTAAAAAATTAAATAACATTGAGTAGGTAGATATTAATTTTTTATTGTATAGAAGATTTTAATATTATTAATTATATATTACAATAATGTATAAAGGAATTAATAAGAAATTTTTTATAATTAATTTTATATTAAATAATATTTTTATAAAATATAATTATTACTTATTTTTTAACTAAATAATATCTTAATAATCAAATCAATAAATACAATAAAGTTAATTATTTTATATTAGATGTGATCTAATAATAACAAAATTTGGATTAAAATTTATTTTTTATTGCCAATAAATTAAACAATAATGCTTTTTACCACGTTTAATTAAAGAATAACGACCAAATAGACGATCTTTAGTAGTAAAAGTATATCCAGGGTTAACGCATTTCTCATTATTAATTGTTACTGCATTTGAACTGATCATAGTTTTAGCTTGACTACGCGAAGGAACTAATTTTGCTTCAACTAATGCTTGCTTTAAATCTGCGCCTGAATTTAATTTTATCATTGGCATACCATCTTGTGCCAATTGAGCAAAATCAGTTCTTGTTAATAAAGAAATTCTATCAAAAAATAAGCTTTTTGTGATTCGTTTAGCAGCCTTTAAACCTTCATCATTATGTACTAATTGTGTAATTTTTTCTGCCAATATATATTGCGATCTAGGTGATTTATTACTATTTTGATCTTTTTGTTTTAATATGTTAATTTCATCAATTGACATAAATGTAAAAAAATTAAGAAAACGATAAATATCAACATCTTCAACATTAATCCAAAATTGATAAAATTTATACGGACTGGTTTTTTGTGGATCCAACCAAATTGTTCCTGTTTCCGTTTTGCCGAATTTTATTCCATCAGACTTAGTAATCAGCGGTACAGTTAGACCAAATACTTGTTTTTGATATAGACGACGAGTTAAATCAATACCTGAAGTAATATTACCCCATTGATCAGAACCACCTATCTGTAATTCAACATTATATTGATGATAAAGATTTGCAAAATCATAAGATTGAAGTAAATTATAACAGAACTCAGTAAAAGAGATGCCTGTATTATCATCATTAAAACGTTGTTTAATTATTTCTTTATTAATCATTTGATTAACAGAAAAATGTTTTCCAATATCACGCAAAAAGGTCAAAATATTCATTTCTCCGAACCAATCATAGTTATTAACTATTTTAGCGCTATTTTTACCGCAATCAAAATCAAGAAATCTTGAAATTTGTTGGTAAATTTTTTTTACCCATTGATTTACTATTTCACTACTATGTAATTTTCGATTAGTAGTTTTAAAAGTTGGATCACCAATTAAACCTGTCATACCACCAATTAATGCTATCGGTCGATGCCCCATCTGCTGGAAATGTTTTAAGCATAGCAGAGGAATCAGATGTCCTAAGTGTAAACTGTCAGCGGTTGGATCAAAACCACAATAAATTGTCATCAATCCTTTTGATAATTTTTCTATTAATGCTTTTTCATCAGTTAATTGGGCAATTAAGCCTCTTTTTTTCAACTCTTCAATTAAGTTATTGCCAAGCATTAATAATTCCATCAATTTTATTTTGTTGATTTTTTATGAAAAATAATATCAATAGACATAATAAAATTAAATATTATTTTTAATAAGTTTTAGTTAAAAATATTTTTGTTTAAGGTGCCAACCGATCAATTTTCCAATGATCATGTTTCCATTGATATAAAAAACGATCATGGAGCCGATTAGTACCACCTTGCCAAAATTCAACACTATTAAATTTAACTCGATAGCCGCCCCAAAAAGTAGGTAAAGGAATTTTAGTATTTTTGAATGTTTGTTTTAATACAAAAAATTTTTTTTCTAATATTTTTTTAGAAAAAATTTTTGATGATTGTTTTGAAGCTAAAGCAGCTATTTGACTATTTTTTGGTCGGCTATGAAAATATTTCATAACATCAAATTGAGAGAGTTTTTTTGCTTTACCTAAGAAACAAACTTGACGCTCTAATTGATACCAAGGAAACAATAGGCTAACCCTATTATTATTAGTGATATGTTGTGCTTTCCGACTAGATAAATTTGTATAAAATATGAGTCCATTTTTATTATAATGTTTAAGTAAAACTATTCGTTGATAAGACTGTTTATTACTATCTACAGTCGCAACACACATAGCGGTTGGATCAGTTAATTCTGCTTTATAAGCTTGTTTTAACCAACGTTCAAATAAAATCAAGGGATCGTTAGTTAAATCTTTATGTCTTAAACCTCCTTTAGTATATTCTCGCCTTATTTTAGTAAGTTCTAACTGATTTTTTTCTACCATTTTTCCTTTACCCTATATTAAAAAAAAATATAATTAGCCAAATAAATTATGTTTAATGTTTTTAATTTGTAAAGGTATATAAAGTAACATATGGTAAATTATTTAACAAACTCGATAAACCATAAATAAGATGATAATAGAACAAAAGAAAATAATACCTTTTATATTTTTATTATTTAAACCACATTTATCTATTGATAACAATATAATGTTAGCTGATAACTTTACTTAATATATTAAAAAGTGATTACTTATAGTTTTCAGTAAAATAAATAAAATAGTTGATCTTATCATAAAATTAAATTTAATTAATTATTGAACGAATAATCAATTTTATCAATGTTGTTGCTATGTTCTATCTTAATAAATATAAAAATAATATTATTTTTATAACAAAAAAATTAAATATCTTTATTATATTTTTATTGATTATAATAAAAATTAATTAATATTCTAGTATTTAAATTAAAAATTACTTATTACTTACCTTTAATTAAACCAAATTGATATTATTACAATATTTATTGAATACTAATTAGTCAAAATATCCGATAGTTTATTTACTAATTTAATATTATAATTATTAATTATTCAATTTTTTTTTAAATAAAGTAATAAATTATTGATATTCAAGCATTTTAAATAATATGATTTTAATCAGAACAACTAAATATTTTATTATAAAAATACAAGTATTAATTATCTTTTTACTACAAAGTATTAAGCATACGTTTAGTAAAATTAAGTTTTTATTATGATAAGAAGATAATCTTATTACTATAAAATTAATTATCCAATAAATTGAATTATATTAATAGATTAATATAATTCAATTTATTGGATAATATTATACTAGATAATACTTATTATTAATAATGATTATTTTTTAAAAAAGATTACAAGTGCATTAATATATAATAGATTATATTTTAGTTAATTTATTTAAAAATATCAAAACGATCGAGGTTTATCTTCTATACAATATTTATATACTAAATTATTTATATATTTATTTTTTTTAAATATTTCTTTTTATACCTTATTTTAATCGTCTAATATACTTATTATTATAATAATTTTTACTCTTTAAGCATTTGAAATAAAAAATAAAATAATTAAATAGATTTTTTTAAAAAAATTATTAATCTTTAAACTAAATTAATATCATAAAAAAGATTAATTTAGTAATTATTTACTTATCCAATAGAATTTATAAACAAAAAAATTATGATACCTTTATAATCATGATTATTATGTTATAAATTAGATTTTAAAAAAAATGGAGTAATCATGTTAAAGCAAATTATTCTTAGTATTTTTATTATTATCTTGTCGGGTTGTGTGAATACAGCTGATCTTTCTTGGGATACTTATACTACTACTCAAGTTAAACAAGTACAAAGCGTGATTTATGGTACAATCACTCACGTAACCCCAATTAATATTCAAACTGGAGGTGATGAAAATATTATAGGTGCACTAGGTGGCGCTATTCTTGGTGGATTATTTGGTAATACAGTAGGTGGGGGTAAAGGAAATACTTTTGCAACAGCAGCCGGAGCGATCGCTGGTGGTCTTACTGGTCAAAATATTCAAATAGCATTTAATAAAAAAAAAGGTATTAAATTAGAAATTAAACTTAATAATAATCGAATTATTTCTGTAATACAAAAAGGCGATTTAAATAGTTTCTATAATGGTCAACGCGTCTCCATTATTATAGGAAATGGAAATAAAATTACTGTTTCGCCTAGTTAATATAATATAAATTGTATAAAATATTTATACTTAAATAATTAATAGTATTCATATAAATCATAAAGTTTTATTTAATTATTTTATTAGTTTATTTCAGTTTTAATATTAATTAATAAAATTTACCAATTCTATTGGGTATAATTTTTTTAAATATTCATTTATGTGTCTTTTTATTAAAATCATCAAATTATTTAATCAATTAAATTGATATTCTCTATTAACTTGATTATTTTTTTGGTTTATTATTTATATATATTATGTGTAATATTAGTTTTTATTTTAAATATTAATGATTAATTATTAAATGTTGTTTTTTATAAAAAAAAATCGCGAATATAAGCTATATATAATAATAAATAAAATATTTAAATTTATTTATAAATATATAATGAGTTTATTAAGTTATATTTAAAATTTAAAAATAAAATACTGTTATTATTTTTTTAAGTAAAATATAAAATAAATAATATAATAAATCAACAAATACTTTAAAAATTAGATTTTATTTAATTAATATATTAAAAACTCATTATATTGTGATAATAATATAATTATTTTAAACTTATTAATATAATTTTCTAAATTAGAATAATTGTTGAATCAACAATATTGTGTTATTATATAATTTTTTATAAAAAAAATCACAAATTAGTTATTATTAAATAATTACTATAATTTAAGAATTATTTTTTTAGATAAAGAATAATTGAGGTAAAATAATATATCATTTATTTTATATATTTTTTATTAATAAACTAAAAAAATAATTGTAGTAATGATAAATTTTACGTTATATCTATATTAGTAATATAGTGGGTTTTAAATTTTAAAAAAAACTTATACGCATTCACTTCATATTTATTATATGTTTGCGATCTTCTATGCTCAATCTAATTTAATGTATTTTAATTAAAATTTAGCATAATATATTTTATTTCAAAATATTATAAAGTAATTAATAAAAGTAAATGTCTAATAAAAAAAACAACGCTAATATTTTGTCAGAACGTTTTAGGGGCTATTACCCCGTCGTTATCGATGTAGAAACTGGCGGATTCAATGCACAACAAGACGCATTATTAGAAATTGCAGCTATTACCTTAAAAATGGATCAAGATGGTTGGTTAGAGATTGATAGAAAACTTCATTTCCATATTTTACCTTTTGAAGGCGCAAATATAGAAGCAACTTCATTAGCTTTCACTGGTATCGATCCGATTAATCCTTTTCGTGATGCAGTAGATGAATGTATCGCTTTGCATGCAATTTTTAAGACGGTTAAAAAGGGAATTAAAAACAACAATTGCCATCGAGCAATTGTTGTTGCCCATAATGCTAATTTCGATCATAGTTTTATCATGGCAGCTTTTCAACGAACAAATCTAAAGCATAATCCATTTCATCCTTTTGCTACTTTTGATACAGCAGCACTCAGTGGACTAGTTTTTGGACAAACAATTTTAGCTAAAGCATGTTATAATGCCGGGATACCATTTGACGGTAAACAAGCACATGGTGCACTTTATGATACCGATAGAACAGCATTATTATTTTGTAAAATTGTTAATAAATGGAAAAAATTAGGTGGCTGGCCTATATTAAACAGTTAATAAACAAAAAATAAAATTAATTCTCTTATTAAAAAATATTATGAAGTACGATACTTATCAGCTGTTGCAGTGATTAATTTCTGCAATTCACCTTGCTGATACATATCGATAATAATATCACATCCTCCAATTAACTCACCATCAATCAATAGTTGAGGAAATGTTGGCCAGTTTGTATACCTTGGTAGCGCATCACGAATATCAGGATTTTCTAAAATATCTATATAACTAAAATTTTCGCCACAAGCAGAAATAATTTTAGCTGCTTTAGCAGAGAAGCCACAGCTTGGAAATTTAGGAGATCCTTTCATATATAAAAGAATCGGAGTTTTTTTTATTTGTTGTTCAATTTTTTCTATTGTTGTCATTTTACTCCCCTGAAAATTAAAATTATTATTTTAGATAAAAATACCTTTAGTAAAGAAATACTAATTCTATTAATAATAGAAAATTGATATTCTATATGTTATTAGATTTTTTATTATTAATAAATAGTATTTACTAGAAATTAATTGACATATTTAATAAATTATTTATATATAAATAATAATTTTAATAATTTCTACTTAAATTTAGCATAATACTTTTTATTACATTACTTTCTTTATAATTTTGGATATAAACTAATTTGTAAAATAATTATAGTTATTACAGTCAATATTTTGACGATTTTTAAAAATTAATTAATATTTTATTAATGTATAATAAAAATTATTTAGATTATATGTAGTTAGTTTTTAATTTAGCTAAATATAAAGTTTTTTTATTATTAATTCTTTAAATTCAATAATATAAATTATAGATAATCATAGAGTATTCCTTTTATCCATACATGAAAGTAGAACTAATTACATTAATGATAATAATATTATTTAAAAATATTTAAAAAATTTTTAATAGCTAATTAGCTAATAATTTATTAAATAAAATTATTTAAAATTTTTTTATTTTTTTAAAAAAAAAAGGAAAGAAAGTTAAAAACTTTATAATCATATAAAATACTTAACTATGATTACTGTAAAATACTTTAAATGAGATTTTTTAATAAAAAATTAAAAATAAATTATTTATATATAATGTTCTTAATAGTATAAATGCTGCTATTTAACTTAACTCGCTTATTAATTTTTTGTTAGTTTCTCTATTATTTATATATTATTTAGTTAATTTATAATCATTATATTTAATATTTTCTTAGTTAAAAATATTGATAGAAATATTGATATTGATATCGATATTTTATTATATTTATATCAGGGTA
This sequence comes from Arsenophonus sp. ET-KM2-MAG3, assembly GCA_052174135.1. Classification (GTDB taxonomy): domain Bacteria; phylum Pseudomonadota; class Gammaproteobacteria; order Enterobacterales; family Enterobacteriaceae; genus Arsenophonus. The sequence continues at coordinate 186,982 of JBQMRZ010000004.1, forward strand.
TTGATTAAATTGTATTGAATAAAAATATAAACAAAATATTTCTATTTACATCTCATCATCATAGGGACCTAGTTTGATTCAATTTAATGTTACTTTTTGTTTTTTCTTATAAATATCAATAATATTATTTTTAATATAAAATTTAGAAAATGTAAAATAATTTGTTTTAAAAAAAAATTAATTATACTTAAATATATAATATATTTATACTTATTTTAGTATTTTTTTTACAATGAATGATTTATATCAAATTAATAGTCTTATAAAAATATTTAAATTAATTAATTATCATCCAAATCTTTTATATTTCTTTCCATAAAATATTTTTTAATAAAAACTAAATTTTAAAAAAAACTATTATAATTACTCAATATTAGCATAGATCTTATCTAATTAAATTCATTGCATACTAATCATAAAAATATGATTTTTTATTGAAATTCTTCATATTATTTATAATTAAAAAAAATAATAAATTACTATATGTATATAGATACTAAGTAATCAAAAAATTCGTATAATATAATTTTAAAAAAAAGTAATACTTTATTTTAAATATTTAAACAAAATCTTATTTTTTGATTAAAATCTTATAATAAAGATATTCAGGAGTTAATTATTTATGATTCATTTAAGTTTACTTAGTGTTTTTAGATTAATTAACATTAATTATCTAATCTTATATGCTTATATAATAAAGCCATAGAAATAACTTCTACATTTTAAAATAAATAATAGTTAAAAGTTTTAATAAAAATTTTAAAAATTTTTATTAAATTATATTGATTTAATGTGACCTTATTCTACACATTCTTTTTAATAAAAGTTTCAAAAAAAAACTAAAAATATATTATTAATAATAAAATAGCGATTGTTTTTTATTTAAGCACGAGAATCTATAAAATAAAAACTGATGTTTTATCTGCATATTTAGGCTAATAATATTAGCAATTTTATATTTACCTTTTATAAGATAAATATAATTATAAATTATAATAATAGAATAGAAGAAAATATGATAATTATCATTAAATTTAAAAAAAAATTATTATAATATTAATTTTTAATTTATATCTATTTATTAATAAATAATCGAAAAATATAAAATAATCAAATAATAAAATTATAGAATAAACAACTAAAATAAAAAATAATTATTTTTTTTTAAATTTCCTTAAATAATTTATTAAATTTAAGTAGAAAATATATCAGTTAAGTAATAGCATAATAATAAGTAAGTATTTTATTTGAATTTTAAATTTAATAATTCGAAGTTAGAAACAGAAATTTATTCTCTGTTTTACAAGGAATGTGCGATACTTATTTTTCTACTTATAAATTAATTAAACCTAAAGGTTAATATAATGAATTACACAAAAATTGTACCAGGCTATATCATTTTGATTTCTGTTTTATTATCAGGCTGTTCAAATGGTAGCCAAATAAGTAAATTATCCTCTGATGTTGAAATTTTAAACGGTAAAGTTGATCAACTTTCTAATGATGTTCAGTTATTACGTACTGATGTTCAAACCACTAAAGATGAAGCTGATCGCGCTAATCAACGTTTAGATAATCAAGTTCATAGATATAAAAAATAATTCAATTAGATTAATAGATAACTCGATATAACAATAAGGCACCAGTTTATCTGGCGCCTTATTGTTTGATTATATATAAATAATTTTTAATAAAACTATTTATATATAATGTAATCTTATTTTAATATTAATTTATGTTTTATTTATTTTAATCGGTATTCCTGAACGACGTATTATAGCTTGTATAACTAATTTCTGATCAATATTAGGTTGTTTCAAAAATATTTTAAACTTATTACTATATATTAATGGCATAGTTTGCGGGTCATCATATTCTCTTTTAGAAAGCGGTTGATGAACTTCAATATAATAGTTATTATCAGATTCTTTAGAATATTTAATAGGTTCATTAATTATCTGTACTTGTGTTCCTATTGGAACAGAGTAAAATAATGCTTTTATATCTTTTGGTCTTAAACGAATACATCCAGAACTAACTCGTAATCCAATGCCAAAATTTGCATTAGTACCATGAATTAGATATTGCCCTTTAGCATAAGCTAATCGTAAGGCATAAAGTCCCATAGGATTATCAGGTCCTGCTGGAAATGTTTTTGGTAAAACAACGCCATCAGCAGCATAACGTTTACGGATATTTTCTGTTGGTGTCCAAGTCGGATTTTTAATTAATTGACTAATAGTTGTGAGCATTTTAGGTGTATTAGCATTTAATTGACCAATACCAATTGGATAAACAATAACTTTATTACTTTTTTTAAGAATAAAATATAGCCTTAGCTCTGCTAAATTAATAATAATTCCATTTCTTTTAGTATCAGGTAGTAACATTTGCATTGGAATAATTAACGTCATACCAATTTTAGGTAAATAAGGATCAACGCCTATATTAGCTTCTAACATATTAAGCAAACCTATTTGAAATTTACTTGCAATAGCTTCCAGTGATTCTCGATCATTAGGAACTATATAATGAATATTTTCTCCAATTAAGCGTGCTTTATTATATGGCAATAAGTATTCAGCAGCATTAATATTATTTGTTACTCCTATTAAAAAAAATAGTAAATTAATAAAAAATAAATTTTTTTTCATATCTTCCCCTAAGGAGCATATAGATTTTATCAGATAAATAAAAATATCATTTTAATGAAATTAATATTTAATTAAGTATTTAAGGATTTAATTGAACAATTTTTTTAGCTCGCCAGTGGATTGTTTTGATCATAGCATTTAATCCCTGTGTTCTTGATGACGTTAAATGCTGATCTAATGATAATTTTTGAAAAAACATTTTACTATTTGTGGTTAAAATTTGTTGTCCAGTTTTATTTTGAAAAATTATTATTAATAATGCAATTAAACCTTTAACTATAACTGCATCACTATCACCAAAAAATTGAATTTTTCCGTCATCATCTTGTTCCATAGCAAGCCAAACTTGGCTTTGACAACCTGAAATTTTATTTTTTATTTGTCTTTGTTTATCGTTTAGTGGTAATAATTTTTCACCTAATTCTATTAAATAAAGATACTTCTCCTCCCAATTTTGACAACGTGAAAAATTATTCCACAATTTATTCTCATCAGGTAAGACTGACATCATTCTACCTTTATATATATTGTTTAAATGGATTAACTTAATAAATTTTCAATATATTTTAGTTTTTCAACTAAAATATCAATTTCTTCTTTAGTAGTATAAACTGCCAAAGAAACTCTGCACATAGCTGGCACTTGATAAAAATCCATTAATGGCAATGCACAGTGATGGCCTGTTCGTATTGCAATACCATAATTATCTAAAAAAATACCAACATCATAAGCATGATGATTACCCAAATTAAATGCAATAAGTCCTTTCCGTTGAGATGGACCATAAAGACGCAAAGAATTTATAGTGCTTAAGCAATGATTAGCATATTGCATTAATGTCGTTTCATGGGCAGATATTTGTTGATAGCCAATACTATTAATATAACGTAATGCCTCACCAAGACCAATAATACCCACAATATTTGGTGTTCCTGCTTCAAATCGCCATGGTGTTTTTTCGTAAGTAATATTAATTTTTGATATATTATTAGTTAACGTTATGTTGACTTTATTAATCATACCTCCCCCGCCTTGCCAAGGGGGCAAAGTATTTAGTAATGCCTTTTTTCCATATAAAACACCAATACCAGTAGGACCATAGAGTTTATGTCCAGAAAAAACATAAAAATCACAATCTAAATCTTGAACATCAGTTATTTGATGTATGACACTTTGAGCACCATCAACTAAAATATATAATGTAGATCCTTTTTTTTCTGCACATTGGCGAGCATAAGCAATAATTTGTTTTACTGGATTAACGGTTCCTAACACATTAGACATATGAGTAAAAGAAAGCAATCGAGTTCGGTTGTCGATTAATTTATTTAATTTCTTAAAAATTAATTTTCCATCATAATCAATAGGTAATATGCGGATATAAAAACCAATCTCGCCGGAAAGAAGATGCCAAGGTACTATGTTGGCGTGATGCTCCATTTGACTAATAATAATATTATCGCCTGATTTAATAAAAGTACGCCCATAACTATTGGCGATTAAATTTATACCTTCTGTTGTTCCTCCAACAAAAATAATTTCTTCAGAATTAGCGGCATGAATAAAATTTGCAACTTCTTGACGAATGTTTTCCAACATTGAAGTTGCTGAACTACTCAATGTATGGATTCCCCGATGTACAGCTGCATAATGCTGACAAAGGAATTGTTTTTCCTTCTCTATTACTTGTAATGGTTTTTGTGCGCTTGCAGCACTATCTAAATAAACCAATGGTTGATTCTTAATTTTTTCTGCCAGCATCGGAAAATCTTTTCGAATGGATGCCACTGAAAATATCATATCAAATCCTTACTAAACGCTGCCGAACAATATTCATTAATTTATTACTTATATCTTTATTATTAATAATTTCTATTACTTCATTTGCAAACCCAACCATGATTATATATTTTGCATCATCACAATAAATACCTCTTGAACGTAAATAAAACAGCTGTTCATTATTAATACAGCTTACTGTTGCACTATGACTACACTTGACATCATCAGAATAAATTTCTAATTGTGGTTTAGTATCAATTTCTGCTTGTTTATCTAATAACAAATTATTATTTATCATTTTACTATCTGTTTTAACTGCATGTGGTAAAACTTTGATTATACCGTTAAAAACAGTTTTACTTTCATCCATCGCAATCGTTTTATGCAATTGCTGACTTTTACAAAACGGTTTATTATGTTCAATATAAGTTCTAGTATCGACAATTTCTTTATTTTGTGGTAATAATAAGGTATTAATAGCTATTCTACTCCCCTCTCCATTTAATTTTACGCTAGTATGATGACGAATTAATGATGAACCAATAAAAATACCGCTACTTTTTATTTGAGTATTTTGTCCAGACAAAATGTCATTATGTGAAAAATGATTACTTTGATTATTTTCATTACTAAGTTTTATATGATCAAAATAACTATTATCATTAATATTAACAGTTAATCTACCACCTGTTAGATGTGGTTTATCATCAATAGAAATAAAATGTTCAATAACCTGTGATTTACAATTAGTACCAATCTCTAAATGATAGCGATAGTGACTTATATTAACATAATCATGGTGACTTGAACCAGAAGTAATATTTAATATATAGAGTGGTTTTTTTGTTTGCTGGTCATTAGGTAATTTAATTAATAGGGGTTGTGCAGCTAAACTCTCTGTTAAATATAAAAATATTTCATTGTTTACAATAGGCGATGGAAACTTTATTGATGTATTCATCATTTGAATTTGATAAGGCCCAAAGTTATCACTACTCAATGTAGAAATAAAATACCCATCAAATAAAACAATCTGCCATACATTAACAAAGATAGCTAACTTTTTTATTTTTTCATTAGTAATTATGTTGATTTTATCACTCTTTAATTGATATTTAGCTTTAAGTATTTTTTCCAATGGAGTATAATGCCATTCTTCATGTTGAAATAAAGGGAAACCGATTTTTTCTACTTGTTGCCAATAAGCTTTCGCTTGTTTTTCTTTCGATCTTTTGCTCTCATAAAAGAGATTAGAAAAATTTTTTAATGCTTTTTTATTCAATATATTAACTTGATGTTGTTTTTCTATTTTTTCGCTATTTGTTAATAAGCCAGCCATAGCCTTTTATCTCCAATTTTTTTGCTAATGTAAAGTTGCCAGATTGAATGATTTTTCCTTGATGAAGAACATGAACAAAATCAGGTAATACATAATCTAAAATTCGTTGATAATGAGTTATAATAATAAAAGCTCTTTCAGTAATACGTAGTGAATTTATTCCTTTTGCTACTATTTTTAGAGCATCAATATCAAGACCTGAGTCAGTTTCATCCAAAATACATAATTTAGGCTCTAGTGCAGCCATTTGTAAAATATCATTACGTTTTTTCTCTCCACCAGAAAAACCAACATTAACAGATCGAGTAAGTAAATCTTTCGGCATATCAAGTAATTTTATTTTATCTTCCATAAAATCTTGAAAATCAAATCTATCTAGCAATGGTTGTTTACGGTATTTTCTCACTGCATTAACAGATGTCTGTAAAAAAAATTGATTACTTACTCCTGGAATTTCAATAGGATATTGAAAAGCTAAAAATATACCTTCACCTGCACGTTCTTCTGGCGATAATTCAATTAAATTTTTATTTAAAAATAAAATTTCACCATGCTCTATTTGATATTCTTCACGCCCAGCTAGTGTTGCTGATAATGTACTTTTACCCGATCCATTAGGACCCATTATTGCATGTATTTCGCCCGCTTTTACTTCTAGGTTTAATCCATTAAGAATTCGATTATTATCAACACTAACATTTAAATTTTTAACACATAACATTTTATTTGCCTTTGAATAACTTAGTATTCTTTTAATAGAAATTATTACTATTAACCCACGCTATGCTCTAAATTAATTGCTAATAATTTTTGTGCTTCAACTGCAAATTCTAATGGTAGCTCAGAAAAAACATCTTTACAGAAACCACTTACGATCATAGAAATAGCGTCATCTTCATTGATACCGCGCTGTAAACAATAGAAAAGTTGATGTTCCCCAATACGAGACGTTGTGGCTTCATGTTCTAACTGTGCACTACTATTTTTTATTTCGATGTAAGGAAAGGTATGTGCGCCACATTTCATGCCAATTAACATAGAATCACATTGAGTATAATTTCTAGCGTTTTCTGCAGTAGATAAAACTTTCACTAAACCACGATAACTATTTTGACTTTGTCCTGCTGAAATTCCTTTAGAAATAATGGTAGAGTGTGTGTTTTTACCGATATGGATCATTTTTGTACCAGTATCAGCTTGTTGATTACCATTAGTGAGTGCCACTGAAAAAAATTTTCCTACTGAATTATCCCCTTTTAGAATAACACTAGGATATTTCCAAGTAATCGCTGATCCTGTTTCAGATTGTATCCAAGACATTTTAGCATTTTCACCATCACATAAAGCTCGTTTTGTAACAAAATTTAAAATTCCGGAAGTTTCACTTTTACCACCAGAAAACCAATTTTGTACGGTAGAATATTTTACTTCAGCATCTTTATGAACAATAACTTCAACTACAGCAGCATGTAGCTGATAATTTTCTCGAACTGGAGCAGAACACCCTTCAATATAGCTAACATAGCTGCCTTCATCAGCAATTAATATAGTTCGTTCAAATTGGCCTGTTTTAGCAGAATTAATTCGGAAATACGTTGATAATTCCATTGGACAGCGAACACCTTTTGGTATATAAACAAATGTTCCATCAGAAGCTACAGTAGCATTCAATGTAGCAAAAAAATTGTCTTGATTAGAAACAACTGTGCCAATATATTTCTTTACTAACTCAGGATAACGGTGAATCGCTTCATTAAAAGAACAAAAAATAATACCAAGTTTCGCTAATTCACAAGAATAAGTGGTTGAAACAGAAACAGAGTCAAAAATAGCATCTACCGCAACAGATTTACTCTCACGCACTGGAATACCAAGTTTATTAAACGTTTCCTCAACCTCTGTTGTTAAATAATTATTTTTAATATAAACATCATTCGTATCAGATTGTAAATTAGATTCATCATAAAAATTATCATCATAGTTATTAGAAGATGGCGCTGAATAATAACTATATTCCTGATAATTTAAATCAGGATAATATCCTTTAAGCCAATGAGGCTCTTTCATAATTAACCAATGTTGATAAGCTTCTAAACGAAATTTTAACATCCAATCAGGTTCATTACGTTTTTTTGAAATTGCTTTGATAACTTCTTCATTCAAACCTTTACCTAATTCATCTGTTTTAACGTGAGTGAAAAAACCCTCTTTATAATGATGCTTTTCTAATAATTCTTGAATATTATCATTATTTTCTATATTACACTGTGACATAATTTAATTCACTACTTAAATACCAAAGCTTTCACCACAACCACAAGCATGTTGAGCGTTAGGGTTATTAAACTTAAATGCTTGATTAAGTCCATTACGGATATAATCAATTTCTGTACCATCAATAAATGGCATTGCTTTTATGGGAACAAAAAGTTTTGCACCATTATTTTTAAACAATAAATATTCTTCTGTTAAATTATTTATCAATGTAATTACATAACTAAAACCTGCACAGCCTGATTGCTTAACATTAAGAGATAATCCATGACTAACAGGATTTTTTTTCATTAATTTACAAATTTGAGTAGCTGCTTCATCAGTCATTGTAAGACCGCGCCAAATTTCTTTATTCAAAGAAAAAGTATTAATACCCTCTGTCATTGTTTCCATTATTCCAACCTTAATAAAAAACTAATATTTTATTATACTTGCTATATAAGTATAGTTGTAAACTTATTTAACTTAACATTAATATGTATGATAATAAGAATATTATTACTTTAACTATTTATTTCAAATTAATATTTTATTAGAGTATTTTTTTTTAAAAAAGTGGCGTTTATTTTTAAAAAATAACTAATTTGTAAATTTATATATATTTATGTAAAAAAAATAAAAGTAAATTTATTAAATAATTTACTTTTATTATTTAAATACAAATAATTAAATTATTTGTATTATCAAATAGTAAATACAATTCTTTTTTTAATTATTAATAAAATTTTCATCAACTAAATTTGTTAGCGATAACACAAGTAAAACACATAAATCAGATCATATGAGCTCATATTTATTTATTAAAAATATCAAGTTACTGTAATTGTAATATTGACTAAAAAATAATTTTTTTTGTATTTTGAGTAAAACATACTTAATTACTAAGAGTATAATTTAATAAATATTTTTACATTATTATCAGATAATAATCTAAAGAAGTGATATTAAACTATTTAATAAATATTTTTATTTTAAAAGTATCACTATTAACGCTAAACTCCATGATCAATAAATAACTAGATAATATGTTTTATTATTTTGACTATTAATTTATTTTAAAATATAGAGTATTATAAAATCATTTAATTATTTTAAATAATATTTTATGTAATTAATATAATAATTAGTTTTCATGAAATAAAAAAAATAAATTTATTGAGATGCTAGGACAGAAACTATATTTAATTAAATTAAAAACATTTTATTTTTTTTAGAGTAATGTTTATATTAAGCATTTTTCAAAAGAAATAACTCTATATAAATAATTTAAATAGGAAAATAATTTATTAAAATAAAAAATAAAAACTATGTTTTAGTTACAAATTAATACTAATAAAAAAATATTAGATCTTTTTTTTAAAAAGTGAAAGTATGAATAAATAGATAAAAACTTAAAAATAATAATTAGCAAGAAGTTGATCTGCTTAGGTGATTTAATATGCATCATTACGCAATATTGAATATTTATATTCTCATAGAAGCTAAAAATATTTAGCATGAAATCACTATTTTATAAATTTTATAAATTAAATCTTTAAAGTATCTAATGCTTAATTTTTTTATATATAGCGGATAATTTACAAAAATTATATTTTTAAACTAACGCTAAGAAAAAGAATTAATATGTACATTATTTTTTTATTATTGTACTATATTTATAGTAAAATAATTTAATTTAATAGTACCATTGCTAATAGGTAAATATTAGATATTTAGATTTATTTAAAAATATTGAGATAAACTAAATCAAGATAAGTAAAAAGGAGAATAAGTTAAAACAAAATTTACCAAATACACAAAAATTATTATTAAATTTATGAAAGTTATTTTCAAAAATTTAAATATATTATCAAGTAGATCTAAAAAATTAATAAAATTATAAAAGAACACATCAAGAATTATTTCTTATATATAATAATTTCATTCATATATTATAAAAAAATTATAGTATATATGAAATATTTTATTAAAAAAAAAGAATAATACTCTATATTAATCAATTATCTTTGTTTAAAGAGAACATTAATATTTTAGCTTAGTTTTAATAATGAAAATTATCATATCTTTTAATCACTTAAAACTAATTAAAATTTAGATTTAATTAAATGATATCAATAATATTGTTAATATGATGATTAAGTTTTTAGTTAAAATATTTGATCGAAGAAATTTAAATAAATTTATTTTTTTTTGCAAAAATTAATTTTGATAAATAGTGATATATTATTTTATAACAATTTAATTAACACTATTAAATATATTTTGATAATAAATCAATTAGTTTAAAATACAGTTTTAGCATATATCTTATAGTTCAAATAAATTTAATATTCAATATATGATTCAATATATCAAAATATACTAATTTATTTATTTTAATAAAATTATATAACTAAAATTATTTTCTTACTTGATTTATAATTCTAATAAAAATATAAAATAACAAAAAATAATTAAATATATTTTGTTATATTACTTTTGATTCTATTTTTATATAAAATTTTTTATATATCACATCATAAATTATATGATCACAGTGCAACTAAAATATTAAATACATTTTCTGCCTGATATTTTAGTTATTAAAGATAGTTTATTGAAAATTTACGATTTTTAGTACTCAACTCATTAGAGTTATATATTGATTATTTAATACATAAACAATACTTTTAGAGAAATATTATTTAATTATTTTTTTGTCTTAATTAAGACATTTACATTCTTTAAAAGTTAAAAATTAACATTATCTTTTATGCTTTTATTAATCTAAAAGTGATGACTTGATATTTCACCTCTAATGATACCAATTATTTAATTTATTGTATTTTGTTAAATCTTTAATTTTTATTTAATTGTGTTTGTCTCATAAAATATTTCATTTTATTACTGATTTTTAATATGATTAGTTTTAATAAAAAATAATTTACTTAACCAAGAACTTAATTGTTTTCTTGTATCATTAAAATATTTAGATTTTATTAGGAAAATAAGTATTATTAATACTTAATAATAGAAAAACTACATTTTTACATTATTTAATTTTTTATTATTTACATTAAAATTTTACATATTTTACATATTTATAATATATCTTATCTTGTTTCAAATAAGAAACCATCGTTATGTAAACTTGATTTTTATATCTGAATAATTAATTTTTTATGATCAATAATATGTATTATATCATACCCTTCTAAAAACAAAATTTTTTATATTTTTAATATCCTTAATTAACGCATTTATATGTCATTCTAAATATATAATTTTTATATCAAAGTATAATATAGAGTATTATTATTTATAGATTCGAAAAAATCAATGTAGTTAAGAAACTCATTACTTATGTTAACTAATAAATTATTTTATAAATTATAATCTTTAAGTTTACATAATGATTAATTTTTAATGTTTTTATTTGTATAATTCATGTAATTGATAAATTTAAAATATGAGTAATTATGAATAATTATAATATAAATATTGCTATTTTGTTTTATGTTTTAATAAAGTATATTATCTGTTGATTTATATTTAATAAAAAATCATTTCATTATTAAAGGAATATTTAATAATTTATGCAATTAAAAAATTTTTTTTAGTACTTTAAATGTATTTAATACTAAAAAATAAATTAAGCTATAGCATGAATTATATTTATATATTAAATAGTTAATCAATAATTTAGTCTATATTTAAAATACTATTAGATAAATTATATATTAAAAATTAATACTATTTTCTCAAAAAAAAAGTAAAGATATTTATTCTTAAAATCTGATTATTTTCTTTAGTTTACCCCCTCAATACATTAAATTAATAATTAAAATTATCTATTGTTAGAAAAATTTTTTGAAATAATTATAATAGAACACTTAAATATGGACAAATAATAAGTTGATAAATAACTTGATATATGGTATTAGTTATTAACGTTAATAACTAATTAATAAATTAATCATCGTTAAAATATTAGTTTTTTAAATTTATTTAAATAATTCGTTTTAACTATTTTAATCAAAGTTTCTAATAAAAATAGCTATTATAATAATTTATTCTTATTTATAGTTCACTTTATTTTTTATACACTATCTTTTAATTAAAAAATTAAATACCAAATAAAATAGCTTTTAGTATCATTTTATTTTTATTTGTTAAAGAATAATTAATTATTTAATAAATAAATAAGTAGACAGATAATATCTTCTCATTATTTTTATAATTAAATTAATATATGGAAAAAATAAAGCCTCCTAATGATCTACCAAAATTTATTTTTAGTATAATTGCTATTTTATTAATGATAGCAGCATGTTTTTGGATATTAAAACCATTTATACTTGGTTTTCTTTGGGCAGGTATGGTAGTTATTGCAACTTGGCCGCTATTTGAAAAGATTGAAAAAAAACTATGGCATAAAAAATGGGTTGCAAGCATAATAATGACACTATTAGTAATATTATTATTTGTTATTCCATTTGCAATATTAATTAGTGGTATTATAGAAAGTAGCGATACATTAATTACATGGGCAAAATCACCAACTAAAATTAAATTACCTGAGTTACTATGCCTAAAAAACTTACCACTAATAGGTAATAAACTTTTTTATGGTTGGCATGAATTAGTGGCCAATAATGGCAACATATTAATTGCTAAACTACAACCTTATATTATAAAAGCAACTAGTTGGCTTTTAGAGCAAGTTATTAACGTTGGACGTTTTATGTTTCATCTTATTGTAATGCTGCTATTTAGCTCATTACTTTATTTAAAAGGAGAAGATTTTATATTAAATATTCGTCATTTTGCTTTTCGTTTAGCAAATACACAAGGTGATATCGCTATTTTACTTGCTGGTCAATCAATTCGTGCTGTTGCTTTAGGTGTAGTTGTGACCGCATTGATACAAGCGATCACTAGCGGTATTGGTTTAGCATTAGTAGATATCCCTTATGCTGCAATATTAACAATTCTTATTTTTATATGTTGTGTTGCTCAACTTGGTCCACTATTAATTATGATACCCTCAATAATATGGTTATTTTGGTCAAGGGATACTGATTTAGCTGTTATTATGATTATATGGAGTATAGTTGTTGCAACAATGGATGGTATCTTGCGTCCTTTTTTAATAAAAATTAGCGCAAATTCATCAATGATACTCATTTTAGTTGGTGTTATTGGTGGAATTTTATCATTTGGCCTCATTGGAATTTTTATTGGTCCTGTAGTTTTAGCTGTTTCACATAACTTATTAATTGCTTGGATGAATGAAGCTTAAAACAAACTAAATGTGATTAAGTAATTTAATGAAAATTGATTTACATAAAAGGTATTAAATTAAATTAATTAGTTCAATTAATATCTGATTAATCATTTTACTAAAATTATTTTAAATGCTATAAAAATTAATATTAAACAAATAAAATATTTAAAATCAAATAAATGATAATTAATTATTTCTATAAAATTTATCATTAGTATTTTTATTTTTTTTTTAGTAAAACAATAGATATAAAATTTAAAGTAATCTTTATAATCTATAACCTAATTATTGTTAGTTTGAAATTTAACTGTTTATTTCTTGAACACTAATAAAAATGTTAGATGTATATAAATAAAATACGATTAATGATAAACTCTAAACATATAAATTAATACTTTTATATAAACAAATAAAAATAAAGATGTAGTCTTAGTTATTATTATTTATAATTATTTTGCTTGTAATAATTCAAAGCCATTAAGTTAATAATTTTAAATTTTAAAATAAAATATATCAGTATAAATAAAACTATGATTATTTTTATCGAAAAAATTTTAACTAATTGATTGTTTAATTGGTACTCAGTTATATTATTGAAACTAATTAGAATCAAAACATTAAATTTAGATGCAATAATTACCATATAATATTCTAGTGATTATCATTAATAATAACAATAATAAAATCACTTACTTTAAGATTTATTTTTAAACAAAATCAATTATGTTTTTAATAAATATAATATTGATTATTTTTACGATTCATTATGATTAATATCATTGATAAATTTAACTATTTTCACAAATATCTTAGTCAATAACAATATATTTTAATCTTATTTTAATTAACAGTATTTTAGTTTAGTTTATATTAATAAATTGATGATAATATTATTTGATTAATATTGACTAATAGAAATAATTTAAGCTTTACAAGCATTTAAAAATGAATATACTATTTTTATTAAATTTTTAATCATTATTTATTATTTTAATAATTATTATTATATATTATGTATATTTTCTAAGTTTAAAATATTTTATTCATTTTAGTTAAACAGCTAACTTTTAACTCTATTTTATAATAATAAAACTGATCAATATTAATAGTATATTACAAACTAGGATCTCTTTAAGATTTATATACTTAAGTAATAAAAATAATTTAATTGCAAAAAATTGATTTATACCTAAATAAACATTACTAAATTATAAGAAAACTAAATTAATACATATTAAATATGTGATACTAAAAAAATCATAATATTGCGATGATTATCACTTTTATAAACGCAATATATAAGAGAGATTTCTTAACTATATTATTTATCAAAAAATTTTTTTATATAAGAGACTAGTTTAACCATTTTCATCAAATAAAAAATACATCAACAAATAAAAAATAATTAAATTTATTTTAAAACTTAAATCTAGTTTTTAACTTTTTATTCAATTTTCTATCTAATAGTAAAAATTACTATTAATTAATACAATTAGTAATAGCTATATCATTAAATTTTTTAATTAATCCGATTTATTAAAAAAAAATTAAAATCTAAAGAAAAATTAAATTTTATATTCAATAAGTTATTTAATTTGAACTAACATAATTATTAAAATTTTAACGATTATGTATTAGCACGTAATAACAAAAAATCATTAAAAATATTAATTAAACCATCATCTATTTAAATGTGTAGTTTATTATTTATAGGAATAAATATCCATTCATAACAGAGAATATCGATAATTTATAATTATCTCTTGAATTAAAACTTATATAAATAAATTTTTTATTTAAGAATTAATTCTAATCAATTAGAGTATTTATTTGTAAAATTTATTATAAAAAAAATCATTATACATATTTTACGTTAATATATCAGATGCATTAATTAAAATTGAGACTTTATTTAGAAAATAGAATTATTTACTATTTAAATATAAAGATTTTTTTTAAAAAATACCAAAAACATAGATATATTAAAAATAATCAGTTAGTTGTATATTACAATAAATTAAAATTAATTGAAAAATACTTGTTATTTTAACGGTATCTCAAGAATAATTAGATCTTATTTATTTTAATTTATTATAATATTAGCTTATTTAATAAAAATATCTCCTAGATTGAAATATATATGAGATAAATATGTATAAAATTAATGAGTTAAGAACTCAATTTATTGATAACCTTATTACACCTCAAGCGCTTGTGGATGAATTTCCATTATCGAAAAAAATTATTGAAAATGTGACAAAATCACGAAAAGCTATTAAATCTATTTTAGTAGGACAAGATCAACGATTATTAGTTATTATTGGACCATGTTCTGTGCATGATACACAAGCGGCGCTTGAATATGCAAAAATGCTCGCTAAATTACATATCAAATATAAAGATTATCTTGAAATTGTAATGCGCACTTATTTTGAAAAACCACGAACAGTGATTGGTTGGAAAGGTTTAATCTCAGATCCTGAACTTAATAATTCTTGTCAAGTTAATAAAGGTTTACGGTTAGCTCGCAAATTATTAACTAATATTAATCAACTTGGATTACCAACAGCAACTGAATTTTTAGATATGATAACTGGCCAATATGTAGCTGATCTTATTAGTTGGGGAGCAATTGGTGCTAGAACAACAGAAAGTCAAATTCATCGCCAAATGGCATCAGCACTTTCATATCCAATTGGTTTTAAAAATAGTACTGATGGAAATATTAATGTTGCTATCGATGCTATTCGTGCAGCACGAGGAAGTCATGTATTTTTATCGCCAAATAAAAATGGCAAAATGACTATTTATCAAACTAAAGGTAACCCTTACGGCCATATTATCATGCGCGGAGGAAAACAACCTAATTATAGTGCTGAAAATATTGCTATCACTTGCAATCAATTGCGTCGATTTGGATTACCAGAACAATTAATTGTTGATTTTAGTCATGGTAATTGTCAAAAAATTCATCAATACCAAATAGAAGTTGCTAAAAATATTGCTAAACAATTACAAAGAGGTTCGCTTGTGATTGCTGGTATCATGGCAGAAAGTTTTCTAATAGGGGGTACTCAACAAGTGATTGCCGGAAAACCTCTTACTTATGGTCAATCTATTACTGATCCTTGTTTAGGTTGGCATGACACTGAACACTTACTAATTATATTGGTTGAAGCTGTAAAACATCGTTTTTATAATTATAAAGAAAAATTTTAATAGTTATCAAGTTAATTATCAGAGTAAATTTTTTATTATTAATAATAATCTTCTCTAAAAAAAATTATTAAATTTTTAATAAAAATTTAATAATTTTAAATATTTTATGATTTTTTATTTAAAAATCATATTTTTTAATAATTGCATTTAAGATCTTATCTTATAATTTAAGTTTTAAAAAAATCTATTATTAATACTGAAAATACAGTAATAATATTAACTAGAGAGAATAAATGAAAATTGATTTTTTTACTATCCAGTAATAGTAAAACTACACTAGCAATATTATTTATATGAGTAAGTCAATATGATTTAATTAATTTTACAATACGAACAAGTAAGATTTTAATATTCTAAAATAATAGAAAATTTTCTATAAGATTATGAAAATTTTTTTCTAAAAAATATTATGTTTTTATAAACATTTTAAATTTATGGTAATTATTTTTATTAAAATAAATGAATGTAAATAAAGTAAAACAATATATTAATATTAAAATTTATTTGTGATATATATAGAAAAATACTAAATAATAAAAATAGCTTATTTAAAATGGGTAAACTAATAATCAATAAATCAAGTATTTTTATAAAATAAATCAAACAATAAAAATATAGAAGATAGTGTATTTGTTTTGAAATTAAAAAATCCTTTATTGGTCATGCCGACAACTAAGAAAATTAGATTGTTTAATTTAAATAAAACTTAAATTAATCTCTATTGTGCGTTAAATTCGATAATAAAATTATTTATAACATTTTATATAATAAAGAATATTAAAGTAATTAATAACAAACTTAATGATAAACAAAAATCAAACTTATTAAAATATCAAAATATTAATGAATATAAATACTCTTATTTATACAACAAAATAAAGCAAATTATTTATTAATGTTATTTAAAATCTAATCTATGTAATAATTTAACTTAATGAATTTTATAAAATTCATTAAGTTTTAATAAATAATTGAAATTAATATAAGTCTATTATTATTTTTTTAAGTTAATAGTGAATAAACTCATGAATATTTTTTTATTTTTTTTATTATTTTATGATAAATCATAAACGTATGTATAATCAGGTTATAATTATGAGTCACTCATTTGTATTTCAAAGCATCATATGAAATTGGCAATTAAAATAATTATTTTATAAATATTTAGAATGATTTTAATATAATTTAGCATTAATAATATTAATTATATCAAGTTTAGCGCTTTAATAAATAAATAATTTTTTAATACTAATGATGTTCAAAAAATCATTAGTTATTCATTCTTTATTAATTTGAATAATAAACGCAATATATTATATTGTCTACTTGACATAATAAATAATAATTTATTTATTTTTTATTTATTATTTATCTGATACACTATAGCTATAGTGTTTTATAAAAGATATTTTAAATTTAAAAGTATCAATGATATTGATAAAATATATAAAAATAATATCAAATATTTTTTAATAAAGAACCAATTATGTTGATAGATAATAAAATGGAAAAATTAAAAATATGAATATAAACCTCATTAATCTAATAGTCATTAGATTACTAAATGTATATTTTAATCAATCCTTTAAAATAATATATTTATGTAATTTTTCTATAAAATATAAAATAATATAATAAAATATACTCAAAATTATTCTATTTATAGTTATTTTATATATTTACTGCTATAATAAATTATACAAAGAGTTGTCTTTTTATTAAAAAGAGTTTTATATTAAAAATATAGTATAATTTTAAATAGCATTAAGATCTTTTTTTTAAGAATATTTTTAATTAATCATTCCATATAATTTAGAAGTTAATGTTATCTAACGTATATTTTAGATTAAATTATTTTAATATTAATCAAGTAGATATTTATTTATTTAATTACTTAAATTTTTCTCTGCTTCAGCTAGATAAATATTTATACATTTTAAATATAAAAACATTAATATTCAGTATATATATAACTTATTTAATACTGAATTTCAATGTTTGATTGAATCATAGATTATCTATTTTAATAAACAAAATAGATAAGTTCACGACTTGATTTTTTTTGTTGTATTAAAATTTTATAAACACTTAAAATATTTTTTATTAAATAAGTTTTTTAGTATTTATTGATAACAAAAATTTTTTATTCAAAATTAAATTAACTAATAATATAACTTATCAATTATGGAATAAAAACAACTATATTTATAATTATTTATATAATATTAATCATCTTTTAATTTTGTTACTTATGCAAGAAAAACAGAGTGTAAAATAAATAATTATATTAAAAATTTTACTTAATAAAATTATAAAATAATCAATTAGTTAATATTAATAATGAGTTTAAAATTATAATAAATTCTCAATAAATAATTAAGAATAATAATTATTACTTGTCTTCTTATGAAAGAAAATCAATCTTCAAGGAAGATATGAGAAGATTTTAAATAAAAGCATTAAAGATATAAAAAGTTTAAATTTTAGAAAAGTGTATTACTTTATATATAGCATTTGATTATAAAGGTTATTTAATTAAAAATATTTGAGAATTAATTTATATAAATATAACCCTCTTATTGAATGTAAAATTGAATTTATTATAAAATACTAAAGTTAAAGTAAATAGAAAAACTCAAATAATGCAATAAAATAATTTATTATGTAAAATATAATTATCGTGAATTTTTAAAAACTTATTTTTATTAACAAATAAATTTACAATTAGATAAAGAAGTATCATTAAAACTAGTTTTATCAAAATTTAGTAATAAGAATAAAGGATTCTAACAAAATATAGATATTAATAATTAACATATGAAATAAAAAAAAAATATGAATTAGATTATTTATAATACAAACGTAACTCAAAAAAAATGAGTTATTTTAAATTAATAAGAATCCTGGATATAAATTTTAAATATTTATTTTAAATAAAATAAATATTTTATTAAAGTGATCAATAATACTCAGTATAGTTTCATTACATTAGTTTAATATATTTAGTTCATCTAAATAAATTGGAAAATATTAAATCTATTAAGTTTTTTATATAAATGACAATATTTGTTATCTATAAAATAGTTAAATATAAATATATTTACTAATCTTATACGTTAAATAAATCTATATATATTAATAAATATTATTTAGTTGATGTCTAAAAATCTTCATGGCAGAAAATTAAGGAATTCACTATCATGAAATTAGAAATAATTAAATATATATAAATACTTATACTATTTTTTGTCAGTAATTACTTTTTACAGAAAACTTTTACTTGTTAATAGGTTATAATTTATGATAAACTAAGTAAAAATTCTTATATTATAAGATAAATAAATTCAACTAATTTGTTTATTAAAATATTTCATTATAAATAGATTTGATTAAAACTGTTTTTAATAAAAATTAAATTACTTATTAATGTTGATGATGAAAAACATAAATTTTATTTAATTTATTTAGTTTACTTGATAAATAATGAATCTTATTTCTATAAACAAATAATGAATAATAAATAAAATAGTTGTATAAAAAATTTTTTTTTAACATTTATTTACTCTTGATAGTTATCTTTATTCCCATTCAATTGTTGCTGGGGGTTTGTTACTAATATCATAAACTACTCTAGAAATACCAGTAACTTCATTAATAATTCGACTTGAAACTAAATCAAGAAAATCATATGGCAAACGCGCCCAATTAGCAGTCATAAAATCAATGGTTTCGATAGCCCGTAGTGATATAACCCAGTCATATTTACGTTTATCTCCCATTACACCAACTGAGCGCACTGGTAAAAAAACTGTAAAAGCTTGACTAACTTTATAATAAAGATTAGCTTTATTTAATTCTTCAATAAAAATAGCATCTGCTTTACGTAATAAGTCACAATAAGTTTTTTTTACTTCACCTAATATTCTCACACTAAAACCAGGTCCTGGAAATGGATGATGATATAGCATATCATAAGGAAACCCTAATTCTACACCTACTTTACGTACTTCATCTTTAAATAATTCTTTTAATGGCTCAATTAATCCAAGTTTCATTTTTTTTGGTAATCCACCTACATTGTGGTGAGATTTAATAGCATATGATTTACCTGTCTCTAAAACAGTAGATTCGATTATATCTGGATAAATGGTTCCTTGCGCTAACCATTTTACTTGCATTTGTTTAGCTGCTTCTTCATGAAATACTTCAATAAAAATACGTCCAATTGTTTTACGCTTTAATTCTGGTTCACTAATCCCCATCAATGCACTAAAAAAACGATCTTCGGCTGCTATTTTAATAATATTAAAATTAAATTTAGTTGAAAATATAGCCATGATTTTCTGTACTTCATTTAATCGTAATAAACCATTATCAACAAAGATACAAATTAATTGTTTACCAATAGCACGATTGAGTAATAGCGCAGTAACTGATGAATCAATACCACCTGATAGTCCTAAAATAACTTGATCGTTTCCAATCTGTTTTTTTAGGAGTTTTACTATATTTTCAATAATTAATTTAGTAGTCCAATGTGCTTTGCAGCCACAAATACTTAATACAAAATGTTGTAAAATTGTTATACCCTGATGAGTATGTGTAACTTCAGGATGAAATTGAACTCCATAGAAATGTTTTTCTTCATTAGCTATTATCGCAAACGGACAACTATTAGTACTAGCTATAACATTAAAATCAATCGGTATAACAGTTACTTTATCACAGTGATTCATCCAAACATCAAGTAGTGGTTTACCGTCTTCACTTAATCTATCATAAATATCACGAAATAATTCACAAGATTTTTGGATAAAGACTTGTGCGTAACCAAATTCTCTTTCATTAGATACTTCAACTTTCCCACCTAATTGAATAGACATAGTTTGCATACCATAGCAAATACCTAGCACAGGAACACCGGCTTGAAAAACATATTCTGGTGCACGTGGGCTATTTTTTTTGGTAGTACTTTCTGGCCCACCAGAAAGTATGATCCCATTTGGATTAAAGCGACGAATTTGTTCAGCGGAAATGTTCCACGCCCAAAGTTCACAATAAACTCCAATTTCACGGATACGACGAGCAATTAATTGACTATATTGTGAACCAAAATTAAGAATTAAAATTCGGTATTGATAAATTTCAGTTGTCATCTAAAAAAAATTCCAAAAACAAACGATAATTTAAAGATTTATATAAAAACTGATAAGATTGTCGTCAATCAAATCGATAATTTGGTGATTCTTTAGTAATCATAACGTCATGTACATGGCTTTCTTGGATGCCAGCACTACTAATTCGTACAAATTCAGTTTTATTCCTTAATTCATCAATATTAGCGCAGCCAGTTAAGCCCATACAAGAACGAAGCCCACCCATTTGCTGATGAACAACATTTTTTAATAATCCTTTGTAAGCAACCCGTCCTTCTATTCCCTCAGGAACTAATTTATCTATAGCATTATCGGTTTGAAAATAACGATCAGAAGAACCTCCTTTTGACATTGCGCCTAATGATCCCATTCCGCGATAAGTTTTATAAGAACGTCCTTGAAAAAAAATTGTTTCTCCTGGTGACTCCTCAGTACCAGCAAACATCGATCCAACCATAACGCAAGAAGCCCCAGCAGCGAGTGCTTTAGCGATATCACCAGAAAATCGAATTCCCCCATCAGCAATTACTGGTATATTCATACCATTAAGAGCTTCAACTGCATCAGCAATAGCGGTAATCTGTGGTATACCAACGCCAGTAACAATTCGTGTTGTGCAGATAGAACCGGGACCAATACCTACTTTTACTGCACTTGCGCCTGCTTTAGCTAAAGCTTTGGCGCCTTCAGCAGTTGCAACATTACCACCAATAATTGGCAAATCAGGATATTTTTCTCTAGTTTCACGAATACGATCTAAAATACCCTGCGAGTGCCCATGAGAAGAATCAATTAATAAAATATCAATCCCCGCCGCAACCAATGCTTCAATACGTGATTTATTATTAGATCCAGCCCCAACAGCAGCGCCTACTCGTAAACGACCTTGTTCATCTTTACATGCATTTGGCTTACGTTCAGCTTTCTGGAAATCTTTTACTGTAATCATACCAAACAGATGAAAATCATCATCAACCACTAATGCTTTTTCAATACGTCTTTCATGTAATTTTTGCAAAACTATATCACGAGATTCACTTTCTTTAACAGTAACCAAATCAGATTTAACTGTCATAACTGCAGTAACTGGTTGATCTAAATCTGTTACAAAACGAATATCACGACCAGTAATGATACCAATTAATTCTTTATTGTTAACAACTGGATAGCCAGAAAAACCATTGCTTTTAGCCATCTCATAGACTTCACGAATTGTTGTTTCTGGTTTAACAGTAAGAGGATCAATAACAATGCCACTTTCATATTTTTTAACTCGTCGAACTTCTTTTGCATGATGCTCAACTGACATATTTTTATGAATGAAACCAATTCCTCCCTCTTGAGCCAATACAATAGCTAAATTTGATTCAGTTACTGTATCCATAGCAGCAGAAAGTATAGGAATAGTTAAACGAATGGTAGCAGTTAATTGAGTTGATAAATCAGCAGTGTTAGGTAATACATTTGAATACGCTGGAACTAAAGATACATCATCAAATGTTAATGCTTCTTTTTTTATACGTAGCATAAGCAATATCTCAGTATACAGAGTTCGGAAAAAGATAAAATATTGCGAAAATAATATACATAATGAAATTTATTAACTCCAGTATTTTTCATTAAATTTTTTTTAAAAGATAAAATACATAAACTTATATTAAATTTAAAATTTAGATGATTAATAATTAAATTTATGAAATTATAGATTTTTTTTAAAAAACTAAAATATAAAAATAATATATAGAATTTAATACATCTTTAATTTACAAAATATCTTTTGTTTGGTAACATATAAAATCTTTATATTTACTCTCAATAAAATCTTTTTTTATTCATTTAAAAAATTTTTATTAACATCTACATATATAAAAAATATTTTATGAAAAAGTACTATTAATGAAATCAATAATGTTATTTTTTATTTTATTTTTTAGTTAAGTATAACTCTGTAACTTTATAAGTCTACTCTTTATTTTCTCTTTCTATCACTTAATATAGATGATATAATTTTAATTTTATTTAAAAATAGATCCCATTAAAATATAAAATATCGTACTATAAATTTTTCTTTTTTTTATTAATGCTTATTTTTTTTGCATTAACTATAAAATTAATAATCTAAATAATAGAGTTATAATGTTATTTTTTTATCTATCGTATTTTACAGATTATTGATAGCTAAGAGATACGATAAACATTAGCGCAAATAAATTAATATTTTTCTAATAAGATTGTCAAAAAAATAAATGATTATTTAACGGAATAAACATGACAATTATTAATTTTTAGAAAATTTTTTCGATAAAAATACTTTTATAATATTAAAATTTTAATTTTTTTATTTAATTAGAAACTGATTAAATTATCTCATAATAAAAACGTTATAAAAGTATATAAAATACAATAAACTTTTTAGAATTTTTATTCTATGTCTGATAGATTTCCTACAAAGTAGTTAGCTATTGATGTTTTATATATTTTTTTGATTAGTCAATTTATTGTAATTATACGATAATTATCGTATATAAATTTATATTTTTTTATAAATAAATAATCAATATAAATTGAATTTTTATAATAAATTAAAGCTAATATAGTGCACTTGGTATACTTAATTAAGTAATAGTATTTTTTAATAAATTTAATAAATAAAAATATACTTCTCTTTATAAAAAATATTTTTATTTTATTTATATGTATTTATAGAGATTTTTACTTACTATTTGTAGATTAAATTATAGTATTATGTTAATAGTATTTATTTTACTATTATTATCCTTTTTATCAAACTTTTTCTATTAATTAATAAATACTTCTATCCGCATTCATGTTTTATTGCTAATTAAATTCTTTGAAAATTTATGAAAACTCATGATTTAGCAAATATATTTTATATCAAATGACAATATAAATCATTAATTAACATATTAAAATTAAATTAATTAACTTGAGGCTATTAATTAATTATATATTAAAAATCCTCAAATTGATAAAGAAAATAGTCAAATTTTTTCTTATTAATTTAAATATTATCCTCATAATAATATTTTTTTCATAATTTCATGATAAATAAGGTATAATTTATTAAGATCAATAATATTAACACATTCATTTGGTTTATGAATAGTTTCATTTAAAAGGCCTAATTCAATAATTTGTGCACCCATTTTAGCAATAAAACGACCATCAGATATTCCACCATCTGTTGATAATTGAGGTTGATAATAACAATATTTTTCTATAGCCTCACTGACAATATTAAATAATTTACCTTTTTTTGTTAAAAATGGATGACCAAATAATGACCATTTAATTTTATAATTAAATTGATATTTTTTTAATATTTTTTCAACTTTTTGGCGAATTTGTTGATCGGTAAGTACATTACTAAAACGAAAATTAAATTGTATAATTAATTCACTAGGAATAATATTATTAGTATTATTATCAGAATTAATGTTGAAAATTTGCATACTTGTTGGAGAAAAAGAATGATTACCAATATCCCATTTTTTATTAATCAGTTCATTTAAAAAAGGTAATGAATTATGTATCGGGTTATTAGCTAAATATGGATAAGCAATATGTCCCTGAACTCCGCAAATCACCACTTTAGCTGTTAATGAGCCTCGACGCCCATTTTTAATAATATCACCAAGCTTAATTTGACTAGACGGTTCACCTATTATACAGTAATCAATTTGTTCATTGCGTGCTATTAATTTATCAACAACTTTTGCTGTTCCGTTAATAGCTTTAGCTTCTTCATCAGAGGTGATCAAAAAAGCTAATCGACCGGTATGGTTAGGAAAATTGCTAATAAATTTTTCAGCGGCTATAATCATTGCAGCAAGAGAACCTTTCATATCAACAGCTCCTCGACCATAAAGAAGTCCGTCATTTAATATTGGAGTAAAAGGCGGGTAATGCCAATCTTGAACTGCTCCTGCCGGAACAACATCTGTGTGCCCAGCAAAGGCTAATGTTTTGCCTTGTTTTCCATGAAGTGCCCATAAATTTGTAGTATTGTTAAATGACATAACTTCAATTGAAAAACCAAGTTTTTTTAATTTATTAATTAAAATAACTTGACAACCATAATCATTAGGGCTAACAGAGGGCAATTGAATTAGTTTTTTCGTGAGTTTAATAATAGGACAAATCATAGTAGATCTCTTTGATTTATATATTATTAATTTTTATTAAAAAATTAATAATATAATAGTTATTTTGTAGTTATCAAGCATGAATATTTAAAAAAATATTTGATATTTTATTTTTAATTTTTTATTTTTTTTAATGTTAAACTTATTAATAATATTTGTTTTTATTCGAAATAAAATTTTTCAAGAAATTTAATATTTATTAGTTAAGATAAAAATCTACCTATATAAATATTTAAATGAAAACTAATAATATTATTCTTATAATTATTTTATTTAAAAATAAAACAAGTCATTTTAACTTTAATTTGTATTGTCTATTTTTAAATATGTTAAATTAATAAGTATTATATTTTTTTAAAATAAATTGGTTAAATATTTTTTCAAATTTTTTATTTTTTAATAAAATACTAAATATTGTAGTATTATTTTATTTATAATAACTAGCTTTATATAAAAGATTTTTAGTAATTATTTATGAATAAATTAATTTTATACATTACAATTAATTAAAGTTAACTGATGATTTTTTTAATAATTTTATATAATACAAATTACTTTATTTTTAATTTTATAATCAAGATTTATTATTTTTATAAAAATATAGCATTTAAAATTTTATGGTTAATTTTTGAAAAATAGTTATTTATTTGTTCTTAATTTTAATTACAAAAATATAACGAGAATTGATTGGTAAATTCAATTAACTAAAGAATAAAAAACTTAATAGATTTTTTGTTTTTTTTTAACTATTATTTAATTAATTTTAAAATTAAACACATAAATATTTATACATTTCTAAATTAATGATATTAATCTTCACATATAGATAATCTATTTAACAATAAACTCACGATATATAACCAAATTATCAATTATTTATTTTATAAAAATACGAGTTATTCTAAGTTTTTTCGAAAAATTAGTTATTATTTGATATTAAGGATATTAGGTGGTATTTAAAAAATTTTTTATAGTTAAATAAGGTATTTGTTTTTTTTAAAAAAAATTAAAACTGAATCAAACTATAATATATAGCTTATAAAATAAAAAAAACAAAAAAATAAAAAAAACAAAAAATATCATTATAATTTTAATTATTAAAGACCAATTACAGTTTATTTTTTTTTTGCTAATTTTATTAAAAATAAGACTAAAAATAAATTATTATAAAAACATAAATTATGAATTATAAAATACCTTAATAAATAATATTTTTTTATTTAGAATTAAAACTCTAATATTTATTTTTTTCAAATTTATTGAATAATTGATAGATAAAATAAAGTTCTTTTTTATGCTAGAATGATAATATCAATATAAAATTTATGATTTAAATAACATGAGAGAATTATTATTCTTAGATTGTATTAACAATTTTTATAAGAATAAAACTATTTTGTTCTTTTTTTTTGATTTAATAATAAAACATAATTTGTTATAATCATTATTTAGTATAATAGTGTTCAATATTATTAATATCTGAATTATCTAGTAAATCTTAGAAATATTAATGCTACATAAATAAATTTAATGAATTCATATTATTTACTTTCATAAAATATATTATCAATTATTGATAATTCTTTATATTTTAGGTTAATGGTGTAATATATGAATTTTACTATATAACTAATTATAAGTGAAAAGTAGAATTGAAATATAGATACTTTAAAAAAAAATCCTTAGTCTCTTTTATTCTAAAAGAAACTTTATAAGAATATTGAGAATGATATAATAAATAATTAATATTTAGTACTAATTCACATAAAGCATTTGATGAATAGTATTCGATAATTAATGAATTATATATTCTATATGTATTTAAAAAATACAAGATTTATTAATTGGATTAATTTATTAATTCTTTTAAATAAACAAAAATGTGTTTTATAAAAAAATAGGTAATATTTTGATTTTTAAGTATTTTAATATAAATATATTCAATATTTTGTAAATTAATTCTATAATTATTTAATTGATATCTTTAGTTGAGATAAATAAAAATTAAAATTTTATTTTTTATCATGAAAATTTTATTTTCATGATAAAAATTTTTGACTAGTTTACATGTAGTAAAATACTCTAAATAATAATGATCATGATGTTGTAATTTTTTTTTTGAAAAAAAACTTGTTTTATTTTATTTTGATCAAATATATATTTGATATTCTGAGTAATTTAATTTTTTAATAAAAATATTATTAGCTAATATACCATAAAAAAGTAAATTATACTTAATTTTATAAAATATTATTTATAGTCTTAGTATCTAATGAATTAATATCATAAAATTAAATATTTTGTCTATTATTATATTTTAATTTAATTAAATTAATTTGTTATTTTTTGTCATATATCTTTTTATTTAATTGATTTTATAATTATATTTTAATCAAAAATTATTGATAATAAGATATAAATATATTTATATTTTATTTACAGTAAAGTGTTTATCAAAAAAAGTTATCTATTAGCTAAATAAAGTAATTAATAATGGCGTTAATAAACTTAATACAAAACCATGTATAATAGCAGAAGGTATAATAGAAGCTCCTCCACTTTGTTGTAATACAGGTAATGCAAAATCCATTGATGTTGAACCACAAATCCCCAATGCAGTAGATCGAAATTGATTAATAATAACAGGAATAAGCATGATAGCTAATAATTCACGCATTAAGTCATTAAAGAAAGCAGTACTACCAATAACCGGTCCATAAACATCTGTGAGTACTATGCTAGTTAGAGAATACCAACCATAACCTGCTGCAATTGATAACCCTATTTTTATGGGTAAATCTAATAAAAATGAAGCCAAAATACCACCAAGTAAGGCACTTATAGCAACAATTATTGCAATTATAGCTCCTCTAAAATTAATTAAAATTTGCTGAAGGTAGATTCCACTATTACGAAGATGACAACCAATTAATAATAATAAAAAAATAAGTATAATTTCAGAACTATTTCTTGCATAGGATAAAAATTGCCACTTTGTTAGTCCTAATAAGAAACCTAGCAATAACATACCACAAAGTGGTAGTAAACTTATAATCATTTTTAATCGAGATAATGCTTTATTGGTTTTATATTTTGTGATTTTCCATGGAAAAAATTTATCTAATAACAATAAAGAAATAAGATTTGCAGTAAAAATGCAGAGAAAAAAAACAATTGTATAAATAAAAATTGAAGTAAGATGAATGTTAATATTATCTAATAATGCCAATGTAATTCCCATTAAAAATAAAATTATGTAAACCATAATGCTTAACAAACAATCAACAACTATTAAAATTTTTTTATTTTTAAAGCAAAATAAATAACCTAATATTAACGGTAAAAGAATAATAAATAGTTTTGAATACATAGTTAATCCTTGTTATAAATAATGCTTTTATAGTGATGATTTTATATAAATAATATAAAAAATAGACAAAATAGTAAAAAATTTATTTAGATTAAGGGAGCGTAAAATCACAAAATAATGTTTAAATGTAATTTATTTTTAATAGGATTTTATTTATAAAAAATAAAATTTTTTATTTTCATGGAATTAATTACCTTTCATTAAAAAACAGAATCATAATATCATATTAATTACTGAATTTTCTTGATAACT
This sequence comes from Arsenophonus sp. ET-KM2-MAG3, assembly GCA_052174135.1. Classification (GTDB taxonomy): domain Bacteria; phylum Pseudomonadota; class Gammaproteobacteria; order Enterobacterales; family Enterobacteriaceae; genus Arsenophonus. The sequence goes on from JBQMRZ010000004.1 coordinate 216,460, forward strand.
CAAATTTATTAAATAAGTTAATTTTTATCATTCAAGCTATTAATTATATTAATTTAATGATCATAATAATAATTATTTAGATAATACTAATAAATAAATCAATACTTTATAACTAATTTTATTCCTTTTAAAAATTGAATAAACAGTTATAAAATTAGTTACTTTAATTTATTATAAACATTATTGATTAAATGATATTAAGATATGAATGTATTTTCATTAAATGATTACATGAAAATAAAATTGATATTTTTTTGTTATTGAGTAATTTTTAGATTAAAATAATTACTTCATTTAAAGTAATATAAATAAATAGATTTAGCAAATTATTGTTTCATATTTTAGAGCTGACATTTAAGAAGCACTTTATTTTATGTTATAACAATTAAATTCTATGTATTTTTATACACATAATCTTATTGAATTTATTTTTAAATAATAAAATAAATTTTTTATAAATATTAATTAAAATATTAATAAAACATCTTATGAAGAAATTTATGATATATTGCATTGTATTAATTTAATAATTATTCTATTTTTTAGATCTCCATCAGAATATAAATGGTGTCTAATAATATCAATTATATTATAATAAGCATAAACAACGATATTATATTTAATTAAATGTTTAGTTTATTTTTATCACTTTGCAATTTAAAGTCAATTTTAAATTAATGAATTATATTAATTGACTTATTAATGATTACTAAAGTTCTAAAAAATTATTTATATTTTATTATATTTTTAAATTAATTTATTAAATTTTATTTTATAATCATAAGTTCAATATCAGCTTATTCCTTTTGTGCTATAGATATCTGTAACAGATATCTATAGCACAAAAAAAAGTTAGAATAGAAAATATACTAGATTAGTAATCTATAAATCTTTATATCAATATTCCAGTAAAATAGTGTGTATATTCTACTTTTTATACAAGAATAATATTAAATATAGAGTTTTATGAAACGGGATGAATATTATCCTAAATAATAATAAATAATGATTATTTTATTTGTTATTATTACTTCAAAAGTTATTTTTCTATTTTATTATCTCTCATGAACATGAATATCAGAATATTTCAAATTATAAAACACAAAAAAATAAAATTAAAATGTTATCATCTTGCATTCATTTTGATAAAATGGTTAAAAGATATGTTATTTTGACAATTTTATTATAAAATATTTAAAATAAATATAGTCATTAAAGGTTATTTTACTTATATGTAATAAAGTTTGATTATAAGAAAATCATATATGTGTGAGTAAATTAGCGTTAATATACTATTAAAAAATTTTTATTTATTTAAATAAAATTAACATATCTGATATATTTCAGTGGTTTAAAAATAGAATTTTACTAAAAATAGTATTTTATCTATAAAAATTTTACATATTTGTACGGAAAATGAATTTAATAAAGATAATATTAAGATAAAATTATTTATTTGAATAAATTTAAAATTTATATTGCTATTATCAAATATAATAGATCATTATATGATAATGAAAATTAAAAATTTTTTTATTATGTCTGATATCAATAATTAAATAGAGTGCTATAAGAAATAGAATAAATATAAGATATAATAAATTTTGTACTAAAATGACTCATAAAATACTTTTTGTTCCATTTACAATAAACATTTTATTTTTCATAAAGTACCAATTAATAATAAGTATTATTAAAATTTTTTTATTTATTGTAGCTTTAATTTTATGTTATCACTTAAATAAATTTAGATATGAGCTAAAAATCTTTCTCATAATAATTCGTGTTAATTAACGCTAACATAAATTATGTAAAATAATACAATACTAAAGCTTTATTGGTAGTGAGAAACTTCTATTTCTATTATTCTTTCTTATTTCGATAATTGAATAATTAATTATCTATTTTTATATTTTAATTATCCCTTTATATTACATTTTATTATTTATTTTTAATAAAATAATTATCTTTAATTATTAAACTCTATAGTTCCTATTAAGATAAAACTTAAAACATAATTAAATATTAAAATTTTAATTTATATAAATAAAAGTGGATTTTTAATTTCTTAAAGAGAATAAATATAAATTGAGATATAAATACTATTATTACTTTCACTCAAAATAATTAATACTTTTTATTTAAATATTTAAAATATATGATAGTGATATTTGTTTTCTTTATTAAATAAATTATTTGCTGATAACATCAGTTTTTAAAAATCAATTAATTTTTATAAAAAATCGCTATTTCAAATTTAAAAGTAAAACAAATTATATTTTTTTATTTCAATAATATTTAATTATTCATGATGGTTAAATAATTTGATTTATTTTAAAATAGATAATTAAGATTTTTAGATTTTTTATATTAACTAAGTTTTAATTATTTTCTTACCAATTAATTTAAAAAATTGAGATTAGATAAAATCTAAATCAAATAATATTAGTATAATTGTTATTATAAATCAATTATAATAATAATTATTATGTATAAATATTTTTAATAAAATTAAATTATTGATTTAATATAGTTTTTTAAAACAAATTAATAATATAAATATCTACTTATTTTTTAATTAATGAACAATATATTTATAATTATGTTAATTTTAAGATTAAATAAAAAATTTATTATCTTAAAATTAATTTAAACAAAATTATTCATCATTTAATTTAATTTATTGACTTTAAATCATAAATCAAAAAATATATTTTAAAAAATATATTTTAATAAAAGATAATAAATAATAAATACCCTTAATTTATAATATTTTAAAAGTTATTTAGTTATTAAAAAATCTGATATTTTAAACTATGATCTATTTAAGATATCTTTTTATTCATTAAAATCTAAGTAATCTTCTAGATTTAAGAATAATTTGATTTTTCACTTATATTGTTATTAATATTTATGAAAACAAAGATCATGATAATTACCATATTAATTTGTTACTCTTAATAACTGAAATAATTAAATTATCTTTAAATTAAATTACTTTTTAAGGATACCGATATATTATTTCTCTATTTAAAGAAATATTAAGAATAATTTTGATTTTTTAATAGTTTTAATTAAATAAAATAATTTGAACATTAACATATAATTTCATTTGACTCTAAAGTACGAAGTAGATTTTTTTAAAGAAATGATTAATAATATTATTTATATCTAATAAATGCAAAATTTTTATAAAATTTTTTTAAAATTACTTTACATTACATAAAATATTTATTTTTAATAATTTGATATACAATTATTATTGTAAAGATTTAATGAGGATTTTATTTTGTTAACCGATATTAATGTAAGTTTATTTAATTTTATTAATGCTAAATTAATTACATCTATTAATATACTAATATTAGTGATTTTTTTAGCTAAATATCTTATTCTAGTATTTCCATTAATTAGCATTTTCTGCTGGTTTTGGGGATCATCTAAAAATTTAGTTTATCAAAGAGTGTTTGTTTTTAAAACTGCTCTTGCACTTATTATAGGGTTAGTTATTTCTTATTTTATTGGAGTATTTTTTCCTCAAGAGCGACCTTTTATATTAAGCAGGATAAGTCAATATTTTTTTCCTCATGCCCCGACAGCATCATTTCCTAGTAATCATGCTACTGTTTCTTTTATTTTTTCTTTTAGTTTTTTATTTTGGTTAAGGGCTTGGATTGGATTGTTATTATTTATACCAGCCTTAATGATTTCATGGGCTAGAATTTTTCTCGGAATACATTGGCCTTTAGATATGGTAGGAGCATTCTTAGTTGCTATTACGGCTTGTGGATTTACTCAAATAATTTGGAAAATCGGTGCCTATAAATCTTTAATATATATTATAAAAGCTTATCAAATTTTATTTAATTCTTTAATTAAAAAGGGTTGGATAAAAAATTAAACATTAAAATAATTTAAGTAAATTAAAGATTATTTTTAGCATAAAAATAAAAAATAATAAAAAATAAATTATTAATAAATATTAGTGATTAAAACTATTATAATTATTAATTAATTATTTATATTTTTATAAAAATCAATAAAAATCTTTTTATTAAAACAATTTTTAAATAAATTTTAATAAAGAAATATCCATTTTTAATAAAAACAAATAATTAAAATTAAATTTTAAACATAATTTGATAAGAAAATCAAATTATAATATATTCTTACATAAGAATTTTTTTTTAAAAATTTTTTAATTACTTTATTTATATAAATCTTAATTATATTGATTGTTTTTATACATTAAATATTTATTGTTTTATTTTTTTTGGAGACTACCATGGATACAACTCGAGGTGATTCTATCACCTCCTCTCATATATATCATAGTGCAAAGGTTTGGCAAAAAAGCGATATAATTTGGGTATTAAGCTTATATGGTACTGCGATCGGTGCTGGTGTACTTTTTTTACCTATTAACGCTGGGATGAATGGTTTATTGCCAGTTATTTTAATGACGCTAATAGCATTTCCAATAATTTTTTTTTCTCACCAAGGTTTAACTCGTTTTGTATTATCTGGCTCAAAAATCAATGGTAATATTACTGATGTTGTAGAGGAACATTTTGGTTATTCGGCAGGTAATTGGATTACAATATTTTATTTTTTTTCTATTTATCCTATTTTATTAGTATATAGCGTTTTTATTACCAATAATGTTGAAAATTTTATCGTTGAATTACTCGGATATAATGCTGAACCTCGTTGGTTATTAGCGCTCATTTTAGTTAGCGTTATTATGGCTATCATTAGTTTTTGTGAAAAATATATAGTTAAAATAATGAGTATGTTAGCGTTTCCATTTATTGCGGTTTTAGTTATATTTTCATTTTATATGATCCCTTATTGGCAGTTTGCTACATTAAAAACTCTTTCATTTTCAAATATTATTATGAATAACTCTGAAAATAATCAAAATATGTTAATTACAATTTGGTTAACTATCCCTCTTATGGTCTTTGCATTTAATCACTCACCAATTATTTCCGCATTTGCGGTTTCAAATCGTAAAAAATACGGAGAATATGCCGATCAAAAATCTTCAAAAATTTTATTTTCAGCACATATTTTAATGGTGTTAACAGTAATGTTTTTTGTTTTTAGTTGTATATTTACCTTATCGCCTGCTGATTTATTAAAAGCAAAGGTAGAAAATATCAGTATTCTTGATTATTTATCTGGTTATTTTGATAAACTTTTTATTAAATATGCAGCTTCACTTATTGCTTTTATCGCAATTATAAAATCATTTTTTGGACATTATCTCGGTGCTCGTGAAGGTTTTAATGGCATAATTAATCGTATTTATCGAATTAAAGGTAAAACAATTGATACTAAAAAATTAAATAAAATTACTGCAATTTTTATGTTAATTACTACATGGTTAGTAGCTACTTTAAATCCAAGTATTTTGACTATTATTGAAAGTTTAGGTGGACCTATTATTGCTATTTTATTATTTTTAATTCCAATATACACAAATAGAAAAATACCTGCTATGCATAAGTATTTTAATTATATTACTAATACTTTTATGTTAATTATTGGTATTATTGTTATTTCAGCTGCAATATATAAATTATTTATTTAATAATTTATATATTATGATAAACATTCATAATTAAATTAATTAAGCGCTTTAAATATCATAATTTCAAAATATTTCGATTAATTTATTAATAAGAATTATTTTTATTTTAAATAAAAAACTAAATAAAATACAAGTACTTATTAGAATATAAGTAATTTTTTATTAATATTTTAAATTTAATTTAAATGAAGATAGTTATTTTATACTATTTAATTAATGAAAATTTAGAAATAATTTTTTATTAGCAATCTAATCGAAAAGAGATAATGATTTTAGTAAAATATATTAATGTTAATATTTATGATTAATTATCTTTAAACTAGTAAATAACAAAAAATTAATATTTGTATTACTAAAGATATTATAGATTAACTAATAATTACATATTTCAATAAACATTGATTTTATATTTATTATTAGTAGTAATGTTAAATAAATTCAATGTTTATTGTTTTATTTTTTCTTGATTTATTAAAAATAATAAAATTATATGTATTTTTAAAATATGCGTTATTGTATTTTTATTATTTATTGGTCTAAAATAAAATGATTAATATTTTATTAGCATTGATTAAGTAAACTAGATATTTTTATAGTATTAAATTTGATTAATATTTAAAATAAAAAATATCATAATTAATCAGTTATATTTTCATATATATATATTATTCATCATCTAAGTATTATCTTATTACTATTTTTAAAATTTTTAAGTATATTAATTTAAGATTTAATAGCCATCCTAATAAACTTTAATTAAATGATAATAATTTGTTGATAGTATTCTATATAAATCTCACTTCTTTTTTTTTCGAACAACTAAAGTCTGATCATGTATAGTTTTATTATCAATAAAATTTATAATTATTTAATAATAAATCAATAATATAAATAATATTTATTTAAAAATAATAAAATTAATCAAATTAACTTAAGTAAAATTTAATTATAAATAAATTATTTTAATTTTGTTTTAATTAATTTAACTAAAAATTCTATCCTTAATATTTATTTTCTGATCATAAAGTAAATTAAGATTATAGTTATAATTAACAATTTTTCTTCAAAATAAAATAAATTTTACTTTTGTATTAATTGATTACATAAAAAAAGTATAAATATTCATTATAGTTAAATATTTTTAATATTTTGTTACTTTTATGATTAAAGTTTTATTTAATGGAATAAAAATATAGATTAAATTGTTAACTATTAATTATAAGAGTAACAAAATTTTTTAGAAGCTATAAACTTAGATATTTATCTAAAAAAAATATTAATATATTAAGTTTAATAAATAATTAGACTCTCGTTCTGTAACATTACTTAATGTTTTATAGTATTTAAAATATATACATTAATAATGGGATTAACTATTTTTAAAAAAAAATAAGTTTTAAATTAAATTAATTAGCAATTAATTGTTAATTCAATAATAAATTTATTATATTATATTTAAAATTAAATATAATAATTAATTTAAATTAGCAATAAATCATATGAAAATTATAAGCTTTAATTTTATCTAATATTAAAAATATAATTTAATTTTTAAGAGAAAATAAACCTATTATCTTATTTTTTTTAATAATTAAATTATATATTAAAATAAGTTAAAAACTTATAATATAAGATATATTAATAAAAGAATTTAGTTTATTTCAAATGAAATATATATAATATAAAAATATATTTTTAATATATCTAGTATTAAATTTAATTTGATTAAAATTAATATTAATTATTATAATTACTAAATCTTTTAAAAAAAATATCTTTTTATAAATATTTATAAAAATAATTAACAATCTTTATTTTATAGTTATTTAATATAATTAATAGTAATAAGGAATAAATGTAGTATAACTTAATAAAGTTATTTGAATAAATATTTAATTAATCTTAAAGATTTATGATTAATTTATTATTTATTAAAATATAAATAAATTTATTCAAAAAAAAATAAATAAAAATTTAAACTAATTTCTAAAAAAATATTAAATTAAATCAAAATTCTATAAATAAAATTATTACTATAAAAACAGGTAATTAATTAACTTTTAATTTAATAATAAGAAAATTAACTTACATTAAAAACCATAAAATAATAAGACTAAAATGGAACTAAAAGAAAAATTATTATTTTTATCTAATATGTATAGATAAAAATAATAATTTAATAAAAAAAAAATAAGAAATAAAAACATAGAAATTTTTGTTGCTAAGTAAATTTCATTGAAAATAATAATAATATATTTAAAATATTATATTTTTAATTAATTTTATTTTTAAAATATAAAATTTAATTAAAATTATAAATAATTAAATCTATTTAAGTTTAAAAATAATTAATTTATTTATATAATTTATATTTCTAAAAAAAATATTTTTTTTAATATAAATAAAATTTTAAATGTTGTAATAACAATTATTTTTTTTAAAAAATATAGTTTAATTATAAATTTATAAATATAATTTATATATATAATATTGTGCTTATTAATATTTTATTATACTAATCATATAATTATTATTTTTATCTAAAATTAATTAATAATTATATATTTAAAATAAAAAACTATTTTCTTTGTTAAATATTTAATCTAATTAAAATTTAATTAAATTAATCATTAATATTATTTTTTGTTTCAAAAACTATTATTAATTATATTTGATATTCATTTCTATGAATAATATAATGATTTAAAATTATTCGAATAAATATACAAGTAGGATTTTAAATTATGTCAGTAACTAAACTGGTTTTAATGAGACATGGAGAAAGTGAATGGAATAAAGAAAACCGATTTACTGGCTGGGCTGATATTAAGCTTTCTGAAAAAGGCCATGAAGAAGCAAAAGCCGCAGGCCAGTTATTAAAAAAAGGGGGATTTATTTTTGATTATGCTTATACATCTGTTTTAAAACGTGCTATTCACACATTATGGAATATTTTAGATCAAATAGATCAACAATGGTTACCTGTTGAAAAAAATTGGCGACTAAATGAACGTCATTATGGAGCTCTACAAGGTTTAAATAAAATGAAAGCTATGATAAAATATGGTGATGAACAAGTTAAATTATGGCGTCGTGGTTTTAAAAATAAACCGCCAGAACTAACTAAAAATGATCTTCGTTACTGTTGTAACGATCTTCGTTATACAAATTTAAACCAATCAGATCTTCCTGTTTCTGAGAGTCTCGCTACAACAATTGAACGTGTGATTCCTTATTGGAATAAAGTAATTAAACAAAGAGTTGCTAAAGGTGAAAAAGTAATTATTATTGCTCATGGTAATTCATTGCGAGCATTGGTAAAATATTTGGATAAAATCAGCGAAGAGGAAATCTTTAAACTTAATATTCCAACTGCTGTTCCAATCATCTATGAATTTGATGAAAATATAAAACCTATTAATCACTATTATTTTAATAATAAAATTTGAATAAATTTAAAGTTATTACTTTAAATCCTAAAGTAAAATATTTAAGTTTATCTAAATAAAAAAAATCACTTTTATTTTTATCAATCAATTAATTAAACCTTAAAGATATACTTAAAAAATATCTATTGTGTTAATATTTTATTATATGTTAATAGATTACTTATATTTATTTCTATTTTTTTAAAAATATTTTAAAGTTCTATCAAAGGTAATAATTATTGTTTGTAACATACTATTTTTCATTAAAAAAACATTTCAATTGCTTAACTAGATATTTTTATACTTCATATCAATTTATATGATAAAAATCAATCTTTTTACATAAACTTAATTTTTATAAATTTTATAAAAATTTCTATATTTTATTAATCATTAGATAAACTTTTATTATAATATAATATATGTTAATTTTATTTATTAATAGTATTTATAATTATCGAATTTCTTCATTTAGTAACTGATAAAATAGGTATTTTAGTTCTATTAATTATGTATTAATGTCTACTTTATTTTTTTTTAAACAAATTTTAAATTTATTTTAAAAACAATATTAATTACAATTAATAGTAAACTCAAAAATAATAGCGTTATATATGTGTTAATAATTTTAATAATTTAATAGGATTTTTAACATATGAAAAGATAATTTTGCAATAAAAATCCATTAGCGATTTAATTTAAATTTTAATTTTTATCTATAGTTAATAATTATTATTATAATAAATTAAAAATAGAATAACAGTAATTAAGAATTAATTATTTTATAAATTAAAATTTAATATATTAATTCATGAAATATTTAAATAATCAAAGTATAAAGTAGCTTTATGTGTTTTTAAAATTTTTTTTAATATTTAAAAAAAATAGAATATAAGAACTTTTTTATTTATTTAAAATTTAATCGCTTCATTTTTATGAATCATTTTTATTTAACATATAACTTTTATCTAGAGATTCTCTTAAAATAATAAATAAATTTTTTATTTTAAGAGAATTATAAAAATATAAATAGCAATTAATGCACTAAAATATAAATTATTTTATTTAGTTAAATACTATAAAATTATTCATTAAAGTATAGAATAACGACGATTTTTTAATATAATAATTAAATATCTTTAAATTATTATAACTATACCATTATAGTATTAATTATAAAATCATCATTTTTTATTCAAAGAAATAAAATGGATTTGTTTTTATCTTTATTTTCGAGACAAAATACTTTATTAAGTTTTAATTTAATAATAAAATTAAATAATAGCGATAAATAAAATTATCATTATTTCAGAAAACTTTATTTTAATAATCTCATTAATACGCATAATTTAAGTATTTAATTGTAAAAAAAAAATAATAATATCAATTTTAGAATTTAAATATACTCTCTTTAAAATCATTATTAATAATTATTATATTTAATTTATTTTCTTATTTTTTATTTTTTTTTATTTAATAAATTTAAGTTATTTCATTACTATCTAAAAAAAACAATATATGTGAATTCAGTAAAATCCATCTTTTCTTAAAGTTTATGCAATAGAAAATAATTTCTCTTCACATATTTGTTCTGATAAAAATCAGAGTTGAACCTTATCCAACTCTACCAACAAAATAAATGTTAATATAAATGATAGCTATCCAATTTAGATGTTAATTACAAAATTTAGAAAATAACCTTTCTATATAAATTAATCATTAAAAATGCTTTTGTATTCAATTTTACAATTGATATTATTTTTTGAATGTGAGATTTTAATTGTTTTAAAAAAAATCTAGTATATGTATACTAATTAATTCAGTTATTTAAATAAATCTATTATTCTCATTTTATGATAAAGAGTTTTTAATGATAAAAATAATTAATTTGATATAATTATATTTTTAATTAAAAGATAAAAAAATCATTTTTCTTTTTAGGAACTTTTATACAAAATTCATTGCGATCTAAATAATTATTTAATTATTTCTTAATTAAAATATTATACTTTTTTTAAAATATTTAATTTATTCAGAGTAACTTATAACTAACTATATCATTAAATTTTATATTATTAATTCAATTAATAATATAAAATAATTTGTTTTCATAAAATCAATTTTTTTATTTACTGTGCTTCTATTAATTAGAAACTATTATGAATAATAACTATATACTTAAAGTATAATATTAGATTAGAACAATATTTTATTTTTATACATTAAAACAAGAATTAAGATCCCTGATCTTTCCGTAACTTTATTTACTACTTATATACTTATAGATTAAAATAATTTAAAAATTATGATTTAATCTTTTTAATTAAAATATTTTAATTTAAATAAACTAATTTCTTAAATTTTTTATATTTATTAAAATATTTATAATATTACCACTTATCGTTTATTAAGATCGGAAAGTTTATTTATTCTATATTAACAATAACTACAATATTTCATGCTAATTGGTCAATATTATTGCTGTAATTTTATTTAATTTTACTGCACTATTTATTAGTAGTACCGTATTCATCTAAACATAAATAAAATTACTGTACTTTATATACATTGAAATAATAAATTTTATCTTAAAATTCTGATAATACAAACAAATTACTTTATTTTATATATTTACTTTTTCCATATCATTATTTTAATTGCCATCAATATTTTATTTTTTATTAGTTGTTATATATATTAATTTACAAGTTATTTTTCTATAATACTTTTTTCTACTTTATAATTAATAAAAAAATTAAAATATTTTTTCTATAATTATATTAAAAATATTCTTGTTATCTATCAATATATACTTATCTTGAAATATTAATTAAAATCTTATTATTTTAATTAATTAAAGTCACTGAATTTAATGAAATTAATAACTATAATTTCGTATAAATAATTATACGAAATGATTATTTTAGTTGATAATTATTTATATTTTATATAGCATAATTTATTTTATTTCTTAATAATTAATTAACTCTTATAAGTATAAGGGTATCTTTTAGTATTTAATTATATTATCTTATTTTTTATTAATATTCTATCTATTTAAAAAAAATAAATTTCAAATTAACAAAAAATTATCTAACTTAAAATTATTAATTTATATAAATACATCTTTTAAAATTATTTTAAATTTAAATTAAATTTTAATCATATGTTAACAATTCATGTTGATAACATTACTTGATTAATATAATTAAATATAAAAAATTATATTTTAATCAACTAAATAATAATTATAAATTTCTATAATCTATAGAAATACAATCAATATTGTTAACCCACTAAAACTTACATATTTATCTTATGTAAAACATTAATTTAATTAAACTTATCGTCTAATAAACCATTTATTAACCTTAATGATTTATTATTTATAATTAATAGTTATATTAGTATAACTTCATCTAATTTATCTATTGTTCTATTTTTATTTGATATACTGTTTAATATGATCTTTACAATAAATCGCAAAATTGATTAATAAAATCATTATTTTAATATAAATGATTTAAATTTCATTATATGAGTAATTATTATTTTATATTTTTTAATAAAATATATTTTTACAACATTATTGTATTAAAATGGAATAACCTGAATGTTGTTATAAACAATAAATTAAAATATTAAATAAATTCATGCATATTAAATGTTAATACAGTTTTTTTTAAAATATATAAATATTTATAGATTTATTAAAAATAACAAGAGAATAATTACTAATGTTTTAATTTTTTATAATTAAAGTAATAATATTAATTCATCGTTTTATAAAAATAAAAGATAAAAATATTCATATTTCTTTAAAAATAGTAATTATAATAAAAAAATTAATTTTTAATATTTTTTATTATAACTTTTTCTAAAAATTCTATATATTAGAATAATTTTTATATTATAAAAAATCTAATTTTTAGAATACCATAAAATCTGTATAATACAAATATTACTATTTAAAATATATTGTAAATAATAAATTCAATAATTGAATTACCTTAAATTATATTAATACCATGTTTCTAACGAGCATTCAAATATATAATATAGAAAATTATAATACAAATAAAAAATAAATATATTACTTTATTATAATAAATTATTTCATTTAATTATTGATGTATATAATCATATTTATATTTATATTTATACTATAATTACTTAATATTAACTATTTTAATTTATTTAAATAATAAATTAAAAACTATATTAGTATATAATACTATTTATGATATAAAATTTCTACTAAAAATATTAATAGTTAAAATAACATTTTCCATTTATAGATATCAAAATGTCAATGATTTTAATTAAAAACACTAACTATAATTTATATTTTTTTTATATTAACTTATTACCCCCACAAAATGATCTATAAAATAATTAAGTGTGAGAAAAAATTTTATAAAATAATTAAAAATTATATATCTTTTATACTTTATATTTCATTTATTGAACAATAAAGTTCTTTTTACATATATTTATAATATTTGTTATATATTTTATATTTTTTTATTTTTATTTAGTTATAAACACTTTTTCTAACAGAATCCCTCTAATTTTAACTTAAAATAAACCTAGTGGATATTATTAGGTATAAAATCCATAGTAACATACAGTTAAAAGTTCGAAATATATTATTAATATTTCAATTAGTAATAGTATAAAAAAAATAAAAATTATCATATAGTACATCAATTCAATTAATTAAATTTACTTTATTTTTATAAAATCATAATTTCATTCAAATAAATAAAGTTATCATAATTAATATCGAATAAACATTATTAAAAATTAATATAGTTTTAAATACTTATTATGCTTATTTTTAATTGTTATAATTTAATTAGATAATTTAAATATGAGAACTAATGTAATTAATTTTGTATTTTTTAAACAATAAAAAATACAATACTAATTTTTATCAGTTATAATTTATTATTATATTAAAATTATCAGCTTTAAACAATTAAAGATTAAATTTTCACTAAATGTTTGATATCCATTTCAAGTATTTTCTGCAATTCTCATAGAGATTTTTCACTATTGATAACTGATTTCTATTAAACCAATATTTTATATAATTAAAAAAATCACTTAAATTTTATAAATAAAAAAAATTACAAAAACTATAAAAAATTAAACTAGTTTAAAATAAAAAATAAGCTATATAATGATATTAATAAATTATCATAATACTGATTGTATAATTATAATTATTAATTTTCATGAATAATAATGAAAATTTACTTATAGAAATTTCTAGATATACTATTTTCATATTAGAGACAATTTATTCTTATATTTAATTGAAAAAATAAATTGTTAATTTAAACTAAATCAATAACCATAAAAATATAGAGGTGATGCATTATAAACGCTTTAATATTAATTGAAAAAAATTTTTTATATATTGATGTATTAAGAATCTATAAATTTAAATTAATTTATAATAATTAATGAGCTCAAAATAAAAAAAATTCCAGAAATTATTTTATTAATGAAATTTAATAAACACAAATAATAATAAATTAAATTATTACTTATATAAAAATTTAAAATTATTTTAGTTATATTACTTGTTTATAGTGGAATATATTAATTTACAATAACTTCTATTACTAATATCTGATATTTATCAATTATTTGATAAAAAATACGACAAACTAAGGCAAAAAATGGAAAAACAAATTATGCAAATTTTGTTATCTTATGAACCAGCAGCGCTTTGTTGGGGGAAAAATGCATTAATTAGTTATAGTGAAAAAGGAATTGTTATTCACGTGAACTCACAGGAAAAACTATATGAAATCCAAAGTGCAGGTCGTAAACTGGATAATCAAGGTATCCATCATGTCATATTAGCAGATAATAATTGGAATTTAGAAGAAAGTTGGGCATTTTGGCAAGGATTCAGATCGCCTAAGGGACCCCGCTCTATTGAATGGCCAAATTTATCTGAAAATGAAAAAAAGGAATTACAGTATCGCATACAAATTATTGATTGGGTACGCGATATTATTAATAAACCACCTGAAGAATTATCCCCTGAACAATTAGCACAGCACAGCGTTAATTTATTATATGAGACAATAAAAGATAATATTAATTATCGTATCATTAAGGGTGAAGAATTAGCAAAACAAAAGTATAATGGAATTTATATAATAGGTCGCGGTTCAACTCGCCCTCCTGCATTATTAGTTTTAGATTATAATCCAGCTCGAAATTTAAAAGAACCAGTATTTGCTTGTTTAGTAGGAAAAGGTGTTACGTTCGATTCTGGCGGTTATAGTATAAAACCATCTTCATCAATGAATTCAATGAAAGCAGATATGGGAGGAGCCGCTATACTAACTGGAGCATTAGCATTAGCAATAAGTCGAGGTTTAAAACAACGAGTAAAACTTTTTCTCTGTATTGCCGATAATATGATAAGCGGTAATGCATTTAAATTAGGTGATATTATTCACTACCGTAATGGTAAATCTGTTGAAATTATGAATACAGATGCAGAAGGAAGACTTATTTTAGCGGATGGATTAATCGATGCTTCTAAAGAAAATCCAGAATTAATTATTGATGCTGCAACACTAACAGGTGCAGCTAAAATAGCAGTAGGTAATGATTATCATTCTGTATTAAGTTTTGATGACAAATTAGTAGCTAAATTGATGTTTTCATCAGAAATAGAAAATGAACTTTTTTGGCGTTTACCTTTAGCAGAATTTCATCGTCGTCAATTACCTTCTATGTTTGCAGATATAAATAATATTTCGTTAAATTCTCATACTGCTGGTGCTAGTATAGCTGCTGCTTTTTTATCATATTTTGTTGAAAATTATTATAATGGATGGCTTCATATCGATTGCTCAGCTATTTATCATAAATCTTCTATGGATTTATGGGCAGAAGGTGCAACCGGTATTGGCGTCAGAACTATTGCTAATTTATTGCTGAAAAAATCAAAGTAAATATTATTTGTATCTTATTTGCACAGAAATTATTTTCTTTGAACATAATTAACTAACAAGATTACATTAGTTATAAAATAATCTAAAATAATAGTAAATAAAATGAATAAATTTAATAACTAAAATAATGATTTCATTAATAATTGAGAATATAATTAAATTAATCATACATAAATCTTGCTACAAGCATTAATTATTTAATATATTTTTAAATCATAGAAGAAAATATGAAGAATTTTTATTATTATATTATAACGCTAAATTATGATTATTATTTTAGAAATTAACATTAAATATAAATAATGATAATAATTAATTTTATAATCAAAATAACATTTTTATCTTAAAAATAATAAATTAATTATTTTTCTTTGAAATCTAATTTCATACATGAGCATGAATGATTTAAATTAAACTATATACATACATATATAATTATTTAATTGATATAAAAACTACATAATACTTTTGTTATTGAAATTGTTAGATTTCATTATATTATTTATTGTTATATGATTTATATCCAGTGATTTTATTAATTAATTTGTAATTAAATTTATTATTTTTTAAATTATATAAAATATATTTTTTAATGAAAATTAAAAAATTAAAAAAAATCTTCTCAAGAGTGTAATTGAATTTTTAATATTTATAGTAATTGGTTATTTTATTTTAATAAAAAATAATAAATTTCGCAGATGTAACAGATGAAAATATATGATAAAACGTTGTCATAAAAATGACAACTAAGAGGATTTTTAATGACTATACAACGTACTTTTTCTATTATCAAGCCAAACGCTATTAAAAAAAATTTAATTGGTGAAATTTATGGTCGCTTTGAAAAAGCTGGATTCAAAATAATTGCTGCTAAAATGATACATTTAAGCTATGAAAAAGCCGAATTTTTTTATATTGAGCACAAAGATAAACCATTTTTTAATGGGTTAATCGAATTTATGACTTCATTACCAGTTATGTTGCAAGTTTTAACTGGAAAAAATGTTATACAACGTTATCGTGATTTAATGGGAGCAACGGATCCATATAAAGCGTCAGCAGGAACATTACGCGCGGATTATGCGGATAGTTTTACTGAAAATGCAGTGCATGGTTCAGATTCGATTAAATCCGCAGAAAGAGAAATTTCTTTTTTCTTTAATGATAATGAAATTTGTTCGCGTTAGTAAACAAATTATAGTTTTTATTAGAAAAATATAAGAAGGAAGTAATATAATGTTTTTTTTTAAAACAAAAGGTCAATATTTGCCTTCTTTTTCTACTATAAATAAATCAATAAAAATTAATTTATTAGATATGGATCTTAAACAGATGCAGCAATTTTTTAGTGGTATTGGAGAAAAACCTTTTCGAGCTAATCAGGTAATGAAATGGATTTATCATCATTTTTGTGATGATTTTGATATGATGACAGATGTTAATAAAGTGCTTCGTGCTAAATTGAAGAAAATTTCTGAAATTCGAGCACCTGAAATTATACAAGAACAGAATTCTATTGATGGTACAATAAAATGGGCAATAAGAGTAGGTGATCAACAAATCGAGACAGTTTATATTCCTGAAAATAATAGAGCTACGCTTTGCGTCTCTTCTCAAGTTGGCTGCGCGCTTGCATGTAAATTTTGTTCAACTGCCAAACAAGGCTTTAATCGTAATTTACATGTTTCAGAAATCATAGGTCAAGTATGGCTTGTTGCTAAAATTATTAGTTCTTTAAAGTCTAGCGATCGACGACCAATTACTAATATTGTAATGATGGGAATGGGAGAACCACTATTAAATTTAAATAATGTTGTTCCGGCGATGAAAATTATGATGGATGACTTTGGTTTTGGATTATCAAAACGACGAGTAACTTTATCAACCTCTGGTATTGTACCTGCACTTAATAAATTAGGTGATATGATTGATGTTGCTTTAGCTATCTCTTTACATGCACCAACTAACGAAATTCGTGACGACATTGTACCTATTAATAAAAAATATAATATTGAAACTTTTCTAGCTAGTGTTCGACATTATCTAACTAAATCTAATGCAAATCAGGGGCATGTTACCGTTGAGTATGTTATGTTAAATGGTATAAATGATAGTATTAAACACGCACATCAATTAGCAGAATGTCTTAAGGATACGCCTAGTAAAATTAATTTGATTCCTTGGAATAAAATTCCTTTTTCGCCTTATAGGTGCAGTTCTAATAGCTGTATTGATCGTTTTTCAAAAATATTAATGAAATATGGATTTACTACTATTGTACGTAAAACTCGTGGCGATGATATTAATGCAGCTTGCGGTCAATTAATAGGTGATGTTATTGATCGAACAAAACAAACTTTTAAAAAACATCTTACGGCCAAACAAATTAAAATTAAAATAATCTAATTTTTATAATATAAAAAATTAGATACAACGATATATGGTATTATAAGATCTATAAAAAGAGTAATATGATAAAATATTTATCACTAATATTCTATTATTAGAAGGTTTATTACTTTGATGTAACGTTATTAATAAAAAATTGATATTATATTTGTAATGTTGGATATAATTAGATATTTTTTTATTTATCAAAAAATCTCAGCAAAATGTAGTATTTGTTTTTTTTAAAAAAAATCATGTGATAATATATCAAAATAGAATCCTAATATAGGAATATTGATCATTATATAAAAGCAAATAATGTAATCAATTGACTAGCAATAATATTAAAATATTTTAATGGTACAATTCGTTCAAATAGTAATTAATAATATGAATATATGATACATTAATTAAACTTTTATGCATTTAAATCATATTTTAAAATGATTAAATTGATGGAAGAGAAAGAACATAGTTGGTTTAATCCTAAAAATATTTCAAAAAAATAAATAAGAAATATTATCGGTATGAAGGTTTTTTTATTAACTTATTGATAGATTGAGTTCTTTTAAAAACCTTCATAATGTTAAAACTTTAAAAAATATCCCCGCGAATGAATAGCAACCATAAAACAGAAAAAATAGAAATTACCGTTGGTCAACGTTTATTAGAAGCACGAACAATGCTTAATCTTTCTAGAGAAATTATTGCGGAAAGACTTTGCTTAAAAATATGTACGATACGTGAAATAGAAGAGGACAATAGCTCTAATAATGTTGATCCAACTTTTTTACGTGGTTATATTCGCTCTTATGCAAAGTTAGTAAAAATTCCAGAAAAAGAAATTCTTGAATTATTAGATAAATATACACCAGCAAAAATAGTAGTAGTTTCTCCCATGCAAAGTTATTCATTAGGGAAAATACATAAAAAATGGGAAAATTGGATAATGAAATTTACATGGTTAATTATCATTATCTGTATAATAATGGTAGGTGTTTGGTGGTTTGAAGACTATAAAGCACAAAAGCAAGAAATTCTCACTATGTCTGAACAAATTCAATCGAATACTACTCATACTCAATTACCAATAGAGCTTTTTTCTTCTACTTTCAAAAAAATAATTAAAACTGAACAAAATAATTTAAATGTATTACAAGAAAAAACTAATATGAAATTATTAACTTCTAAAGTAGTAAAAAATAATAATACAAATATTAATGTTGAATCAATAATAAATCCAGAAAAAATAAAAACAACATCATCATTGAATAAGATAACTAATATTAATGGTGATATAAAATGGAATGCAGCAGAAGGGATTCCTATTAATAATAATATTTTTAATATAAAATATGTCAATGAAGTTGTAGTAAACTTTAAAGGAGAATGTTGGCTGGAAGTTCGTAATGATAAAGATAAGATTTTATTTAGTGGCATTAAAAATTTAGGTCAGACACTCGAATTAAATGGCGAACTCTCTTATCGTTTTAATATTGGTATACCCGCTCACATAACTTTGTTATTTAGAGGTAATTATGTTGATCTAAATCGTTTTATTAAAGCTAATCGACCAGCTAATTTTAAATTACCAAGATTATAAATGAATGTTTTAGAATATAACATCTATAAATAAATATAAATTTTGAATAAATAAGAAACCATCGTGAATTCGATGGTTTTAATTGTAGAGATAGCTTAAATTATTAAATATTGATGTTATAGTGGAGTAAAAGTATATGTATAAACAATCACTCATAAAAAGGCATAAATCAACATGTATTTATGTCGGCAATGTTCCTATTGGAAATGGTTCACCAATAACAGTACAATCTATGACGAATACGAGGACAACAAATGTTTCAGCAACAGTTAAACAAATTAAATCTTTAGAACGAATTGGAGTTGACATTGTACGTATTTCCATACCGACAATGGATGCAGCTGAAGCATTTAAACTGATTAAACAACAAGTTAAAGTTCCTATTATTGCTGATATTCACTTTGATTATCGTATCGCATTAAAAGCCGCTAAATATGGTGCAGATTGTTTACGCATTAATCCAGGTAATATTGGTAATGAAGAACGTATTCGTCAAGTTGTTGATTGTGCACGTGATAAAAATATCCCTATTCGAATTGGTATTAACAGTGGTTCACTAGAAAAAAATATTCTAGAAAAATATGGTAAAGTTACACCGGCAGCTTTAGTTGAATCAGCTATGCGGCATGTTAATATACTAGATAGATTAAATTTTGATCAGTTTAAAATCAGCGTTAAAGCTTCGGATGTTTTTTTAACTGTAGATGCTTATCGTTTATTAGCTGGTAAAATTGATCAACCGTTACATTTAGGTATTACAGAAGCTGGTGGATTACGTGTTGGTTCAATAAAATCTGCTATTGGACTAGGAATATTATTATCCGAAGGTATTGGTGATACATTGCGTATTTCATTAGCCGCTGATCCTATTGAAGAGGTTAAAGTTGGTTTTGATATCTTAAAATCATTACGCATTCGCTCACGAGGTATTAATTTTATTGCTTGCCCAACCTGCTCGCGCCAAGAATTTAATGTTATTGATACTGTTAATATATTAGAAGATCGATTAAAAGATATTATTACTCCAATGGATGTTTCAATTATTGGTTGTGTTGTTAATGGTCCAGGTGAAGCGAAAGTTTCTACTATTGGTGTAACAGGGGCAAGGGTAAATAGTGGATTTTATGAAGATGGTATTCGTCAAAAAGAACGTTTAAATAATGCTAATATAATAGATCAATTAGAAACTAAAATTCGAGCAAAAGCTAGTATATTAGATAAAAATCAGAGGATTAATGTTGAAGAGCTAGATAAATCATTTAATAAAATTAGCTAAATAATAGCTATTTGATTAGTTAATTTTGTTTATAGATTGCACTCTATTAATATTTTCTTTTATAATTTACATTATGATAGATTTTAAAATAGAGAAATAATGTGAGTAAAAATATACAATCTATTCGTGGTATGAATGATTGTTTTCTTCAAGATATTCAATTCTTCCAAAAAATTGAAAATAAATTAAAACAAATCATCACTAGTTATGGTTTTAGTGAAATACGTACACCTATTGTAGAGAAAAATTCATTATTTTCTCGAGCGATCGGTGAAATCACTGATGTAATTCAAAAAGAAATGTACACATTTAATGATCGAGATGGTGATATCTTAACATTGCGTCCAGAGAATACAGCTGGTTGTGTAAGGGCTGGAATTGAACATGGTTTATTGTATAATCAACAACAACGTATCTGGTATTTAGGCCCGATGTTTCGTTATGAGCGACCACAAAAAGGACGTTATCGTCAATTTCATCAGTTAGGTGTTGAAGTTTTTGGTTTAACTGGACCAGATATTGATGTTGAACTCATTATTATAATAAATCGTTGTTGGCGAGAGTTGGGAATCTCTAAACATATCTCACTAGAAATAAACTCTATTGGCTCATTAGAAACTAGAATAAAATACAAACACGCTTTAGTAGCTTTTTTGCAGAAATATCAAGATAAATTTGATGAAGATTATCGATATCGTCTTTCAACTAATCCATTGCGTATCCTTGATTCAAAAAATCCTGACATACAAAAATTGCTTAATAATGCTCCGTTATTTTCTGATTATCTTGATAATGATTCTAAAGAACATTTTTCTAGATTTTGTAAATCACTCGATATAGTAGGTATTCAGTATCGAATTAATCAACATTTAGTTCGTGGTTTAGATTATTATAATCGCACTGTATTTGAGTGGACTACCTATAAATTAGGGGCACAAGGTACAGTATGTGCTGGTGGACGTTATGATGGACTCGTGGAACAACTTGGCGGAAGAGCTACCTCAGCAGTAGGGTTTGCGATTGGAATAGAACGAATAGTATTATTGATTAAGCAAATCAACCCGGATTTTATTGTTAAATGTACATTAGTTGATATTTATTTAATAGCTTCTAGTGTAATAAATCAACAAACAATATTATTATTAGCAGAAAAAATTCGTGATCAGATGCCAACTTTAAAATTAATGACTCACCATGGTGGTGGTGATTTTAAAAAACAATTAGCGCAAGCTTATAAATATCAGGCAAAATTTGTTTTAATTTTAGATGAAAATAAATGTCAATTTGATGAGGTTATAATAAAAAATTTACGAACTGGTGACCAAGAAAAAATTTCTCAACAGAATATTTTTATGCGCTTGACTGAAATTTTAGAATAATGGAAACTTTATGGAAAATTATACCATTGAAAACGAGAAAATAAGTTCTATCAAACGTTTTTTTATTAAAAATAGTAAAATATTAATAATATTATTAATTATTGGAGCTAGTATTATTGTTACTTGGAATTATTGGCAATCATATCAAGAAAATAATTTTAAAAAAAGTGCCAAATCTTTTGAGAAGATTTCTTCTCAATTACAACAAATAAGTTCAAAACAAACTCTAATGGCTGCCGAACAATTTGCTAATGAAACAAATAACATATATGGAGTGTTAGTTAGTATTAAACTAGCTAAAATTTTAGTTGAAAAAAATGATATTATTTATGCAGAAAATATTTTGTTAAGAGCATTAGCAGTAACAAAATCAGATAATCTTAAAGATTTAATCAATATTAGATTAGCGCGTTTACAATTAGCTTTAAATAAAATAGATCAAGTTTTAATTTCTTTGAGTCAAATAAATAATCAAGGATTGGACATGATCATTGAAGATATTCGTGGTGATCTTTTATTAAAAAAAGGTGATATCAATGGCGCTCGTTTAGCTTATTCTAATGGAATAAAATCAAGTGGAGATAAAATGATGAAGACAATATTAAAATTAAAAATTAATAGCTTACCAAACTGAGGAAAATATAAAAAATGCATTTTAGTAGAACGTTCTTAATTTCTTTTTTAATTTTGACGTTATTAATAGGATGTTCAACAGAAAAAGATTTTATAATGACACCACTTTTACCTAAAATAAATAATCAATTTACACCTTCTATTATCTGGCATCACTCAATAGGAAATGGTAGTGGAAAATATTATTCTCAACTTTCACCAATCTATAATGATTCTATTGTTTATGCAGCAGATCGTAAAGGAATAGTAAAATCAATGGATGCTACTTCAGGCAAAATATTATGGTCAATTAATTTATCAGAACAGATTGGTTTTTTGAAAGTTAATTTATCAACGGTGCTTTCTAGCGGATTAACGATTTCAGGAGATAAACTTTATATAGGAACAGAAATTGGTAAAGTTATTGCATTAAGTAAGATCAACGGGAAAATTATATGGGAAAAAGATGTTGCAGGAGAAGTGCTTTCCCAACCGGTAGTTAGTGATGGCATTTTATTGGTACATACAAGTAATGGTGTATTACAAGCGCTAGATTCACAAACCGGACAGAATAAATGGAATATTAATTTAGATATTTCAACGTTATCGATAAGAGGAAAATCAACGCCAGCTATCGCATATGGGATTGTAATTATTGGTAGTGATACCGGCCGTATTACTGCTATAATGCTTGATCAAGGACAGATTATTTGGCAACAATATATTTCTAAAATTTATGGTATAACTGAAATCGACCGTTTACATGATATTGATATAACGCCGGTTATTGATATCAATTCAGGTACTATTTTTGTTATTGCATATAATGGTGATTTAGTTGCAATTGATATACATTCCAGCAAAATTATATGGAAATGTAGCATAGGATCAGTTAATAATATTATTATTTCTAATAATATTATTTATTTAGTTGATCAAAATAATTACATGCTGGCAATTTATAAAAACAATGGTGTTATCTTATGGACTCAAAATGCTTTATCAGATCGTAATTTAACCGCACCGATTATTTACGATGGTTACTTAGTGGTTGGTGATCAAAATGGTTATCTTTATTGGTTAAATATACACAATGGTCGATTTGTAGCATATAATAAACTTGATAATTCAGGATTACATAGTCGCCCAGTTATTGCTGGAGACAAATTGCTTATTCAGTCAAAAAATGGAACCATATACTTAATTAAACGTTAATTTTTTTGATATTTTTATTTTTCATTTAGAATTAATTAGCTGTAATTTTCTGAGATCATTTTATTTTTTTTGTGTTCTTAAGATTGAAATCAGAATATCGATTCTAATTTTTATGAGGCACCTTAAAATATGATACCTATTATCGCACTAATAGGTCGCCAAAATGTAGGAAAATCTACATTGTTTAACCGATTAACTCGAAGTAGGGATGCATTAGTTGCTGATTTTCCTGGTTTAACGCGTGATAGAAAATATGGTAAAGCAAAGTTTGAAGAACAAGAATTTATTATTATTGATACAGGTGGTATTAATGATTCAGAAGATGGGATAAAAATCAATATAACTTCTCAATCTTTATGTGCCATTAAAGAAGCAGATATTATTTTTTTTATTGTTGATGTTAAGTTTGGATTGATGCCAGCAGATTATGTGATTGTTAAGTATTTACGAAATTGCATGAAGGATATTTACTTACTAGCAAATAAAATTGATGATTTAGATATTAATATAGCATTAAGCGATTTTTATAAACTTGGTATCAAAGATATTTATCCTATTACAGCATCTCATGGTCAAGGTGTTGATACGCTAATTGAGAAAATAATATCTTTTTATTCTATTAAAAAATCTACAAATAATATAGAATTATTAAAAAAAGAGACTAATGTAAATTATTGGTCTAGTAAAAAAAAGAAAATAATGCTTAAAAATTCTGAAAAGGAACCTTTTGATTCGCGTTCATTACCAATTAAGCTAGCTATTATTGGACAGCCAAATGTCGGTAAATCGACATTAAGCAATTACATATTAAGAGAAGAACGGTTAGTTGTTTATGATATACCAGGTACAACTCGTGATAGTATTTATATTCCTATGGAGCGGGATGGATATAAATATGTATTAATTGATACTGCTGGTGTTCGTAAAAAAAGAAAAATAACTGAAATTGTTGAAAAATTTTCAGTAATAAAAACACTGAAATCAATTGAAGACGCTAATATTGTTTTACTTCTTATTGATGCTAAACAAGGAATTTCTGATCAAGATTTATCATTATTAAGATTTATTTTAAATGCTGGACGTTCCTTGGTAATTATAATTAATAAGTGGGATAATATATCAGAAGAAAACCGTCAATCAATAAAAAATACATTAGAATTACGATTAGGTTTTATTGATTTTATAAAAATTCACTTTATTTCAGCATTATATGGTGTTGGTGTTAATAGCTTATTTAAGTCTATTCATGAAGCTTATGAGTCAGCAACGCGACTAATTGGTACATCATTGTTAATGCGTATTATGAAAAAAGCAGAAGAAGAAAATCTACCTCCATTGATACGAGGTCGTAGAATAAAAATGAAATATGCTCATGTCGGTGGTTATAATCCACCTATTATAGTTATTCATGGTAATCAAGTTACTGATTTACCTAATTCTTATAAACGTTATTTAATAAACTATTTTCGATATAAATTAAAGATTATAGGGACACCAATTCGTATTCAATTTAAAGAAAGCGATAATCCTTATACCAATAAAAAAAATAAATTAACACTACCACATTTACGTAAACGTAAATGTTTAATAAAAAGTATAAAAAAACGTTAATAAAGACTATATGTTTAAAAATAAATATTTTGATATTTAAATCCAGTCTTTTTCAATTAAAAATTGACTATAAAGTCTTTCTTCATCTGAATTAGATTCAGGATGATAGCTATATTCCCAGCGTACTAGTGGTGGTAGAGACATTAAAATTGATTCTATTCTACCATCAGTCTCTAGACCAAATAAAGTTCCTCGATCGTATATTAAATTAAATTCTGCATAACGTCCTCGGCGATATAATTGAAATTCTCGTTCACGTTTGCCCCAAGTTGTCCCTTTTCTTTTTTCAACGATTGGTAAATATGCATTAAGAAAACCATTACCTACGTCTTTTGTAAATTGAAAGCAATTAGCAAAATCTGGTTGGTTTAAATTATCAAAAAAAAGACCGCCGATTCCACGAGGCTCATTTCGATGTTTGATGTAAAAATAACGATCGCACCATTTTTTATAATTTGGATAAATTTCTTTTCCATAAGGTAAACATAAAGATCGCGCAGTTTCATGCCAGTGAATGATATCCGTTTCAAATGCATAATATGGAGTCAAATCAAATCCACCGCCAAACCACCATATTGTCGGACTATCTCTTTTTTCTGCAATGAAAAAACGAACATTTACATGAGCTGTTGGAATATAAGGATTAAGTGGATGAGTAACCAAAGAAACACCCATTGCTTGATAACGATATTCTATTAATAATGGACGATTTTCTGTAGCAGTAGCGGGTAATTTATCACCACTTACATGTGAAAAATTAACACCAGTTTGCTCAAAAATTTTTCCATGTTTTAATACACGACTACGACCTCCTCCTTTTTGTTTATGTTGCCAGTTATGTTCTATAAATTTTTCTTTATTATCAATATATTCAAGTTGTTGAGAGAGTTTATCTTGCAAGCTGAGAAAAAATGTTTTTACTGTATTAATGTTAGGTATATTCATGATATTAATTTTAATTATTACTAGATTAACATTTAATTATACACTTAATATTATTTGAGTTCATTTTATTATTGAGTAAGTTTATTAACATGAGAATAATAATATCAAAATATTAAATATCATAATTTACTGATATTGATAATAATAAAATACATACTTTAATTAAGTAAATTTATTATTTTTATAAAATTTTTTATAATTATAAACATATAGTTGATGATCTAATTATTAGTTAGTAAAATTAACTATAATCAATCAATTTAGATTAATTATAAATATTTATATCTATTTTTACATTCATATTAATTTAATATAGTTCTGATATTATTTAATGATATTATTATTTTTTTTTGATAAATTTTAATTATTTGAAAAAAAAATGGAAAATAATGTTAAAAAATAAAATTTTTAATTTAATTTGAAAACAAATAGTTTAATTATAGACATAATAAATTATTTAATTTTTTAATCATTTATTCAACATAAGTAAAATTTTAAGACTACTATTAACATGTTATTTATTTTATTTTATTTTATTATCATTATTCTTATTTAAATAAAAAAATGAGAATTATTTGATTTATCTATAGAATATAAAAAAAAATAAAAAATATTTCAATAAAGTTATTTGATTTTAAATAAACATTTATATTATTAAAGATTTATAAATTAATAAAAAATAAATAGATATTTTCTGATAGTAATATTAAATTTGAGATATTACGGATTTGATTTTTTAGTAACTAAAATACGAAATAAAATTATCTGTATAATAATTAGAAAATATGATAATTATCAAAGCTATATTTATTATTTACTTATTTAATTTTATAAAATTTAATTTTATGATAAAAATATAAATATACTAATGAGTTACTAAAAAATCAATTTGATAAAAAAAGTTTTTAATAAACCATATGCGCTTTAAGTATATAAAAAGAATGATGTCGTTATTTATGTACGTAAAAGGTTCATGAAGAGTTCTAGTAAAAAAATATTAATTTATATTAAATAATTAGTTGATAATTTAGATTTTTATACACTGATTAATTTAATTAATTGAATGAATTAATACTTTTTATATAAAATTTTATTAATTTATTTTTTATTTCAGTTTTATTTAAAATTATAAAATATTTAAAAATTTTTTAATAAAATTTTATAGTTAATAAAAAATATATCAAGCATTAATAACCTAACATCCGATCAAAAAATAAATTTTTTGATCGG
Organism: Arsenophonus sp. ET-KM2-MAG3; assembly: GCA_052174135.1. Lineage (GTDB taxonomy): Bacteria > Pseudomonadota > Gammaproteobacteria > Enterobacterales > Enterobacteriaceae > Arsenophonus. Next base: position 244,729 of record JBQMRZ010000004.1, read on the forward strand.
ATGTTAGGTTATTAATGCTATTTTATTTTAAAATATAAAGTTTATATAAAAATTAATATACTTTTTTAAAGTACATAAATAACCGACACAAATATTAAATAATATAAGGGATAAAAAGGCAAATCATTTTTGAAAATTTACAAAATATATACTAAGAAAATATTTATTACTTTTATTTAAAATTAATAAATAATTTTATTATAAATTATATTTTTCTTTGATTTAAATATATTATTTATTATTTTGATGATAATTAAAATTATTATTAATATTTAGTCCTATAAGTCATTAATGTTAATTAATCAAGAAAGTGAATAATATTATCTAACAATTTAGAAAAATATTTAACTTATTAAAAAAATCTTATTTTATAATATAAAAATAAATTATTGATTTTTAATCAAAGTAATATTTTATAAATTTATTAAAAAATAATAATTTATATTAATTATTTTAAAGTTATTATTTTTTATTTTTAAATAAAATACATAGGTAAATAGAAACAATTTAATTTCAATTAATTTATTAATCATATTACATACTATTAGCTAACATAAAAAGTTAATCAAAATAGGAATTATAAAAATATAGATAAAACTAAAAAATAATCAATAATCTCTATGAACAATCAGTGACAATAAAGAGCTGTTATTTTATTATTTAAATAAAAATAAAATTGATTACACTATAAATTTATCTTATTAAAATCAATTAATATTAATGTAAAAATTACATTAATAATTATGATATTTTAAATAAATATTTGCTAAAATTATTAATACTTTTAGTATTAATAATTTTAGCAATAATAGTAAACTACTAAATAGAATTCTCTCAATTAATGATAAAATAAACAAAACAATAAATAAGAAAGCATATGTAATCTTGCACTATGAATAAAATCTTTATATGGAAGTAAGTAAAATTAATTAATTTAATAATTATTAATTTATGTTATAAAAACATAAATTTTGGCACATCCATCAGATAATTAGTATAACTAATTATTTTTTATTAAAAGTGACTATAATTATAAGAAAATTGGTGATTTTAGTTAATACTTACAATTAATATATAAAAATTTTATATTTATAATCTATATGATAATAATCTCATTTATAATGTAAAAATTAATCAGTTTAGCTAATTTTTATTTTATTTATCATAAATGATTATAGATATTAATATTAATTTTTTATTTTTCTTATAATAAGAATAAATAATATTTTAAATATTAAATCATTTTTTATAATTTTTTTTACCTTCTTTTCTTAAATACTAGAATTCTCCATTATTTAATTTAACAATATTAGTATCAAAATAAATAAATAATTTAATAACACTATATAGTTTAATAGAAAATTTTTAGTTTATTTTTAAAATTTTATTAATAATATTCAACCTGAAAATAATTTCATTACTAGTAAGATTAATAAAAACATAATCATTAATAATTTTTAGTAAAATAACAGCTAAAACATATTTTATGTTAATAAATTTATCCAAAATCTTTGTAATAATATTAATATTGGATATCATCTTAATATACTTAAAGTTAATAATTCCGATTTATTAAGTAAGGGGGGTTCATTGATTTTCTCTAAACTATTTTTCTTATTTAGTTAAAAATTTATTGATAGTTTTAACATTTTTTAAAGTAAACGTTTAAGTGAATTCATTAATTCTTTTGTTGTTGGTTGATTAAGAGCTTGTTCTGCTATTTTTTTTGCATCATTAAAATTTGAATTTCGAATAATTTTTTTAATAGTTGGGATTAAAATAGCACTCATACTAAATTCATCTAATCCCATACCAAGTAATAATAGAGTAGCACGTTCATCACAAGCAAGTTCACCACACATACCCGTCCATTTGCCTTCAGCATGTGAAGCATCAATAACTTGTTTAATGAGTTTTAATACTGAAGGAGACATTGGATTATAAAGATGAGAAATTAAATTATTTCTGCGATCAACAGCTAAAGTATATTGTGTTAAATCATTAGTTCCAATACTAAAAAAATCGACTTCTTTAGCTAAATAATGAGCAATAACAGCAGCTGCTGGTGTTTCAATCATTACTCCAACCTCAATCGATTGATCAAAAAAATATTTTTCTTTAATTAACTGTTTTTTTAATATTGTTAACTCTTCTTTCAAAGAATGAATTTCTTCTACAGAAATAACCATTGGAAACATAATACGTAAATTACCAAAAACAGAGGCTCTTAAAATAGCTCGTAATTGAGCATGAAGAATTTCTTTACGATCAAGAGAAATACGAATTGCTCGCCAGCCAAGAAAAGGATTTTCTTCTTTCGGTAAATTCATATAAGGAAGATTTTTATCGCCACCAATATCTATAGTACGAATAATAACAGTTTGCGGGTTCATGGATTCAGCAACTATTTTATAAGTCTGAAATTGTTCTTCTTCGCTAGGAAATTCGTTTCGATCCATAAATAAAAATTCAGTACGATATAATCCTATCCCTTTAGCACCATTACGTTTAGCAACTTCTATATCACGTACAGTCCCAATATTTGCACAAACTTCAACTTGATGACCATCTAAAGTGATAGCTTGTAAATCTTTTAATTTTATAAGTGTTTTTTTTTCACGCAAATATTTTTCTTTAATTTGTTTAAATTTATTAATTTGATTTTCAGAAGGATTCTGATAAATATTATTATTAATTGCATCTAAAATAATATAATCATTTTCTTGAATATTTTTAGTTGCATTATTTACACCAACAATAGCTGGAATTTCTAATGATCTAGCCATAATTGAAGTATGAGAAGTACGCCCACCTAAATCTGTAATAAAACCAAGAACTTTTTTTAAGTTTAATTGTGCTGTTTCAGATGGAGTAAGATCTGCTGCAACTAAAATGATTTCTTCTGTAATTGAATTAAAATCAATAATAGGTAACCCTAAAATATTTTTTAGTAAACGTTTACCAATATCTTTGATATCAGCAGAACGCTCTTTAAGGTATTCGTTATTTAATTCTTCTAATATTCTTGTATGGCTTTTAATCACTTTTTCTGCTGCTGCATCAGCAGTTTTATACTCTTTTTTTATAAAATAAAGAATTTCATTTTCAAGTTCTTCATCTTCAAGAAGCATTATATGTCCTTCAAATATTTTTGCTTTTTCTTCACCAATATTTTTTTTTGTAATTTTTTTTATCTTTTTTAATTGCTCTATTGTTTTTTTTTGTCCAACAATAAAACGGTTAATTTCGTTCTTAATTTGATCATCAGAAATTTTCTTTTGATTAATGATAATTGGTATTTCTTTTAAAATTAATACCTTCCCAAAAGTAATACCTGGCGATACTGAAATTCCTGAAATCATAAATGTTTCCTTACTGCTAAAATACAAAAAATAGTTAATATAGAAAACTATGAATTTAATACTTATGATTTAATAGATATCTATAAATAGAGAGGTATCTAAAAATAAATAGAATATAAATATTATATTTCTTATATGTTATTATTCTAATTTAACTATTAACTTTACTAAATGTTCTACTGCTTTCTGTTCATCTTCACCTTCTGCAGAGATAATAATAACAGCTCCTTTAGTTAAGCCGAGTGTTTGTAATTTAAATAGACTTTTTGCGCTCACAGATTCATTGTTATATATAAGCATAATTTCAGAAGAAAAACTTTTTGCTTCTTTGACAAATTGAGCTGCTGGTCGCGTATGAAAGCCATTAGGTGTAGCAATAGTGACTTCTTTTTGGAACATATTATTTTCCTCAATAAACTAAATATTTTTATTAGTAAATCCAAAATATTTTAGCTTAAATAATTTAAATTTGCGTATTACTTTTTAGTAAAAACAAAAGAAAAACACTTTGATTTCATTATCAATCATAAACCTTATATATATCAATACTAAAATTGGACATGATAATTTTCTTAATTTATATTTTATATATAAATTTTCATTGTTTTTTATTCTTCTTATTAATTTAAATTTTCTAAATAATTAATCGCTTAGATAATAAACTTATTTTTAAAAAAATATATTAATCTTAACATACACTAAACTTTGATTTAATCAGATTAAAATACTTATTAATTTACGTTACTAGCAAAAAAAATAAAGTTATATTTAATAATGATTTTATTAGGAAAATGTAAAAATAACTAAAATATTATTTTGTTATATTAATATTACTGTTAATTTTATCTCTATATTAATTATAATGTCTAACTATATACAAGAGAAAATATTTTCTTCATACATTTTGTTTTTTTAAAAAAATTATATAATAAATTAACTAGTTATTTTTATTTTATTAATTTAACAAAATTATACTCTTTATTTTCACTGGAAATATTTTGTCTTGTTTGAACATTCCGATCAACTTTGTAATATTTTAAGTGGTAATTAAAGAAAAAATACAGTAATATACTCTGATTACTAGTATAAAAAATAAAGTAATTTAATCCTATTATTACTGTGAAACAGTTATGAATAAAATCCTTGTGTAACGATACTTTATTTTATTTTAGTTAATCATTAAATTTTCTTAACTATATTTAATAGTCAGTACTATTTATTTTTACTAACGTAAAATAATGATATGAAAGAGATAGTTAACTTAAAAAGAATTTTTAATAAGATTTATTAAATTATAAAATAAGCCTATTTATCTTATAGTTTTAATATTACAGCAATTAAATTTTTAACGATATTATCGAATATTTATTTAGACTCTAAAGTAATAATTTGCCATTTAAATCTAATAATTTTAATTATTTTAATAAAGTTAGGGGATAATAGGGGGGGTCTTATTTTTTTTTTGCTTACTTTTAAGAAAATTTGATCATAATTTACATAAATAAATATTTTTTTTATGATAATTAATATTATAAGTTATCTTATATACTCAAATAGTATTTTATTGCCTTAAACACTTCTTCTTTATATATTCCACTAAAATATTATAGCTATTAATTTTTATAAAAATTTTAATTATATTTTTAAAAGAAAAGCTTTGTTTGTTATAAATTTTGAATCTGTAAAAATGCACTATATAAATAATTATATAAGAATAATCATCAATAATAATCATTATTTAATTGTTGTATAATTAAAAGTATAAATGCATATCAGTAATGATATCTCAGGCTTACACATTTAAAGATATTAATAACATTGATTTTTTGTTAATAATCTTACAAAGTAATTATTTAAAATAATAATTACTTTGTTTAATTAAGAAGTGTAAGAATTAATAAATACATCATATATCAACATAATAACAATTTGATTTTTTATATTTTTAATAAACGGGGGATTATTTATCATAAATAAATTGATATTATTAATTATATCTAGAAAAGCTTTTAGAAGCTATTATTATATAGTGAAATCCTAAGAGGATTGTTATAATAAAATGTGACCTATAATTAAGTATCATTAATTTTATAATATCAATTATTATTTTATAATTTTATTGAATATATACTCTATAAAAAGATTATTAATACAAATTCTTCAATAAATATACAAAATATACAATGAAAAAATTTTAAACGATTAATTTTAAACTTCTTGATAAAAGCACTAGAACGCTAAATTAAGCTTATATTTTTAGAAAAATGAAAATTTTTAATAAAAAACTATTTCAGTATATAAAGCTAATAATATTATTTAAAAAAAATTATTCATAATAAATATGCTTATTAATAAAGTTAATAAGAATTTTTTAATAAATTATTTTTTTTAAATAACTCACTTATACACTAAAATAGATTATAGGGTAACTTAAAATACTTAAATAAATAATTTTGATAGAAAATTTCTAAAATTTATAATTTTAATTTGTAAAGAATTATCTGATTAATCATTATTTTTTATATAGTACTTTTATGCAAACTATATTAATGTAATGAAAAAAAAGAAGTTAATGAGGGATTATTAATATAAAAGTTAAATAAATTATTTAATATTCTTTTCTAATATTTCTTTTAGTTGCTTTTATATTAAAAATTAAAACTTTTAAAATAAATAAAATATTATCTAAATCAATAACGGATATTAATTTGAATAAAAGTATGAGCGATAACTACGCTTAGGAAATTAAAAAAAGAATATTAAAAATATTGATTGTAGTAAATATATAAAACAAAAGTAATTAGAAATATCATATGGTAAATAATAAATAAATAAATAATATGATAAATTTCATTAATTTGATAAATATCAAATATTTTTGTAAACTGTAATGTTTATATTTTATGATAAAAATCAAAAAATTATTATTAATAATAAACATTATTTATAAAAAATAAAATATAGAATATTAATAATGTTAATAAAAATTAAAAATAATCTTTTAATTAAAATACAAAATTTTTTAAAAAAAAAGATAAATAATCTAGTTAAATTATAATAAAAATTAAATTATATATTATAAAATAATTATAATATTTATTTTTTTTGGTTTTATAGATTCAATTAATTTGAAATAAATTTATTTTGTTGTTTTTAATTTATGCTAATATTTAGCGGTATTTAATAAATTAGTGGTATATCTAGCTTGGTGTCTATCGATTATAGACTATAAAATAATTATACTTAAAATATTAAAAAATATTATTAATAAGTAGGATTATCAATTATATACTTCATTAAAGTATTAAGGTTTTAATAAAATTGATTGTTAAATCCTCCTTTTTTAATAGAAACAACATTTCTACATAAATTACAATAATCGCTAAATTTGATAGTTAATATTAAAAAATAAACTTTATAATTTATTTAATTAATTGTAATTTTAATAAAAAAATTACTAACTGTTATTATTAATATTAATTTGTAAATTCAAATATAACATAAGTTATTTTAGTATTAAACATTAAAAATAGTGCTAACAAATACACATTATAATAAAATTATTAAAACTTTTATTATCAAAGTTTATTAGTAACGTTAATACTAAATAATCTTCTTTTTTATTTGTTATTTTAGTAATATGCTAATTTTGATAAATCGATATTATATATGTTTATTATTATAATATTTTAATAGAATTTTAAAATAAACATCAAGTATATTTAGTGTATATAAAATATTATTAGCATAAAATGTAAATATTAATAGTCGATAATATAAATTATTACTTATCAATTTATTTTAAAAATCTTCCTAAAGGTATTAAATTTTGTTCTTATTGTAACTTTAAAATTCTGAACAATAAAATGATCAATTATATTCTGTTCAAATAAGATCTAACTAATTGTATTTTAAAATTAATAAAATTTTTTTTAACTATCTTGTTATTAAATTTTATTATCATTAAATCTTAAAACATTAAATATATTAAAATATCTTAAGCTAAAACTTTAAAATAATTTAATATTTGCAGATTAAATTAGTGATACATAAGTTTTATATCTCATAAAAACAAATAAGTGTTATTACTTAGATGATTAAAAGTATTATATAGATAATAGAATATTTTTTAATGAAGCGCTAGAAAATTTTAATAATACCTAAACTTCTCTTTTTTATGTATTTCCGATTAATTTATTATTTTATACATACAGATTACTAATTTTTTATTAAAATATAAAAATTATTAATTATAATATTGTAAAATACAAGATAATGCATAAATCTTGTCTTTTTATTACTTATTAATACATTAATCAATGTATTAATAAGTAGATTTTTATAGCCTAAAAATAAATAACTTGATATTCAATGTTCCTCATAATAAGTACTTATTAGATATCATTTTACGTATATGAAAATATCAAAATCTAGATATATTAAAATAACAAACAATTAAAGGATAAATATAACTACTTTATTTTATATTTGGAAAGCTCTATTATTAATTAATTTTGTTCTTTAATAAAAAAATCTTTATTAAAAAGATATCAAATACTTATATGTAAAAAAAGAAATCTTTTAAGTATTTATACTATTTTAATACCATTACAAGTAATCAAAAAAAAAATAAAAATTTGTTGTTTAACTAAAAAGTTAATTGAGGATTCAATCTCATATTAATTATAAGTATTAAATTAATATATACTAAAAAGTCAATAACTACCCTCTTAGATAAATATATAAATACTTATAAGATGAAAATCAGCTAGTTATTTATTTTTTATTTTACTTTTAGTAAAATAAAAAATAATTTTATTCAAGATATGAAAACTGATGAAATAATAAGCGTTTGATTTATTAAAGATGCCTCTTTAATATAAAATTAAATCTGTTAATTTCTATTAAAATAGACAATAAACTATTCTAATTTAAATTTTCTCTTTTTTTAAGAAACATGTATTATAAATAGATATTAAGTTTTACTTATCAGTTATTTATTAAATAAATGATAATATTGAATTTTACTTACTTTTATTTTAAGAGAATAGATATCACAGGCAATAAAACACTACATTAAAATTAATTGTTATTTAATAAGAAATAATAAAAATATTTTTTTAAATTAATGTAATTTTAAAAAATTCAACTTAATGTTTTATTGAAAAATTTAATATATTTTATTAATTCCTATATAATCATTAATTAATTAATAACATTATACAGCATTATCAATTATTATGAAATTTAACTATCAGAAGTACTTTTATAAAAATACTTAGATTTATAGCCACTAATTTTCAATATAGGAGAAATAAATTATTTTTTGTAAAAAGATAGTGTCGATTTATTACAAATTTTTAACACAATAACTCTTCTTAAAATATTAGCCACTGATATTGGATTAAATTCCTATAATGTCATTTATTACTTGTAATAATTTAAAAATTAATTAACTTTTTGATTTTTTTTAGTTATGAACTTTAATGATATTAAAGATATATATATTAAAATAAATAATAATTTTATTGAAATATTTAAAGGCATTAATTTAAATAAAAAAGCTTTATTTATAATAATAAAGTATAATGGTTTAAATACTCTATAATTCAAACCCATGCTGAATAACGTTATTTTAACATTAGTAAATTAAATAAATTAGATAACGTAATATCATTTATACTTATACTTATACTTATTCAAGTATATTATCATTAATAATTAAATTATTAACTATCTGTAATTATTAACATATTATTAGATTTAGAGTAAATAAAAAAATAACATATATAATAAAAAATTATAATTTTCGTATTATATAATAAAGTGATAAAATAAAGAATAGAATAATTGCTTACATTAATTATATTCTAAGATGTTTTTATAATTTAATATAAAATTAATAATATTAAAGTATATATTTATTACTAATGAGCATTAAATTTACAAAATTTATATTTTATTAAAATCAAGCTTTATAAAAATTTATAATCTAATAAAATTTAAGCGATATTTGATGAGTTTTAATTCATATATCTAAAATATCATTTACCATCAGATTATTTTTTGTGTAATTAAAAATTAAATTATTGTAGTCACTCAGAGTCCTAATGTTAAATCTTAATTAGATATATAATTATACTGATAATTTAATTATAAATAATAATGAGGATAAATAATGAGTCAGATATATAATTTTAGCGCAGGCCCGGCTATGTTGCCGGTAGAAGTTTTGCGTCGCGCACAGAAAGAACTCTGTAATTGGAATAAAATGGGTGTTTCAGTTATGGAAATAAGTCATCGTAGTGAAGCATTTTTAGAAATGGCAAGAGAAGCTAAACAAAATTTACGTGAATTACTAAAAATACCTGATAACTATAAAATTCTTTTTTGTCACGGGGGGGCTAGAAACCAATTTTCCGCAATACCATTAAATTTATTTCGAGTTAATGAAATTGTAGACTATATTATAAGCGGATATTGGGGTAAAGCTGCCGCACAAGAAGCAGAAAAATATTGTATTGTTAATAAAATTAATATTCGACTAGAAAAAACAACTTGCTTAAGTATACAACCAATGGATCAATGGTTATTAACAGCAAATTCTAAATATATTCATTATTGCCCAAATGAGACAGCTGATGGCATTTTAATTCAATCATCACCTGATTTTTCATTAGATAAAATTGTTATTGCTGATTATTCATCAGCAATCTTATCTCAGCCACTCGATGTGAGTTCTTTTGGTGTTATTTATGCTAGCGCACAAAAAAACATTGGCCCGGCTGGGATTACCTTAGTTATTATTCGTGAAGATTTATTAGAGCGAGAAAGAAAAAAAATTCCATCTACTCTTAATTATACTATATTAGCTAAAAATGACTCATTGTATAATACACCGCCGATTTTTGCTTGGTATTTATCAGGTATGGTTTTTAAATGGTTAAAAGAACAAGGTGGTTTACAGGAATTCAAAAAACGAAATCAAGAAAAAGCTCGTTTACTGTATGATTTTATTGATGATAACAAGTTTTATGTTAATCGAATTGATCCAGTTAATCGTTCAGTAATGAATATTACATTTCAAATATTAAAACCTAATTTAGATAATCAATTTATAAAAGAAGCAGAGCAAAATGGATTACTTTTTCTAAAGGGACATAAAGCGATAGGTGGCATGCGCGCTTCAATTTATAATGCTATGCCATTATCTGGCGTATATAAACTAATTGATTTTATGATAGATTTTAAACATCAGTATAAATAAATTAAATATTTTTTTTAAGTTAGCAAATTTAATTATATTACTATTTAACTCATTAAATCATCATAAATTATCTAAATAATTTATTTAATTTATTTATTATAAAGAATTTATCATTAATGCAAGCCATAACAATACAACCAATCTCTTACATTGAAGGTACAATTAATCTTCTTGGCTCAAAAAGTATTTCTAATCGAGTATTATTATTAGCTGCATTAGCACAAGGTAAAACTACACTAACCAATCTTCTCGCTAGTGAGGACATTCGTTATATGCTTAATGCTTTAACAATATTAGGCATTGAATATCAATTATCTAATAATCTCACAACATGCACTGTAAAAGGCCTAGGGCACTGCTTTAATTATAAAAAAGGTTTAGAGATATTTCTTGGTAATACTGGTACAGCTATGAGATCATTAAGTGCTATTCTAGCATTAGCTGACAATGATATTATCTTAACTGGAGAGCAAAGAATGAAAGAACGCCCCATTGCTCATCTCATTAATGCACTTCAAGAGGGCGGTGCAAATATTGAATATCTTAACAAACAAGGTTATCCGCCAATAAGAATAAAAGGTGGTTTTGTTGGTGGTTACATTACAATAGATGGAAGCGTTTCTAGTCAGTTTTTAACTGCACTTTTAATGACTTCACCTTTAGCTCCTAGAGATACGATTATTCAGATAAAAGGAAGGCTTGTTTCTAAACCTTATATTGACATTACTATTGCATTAATGCGTAGTTTTGGCATTGAAGTAATAAATCAATATTATTATCGTTTTCATATTAAAGGCAAACAACAATATATTTCACCAAAGAATTATCTTGTGGAAGGTGATGCCTCTTCAGCATCTTATTTTTTAGCTGCTGCAGCAATTAAAGGTGGTAAAGTTAAAGTAACAGGTATTAATAAGTATAGCTTACAAGGTGATACGCAATTTTCTTTTATACTTGAAAAAATGGGAGCTAAAATACATTGGGGTAAAGATTTCATTGAATGTCAAAGAGGTGATAAGTTGATTGGCATTGATATGGATATGAATGCGATCCCAGATGCAGCAATGACGATTGCAATTTTAGCTCTATTTGCTAAAGGAAAAACAATTATTCGTAATATTTATAACTGGCGTGTAAAAGAAAGTGATAGATTAACTGCGCTAGCAACTGAATTATCAAAAGTTGGTGCTACCATAGAAGAGGGATATGACTATATTTGTATTTTTCCACCAAAATTATTAAAGTATGCTAAAATAGCAACTTACAATGATCATCGTATAGCAATGTGTTTTTCACTTGTTGCTTTATCAGATACTCCAATCACTATTTTAGATCCAAATTGTATAACTAAAACTTTCCCAGACTATTTTAATCAGCTAAAAAAAATAAGTTATCGATATTAGAATTTATTAGAAAAATTAATATGATACTAAACTATAAATATTATAATTGATATGTTAAATTCTATTTAAATATTTCTTTATTTTTATTAAAATAAAAGATTATATATAATAAGGTATTTATTTTCTTGATAGGAAAGTATTTGCTAAAAATATAATCCTATTAAAAGGAAAAATATAATGGTAATCTTACCAACTGTTATTACAATTGATGGGCCAAGTGGCGCTGGGAAAGGTACATTATCTCAAGCATTGGCAAATAAACTTGGTTGGCAATTACTTGATTCTGGCGCAATTTATCGTGTTCTAGCTTTATCAACATTATATTATCATGTTGACGTGATGTCTGAAAAAGCATTACTTTCATTGGCTAGTAATCTTGATGTTTTTTTTAAAATAAGAAAAAAAAAATTAATTGTTATGTTCGAGGGGGAAGATGTCAGTAATAAAATTCGTAGTGAAGTTATTGGTAATAAAGCATCGCTTATAGCGACTTTCCCTCAAGTTAGGAAAGCTTTGTTACATCGACAAAGAGCTTTTAGGACTAACCCAGGATTAATTACTGATGGTCGTGATATGGCAACAGTAGTCTTTCCAGATGCACAAATAAAAATTTTTCTTGATGCTAAGCCTGAAGAACGTGCTCGTAGACGAATGCAGCAACTACAAAAAAGGGGCTTTAACGTTAAATCAAGTGATATTTTATTTAATATTAAAAAACGTGATTACCGTGATCACAATAGAGTAATTTCACCATTAGTACCTGCAAAAAATTCTTTGATTTTAGATTCAACAAAATTATCTATTGAAAAAGTTATTGAGCAAGTATTTACATATATAAAAAAAAATATATATTAACTGTATAATATATTTAATATAAACATATAATAAATAAATACACTTAGTTGATGTATTTAAGTTTATAATCAGTTAAGTAAACCCTTGTAATAAGGAGTGTTGAGAGGTATCTAAAATAACCCATATTTATAGCAGGATGTTGAAATTTGAGGTTAAATTAAAAATTTGAAGATCTTATACTATGACAGAATCATTTGCTCAACTCTTTGAAGAATCTTTACAGAGTATTGAGACCCGTCCAGGGGCTATTGTGCGTGGTGTTATTGTTGCTATCGACAAAGATATTGTATTAGTTGATGCTGGTCTGAAATCAGAATCAGCGATTCCAGTAGAACAATTTAAAAATGTATACGGTGAGTTAGAAATTCAGGTTAGTGATGAAATCGATGTTGCTTTAGATGCAGTAGAAGATGGTTTTGGTGAAACCATTCTATCTCGTGAAAAAGCAAAGCGTCATGAAGCTTGGTTGATGCTAGAAAAAGCTTATGAAGATATCGAAACAGTTATAGGTATTATTAATGGTAAGGTAAAAGGTGGTTTTACAGTAGAATTAAATGGTATTCGTGCGTTTTTACCTGGATCACTAGTTGATATTCGCCCAGTTCGTGATACAACTCACCTTGAAGATAAAGAACTTGAGTTTAAAGTTATCAAGCTTGATCAGAAGCGCAATAATGTTGTTGTTTCACGTCGTGCTGTTATTGAGTCTGAAAGTAGTGCAGAACGTGATTATTTATTAGAAAACTTGCAAGAAGGAATGAAAGTTAAAGGTATTGTTAAGAATTTAACTGATTATGGTGCATTTGTTGATCTTGGAGGTGTTGATGGGTTATTACATATTACTGATATGGCTTGGAAACGTGTTAAACATCCAAGTGAAATTGTCAATGTTGGTGATGAAATAAATATTATAGTATTGAAGTTTGATCGTGATCGTATGCGCGTATCTTTAGGTCTCAAGCAGCTTGAAGAAGATCCATGGGCTGCTATTGCTAAACGTTATCCAGAAGGAATTAAGTTGACAGGGCGAGTAACTAACCTTACTGATTATGGTTGTTTTGTTGAAATTGAAGAAGGTGTTGAAGGTTTGGTACACGTTTCTGAAATGGACTGGACTAATAAAAATATTCATCCATCTAAAGTTGTTAATATTAGTGATGTTGTTGAAGTTATGGTATTAGATATTGATGAAGAACGACGTCGCATATCATTAGGTTTGAAGCAATGTAAAGTAAATCCATGGCAACAATTTGCAGAAACGCATAATAAAAATGATCGCGTTGAAGGTAAAATAAAATCCATTACTGATTTTGGTATCTTTATCGGTTTACAAGGATGTATTGATGGTTTGGTTCATCTTTCTGATATTTCTTGGAAGGTCTCAGGAGAAGAGGCTGTTCAAGAATATAAAAAAGGCGATGAAATTACTGCTGTTGTATTACAAGTTGATGCTGAACGTGAACGTATTTCTTTAGGTATTAAACAGTTAACAGAAGATCCATTTGATAATTATCTATCTACTCATAAGAAAGGTGTTATCGTTACAGGTAAAGTGATTTTTCTTGATTCAAAAGGGGCAACGATTGAGTTAGATACTGGGATTGAAGGTTATTTGCGTATACCTGAAATCTTACGTGATCAGATAAAAGACAAAAATATTACTAAAGTATTAAATATTGGTGACAAAGTTGAAGTTAAATATACTAGTGTTGATCGCAAAAATCGTATTATTATTTTGTCTTTTTGTGAAAAAGATGAAGCAGATGATAAAGATACAATTACTTCTTTAAATAAGCAAGAAGATGCTAATTTTACAACTAGTACTATGGCTGAAGCATTCAAAGCTGCTAAAGGTGAATAATTCAGTTAATCATTGGGACAAAATGCTACCTTGTAATAATAGTTTAGATGGAGATACTATGACTAGATCCAAATTAATTGAAAAACTTATTAATCAATTAGCTTATATACCATCAAAATTCATTGAAAAAGCAGTGAAAGAAATACTTGATCACATGGTAATAACTCTTTCTAATGGAGAACGTATTGAAATCCGTGGATTTGGCAGTTTTTCTCTTCATTACCGTTCCTCGCGTATTGGCCGTAATCCAAAAAATGGTAATAAAGTTTATTTAAAAGGAAAACAAGTTCCTCATTTTAAGCCAGGTAAAGAATTACGTGATCGCGTTAATATTTATGCATAAAAGAATTAATAGATTTAATTTATTTATTCCATTAATATGGTGTCTCAATAAGACACCATATTAATGGTAATAGTTTTTTTATTTTTAATAATAGTTATTATAACAATAGTTCTCATTATAGATAATGAGTATAAATATTAATTTAAAATAAGAGAATATAATGCTAGAATTATCACCTTTAATTTTTAATATTAATTATTTAATAAACTACTTTAATTATAATTAATTATTATATGTTATTTTTTGTTATTTATATTAATATTAAATTTATTACTAATAGTAATAAATTTAATATTAATGCTTATAAAGATCTTTTTAAAAATAAAAAATATTAAGTAAATAAGAGTAATGTTATGTAGACTATATTAAACTAGGTTAGTAACTAAAGTATTAGTTTAGAATAAGATAACTTTGTTTTATAAATAAATTTTTTTAGTTAATTAAAACTTATGCATAATTTATTAAATCACGGTAATTTAATTTGTAATTTTATGATATAAATAAATATTTATTAGAAATCTTTTTTTAAAATAATTTCATTAATTAATAAGATGATAAATAAATGTGTTAATTATGAAGTAATTTTATGCTTTAATATTCTGAAAATATTCATTATTGGAATTAGTATTGATATAACAATTATAACAAAAAATAAATATTACGCATTTAATAACTATCTTAAATTTATATATTAGAATAGCTTATTTATTTTTATTTATTTTGTTTAATAGAATTTAATTTTTGTTATTTCTATTTATTTAAATTAATAATATATCGTTAAAATAAGCTATATTTATTTTATCATTATACCTTTTTTTATATTTAGTAAAAATATTTACTTTATTTTATCAAATAGAGTATCATTCTAAGTATTATTTAATTTTAATACTTTAACTTCCTGTATTAATATTTATTAATAAATTTTAGTTTTTAAAATTTTTTTTTATTAAATTAATATCTTATTTTTTTTAATCAATTATAGAGATTAAGCGTATCTAGCTATATTTAATTATATAGTTAGATATTTTTAGTCATTTATAATTCAAAATGCTTATTTTAATAGTTCCAATTTAATAAATTTTACTTAAATAAATTGTTAATATTATTTTTTTTTGATTAATTTATGCTTGCGATATCAACTAAGTTTATTTATAAAAATTCCATTAATTATAGTTTTATATATTTATATTTTAAATATGAAACATAAAGTTATCATTTGATATATTAATCACTAATAAAAACTTTATTTTAATAAATTTATCGCTAACTAATATTAATTATAGAATATTTATTTAATACTAATTATTTTTAAATTATTAAAATTTGACTAAATGAATTATTATATAATAATGGTTATTGTTGGTTTATTTATTATTAAAAATTGATATTTTTTTTTAAAATATTAGGTGATGCTACTTATAATATAAAAATTTTTATTTTTTTTTAAATTAATCATTTTAGATATAGAATATAGATAAATAATTATTATTAAAGAACATAAAAAATGTTTATTTATCACATTAATATTTCATTCAAAGTATTACTAGAAATACTATTTTCTTTATCTATAACAATATTTATCTTTTAATAGCTGAAAGATTATATTTAATTATAATTTATATTAGTTATATTGATGATCTAACTAATTTGCTGTTAAACTATTATTAATTAATAATTAAAATATTTTTGATAAATTTTTTACTATATAAACATTTATTAAAAATAGCAGAAATTATACCTTAAGTATTATAAACAAATAACTCTAATCAAAAATAATCACATAATAATAAATTATTTGCAATAAAAATTAATGATAACTATCATTCAATTATTTTATGTATAGAAATTAAAAAAGATAAGAAGGAATTTATTCATTTATTAATAACAGATTTACCGAACAATTTATTATGAATCCATTACTATGGTAACAATATTTA
Organism: Arsenophonus sp. ET-KM2-MAG3; assembly: GCA_052174135.1. Taxonomy (GTDB): domain Bacteria; phylum Pseudomonadota; class Gammaproteobacteria; order Enterobacterales; family Enterobacteriaceae; genus Arsenophonus. Next base: position 261,757 of record JBQMRZ010000004.1, read on the forward strand.
GTCAAAACTGATTTTATTCAAGCAATTAAATTATAATATTTATTTATTTACGTTGTTTTATAGCTACGTAATGAATACTCACTTTCTGATAAAATATATAATTGATAGGTTAATTTTAATGTAAATTAGTTAATTATAATAAAATTAAGATAGATTATAGCGTAATTCTGTTTTAATTTTTATTAAAATAATAAGTTATAGATAAGAGGTTTATTCTTTTTTGTATCACCACCAGTTTGTTATTTAGATATTTCCTTAGTAAAATAAATAGTTTATTTTCATCGGTATTTAACAAGATAATGATAATGAATGATAAAGATCTATCTACATGGCAAACATTTCGCCGACTATGGCCAATGATTTTACCATTTAAATTAGGATTAAGTGTAGCTGCTGTTGCATTAATTATTAACGCTACAGCTGATGCATTCATGATCTCATTATTAAAACCTTTGCTTGATGAAGGTTTCGGTAAAACTGAAAATAGTACATTAAAATGTTTACCTATCGCTATACTTGGATTAATGTTAATAAGAGGAATATCGAGTTTTATTTCTAATTATTGCATTGCATGGGTTTCTGGTAAAGTAGTAATGAATATGCGTAGACGTTTATTTAGTCATATGATGGGGATGCCTGTTGCTTTTTTTGACAAACAATCAACAGGAACCTTACTTTCTCGTATTACTTATGACTCAGAACAAGTCGCCTCATCTTCATCTAGTGCTTTAATTACTATTGTTAGAGAGAGCGCTTATATTATAGGTTTATTTGGGCTTATGTTTTATTATAGTTGGCAACTTTCACTTATATTAATTGTAATCGCACCTATTGTTGCGTTAACTATACGCTCAGTTTCCAAACACTTTAGGAGTATTAGTAAAAGCATGCAAACTGGTATGGGACAAGTAACAGCTAGTGCGGAACAGATGTTAAAGGGTCATAAGGAAGTTTTAATTTTTGGAGGTCAAAAAGTTGAAACTGAGCGTTTTAGTAAAGTAAGTAATCATATGCGGCGACAGACAATGAAAATGGTAACAGCATCTTCGATTTCTGATCCAATTATTCAATTGATCGCATCTTTAGCATTAGCATTTACGCTTTATATCGCAAGTTTTCCTGAAGTTATGCAAACATTGACAGTAGGAACTATTGGTGTTGTTTTTTCATCCATGTTTGCATTAATGCGCCCTTTAAAATCATTAACAAATGTTAATGCACAATTTCAGCGAGGTATGGCTGCGTGTCAAACATTGTTTACAATTCTAGATATGGAGAAGGAAAAAGATGAAGGTAAATTAACATTAAAAAAAGCTAAAGGTAAAATAGAATTTAAAGATGTTACCTTTAAATATCCAACAAAAGAGCATCCTGCATTACATAATATTTGTTTTAAAATTCCTGCTGGAAAATCAATTGCTTTAGTTGGACGATCAGGTTCAGGAAAATCAACTATTGCAAATTTAATTACACGTTTTTATGAAATTAACAAAGGACAAATATTACTTGATGATCGTGATTTACGTGAATATACTTTAACATCTTTACGTAGCCAAATTGCTCTTGTTTCTCAACATGTTTATCTTTTTAATGATACTATTGCAAATAATATTGCTTATGCAACAACCGATGGTCGTTTTAGGCGAAAAGCAACTGAAAAAGCTGCTAAAATGGCTTATGCGATGGATTTTATTCAAAAATTAGATAATGGATTAGATACTATTATTGGTGAAAATGGCGTGATGCTTTCTGGAGGACAACGCCAGCGAATTGCCATCGCACGTGCTTTATTATATAACTCATCTATATTAATTCTTGATGAAGCTACATCTGCACTTGATACTGAATCAGAGAGAGCTATTCAAGCAGCATTAGATGAATTACAAAAAAATCGAACTTCTATTATTATTGCTCATCGTCTTTCAACAATAGAGAATGCAGATGAAATTTTGTTTATTCAAGATGGTAAAATTATTGAACGAGGAGACCATCAAACTTTACTTAAGTTTGATGGGGCGTACGCTCAGCTTTATAGTATGCAATTTAAATAATGATTGAAAAAATATGGTTAGGTTATTCATGTCTATATCTTTTCCTTTTACCATTATCGATATTTTATGGTATAGTTGTTGGATTAAGACGACTTTGTTATAATTTAGAAATCTTTTCTAGTTGGAAGTCACCAATACCCGTTGTTGTTGTGGGTAATTTAACTGTTGGTGGTAATGGTAAAACACCAGTTGTTATTTGGTTGGTTGAACAACTCTTATTAAGAGGTTATCGTGTTGGTGTTGTATCCCGTGGTTATGGTGGTAAAGCGACTTCTTATCCGTTACTAGTAGATAAAAATATATCAATAAATGAAAGTGGTGATGAACCTGCTTTAATTTATCATCGAACTGGAGTACCGATAGCAGTTGCTCCTAAACGAGTAGAAGCAGTTAAAATGCTTCTCAAACAAAAAAAATTAAATATTATTATTACTGATGATGGTCTTCAGCATTACATCCTTCAAAGGGATTTTGAGATTATTGTTATTGATGGTATCTTACGTTTTGGTAATGGTTGGTTATTACCTGCTGGTCCCTTACGTGAATGTAAATATCGTTTAAATACTGTTAATATTATTATTACCAATGGCGGTATAGCTGAGTATGGTGAAATTGGTATGCAGTTAATCGGTGATATTGCCATAAATATGTTAACTGGTGAAAAAAGATTTGTTTGTGAATTAAAACAAATTGTTGCAATTGCAGGGATTGCACATCCATTACGTTTTTTTTCAAGTCTTGAGCAAAAAGGAATTTTCTTAACTTCAACACATGCTTTTTCTGATCATCAACATTATAAGCTTTCTAAATTAAAAAATTTAGTGACTGATCATGAATCATTATTAATGACTGAAAAAGATGCAATAAAATGTTTTCATTTTGCTCAATCAAACTGGTGGTATTTACCAATAAACGCTAATTTTTCAAAGTTAGATACAGAAAAAATACTTTCAGCTATTACTGGATTAATAAAATTTAATAAAAAAACTTAAAATAAAGAAAATTTAATTAAAAATCTAAAAAATATCTTAAATGATATTGTATATTAATTATTATGGATTTTGTTTAATGGATTTTAATAATTAAAAATTTAATTTTTTCAAAATTACTTGATATTTAAATAAATTCTAGATAATATAATTAATATCATTAATTATAGACTTTTAATGTGAAATATACTTCCATTAAATTAATTATATTAAAAAAATAGTTTTTCTTGAAGATCAAATAAAATATGAAGAGTAAAGAAAAGAATTCTCACCTATTAATTTAAAAATTTTTTAAAATTAAAAATATAAATAAGTATATAAAATAACTTTATATGAACTAGTTATCATTTTTTTATCTTTTTGATAAATAATAAATAATATATTTATATTGATTATCAAATATTTTGCAAATAACAATAAATAAATAATTAAAAAATAATATAATATTGAATTTTAAACTTAATGTTTAAATTAATATTATTTAATCACTAGTTTTTATTATTTAAATATTTTAAGATCTACTTTTTAGGTGTTGTTGTGATTTAGTAGATTTTTGATAAATATGTTTTATAGCGGATATTAAATTAACGATAATAGATATTTATGTTATTCTACTTGAATTATAAACTACTTTTAATGAGAAAAATATGGATTATCGTTTACTTGATATTATTGCTTGTCCTATTTGTCATGGAAAACTTATTTTTGATAAACAAAATTTAGAACTTATTTGTAAATTTGATCATATTGCTTATCCAGTTCGTAATAACATACCTGTATTATTAAGAGAAGAAGCTCGACAGTTCCCCTTAAATGAAGAAAAATAATATGTTTACAGTAATCATTCCTGCTCGTTTTACTTCTAAACGTTTACTTGGTAAACCATTAGTTGATATTCATGGAAAACCTATGATTATTAGAGTGATGGAAAAAGCAATAATGTCCGGTGCAACGCGCGTTATTGTTGCTACCGACCATCAGGCAATATTTGATACAGTAAAAGCGGCTAATGGTGAAGTATATATGACTAGTGTTGATCATAAATCAGGCACTGAACGATTAGCAGAGCTTATTGAAAAATATAAATTTCCTGATGAAGAAATTATTATCAATGTTCAAGGTGATGAACCTTTAATTCCACCAGAAATAATTAATCAATTAGCTAATAATCTTTCATTAAATAACGTTAATATGGCGACATTAGCTACTCCTATAAATAGTCAAAATGAAGTATTTAATCCAAATATTGTAAAAGTAGTGATAGATAAACAGAGTAATGCTTTATATTTTTCTAGGGCTTCTATTCCATGGGAACGTGATCGATTTTTAATAACTAAAACAGAAATTTTGAAATATTTTTTACGTCATATAGGTATTTATGCTTATCGTGCTCATTTTATTCGTCGTTATATTCAATGGTCAATAAGTCCATTAGAAAAGATAGAAATGCTTGAGCAGTTGCGCGTACTATGGCACGGCGAAAAAATTCATGTTGCTTTAGCGCTCAAAACACCAGGATTAGGAGTGGATAATCAACAGGATCTTAATGTAATTCGTAGTAATATCTTAGCTGATAAAAATTAAAATTATATTATTTTTTTAAAAAAAATTGCTCTATTAGATAGAATCGAGTATTAGAGATTAAATATTATCAACGTTATTGATAGATATAATAAGCAAACAAATTCATACTAATTACATTTAAATATCAAAAAAATAAATTGATAAGAAAATTTCTTGAAAAATTACAATGTTAAAGTTATGATAAATTGATTTATATATAAAATAATTATTTTGTATATTTTAAAAATAAAGAATTTTTTAATATGTACTATATAGTTACTTAAAATCGCTGATAAAAGTTGACCAAAATGATTTTATTTTAAAAATATTTTTTATTTTTTTTTTTAATTTAGTGAAAGTTGTTTTTTAATATTCTTAACTTTAATTTTAACTTTATTTCTACCTTAATTTTATTTATTATATTACGATCATTATCGTAACTAAAGTTACTTTAATATTCAGATATTAAAAATAAAAGAAATACATTTTCATCATATAAGCAAATTATTATAAATAAGAATAATGTTTATTTTTTATTTTAGGATTATAGGTAATTTTTTATTATTTAAATGCATGGAATATATTAATGTCTATTAAGTTATTTTAATAATATAAAATTCATAGTACTCTTTAATTTTAAATTCTTTTATAGAAAAAATTTATCTAAAATAGATATGAGTTTAATAACAAACCTATTTAATTAAATTAAAAAAATAATATTTATCGTTGTTTTTAGTAATTAATTATTAAAATTGTATTTTTAAAATAAATAATTTTATATCATATTGCAATCTTAATGACATTACAGATAAGTTTGTAAACATAAAAAATATTGTGTAGATATAACTAAATAAAAAAATGTTTAGCTATTATTTAGTGAAATTTAACTTTTATTTAAGTTATTATTCAGTAGTATGTTAAAGATATTTAATATGAAAATATGAAGAATGTTTTTAAGACAATTTACTTTATAGGATATTAAATTATTGTTCATTATATTTAGAAAAATGGTTAAATTTTTCATATTTCATTCAAGAGATATTGTTTAATATTTAATAAAAAAATAGAATGTTAATGTAGTCTTGTCTAACATAATTATTAAATAAATCAATAAAGAAGAAATCTGTAATCAATAATTTTATCAAATGTAATTAATAGAGATGATGAATTTTTATCATTTTTTATAATTTTAATGAGTTAATAATGAATATTAAATTAGATATTTTTATGTGGCAAAACTTAACATCTAATATTGTAGTAAATATTTAATTTTCTTTGTTATATTTACATATGTAATCGTAATTACAGTTTAATTAATTAAATTTTGAAAAATTATTAGAAAAAAATAGAAAATAAAATTTTATTGATATTATTATTTTTCTATAAAAATATTTAGAAAAAGATTCAATGGTATTGATATTATTATTAAGTATGATTAATGGATATAAAATAATATAAATAGAGAATTTATATATTTAAAAATCAAAGTTAGTATTTTTATGTTTGTTAAAAATAAAATATACACTTAATCTTTATTTAAAATTAAATGATTTTTAATTAAATATAAAAATAATTATATTATTATGCGTAATGTTTTCAATTAGATAATTAAGTTAAATATAAATAGAATTATTTTTTCATGCACTCATATTAGGTGAGTATTAATTAATAATTATTGAGTAAAGATACAGATATTTGTTGTTTATAAAAGTTTAAAAATTAAGTTAAAGAATTTTATAAAAACTTAGTTATTTTTTTAAATTTAAAAAATTAATTTAATGTAATTTATTTTACATTTGTATTAGTAATCTTAATGATCATTTATTTATAAGCATTTTAAATAGAAATAATTATTTTATACTCTTTATAAAATTTAACTGATCTACGGATCGTAATGGTTTTATTTATAGTAAATACTATACTATTATTATTATTTAATTTTATTTTTTTTAAAAAAAAAATCTTCTTTATATCTGTTTAGTTTATTTCTTTTAAATTAAGATATTATACAATATAAAAATATTTTAAAAAATTTAATTATATAAATTAATGTAAGTAAATTTTTTAAATTTTTAATTTGCGTTCGATATATAAGATAATTGAAATATTTAGTTATAAAATAAAATATTTAATAAAAGTTTAAAATTTCTCTTAAATATGCATTATATCTGGATATAATTTATTTTTATAAAATAATAGTTAAGTTTTATAATAATTAAATTTATCTTTTGTTTTATTGTTAATCCATTTAATAATATTAATCTATATTAACAAATAACAATGATCATGAAAGCAATAAAGATAAAAATAGAAAATTAATAATTATATTAGAATAATATAATATTTCATTACTTATAATAATAAATTGGAACGGTTTTTATAAAAAAAATAATTTACCTATGTTATTTATAAAATTCCATTAGCACTTATTATAACTATAATCATTAAACTAATTTCATTATGTTTTACAATAGATAGAAATAAATAATTTTGTATAATTCAATGGAATACATGATAAAAGTTTGATATGAAATTTTCTTAATAATTTTAAAAAAATAATTAACTTAAATTTTAGTAATATATTTTTAATCTTTTAAAAAAAAATAAACAAGATCAAAAATATGATCATTATATTTAAATAGTTAAAAAGATCACATCAATTTTTTACGATAAATAATATAAATAATTCAATTTATAATTAAATGATATGATTAACTATTTTTTTATTTAATTTAATTATAAAATAATTAAATCTTTCAAATAAAAAGAATAATTCTTATCTGTTAGTTAAAGTTTTTATACAAAATAATTGTATTACTATTATATGTTAATTATTATGTAATCATTGTATTTAAAAAAATAGAGAATAAGCTTTTAGAACAATTCTAAAGTATAAAATAATTTTATATAAAAAAACTAATTATTGAAATAATTTAAAGTTATTTAACATAATTTAAGTTTGTTTTAATCTTTAATTTAAAAGGTAATAAATTATATCTATGTTAGTTTTTTATATGCGCTATCTTGATAAGCGCATCATATTATATATCTAGGTTATATTTTCATTTAAACTGAATCATAATAATTAATTATAAATAATTGATCGTTAGTTAACTATTTATATTTAAATAACATATAATTATATAAATGAAATAGTGTTTTTTAGATTTAAAAATTAATTTTTAAATAATTTATTATTATTTAATTTCATTTAGTGCAAGCAAATGATTTATTTAAATAATAATAGTTATTATTAAACCAATAATATTTACAAATATTTTTTGTTTCAAAAAAACTAAATAAAAAATTATTAAACAAATATTAGATTGATAAACTAAACTTAAAATTAAAATGAACTAATTAAATTATAAATTAATGAGATTTAAATTAAATTAATTAATTTATTATGTTTATATATATTTTACAAAAAATATCTTATTTAAGATATTAATATAATAAAAAATATATTTAATTTAATTGGAAATATAATACTTGCTAAAGATATTTAATATAGATTTTAATTAAATTTTACTAATGTTTGTAATTAAAGATAACATCTAGATGAGTTGATGTGATGTTGTTATAAAAATTAAAATTTTATTAAAATTGAAATGTTTTTATTAAAAAAGCATTAAATATTATATATTAATAAATTAATATTTAAAGTGAATTAAATAGAAAATTTAAATTTTCATAAAATACTTATTTATTAAGTAATAGAATTTTTTCATTCAATAAATTAATCGGATTATTGATAACTTAAAGCAATAAATAATTAAATTATGAATATCTAGAATAATTACTAAATAAATATAAAATTGCTATTAAAAATAGTTTAATAGTTAGTTAAAAAAATAAATAAAAAATAATTGATAATTTATCATTCTTAATTAAATCCGCTAACATAATCCACTTACTTTGTATTTATTTAAATATTTTATTATATAAAGATTTACTATTTGAAGTTATAATCATATTAACATTAATAATATACTCTATTTTTTAGAATTTTCTATGACATTGAAGGATATGAAATTATTATTTTTAGTTTATAGATTACACTGAAATCATAATAAATTCACAAGAAAATTATCAAGATAATATTCATTATATTGAAACAAATCTATTTTTTTTTGAAAATAAGATTTTCAGTTTATAAAAATTCAATCAAGTGATTTTAATTTAACCCTTAAAATATCAATAATACTTTAATTATCATTTTGAAATTTTTTTTATTTAATTGCTTATCGTGTAAAAAAATATTTATAAGTGTTAAATTAATAAAATACTTATAAAAATAATTGAAATAAATTTTTTTATTAAAATCATACTCAATCTTGAGTAGATTTTAGTTATAGAAATTTAATTAAAATAATAAAAATATAGATTTAAGAAATAAAATTAATTAATGCTTAGATTAAATTTAAAATAATTTAATTAGAAAAATAATAATTAAAACAAAAATAAAATAAAATAACATATTTAATTAGTATTTTTAAAATAGAAACACTTAGATGTAATGTTATTAAGAATAGAATAAATCAACTTATATGAATAATGATAATTTAATTTAGTAATATTTGAATAAATTCAGGCGTAATTAAATTAATTATTAAAGATAATAAGTATTTTAAATGATAATTTAAGTTATTTATAATAAATAACAAATAAATATAGTAAGAAATAAAATTATTCATTTTTATTAATTTAATTTTATTAAAAGAAAATATTTGAAAAGACATCATTTATGCAGATAATTAAATTATAATTTACTGATAAAGTAGAAATTAAAATAGTAATTTTAATAAAAAATTAATTAATTATAAATAAAAAATAAATTTAATTTAAATATTAGTATTTAATAAAAACATGAAATATTAATTAATATTTTAATAAAAAATATGAAAATTTTATCAAGATTTATTTAAAATTTAAAATTTAATATTTTTAAAGTGCTGAAATTTTTTTTAAGATTTAAAATCTTTAATTAGATATTTAATAACAGTTATTAGAAGTTAACGAAGAATTACTTTAATTAACTTATTTACTTTAAAATAAATATTGAAGTTTATCTCGTGTTGCAATTTAACTTTATTTAAATTAGATAATAGTGGTAATTCATTATGGAAAGTAATTATTAAAAAATATCAGTTTTAATAGTTATTAAATAAAATTGAAAATAATTATATTTATTTATGAAATAATAATATTTTTATTACATAAATTTTTGTTTTTTATAAATCAGTTTTATTTAACATAAAATATTACTAATAAAATTAACTATAAGTTAATATAAAGTATTTTCTTAATGAAAACATATATTTATATTGATTATTTAAAAACTTCCTTTTTAAAAATAAATTAAATTTTATTATTAATATATAATAATAAAAAAATATATTTCTGTACATTAAATTAGTATTTAAGTTCTTATTGAAAATAAAATCTAAATTTATATAAAATTTTATTTATAATAATTTTATATAAATTTAGATTTAAATTATTTATAAAATGAATTTTTAATATAAATATAGTTTTTTCATGAAATTATGTTTGTTTATTCTTTTAAGTTATTAAATTATGTTAATCAAGGGTTTAATTAATATAAAAATATTTTTTTCTCTATAAAAATATTAATTTATAGTTTTTATGAAAATTTTTTAATTTCATGATGAACAATAATCTAAATGTTATTACAGAGATAATTTTATTAACATATTAAAATTTTAATTTTTTAATAAAAACCGATTAAGTCCAAGATCATAATCGGTAAGTATTTAAATTAATAGTTAATTTTTTACAATACATCAATAATAGCTTTGCATAAAGGAACTATATTTTCTAATGTTAAGCCAGCAATATTAATTCTACCGGAGTTTATTGTATAGATACCATGTTTTTCACGCAACTGAATCACTTGTTTTTCATTGAGACCACTAAAAGAAAATGTACCATTTTGTTTATTAATAAAACTGAAATCTTTCTTAGCATTTTTTTCTTGTAATGTATTTACAAATAAATGTCGCATACGTTGTATGCGTTGTCTCATATTCGTTAATTCTTCAATCCATTCCTTTTTTAGCAATTCATCGGATAAAATAGTAGTAACAATACTAGCACCATGAGAAGGGGGGTTAGAGTAATTTGCTCGGATAATTGATTTTATTTGACTAACTGCTCGCTCTGCTTGATTACTATTATTGGTTATAATAGTGCAACCTCCTACGCGTTCATTATATAAACCAAAATTTTTGGAGTAAGAATTAGCAATAATGATTTCCGGATTTTTATTAATAAAAATCCGTAAACTCTTTGTATCTTCTTCTATTCCTTTAGCAAACCCTTGGTAAGCAAAATCAAAAACTGGTAGTAAATGTTTTTTTTCTGCAAAAGTAGATAGAGTTTCCCATTGTTCTTGCGTTGGATCAACACCTGTTGGGTTATGACAACAACCATGTAATAATAATACATCACCTGGTTTAGCGTGTTCTAAACTAGTTAACATACCAATAAAATTCAGATTATGTTTATTAATATCATAATAATTATAACGACATATTTTTAGACCCACCGCTTTTAATATATTTTCATGATTTGGCCAAGTTGGTTGACTTATCCAAACTCGCTGTGTAGAAGTATGTTTAGCAATAAATTCAGCTGTGATACGTAATGCACCAGTTCCTCCTAGAGCTTGTGAAGTTCGAACGCGATTCTCAGCAATGATTGGATGGTTTTTCCCAAAAAGTAATCGTTGAGTAACAGTAGAAAATTCTGATATTCCATTAATAGCAAGATAATTTTTAGTCACTTCTTTTTCTAAGAGATATTTTTCTGCTTTTTTAACAGAAGTGAGAATAGGAGTTTCCCCTAACTCATTTTTATAAACTCCAATACCTAAATTAATTTTTTGTTTACGTGGATCAGCATTAAAACTCTCTGCTAAACCTAAAATAGGATCAGCTGAGGCAGAAACAATATTTTCAAACATATTTATAATTCCAATAACTTAATTGTAATTTAGTAATAGAAAAGAATCTTAGATTAACAAGATGAAAGTGATTTGCCAACACCCTATAAAAAAAATAAAATAAACTTCTAATATATTTTAGATTGATATTCTCTAATATTAATCGTATTTAATTAATTAACATAAATTTATAAAAAAAAACAGCGCTTTAGCGCTGTTTTTTTTATAAATTTATGTTTTTACTTTTACCGTTATATTATCGTTAAATTATAATTAAAACTGATAAACTAAACCTAAACCAACAAGATTATCACTATCAATAGTGTATTTTTTAGTAAAATCATTACTATTTACTAAATTAATTTTATAATCAATAACGGCTGTTAAATTTTTATTAAAATAGTAGAAAGTACCTAAAGAGATATATTTCATTAAGTCTTGCTTCTGATAATATTCAAGATCAGTTAAATCTTTTCCTATAGAGTGTACATAAGCGATAGATGGTTTTAAACCAATTTCATTGAATAAATATTGAACAACTAATTCAACATTTTTAGTTTTATTAGCATTCTGTCCTGTATCATTACTGCCGTTTTTTCCATTAAATCTAGTAATATTACTATTCTCAGCATACATTGCTGCAAGATATAAGTTGTTAGCATCATATTTAATGCCAGTATTCCAACCCTCAGCGCTATCACCACCAGCACCACTCTTAATTTTTTGAGCATCAGTAAGGCTACGATTAGATTTAATATAACCACCACCTAACTCAACCCCCCAACCGATATTATAGTTAGCGGCTAAACCGAAACCATCACCATTATTTTTCAAATAATCTGAACTATTTGATTTATTACTTTCAGTATTTTTTCCTTGATATTGTATGGCGAAATTCAACCCATCGATAAGACCAAAGAAATCAGTATTACGATATGTTAATAAGTTGCGACTACGACCAGTCATATAATTATCGGGCTGAGATATAGAATCTGCACCATAAAGTGGTAGAACATCGGTCCATTTATTGACATCATAAAGAACACCATAATTACGGCCATAATCTAATGTTCCAAAATCAAGAATTCTTAAACCAACATAAGCTAGATGGTTTATATTTTTATTTTCAGCTTCACTTTTATTAATTTTAGTTTTCCATTCAGAACGACCAAAACCAATTAATTGATCAGAGATTTGAGTATCCCCTTTTATACCAAGATGAATGCTTGAATCATCACCACCACTTTTCTTTCCAAAAAAATGACGAATATCAACTTTACCATATAAATCAAGCTTGTTATCATCTTTGTTATAAATTTCAACTGCATTTACTGTACTAGTTAACAATCCTGGTATAACTATTGCAAGAATATTTCGTTTCATTATTACTACTATCCTCATTAGTGTCACTTGGACATCTACTATTAATAAAAAATAAATTCCTAATAATTAGGAGTTATCTTCAAAAGATTAGTATCATTTTATTCCTATTACTAGTGTTCCACTGGTAAATATTTTTATCTACCTTCAAAATGATACAAAAATATAATATTTGTAACAAATAGAAATAATATATTTCAGAATGTAAATAAATAATATTTTTTAAAAATATTTGTCATTTTTAAAAATAAAAGATTATAAATAGATATTTATTAGTTATTATTTTAATATTTATTTGTAAGGATTAAATATTTAAAAACTTGCATTACGCGGGATACGTGGGAATGGAATTGTTTCACGAATATTCTTTACACCAGTGACATAAGCTACTAGACGTTCAAATCCAAGACCAAATCCAGCATGCGGTACACCACCATAACGGAGAAGATCTCGATACCAATTATAATTTTTTTGATTAAGACACATTTCTTTCATACGAATATCTAGTTTATTTAGTCGCTCCTCACGTTGAGAGCCGCCAATAATTTCACCAATACCAGGCATTAATATATCTATTGCAGCAACAGTTCTATTATCATCATTTAGACGCATATAAAATGGTTTGATATTTTTTGGATAGTTTCTGATAACTAATGGTGTTTTGAAGAATTTTTCAGTTAAATAACGCTCGTGTTCAGAAGAGAGATCCATACCCCAATCCACTGGATTTTCAAAATTTTGATTCGATTGAATTAGAATTTTAATTACATCAGTATATTCAATTTGGTAAAAATCAGATGTAAGAAATTTTTCTAACCGAATAATAATGTTTTTATTAATTCGCTCTGAAAAAAATGTTAAATCATCATGGTGCTTCTGTAAAACAGATTTAAAAATGTATTTTAACATTTTTTCAGCTAAACTAGTAATATAATTTAAATCAGCAAAAGCAACTTCTGCCTCAACCATCCAAAATTCAGCTAAATGGCGGCTTGTGTTAGAATTCTCTGCTCGAAAAGTTGGACCAAAAGTATAAATCTTACTTAATGCACAAGCATATGCTTCACCATTTAATTGGCCTGAAACAGTTAAAAATGTTTCTCTACCAAAAAAATCTTTTTTAAAATCTATATCACCTTTATCTGTTAAAGGAAGATTTTTAAAGTCTAATGTTGAAACGCGAAACATTTCACCAGCACCTTCTGTGTCAGAAGCTGTAATAATTGGTGTTGCAATCCAAATATAACCTTTTTCATTGAAGAAATGATGAATAGCTTGAGCTAATGTATTACGAATGCGAGCAATTGCCCCGATAAGATTGCTGCGTGGGCGTAAATGTGCTATTTCTCGTAAATATTTAATACTGTGATGTTTAGCTGCCATTGGATAACTATCAGGGTTTTCTACTATTCCAATTACAATAACTTGAGTTGCAAGTAATTCAACTTTTTGTTCTTGACCTTCTGATGGTTTTACAATTCCCGTTACTTCAACCGAGCAGCCAGCTGTTAAAGATAAGATTTCATTTTCATAATTATTTAGTTTATTATTTGCAATAATTTGTAATGAATTAAAGCAAGAACCATCATAGACAGCAATAAATGAAAAACCAGCTCTTGAATCTCTTTTTGTACGCACCCAACCACGAACAGTAATTTTTTTACCTATTATTATATGATTTTGTAATACTTCAATTACAGACGCTATATTCATAAATACTCTCTTTTAATATTTAATTATTTAAATTATTTTGATCCAATTAGAAATCTTTATCTAATCTCTATAATGTAAGAAATAAATAAAATATTTAGTTTAAAATAAGAATAACTAGACAAAAAGATCTTTATTTTAAAAAATTAATTTATTCCAATTTGATTAATTAATAAAATAATCAGCATAACAGTTAGTTAAGTATTATTATTAATTTGTTCTATTATACTTGGAATATCAAAGGCTTTTTTCAAGCGATCAATAAATTCATTATCATCACAAATGGTTTTTCCTGGGCTATCAGATAATTTAGCAACCGGTTTACCATTACAACCAACTAATTTAATAACAATATTAAGTGGTTTTACTTTGGGAATATTGCAAGTTAAATGAGTTCCAATACCAAAAATAAGATTAATGCGTTTATAGAAATATTTATAAAAGATCAATGCTTTTTGTAAGTCAAGATTATCTGAAAAAACCAGCGTTTTACTCATTGGATCTATAGATAATTTTTTATAATGATTAATCGCTTTTTCGCCCCATTCTAAGGGATCACCAGAGTCATTACGTAATCCTTGATAACGATTAGCAAAAGTAATATCAAAATCTCGCAAAAAAGCATCCATTGTTATACAATCTGTTAAAGCAATACCTAGTTGATCAGGGTATTCATCTAACCAACTTTGTAATGCAACACGCTGGCTATTAGAAAGATCAGCGCTAATTTGTTGATGAGCTTGAAACCATTCATGAGCTTGAGTACCAATAGGCCTGAGTTGTAATTGTTGAGCTAATTTATAATTACTTGTCCCACTAAAATAAGGAAAATTATTTTTAAGATCATTAATAATAGCATGTTGCACTGCATAAGAAAAACGTCGACGAGTACCAAAATCTATAAATTTAAAATTTTCTAAATTAATATCTTCTATTTTTGCATTTTGATAAAAACGCTTAATTAATTTATGTAATTGTTTAATAGCATCTTTGCTTGTTACATCAGGAGAGCGATCTTGATGAACTATCTCGCTGATTAAAGCTAATATAGGTACTTCCCAAAGAATAACTTCATGCCACGGACCACTAATCTTTAATGCTAATTGATTTTCTTGTGTACTATAAACACTAACCTGTCTTGGATTGAAACGAAATTTTTTTAACCAATCTAAGTAATCATCTTTAAAAAAAATGAAACTACGTAAATAATAATATTCATTTACTGTTAATGCAATATGTGCCATTAAATCTATTTGTTGGCGTATAGCTTCTGCATAGTTACCGAGATATTCATTACTACGACAACGAAATTCTGCTACCACAAATACTTGATTATAGTGATGAAAGACAGCTTGTTGCATATGAAGCTTATAAGCATCAGTATCTAGCAATGATGTAATGATAGGCTGTACATCTAAATTCATAATGCGTTAACTATCCTCACGGAAGCATTATTCTCAGATTAAATAAAACATGCTAGAATATATCTGTTGATGCTAATAATCGTAAGGCAGTTCTATATATAATATATTCTTAACATAATTAGAAAAAAATCTAATCATCTATTTTGATATTATCAATTTTTTTATATTAATAGATATTCTTATAATCACCCAACTTATACCACTAATACTATTAAGATAGTATCTTAATAGTATTAGTGGTATAAAAAGTGACTAAAAGAAATAAATGTATTTAAATTAATCATTATTTAAAATAATTTGGCATATAAAATATGATTATAATTAATATATTTAAAATACCATAAAGAACAACATCAAAAAAATATTATAAATACTACTAATTGGTTGACTTATATTACGATTAGTATTAAGTTATTTTTGTTTTACCTAATAATAATGATAATTATTGCTATCAAATAAATAAAAAATTTAGAATGTAGGATTTACTATATTAATATTCAATAGAAAAATGTTAATTTTATTAAATATTTATATTAATGATAAACAAAAAAAATTATTATAAAGATATAAGAAAATTATAAATACTTATTTATTACCTAAAATTTTATTTTTAAAATAATTAATAAAATAAATTCATTAAAATATATTATCAGAGAAAATTTATATTTTAAATTATATACTTTCTATTAAAATAATATATAAATTTTCTTTACTATATTACCCATTATTATTTAGAATAACTAAATATTTTATATGATTTATAATTTACATTATAGTTAATGAACTTGCATCACTTTTATTGTTTTTTTAAAATATTGAAATCAAAGTTAATAATAAAAATAAAAGATACTTATTATTAAGTAATAATAACAAAATTTACTCTTTAATTTAATTATCTTTAAATTGATAAACAGGTAATTTTTATATTTTATGACTTTTTCTTGATTTCTTTAACATTAAATCGATAAAAATAAATTATTTAATATTTTCAATGCTAAATATTTATTAACTAAAATAGAAATAGAAATGAATAAAAAAATTATCTTAATATAAAATTATAATTAACAAAAAATTATGATTAGAAAAGTAATCAAATTACTTATAGTAATTTGAATTAATCAAGACTTAAGAAAAATAAAGTTTTTATAATTAACAATTTAATTTTGATTTGAAATTAGATTCAATAAACTTAATTTAAAATATTACATTTATAAATAAAGAAAAATTTATTGAAAATATTAACTATGATTACAATTATTCTTATTTTATTTATCTAGATAAAATAATTGAAATAAATAAATTTATATTTCAACTTTTTATTTTAAAATAATAGAAATTATTCAGATATTGTATTTCTTTTTTATGAACAGAAAATTTTTAAGTTTATATAAAACTATATATACTATTCATTATGATAGTAACACCATAAGACGACTAATTTATAATCATTTCATACAAAATATTCAAAAAAGTTTTTATTATCAATTAGACTCTTACATAATTATTAATTATATAGATCACATAAAATATTTAGTAAATTTAATATTATTTATTTTTAAAAAAAATAAATAATATTTTTTGTTTTTAGTTAAAATCAGAATAAGAACGATAAAATTATCAGAAAAATTCCAATTATACACACTATTAAATATTAAGCTCCATGATTAAGATTATGATCTTATTCAATCACAACATAATAATAAATATAGAAAGAATATATTTATTATTATCAAATAATAGCAGATTTTTGATTAAATGAATTTAATTATTTATATTCCTTTTATGAACTTTCTTCAAAAATTGAATTGGATTATTTATACATTAATGAATAACTAGTATTGTATTATTAATTTTTTGCATATAAACAATAAAAATTGTCAGTTAAAATCTTTTATAATCAATGTTTTATCCATTTATATTAAAATAAATATTATTTATTGCTTAAAAGAAACAAATTTTGTTGTATTATTATCATGTAATATTTACACATCTCATATTATATCACTTAATAAAAAATATAATTTAAATGATAATTATAATTATTTATTTTTCATTCATAAAATTTAAAAGTTGAATAGTTTGAAAAACATTAATTAAATAGTGATCTGTAATGTTATTAATTTTATTATATAAAAATTTGCCAATAAAAATAACCGTTAATTTTTTTTTTAAAAAAAAAATCATACAAATAAAATAATTTATTAATTATAATGATATTATCAATTATTATTTAATGAATAAATTCTTATTTTATATCATCATAATTATGATAAATATCAAACTAATAAATATATAACTGAATAATATTTTTTAATAAAATACTGTGAATAATATTCTATTAATATCAAATACTATTATACCTATAGAATTATTAAGTTATCGATGACTCATGATAGAATTTTAACCAAACCAACATCATAATATTTTAATAAAAGATAAATTATTTATTTTAAAAATCAATAATTTTATAAATTATCCCGAATACAGTATTGAGTCTGATTATTATGTAATATTTTACACAGAATTTTTATGTTTAATCTTCATAAATTTGTAATTTTTATATATTTAATAAAATATTAATTATTTTAAATAAAAATATAAAATTATTTTTTATTTAATTGAACCACTATTTTATTTATGATTCTTTTATAAAATATGTTAGAATTTTATATATGCGATATTAGGACAATTAAAAGAAATCACTTTATCTTTTTTTTATTTAAATCTTTATTTAACATAATTATTACTATAATTTACTAAAAATAATATTTTATTTCATAAAAACTATTAATTAGTATAGATTTTTTATGAAATTATTAACATTAATAGATAAAAATAATTTTGTATTTAAAATATTTAAATCATTACATTAAATTTATAAATATAAATTTAATGTATTTTCTTTATTGGAAAAAAAATTGATTCAAATAGAAATTAATAAATATTTTTTGAATAAAAATATTTTACTTTATTTATCAAAAGGTATAATTAGTGTTTTATTCAATTATTAAGAAATTACTATTTTATTTAAATCCAGAAAAAGCTCATGAAATTACTTTTTGGTATTTTAAATGTATTATAAATTCACCGTTACAGTTTATTATTAAACAACCAGTTATTTTTAAACCAACAATTTGCATGGGATTAACATTTAACAACCCATTAGGGTTGGCTGCCGGTTTTGATAAAAATGGTGAATGTATTGATGCTTTTGGTTTGATGGGGTTTGGTTTCGTAGAAATAGGAACTGTTACACCTCGCCCACAAATTGGCAATAAGAAACCTCGGTTATTTCGATTAATTGAAGCCGAAGGATTTATCAATTGTATGGGATTCAATAATCTAGGTGTTGATAATTTAGTTGAAAATGTTAAAAAAACAAAGTATAATGGTATTATTGGTATTAATATTGGTAAAAATAAAGATACACCTATTGAACAGAGTAAAGAGGATTATTTAATTTGCATAGAAAAAATTTTTCCTTATGCAGACTATATTACTGTTAATATTTCTTCACCTAACACACCATGCTTAAGATTACTACAATATAGTGAAATATTAGATGATTTATTACGCTCAATTAAAAATAAACAAAATTTATTAACAAGGCAATATCTAAAATATGTTCCAATAGTTTTAAAAATTGCGCCTGATTTAACAGAAAAAGAGATTATTCAAATTACTGATAATTTAATCCGTCACCAAATTGATGGTGTTATAGCAACAAATACTACTTTAGATCGGAATTTAGTAAAAGGATTAAAATATTCAAACGAAGTTGGTGGGTTAAGTGGGCGGCCTATTCAATCAAAAAGTAATCAAGTTATTCATTTATTAGCAAAAGAACTAAAAGGAAAATTACCAATAATTGGTGTTGGTGGAATTGATTCTTTAATTTCAGCAAGAGAAAAATTAGCAGCAGGGGCATCATTATTGCAAATTTATTCAGGATTTATTTATCATGGACCTAAATTAATTAAAAATATTGTTAATTATATTTAACACTAGTTTTTTATAAAAACCACATTTTTTATTTATTAAAATTAATTGCATAAAAATTTAAATTTTATTTTCTACTTTACAAAATATTTTTTATTTTATAACAAAATAATTTATATGTTAAACTAAAAAATAATTAAATTAAGTTTATAATAAAATAATTTAAAAAAACTAATAATCATTCATTTTAACTAATTATTAATTATTTAATAACTTATTAATTACATACTTATATCTCATTAAAGATTATAATTAACTTAATTATAATCTTATTTTATATTAAAAAAGTATTAATATAATTACTGAATTATTTTAAATAATCGAAAATTAAACTATTATTTTTTTATATAAATCATTGATAAAAATTTATTTTATTAATATAATATAAATATAAAGATAAATAATTTAATCATTTTAACTTATATTTAAATATACTATTATTAATAGTATATTTAAATATATAAAAGATATTAATTATTATATATAATAATTTCTTATTAACTGATAATAACATTAAAACTTTTATTATTAAAGTATTTTGATTAGAAGAGTTACTTAAAAAGAGACTGTAACTACTTTAAAAAATAAGTATTTTTAAATAAAAAGTTAGTAGCATGTATTTAAAAATTAAGGAGCATATAATTTATTTCATTCTATTAATAAATTATTTGATATCAAATAATTTATTACCATTATCTGATATGTTAAGGTCTTTGTTGTCTTAATATTTTGTAATAAAAATTTATTTATTGTTAATAATATATTTCTAGTTTATATTTAATAGAATAAACTAAATTATCAGAAATATTTAATATTTAATTTTGCAAATTAAATATTATTTAAAGGTTTTTTTTCAGAAAAATATAAAATTTATATATTTATATAAAAATATATATGTTCATGTATCATGATATAATCATATTATTTTTTTTATTTATTCATATAAATATGAAAATTTTATAATGACGTTTTACATTCACTAAAGAAAATTATTAACTATTATTTTATCTTTATGTCATCATGCTGGATTGGCTAACAATTAATTTGTATGTGATTCCTGTATATCTATTAATCAAAACAATGATAATGATTTTAATCGCTTGTTTTTAGTATGTTATTTTTTTATATTTCAGCATTTATTAAATTAAAATCTAATATTTTTATTTTTATAATTAGTTGGATAAAAAGTATTTTTAAAACATATGTCCATATGATTTATATAGATTTTTTATTAATTAAAAATTAATTACTGTTTTAAAAATATTCAAAAGAACTATAAATAAAATAATATTTAATTATTAATGAATTATCAATTTTATAATACATTTAAGTTAAAAAATTTTATTTACTTTCACTAAATAGAATTTCATGATAATAAATTGATTATGTAATTTTTTTTTAAAAAAATAAATCTATATTAATTATATGAAATTGTTTATTAGATTGAATATTAAAAAGTTATTTTTCTATAAGTATTTTTTTATTATTTAGTGTTTTATCAAAATTATTAACCTGATTTACATTAAAATTATAAACATAAATTTAAGTTCAAAAGTAAAATAGATTTTTAAAATATACTCAAAAATTATCTTTTATTTGAAAACTAGTTTAAATTTACAATATCACTTAAAGTGTTAGTTTAATAAACTAAAAATAAGAAAAACTTGATAACTTAAAAAAAAATAATAGTAAATTTATTTTCATATAATTTATAATATTTATTTAATTTATATAAAATATTTAAGTTGATTATTATCATAAATATATTATTGTTTAAAAGTATATTCATCAGTAAAAAATATAAATAATCATAAAATTAAATAGTATTTATTTAAATAGAATAATAGAATCACGCAACTATTGATATTAATTATTAGATAATTAGTTTTTAAGAAAATTAATATTAATCAAGTATGATTAATATAAGTAAATATTCTTACAAAATAATTTTTATTAAAACATTAATATAATATTTAATTATATTAATTAATTTTAGTAATTATTTGAATATAAAGCTCTTTCATTGGATTTTTATAATTAAAATTATAACAATTTTAATGAATTTTTTTTATAAGTTTATTTTCTAATATATCACTTAAGTTATTAAATGATGAATTTTGATAATATTCGTTTAATCACTAATATTGACACATATCTTATATTTATTTAAGATATAAAAAATACGAACAAATAAATATTAAAAGATTAGTAACATTGAATTGTTTAATATAATTTTTTATTATAATTAACATATATATAAAATAAGAAAAAAAATTAATTTCATTTTAATTATATATAAATTTTTCTCTAGTTTAAAACGAATGAATATTCGTATTTTTAATATATAATGAAATTATATCATAAGTTTTATGATCTAAATTAAAAAATTATTGCATCCAAACAATATGGTGTTTTATTGATAATAAACATGATTATAAAATAATATTGTCTCAGATATTAATTAATTAAGATTAATTGTTAAGAAAATTAGTTAGTAGAATTACTATGTTTGATTTCATGAATAATCATCGCAAGTTATAACTGCCGATTAATTAGCTATATAAATAAGGGTAAGTAATTTATGTCATTAATTAATATGTTAGATGCTTATTTATCTTTTAGTGACACACCTTTATTGAATAATACAGAATTGCATATTGAAAATAATGAAAGAATTTGTCTTGTTGGACGGAATGGTGTTGGTAAATCAACTTTAATGCGCGTATTGACTAAGGAGCAATCCCTTGATAATGGCCAGGTTATTTATCAAAATAATCTACAAGTTGCTTGCTTAAAACAAGATCCACCACAACATATTAATAGTACTGTTTTTGATTTTGTCGCTGAAGGTATTAAAGAGCAATTAAATTATATTACATCATTTCATAAAATAGCAAAAATTATGGAAAAAAATCCAACTGAAAAAAATCTTAATAAGTTATCAGAATTGCAAAAAATATTAGATCATGATAATTTATGGTTACTCAATACGAAAATTAATAATATAATCAGGCAATTGCAACTACCAGCCAATAGTATGTTATCTGTTTTGTCTGGAGGGTGGTTACGGAAAGCTGCATTAGCACGTGTTTTAATTTGTGAACCACATGTTCTTTTTCTTGATGAACCGACTAATCATCTTGATATTGACACTATCTTATGGTTAGAGAATTTTTTAAAAGATTTTCAAGGTAGTATTATATTTGTATCTCATGACCGTTTTTTTATTCGTCATATGGCAACACGTATAATTGATCTTGATCGAGGTAAGCTAACTTCTTGGCCTGGTAATTATGATGATTATTTAATTAATAAAGAAGAAGCGTTGCGTGTTGAAAAAAAACATAATACTGAATTTGATCATAAATTATTACAAGAAGAAATATGGATTCGACAAGGAATAAAAGCACGACGTACTCGTAATGAAGAAAGAGTTAAAGCATTAAAATTATTACGAATAGAAGATTCTCAACGAGATGATATAATTAAGACAGCAAAAATTCAAATTGAAGAGGCAAGTCATTCTGGCAGAACTGTATTTAAGCTTAAAAATGTTAATTATTGTATTAATAGTAAAATACTAATTGATAATTTTAGTGTTCAAGTTCAACGTGGTGATAAAATAGCGTTAATTGGATCTAATGGCTCCGGGAAAACAACATTAATTAAACTATTATTAGGGCAACTTGAAGTAAATAGTGGTAATATTTATTGTGGTACAAAACTTAAAATTGTTTATTTTGATCAACATAGAATGGCATTAGACCAAGACAAAACAGTTATAGATAATTTAGTTCAAGGTAAACAAGAAGTTATAGTTAACGGGCGATCGCGTCATGTTATTGGATATTTACATGATTTCTTGTTTCATCCAAAACGAGCTATGATGCCAGTGCGGGCTATTTCAGGTGGGGAAAAAAATCGATTATTATTAGCGCGCTTATTTTTAATACCTAGTAATTTATTTATCCTTGATGAACCAACCAATGATTTGGATAGTGAAACACTTGAATTGTTAGAAAAACTCATTGATAATTATAAAGGGACAGTATTATTAGTTAGTCATGATCGTCAATTTATTGGTAATATTGCAACTAAATGTTGGATATTTAAAGGTTATGGTGAAATAGAACAATATGTTGGTAGTTTATATGATACTAATTCAAGATGTAAAAGAAGAAATTCTTTAATTAATTCTAGTGTTAATAATAATATTATGACTGTAAAAAAATCTAAAGAACGATTGAAGCAGAAAACTAATAAAATTAGTTATCATTTATTAAAAGAACTAGAATTATTACAAATACGTTTAGAGGTATTAAAAAATGAAATAACTACATTGCAATCACAAGTTAATGAATTTAAATTTTTTAATCAACCATATGTCATTACTCAATCAATATTAAAAGCTTTATCTAAAAAAGAAATAGAAATGAAAATGTTATTTAAACGCTGGCAAGAATTAGAATTACTTAAAGAATCTCAATAATTTATGTTATGGCTATATATAAAAACTGTATTTTATGAATTAATTTAATGAAAGTTATCTTGGTAATTTACTTTGTTTTTTTGAGATGAATAATTTATATTTTATTTTTACAAAAAGATTAAAAACTACCAATTATTACCATAATAATACTATTTATAGATATAATAATATATAAATTAATAAAAAACTGCGGATAAGATTAATTTATTAATTAAATTATTTATTATCATGATTTGTCTTTTTATCTAAATAAGAAGATAAATCAATCTATTAAAATAATATTTTTTTTAAATAAAACTAAGATTACATATAATATAAATTATCATGATTTTATCTTGATATTTATCTTTTTTATTGCGGTTTTATAATATTTATGTTATTGCTACTATTTGATTCTACGAACAAGTTAATATTTTAATTAATTTTATTTAATCATTAAAACATTTTTAAATATTTTAAGAATAAAAATCAAATATATAAAAACTTTTTCAGCTTATTTACCAATCATCTTTATTATAATAATATTATATAATGAATTTTATTAAGTTATCACTTTTTCTTTATTATTTTATTCTTTTGAGGAGTTTAAATAAATCGATGTTTAATTCATTATTAATTATAGAAGACGATAAAATTAAAAATTCAGTTAAATAGCTATAATAAGTAACTAGATACTAATCATTAATTTTTAAATTCCAATAAATATCTTATATTATTATCATAATATATTTTAACTAATATAAATTAGTTTTTTTTGTTATTATAATCCCCACTAATTTTATTATTGAATAATTATAAATATCTAATTATTATCACTATTTTTATTTTTTAAAACTATATCATGATGATGTTGAAGACAATAAAATTATATTAATTATATTTTCGATGATAAATATCATTACAATTAATATTAAATTAGAATATGTTTTATTTATGAATTTATTAAAAATATTAGGTGTTAATTAATTATTAATATTTTAATGATTCAAATATCATTGATTAACAAGATCATTGATAAATATTTTAATTATAATTAAAATATTTATCTTTAAAATTATCATGATTTTAGTAATATTTTATTATAAATTTTGATCTTTATTTAATATAGAATTATTATGATATAATTTTATAAAAATTAAAGTTATCTTTAACGTTGTGAAATATGTAATGCATAAAGATAAAATTTACGCATAAGTAGAAATAAATATGTTAAAAATTAATTTTTTTATTTAATTCACTTTTTATTTTCATTAGATTTATTATTATCTAGATTATAATGTCATGTTTTTAAAAATAAAAAAATAAATTTAAAAATTTCAACACTTGTATAATTTTATAAATAATTTCATTCTATAGAAATTATAAAATATTATTATTAAGTTTTAAAAAAAATGATTTACTCAAAATATACTGTATTTAGGTTATTAAATTTACTATTAAGAATACAAAATAATTATATTAAAAATATTATTTTTTACGAATTTAATTCGTAATTATTTGAATAATCTAATATCTAATTTAATTAGATATTAGATTAATTTTAATCAATTGTTATAGTTTTAAGCTAAATGTCAACTCTTCTTCTATTCTATTTGACATCTATTGAGTGATTCTATGATAAATCAGTTTATTTCATATTAAAAGTTGTAACATGTATTATTTTTATTAATATTATTTATAATAATATATTTCTGAAATTATTTCTAAAGAAATAATAATATTGTTTTTAACAATCTTACTTAAAGTTTTTATTTTAAAATATCTCTTTAATTAAATTATTTTGTTAAATAAATTAATTTTTAATCTTATGAATATTTTCTGATCACTAAATAAATAATAATAAGATTTAAATAAATTTTATTAAAATTAGAAAATTATCTGTAGATCACAATTTAATTTATCTATATTAAGTAAATTAATAATTAATTAATGTTTTTAAAAATATTCATTTTATTTTTTTTTAAATAAATATAAATTAAACTTAATTAAACTATGTAAAATTTAAAACTAGTTTTTATATAAAAAATACAATTTTATTCTAATTAAGAATTAATATATACAAATCTTTGATAAAGATATTTTAAAAAAAAGAAATGATATTCTTATTTTTAAGATAACGTCGATAAAAGATAAAAATAAATAAATATAATAAAACAATTAAATATTTAGTATAGATTTTTTATCTATCTATTTTAATTTTTATTGTCAATAATTTTATTATAAATTGCTAATGATAGGCTAAATTTAATAATTAAAATAATAAAAATCATAAATTTTTATTTATGTCTTTTTTCTCTTTTCTTTTATTAAAATAAAATGTTATTTGATATTATCAAGGTGTTAAAAACAATTAAATTAATGTTTATTTCTTTATAGAAAGAAAACTATCATCATTTTTATCTATAAAGATATTGATATATCTATTTATTTAGCTTGATAATAAAAATAGATTTGAATAAAAAATTTACCCTAAAAACTACTAGTATCTTGAAATAAACCGACTTTCAAATCCCTTGCTTTATAAATACTCTTGTTATCAACTAAAACTTTACCATCAGCCACGCCAATAATTAATTTTCGATTAATAATACGTTTTAAATGGATACGATATGTTACTTTTTTTGCAGTTGGTAAAATTTGTCCAGTGAATTTAACTTCACCTACACCTAATGCTCGACCTTTACCTTTACCTCCAAGCCATCCTAAGTAAAAGCCAACAAGTTGCCACATTGCATCTAAACCTAAACAACCAGGCATAACCGGATCGCTAATAAAATGACACTTAAAGAACCATAAATCAGGCTTAATATCAAATTCAGCTTCAATAAAGCCTTTATCAAATTTTCCACCAGTTTCAAGTATTTTTATGATACGATCCATCATTAGCATATTACCGGAAGGTAATGGTGGTCCTTTTTTGCCAAAAAGTTCACCTCTACCAGAAGCATCCAGATCTTTTTTACTAAAGTAGTTGAATTCATTAAACATTTACTAAATAACCTCATTAGAGATAATAAGGTTAAAGAATAGCTTACACTCGTCAACTGAACAACTCCGATCAGCTATTTTTTAATTTAATTACCATTTTATAAATCCCATGAATTTTTGTTTTTTTTGGTTATTAGCCTGACTAATTCGCTCTTTTATTAAAGTTAGTAACTGTATATTATTTGTATTATGTTGTTGTTTATAATAGGTATGTTTTGTTAAAATTGAAATTGCTTCAGAAACGTGTTTAACTGGCCAAATATGAAATATATCAGATTTAACTGCATCAATAAGTTCAGTTTTTAAACACAAATGACAAATATTAGCTTTAGGAATTATAACACCTTGTTTAGTAGTTAATTCACGTTGTACACAAAGATCAAAAAAACTTTCGATTTTTTTATTAATATTACCAATAGGTTGTACATAACCAAATTGATCTACTGCACCTGTAACAGCAATTTGCTGATCAATAGGTTGAAGAGAAAGCGCACTAATTAACGCACAAAGAGCAGCTAATGAGGCGCTATCACCATCAACTTCATTATAAGATTGCTCAAATACAATTGAGGTAGAAAATGGTTGAGGTTGTTCAAGTTTTAATTCGTAATTGAGATAAGCTTGCATAATCATCATACCTTTAGCATGGATATTGCCACCTAACTCAGTTTTACGTTCTACATCAGTAAATTGGCCATCACCAAAGTGAACAACACAAGTGATACGTGATGGTTCACCAATAAGCTCAGGATGTCCTGAATATTGCAAAATAGATAATCCGTTAATTTGGCCAATTATTTTACCTTTAGTTTTAATAAAAATTTGTTTTTGTAAAATATCATCTAAATTACGTTTAGCTAAATAACCATGTTGCCATTGACGTTGTTGCATAGCGGTTTTAAATGATTTTGCAGTTAATTGGTTATCCTCTTGAAATTGATTTGCTTCACTTAGACAACGAATGAGCCATATTCTATCTAGTGGCAAAATGGATTTATTTTCAGTATATCGAATTGCTTGAGTAATTAAACTTGGCCATGCATCATTTGTTAAATCTGGAAATTGATGATCAGTAATAATTTGTTTAACATATCCTATCCATAATGATAATTGATCACTATGTTTAAAATTTAATTCAAATTCATATTCTCCATATATAATCTGAGAAAAAAATTCTGGTTCTTTTGCTTCGAGTTTTTCAAGACTAAAATGATTACCAACTAAAATAAGTTTAATATCAAGTGGCATTGAATCAATTGGATAAGGTAAA
Organism: Arsenophonus sp. ET-KM2-MAG3; assembly: GCA_052174135.1. Classification (GTDB taxonomy): domain Bacteria; phylum Pseudomonadota; class Gammaproteobacteria; order Enterobacterales; family Enterobacteriaceae; genus Arsenophonus. Next base: position 290,587 of record JBQMRZ010000004.1, read on the forward strand.
AATTGATTATTATTTACTGGAAGCCAGTCAAATCGTTTTTGTATTAGCATTTGTTTTAAACGTTGCCACATTAATGGCTGCGCTAATAGTGTAGTAATAGAAAGCAATAATACTCCACCATTAATTTTATGTAATAGCCCTGGTTCCAAATGAACACCATTCTGATATTGATAAATACTACCAAATAATTGTGACATTTCTATCCAATTAGAAAAATAAACTAAATGACAAGGGGTAAACAATCCTTTAGCTGTTTTTTGCCAATGAAATCTTCCATTTAATTTTTGATAATCTCCAGAAAAATTTACTGAAAATGGTATAATACTTTTAATACATTTTGCTATTTCAGATAAGTAGCTAGAAGACTCTAATGCTTTAATTACAGCAAAAGGAAAATATGTTTCTTTTAATAAAAATTGTTGGAGACTATTGTATAATCTTGGTTGGATGATAGCAAAAGTTGCATTACTTAATTTATCAGCAGAAGCAAAAAAATTATGATATGATTTATAATCAGGTGCTAAATTCTGCCATATTAATTCATTATTAATCACGCTATTATTCTTTAATTTATGATTTAGATGAAACTTTATAAAAATTCTATATTCTATGTATATGATGTGGAGTTAATATAAATAAAATCTTAATAAGATTTTATTTATTAGAAAAAATATTTACTTAATAAAAATATTATAATCCTCTATTTATTCTAGTGTTATAAAATTTTTATGATAAAGTTTTCATATTAGTTTCTATATAAATTCATAGTATTATTAATTTTATGTATTTATATTAATTTTATATTTTATAAACTATAATAATGAGTTTAATAAAATAATAAAAAATTATATTATAAATATAATAGTAAATAATACCACTTACCTAATAATTAATATTTAAAGAATCGCATAATAATTAAAGATAAAAACTATTAACAAAAAAAATTAAAATATTTAATTTATTTAAGGTAGAATTAATTAAAAATTATTAAAATAGTTAAATATTATTAAATACTTATTAAAAATAACGTTTTTAATTTTTTTGAATAAAATACTAAAATTAGAGAATATAAATATAAAAAGAGTGACTATTTTAATAAAAATCAATTTTTTATTTTCAAAAAATTTAGTTTTTATAAACTAATATTTTAATTTAAAATATTTTAAATAGTATTCGCATATAAAGTCCATTAATTTAAATCAATTATATGATAAAAAAGTATTTATTAGAATAAAATTATTTTGCATTCTACCTAAAAATGCTATTATATAGTTTATTAAAAAATATAGAAAAAATAATATTCAAAAAAAACAATATTTAACTAGAATTTTAAGAAATATTGATAGATTTTATAGTAAAAACATATTTTTATATTTAAATTATTGATTATTTATCAACGATCTTTTAAAAGATATTGTAGTTAAGAAATTACTTCTGTAGTGGTACCTTGAATTTCAACCTCAACTCGACGATCAGGTCTTAAGCAATTAATTAATATATTTCGATGTTTTATATTATTACACGTATTACCAGTTACCGGATTTTCTTTTCCATAACTTTGTGAGCTAATCGCTTTCGCTGGAATACCTTTAAAAATTAAATAATTCATAACTTCATCTGTTCGTTTTTGAGATAAAGGTTTATTATAAAATGTTGATCCAATACGATCTGTATAACCGAAAATCATAACATGACCTTCAATTGGCTCAAAGTTAATTAATTTACTATATAAATTATCAAGTTCAGTTTTACCTTTTAGTTTTAAGGTATGTTTATTGAATTCAAATAAAACGTCAGAACGTAAAGTAAAGCGTTTATTTTCGATTGGAGCTGGTATAGGTGTTGGTAAAATTATAGGAGCAGTACTTTTATTAAAGCGATATATTATACCAATACTTAACATCCCATTATCTGGACGAACATATAATAAATCTTTATTTCCGATATGACTTACCCACTGATAATCTAAACGAGTTACAAATTCTGGAGTAATAGTATATTCAAGTCCCATTGAATAAATTGGAGAAATATCAGTGTCATGCTCTTTATAAAAATTTTTATTAGATATATTTACTTTTGTGTTTGTACGCCATACTATGCTACCAAGACGGGCATAAAGATCTAATTTATCTATAACTGGATAATTCAAACGAGCGGTTAATTGAATACCCATTGATTTTAGAATACCATTATTTTTGTTATTAACATATTTTATTTTTCCAAATTTGTCGTAACCTAATTCAAAACTAAAGTATTTATTGTGTTGATGGCCAATATAAAAACCAGCGCCTAGTTGATTGCGCTTGGCTTTACTATTTTCAATATTTTTATCATAAGGATAGAAACTAATATCTTTAAAATCTGATAAACCAAATTTAATACCAGTATACCAAGTATTATCTTTTGGTGCTGCTTGAGTTTCAGTTATTAAAGCAGTTACTATTGCTGCAATAGTTATTTTTTTCATTTTACACTTCTTTATCATTAAATATATGTATTGACGACTTCTTGAGTACTTAAACAATATGGTTTAAATTATCGGTTAAGTAATTATATTATTTATAATAATTATTTTTATAGATTCTTTATAATAAATTATCTAGATAACACTAAAATCAAAGTATTATTTTAATTTTATAAAAACTGCAATAAACTTAAAAAAAATACAAGTAAAAAAGAGATTAATTTTACCAACTTCTTTTAATTAATTAATAACTTATAACTAAATCTCATAATTAAGTTTTTAACTAAATAATTTTTATTATATTTTTAAATCTATTAATTAAATTAAAAAATAATCTTAATTTAAAGAAATAATAATAACAGGCATAACGAATTTTTAATTCATTAAAGTATTCTGCGTGGTAATAATTTATATTTTTTATTTACATTCAAAATTAATGCTTTTTTATATTCGTAATTCATAGTATATATATTAAATATAAAAATATGATTTCAATAAAATCTAATAACAATTTAATATAAAAAATAATATAGCAGTTGTTTACTGCTAATACATTAATTATCAAATAATATCTATAATTCAATAAATTTATTTGTACTATTTTATTTTAAAGTTAACTCTAAAATAATAAATTAATTAAAATTTATTTCATTAAAGTTTTAAATTAATTTTCTATTTTATTAGATAATTTTCATCTATTAATCTTTATATTATTTTTAATTTTAAAATTTATATATAAAAATTATCTATACATATAATATCAACTTGATCTTTTATATGTCGTTTCAAAAGAAATTAAATATTATCATTAACTTAAAATTTAATCATTGTAATTTTAATGAAATCTTTTTATTCGATACTATTTATTAAATAAAATGTTTTATTAAAAATAATAATTAATTAATTGGATATATGATACTCAATACTTATAATAAATAAAAAAAATATAAATTATAATTAATTAAATTTTTTTTTATTCGATAAACATTTATTTAGTTATATTTTTTAATTTTAAATATTATATTATTTTTTTTTGCAATAAACAAATATGATTCTTTAAAATATGAATAAGTACAAAAAATGCTTATATATTATTTTTTTATTTTTTTATATATAAAATTTTATGATAAAACAAAAAATTTTTAACAGTAAATAAGAATAACTTTTTAGTATTTATTTAATTTAAAACTTAAATAAATTTATTTTATTAAGTATATAAATAGAAATTTTCTAATAAAATTTTATTAATTTATTTTTTTATAAAATTAACAGAAGAATATAACTTAACGTTTAAATTAAAAATATTAAATAAAAATCATAAATACACAATAATATTTCAGCTGTTAATGTAAATTTCTAAAAAATAATTATTATAAAATTTTATCTAAATTAAACAAAAGATGTACAATAATAAAATTTATTCTATATTTTAATAAAATATAGAATAAAAAGAAATATAAAAAATAAAAATAAATAACATTAATCTGTTGAAAACAAAAGATAAAAAAATAACTCAATACTTATACACAATAACTAAAGAATAATGATGTCATTATGTTGATACTCTTAAATTACAAATAAATTTATCAACAACACTACCTTATATATTAATAATAATACTTATATTTAGATAGATAAATACTTTAAGGTTTTCAATTAAAATTCAATAAAATTGAAACTGTTTAAAAAATAAATATATAAAAATTTTTTATTAATTATTAATAATTAAATTGGTTATAAAATATCAAACATATCATTATATTTTTAATTATTTTATTAATATATATTGCAAGTAAAGTCTTCTTTATAGAAGGTTTTAATCTTAATTATCAAATAATTTGATAATTTATATATAATTCTAAATAAAAGGAAATATAATATTTTTATAATTTATTGATATGTTAAAAAATAATGCAGAAAATAGTTTCATAATTTAAATTAGTAAATATAATAAATACTTTCTTAAAAATAAACTTATCTTTATTAATTTTGATGAAATAGATCAAAAAGATGATAAAATAACATCTATTTTGATCATATTTAAGAATAATTAATTACGTAATTGTGGTGCTCTAAGTTTACTCTTAATAGATTCCGATAAATCGTCTAAAGACGATTGCTCTGGATGTTCATCAGAAATTTCATATGTTATCTGAACTTCAGCCAGATAACTATGAATAGGTTCACCATTATCATCTTCCATTACAACATGATACCATGGAGCTGAACGTAGAGATGCATTAGCTGCAATATCATTATCTTGTGGTTTATCTAAAGCATATTCAGCGTCAACATCAACTATTACCCCAAGATAACCTAAAAGTTTATGTCTTACTTGTTGCCCAATATTAAACTTAGTGGTAGTCATCATAGAGCTACCTCCTAGTAATCCATTTATATTTTATTCTATAATTAATGATATATGGGGTGATAATATAAATTTCAAGCAAATTATTATTTTACTCTATTTTCTTAATATACATAAATAATCTATATGCAGATAAAAATTTGATATCATAAGTAGTATTTATTATCACATCTTATATTTAGAAAAAATATGAACTCTATAATTATGTTCATACTAGTTATGATGATATATAGTATAAAGATATAAACTTTTGCTATTTATATAATAAATTCGAATATTATAATGAATTAGTTAAAAAATAAACAAAAAGATAATAAAACTAAAAAAAATAAAATACTAATTTTTTTTTGAAAAGAATTAATAAACTTTGATATTTGAAATTTTATATAATAACCTAGATACATTTTATCGGTTTAGGTAAACCTGCAATTTTTGTTGCTTGTTTAGCTGGTCCTTTTGGGAAAAGATGATAAAGATAGCGACTATTAGCAATATTATCACCATATTTCTTAGCGATTGCCTTTACTAACATACGAATAGATGGTGAGATATTAAATAGAAGATAAAAATCATGAATAAAATAAATTATTTCAATATGTTGTTCTGTTAGAATAATATTCTCTTGATTGGCTAAAAAATATACTATGGATTTATTCCATTCCTCGATATTTTTAAGATATCCATCCTTATCGGTTTTAATTTCGCGACCTTCAAATATAAACATATCATATTTCTAAGTTTAAGTAAAATCTATGGTTGATTTAAAATTAATAAAATTATTTAAAAATATTGACATTTAAATAAATAATTTTTTTAATAAAAAGAATATAAAATATATTAAAATATATAATTTTTTATAATTAGTCAAGTTATCTTTATAGTTTTTAATATTATTAATAGGTCATACAAAAACTTAAAATAATAATTTTAAAAAATTAAAAACTAAAAATCAGTTAAAATTTAAATTTCTCATTCTTTTTGTTATTTTAATTTTATTAATATTTATTAAAATTTGTAAAGTTATTCAATTAAATTCGTTTTATTTTATAAGAGGTTTTAAAATATTACTATAATTTCTATTATTTATTATATAGAATATTTCATTATAGTTTTTAATTAATTAATTAAAAACTTTTTAACTCAAAATAGTATTATTAACAATAATTTTACTGATTATATTAATAAAAATAGTTATTTTATAATATGTTAATTAACATGTCAGATCGCTAATGTTTTATTCTTTATTACTCTAAATATATTTCTATTATAAAAAAAATAAAAAAAAAGTTATTTATATCGAGTAAATTACTTTTTTATTAATTTTTTATTAATTTATTTATTTTATTGTTTTTAAAAAAAATATTATTTTAAAATTTAATTAAAATATTTATTTTTAATAATTTGCTCATAGGGTTATATGTTTATTTTTATTAAATTAAGAATTTATATCATTTCTTTATTATTATCTTTTATGTAATAAATTGTCTTTGTTTATAAAATATTTTTATACTTTAAATTAATAAATAAATTATTTTTATAATTTATTTTAAAATAAAAGCAGAAACACAAAAATAAAATAAGTAATTTAAGATAGTATTAATACTTTAAAAATAAATATTTTTTTAATAATAAACAATAAAAATAAAATTAAAAATTATAGTAATTTATTACTATTTTTTATATTTAAATAATTAAATTAGATTAACTTGATTAAGATTGAAAAAAGATCTTAGAAAATACATCTAATTTTAATAAAATAGCCAATAATTTTGTTTAAGAGACTTATTTAAATTTATAAATAAAACTAAATTTTTTATTTAATTTTCTTTTTAGTTTGAATATAATTCATCATATAATACAAATATATAATGATAAATAAATTATAATTTATTATTTTAATTATGTATATTTATTAATTTATTTTTATATATTTTTTATAAAATATATAAATACATACAAATACTTAATTTCTTTACATGAGGTTAATCATGGTAGTTTTTGTCATAAATTCTTAAAATTAAGAATTTATTTTTTCTTTCTTAATATTTATAAATAATTGATTTTTTATAGATTTTATAAATTCATCGTTTTTAATTATCATTAAAAGTATATTATTAATTAATTTTTAAGTTTTTTATGAAAAAATTCATTATTTATTTTTAAAAAAAATATATTTATTATGTAAATAATGATCTATTTAAGAAATAAGATACTATTAGATAAATTTAGTGTTTTGTGTAAATTTTAAAAAATAAATTTTAATATTATTATTCTAGTTGTTTTTTTAAAAAAAAAAAATCAACTAGAATAATTTTTATATTTATTTCGATAAAAGACTATCTATAAGATATATTTCTATTTTTCAGTAAAACAAATATTTTTTAAAAAAAGATTAAGATATTTATATTCTGAATAATATTTAGGTAATAAGCAAAAAAAATTATTCATAATAATATTATTATTTTTATCTTTTATATTTAAATCAGCATTAAATTAGTAAAAAATTTTTATCATTATTAATTAATATTAATATTTACAAAATTAATATTTTAAATAGTTACTTTTATAAAATTGACAATAAAAAATATTTTTATAAAATATTAAGCTGATTAATTAATGATTAAACATTAAATAAGTTATTTGTATTTATAATTAAAAATAAAAATATTTTAATTTTAGTTAATTTTGATGATTAAATTAAAATAAAAACAAAATTTATATTAGAATAATTTATACAAATTATCTAATCATTTATTAATTAAACTAAAATATAATTGTAGACCGTTAATAACATATAATAAGTATTATCAGATAATTGGAAGTAACAGATACTTTTATTATTTCTATTAATTATAGAATTTTAATTTCTCATTAAAATAATAATGATTATTTATATGTTAGATATAAATTAATAATGCTGTATTTTTTTTGAAAATCAAATAACAATCTATCAATAAATTATGAAAATTCTAATATTTATTAGATTTTTTTTGATCGCAAAATATTATTATTAATAATTGAAATAGATAAAAAAATATTTTTTTGTTAAATAATCATAATTATTAGTATTACTTATGTAAATAATAGAATTTAAATTACCAATAATAGCGATAATTTTTTAGATATTTTATATTAAATTAAAATATGATTGAGATCTTATTTATTAATTTAGTTAAATATAAAAACATCGATAATATAATCGATACTATATGAAATTAAAAAGAATTATATAGAGATATTTTTCTTAAATGATATTTTATAAAAAAATTCGAATTATTTAATCATTCTTATCAAGAAATAAAAAGGATAAATTAAAAATTTAATCTAAATTAATTATGCTGATAATAATTGATTGATATTTTATTTTTTTACTAAAAACAAAAAATTCTCTTAATAAATAACTTACTTTGCTTCTCTCCTAATAAACGGAAAATAGATTCTTTCGGAGTATCATAGTTCATAATTATTTGTATACTAATAATTGTATCCGTTAATTTAACAGCACCTAATATTGTTCCAATTTGACGCCAATTATTACCAAGCTGTAATTCAATGGCTTCTCCTGTTTTTGGTAATTTTTTTGCTGTTCCTAATAACCAAAATATTGAGCGCTTATTTGCGCTATGATATTTTGTTCGAGCAATTATTTCTTGACCGCTATAGCAGCCTTTATTAAAACTAATACTGCCTGGTAAAGCGTCTAAATTAACAGCCTGTGGAATAAATAGCCCGCTATTTTCAATATCGATATTAGCAAATCCTGCAGCAATATCTAAAGCTAACCATTGTTGGCTATCACTATATTCTTGAAAATACTTTGTTAATGTAACTGTAGTTATACTATCAGTAATAATTAAAAAACGTTCAAACGGTAAATTAAAGTAAAGTAAAGTTGTTTTTTCAAAATGTATAATCTGGTTTTTATGATCCGGTAATTGGTAAAAATACTTATTTAATGCATCACGCGCACCTTGACCTGTAATACCTAACAACATAATATCACACTGTTGCTTAAATGTTATTTGTGAAAATATAGCATATTTTTTTAGTTCATTTAGTTGTTTTTTTGCTACACTAGTGCGTAAAATATATCCAAATCCTTTTTTATAGTAAAAGAGATGTAACGTACTCCATATTTTTCCTTTAGCGTTACAGTGAGCAGTAAATACATGATGTTTTGATTTTAATTCAAAGATATCTGCAGTTAATTGACTTTGTAAATATTTTTTTGCATCATTACCTGTTACTGTAATAAAACTCCAATCATTAAGTAACATTAACGTTAAAGGTAATTGAAAATCTATTTCATAAGCTTTTGATATAAATTCATTTATGGTCATCATCTAATCATCCATTAGTGATCTGGATAAGAATAGTCATAATAATAAAATAACTAACTGTTAAAAAAGTAATATTACTACATATATTAAATATAATTAATATAGACAATTAAGTTTTAGTTAACTTATAATTATAATTTTTATAAAAATTATAATTATAAGTTATTTTTATGTTGATTTTATTTTTTTATTTCATTTTTAAAGTAAAAATGAAATTTATTTTAAAATTCTAAGATTATTTAATTTTATGGATATCAATAATAAAGCTAGAATCCGTTGGTCATGTCGAAGAGGAATGCGTGAATTAGACATTACCATTATGTCCTTTTTCGAGTATGAATATAATTCCCTTACAGAAGATGAGAAATATTTATTTATTTGTTTACTAGAATGCGAAGATTTTAATTTGTTAAACTGGTTAATTAATAATGAACGCCCTGATGATGATGGTCTTTATCATATAATTCAATTGATACAGAGTAAAAACAAATAAATATACTTACTTAATAAGTACATATCAATACTTTAAAAGTAATATATTTTTTTAAACAATTGTTGATATTAAATCTATCTTAGTTTTCCATATTTACCATTTAAATTCATGTAATCATTTAGTTAGTAGCAATCTTATTAAACATGAGATATTAAATAATAAATCATAAAATATAAGTTGTTATAAAAATATTTATAATTTTATTTAAAAATAAAAAATATAATAAAAAAATTGAATAACTTTTTGTTAAAAATATTATTTTTATTTATTAATTTATTATTTTACTAAAAATTAAACTAAAATAACTATAATAAATTCTTAATAATTTAGTTTTATTAAAAGTATATTTTTATATTTTATAATTTAAACTTAAAAAGGTTTAATTTTAAATTATAGTAAATTATACATAATAAAGATATATAAAGTATTGCTAAAATAATTATTATAATTAATTTTATAAATTATTCTAAATATGTATATAATTTAGAAAAATTATATTTAACAATAAAATTTATTTTTAGATTTTTTGTTATTTTTGTAGTTAATTAAAATTTAATATAGGAATATTTTAAAAAACTTATAATTTTCTATTAGTGAAATATAAAATATCTTAATGAGATAAGAAATAAATAAAAACTTATAACTGAGTATGCCAAATGACACTAAGATTACTTATATTAAAATCACTAGTAATATAAAAATATTCTTATAAAGTAAGATGTTAGTAATTAACTTTGGAAATGGAATAAAATTTCATGAATTAATTCATTTATATTTTATTAGTTTATATTGTATTAGTTATTATTATATTAATGAAGATGAATAAGAAGTTATTTTGAGATTAATAAAATAATTGGGCATAACAT
>JBQMRZ010000005.1:0-158150 GCA_052174135.1 Arsenophonus sp. ET-KM2-MAG3
ATGAAAAATTTTTATCAATTATATTGATTTTTCAATTTATAAGTGATAATAATAATTAAATATTTTACTTTACCAGAGAAATTAAAATTTATAAAAACATATCTAATGAATGTATTAGTAATGGTATTAAAATGTAAAATAACTTAATTTAGGAGATATATATTGCAATATATATTGTTAATCATAAAAATAATTAAATCACTTATATGAAAAAATAAGTTCACATGAATATATAATTTATTTTTACTAAAGCTTAAAATACTGCATGATATAATTAAATGAAAAATAAAAAAAAATAAATGACGTAAAATATTTTGTTATTATATAAAATAGGATCATTGTAAATTTTAAAGATAAAACCTATCTTTCATTCACTATAGTATCAATCAATAACTCTTAAATATTAAATTATATAAATAAAATTTAAATATTTTTAAATAATAAAATAGATAGATTTAAACAAAAAACTACCATTTAGGTTTGTTTTATCAAAAATTAATAATAATAGAGTATCTTGGTGAGATGATATAAACATCACTAAATGATTTCAAAAAAAAGAAATAAAATATAATAAGTTATTTAAATTTTAAATATAATACTAAAGACAATTAAATATTTATAAATTCCTGTTTATTTGAATAAAAATAGATGATTTATTAGAATATAATTTTATATTTAAAATATTTTCATATTATTTTATTATGTATCAATATGTATAACTAAATTTCTTTAAATATAAAACTATTAATGGATACACAATTAATAAAATTAGCATGAAATAATATAAAAAAAATAAACCACATAATTAAATGTTTAATAAATATGATACATATTGCTATTATTGATATACTTTATGTGAGTTTTAAAAAATTAAAACTAAATATTTTAATTAAATTTTATATTTTTTAAATACATTAAGAGATGTTTATAGTCTATTAAAAAATAAATATATCAAATAATCTAAAAAAAATAATAGGTATTTTATACTTTATCGTTATTTTTTAAATGTAATATAAATTATTGCTAATGATATTATTAGATATGAATGTCATAAAGTTTTTTATAGAAATATTGATATTAATTATTTTATAATTAAAATTCAGCCTATTACTTAGTTAAGTTGAGTTCTATGTTTTAAGTGTGCCTAAAAAATAGTAAAATAAAAATATGAAAAGTGATGTAACTTTTATGATAGCTATTATAAATTACATTTTTTATTTACTTATAAATGAATTCATATTAATTTTAAATAAATAAATATCTTTAGTATTAATCTTTAAATTGAATATTTATATCACGTGTAATTTAATACATATTTAATAGATAAGTTTATCAAATAAAAATTATTTAAATTCTTAATATTTTTATCTCAGCTTCATAAAATTACATGCTATAAAAATGTTAAAATATATGACTTATTAATAATTAAAGACTTATAAGTGGAAATATTTAAAAAAAAGCATTTTTATCTATGGATAACATATAAAAATAGCTTAACAATATACTCATTATTTAAGATAATATAAGAATATCTATCAATATTTATATTTATCTATATTATAAAATTTTCTTTTAGAAAATAAGCAAAGATATTTTTTTTGCTTTTCTAACCATGAAAAATTTGATATTTTAAATTTTAATATTCGACTTTTATGTTTTATTTTTAAGTAAAATATATATTAATATGTTTTAAATACACCTGTATTCTCTTTTCTTCAAATTAATACTTAATATTGATGCTTACTTTAAATAATATAAAACACAAAGTTTTTTATAAAAAAATATAAATATAGATGATAGTTTTGAAGTTATTATAAAGCATAAAAATTAACTTTATTTACGTTTAAATACAATTAAATGTAAATACATTATATTTACTAATTAATATTTTATTTTTACTATAACAAGCATCATTTTATAAAAATTAAATCTTTTGTGAAACTTGGATCAAAGAAACTTTTAGTATTTCATTACTTTGAAATACTAATTTGATTTTCAGTAAAAATAAACCATTAAAATTCCTATTATATCAGCAATTAAAATAGTTTTCAATACATATTATTAATGTGTTCTGTAGAAGTATTATAGTTAATCTTTTTGCTATCTAGAAATATTTTTTTTGCTTTCTTCAGACTTATTATTATAAATTATCATTCTGATAGATCTTATTATTTGCTATAATCATTAGTTATATTAGCAAAATTATGGGTGATTTGTTAATATCAACAGGAAATACACTTGTTATGGCTATATCGTTAATGCTTTATATACTAATATAAAATTAAAATAAATACCCATAATAGATGAAATGAATATTTTTCTAATGAACATTAATATATGCTTTTATTCTCTCTTTAGATACCTTAATAATCAATAAAAAATAACAATTGATTTGATACACATATATAATAATTAACATACAATAATCTAAATCTTCTTTCAGAAAAAAGTTATACTTAAAAAAGATTTATAATTCAAATTTATTGATACAATATTGGTTAGATTTATTGATAATAATATAATTTACATAAATAAAAGTGATTTTTAATACCATTATTATCTATAAATATAAAAAATTATATGGTTATTAACCAATAAAATAAATACATGATCTTTTTTATTAATAAATCTGAGTTATAATCACTTATTTTAATTGTAATCTCTTTTGATTAATAAAAATAAAAAAAGAACTATTTATAATATTTTATTTTAAATATCGCAGATTATATTCTCTATAAGATATTTATAAATTAGAGTTCTATTAATAAAATTAAGGTGCGTTGAAAAACTTTAAGTTAAATATATTACTATCGATACACATACACTTTTTCACTATATCACTATAAAACTGATTCTAATAATTCAATATTTTAGATTACTTTACTATCATGATACACGAAGCAACGATTTGATTTTATTAGATATAATTATGTATATATCATATTATTCAGGTAAATTAGAATTAATTTTCAACATAAGTTGAAGTATATTTTTAAAATAATAAAAAAATAAATTTAGGTAATAAAATATTTGATAATTTTTTAACAAAATCTTATTAAATAGTTTTAATAATAAATACGAAATAATCGTATATATGGATATAATATTTAGTATTAAATAATAGTGAAATGTATAATTAAAAGCATAATAAATATCAAAATTAATAACTACTAAATAGAAATAATATCTTATGTTATAAAATTTATAGGATATGAAAGAATAAGGAAAATTTGAATAAAAAATGAACAATATCTAGGAGATGATGAAAAAAATTTTAAGGATGAAATTAACATTAAATATGTTTTTTGATTAATTAGAAAAAAATTACAATAAGATTAGTTAAATTATAGAATAACTAGTCTAACTTGTTGTTTTGATCTTGATTCTTTGCTAAATTTTATGATATTCTCTGTCAATTTTTAATTTTATTGGTACGTCCTACAGGATTTGAACCTGTGACCTACGGCTTAGAAGGCCGTTGCTCTATCCATCTGAGCTAAGGACGCTTAGAAACATTATTTATCTATCAATATAAATAATGTTTCTAAATTATATGGTTACTTAATATTTAGTCAACGTTGTTTTCATTGAAAATTACCTATCAAATCATTTTAGATGATAATAAAACTGATATTATCAATTTATTTTAATAAAATAAAATTATCGTAATATTTATATGGATTAATGAAATAAATGTTAGCAAAAATTATTGATGGAAAAATGATTTCAAAAATAATTCGACAAGAAATTGCCGAAAAAAATAAATTAAGACTTTTACTAGGAAAGCGAGCTCCAGGACTTGCAGTAATTTTAATTGGTAAGGATCCTGCTTCACAGATCTATGCAAATAGTAAACGTCGCGCATGTGAAACTATTGGTTTTGTTTTTCGATCATATGATTTACCAGAAAACACTACTGAATCTAAAATTTTAGAATTAATTAGTAAACTTAATAAGGATAATACAGTTGATGGAATTCTTGTTCAATTACCTTTACCTAAAATCATTGATTATATCAAAATATTAGAGTGTATACATCCAGATAAAGATGTTGATGGATTTCATCCTTATAACATAGGGCGCTTATGTCAGCGTGCACCAAGATTACATCCTTGTACGCCATATGGTATTATTACCTTACTTAAACGTTACCAAATTAATTTACTTGGTTTAAATGCTGTCATTGTTGGTGCTTCAAATATTGTAGGTCGTCCTATGAGTTTAGAATTGCTACTTGCTGGTTATACAACAACCGTTACTCATCGATTTACAAGTAATTTGCATCATTATATAGAGCAAGCTGATTTACTAATTGTGGCTATTGGTAAACCAAATTTTATTCCAGGAAAATGGATAAAGCCAGGTGCTATTGTTATAGATGTTGGAATTAATCGATTAGAAAATGGAAAAATTACAGGTGATATTTGTTATCAAGAAGCGCGTCAGCGCGCAAGTTGGATAACTCCTGTACCTGGTGGTATTGGGCCAATGACGGTAGCTATATTAATGCAAAATACTTTACAAGCTTGTGAAGCTTATCATGATATTAAGAGTACTAACTAATAAATTATAAAAATTTTATCTTGATAAATGATGCTATATTAAAATATTTAATTTATTAAATTTTTAATTTTTAATAAAAATAAAGGATTAAATAAATAAAAATTTATTATTTAAAATAATATAAAATTAATGCTTGAATTGAAATTCATAAACGCCATGATAAAATCAATAAAAATATAATATTATTTTAATTAATTATTATTTAATCATTTAAAATAGAAATTATTAATTATAAAATTTTTTAATAATTTTATTCAAATCATATGTTTTTTAAAAAAAAATATGTTTAATTCTAAATGTTCCAATAAATGTAATTTATTGATGTTTTTGCACGTTTTTATATTTTATATAAGATGGTTATCTATAGATTCTCTAGTTTAATATTATTAAATTTTTAATATATATTATGTAAATAATATTTAACTAAATGTGCACTTAAACTATCTCTCTGTTTATTGGTAATTTTGTTAAATAAAAAAAAGATCAAGTAATTTATTTAGTTCTCAGTATTAAAAATATTGTAAATATTAAAAATAAACTTTTAGTACTATATAAATTATTTAATATTTTTAATAAAATTTTTAGTTTAAAATTAAATTAACTTATATTAATGATCTAGCTTTTCAGGTATAAGAAAAACTAAATAGGTATATTTATATTTTAAATTTTTAAGATCGTTAAATCTTAATTTTATACTAAAACTAGATAAAAGATTTAAAAATAAACCTTGAAGAGAATTCAAGTTATGAATTATTAAACAGTCAAATCTTTATATAATCAACATATTACTAATTATATAGATTCTTAATCTATAAAACTAAAATAAAAATACTTATATTTTTATTTTAATAAAAAAATAAATACTAAAAAATATTATAGATCATTTAATTTTAAATTTATTAAAGATATAGAAGAGTTTAATTTTAAAAAACATTAATTATATTATTATATTATTTGTTAATAAAGATAATTAAATTCTCTGCATACTTGAATTAAATTTTACATGAATATAACTATTTATTTTTATAAAACTAAACAGATCATATAGAATATCTATGATGATGAGTAAAAAATAAGAAGAAATATTTAATAATATAATAGATAATTTATCCATATTAAAACATATTTATCATTATATTTAACGGTAAAAATCTACCTTTCAATTTAAAAAATACCAATAATGTTTATTTCTATAAAAAAACTTAAAAATTTTAATAGTATAAAATAAGTAACCTAATAATCAAATAATCATTCATTATCAAAATTAATTTCATTAAAAAATGATTGAAAAAATAAGTTTTAGCAAAAAAAAATATTTTTAATTAATTTTCAATGAAATAAAATATGATGAATTTAATTTCATTTGTATTCCTGTAGATAGAACGTCAAATTATTTTTAAATTAACGAAAAATATGAAATATATCATTAAATCTCAGTTTTTTTTAAAAAAAATCGGAAACATTTTATTAAAATGATTAATAAGAGTTGATAAAAATTTTTTTATTTATCAATTTATTATGTAATGAATTAACAGGATTGAGAGTATTTAAAAAATATATAAATTTTTATAAAAATCATTAGATTTTTATAAAAAAAAGAGAAGATTAGGAAATAATCTTATAATTTTTGTAAGTTTATTGTTGTTATTAAATGTCATTCATTTTCTATATATATACTTAATAGATGATTTTATCTAAATTTTTATAGCATAATATTATGTATAACTAATATGTATGAATTCTTTTTATTTAAACGGTAAAAGTTTATCATTGAATTTAAATTAAAATTTTTTATGAAATATTTAATGATATTGATATAATTATATTAATTAATTTTTAATTTATATAATTATATATGTTTTGTATAAATCTAAAAATAAAGATAGTTTTAAAGAGCATTAAATTATTAATTATAGTAGAATTTTTATCAGAAATAAAATCATAATTAAATTTATATTTCATTTTTAAAAAATAGAATTAGCTAATTCTTATCTTAATTAACTTGACTGAATAGAATTTCATTTATAAAAATTATATATTTTACTAAAATTAATAATTAATATTTACATATCTGATATTTTATTTATTAATAGTATTAAATTTTAAATATAGTATATTTATTTGTTTTATTTATTTAAATATACTTAATTTTTAACTTAATAGCTTATTTTATGTTTAATAACGTTTATGTTATTTTTTCTGTTTATATAAAAATTATTATGGATATTTTAATAATAATTAATAAATATATTATAAATATATAAACTTATAAATTAAGCTAAATTTTATGATTAATTACTTTAATTGAATATTAAATCTTCCATATCTATCTAATGTATAGATATAAAATATTTATTTTATTTTTATATATTATAGATTTTAATATCATGATCAAGATTAAATTTTTTAAAAAGCACTTTTATTTAATTTTTAACGTTTTTATTAAAAAAAGCATTTATTACATAATATGAATTATAATTACTAGATATCTATCTGATTATTATAAAATTAATTATTAAAAATATAAGATTTTTTTTATTTTTTAATTAAACTAATAATATAAGTTGATTATAAATATAATTAATCAATTTTTTGATAGAATTATTAAACATAATAATTCTATCAAAAAATATTATTTATTAAATTAAAAATTATTTAATTATTCATTTTAAAAATACATAATATTTTATAACTATAAATTAACATTTACTAATAAATTTTTATATAATATTAAAATAATGTATTGTAATTATAAATAAATAAATTAATGATAAACTCATTTGAGTATTAGAGGCACTTAATTTTATATATTTTAAATTTATTAAAAATATTCAAAATAAAAAAAATAATAAGATTAAAATCTTCCAATAATATTAATTATATTAGTAATATTATTTATGATGAATTTATTTTAGATTATAATAATATCTATTAATTATAAAATAAATTTACAAATAAAAACTTAAAAATTTTATATATAAAACGATAAATAATTTTAAAAAAACTCTTAGCATTAGAATTTAATTTTACAAATTAATAAATTATTTAAATTTTAAAATTAATATTTTCTACAAAAAATATAATCAATTTTATTTTAAAATATAAATTTATACTATTTATATGAAATGAAAATAAATAATATAACTAAATTAGTTAATTCAATTATATTGGTTAATAAATTAAAAATTTCTAATGACTAAAACATAAATTTAATTAATTAATAAATAATAATTAATTATAGGGTTTATTACAGTAAAAAAAAGATTTTTATAAGTTTAAATTTTAAAATAAGAGCTAATAAAAAAATATTTTTTAGATACTATAAATTAATTTGAAAATACATTTTAAATGAAATCTTTTATATTGAAATTATTTAAATTTAATATTTAGAATTATAATAGAAAATAACTTATTAACCAACTACCTAGAGAAATTAATTTATGATTAGTTTCTCTAGGTATAGAGTTATTATCTATTTACTTAGAAAATTAATAAAAATCAAGTCATGAAGTAATACACATAACGTATGATCAAAAAAAATATAGAGTTATATTAATAATTATACTCCTCCAGTAAAGATAAATCCACTTTTCTAGCCAATATTATATGCTAAAATTCGCAATTATCCGTTATAAACTTTACATGGAAAACAAAATTTTTCAAATTAAGCGCTTCAATTCATTATGCAGTATTATCTATCGACATAAATTTAGTACCACCAATATATATTTCATTAGTAATAAAATTTTTTTTACTTGCATGTTTGGCACTATAAAATACAAATACTCAAAACAATAGAGTGAAATATTATTCAAATTTTAATTATTAATTACATAAAAATTTTTGAATAATATTAAAATGAACACAATAAAATATTTATTAATGATTCCTATTAAAGATACTAGTACAACTATAAAAATATTTTTAATGGGCATATAAAAACTAAATTTAAGATAGAGATATAATAGTATGGAGATCGCTTTTTGTTTATACAAATATTTTCCATTTGGTGGATTACAAAGAGACTTTATACGAATTCTTAATATTTGTCAAAAAAGGGGGCATAAAATACGTGTTTACACAATGATGTGGGATGGAGAAATTCCAAGTAATATTAATATTAACATAATTCAAGTTAAATCACATACAAATCACGGTCGTAACGAAGCGTTTTATCATCAAGTAAAAATGCATTTAACACAACATCCTATAGATATTGTTATTGGTTTTAATAAAATGCCTGGATTAGATATTTATTATGCTGCTGATATTTGTTATGCAGAAAAAGTTGAAAAAGAAAAAGGTTTTTTTTATAAACTTACAAAACGATATAAACATTATATAGCTTATGAAAAAGCTGTTTTTAATAAAAAGAATCAGATTAAATTGTTTATGCTTACTCAACATCAAATTAATGATTTTAAAAAACATTATAAAACACCAGATGAACGTTTTTATTTATTGCCACCCTGGATTGACTATAGTAAAAAGTATGACCAGCAAATTATTGCCGCAAAATCAATTTATCGTAAAAAAAACTCTATATTAAAAGATCAATTTCTTTTATTACAAGTCGGTTCAGATTTTAAACGTAAAGGTATAGATAGAACACTTAAATCAATTGCTACTTTACCTTATATGATAAGAAATAAGATTATATTAATGGTGGTAGGGCAGTATAATTCTATCCGCTATCAATCTCTATCAAAAAAATTAGGTATACACAAACAAATTTTATTTTTTCAGGGGCGAAATGATATAACTGAATTGATGATTGCCGCTGATATACTAATTCATCCAGCTTATCAAGAAGCTGCTGGTATAGTATTAATTGAAGCAATTGTAGCTGGTTTACCTATTATTACGACAGAAATTTGCGGATATTCATCTTATGTTAAACAAGCAAATTGTGGAATAGTAATAGATGAACCTTACAAGCAAGAAAATCTTAATACTGCTTTAATAACAAGTATAACTAATGAATCCCTATTAAATAAATGGGCTAAATCTGCACGGCACTTTGCTGATACACAAGACTTATATAGTTTACCTGAAAAAGCTATAGATATTATTTTGAGACGTTAAAATGCTTGAACTTAAACAACCATTTAAAAGTTTATGGAAAAATAAAGATCCTTTTATCGAAATAGAAAAATTAGATGGTAAAATTTTTCGTCAATTGGAAAGACGTAAAATATTATGTTTTACTCTTAATAAAAAAAGCTATTTCCTTAAAATTCACTATGGTACCACATTAAAAGAAATATTAAAAAATTTATTTTTTTTAAAATTACCTATATTAGGTGCAAATAGAGAATGGAAAGCAATTCATCGTTTAATTGATGAAGGTATTGATACTGTAAATGCTAAAGCATTCGGACAAAATGGAATTAATTTTTTAAGTCGTAAGTCATTTATTATCACTGAAGCGCTTATTTCAACTATTAGCTTAGAAACATACTGTGCAAATTGGAAAAATTCTGTTCCTAAATTTAGCACTAAAAAATTATTAATTCGTCGAATAGCTGAAATGATGCGTAAAATGCATGCATGCAGTATCAATCATCGTGATTGTTATATTTGTCATTTTTTATTACATTTACCTTTCGATGGTGATGAAAAAAAATTAAAAATTTCAATTATTGATTTACATCGAGCTCATATTCGATGGCGCGCTCCAAAACGATGGAAAAATAAAGATTTAATTGGATTATATTTCTCTTCACTTAATATTGGTTTAACTCAACGAGATATTTTTCGTTTTATGCAGATTTATTTTTCTGATAAGTTGATAAATATTCTTAATAATGAAAAAAAATTGATATTAAATGGTAATATTAAAGCAAAAAAAATAAAAGAAAGAACTATTAGGAGAAATTTATAGTTCTAACTACTTTTTTTTTTAAAAAAAAGTATAATAATTATATATTAACAAATACAAAGGTATTTTAAAAAAACATAATAAAAATATAGATTTTTATATATGTTAATTGTTAATATATATTTTATATTTTATATTTTATGTTTTATATTAAGTATATAGAAAAATTTTATGCTAATACTGACTTCCAATAAATAATTTTTTTATTATAATTATTTTTATATATTAATAGTATGTAAAAATATTTAATATTAATATATTGTATGTTTATTTATATAAATAACTTGAAAAATTCTTAACACTAAACAAAAAACTAATTTTATAAAAAATTAAATATATTATTTAAATATAAATATATATATTATAATATTAATTTATATATTTTAATATATTAATTGATATATGAATATCCGTTAATCTTATAAATTGCTATTAATTATTAATTATATTAATATTATAAATTAATAAAATATTTTAAGTATCATACTTGTTATTTTAATTAATATATTTATATACAAAATTAGTAATTAAAATAATAAAAAACTTAACTATTAAATTTTTTATTAAAATGATATTAAATAATATTTTAGATAATATTTTAAATTATATAATTAATAAGTTTTATTACCATTCAATACTAATATAGTAATAAAATCATTCTACTAATTAATGTTAATATACACATAAAGTTATCTTTGTTAGATTATCATGATTTTATATATTATATATAACTTATTAAACTTTTATTTACTAATTTTATTAAATAAAAAATAAAACACCAAAATATTAACATGTAATATATTTAGTTTTTTATAAAAACTAAATAATAAATATTATTTATATAAATCAATGAATAATTGTTTATTATATTAATATATAAAAAATATTATTTTTTAAATATACTTAATTTATAATTATTTATTTTTAATTAAAAAATAATCTCTATAATATAAATTAATAATAAAACATATCTATAATATGTAAAATAATTAAGAAAATAAATAATAATTAAATACTTTTCATAAAATGAAATATAAGAATGAATTAAATTATTTATTAATTATTAATATAATTTTTATTATTTTTTAGTTAAAAGTAATAAGCTAACTTAATTTATTAACTAATTAAAATGAAATAAATTAGTATATGTTAAAATTAATTGATATTGAGTTGAATTTAACTTAATTAATAATAAAATATAAAATAAAGTTATGTGAAGTAGTAAATTAAATTGAAATTTAATAATATAGATTTATATATTTATATATTTATCAAAAACGAATTAATTTTAAATATTAAATTTTTATATAAACACTCACACTTTCAGCCATAGTAAAACTTGAATAATATTTACTTGAATATATTATTTTTATATATATCTTATAAAAATAATAATTAGTTAAAATGCATAATTACATTAACTAATGTTAAGTAATAATAAACATTATAGTTATATCGATTTTAATAATTTAGGCATTTAATTATTAATTAAATAGTTAAATAATTATTCTATAATTTTAATTTAAAATAATAAAAACTCATTTTATTGATTAATTTTAATCTAAATTATCGTTATTAACGTAATAATATTATAAAATTTTAATTATAAAGAATAATAAATTATGTTGTAGTAAATAATATTTATGTAAATTATAGATTATTTATTTCTAAAATTTTATCAATTAGAAATGAGTTTTCATTAAAATTTAGTAATTTAATCATTGATAGTAAAATAGTTCATCAATATTTAATGTAAAAAAAATGACTACAATTTAAATATTTTTAAAGTTAGAGAATAAATTAAATTACTTGATTTAATGGATTTTATTTCATGATAAAAAATGAGATTTGTTTTATTATGATTGTTAAAAATAAATTAAGAATAAATTATCTTTATTTCAAAAATTTTTTTAATATAATTTTAGCTATTGATTCCGGTAAAAAAGATGCAATATCACCGCCATGACGAGCAAATTCTTTAATTAAAGAAGAAGAAATAAATGATAATTTTGGAGAAGATAATAAAAAAACAGTTTCTAGATTACTCATTATCTGTTTATTCATATTAGCCAACTGATATTCATATCTAAAATCTGACATAGATCGAATACCTCTAATTAAAATATTAACTTTTTGTTTTTGTGCAAAATTTATCGTAAGTTCAGAAAACCCAATTACTTTAACATTAGTTAAATGTTTTGTTTGTTCTTGAGCAAAAAAAATACGTTCATCAATGTTAAACATCAAATTTTTAGATGAATTATTAGCGACAGCTAATATTACTTGATTAAATATTAATGCAGCACGCTCTATAATATTCAAGTGACCATAAGTTATTGGATCAAAAGTACCAGGATAAATCGCTTTATTTTTCATAAACTTATTTATTATTAATAACATTTAATTAAATATATATTATCATATCATCTAAATTTATTAAAAAATCAAATAAAGAAAATAAATTCCTATCTAATTAATAGTTCACTTCAAATTAATTAAATTTTTTTTGATATTTTTAATTAACACATAATAACATTCGAATAATAACGTCACTTAAATAAATATTGGTCACATTTTCTTATGTTCGATATACTATCGTAACGTTTAACTAAATTTAGTTAATAACTATATAATGTTATTATTTTTGTATCAAATACTTATTTACTTTATTCAACCTGTTATTTTATTACGTTTATTGTGGCGTAGTCGAAAATTTCCAGCTTATCGAAAACGTTGGAATGAACGATATGGTTTTTATGGCACTAAGATGCTTTCAGGCGGAATATTATTACATTCTGTTTCAGTCGGCGAAACATTAGCGGCTGTTCCACTAGTTAGGGCATTACTTTACCAATACCCTAAATTACCTATTACTATTAGTACAATGACTCCAACTGGATTAGAACGAATTTTATTGGAATTTGGTGGTGATGTTCAAAATATATATTTACCCTATGATTTATCATGTTCTATACGTCGTTTTCTTAACCACTTAAATCCTAAGTTAACTATTATTATGGAAACAGAACTTTGGCCAAATTTAATTCTTCAATTAAAACAACGTAAAATTCCATTAATTATTGCTAATGCCCGTCTATCTGAACGATCGGCAGCGCGTTATCAAAAAATAGGTTATTTTATTCAAAAGTTATTAGAAAAAATTACTTTAATTGCAGCGAAAAATCAAGATGATGGTGAACGTTTCATTAAGTTAGGTTTAGCAAGAAAAAAATTGTATACTATTGGTAATTTAAAGTTTGATATTTCTGTTTCTCCTGAAATGATAGCAAAAGCTATAACATTACGTCAACAATGGGCTTCAGAGCGCCAAATTTGGATTGCTGGAAGTACGCATAAAGGAGAAGAATCAATTATTTTACAGGCTCATGCAAAACTATTAACACAATTTCCAAATTTACTACTTATCCTTGTTCCTCGCCATCCAGAACGTTTTAAAAAAATAAAATTATTAACAATAAAAGCTAAATTACGCTATATTTGCCGTAGTGAAAACGTAGTTCCCGATATAGATACTCAAGTTATTATTGGGGATACAATGGGTGAACTCATGTTATTTTATGGTATTGCTGATCTTGCGTTTATCGGCGGTAGTTTAGTTGATAAAGGGGGACATAATCCTTTAGAAGCGGCCGCATATGCCATTCCTATTTTAATGGGACCTTATACTTTTAATTTTAAAGATATTTGTATTAAATTAAAAAAAGCAAATGGTCTTATTACAGTTAACAATAGTAAATCTTTAATTCTTACTATCTCTTATTTACTTAAAGATAAAAATTATCGCCTATACCATGGCCGAAAATCAGCAGAAGTTTTATATGAAAATCAGGGAGCATTGAAAAAATTATTAAAGTTATTAGATCCATACTTAGGACTAGAAGATCATTAAATAAAAAATACTATTAATATAATAATTATTAATAAATCTAATATTGAAAAACTTAAAATTACTTATTAAATAATAATAGGCAAATAAACACTTATATATTTTATTTTTTATTTGTTAATACAATAATATTACTTTAATTTAAATAAATAGAATTTTTTAACGTACTGAGTTAAAAGTAATGATCAAAAAAAAATAATATGACTTTATTCAATAGAAAATAAAAAATGTTATTTTTAATTCTTAACTTGATAATAGATAGACAAATATAAACTATTTAAGATAATTAATTTATCATTTTTATCTAACCATATATCTATTTATTTTTTTTTAAATTCTTTTGTGAATATTTTTATTCACTTTGTTAATGCATATAATCATCAATTTAATAAATAGAAATTTATATGGATTAAGTTAAGTTTTTAAACTTAAAGCTTATTTTTTTAAATTTACATTATTGATATTATTTTCTATAAAAATCATTATTTTTGATGTTATATTTATATAGATAATTATATTTTTACAAGATTATGTAATTCTGGTTGTTAATTTTATTATTAAGTAATATTAATTATTATCATAAATAATAATTTATCTTTACACTTGTGTTCAATTTAGACGCCTTAGATAAATATTCAGTATTTTCTTTATTAATATTATTACTATTTAATATTTTCTTTAATTTAATATTTTTAAAAAAAATATTATTTATATTTAAATAAAAATTTAGTTTATAAGTATCTTACTTAATTTTATTTTTTAATAAAAAATTATTTTTTTAAAATAAATTTATTTATAGAGGGAAAAAATTTAATTTTTATATTGTCATAGTTAATTATATTTATTATTTCCATTAACCATAATCTTTAATTTATTTAAAAAAAATGAAAATAACTTCAATTATTTATAATAATTTTAAATGTTATATTGCTTGTTAATAATCCTAATCTCTACTTAATCTAAGAGATCATCATAAAAATATATTTTTTATTTGACTACTATCGATCATTTGATCTCTTTAAGTTATTACCTTATAGGTATTAAATGTAAATATTAGTTAATTTTATTAGAAGTAATTATTATTAAAATACATAAAATAAAAAAATAATTATGATAATTATAAAAGAATGATTAATTATTACAATACATTTATAGCGAAATTAATTTTTAATAATAGTTCATTATTTATGTTTTTGATAGAAAATAAACTATTTATCCTCTAAATATTAATAAAAATAAAATACTCTATAAAAAAATTTTAGCTGTAAATTACATAATATTTTTTATCTGTGATAAAACTAAAATATAGTAAAATATTTTAGATAAATAAAAAACGAATAATACAACATATAATTGTTTATTTAAAAAAAAAGTAAAATTAACATTAATTATAAAAAAACTTTATGATTATTAAATAATAAATGATACTTTATGAATATAAAAAAATAAAGTTTTTTAATGAAATTAAAAAACGAATTAATTTATAATTAATTATATTAATGCTATTAAGACTAATTACACAAAAATGTGATAAAAAACTAAAGATTTTAATAAAATTAATGCTTTTTATTTAAAAATATATAACACTGTATATTTAATTTTAAAAAAAATTAATTGATAATCTTAAAAGATCAATAAAATCGAATATAATTTACTTATTAGTTTAATCTATAAAATAAACTAAAATGATTAAAATTAGTGAATTTTTATAAAATATCTTTTAGTCTTTATAAAAAATAAATATAAACAAGAATTTAAAATCAAAGAATATAATATTGATTATATCAAAATAAAATTGTTTTTAATACAAACCAAAAAAATAAAATAGAAAATATTTCTATATAAGGCATAATTGCTTACTTATATTTATTTAAAGTTAATAGTTTTTACTAAATTTATTTAAATAAGTCACTTCATTCAAATAAATTTACTTTTCAATAAAAAATAAATAGGTAAAAGTCTTATTATTTATTCTTTTATTTTATAAAACTAAACGTTGATATATTTCATCTGGTTTAATTATTGCCATATTACCATTAATTGAAACAATTGCTTGTTGAGCTTTACCATAACAGCCGATTAATCCAGGATTCGTTGGGCCATAAAGAGTAATATTGGGTTTGCCCAATGCAGCTGTTAAATGACTCAATCCCGTATCAACAGATACGACAGCTTTTGCTCCAATAATTAACTTTGCTATTTCAAATAATGAAAGCTTAGGTAGAATCTCAACATGTTTAAATCCTGAAGCAAGTCTCATAACTCTCTTGTATTCTAGGTTAGTTATCCAGGGTAATTTAACAATTAACCCTTTAGTTTGTATAGATATGATTAATTGTCGCCAATGAGATTCAGGCCAATGTTTTTTATCACAGGTTGTTGCATGAAAAAAAATAATATAAGGTTTTATTTCATTATTTAATTCTAATGTTGAAAAATATTTTAAAATACCATAATCACCAGTAATAATAGGTTTATTATAATGTAAGCTATCTGCAAATAATTGTCGGATACGTTCAACTGCGTGCAATTCTTTATTAACACTATATCGATAATCATAAAATAAACTAGCTAAAGGTTCGCGAGCGCTTTTCCAGTCATAACCATGATATATGCCATGAGCTAAATGTGTAATCAAAAAAACACTTTTTAATAATCCTTGTGCATCTATTACTGCGTCATATTTTTGTTGTTGTAATTGAGCGCGAAAAATAGCTATTTTTTTCCTGACTGATTTTGAAAACCAGTTTTTTCGCCATCGACGAATGGTTATTGGAATAATTCGTTTAACGGCATAATGCCAATTTGGAATTTCGGCGAAATTCTCCTCAATAACCCAATCAAAACAAATATTAGGGCAGTGTATGATCGCATCAGTGACTGCGGGTAAAGTATGTAATATATCCCCCATTGATGAGGTCTTAACGATCAATACTTTCATTACTACTAGTTTTCTTTAATAGATTAGATAATATGCTGATCACATATTCAGGTTTTATGTCAATCAAACTTTTATGATAACCATTTTTTACATCACTTTTTTTTATTTTATGATAAGTAGTAGCTATTAACCGGATAATTTCTATTTGATTTGATAATGGTGGTGTAAAATCAGGGCTAGTTGGACCATAAAGTGCAACCAAAGGTCGATTTAATGCTGCTGCAATATGCATTAAACCTGAATCATTAGTTACTATAGCTTTACAAGCTGCTAATACATTAATTGCCTGTTCAAGAGTTGTTTTACCGGCTAAATTAAAACAGTACTGTTGATAATTTACAGAAATCAATCGACGAATATCTTCACCAATATAGTAATCTTTTTGCGAACCAAGTATTAAAATCTGACAGTTACCAGTAGTGAATAATAATTGTGCTAACTTAGCATAGTGATAAGATGGCCATTGTTTAATTAATCCAAACTCTGCACCTGGGCAAAATCCAATAATAGATAAGTTTTTTTGAATATGTAAAACATGTTTACTTTTGATAATTTCTGTTTCTGTTACGGATAGTTTTGGCCATAAAATAGGCTTTGGAATCTCATCAGCTTTATTAATAATATTGTTTTTATAAGCTAAAACGACATAACGTTGAACCATTTTAGGAAAAGCACTTTTATCTAATATACGAATATCATTTAGTACCCAATAACGCATTTCACCACGCCACCCCGTTCGTATTGGAATTTTGCTAAAAAAAGGCACTAAAGCAGATTTAAATGAATTTGGTAAAATATAAGCCTGATCATAATGTTTAGCACGTAAATCAATCCCAAGCTGACGACGAGTACTGATAGCTAAACGACCATGACATAACGGCATTAATATAGCTTGGTTTATTTCTGGCATTTTCTTTAATAACGGGAGACACCAATCAGGTGCTATAACATCAATTTTTACGTCTGTATGTAAGATTTTTAGGGTACGGTAAAGACTCTGAGACATCATCATGTCACCTATCCATGAGGGACCGATGATTAATATATTCATGCTATTTTTATTGATCATGGTAATTTAACCATTGCATATAATCAGCAATTCCATTTGATATAGTTTTAAATGGTTTATCATAACCAGAAGCACGTAATTTTGTAAGATTTGCTTTTGTAAATATTTGATAATAACCTTTTAAGTTATTTGGAAACGGAATATACTTTACTGCAAATTTTTTTTCTTGATGAAAATCGATTACCGCATCAGCTATTGTCTTAAAAGAATTAGCTATACCCATTCCACAGTTAAATATACCTGAAATTTTGTTTTTCCAAAACCATAAATTAACATCAACTACATCACTTACATAAATAAAATCACGTTTAAACTTTTCACTACCTACAAAAAGTTTTGGTCTATAATTTTGATTAATTTGGTTATTTAAATGAAAAATAATGCTGGCCATACTTTTTTTATGACCTTCACGCGGACCATAAACATTAAAATAACGAAACCCACATACCTGTGAAGTGAGTTCTGGTAAAATTTTACGAACATACTGATCAAATAAAAATTTAGAGTAACTATACATATTTAATGGTTTTTCATATTGAAATTCTTCAATAAAATTATTATTACGATTACCATAAATAGAAGCTGAGGAGGCATATAAAAAACCAATATCCCGTTCAATACAATAATGAAGTAATTTTTTTGAATATTCATAATTATTATTCATTATATACTGACCATCCCATTCAGTAGTTAATGAACAAGCACCTTCATGAAAAACTACATCAATTTTACCTATATTATCTCCAGCTATAATGCTGTCTATAAAATCTGTTTTATCGATATAATCTGCAATATTTAAATCAACTAAATTGATAAATTTAGCTCCATTTTTAAGATTATCAACCACTAGAATATCATTACGACCTATATCATTTAGTACTTTAATAATATTACTACCAATAAAACCAGCACCACCAGTAACTATAATCATTAGATTACCTATATTATTTAATCTAATTATTAAATATATATAATAAAATAATTATTATATAATAGGTATAGTAATTCATATAATTTATTAGAATAAAAATAACTAAAGAGATTTTTTATTTATATTAATAATTTAAATCATTAATTTTTTTATTAAATTAGTTGTTTTAAAAAAAAAAAGACAATTAAAAATAATTTAATTTATTTATTTAGAGTTTAATGTAAAAAAAAGAAATTATAATGAATTTTTTCATGTAAATAAATTATTATTATTTAATACTTAATTATTATTAAATAATATTACAATGAGATTGTTTTTGCTAAATGCAGGTTTTTAAGTAAATAGTTTTTAAAATTAAGATGACGATAGATAACATCTAGAATATATTGAATTAAATTAACATGAAATGATGTTTTTTATTAATAATATTTTAGAATAACTGAGAATAATTTTCTGTGGTTTAAAAAATTGAATTTTAACTTTCTTTAAATTTTGTCGAAGTGTTTGGTTAGTTAATTTGTCTTTTATTTTATTATTAAGTAATGTGCTAATTGTTACTAATTCAATATCAGTAGGTAATTCAAATAATATTTGTTGTAATACATTAATGGTAGAAAAATAAGGATGAGCAATAATAACACTACTACCATTTTTACGAGCAAATGAAATGGCATATATAAACTGTTTACGAATTTGTGTCTTCGTTTTTGTATCATCTAAAAAAATATTGCGGCGTAGGGTTGGAAGTGTAAAAACTTTAGCTGCTTCATTTACCTTAGTATTTGCTATAGTCACACTATCGAGAAAATAGAGATTATAACGTGAAAGAATTCGCATAACATTTAACATAAACGTTAAATTAGTTGTCATAGCGCTTCCCATATGATTATTCATACCTTTAGCATGAGGTACTTGTTTAATAGCAGTAATAATATTCCTCTCTATTTCAGTGATACTCATTTCTGGAGTTAAAGTATTTTTTTCAAGTGGTTGATGATTAATTGGTTTCATTGGCATATGAATTAAAATTTCTCTCCCTTGTTGAAATGCTTTTTTAGCCATTTCTTTACCGTGAGGAGAATCTGGTAAAATAGCAATAGAAATTGCCAGCGGCAAAGCTAGTATTTGATTATCTTCTTTTTTATGATAACCAATATCATCGATTACAATAGCTAACTTACTAGCATTAACTTGTTCGCTAATAAATAATAATGGCCAAATGATTATCAAAACAGTCTGTTTTAGCACTGCTACCTTCCTCTATAATCAAAGCTATCGATTAATGGTTTTATCTTATGATGGCTGATCTCAGAAAAAAATCTCTGATATTTATAATCAGTAGCTACTTAAGTTAGCGAGTTAATATTAATGGATCTAATTAACCAACATTTATTAATGTACTTCAATTAAAACTATATGAATTTATATTTCTGTCATGATCAATAATTAATATAAATTATACTTTTGTAATTAATTAATAAATGATATTTTTTGTCAAAAATAAATTTAATTCTTCTTTCAGTAATCTTGATCGACATATTTTCTATGGATTTAATTAAAATATTATTACCATAAAAATAAAGATTTAATTACAAACTGTATAGTTAAAAAAAATATGATTCATAAAATTCTATGATTATTCTACAGAGTAGATTTGAGATTAAGGCTAACTATATTAGTTATTTGATAAATATTTTTCCTCTGATTATTATTTTTTTTAAACATATTGACTTCTTTATTTTTTTATTTTATTTTTTTATTTTTTCTTAATTTTAATACCTTATTATGTAATAATATTTTCATTATATTTGATTATAGTAAGACTTTTAATCTTATTTTAAAGTAAATTTTAATAAAAATAGTTCTTTAGAATTTTGCATTAAATTTAATTTATAATATTTTTTATAATATAAATTAAATTTCTGTCTTTTAGTTATTTTATTACGTCTACTTATCTAGTATTATTGTTATTTTTATAATTTAATAATGATTTATTATCTAATTTTATTAGGTTAGTTATAACTATAAAAATATATATTTTTATAGTTATGTTTAATTATTATCGAATGATAATTCAAATCATCTTTACTAGTCTAATTTAGAAAATAACATTTATTTACTTAATTGACAATAATTAATAGATTTATTTTCTGTTAAAACGATTTATATTTTTATTTAACCGAATAAATTCTTTTATTGATAAAAAAGATTTTTCTATATTTTATATAATATTAACTAAGTAATAGAAATATTTTTTCTGATTTTTTTTTTAAATTGATAAATAAAAAATTTTATTAATTGATTGATCTCTAATATTTCTATTTTTTAATATTTAATGATTAATCTTTCAGATTATTTTTTTGTTACTATTGATATTATATGAAATAAAATATTTATTTAGATAAAGATAGAAAAATAATAATTTAACTGCTGTTTTTAATAAAGTTTAAAAATAATTATTTATAAGTATTATTAATATTAATTTTATTTAACTGCTTTATTAAATTACACCAATTAATTGATGTAAATAGCAAATATCTATAATATAGATACTAATTTTCAAAAAAAACTCTAATCATTTATATAAATTAACTGTAATTATTTAATAACAAAGGTATACTTTATAACCTAAATCTATTTATTATTAACTATAGAAGATAATTGTTTCAAATGATACAAAAAATCATACAATTTATAAACCAACATATAATACTCAGTTTAATTTGGATTACTTTATTAATCACTATAATTATTTTAATTTTTAATCGCTTATTTGCTAAAACAAAAAATATTACTTGCGCGCAAGCAATACAATTAATTAATAAAGCAGAAGCAATTACCGTTGATATACGCTCTCGTGATGATTTTTATAAAGGACATATTATTGATTCGATTAATCTAAGTTCATTAAAAATAAAGGATAATAATATAAAAGAATTAGAAAAACATAAACAAAAACCAATTATTGTTGTTTCAGAAAATGGTATGGAAGCATTTAAATCTGCTGAACAACTAGTAAAACATGGGTTTAAACATGTATTTTTTCTAAAAGAAGGAATTAAAGGTTGGTTTAGTGAAAATTTACCTATAATTAAAATCAAGAAATAACTTATCGGAGAAATTAGAAATTATGTTTATACAGTTCAATATCATAATGATATTTAAAAGGTAATTAATGTTATGTTAGAGCAAAATCATGAAGATATGATATTTCAAATTCAGCGAATTTATACTAAAGATATTTCATTTGAAACACCTAATACTCCAAAAATTTTTCAGAAAGAGTGGCAACCAGAAGTTAAATTAGATTTAAATACCTCGTCTAATGAATTAGTGAAACATATTCATGAAGTTATTTTATGTGTTACAGTTACAGTAAGTATAATTGAAGAAATTGCTTTTCTGTGTGAAGTACAGCAAGCTGGTATTTTTTCTATCACTGGTATTAAAGAAAACCAAATGGCTCATTGTTTAGGTGTTTATTGCCCAAATATTTTATTTCCATATTCTCGTGAATGTATTACTAATTTAGTTAGCCGTGGAACTTTTCCTCAACTAAACTTAGCCCCTGTTAATTTTGATATATTATTTATGAATTATCTACAACAAGATAAAGCTCAAACTAAAAATTTTAAAAATCATCAGGAAGTTTAATGAATACTGTTTCAATGACAGTTATCAGTGCTGGTTCTTATGGTACTGCATTAGCTATTACGCTTGCCCGTAACGGGCATCGTGTTTTACTTTGGGGGCATGATCCTGATCATATTAAAAAATTACAACAAAATCGCTGTAATCAAACATTCCTACCTAATGTCCCATTTCCATATAATTTGTCGCCTGAACTTTCTTTAAAAACAGCTATAAAAAAAAGTAAAAATATATTGATTGTTGTTCCAAGTCATGCATTTAATCAAGTTTTAAAGAATATAAAACCTTACTTAACAGAACACTCACGTATTATTTGGGCTACAAAAGGCTTAGAACATAATACAGGGCGTCTATTACAAGATGTTGCTAGAGAAATACTTGGAGATAAAATTCCACTAGCCGTTCTTTCTGGGCCAACATTTGCTAAAGAACTGGCTGCTGGGTTACCTACAGCAATTACAGTAGCAGCTTCTAATATAAAATTTAGTGAAGAATTACAGAAACTTTTTCATTGTGGTAAAAGTTTTAGGGTTTATAAAAATTCAGATATGATCGGTGTTCAATTAGGTGGAGCAATAAAAAACGTCATTGCGATTGGTGCAGGAATATCCGATGGTATGGGGTTTGGTGCCAATGCTAGAATAGCGTTAATTACACGAGGATTAGCTGAAATCAGTTGTTTAGGTCTTGCTATGGGTGCTCAACTTTCTACATTTATGGGGATGGCAGGTTTAGGAGATTTAGTTTTGACATGTACAGATAATCAATCACGAAATCGCCGATTTGGTATACTACTTGGCCAAGGCATGAATATTGAAGAAGCAGAAAAACAAATTGGTCAGATGGTTGAAGGTTATTTAAACGCTAAGGAAGTTTATATATTATCAAGACGCATTGGTGTAGAAATGCCAATTATTGAGCAAATCTATAAAGTATTATACTGTAATAAAAATGTATTTGAAGCAGCAAATACATTACTTAACCGAACTGCTAAAGATGAAACTAATGATATACATCCTTCTTTTTAGTTATTAAAACATCAAATAAAGTACAAAATACATTATATTGTACTTTTTGATAATTTAAGCAGAAATTAAATAAAAAAATAAAGATATAGTGATGATAAATTAAAATTAATTAAATTTTATATAATATTTTTAAAATAATAATCTTTTAATTTATTTTAAAAGATATTTTGATAAATACATTATCTACTCTAAAATTACAACAACTATTATTATTCAAAAAAATACTTAAAATGCTTATAAAACAATAAAAAATAAATATTTATAAAATTAACAATTTAAATTTATCACATAATATTTTCTGATAATCAAAATATATTCAATCTTCTTTTTATATTAAAAACTTTCATGCTTTATATCTTTAAAATATTTAATATTAATTGTAAATTTTAAAATATTCTTATTGATAAAACTATTGTAGTTAAAAACTATATATTTTATATTATAATTTATTTTTCTCAGTGAAATAAAAAAAATAAAAATAAATCGACATCATAAAATTTATGATGGCATAATAATTAAAATTAATAATTAAATTTTAGGAAATATAGAAATTAAAATGAATATTAACTCAATGTTAGTTTTCTAGTAAATAATATTAAATTATTGTATTTTCTCGATAGAAAACTTGTAAATCTTAACATTCTCAATCTTTTTAATTTTATTATATTATTTATTAGCTAATAAATAAGTTATACTCCTTATTATTAATAATTTTAATAAAGTATTTTTTTTAAAAATTATTATTTAAGGTTATTTTTTTTATTTTTATTAGTTTAAGAAATATTTAAATCCTCTTTCTATAAAGAAAGAGGATTTAAAGCTATTTAATTATATTTTATTTAATTTTAAATATTATTTAACAACATTTATTTTATGAAAATCTTTTATTTTTATAAATGATTTCTAATATAATTAGATTATGTAACATATTAGTTATTATTGTTATAGATTTATTTAGATAAGAAATAATATTTATGTAAATTTAATTCTCATATATATTAATAATTAAATAATCTTTATTATCAATGATAAATATTAGAAAATTTTTAAAAAAATAAAATTTTATGTATTTTAATATTCTTAATTAAGATATTCTATCTATCTCTTATTAGTTTTTATTTTTTTTAGAATAAAAAATATTACTATTAATTTATAAGTTAATAGTTCATCAAGCATATAAAGTAATAAACTACCTTGTAATTCATAAGACAAAAATATTTATAATTATTGATTTATAAGTTTTACTTTTAATATTTATCAATAAAAATAAATATTTAATTGTTCATGACTATTATTAATTTTAATAAATCTAAGTTTTTATAAAAACTAACAATTCATATGATACAGATAGTTTATATAATCTCCTTTTTATACCATTGTCAAAAATAATTATCTAAGGATAATTTAAATATTAACTCCTAGGCATTAGCACTAATATTTTTATTATAATTTTAGTGCACTTTTTTTATTAAAAGATATTTTTGCCACTATATTTAAGGTTTTTGTTACTATATTTATATCCATCGCTCTACTATGTAATTTTTATGTATACACAATGAATCATTCGTAAGCTACTATAATATCATAGTTGATAAATATTTATTTTAAGTTATCACATAATATAAATATCTATATTAAATATAACAAAATATCTCAATTTTTATAAAATTTTTAAAATACATTTATTGAAATAAATATATTTATTATTTCTTAATTTTATGCATGAATATTTTATAATAAAATAACTAAAAATAAGTTTTAATTAAAATTAACAGAAAAATTATTTATAGTTGTTATTTTTTATTTTTTAAAAATTTGTTATTTAATCTATTTTATAATTTATTATATTGATAATAAATTATTTAAATTCATACTAAAAATATTAAATATATATTTAGTATATCATATTTTTTATAAGTTATTAACTTTTTTTAAATTAATCTTAAAATTATTATATTAAGTAAAATTTAAACACTTTCATTATAGACAATATATATTGTAATAAAATTTTTTATTTATCTTCGAAACATATACTTGTTTATAGAATTATTTTTAATAATATTGATATTTTTAAAAATAAAATATATATAAATTTTTATTTATTCCTTAATTTATTATACAGTGTATTTTTTAATAAATTAAATACTTTTTTTATAAAAAATAAACATTACTTAATTTAATTATAGAATTTTTAATTTTTTTATCAACAGCACCAATATTATCATAAATATTAAAATTATTATTAATGATAATTTTTATAAATTTATTTTTAATAACTAAAATTAAGTAATTTATTCTACATAATTAGAATAAATATTCTTTATTATTTCAGTATGAATTATATAATATTATGTAATTTTCTATATAAAAAAGTTATGTGAATTATAACAAATAATTTAATTATTATAGTATTAATAATAATTAAGTTCTTAATAATTCATTTA
Organism: Arsenophonus sp. ET-KM2-MAG3; assembly: GCA_052174135.1. GTDB lineage: Bacteria > Pseudomonadota > Gammaproteobacteria > Enterobacterales > Enterobacteriaceae > Arsenophonus. The sequence goes on from JBQMRZ010000005.1 coordinate 26,416, forward strand.
TTTTATAAGTATATAATATAGTTTAATTTTGAAATAAAAAAGTATCACATATTTCTAACATTAACAATTTTAACATCTAAATGAGCAATTTATACTAAAGATTAATAATTTATTTTTATGAAATTATATTATTATTTAAATTCATCATTGTGATTTTAACATATTTTAATAATAAACTAATATCAATTTATTTATCATAAAATAACAATATATCAATTAAAAATTATAATTTTATTTTTATCATTAATTAAGCAAAGATTATTTTATTTCAAATTTATACAAATATATGCTTGTGAGCATTGAACTATCATATAATTGAAAATTAAATTATTAATATAATTATTATAATAACATATTTTATTTTAAATAACCAGAAAAATAAATAATTAAACAAATACTATCGAAGACGTCTAATAGATAGATAAATCATCAATGTTCATTTTAGAGTTATTTAATGCACTAATACAAATTCTTTACTATCTTTCTTTAATTTTTCTAAATTATTAACTGATAAATAAAATAAAATTACCTTTATAAAAATATTTATATTAATATTTGATAAATAAAAATATTAAATATATCTATAATAATATGAATATATTAAAAATGATTTCCATCAATTTAAAAACTATAATTTAATAATTCCATTTAAACATGAAAATCAATCATAATTACATTACATATTAAATGATAATTGTATCAAAAATCTTATTTTTACTCTCATTTTTGTATATTTTTATAAATAAACGGTATAAAAAATAAATTTTTAAATAAAAATACCTACTAGTAAAATAAAAAATTAATTTTAAAAAAGGTGATAATCGCTTAGAAATGGATAAACAAAGTTATTAAGTTAAATTAATTGATTTTTTTTTAAAAATAATTTTTTATAAAGCTATTACTTTAAAATGCTAATAACCTAGATTATTTTTAAGAATTTATCATTATCTTTAATAACCATTTAGGCATATCATACGATCCTAATATATAATTTAGTAACTTTGGTTTTATACCTGGCAGTATATTTGTTAATAACAATCCAATATCACAAATTATTTTTTTAATTAAATTATTATTGCCATCAAATAATTTGAGTAAACTTTGTACGTTAATTAACATCAGTATAGCACTACGTTTACGTTTATATTCATAACTTTTTAAATAAAGATACTGTCCAATATCTTTACCTACACTATTTAAACGACGGAGTTGCCCGATTAATTCTGCAACATCCATAAATCCTAAATTTACTCCTTGCCCTACTAAAGGGTGTATAGTATGAGCAGCATCTCCTAATAAAACAATACGTTGAGCAGCAAAATTTCGAGCATATTGACCAATGAGTGGAAAAATCTGACGTTCACTAATTAATTGGCAAAATCCAAGGCGCATATCTAAAGCTACACTTAATTCTTTTTCAAATATAGAAACTTCTAAATTTAACCGTCTATACGCTTCTGTTGCTGGTAATGACCAAACAATTGAACAAAGATAGGGATCATATAATGGTAAAAAGGCTAAAATACTATCGTTATAAAAAGATTGATAGGCAGTATGTATGTGAGATGTTTCAGTTTGAATGGTTGCTATTAGTGCTGTGTGTTCATAGTCCACGAAGCTAATTGGAATATCTGCTTTTTCTCTTACCCATGACTTAGCTCCATCTGCACCAACAACTAACTTTGCTGTTAATATTTGCTCGTTATCAAGAGTCATAAATACTTCATTTTTGTTCCAAAAAATTTTTTTTAATATATTTTCTGTTAATAACGTAATATCTTTGCTAGATTGAGCTTGTTGCCACAAGGATCCACGAATAATTGAATTTTCAATGATATATCCGAGATTATGTAAATAATGTTCTTTTGCATCAAATTGAATATAACCAAAACTATTTTGCTTCCAAACTTTTATCTTTTGATAACTACAAACTCGTTTTTGTATAATTCTTTGCCATTCACCTAAATAATCAAGTAATTTCTGACTAGCTGCATTAATAGAAGATACTCTGAGTGAAGGAGATTCTTGTGGATTAAATTGATGTTTTGGAGGTGAATTTTCAATAACAGCAATTCTCATACCACAGCCTTGTAAACCACATGCTAACGAAAGACCAATCATACCACCGCCTACAATAATTACATCAAACGATTGCATAATTAAAATATTCCTTACTTAAAAAGTTAGAGGTGAAAGGTACCGACCCATTATTTGATGAGCTAAAATATTACGAATAAGTGGTAATGTTTCCAATACTATCAAGCCAATATTGCGGCCGATAGAAAAAACTAAATGATTATTAGTAAATAAATAAATTAAATTATTTATTAATTTTATTGTATTTTGACGATCATCTATACGCTGCGTTTGATATTCCATAAGAACAGAATAAGCACCTATATCACCACTATTATTAGCCACTTGACTAATTATATTAGCAAAAATCATTATATCTCGCATACCAAGATTAAAACCTTGACCGGCAATAGGATGTAAGGTTTGTGCTGCATTACCAACTAATACTAATCGATGACTAATTAACCTTTTTGCTTGAGAAAATAATAATGGGAAGTAGTAACGTTTACTAATTGCTTGAATTTCTCCTAATTGCCAACCAAATAATTTTTGTAATTTTGCTATAAATATACTATCATTACATTGCATAATATATTTTATTTTCTCTAATGGATGACACCAAATTAATGAACTACGTCTTTTTGATATAGGTAATATTGCTAATAAACCATATTTAGTTAAACGCTCAAAGGCTTGCTCTTGTGTTTTTTTGCTAGTTAAAATATTAGTAATAATTGCGCATTGTTGATAATATTCACGATGCCATTCAATTTTACAGCTTTTACCTATCATGGAAAAAGTACCATCAGCAGCAACCAATAATTGCCCAATTAATACTTTACCACTAGCCAATTTAACTGATACATAATTAATAGTGCGCTCAATAGCAATCACTTTATCAGGGCAATATAACTTAACATTTTTTGTTTTCCTTAGCTGTTCAAATAAGCAATTTTCTGCATAATGTAATTGAATCACATAACCGAATGCAGGAAGTGAATAATCGTTAGCTTTCATATTAACAGTGCTAGTATATCCATATTCAGAAACATGAATATTACAAATTGGTGTTACATATTTTTTTAAACAAGACCATATACCAATTTGATTAAACTGCTGACAAGTGCCATAAGCTAATGCAATGGTTCTAGTATCAATATTAGTGGTTACTTTATTATATAAACGTAATTTTATTTCAATTAATGAAATTTGAATTTTTTCTTTACTTAATGCTGAAATAGCAAGCGCTAATGATGCTCCAGTCATACCGCCGCCAACAATAATTACTTTCATCACCTTAAATATACCCCTATTTACTTCACTGATGTTATTAAAGTTTCTGTCACATAAGGATCTTTAATAATAGAATTGCCAATTTTTTATATTTTATTCGTAGAATAAAATATTGTTTTAATATGAAGATAAATTTCTTAATAAATTTTAAATATACTAATATTTTGTATAATATAAATTCTAAGTTCAACAATAATATTGTATAAAATGCTAATAAATATTCTAAGTTTACATCATAATCAATAAGAACATAGATATTAAGTCCTAATTAACATAACTTAAATTATACATAAAAGTAGATAGACTTTATTTTTGATTAAATTATTTAATTCAATTTGTAAAATACTTAATTTAATTAAGATTAAAATCTTAATTTTTATTTTATATAGAATATAAAAATTTTTATTGCTCATGATGCAAATATAAGCATTCGATTTAATTTTATATCTTGATAGATAAATTTATGTTAGTTTTATATAACTATTTGATATTTATATATGTTTTTTAAAAAATTATATCGTTTAATTACTTAATTACTTAATTACTTAATTACTTAATTACTTACTTGCTTAAATATGCAATTTTATTATAATTTTAATTATATTTAATAATAATTAACACAATTTTTTAGTTCATTAAATCCTGTAGATAAATAAATTTCATTAAATACTGTATTAACAACAAGGATATTTAAAACTTATATTTTATTTAAAAAGATATAAAAATAATTGCACTATCTTAGGTGCTATTTTAATGAGTTATAATGATAGATATAAATAAGTTATTTAATTATTTTATTTATTTTTGTAAATTACTATAAATAAAAATAAGTTTAAATGTTATGTTTATTGATGTAATAATAGTTATTTTTTATTTTTTATTCATTGAAATTTTAGATCTATAAAAGTAATTAAATAAATTTAAATTATAATTTTATTATACTCCAATATCTCTTCTAAAATCTTATTTAATTTATTTTAAGTGTTTTTTTTGAATAATTTTAACACATTAATATTATATAAATTCATAAAAATTTTTAACTTTTTTATCAACTTAAGTTATTTAAAATTTAAAATCAATAAAATGATTAATTAGATAAAATTGATTAAATATTAATAGAAAAATTTTTTTCTGATGACGATTAGTTAAAAATATATTTTCTATTATTTAAAGATTAAGATATAAAATCATAAAATTCATGTAGTTTGTTTATTGAATTTTATAAAAAAAATAAGTTATTATTACTTAATTTATAAAATAATTTTTAGTTATAATCATGATTATCTTCATGAATTTGATTAATAATTAAACTGTATATTTCTGGTATTTTTATAAAAAAAATTATTTTTTTTGCAAAAGTAATTATTTAATTTAATAATTAATTAAATATTTTTTATTAGTATATTTATTTAAATATATTAATATATAAGTGCATAAATTTCACGTTATATGAATTTAAATTATTTTTATAGCATCAATAGAATTATAGGAAATAAAATGTTATTACCATGCTTCTTCTTCAAAACATAATCAGGAAGGTATAATGTCTACACAACCTGTTGATATTCAAATTTTAGGGCGAACATTAAAAGTTAATTGCCCAAAAGAACAAAAAGATGCTTTAAAATCGTCTGCGACTGAACTTGAACAACGATTAAAGGATCTTAAAAATTTAACTGGTGTTACAAACACTGAACAACTTATCTTTATTGTTGCTTTAAATATTTGCCACGAACTTTCACAAGAAAAAATCAAAACACAGAATTATACTGATAATATGGAACAAAAATTTCGCGTATTGCAACATACTATTGAACAAGTATTACAAGAATAATCACACATTACTGAACGAACAATTACTCCATTAGAGCAAAAAAAATAATTAATAAAATAGAATTAATACAAAATAGAGTAAGAGAATATTTATTTTATGCTCATAGAAATAGAATAAAATAAATTACTATAATTTTAGAGTTTTTAAAATAGAAGAATGGGAAGATTAATCGAGTTAGCAATTATTTATAATTATTTGATGTTATATATTATGTATATTTAGTTATATATAAAATTCTAGCTATAAAAAATCTAAATAAAATAATAATGCCATTTTGATTTTAAATTTTAAATTAAAACATTATATATATTAACAACAGTTAATTATTTTCTATTGTGTTTAAATTGATCATATTTTTTATATTTTAAAAATAAATATTTTAATTTTTTAATCTAAAAATATTATATTATATAAAAAATAATTTATTTCATTACATAATCAATTTATTATAGCTTCATTAAGTTAAATTATGTATTTGAGAAATAATTATGTGTATTAATACATTTACTTAAAAATATTTTATTTTAATTATAATATATTATATATTTAAGTATTTTTTATTTTATATATATAAAATAATATATTTAAAATAATATTTGTTCTAAATAATTAGCTAATAAATTTACTAAAATCATGAATAATAATTATTATTTATTGACTTATTACTATTTTGATTTAGAATAGTATTAAGGTAAAATAAATAATTTTTATATCAAAAATTATTTATTTATAAATATTAAAAATTCTAAAATTTTGTTTAGTTTTATTTAAAATACTTATTTATGATATTATTTTATTATAAATATAATTAATATTTGATTCTTATTTATTAGTTAATTTGATAATTATTATTTTTTAAATAAATTTTTTGTATTTAGTTAATTAAACAATAAGAAATCTTATCTATCTGCATAGTAGATAATCTATATTTATTTATTAAAATTTATTTTTAATTCATAGTAAATTACCATGTATATTATTTTTTTTAAATAAAGCTTTAATTTTTAAAGTAATATAAAACTATTAATTTAATACACTTAAATAAAATTAAAATTTAATAATGAAAACAATAATAGAAATACAACAACAAGAAATTCGAAAAGAAATGAGATTAAAGCGAAAGCAACTTAGCCAAACTAAGCAAATTATTGCTGCTAATCAAATATTATTCACTATTTTAGAGCATCAACGTATTTATGTAGCTAATAATATTGCTATATTTTTTTCTTTTGATGGTGAAATAAATACACAACTATTAATAGAATATCTATGGAAAAAAAATAAAAAAATTTATCTACCTGTTTTAAATACTCTTAATCATCATCATCTACTATTTTTGCGTTATTGTTCAAGCACTCAATTAATAAAAAACACTTTCAATATTAATGAGCCAACTATAAATCCTATAAATATCATACCAATGAAACAATTAGATATTCTATTTGTGCCATTAGTAGCATTTGATAAACAAGGAAAAAGATTGGGAATGGGGGGTGGGTTTTATGATAGACTTCTTGCTAATTGGCAAAAAAAACACTTTTATCCGATTGGATTAGCTCATGACTGTCAACTAGTTGACGACATTCAAGTTACACCATGGGATATTTCACTACCTGAAATTATTACACCTTCAAAAAGATGGTGTTGGTAAATAAATTTAAAATAATTAATTAATATTAAAATGATATCATTATATTTTTTGTGAAATAAAATTTATAAAAAATAAATATTTTGACTTTTATATAAAAATTTTAGTTTTTTAATAAGAATTAGTCATCTTTACTAATTGAATTTTAATTTAAAAAAAATATTATTTATGTTTTAATATACTAATCAAATTATGTCTATAAATATGTAACAAATAATTAGTATCTTTATTGTGATAAACAGTAAAATCTTTAAAGGATATCATCAATAAATTAAAAACTATCATTAAAATATTTGATTAATTTATTAAATTTCAAAAAAAATATTTTTTACATATTAAATAAAAGAAGTGATTTAATAAATTAAACAATATTAAAAAATTTAAATTAATAAATAATGACGTAGTTAAAATAATTATTATTATTGAAATTGCATTAAATTTATTGATATTTAAATGCTTAATCTAATATTAAATATCAAATTAATCTCTTTAATAAAGATTAATTGAAAATTACAATACGATTTATATTAAAATTAATTGTTTCTTTTGAAATATAGTTTCATATTTACTGTTTTATGAAGATCTAAGATAAAAACTACTTATATTGAAAGATTTTATTCACACTAAATCTAGTAAATTCTATTTACTATCTAGTAAATAATTCTTAATTTTATAAAAATAAAAAAATTATTTAAATATTCTTTGGAAAGATATTAATATAAGCACTATCATCAGTATAATTAAAGATATTTTATATATATCACATATTTCATAATTTTGAATTATTTATTCGATATTCAAAAAGCAAATAAATGATTAATTAAATATTTTTCTAGCGCATGATATCTCTAAAATAGAGATTAAAAATAGAGATGCTTATTAAGAAAAATTAAATATAAATTTCATTAAAGTCATGCAAAAAAAACAAACTACCGTTAAATCGTAGCAGTAACTAAAATTTTATTTAAAAGAAAGTAAAAAATTAATAAAATTAAAATAAATAATTATTTTTTAATTAATTTTCTTGTTAATAATCGTATTAATGGTATTTAATATAATTAAATCTTTTTTGTTGAAAACAATAATTAAATTTCTTATATATATAATTAAAAATTAAAAATTTAAATTAGTTTTTTATAAAAAAGATTAATTATTTATACACCTATTTATCATCAAAACTATCATTATCACTTATTTTATATTAATAAAATAAAAAAGTTTTATGATAAAAATCAAAATAATTAATTTTTCCCTTTTATTTTTTTTATCCCAGTTAATGTTGCCATTAAAACAATATCTGCTGAACGATTAGCAAATAATCCAGATGTAACAACACCAGCAATTGAATTAATTTTATTTTCAAAGTTAATTGGATCAAAAATCTTTAAATTATGAACATCAAGAATAATATTTCCATTATCAGTAATCGTATTTTTTCGATATTCTGGTATACCACCTAACTTAACTAATTGACGAGCAACATAACCTCTTGCCATCGGAATAACTTCAATTGGTAATGGAAATTTACCTAAAATATCAACCTGTTTAGATTTATCGGTAATAACAATAAATTGTTTAGCCATTGCAGCAATTATTTTTTCACGAGTTAAAGCACCTCCGCCACCTTTGATTAGCATTAAATTTGAATTAAATTCATCAGTACCATCGATATAAATATCAACATAATCCACATTATTGCTATCGAGAATAGGAATAGTTAGCATTGTTAATTTATTTGTAGAAGCAACTGAGCTAGAGATTACACCTTTAATTAAGTGCTTTTGTGTTGCTAAACTATCAATGAAATAAGCAACGGTAGAACCTGTTCCAACGCCAATTATTATATCTTTTTTGATATATTCTAAAGCTGCGAAAGCAACATTTTTTTTCAATTCATCATGTGTCATAATTAGTCTCCTGTTATTTTTAGTGCTAAATTTACTAATTATTTAATATGTTGAAATTTTTATAAAGCATCGATTGGAAATATTGCATAATAAAATACAGAATAATATCTGAATTGAACTTTAAATAAATTTATTAATTACTAAGTATTCTGACTATCTAGCATTATAACAATTGGATACAATAATAAAAATGTGAGTTTGAGTGTACTTAATAAAAATTAAGCTATTATTCAGTTTATTTTTTTTTAAAATAATTAAATGATTTGAAAGCCTATTTAATTACTCATCATTAATAATGATTAATCATTTTAAATTAATTTAAGCAATAATAAGAAATACTTATTTTGTTGAATAGATCTAACTATCGGAATAATAAGTAGTTATAAAATAGCATAACAAATAAGATTATAAATATTTATAGTAGTAAATGCTAATAAGTTTAGTGACTTAATTTTCTATATTATCTAAATTTAATTACTTCATGATAGTCTTATTCATATAATATTTAAATAGAAGATAAAATTAAAACTCTAGAATAATTTTTATATAAAAGATATAATTTAATACGATTAGTATCTAATTATCTTTTTTATAAAATTGTATTTTAAATAAACTGAATGTATTTATTTATTTTTATTTTTTTTAAGACCTTGCTAATAAAATTTAAACAGTATTATAACAAAAAAATTATTATCAAGATCTCATATTATCACTTTTATGATTTAGAACATATCCATTGAGCTTTTTATTTTATATAAATTAAAATCCATTTACTAATAGTATTTTACTATATCATACCTTTATTAAAAAATTTTTATATATAACCGCATCCAAATAGATTTTAATAATTGTATATATAATATCGTACTTTGAAAATATTAATGAATTAAATTTAAGTAAATTACTGAATCTTATATAAGTTAAAATATTTTAACTTAATTTTTTTTATTGATATCATTTTTACTCAAATCATAATAATATAAAAAATGACTAATCATTTAATGAAATCTTTATATCTAATATAAAATCATAAAAACAATAATAACATAAAAACAATATGTTAAATTAAAAATATTATATTAGCTAATATATTAGTATTCTGTTATTTATAAACTTGAACGCTATCATTAAAAACAATAATTATAATTTAAAGTATAATTTTTATTAGGATAAAATCGTATTAATAGCTAATAATTAATATTATGAATTTATATAGTTAATATTTACTCTTATCAAGAGTAGCTCTTTTTATATTTTAGTATTTTAATTGCTTTATTATAGATGTTCCTTATGAATACTTATAATATTTTCAATACTAAATTATACTACATTCGTATCATTATTATTTAAACAAATTTCTAAATTATATCTAGTAAATTATTTAGTTATTTTAATTTATATATTTCGATTTATATTTTATTTTTTTAATATGATCGATTGTTTTAGTTTTTATTATTTAATATATTTATATTTTAATTAAATGATAATATTTTTTATAATAAAAGAATTAATTTCATCTCTTTATTTTTAATAATATAAAAATATTTATAACATAAATATAAATCATTATCGCTTTAATTTAAGCAGCATTTTAATTATCACAATAATAATTAGTAAGTTAATAAACTCATAATATTTAATATTATTTTAATCATTATATTTTCAATATTATATAATATTTTATTTTTATGGATAAAAAATTAGATTAAGAAATCACTTAAAATAAGTTAATTAATATTTATCGCTAAAATATAATTGAATTCTGTTTTAAAAAAATATATTATTATATATAATGAATTAACTTAAATATAAGTTAGTAAGTTTAAAGCTTAAATTATTAAAAAATTTTCCTATAGTAAAAATTATTAAATAAATTCTCTAAAAAAAATTTCTTTCAATAATTACGTTAACGTATCGTTAAATTAAATATAATAATTAATAGATTAAATCTTTAATAACGTGTTTTTTAATAAAAAGTTAAAAATACTGATATAAATTATAATCAAAATAAATACTTAGTTAATATAAATATCAAATTTAAAAACTTAAATATTACTATGTAGTTATATGGAGAGAAATTTATCATAAGCAATATTATTAGATTTTAAAATACGTAAATTTTTACTCATAGACAAACTATTTTTATTTTTTAAAAATCTTTTAAATTAAATTTAAAGCATTGATTGCAAAATAATTTATTATTTAATACAATTAAATAAATTGTTAATTATATTAATTTCTTTATTTATTATTGATAATGATACTCATTATTTTTTATTTTTAATTAAACTATATATTTCTTGAGATATGATATTTAAAATAAAATATAATAAATTAGTTTATTGATATTATTAAAAATAGAATATCAAGTCTTTTAAAACTAATAAAATTTAGAATATAATTCTTGCACTTTGACTCTTAAAAATAATTTTTTCTTAAAATAATTAATAATAAAAAAGTATAGTTTATATATTAGTTTAATTTATACAATAAATTGAAATAATAATAAAAATATTAAAGTTTGTAATTTATCTATAGATTATTATGATTAATAACTATAAAAAGTAGAAAAGATAATTAATAAAAAGCATAAAAAATTCATTTTAAAAATTTTAAATATAATATTTTGTAATATAAAATAATCAGGGTAGATATGAAAATTTTATTCATTCTTATATTAATATATTTTAAGTTAATATGAGTGATGAGATATTTAATTAATAAAAAATAGTTTATTGATAAGAAAAAATGATATCTTTCTATTATTAATTAAATATAAAAAATTATATAGTAAATTATTTATTATTTAATTTAATAAATAAATATTTATAAATATAAAAGAAAAATAAAAGAAATGATCATATTAAATAATATATTTTTTTTATTTTTAATATTTGAATCAATACTAATTATCTTAAGATATTAAGGATAGTTCGTTAACTTTAGATTTTAAAAAAAATAAATTATATCAATTGAAAAGTTTAAATGTATCACTTGCTAATAACATAGCAAATATATTTCTATGGTATTTATATTTTTTATAAATAATTTATACATAAAAATTAATTACAAAAATGAATCTAACAAAATAATAAAAGAAAATAAATTTTATGTTAATAAATAATAACAACTTTAAATATAGTAAATATATTTATATATAAATATAATATATGTTTAATATTTTAACTACTATTGCAATATATTAAATATAAATAATGAAAATAAATAATTTTAGTGAAATTTATTTTATAAGTTATTATTAATAATATTGCTATTAATTAGCTTATTATTGGATGAATAATAATGCGTTTATCATCTACTATATATAATTAAATTTTATCAATTGTTTATTTACTATTAAAAATGACAAAAATATAATAATTAGAATTATTTTTATCAATTAAATTAATTTAATTGATAAATCATATAATTTATATTAATATTAATTATTAATAGTTTTTAATCATAATTAATTATTTTCAAATTGATATGAAGTTTAAAAAACATAATAATTAAAATATCAATTACCATTTATTTTAAATAATATAATATTAATTATAAATATTCGATAATTAATTATTATCTAACTTAATATTATAGTTTATAGTTGATTGTTTTATAAAACAAAATAATTTAATATTTTTATTAAAATATTAAATATAAAAATTCTTTATTTTTTTTATCTTATCTTTAAAAGAAGTATTTCTCTTACCTTGCTTTTAAGCTGTTGATAATGCAATTTTAAATCGTTAATAATTCTTGTTAAATAACATTATAATAAAATAAATTGCATAAGATAAATTCTATAACATAATATTTAGCTAATTTTAATTTTTAAAGTTAACTACATTTAATAGAATACTTTTAAAGAAAAATACTAATTATTATATAAAATCAACCATGATAAACTAAAATAGAATAACATGTTATTAAAGAAATAAACTTATAAATTATCATTCATTCTGATTGCTTTTTTAATAAAAAATATTTTATTCAATAAAAAAATAAATAATACTTTTATGGGTAAATAAAGAAACATTAATATGATTAATATCATGAGATTAAATAAAATATTATAAATAAATAAATCAATGGATTCTTGGTAAAAGATAAATATACAAAATAATTATATAATTAAATTGACTTTAAAAATCAAATAATCTTAATTTTTAATTAATTTTCTATTAATATTGATTGATCATAAAAATTATTCGATGTTTATTTGTTAGTCGCATAACTAAATACAAATATTAATAACTAACATTTAATTTTCTCTAAATAATAGAAGTTATCAAGTATTAATAAAATATTAAATAATTTTTTAGTTGCTATCACTTTAACTAGTTATCACCTAAAATATTAATTAATAAAGATGGTATCATATTTCCCTTAAATAATATAATACTTAATATTTTTTTATTTACTCCATCAATATAACTAAAAAAGAAAAAAATACATTTCTATTCAGTAATTAAAATTAAAAATTAACTTTTATATAAATATTTCTATCTTTTCCATAGAAATATAATTATTTAAGAACATCTAATAGAAAACTTTTTTAAATAAACTAAAGTTTATTAATTCAATTGGCTCAACAACTTGAATGATATTTAGTGGGTTAATATCACTCTTATTGTATGTATTTAATTGCATGTTAACAACTATATTTTAGTGTGATATTCTTATCAATTAATTCTAATTTATATATTTTCACCTAAACCTTAAAAAATAAAATTTTAGTATATAAATTCAAGTATCATAAGTTAATTTCTATAGATTAGGTTAAGTATAAAAAATAAAATAATGAAATTATTGTTTCACTATTAATTTAATTAATATATTTCAAATAAGTTATTTAATTATTTTTAAAAAAAAATTAATTAAAAATAACTATTTTTAATAGATAAAATAATCATTGTAATAAATTTATTTTATTGGAATTAAATAAATTATTTTTTCTTTGATTGTGATTTTTGATTAGGTAAATCAGTGATACTTCCCTCAAATATTTCAGCTGCCATACCAATTGACTCATATAATGTAGGGTGAGCGTGAATAGTTAATGCAATATCTTCTGCATCACATCCCATTTCAATAGCTAAGCCAATCTCACCAAGTAATTCTCCACCATTAACACCAATAACTGCTCCTCCGATGACTCGATGTGTTTTTTTATCAAAAATAAGTTTAGTCATCCCATCTTTTGAACAATTAGAAGCAATAGCGCGACCAGAAGCAATCCATGGAAAAGTAGCTACTTCATAGATAATACCTTTTTCTTTAGCTTTTTTTTCTGTTAATCCAACCCAAGCAACTTCAGGCTCAGTATAAGCAATTGATGGAATAATTTTTGGATCAAAATAGTGTTTTAATCCAGAAATCACTTCAGCTGCAATATGTCCCTCATGGATACCTTTATGAGCTAACATTGGTTGACCAACAATATCACCAATGGCATAAATATGTGTGATATTAGTGCGCATCTGTTTGTCTGTATAGATAAAACCATTTTCATCAACTTCTACACCTGCTTTAACTACATCAATTAGCTTTCCATTAGGAACACGACCAATTGCCACCAAAATAGCATCATAACATTGTGATTTTACCAGTGTTTTTTCCCCCTCTATTTTAACATAAATACCATCTTTTTTAGATTCTACCGCAATTACTTTGCTTTCGAGCATTAGATTAAATTTTTTACTTATTTTTTTAGTAAAAAGCTTAATAATATCCTTATCTGCTGCTGGAATAACCTGATCAAATATTTCAACAATATCAATTTCAGAACCAAGCGCATGATAAATGGTGCTTATTTCTAAACCAATAACACCACCCCCCATTACTAATATACGTTTTGGTATTTTTTGTAATTGTAAAGCATCAGTAGAATCCCATACTCGATGATCATTATATGGGATAAATGGAAGCTGTATTGGACGTGAACCTGCTGCAATAATGGCATTATCAAAATTTATTATCGTTTTTTCCTTTTCATTTTCAACAACTAATGTATTAGCGTCACTAAATTTACCTAGTCCATTAATAACTTTAACTTTACGATATCTTGCCATCTCTGTCAAACCAGTCGTTAATTGACTAATAATTTTTTCTTTCCATGCTCGTACTTTATCAATATTTATTTTTGATCCATCAAATATGATGCCATGCTCTTCTAATTTCTTTGTTTCTTCAATAACTTTTGCAATATGTAATAACGCCTTAGAAGGAATACAACCTACATTAAGACAAACGCCACCTAATGTTTGATAACGTTCAACTAAAACTGTTTCTAAACCAAGATCTACACAACGAAAAGCTGCTGAATAACCCGCAGGGCCGGCACCTAAGACTACTACTTGAGTTTTAATTTTAGTACTCATTATGACCTCTTATTTTTATCTAGAGGATTAATAAAAAATTGTAATTATCGAAACTCATCTACTCTAAATATAGTTTATAAAATTATTTTTATTCTCCGAAAAACATTAACACCATAAAATTCCTTTTTTTTAAGTTATAGAATTTATGATAAACAAATTTTATAATTACTAATTAATAAATAGATTGATATTTAACTTAGTTATAAACTACATAACTAAATAGCGAATATCACTTATTAATTGTGCAATACGAGTAACAAAGCGTGCTGCATCTGCACCATTAATCACACGATGATCAAAAGAAAGTGACATAGGTAATATTAAACGTGAAATAAATTTACTACCATTCCATATCGGTTTTATTGATGAGCGAGATAAACCGATAATAGCTACTTCTGGTGCATTAATAATGGGTGTAAAATTTTTTGTACCAATATTACCTAAGTTAGAAATAGTAAAACTACCGCCTTGCATATCAGATATGGTCAACTTGCCATCTCGTGCTTTTTTCGATACTTCCATCAATTTTTCTGAAAGCTCAATAATGCCTTTTTTATTAACATCACGAATAACAGGGACAAATAAACCATTTGGTGTATCGACAGCTATACCAATATTAATATATTTTTTTAATGTTAATCGTTGATTATCTTCAGAAATTGAGCTATTAAAATAAAGCATCTCTTCTAATACCCGAGCAACAGCTTTCATGACAAAAACTAACGGTGTAATCTTTATCCCTGTTTGTAATTTCTCCATCTCTTTATTTTGTTTTTTACGAAAAACTTCCACATCAGTAATATCAGCATCCTCCATGAGTGTTACATGAGGGATCGTTATCCAGTTGTGACTCATATTAGCATTAAATATCTTTTGAATACGACATAATTCAATTTCTTCAACTTTACCAAACTTACTGAAATTATTTTTTTGTCGCGGTGATAGCACATCTAGAAAATAATTTACCTTAGTTAATTCTGCTTCAGAGTGTTTTATGGCCTCTTTAATATAAACCTGAACGTCTTCACGCATAATACGACCTTTACGTCCACTTCCATTTATCTTAGCTAAATTAACGCCAAATTCATGCGCCAAACGGCGAATAAGTGGTGTTGCATGAACTTGAGGTTCAATTTCAATAAATTCATTCTTAGCTTTAAAAACACTATTTATTTTTACAGTAGATGAGATTTTATGTTTTTCAGAAGAAAAAAACCATGACTTCGTTGTTATTTTAGCATCAGTGATTAATGAAGATACAGTGGAATTGACTTTAAAAATCATAATAACTGAACCAGTTTTAACTTTATCATTTTTTTTAATTTTAATTTCCTTAACTTCTCCAACAAAAAGTGCTAGGACTTCAATTAATGTTTTTTTATTTTCTATACTAATTAATGGTTGTTCGGCGGTGATTTTATCACCAACATTAACCATAATATCAATAACTTTAGCTTCATCATTACCAATATTTGGTAAAATCACTTCTTTTAATTCATTTTTTTTATGATTTAAATCTTTATCTTTATTGTCTATCCTATCTTGATTCGAGTCTAGGGTTTCTTTAACACTAACTTCTGTTATTTTTTTTTCTGTATCAAAAACCATGATTAACTTACCAGTTGCTACTTTGTCACCAACTTTAATTTTGATTTCTTTTACAACTCCAGCTTGTGGTGACGGAACTTCTATTGATGCTTTTTCACCTTCCACAGTAATTAATGACTCATCAATATCAACTTTATCGCCAACTTTTACCATAATTTCTGTAACTTCAAGTTCATTTTCACCAATATCAGGAACATTAATTTCAATAGACATTGATTTTTACCTTTTATGCTAATCTTGGGTTAATTTTCTCTGGATTGATATTATATTTCCTTATGGTTTCACTTACTAATTTAAAATCTATTTTACCGCGTTTTGCTAATTCGCACAACGATGCTACTATTATATAAAAAGTATCAACTTCAAAATAATGACGGAGGTTTTCACGACTGTCTGATCGACCAAAACCATCAGTACCTAAAACATGGTAATCATTTGTAGGAATATAAGAACGAATTTGTTCTGCATATAGTTTTATATAATCTGTTGACGCAACTGCAGGTAAATTGTTCATGATTTCAGCAACATAAGGTATACGAGGTTTATCGGATGGGTGTAACATATTCCAGCGTTTACAATCTTGACCTTCACGAGCTAATTCGGTGAATGATGTTACACTATAAACATTGGAGCCAATATCATACTCATAAGATAAAATTTTTGCAGCTTCACGGATATGACGTACCATTGAACCAGAACCTAATAATTGAACTTTCCCTTTCTTACCTTTCAGTGATTCAAGTTTATAAATACCCTTACGAATACCTTCTTCAATCCTATTAGGCATTGCTGGCATCTGATAATTTTCATTCAATGTAGTTATATAATAATAAATATTTTCTTGTTTCTCCCCAAACATACGAGCTAAACCATCATGTATAATAACAGCAACTTCGTATGCATAAGCTGGATCATAAGAAATGCAATTAGGTATGGTTAGTGACTGAATATGGCTGTGTCCATCTTCATGCTGCAAACCTTCACCATTCAATGTTGTACGCCCTGAAGTTCCGCCTATCAGAAATCCGCGTGCTTGTTGATCTCCAGCTGCCCATAGTAAATCACCAATGCGCTGAAAACCAAACATTGAATAATAAATATAGAATGGTATCATTGGTAAATTATTTGTACTATACGATGTAGCTGCAGCTAACCAAGATGCTCCAGCACCTAATTCATTAATTCCTTCTTGAAGAATTTGACCCTTTTCATCTTCTTTGTAATAAGCAATCTGTTCATGATCTTGAGGTGTATATTGTTGTCCATTTTGACTATAAATTCCAATTTGACGAAATAAACCTTCCATTCCAAAAGTACGCGCTTCATCACTAATAATTGGAACTAGACGATCTTTGATTGAATTATTTTTTAACATTATGCTTAAAGTACGTACAAAAGCAATCGTTGTAGAGATGTTTTTATTTTGTTTCATTAATAATTTAGTAAAATCTTTTAATGTTGGGATTTCTAATTTTTCATCAAAAGTAGGACTTCGTGCTGGTAAATACCCTCCTAATGCTTTACGACGTTCATGTAAATATTTATATTCTGCTGAATCTTTTTTAAAAGTAATAAAAGGTAATTTTTCAACTTGATCATCAGATATCGGAATATTAAAACGATCACGAAAATAACGAATCCCCTCTATATTCATTTTTTTAATCTGATGAGCATCATTTTTACCTTCTGCAATATTCCCCATGCCATATCCTTTAATTGTCTTGGCTAAAATTACTGTTGGTTTACCTTTTGTTTCTTTTGCTTGTTTAAAAGCAGCATAAACTTTCTTTGGATCATGGCCACCACGATTTAGTGACCAAATTTCATCATCAGTCATACTTTTAACTAATATACTTGTCTCAAGGTAACGATTAAAGAAGTGTTTGCGAATATAAGCACCATCTTTAGATGTAAATGTTTGATAGTCGCCATCTAAAGTTTCATTCATTAACTGAATTAATTTACCTGAAGTATCTTTTCGGAACAATTCATTCCATCGGCTACCCCATAAGACCTTAATAACCTGCCATCCTGCACCATTAAAGATACCCTCTAATTCATTAATAATTTTTCCATTACCAATAACTGGCCCGTCGAGGCGTTGTAAATTACAGTTAATCACAAAAATAAGATTATCTAATTTTTCACGAGCAGCAATTGTAATAGCACCTTTAGATTCAGGTTCATCCATTTCACCATCACCAAGAAAAGCATAAACCGTCTGATCTGTTGTATCTTTTAAACCTCGATGGTGTAAATATTTTAAGAATTTTGCTTGATAAATAGCGCTGATTGAGCTTAATCCCATTGAAACAGTAGGAAATTGCCAAAACTCAGGCATCAATTTAGGATGAGGGTAAGATGAAAGACCTTTTCCACCAATTTCTTGACGGAAATTATTCATTTGCTCTTCAGTAAGGCGACCTTCTAAGAATGCACGCGCATAAATACCAGGTGAAATATGTCCTTGAAAACAAACTAAATCTCCACCATCTTTATTATTTTTTGCTTTAAAAAAATGGTTAAAACAAACTTCATATAAAGTTGCAGAAGACTGAAAGGAAGCCATATGACCACCTAACTCTATATTTTTTTTAGAAGCTCGTAAAACTACCATTATAGCATTCCAACGAACTGCGGAGCGAATATTGCGTTCTAAATCTATGTTACCTGGATATTCTGGTTCATCCTCCATAGAAATAGTATTAATGTAATTACAAATTCTAGAACTTGCTACTATATTAATGCCGTCTTTACGTACTTGTTGTAATACTTGATCAATAAGATATTGAGCACGATCAACGCTTTCTTCACGGATGACCGATTCGATTGCCTGTAACCATTCGCGGGTTTCGATCGGATCCACGTCATTCTTTAAAATATCTGACATGGGTCTTTTTTATTCCTTATTTATTATTTGTTTTAATATAGTTTTGAGTCATTTTAATATAGTTTTTTAAACTAAAGAAAATAATCTATATAGCATAATTATTTTTTTAAAAAATCAAGCCAATAAAACAAATATAGTAAAATTTACAATACCAATTAATTTTTTATATTATTTTACTTAATGTAAAATGTTTATTATTATATGTTAATAACAAATAAATTTCTTAATAAGGAATATATTAAATAATAATTGGAGTCTTCCTGTTCTTTTTATATTATATATGTGATAATTTAGAAAATTATTATAGTAATAAAATTATATGATGGAAAATATAAAGTAATATTTTTTTTTATAAACTACTTCAGTAAAAAAATATTATAAAATATTCTAAATTTTAACGTTAATATTTTTATTCCTTTGATCACCTCTGTTTTTAAATAATTTATTTGAATTCTTTAAATCTTTATTGATACATTTTAAAATAACATAATAAATAGAAATATTTCCAAAATATATATTTTTTAAAAAAAATTATAATTTTAAATATTAATATAATAACTTTATTATCTAATGTGATTAAAGTTTTCTTATAGATTTTAAAAAGATATAATCCATTATTATCAAAAAATTTTTTGTTTCAACCATCAATGCCAACCCTCGCGGTTAAATAATATTAAATATTAAACTTTTTTAATTTGTAATTTTCATATACTTTATAAAAATTTATCTTCAATATTTTTTAAAGATTAAATGCTTAAGATATTAAATTTAAATGAAATTTAAATGATTGAATTTATAAATTTTATTACATATTATATATGTAATATAGTCATTCATATTTTCTTAAAATTAATTTAAAATTAGCAAAGTGAAAATTTATAATAAATTATATAAAATATACATAAAATAACAATGTATTTATTAACCGTCCATAAAAACTTTTATTTAATCTAAAGTTCATATTTTTAATAAAAATTTTGAAAATTCTGAAAAATAAAATTTTTTATTTTTTAACTATCATTCTTAATTTTATGTATATATTTAAAATTAAGTAAAACACTGTTTTTTATATTTATTTAAATTAATAATCAATTTAAATAAATGAAATCAATATACTAATTAGAGATATAAGAATTTTTTTATATATAAAGATATTAAATATTTAATGAATATGATTGTTAGAATTAATATTAATAATTATTAATACTAAAACGTAATAATTAAAAATAATTAACTTAAATATATTATCCAATGAAAATTTTATATTTTATTATAAATATAATTAAAATTATGATGTTAATTTAATAAAAATTTAATTAAATATTATTTTATTTATTCTAAATAACTAAGATATAATGATGACATTATTTTAAATATTATTAAATTTTATAGAAAAATCTATTTTATGATATTATGTTAATACATTAATGAAAATATGATATATTTATCATAGCATACTATATTCATATTTTTATCATAATATTCTTAGAGAATTTAATTAAATTTTTATTTAATAATTATTAATCTTTTATTTATGGTAAAATTTAATAGATATTAAATTTTTACTTTTTCTTTTATTATTTAAATTAATTTATTTATATATTTTAATCATAAATTTTGATAAGATCATTATATATTCTAACTATATTTAAATATATTAAGTGACATTATTGATTATTAAAATATAATTTTATTTTATTAAATAAATATTAAATAAATTTAATTTATGATTAAAATTATTATAAAAAATTACTATACATTTTGTTGATATCTTTAAAGTATAAATAATATAAATTATATTATTTAATAATTTTACTTATATCTATTGTAATATTTCAATATAAATATCTTTGTTAACAATAAAGTTAAATAAATTTTTTAAAATTAAAATCATTTTTAACAATTGATAAGAATAATAAATATTTTTTAGTAATAACAATATTTTAAATAAGACTTAATTTATCAGTATCATTAATCATATTATCTTTATTGATTAATTTAATAAAATATACATTTCATTAAATGAATTCCAAAATATATAAATTTATATATAATTATTTTGGATTAAAAATAATATATTTTTTAAAAATTATTAATAATATGAATATTTATATTTTTTATTTAAATCATTTTATTTTTTAATAAAACATTAGTATAAATATTTTAACATAAACATTTTGATAATTTATCTCTCAAGTCAATTGAGATTACATGTAATAAATATTATTTAAATTTCTAAATACTTATATTAATAAATTAATAATAACTCATTTGAATCAATTTTATTATTATAATATATAAATATCATATTTATGATTAATTTATATGGTTAAATAAAAAAATATATAAAAAAATATAAAGAAACATTAATTTTTTTTTGATATAAATGAATAATTATTGTAGTTATCAATATAACTGATTTTTTAATATAAAAAATTATATAATATAATATATCTATATAATACATTTAATTTATCGTATTTTATACTTTTCTTATAGTATTATTTAGCAATCAAAATAGATATTTTATAAGTTTTTTAAATGAGAAGATTTAATTCTAGTAAATAAAATTAAAGTAAAAGATAAAAAAATAATATTTTTGAAAAAAAATATTAAAATATTTAATAATAAATTAAAAATTAATTTTATTAATAGCAAAAATTAAATTAATTAAAAATTTTTATAAAAATAGATATCAAATTAATATTATATAAGTACCTTTCAATTCTAAATAACAAAGTTATATTATAATTTTTATAATAAAATTTATAAGTATTTTAAATTTATAGAAAATAAATCAAAAAAAAACTCTTTATTATAAGTTGTGAAAAATAAAAAAAATTTTTAATTATTTTATATTTTTATTTTTAATATTTTTTATTCAAAAATTTTTTATAATTAAAAAATAAATATTATTTGAATTCTTATGATTATAAAAATAAAAAATATAAAAATTTATAATTTCTTATTATTTAATTAATAATAATATGAATATGATTCACTAATAATAAATTATATTAATTATCTTATTGCGTCTTACATTAAAAATAATAAAGAATTTAAAATTGATATTAAAATTTATGAAAGAATATGTAAAATAATTTTATTTCTTTTGATTATTATTAAAAATTATGTAAAAATTTGATTATTAAAATCTTAATAGAATTAAATTCTTAGAGAAATGATTGTTATTGAGCAACAAATTTGAATGTAATAAATAATTATATCTATCATATTATTTATGTTTCAAAGTTATTAACGATTTATTATCAATAATAACTTTAAATACATTAAATATTAAAAATTATATTTATATAAAATAAATATATAGTAAAAATTTTTTTTTAATTTTTTAAAAAAATTTTTACTATATTGATTATTCAAAATGTAGAACTAACAAAAAACAATAAAATATTATGTTTTATAATTGGTTTATGCATTTAAATTATTAAAAATCTAATAAAAATTTTAATAAAATTAATTAATTTTATATCATCTAAATTTATATAATATCTCAACTAAAATTCGAATTTTATTCGATTAATTCTTTATATAAGTTGAAAAAGCATTAAAACGATTAAAAATTTCAATCATTAAATTTAGTATTTTTTTATATATATAATTATTATTTAATGCTATAGTATTAAAAATAATAATTATGATTTAAGGAATTATTAAATAAAGATATTTATAGTAAATATTTAGATTTAAAAAAAAACAATTTATAAATTTTATAGTTTAAAAACTTTTTTTATATAGATTTTGACAAATAATAGTAAAATAAACCGGAATTAACTTTCATTTATTCATTTTAGGATAATTTTATTATAATTAAAGTTAAAGCATAAAATATATATAAAGTATAGAGAATAAAAAATAACTTAGTTAATATCATATTTATATATAAGATAATTAATATAGGAAATTTTAATAAAAAATTAAAAACATTTTTTCTGAAAAAAATTTTTACTTAAAATAAACCAACAAATTAATAGTCTATAGAAATTTCTAACTTATTTAATAATAAGTTTAAAAATAAATATTAAAAAATGAACAAAATATTTTTTGTATCTTTTATTTTTTTTTTAAAAATCTATTGAAATCATTATTTTATTAATGTTATTTTTTTATTTTAATTAAATTAATATATAAAAAAATTAATGTTATATTTATATTAAAAATTAAAATTACTTATTATAATTTCTAATAAAATTAATTATAATATTTTATATATTCTTTTTACAATAGTTTATACTGAACTTAATATATATAAATTAATAATCAATATTATTAAATGGATTCTAATATACCAAGAATATTTAATTATTAAGTTAATTAAAATATAATTGATTTATATGTTAAAATTTAATAAAGTTTTTTTTTAAAAAAAGAATAATAAAAATTATTTTTATAGTTATTTTTAAATTTTAAAAATAATAATTAAATTAATGGTAAAGCTAATAATTATATTAATAATTACTATTTTATTATTTATTATATATTTTCCTATTTTTAATTCAAATAACATTAACCCTTAACTAATCATTATAACAGTATTATAAAAAATATTTTTTATTAAAATTGTTATAATAAATATAAAAATTTAACATACTTTATTTAAAATTCGCTATTTAAACTTATTAAAAGGAAGATACAAATGAGTTATGTTGTTGCTCTTACTGGTGGAATTGGAAGTGGAAAAAGTACTATTTCAAATAAGTTTGCATATCTAGGGGTACCAATCATTGATGCAGATATCATTGCAAGACAAATTGTTATGCCTAATACTTATCCATTTAATACAATAAAACAATATTTTGGCTCAACTATTCTTAATAATAATGGTTATTTAAATCGCATGAAATTAAGAAAAAAAATATTTACTGATCCAACAAAAAAAAATTGGCTAAATAATTTACTTCATCCGTTAATACACCAAGAAACACAACGTCAGTTAACTTTACCTAATTATCCTTATATAATTTGGGTTGTACCATTACTAATTAAAAATAATTTAGAAAACTTTGCTAACCGTATACTAGTTGTTGATGCTACACCAGAAGAGCAAATAATCCGTGTAATTAAAAGAGATAGAATTAATCGAGAAGAAGTAAAAAATATTTTATCAAATCAAATTGATCGAACAAAGCACTTACAGAAAGCTGATGATATAATTAAGAATCACAATAATAAGTTAAAACTTGATAAAATTGTAAGAAAGTTACATCAGAAATATTTACAATTAGCAATGAATATTCTTCTACCAGAGATATAATGAATAATTCTATTGATATAATTATTTATTAGGATTTTTTTAAAAAAATAACTCATTATTTATTTAAATTAGTCTTTATGTTGGTTTTAAGTTAACTTAATAATTACAGTGTAATCGATATCTATGCAATATTATTAATAAATAAAATAAAAAAATAAATTTAATTAATATTGTTGAATAATTTAAATGAATTTTTAATAATAATTAAAAGTTATATAAATAATCTTTAAGAAAGGGGGATTCATTTTTATCAAGAAGATATAATTAACACAAGTATTGATCTGTATTTATGTCAAATAAACTTATTAGCATCATTTATTATTATAACAATTATCTATCAATAAAAGGTATTTTTTAAAACTCATAAAAAATAATATTTCTATCAATAGTTTATCTATTTTAGTTTTCTGCTAAAAAATATTATAAATCTTCCTTTCATAAGATTTATAATACTATTAGTTCTGTAATTAAATTTTTTGTATATTTTATTTCTTATAAAATAAATAAAAACTATAATTATTTGTATAAAAAAATTATTTTTAACTCTCATATAAAAAAAAAGAGAATTTATTTTAATTTTTCTTTTAATTATTTCAATAATTGAGCATTAACTTAAACCACCGTGACAATGTTTATATTTTTTACTTGAACCACATGGACAAAGTTCATTACGTCCAATTTTATTAATTTGTACTGAAAGTTGAACTTCCGTTTTTGATATTAATGTCTCACTTTTAACTTCATGGCTAAGATGCTGTTTTTTCATAAGGAGTTCTGCCTCTTTACGTCTTTGTATATCAAGTATAGTGACTTCTTCAGGCAAGCGAACCTCTACTTTGCTTAAAGTACTAATTACTTCATACTTAAGAATTTCCAACATATTGGCAAACATACTAAAAGATTCACGTTTGTATTCCTGTTTTGGATCTCTTTGTGCATAACCTCGTAAATGAATACCTTGTCGTAAATAATCCATTGCAGATAAATGTTCTTTCCACAATGCATCAAGAGTTTGTAGCATGATCCCTTTTTCAAAATTACGCATCATCTTACTACCAATAACTTCTTCTTTTTCTTTATAAGCCTTAATCATTTTTTCTAAAATACGATCGCGCAAAATTTCTTCATGTAATTCTAGTTCTTCATCAAGCCATTCCTTAATTGGTAATTGTAAATTAAAATCATTGTATAATTTTTTTTGTAAACCATCAACGTCCCACATCTCTTCCAGAGATTGACGAGGTATATAATCATCGATAGTAATGGTTACAACATCCTTACGAATAATATTAATTGTTTCACTAACATCATCACCATCTAATAAATCATTGCGTTGTGAATAGATAGCTCGACGCTGATCATTGGCAACATCATCATATTCTAACAGTTGTTTTCGAATATCAAAATTGCGATTTTCAACTTTACGCTGTGCATTAGCAATTGCTTTTGTTACCCAAGGATGTTCAATTGCTTCACCAGATTTCATACCTAATTTACGCATCATTCCTGCAACTCGATCAGAAGCAAAAATACGCATCAAAGAATCTTCCATTGAAAGATAAAAACGTGATGAACCTGGATCACCTTGACGACCAGAACGTCCGCGTAATTGATTATCAATACGACGAGATTCATGGCGTTCAGTACCAATAACATGTAATCCACCAGCTAAAATTACTGCCTCATGACGCTTTTGCCATGCTGCCTTAATCTTGTCAACTTCCTTTTGTGTGACGATCTTTAGTTTATTAATTTCTGCTTGCCAGCTTCCCCCTAATACAATATCTGTACCTCGACCTGCCATATTAGTAGCAATAGTAACTGAACTTGCCTGCCCTGCTTCAGCAATAATATCTGCTTCCATTTTATGGAACTTAGCATTTAAAACGTTATGTGAAATACTAGCTTTAGTTAATTGATCAGAAATTGATTCTGATTTTTCGATTGAAATGGTACCAACTAATACTGGTTGACCTTTGCTGATGCATTTACGAACATCATTTATAATTGCAGTAAATTTATCTGTTTCAGTCATATAAACTAAATCAGGTAAATCATCACGGATCATTGGACGACTAGTTGAAATAACTATTGTATCTAATTTATAAATAGATCTAAATTCGAAAGCTTCTGTATCAGCAGTACCAGTCATACCAGCAAGTTTTTCGTATAAACGAAAATAATTTTGGAATGTAATTGACGCTAATGTTTGATTCTCATTTTGGATTTCGACATTTTCTTTTGCTTCAATAGCTTGATGTAATCCATCTGACCAACGACGCCCTTCCATTGTACGTCCAGTATGTTCATCAACAATAATAATCTGACGATCTTTGACAATATAATCTACATCACGATTAAAAAGTACATGAGCACGCAAAGCAGCCATTACGTGATGCATAAGCATCATATTAGCAGGAGAATAAAGTAGCTCACCATCTTCCATTAAATTTGCTTTTACTAATAATTGTTCAATCAATTCTAATCCACGTTCTGTTAACGTAACTTGGCGTGATTTTTCATCAATAGAAAAATGCCCTTCACCCTTAAAACTATCTGAATCTTCTTTTAATTGTTGTTTAAATTTAGGAATTAATTTATCAATTTTTTTATATAAATCCGAACTATTTTCTGCTGGTCCCGAGATAATTAATGGAGTGCGAGCTTCATCAATTAAAATGGAATCAACCTCATCGATTAATGCGTAATGGAGTTCACGTTGTACACGTTCTTGTGGTGTAAAAACCATATTATCGCGTAGATAATCGAAACCATATTCATTATTAATTCCATAAGTAATATCTGCTGTATAAGCTTTACGCTTCATTTTTGCAGACATACCTGATAAGTTAATACCAACTGTCATACCAAGAAATTCAAAGAGTATTCGATTATTCTCTGCATCGCGCTTGGCTAAATAATCGTTTACTGTAACAATATGAACACCTTTACCAGTTAAAGCATTTAAATATGCAGGTAATGTAGATGTTAATGTTTTTCCTTCACCAGTACGCATTTCTGCAATACAACATTCATTAAGTACTATCCCACCTAATAGCTGAACATCAAAATGTCGCATGTTAAATACACGTTTACTGGCTTCACGAACAGTTGCAAATGCTTCAGGAATCAAATCATCTAATGTTACTCCTAATTTAAGGCGATGACGAAATTCATTAGTTTTAGCTTTAAGTTCTTTATCTGAAATTTTTTCAAAATCAGGCTCTAACATATTAATGATATTAATAAGTTTATTAAAACAACGCAAAGTACGATCGTTACGATTACCAAAAATTTTTGTTAGTAACTTAGTTAACATAAATATTTTTCTCAATTAAGGCAGTATTCTTATTAAGAGAATCCTATATTATCTGCTTTAAATCAATAAAAATTAATATGTTCAATTGAATAATTATTGCTATAAGAATCAATAAAAAATCAATATAATTGATCTTGTAATGTATATATTCATTTAAATATCTTCATGATAAGCAAGTCATATCATAGTTTTATAGAAAAAATAATAAAAATATATTTATGAATAACTTCTTTTAAAATATAGATTTTAAATTAATCATAGCATAAAAATATCTAGCATATCAGAAATGTAAAACTTGTTTGTTATGTAAATTTAAATTAATATTTAGTTATTTTAACTTTTTAAATAAAAAAACAAAAAATCAACTTTTGAATTATTTTATATAAAGTATGCAGATGCTAATAATTTATATTATAATTACACTTTATATTAATTATTAATCATTAATATAAAGTAAATAAATTTAAATTAAATTTAACTAGAAATAAAATAATAATTAGTTAATATTTTAGATAATTTAAATTTATTTTTTAAAAGTTTATAGAGGTATGTAAACTTGGGTTATTCATAATAACTGATAATAAATTTAACTAAAGATATCAAAATATTATTTATTAAAATATTAATAAGGATTTAATATATTTATAATATTGTATAAATATAAAATTTGGAGTAAAAATGAGTAATAATTATCCAAAATCTTTAAATTCTTTATTAAAAGTAAATAATTTTGATTCAAATACCCTAAAAATAATCAAACAACATTCACAGACATTAATTAAACTTAATAATATCATTATAAATTTGCTTCCTATAGAAATAAAGGATTGGTGTCGAATTGCTAATTATCGTCAACATATTCTTATTTTAGAAATTACAAGTGCTAGCCGAAAAATACGGTTAAACTATGAACTTCCTATGTTATTTTCAATATTACGTAACGGTATCTTGCCTTCTTTATCTTCAATTAAGATAAAAATAAATCCATCATTATTATCTAAAAATTCAAAAAAATAACTTATTAATTCATTGTGTAGATGTAAAATTATCAAAACAAATAATAGATGAGTTAGTTAAATGACGATAACGAAAAAAAATAATTTTTAATCTAACAAAAAAATTTAAATGATTAAAATTAAAAATTAAAATAGCTAATTTCATTGATAAAAGATGTCATTAAAATAACTAGTAATAAAAATTAACGTTAAATATAAGCCTTTAATGAAATAGTACACTTTAAATTATTATTGTGGCAGGTGTCTTAAACGCTATAGGCATTTCAGATTCATCTTCGAATGTAACCATATCCCAAGCAGATTCCACTGCTAAAACAGCTCGTAATAATTTATTATTTAATGAGTGACCTGATTTATAGGCCGTAAAAGCACCAATAATATTGTGACCACACATAAATAAATCACCAATGGCATCCAATGTTTTATGACGAACAAATTCATCTTCAAAACGTAAACCATCTTCATTTAAAACACGATAATCATCAATAACAATTGCGCAATCAAAACTACCACCTAAGCATAGCTCTTTAGATTGTAAATACTCAATATCACGTATAAACCCAAATGTTCGCGCTCGGCTAATGTTTCTAACAAAAGATTTTTCTGAAAAATCTAACTTATAACGTTGAGTAGTGCTATTTATAACGGGATGATTAAAATCAATAGTAAAATCCAAGCTAAATCCGTTGTAAGGAATTAATTCAGCCCATTTATCACTAGCTGTAACTCGAATACTTTCTTTGATACGAAGGAATTTTTTGTCACTATTTAATTCTTCAATACCTGCATCTAATAATAAAAATACAAAAGGTGCAGCACTTCCATCCATTATTGGAATTTCTGCTGCATCTACTTCAACGATAATATTGTCAATTCCAAGTCCTGCTAATGCAGCATTCAAGTGTTCTACTGTTGAGATACGTATATCATTTTCATTAACTAAACAAGTACATAGCATAGTATCTCGCACTGATTTTGCCTCAGCTAAAAAATCAACCGGCGGATTTAAATCTATACGACGATAGATTACCCCAGTATTTGCTGGCGCAGGACGTAGTGATAAAGTGACTTTTTTGCCAGTATGTAAACCGATGCCTGTTGCTTGAACAATACGTTTTAGTGTCCTTTGTTTGATCATCGTTTTCTCACATTATTAACTGTATTGCTTGCTAACCTGTTTATTTATTAATTATTACGCTAATAGCAACAATATATTTTAGCATAAAATTAGAGAAACCAATTAGTTGTTAACTAATCAGCCTGTTTTCTTAAAAAGGCTGGGATATTAAGATAGTCAAGTTCTTTATTTGATTGTGTATTTTGTTCATTCGTCACCTTACTAATAGATTTTTCTTCAGTTAAAGGGGTAATACCAGAGATTAACCCTTGTATCTGCTGATAACGATGTTCTAACGATGATTTTTGAATTGCTTTGTTAGTAACTAACGTGATCTCTGGCCGTTTATCCATACCAATCCCCGTAGCAACTACAGTTACACGTAGTTCATCATTCATTTCAGGATCAAGTGAAGTACCGATAACAACCGTTGCATTATCCGATGAAAATGCACGAATAGTATTACCAACTGTTTCAAATTCATCAAGTCGTAAATCAAAACCTGCTGTAATATTAACCAATACACCGCGAGCGCCAGATAAATCAATATCTTCTAATAAAGGACTAGAAATCGCCATTTCTCCTGCTTCTTCAGCTCGATCTTCACCTCGAGCTATTCCTGAACCCATCATAGCATAACCCATTTCAGACATAACAGTACGAACATCAGCAAAATCTACATTCATTAAACCTGGACGAGTAATAAGTTCAGCAATACCTTGAACTGCACCTTTTAATACATCATTTGCTGCACCGAACGCATCTAGCAAAGAAATACCGCGTCCAAGTACTTTTAATAATTTATCATTTGGAATAGTAATCAAGGAATCAACATGTTTAGATAATTCTGAAATTCCTGCTTCAGCAAAAACCATGCGTTTTTTACCTTCAAAATTGAATGGTTTTGTTACAACAGCTACTGTTAATATAGCAAGTTCTTTAGCAACTTCGGCTATAACAGGAGCTGCACCAGTTCCTGTACCACCCCCCATACCAGCAGCAATAAAAACCATATCTGCTCCATCAAGGGTATTACGCAAAGCTTCACGATCTTCTTCAGCAGCATTACGACCAACTTCAGGATTCGCTCCTGCTCCCAATCCCTTTGTAATACCATTTCCAATTTGAATAGTTTGTCCTACTGTTGTTTTACGCAATGCTTGTGCATCAGTATTAACAGCAAAAAATTCAACACCTTCAATGCATTCACGTACCATGTGTTCAACGGCGTTTCCCCCAGCACCACCAATACCGATAACCTTAATTACCGCATCATTGGTTAATTCCATTGGTTCAAACATAATATTTCTCCGTTTTGTGCCCTATTATAGAAGCAAAAAATTTGCTTCTTATGAAATTAAAATTCTTTCCTCAACCAATTAGTGATTTTATTAAACCAACTACTCACTAATGTACGTTTATTTATTTCAGATTCATTTCCAAAATAAGTTTGCTTGCCGTAATGTAGGAGACCGACAGCTGTGGAGTAATAAGGCGACTGGGCATAGTCCGTTAAACCAGTTATATTCAATGGTTTCCCAATACGTACCTGAGTACGAAATACTTTTTGAGCGCATTCAACTAAACCATCAATTTGAGCGCCACCACCCGTTAAAACAATACCGGCCGATAGATAATGCTCAACACCTTGTTGCCTTAATTGTTCTTGTAATTTTAAAATTTCATCATTTACTAAATTTAGTAATTCTGTATATCGAGGTTCGATAACTTCAGCTAATGTTTGACGTTGTAAATTTCTCGGTGGACGACCACCTATACTTGGTACTTCAAGATTTTCATCTTTACTAACAATAGTACCTAGTGCACATCCATGATGAACTTTTATTGTTTCAGCATCGCTTGGTGGAGTGCCGAACGCATAAGCAATATCACTTGTTACGACGTTACCAGCATATGGTATAACCTTGGTATGACGTAATGCACCGTTAGTATAAACTGCTATATCCATGGTTCCACCACCAATATCGACAACACATACACCTAATTCACGCTCATCTTCTGTTAAAACAGAGTAACTTGAGGCTAAACCTGCAAAAATTAATTGATTTACTTTTAAACCACAGCGTTCAACTGCTTTGATAATATTTTTAGCCATATCATTATTGCAAGTGATCAGATGTACTTTAGCTTGCATACGTATACCTGAGAGTCCAACTGGATTTTTAATTCCTTTTTGATAATCAATAGAATATTCCTGTGGAATAACATGTAAAATTCTATGTTCATCACGAACTCGAACAGATTTAGCTGTATGAACAACATTATCTACGTCATCTTGAGTAACTTCATCTTCAGAAATAGGTACAATACCTATTTCATTTTGGCAACTAACATGCTTGCCAGAAAGCGCTAAATAAACAGAAGATATTTGACAATCTTCCATCAATTCTGCTTGATTAATAGCTTGTTGCACACATTTAACGACAGATTCCAAATCATTAACGCCACCTTTATCCATTCCTCGAGATAAACAATTACCAATGCTAATAACGTTTACTATCCCATCAGGAAGAATTTCACCAACAAGCGCAGAAACTTTGGAAGTTCCAATTTCAAGACCAACCACTAATTTTCTGTTCGTCGTTTTAATCATCGTTAATTTGCCTGTATCTGATTAATCAGTAGTCTTAAAATTATCTTAATATATTCAAGGTGTAGTAGGTTTAGTCAAAAGTGGTAACCATCCTACTGCAACACC
The DNA here is from genome assembly GCA_052174135.1 of Arsenophonus sp. ET-KM2-MAG3. GTDB lineage: Bacteria > Pseudomonadota > Gammaproteobacteria > Enterobacterales > Enterobacteriaceae > Arsenophonus. The sequence goes on from JBQMRZ010000005.1 coordinate 59,501, forward strand.
ATTACTATATCGTAAATCTATATATTCAATATATTTATTTGTTACTTGTTTTAATAGAGGATAAAGTTCAACAAAACGATTTAATCGCTTTTTAATATCCTGTTTACCAATATTTAATCGAATATCATTTGTTAAAACTAATTGCCATGAATGTCTTGTTGTCATTGATACTGACTTAATACTAAAATTATATGGTGTTAACTGTTGTTGCATAACACGATACATCTTTAATACTTCTTGCTGACTACCTTTTGGTCCATATAACATTAAAAAGTTACCCTTAATTTTTAGTAGTGTCGGTAAGCTAAAAACACTACCTTCTGTATTAATAAAAAAAATATCATTCCATTTTGCATAAGGTTTATATTCCACTAAATGAATTTTTAGTTTATCCGGCCACTCTTTACGCACTATAACTTTCTTTATCCATGGAATTATTTTTATTTGATTCTGGATTGCAGATATATCTATACTCATAAATCTATTTGGCATGCCTAGTATTAATATTGCTTTTTTAATATCATCATCACAGGTGTAATAACGTTTTCCAATGATCACTACCTTCAAAATAGATAATCGATTAATGTCATTTATTCTATTTAATAGCATCCATATACTCGATATAATAATACTTAACACTATTAAGCAGAAGATAATACTAGTCAAATAAGAACTATTGCTTCGGTCACGATAATGCTGTTGCTTTTTGGTCACTTTATTTCGAATATTTAGTAATATTTTCGACATATTATTTTGCCAATTCTAAAATTTTTTTAACCAATTCTGAAAAAGTCATACCTAATTCTTTGGCAGCGATTGGTACTAAACTATGATTAGTCATTCCAGGAGAAGTGTTGATTTCTAATAAACAAAAAACACCATCATTATCTCTTATAAAATCAACACGCCCCCAACCAGTACAACCGACTGCTTTATAAGCGGTTAAGGCTAATTTATTCAATAATATTTCCTCTTTAGCTTTTAATCCACTAGGACAAAAATATTGTGTCTTATTAGACAGATATTTTGCATTATAATCGTAAAAAATATTCATTGGTTGGATACGAATTGAAGGTAATCCTTGTTCACCTATAATAACAACAGTATATTCAGGTCCATTTAAGTATTTCTCAATCAGTACATTTTTGTCATAATGAAAAGCGAACTCTAATGCTATTTTTAATTTAAGCAAAGTTGTTACCTTGCTTATACCAACACTTGAACCTTCAAGGTTTGGTTTAATAATAAGAGGTAAACCTAAACAATAAACAGACTCAAAAAGTGCTTCATTTGACATTATTGTTAATTGCTGCTTATTTAGCGTTATATATGGTGCAATCGGTAAACCCATACTAGCCCATAATTGTTTAGTGCGTATTTTATCCATTGAAAGAGATGAAGCTAAAACACCACTTCCAGTATAAGGTAACCCCAAAAATTCTAAAACTCTTTGCACAATACCATCTTCACCCGTGCGTCCATGTAAGGCAATAAAAACTTTTTTGTAACCAATTTCTCTTAATTTTATGAAAGAAAGATTTTTAATATCAACTGGATATGCATCTATTCCAGCATGACGTAATCCATTAACAACAGCCTCACCAGATTGCAATGATATCTCTCTTTCAGATGATTTCCCGCCTAAAAGTACAGCAATTTTATCACCCATAACACCTCTCATCACTTATTAATATTGGTCTTAAATCAGTATCAGCCAAATTACATGCTATTTTACCGATATTCCCAGCTCCTTGTATAAGTATTAGGTCGTTATCTTCTATATTTTGTGCTAATATTTTATTAATTTGTTTGTGCTCATCTATAAAAATAGGATTTAATTTTCCTTGGTTACGAATTGTCTGACATAATGATTTACTATCTGCACCATTGATAGGTTTTTCTCCTGCTGAATAGACATCTAGCATTAACAATACATCAACTTTTCCCAAAATATTAGCAAAATCATTATATAAATCACGCGTACGGGTATATTTGTGAGGTTGAAAAAGCATCACGATACGCTTATCTGGCCATCCTTCTTTTGCTGTTTTAATAGTAACATCAAGTTCTGTTGGATGATGGCCATAATCATCCACTAACATAACACTACCTTTTTTTCCATTAACATCCGCTAAAGGAAAATTACCTAAAAAATCAAACCGTCGACCCGTTCCTTGAAATTTTTCCAATGCAGTTAAAATGCTAGTATCATCAATACCTTCTTCGGTTGCTATTGCAACAGCTGCGGTAGCATTTAATGCATTATGACGCCCTGGAGTATTCAAAATAAATGTTAAATCAGCTCTATTTGCTCTTACTACAGTAAAGAAACTTTGATTACCTCGTTGTTTATAAGATGTAATACGAAAATCTGTATCGTCACTAAAACCATAAGTAATAATATAACGACCTATTTTTGTTAAAAGTGAACGTATAACAGGATCATCTATACATAATACAGCTAGACCATAAAATGGTAGATTATGTAAAAAACTAATGAATGTCTGTTTTAATTTTTCAAAATTACCATCATAAGTTTCCAAATGATCCGCTTCAATATTTGTTATAACCGCTATTAATGGCTGTAAATGTAAAAAAGAAGCATCGCTTTCATCAGCTTCTACAATTAAATAACGGCTACTACCTAAACGAGCATGAACACCAGTTGTTTTTATTAAACCACCATTGATAAAAGTAGGATCTAATCCTGCATGTTCATAAATGCTGGCAATCATCGCTGTAGTAGTTGTTTTGCCGTGAGTTCCTGTAATAGCAATACCATGACGAAAACGCATTAATTCCGCTAGCATTTCAGCGCGTCGAATGATCGGGATACGCTCTTTTCGTGCCGCAAGAATCTCTGGATTATTTTCAGGTATTGCTGTTGATACAACAACAACACAAGCATTTTCAATATTTTCTGGTTTATGGTTAAAATAAATTTTTACACCAAACTCAATTAATTTCTGAGTAATTATATTTGGTAACAAATCAGAACCACTAATTTCATAACCTTCGTTAACTAATATTTCAGCAATACCGCCCATTCCAGCACCACCAATGCCAATAAAATGAATATGTTTAACTCGACGCATTTCTGGTACTATTGCTCTTAATTTAACTAATTCCTGTATGTTCACTTTACTCTCTTCATTATATTTATTGCTGATTTCAAGATTATTAAGTAATAAAATTGGTTCATTTAGCAATTTCAATTAAATTTGTCGCTACGCGTTTAGTTGCATCAATAATCGATATTGTTCGTGCTTTTTTTGCCATATCTAGTAATTGTGTTCGAGAAAATTGACTTAATAGCGTTACTAACGCATTTGTTGAAAAATGAGTATGCTCAATGATTTTTGCAGCGCCTATTTTTTCTAATGGTAACGCATTCCAGTACTGTTGCCGATCTTTATGCTGGAAAGGAATAAAAATTGCTGGCAAGCCAGCAATAGAAACTTCACTAACTGTTAAAGCACCTGATCGACAGATGATAATATCAGCCCAAGCATAAGCTTCAGCTATATCATCAATAAATTCAGTTAATTTATAAGTATTTGATTTGCAAGATAACTTTTTATATAAAATTTCTGTTACTTTTTTTGCTCCTTTACCGGTTTGATGCCAAATTATCACTTTTCCATCTAATTGTTTAGCTACCTTAGGTAATGTTTTATTTAAAATTTTTGCCCCTTGACTACCACCTATTACTAAAATTCTGAGTGCTCCATTACGATTAATTAAGCGTTTTTCGGGTTCAGGTAGTGCTAATATTGATTCACGAACTGGATTCCCTACTACTACAGCATTAAGAAATGCGGTTGGAAATGCTTGTAAAACACGTTTAGCAATTTTAGATAACCAACGATTAGTTAAACCTGCTACCCCATTTTGCTCATGCAATACAATTGGAATATTACTCATCCATGCTGCAAGAACACCAGGACCAGAAACATACCCCCCCATTCCTAATACAACATTAGGTCGATAACAATCTATAATTATTTTTGCCTGTTTTATTGCTTTAATAATTTTAAATGGCGATAATAAAATTTCTTTAATACCTTTACCTCTTAAACCTGAAATTTTTATAAATTCAATTTTAATATGATGCTTAGGAACTAAATTTGCCTCTATTCGATCAGCAGTTCCTAACCAACAAATATCCCAACCTTGTAGTTTAAGATAATTAGCTACAGCCAATCCAGAAAAAACATGCCCACCAGTACCACCGCCCATCACTATAATGCGTTTTTGTTGGGTCATTTAGTTCTCCTTACAAAAACTTGCTCTTTTTTTTAAGACGCGTTTCAAAATCAACACGTAACAAGATGGTAATCGCAATAATTATAATTAATAAGCTAGAACCGCCATAACTAATTAATGGTAGCGTCAGTCCTTTAGTTGGTAATATTCCTGTTGTGGACCCAACATTAACTAACACCTGGAAAGTAAACCAGATACCAATTGAGCAAGCCAAATAACCTGAAAAATTTTGTTCTTCATCTAACGCTCGTTTTCCAATCATCATGCTACGGAAAGCAATTAAAAATAACATTAAAAGAATTAATATTACACCAATATAACCTAACTCTTCAGCTATAACTGAAAAAATAAAATCAGTATGCGCTTCAGGTAAATATTCTAATTTTTGTATAGAATTACCTAAACCCTGACCCCATAATTTTCCACGTCCAAATGCCATCAAAGATTGTGTTAATTGATAACCACTACCGAAAGAATCTGCCCACGGATTAAGAAAAGAAGTTATTCGAGTTAAACGATAAGGTTTAGAATAAATCAATCCAATAATAGCTATCCAACAAATAATAATACTAATAATGAATGATGTTAATCTAGCACCAGCAAGAAATAATAGTGCTAAAGTTGTTACAAGCAACACGACTACTGTCCCTAAATCAGGTTGTAATAACAATAGGAAAGACATTAGTATTAAAATACACATCGGCTTGATAAAACCTAAAAATCGTGTTCTTACTTCTTCTATTTTTCTTACTAAGTAACTAGATATATAGCAAAATAAAGATAATTTTGTGATTTCAGCTGGCTGTATATGTATAATGCCGACATCAATCCAACGAGAAGCACCATTAATTGAACTTCCTGTAACTAGTACTATTAATAATAGTATTAAGGATGTTATTAATAACAAAAAATTATATTTCTCCCAATAAAACATTGGGATATTTAATACTAATATTGCTATACAGGATGATAAAATAAGATAAATAGCATCTTGTTTAGCAAAGAAAAATGGATCTTGTGTTAAGCGCTGTCCAACTTGTATAGAAGCTGAAGTCACCATAATAAAACCAATTATAGACAAGCATAATGTAAGCCAGACTAAAGTGCGATCATAAAGAATCGCATCTAAAATATTGTTATCACGTTTATTTTTAAATAAATCTTCTAATCTTTTGAAGTTAAATATCAACATTGAGATAATTCCTTTGCTAATTCTGTAAATTTTTCACCTCGGTGTTCAAAGTTACGAAATTGGTCAAAACTCGCACAAGCTGGTGAAAGAAGTACCATATCACCAGCTTTTAATATTGGCGCGATAACCCGTAAACACTGTTCCATTGTATCTAGTAGCAAACTATTTGTTTTTAACTTTGCTAATTGATAACCATCTCTTCCAAAACAACTCAATCTAATGTTTTTTAGAGACATATATGGTTTTAATAATGAAAAATCTGCAGATTTTCCTTCTCCACCTAATAATAAATAAAGAATACCAGCTACTTGTAAACCTTTTAACGCAGCTTCAGTACTAGCAACATTTGTTGATTTAGAGTCATTAATCCATTGGATACCTAAATGATGGTGTACTAATTGGCAACGATGAGGTAATCCTGTATATTGAGTTAATGCTGCTAAACTTGCTTTACGTGGAACATTTATCGCATCTGCTAAAGCTAATGCAGCCACTCCATTAAGATGGTTATGCTGTCTAATTAATCGCATTTCAGCAGTATTGATAATAGTTTTCCCCTTTATTTGTAGTTCTTGATAATTAGTATTTAATTGATAATCACCGCTATTAACACCAAAACTTATACAACGAGCATCGCGACCGAGTAAGGGCCAGGTTTTTCGATCCTGTTCATTAATAATACAAAATTCAGCACCATCATAAATTCTTAATTTAGTTTCACGATACTGTTTAGCACCTTTAATATATCGATCCATATGATCTTCTGTTACATTTAATATGGTTGCAGCTTTAGCTTTTAAACTTGATGTTGTTTCAAGTTGAAAACTAGAAAGTTCTAATAGACACAAATCATAATCTTTTGTTAATAATGTTAGTGCTGGTATTCCTATATTTCCACCGATTACCACTCGCCAATTAGCTTTTTTTGCCATCTCAGCAACTAATGTTGTAATTGTACTTTTACCATTAGATCCTGTAATGGCAACAATAAATTTATGTGTTTCACGGCAAAAAAGCTCAATATCACCAATAATTTCAATACCTTTATCTGCTGCCATTTTTAGTTCTTTTGTGAAAAGAGAAATACCAGGGCTAACAACAATTAAATCAGCAGCCATCAACCATTCAATATTAAAACTACCACCGTGATACATGATCTCTATAGGTAACTTATCTTTATATGGTGCCAATATTCGTGTATCAATGACGCGTGGCACAATATGGCGTGAAAGAAAAAAATTAACACAAGAAAAACCCGTTTGACCTAATCCGATAATGATAATTTTTTTTCCTTGATAATCAACCATTATCAACGCACCTTTAATGTTACTAACCCAATCAATACTAACATTAATGAAATAATCCAAAAACGAACAATGACTCGAGGTTCTGGCCATCCTTTTAATTCATAATGATGGTGAATTGGCGCCATCCGAAAAATTCGTTGACCGCATAATTTAAATGATCCAATTTGTAAAATTACCGATAAAGTTTCAATAACAAACACACCACCCATAATTAATAATAAAAATTCTTGCCGAAGTAAAACTGAAATTATCCCTAATGCACCACCTAATGCTAACGAGCCAACATCACCCATAAAGATTTGCGCAGGATACGCGTTAAACCATAAAAACCCCAAACCTGCACCAACAATTGTACTGCAAACTATAACTAATTCACTTGCATGTTTAATATAAGGAATTTTTAAATAGTTAGCAAAATTGAAATTACCAGTCGTCCAGGCTACTAAAGAAAAACCTGCTGAAATAATAACTGTCGGCATAATAGCTAAACCATCTAATCCATCAGTTAAATTAACTGCATTACTTGCTCCTACAATAACAAAATAAGCAAAAAAAATATAAAACAAACCAAGTTGTGGCATAAAATTTTTTAAAAATGGTATAACTAATTGAGTTACTGCTGTATTTTTACCGGTGCTATATAAAGAAAATGTTATACTTAAAGCCAATGCGGATTGCCAAAAATATTTCCAACCAGCAATTAAACCTTTTGAGTTTTTACATATTACTTTACGATAATCATCAATAAATCCAATTACACCATATCCTAATAAAATGATTAATACGTACCAAACGTATGGATTATTTAATCGCGCCCATAATACAACTGAAATTATAATAGAAAATAAAATTAACACCCCGCCCATTGTAGGCGTACCCCGTTTAGTAAAATGCGATTTTGGACCATCATTTCGCACGATTTGACCTATTTGTAACTTTTGTAAAAAAGAAATTAAATATGGCCCAATCCATAAAGCAATTACCAAAGCAGTTAATAAACTAATAATAGCTCGAAATGTCAAATAAGAAAAAATATTAAAACCAGAAAAATATCTAATTAAGTATTCAGCTAACCAGACTAACATGAAAAGTACTCCTTTAAAGAAAATATAATTTCTTTCATTTCTGTATTCTGCGAGCCTTTAACTAAGATTGATATTATTTCATGTTCTTGTATCAATAAAATTAAATTAGCAATTAATTTTTTTTTAAAAATAAAATGTTCACCACAACCACTTTGCTGACTGATAATGGCGCTTTGTTTGCCAACACTAAAAACTTTATCAAATTTCATTTGTCGAACTATATCTCCAACTTTCTTGTGATATATATCAGTCTTATCACCAAGTTCTTTCATATCACTGACAACTAAAATACGATATCCAGGCATTTTAGATAAAACATTTACAGCAGAAATCATGGAACCAATATTAGCATTATAAGTATCATCCAAAATCAATTTACCTGGTGCTAACTTAACGGGATATAATCGACCTAATATAGGTTTAGTATGAAGCAATCCAAAACTAACTTGCTTAAGTGTTGCTCCAACTGAAATTGCTAATGCGCTTGCTGCTAATGCATTGGCAATATTATGTTTACCAGGCAAAGGTAATAATATTGATACAACACCGATTGGTGTATGTAATTCAAATTTAGAACCTATTGATTTGATAAAAATATTTTTTGCATAAAAATCAGCTTGTTGATTTTTAATAATAGAAAAACGCCAGATTGTTTGTTGTTGAGTGAAATCAGATCGCCAATTTTTCCAATCATGACTAGCTAAATTAATAACAGCTATTCCTTTTTTTGCTAATCCTTGAAAAATTTCGCCTTTTGCTTTAGAAACTCCAGCTAATGAGCTAAAACCTTCAAGATGTGCGGCAAATAAATTATTTACTAATACACTGTTAGGTTTAATAATATTAGTAGCATATTTAATTTCACCAATATGATTAGCACCCATTTCAATTACTATATACTGGTGTTTTCTCATCAAACGAAATAATGTTAACGCTACACCAATGTCATTATTGAAATTACCATGAGTAAAAAGTGTTCTAGTATAATAAGATAAAATATTAGCTACCATTTCTTTAACTGATGTTTTACCTGAAGAACCAGTGAGTCCAATAACTTTTGCTTTACTTTGTAATCGAATCCATGCTGCTAATTTTCCCATTGCTAATCGTGTATTTTCTACAATAATCTGTGGAAAACTAACGGGTAATGGATGATCAACTAATAAAGCTTTAGCGCCAGAACAGATAGCTTCTTCAATAAAATGATGACCATCAAAATTTTTTCCCTTTAATGCTATAAATAAGCTATTAATTTTCCGATAGCGAGTATCAGTTGTTATCACGTTAATCCATAAATTATCCCTATAATAATCATTAATTTGGTATAAAACGCCTTCTGTGACACAAGCTAATTGTTTTAATGAAATAGAGATCACCTTATTGCTCCCAATAATCGTCTTACTGTCATGCGATCTGAATAATCAATACACTGATTACCAATAATTTGATAATTTTCATGTCCTTTACCAACAATTAATATGATATCACTATTATTTGCTCGAATGATTGCACTGGTAATTGCTTCAATTCGATCTATAATTGGTATTGCTAGATTAATGTCAAAGAAACCACTTAAAATATCATTAATAATTGTTTTAGGTTCTTCATTACGTGGGTTATCGTTTGTTATTATTACGAAATCAGCATATTGTTCAGCAATACTTCCCATTAATGCACGTTTACCTTTATCTCGGTCACCTCCACATCCAAATACACACCAAAGTTTACCTCGATAATTTAGATTTCTCACAGTAACTAACGCTTTTTCTAGTGCGTCAGGAGTATGAGCATAATCAATAATAATAATTGGACGCCCTGGTGATCTGAAAATTTCCATTCGCCCACAAACTGGCTGTAAAGCAACTGATGATTTTATAACTTGGTCAAATAAATAGCCCACCATTAAAAGAGTTGCCATAGCTAACATGACATTATTTATATTAAAAACACCAATTAATGGACTTTTAATTAAATCTCTCCCCCAGGTGGAATTAAAGTAAATCGTTGTTTGATAATCATTATAATCTATCCTCTCTACTAACATCCAGGGACCTTGAAAGTTTCTAGGTATTCGATTTTTTATAGAAACTGCACATGCTAATGGTAATCTTTTAAGCCATCGTAAACCCGTATCGTCATCCACATTAATAATCTGTTTATTAGATTTATGTGTTGAAAATAATAACCATTTGGCCGATTCATAATTTTGCATGTCACCATGATAATCAAAATGATCGCGACTTAAATTACTAAATATAGCAGCAGTAAAGGGAATATTAGCAACGCGACTTTGTACTAAAGCATGAGAAGAAACTTCCATCGCAACAAAAGTAGCTTGTTTTTCAAGCAATAATTGTAATTCAGATTGAATATCTATAGCTGATACGGTGGTATTTTCACTAGGTATGGTCTCTCCTAATAATCCAATACCAAATGTACCCATTACGGCGCTGATTTCTCCTAATCCTTTTGCCCATTGAGCGATTAACTGGGTAATGGTAGTTTTACCATTTGTTCCTGTTACACCAATTAATTTTAATTTTTCACCTGGATGTTTATAAAATTCTCCAGCTAAAAAAGATAATTGATTAATCAGATTATTAATATAAATATGTGGAACACCACATTTATATTGAACTGTCCCAATTTCTCTTTTTTCTTGTGATTCAGCAATAATTGCAATGGCACCTTTTTCTATCGCTTGAGAAACATATCGTCGTCCATCTGTTTGGTGACCCTTAATTGCTAAAAATAGATCTCCTGGCGTTACTTTACGACTATCAAGTGTCATTTTTTGCAACACCTTATCTGCTGTATTAATACCTAGTTTTATAAATAAATTATGTAGATTACGATCTATCACTTTTATCCTTTTTTATTCTATTAATTACTAATTCACTGTCATTTAAGTTCAATGCATCAGGTTTTATATTTGTTAAACGTAAAACACTACTAATAATAGTTCTGAATACAGGTCCAGAAACAGCTCCTCCGTAATATTTTCCAGCAGTAGGTTTATTAATAATTACAACTAAGGCATAACGAGGTTTACTTGCGGGTGCTACTCCGGCCGCATAAGCAACATATTGATTGATATAATGACCATCATTGTCAATTTTTTTTACTGTACCAGTCTTAATCGCTATTCTGTAACCCTTTACTTCGGCTTGAACAACACCAGATAATGTAATATTTTCCATCATTCGAACCACTGTTCGTATAATTCTTTCAGGAAAAATACGATTACCCAATACTGGTTGATCAACCCTTGTAATTGATAATGGGCGATAAACACCAAAACTACCAATTGTCGCATAAACTCGTGCTAATTGTAATGGTGTTACCATTAACCCATAACCAAAAGAAAAGGTAGCTCTTTCAAATTTAGACCATCGCACTTTTTTATTAGGAAAAATACCACTACTTTCTCCAATTAATCCTAAGTTTGTTGATTTACCTAAACCAAAACTGGCATAAACATCTACGAGTTCATTTGCTGGCATTGCTAATGCTATTTTTGAAACACCAACATTACTCGATTTCTGTAAAATACCTGTAATAGATAATTCACTATACTTTGCTACATCTTTAATTTTATGACCATTAATTATGTAAGGTTGGGTATTTAAGATGCTATCAATGTTAATAACTCCATTATTTAATGCACTGATAATTACCATTGGTTTAACTGTTGATCCTGGTTCAAATATATCAGTGATTGCATGGTTACGCATAATTTTAGCTGGAATGTCAAGAATATTATTTGGGTTATAAGATGGGCTATTAACCATTGCTAATACTTCACCTGTGTTAATATCCACTAAAATAGCAGTACCAAACTCTGCTTTATTTTCCATAACACTGCGTGTTAATTCACGATAAACTAATGACTGTATATGTTTATCAATGCTTAATACCAAATTATTTGCTACCTTGTTGTTGTCAATAGAAGAGATATATTCGATAACTCGTCCATAACGATCCTTACGCACTATTCTTTCACCTTGTACACCAGTTAATAAAAAATTAAAACTTTTTTCGATTCCTTCAATTCCTTTTCCATCGATATCTGTCACCCCAATTAAATGAGCTGTTACTGGACCAGATGGATAATAACGTCGCGATTCTTTACGCAAATAAATACCTATTATTTTTAATTTACTAATATATTCACCAACAGATAAATTAACTTGACGAGCTAAATATACAAAACGACTATTATGATTAATATTAATTTTATGGTTAATTTGTTCTAATGATATATTTAGCTCATTTGCTAATGCTTGCCAACGTTCATCATTGGTCAATCCACCGTTTTCATAAATTAGTTTTGGATCAGCGCAAATAGCATAAACTGGAATACTTATTGCTAGTTGTCGACCTTCACGATCACTTATCATACCGCGCTCAGTTATCACTTTTTGAACACGAAGTGAGCGCATATCGCTTTCTTTTACAAGTTTTTCTGGATTAATAACTTGCAAATAAGTAATGCGAATAATGAGAGAAATTAATATAAATCCTATTCCCATACACAGTAGCAAAAAACGCCAACCTATATAGCTAACTTTTTTTTCATATTGTCTTCTATATTTCATTGAGCGCATAGGTATCATGTTATTTATCTTTTTACTAAAAACTATTTTACAATTATGATATATTCTTTTGTTGGATCTACATGAATCATTTTTAGCATTTTTATAGAAAGATGTTCAATACGATTATGATTTCCTAGTAAATTCTCTTCTAAAATCAAATTTCGCCATTCTATGTCTAAAAATTCTTTTTTTTTTCTATTAAATTTTTTTGTGTTGTTAACAATCGTGATTGATAACTTACTGTGATAATTGAAATCGCTGATATAATAATCATTATTAATAAGATCAATGGAATAACTCCACCGTGTCGAAAAATATCGTAACCAATGATTTTAATTAAGCTATGTTTTTCTGCTGTCATTATATATTACTTCAACACTTCAGCAAAACGCACAATTGAGCTTCTTGCTCGTGGGTTTTTGATAACTTCTTCTTTTGTTGGTTTCATTTTCCCTAATATTTTCAATGCTTGACTGCTAATAGTTTTTAATTGTAAGTCAGATAATGGTAATTTAGATGAAACATTTTTTTTTCTACTATGTTCTCGAATAAAATTCTTAACAAGTCTGTCTTCTAATGAATGAAAACTAATGATAGATAACCGACCATGTGGTGCTAATATATTTAATGAACTTTTTAATATTTTTGTTATTTCTTTTAATTCATTATTTATATAAATACGAATTGCTTGGAACGATCGTGTTGCTGGATGCTTATGTTTCGTTTTGAATGGAGTATTTCTTTTTATCAATTCAGCTAGTTGTTTTGTTCGTGTTAATGGTTCTTCTATTGAATTATGATTACGGGTTACAATAGCTTTTGCAATTTTTTTTGCAGATCGTTCTTCGCCATAATTTTTTAGTACCCAAGCTATATACGATTCTTTTTCATTCATTAACCATTCAGATGCAGATTGACCAGTTGTTGGATCCATTCGCATATCTAATGGTCCATCACGCATAAAAGAAAAACCACGATTTGGATCATCCAATTGTGGCGATGAAACACCTAAATCAAGCAATATGCCATCAATTTTTCCAATTAATTTTTTTTCTGAAAGAAATGTTTCTAATTGAGAAAAAGAGCTATGTTTAATTAAAAATCTATTATCAGTAATCATTTTTTCAGCAGCTATTACCGCATATGGATCGCGATCTATTGCTATCAAACGTCCTTTATTACCCAACTTAGATAGAATTAACTGAGAGTGTCCTCCTTGACCAAAAGTACCATCAATGTAAATTCCATTTGTTTTTACATTCAATCCATTAACTGCTTCATTAAGAAGCACACTGATATGTTTAAATTGATTATCTATCATGTTAAAATAAATCCTATATTAAAGTTAACGATGGTTTATTTTTTTATTTTATTCAAATTTAATATTTATTTGGAATTTATTTATATTAAGTCAGATTCTTTTATTATTTAAATTTATTAATTTAACAAATTAATATAACCAATTTCTTAATTCTTTCATCTTTAAAAGAATAGTTTTGATAAAAAAGACGAAATATATTATTAGTCTAGCATTTATTTATATTTTTCTTTAATTTCTAAGTGATAAATATTGAGTATGGCATTAAATTGAATTTATATTAGAAATTAGTAATAACTTTTTCAATGATTTCTTATTTCTCTAGTATCTAAAGTAATAGAAATAATTAATAAAAACGATAGTAAAACACTTTCATTTACTGATTTTTCGTTTATCATATCATGATATTATTTGTAGATACGGTTAATTATTTTTCTATAAAAATTAAAAAAATATTATATTTAGAAGTATAGTTATTAACCTTTATATTATAAAAATCATTATTTTATAATATAATTTTTAATTATTAAAGATTATGTATAGAATATAAATTCTTTTATAAAAAGAACTATGGTATTTTAGTTTTATTTATAGAATAATATTAAAAGGTAATTAGGTTATTTTTATTAAAGAATAAAAATAAAGATTTTACTATTTACTATTTATTGATAATAAAACATTATAAATTAAGTTAAAAATAATTTGATATTTATAAAAATGTGACTTTTTAAAACTTAAATAGTATTAAATTATCATGTAATTATATTAAATCTGATAAAAAATTTATTAAAATCAGTCCATTATATCTTTATTATAAAAATATAAAATAAAATATCAATATCAACTAATTTACTAAAATATAGCAAATTAGTTGATTAGTAGTGAATAAATATAAAAAAACTTAGTAATAAAATTTAATTAATATTAGAGAGTAATATTTAGATGATAATACATTTCATCAAGTTTCTCTAAATTTTTAAGGTAATAAAATGCCTATGAGTAGACATCTTTTCACTTCTGAATCAGTATCAGAAGGACATCCTGATAAAATTGCTGATCAAATTTCAGACGCAGTTCTTGATGCAATCCTTGAGCAGGATCCAAAAGCACGTGTTGCTTGTGAAACGTATGTAAAAACAGGTATGGTAATAGTTGGTGGTGAAATTACAACTAATGCTTGGGTAGATATTGAAGAAATTACTAGGCATACAATACGTGAAATTGGTTATACAAGTTCTAATATGGGTTTTGATGCTAACTCTTGTGCTGTTATAAGTGCAATTGGTAAACAGTCTCTTGATATTAGTCAAGGAATAGATCACATAAATCCATTAGAACAAGGAGCAGGAGATCAAGGGATTATGTTTGGTTATGCTAATAACGAAACAGATGTTCTTATGCCAGCGCCAATTATTTATGCTCACCGTTTAGTTGAACGACAAGCTGAGGTTCGAAAAAATGGTACTTTACCTTGGTTACGCCCAGATGCTAAGAGTCAAATTTCTTTTCAATATGAAAATAACAAAATAGTGAGTATTGATACTATTGTTTTATCTACTCAACATTCTGAAGAGGTTAAACGAAACACATTATTAGAAGCTATAATGGACGAAATTATTAAACCAGTATTACCTAAAAAATGGTTGCATAAAAATACAAAATATCTTATTAATCCAACTGGTCGCTTTGTTATAGGTGGCCCAATGGGTGATTGTGGTTTAACGGGTCGTAAAATTATTGTTGACACTTATGGTGGCATGGCCCATCATGGCGGCGGTGCTTTTTCTGGGAAAGATCCTTCTAAAGTTGATCGTTCTGCTGCTTATGCCGCACGTTATGTAGCAAAGAATATTGTTGCCGCTAAACTTGCCGATCGCTGTGAAATTCAAATTTCTTATGCAATTGGTATTGCTGAACCAACATCGATTATGATTGAAACTTTCGGTACAGAAAAAATAGCTAACGAAACTCTTATTCATTTGATACATGAAATTTTTGATTTACGTCCTTACGGTTTAATTAAAATGCTTAATTTATTACAAGTCATCTATCGTCAAACTGCAACATATGGGCATTTTGGTCGTTCTCAGTTTCCATGGGAAAAAACAGATAAAGTTTCTGAACTTCGTGCAGCTGTTAATTTTAACTAATTAATGGTTAATTTTATTTTGTTATTTTAAATATTATAATAGCTTTATTAAGTAAAAAATTTTTGAGATTTTTATGTCTAATAAAATAGAAAAAAATTTAATAAGATTAATATTTATTAAATTTTCAATAAAATTTATTGAATATATTATTTAATATTTTAAATATATTTAAAAACTTTAAATATAAAACTTAAAAATTATGTTTGGAAATATTAATAAGAATTAATAAAAAATTTTTATGTAAATAATTTTTAAAAATTTTTACTAAATAGTAGTTAGTTACTAATTTAAATGCATTTTTAATTACTTAATTACTAACAATTTTAAAAGATTAATTATTCTATTTTTTATATTTTTCAATTAATGCGCGGGAAATAGCCTCTGTTTCAGCATCTGGATTACCACTTATTTCAGTTGGACGGAAATGGAGCTGAAATGCACTAATTGTTTTACGTGTTTTTTCATCAAATTTACCTGATTGTGGGATTTGATTATATCCATATTTATTTAAATTCCTTTGAATATCTAACACGCTAGCCGGCGCATATGGCGATCGTCCTGCTAAATATTTTTTAACAAGTGTTTCATCCGGCCAAGCTCCAATACCAACATTAAATAGATTTTTCCATGGAAAAAATCTACCTGGATCATATTTTCTTAATGGAGCTATATCACTATGCGCTAAAATATTATCTGGGCTTATATTATATCTTTTTATTACATCCCTAGCTAAAACAATAATAGCAGAAATTTGTTGTTCATTGAACTGATACCAAACTTTATTACCAAGTATATCTTTAATGAATCCCTTATTGACTATTTCAATACCAATAGAACTATCATTAAGGTTAACTCTACTACCCCAATTACTTACTCCAGTATGCCAAGCTCTTCTATTCTCTGGGACAAAATTATATATAATAGGTTTATTATTTTTTATTCTTGGAATTAACGGGATAAGATAGTGAGCGCTAACTTGAGCTTGAGTTAAAAGTTGTAATGAGTTCACATCATCTACTGCTGTATAATGAAATATTAAAAATTTTATTCTATCATTTTGACTTATTGATAATAAAGATTTATCGATATAATAATCACCTTTATCAACAAGAAGTTTTTTAGATGAACAGCCTATTATTAGTATCAATAATATAATAAATAATTTTTGCATATTATCTCCATAATAAGTGTTTGATATCTACTTTTTTTAAAAAATATTAATATATGTCTCTTCATTATAAATTTATTTTTATTTCTTTTTTTGATTTGAATAAATAATTTATTCTTTAATATTTATTTATATAAAATAAATATTAAAGATATTTATAATTCAATTCTAATTTAATTAATATTTTTAATATTATAAAAAATATTATAATAATAACTAATTTATATTATCATGGTAACAAATATACTTTGTTTAAACTATGAATAATTAAATATTTTATAAAATTTTATATGAATAAAATTTTTTTTAATATTTTAAAATAAATAATGTTATTTAATTTTTAATTGATTCTATTTAAAATAAAAATATTAATTTAACATATAGAATAAATTAATTATTAAATGATGATAAAGTTTTCTTAAATAAGATAGTTATTTAAATTAAAATAACTATAAATAATTTTTAATTTGAAACATCATTATTGTGATTACTTAATTTATTAAATATATCAATATTTTAATTTAATTAAGATAATGTAGTATAAAATATAATATATTATTTATTTTTTTCATAAGAAATTAAGATTATTTATTTTAAAATATAGAATAAATGAATATTAATATTTTTATTATCAATATATATAATAAGAACATTAATAATATATTGTAAAAAAAGATATAAAGATATTATTAAAATTTTACTAATTAATAGTTAAAGAAAAAATAAGATAAAATATTTTAGACAAATTCATTACATTATAATATAATGCATTTAGAAATTAATAAATAAAATAAATTTATAAAATATTTTATTTACTGATAGTTATCATATAAATTTATTTAATTTATTTTATTTTAAAGATATAGTAAATAAAATATAAATATAAATATAAATATAAATATAAATATAAATATAAATATAAATATATTATTAAAATAAAATTTATAGTTTTCATATATATAAAATAATTTTTATTACAAAAAAATAGAAAATAATTACTATTATAATTTATTTATATATTAAGTAAAGTTATCATTAATTAAATTGATAACAAATAATAAAAGATATCAAATAAACACTATTAAATATTAATAAAAAATTTATTTATCGATTTTTTTAAAAAAAATATTTTATATATATAAAAAAAATAAATTGCATAAATTAATTATGAGAATAATAAATTAAATAAATTTATTGTTATTTCATAAAAACTATTTATATAACATTTTATAAATAAATATAGGATAATTATTAATTAATTTTTATTTAAATAAAAATAAACATATAATATTAAATGAGAATAATTTAAATTTTATATGAAAAATAAGAATTAATTCAAATTTTGCATAGAGAATGATATTAAAATGAGTCAATATAAAATTTTATAACTTATGATTCATATCATATACGAATAAGTTAGTTAATTAACTTATATTTTCTATTATTTTTTTTAAATGATCGGAATAGTTGTAATTAACGGAAATAATACATAAGACATCTTTATCTTTTATTATGTATATATTTTAATGAAATTATAAAAATATTTAGATAATTTTAATAAAATTATTAAGATTAATGAAATTAAAAATAATTAATATGTTAATATCAATAGATTATTTTAATTGGTGGGTCGTACAGGATTTGAACCTATGACCAATTGATTAAAAGTCAACTGCTCTACCGACTGAGCTAACGACCCCTATTAATAATAAAACACATTACAAATAACTTAAATAAAATGATTTTTTATTTTCGATAAATGATAGTAGGCGATACCAGATTTGAACTGATGACCCTCTCCTTGTAAGGGAGATGCTCTACCGACTGAGCTAATCGCCTGTTATGATCGGAATGCATTATAGGGATAGTTTAGCATGAGTCAATGGTTTTTAAAAAAAAATATGTATTTATGATAAAATTTTAAAAAATAGAAATCTATTGTCATCTGTTAAATGATATTTATTTAACTTTATTTTATCTAAATTTTACTAAAGAGTTAAACATTTTTACTAATAAATTAACAAAATAAACTATGAGTATCATTCCAATAAAATTAAAAAATTAAATTAGACTGCTAAGTAACTAACTATAAATTTGTTATTAATCAAACTTAATATAAAAGATCATTAAGGTAAATCTGATGAATAAAATAAAAACACGCTTTGCGCCAAGCCCAACTGGTAATTTTCACGTCGGAAGCGCTCGTACTGCTCTTTATTCATGGCTTTATAGTCGCCATAATAATGGAGAATTTGTTTTACGTTTTGAAGATACCGATCTTGAGCGTTCAACACAAAAATCCATTGATGTCATAATGGATGGAATGAATTGGTTAAATTTAACATGGGATGAAGGTCCTTACTATCAAACGAAACGTTTTGACCGTTATCATGAAGTTATCAATCAAATGATTAATGAAATAAAAGCTTATCGTTGTTATTGTTCTCAAATACGATTATATAATTTACGTAAAGAACAGATAGCTAAAGGTGAAAAACCTCGTTATGATGGTTATTGTCGAAATTATTTTCATAATTATATACCAAATAAACCTCACGTGGTTCGCTTTCGTAATCCACAAGAAGGTTCTGTTATTTTTGAAGACCAAATCCGTGGTCAAATCGAATTTAATAATCTTGAATTAGATGATCTTATTATACAGCGTACTGATGGTTCTCCTACCTATAATTTTTGTGTTGTTATTGATGACTTTGATATGAAAATTACTCATGTGATCCGTGGTGAAGATCACATTAATAATACTCCACGACAAATTAATATATTAAATGCACTTGGTATGCCAATACCTATATATGCTCATGTTTCAATGATTTTAGGTGATGACGGTAAAAAATTATCTAAGCGTCATTGTCCAATCAATATAATGCAATATCGTAATAATGGTTATTTACCAGAAGCAATGTTAAATTATTTAGTTCGTCTTGGATGGTCATATGGTGATCAAGAAATTTTTAGTCGAGAAGAAATGATCAGTTATTTTTCTTTAAATACAATTAATAAATCTGCCAGTACTTTTAATAATGATAAATTATTATGGCTTAATCATCATTATATAAATTCATTACCTGCTGAATATGTTACTACTCATTTAGCGTGGCATATTAAACGGCTAAATATAGACACGAAAACAGGACCAAATTTAGTAAATTTAATTAAGCTTCTTGGTACTCGCTGCAAGACTTTAAATGAAATAGCTACTTCATGTAATTATTTTTATCAAGATTTTAATTTATCTGATACTACGGCCGTTAAAAAACATTTAAATCCAATAGCACGTTTACCACTAGAAATGATAAAAGAAAAATTAACAAGTATTGATAACTGGACATGTAAAAAAATTTGTCAAGCAATAAAATCAACAGCTACAGAACTAAAAATCGATATTGTAAAAGTTAGTATGCCGCTTCGTGTTGCTGTGACAGGAACAGATCAATCACCAAGTATTGATGCCACTGTACATACTATTGGTAAAATTAATGCATTGAAACGAATTGATAAAGCTTTGTTTTATATTAACAATCATAAAAATAATATTAATAAATAAAACTAAATTATTGTAATTGTATATTGTTATTTATCTTTTTTATACACAAACTATATAAATATTTTAATAGTTAAACTTTTGTTTAAAAATTAATTTATTTATAGCCTTATTCACTTTACATATTATACTGTTATTTAATTAAATTTCTTTAAGGAATTAAAGATTAGTTTTAGAGTATAATTAAATACTATTAAAAAAATCAATAGTTTATTCTTCCTTACAGCATTTAAATTCTATATATATCTAATTAATATTGATAGTTTTGCTACTTACTTATTATAAAACATTTTAGTAATTTAATTAAATCATTAAGCTATTATTTAAGTGTTAATTTTATTTTAATTAAATTATTTCAATGATTGTTAATAGAGATAATTTTCTATTATATATGAAAAAATAAATATTTTTTAATAAATGAATTAATAATTCTTTTGTTACATTTAATAAAAATATAAAATATTAGTAATATCGATTAAATTTTATTTATGTATATAAAAATTAACGTACATTGATACATAGAATAAAATTAACATCAAACTATCTCAAAGTTAATTTTTGATATTAATGAAAATAAAAAGACTTAAAAATATAATATTATACGATAAACTAAAACTAAAACTAGAATCAATATTTTTATTGAGTTTTTTATCTTTTATTCCCTTTCTACTTTTATTAATAAAAGTAGAAAGGGAATAAAAGTAATACTGAATGAAGGGATAATTTAACAATAACCCATTTTAACATCTTATAAAAATTTGCTAAACGTTAATTTATTGATCATACTAATACCATTAATTTTAAAACATATTTTTATCGAGAAATACAAAAAAATAAACTAATAAGTAAAATGTATACTCAATAAATTATAAAAACTCAATTCATATCACTATGATTAAATCATATTAATTAAAATGATTATAATAATAAAAAAAACAATTTTAAAATTGATAAAAATATATTTATTTAAATTTTTAAAAACATTATTTATGATGTATAATCATTGATTAAATATTAATTAATGATTATATAAGGAATATATTATAATGTTTAGAATTATAATTTTAATCATATATTTAAGATCAAATATTTCTATATAAAACTCATAATAATTAACATAAAATTATACTAATAATTTAATTTCTGTTATATACATGAACATGATCTAGTAACATCCAACTCAATATATTTTTATAATCAATAAAGTTTATTTAATAAAGAATTAATAAATTAATCACATTAAAAAAAAATATTTTTCATACTATTAATTTTAGCTAGTAAGTAATATTCTTATTATTTTAGTGATAAAAATAAAATTTTGATAAATTTTATCACAGAATATTAATCAACGTTTAAACAAAATAATCAGAAATAATACAGAAATAAAAAATCAATAATATAATTTAAAATAATCATTTCTATAAAATACAAAATTAAACCATACCATTACATAAAGTAATAAGTAGTAAAAAATTAATAAAACCAATTAATAAATACTTTTTCACAATATATGAATTAAATAATAACTCACATTATTAATTAATAAATTAATAATGTGAAAAGTCAATAAATATATTTTTTATAAAAATTATTAATTTAATTAATAATTAACTAATAAGTAAAATAACATATAAAAGAGAATGAAGTGTTAATACAAATATTTCTAAATATTTTGATATAATAAAATAATTATATGCATTAAGATAACTTAATTTTATTAAAATTATAAAAGATAATATTAAATAACTATATAATTATTTAGTTTAAAAGTTATTAACTAGTAATAAATTGAACAATAAAAAAAAATAAAATAATTAATTTTTTATTATTTTATTTGAATATATAAATATTAACTTTTTTCCAACAATATTTTTAATTCATTTTCATTGAGAATCTTTATTCCCAATTCATTTGCTTTTATTATTTTAACACTATTAGCTTTATTTGCAATTACTAGATCAGTTTGTTTAGAAACACTAGTTATTACTTTTGCGCCAAGTAATGTTAATTTATCTTTAAGTTCATCGCGAGTCAAATAATTTAATTTTCCGCTTAAAACTATTGTTTTGCCAATAAATGTATTACTCGTTTTTTTAAATAAGACTGATGGCCAATTAATCCCAATTTCGTTTATTAACTCATTAATAATATTTTGATTATGTAGTTCGTGAAAAAAATTAATAATATGATTAGCGATTATTTCACCAATATTTTGTACTGTTTTTAGAGATTTTATATTCGCTGTAATAAGTAAAGCTAATGTTGTATAATGCGATGCTAAATTACTCGCCATTACTTCTCCCACTTTTCTAATACCTAACGCATAAATAAAACGGGCTAATGTGGTTCGTTTAGATTTATTAAGTGCATTAATTATATTTTGTGCTGATTTTATCCCAATACGATCTAATCTCATTAAAACATCAAGATTTAAACGGTAAAGATCAGCTACTGTTGTTACATATTTCTTATCAACTAATTGATTGATAATCTTATCTCCAATCCCCTTAATATTCATTGCTCGACGAGAAACAAAATGTTTCAAAGCACCTTTACGTTGTGCTGTACAAAATAAAGCACCAGTACAACGAATTAAAGCTTCACCTTCTATATGCTCAATATCTGAACCACAAACAGGACAATGGATAGGAAATTGAATTTCTTGGCTATCGGTAGGCCGACGATCAATAAGTACATTAACAATTTGAGGAATCACATCACCAGCTCTACGAATAACAACGCTATCACCAATACGTATATTTAAGCGTTTTATTTCATCAGCATTATGTAATGTTGCATTACTTATAGTTACACCAGCAATATGAACCGGCTTCAATCGAGCAATTGGCGTGATAGCCCCAGTTCGTCCTATTTGGAATTCTACATCATGTAATAAAGTTATTTTTTCTTGAGCAGAAAATTTAAATGCTGTAGCCCAACGAGGCGCCCGAGCAATAAAACCTAGCTTTTTTTGTAATTGTAATGAATCAATTTTAATAACTATACCGTCAATATCAAAACCTAAATCTAAACGAACAGATTCAATTTTATGATAATACTCTAAAACTTGTTGGCTATTTTTGCAAAGTGCTAACTTATCATTAACTGGTAATCCCCATTTTTTAAATTGTATTAAGCATTGATATTGACTAATAGGCAATTTTCCGCCCATTACTAAACCAAAACCATAACAAAAAAAAGATAATGACCTTTTAGCCGTAATACTTGAATTAAGTTGACGTAATGAACCTGCTGCAGCATTACGTGGATTTGTAAAAATTTTACCATTATTATACTGAGCTTCTTCATTTAGTTTTTTAAAATCACTATGTGTCATGAAAACTTCACCACGAATTTCGATGCATTCAGGAATATTATTGCCTGTTAAACGAGTAGGGATCGATTTAATAGTACGAATATTAGCGGTAACATTTTCGCCTGTTTTACCATCACCACGCGTTGCTCCTTGTACTAGTTCACCTTTTTTATATAATAAATTAACTGCTAAACCATCTAATTTAAGCTCACAACAAAATATCAGCTGGTCTTTATCTTTTAAATAATCATGTACTCGTTTATCAAAAGCTAAATAATCTTTTTCATTAAAAACGCTATCTAATGATAGCATTAATATTTCATGGCGCGCCTGTTTAAAAGCAGTTAATGGTGTAGCACCAATTAGTTGCGTTGGTGAATCATTCATGATTAATTTTGAGTGTTGAGCTTCTAATTTCTGTAATTCTTGCATCATTCGATCATATTCTACATCTGGTATTTCAGGTGCATCCAGTACATGATAAAGATGTTCATGATACCGTATTTTTTTTTTGAGCCATGCAAGATAATTTTGTTTTTGTTCCATTATTTACCATAAAATTAAAAATAAAATTAATAATATCACATAAATATTATGTATATTTATTTAGTTATCTCTATTTTAAAAAAAATAACTTTAATATAGTACGTAGATAATAACTATATAATATTTAATAATAGAAAAACATATTAAAATTATAAGTGTATTTTACGTCACTTTATAAATAATGGATAAAATTTAAAGAAAAACTTATTAACTTTAATATTTCAAATTTAACCAATTTATTGTATATGCTATGTCAATACATAAACTATACTTATTTTATTGTTAATTAATTTAATAATAGAAATTAATCTATTATATAAATTATTGATAACAATATTTGTTGGACGAAATGTATAACAAAAATATTTTTTTATTTAATTTAGAACAAATATAAACCTTTAAAGTTTATATTTGATACAATAATATGTCTCATTTATTTTGTTTATTAATATTATTTTATTAATGAAAAGATTCCCATAACATAACATAATTAAAATAATATTTTCAAAAATAATTTTCTATATAAATTTAGTGAAAAATATAACATTTCAATTAACTAGCCTTGATATTGTGATTCCGCTTTAATATACATAAATTGATAAAACTCTTTTTTTTGTTTATCAGTAAATATATAAGCATAAAATTAAATAGATAATTGTTTAAAATTAAAAAACACAACATAAATATATATTATTAATTTTTAGTAGAAAATTATGAATAAAATAGATATTTATTAAATTTTAATATTTAAAGTAGTATATATTTTCCTGTAAAATACCTAGATTAAGAATTACAATTTTAGTTATTATAGCTATAATGCTAAATTTAATTTGAATTTAGCATTAGGTTTTAAATTTAATAATTTATATCTACAAAATTAATTTAATGTTAATCTTAAGTATTATATTTTATTTTAACAATTATCAAGGGAGCCTTTCAATAAGAATAAAGGTGATTACTTTTAACAATTATAGATGGATAAATAATAACTATTATGATAATGATAAAAAAGATTAAGAGATATCTGGTAAATATAATATAAAAAATTATTTGATAATTAATTAAAGGGGCTGATTTTTTAGTGTAAAATACATATTGAATAATTATGGTTATCCTTTATCACAAAAATCAATCAATATTAATTTTATTTAGTATAATTAATTAATATCGATCAATAAAAGAAAATGAAGTTTACAAGAGATATTTGAATGAGATCACATATTGTTATCAAAAATAAACGTATTAATTAATTTTTTTTAATGATCGTTTTAATAAAGTTTAATCTTATTATTATTAATAATAGTGATACTTTTTATTATCATTAAATATTTTTAGTAATTTATGATAGATAGTATCATACTAGAATATAAATTCATTGCAGTAATTCTTATTTTTATTTTTTTTTAATAAAATTAATTAAATGATTAATAAATATTAATAGATCATTGATATGATTTAAATTTTTAATAAAACATACAATTAAAAAAATTTTTAAGTAATTTAATTAAAGTTATCGGAATGTAATAAATCATTATTTTACAATTGATATTTATTGAATTATATCATTTTATAGTGAGAGTCTTAATTATGTTCAAAATTAAATAAAAAATAAAGATTTATATATCAATAATAATATTTATATTCTTATTTTATTTATTATAAAATTCATTATAAATTATTTTTCTTTCATATCAATCAGTATATTAATACTAAATATAATTGATATTCTATATTAAGAGTTTAAGATCATAACTTCTTGTTAAGATATTATTTAATGAGTTTATTTGAAAGAATGAAAACATTTACTGATAGAGAAAATTTTTATCTTTATTTCATCTGGTTCCTATGGGTATTAGTAGTGATGTTATATATATCAAATGTAATTGTAAAAACATGGTTTTTTATTTTAATTTTTTTATTTATTTTTATTCTATTATTTATCTTTATGAAAATGAGGTTAATTACGATGTTTAAAAGTAAAAAACAAAATACTTCAAATACAAACATAGTTATGATAAAAGGAGATAAAAAAAATGATCCAAAACAAAAAGATGTAACAATTATTTCAAAAAAAAGTTTTTTAAAAGGTAACATTACTATTTCAGGTAATATTTATGTCTGGGGAAAAATTAAAGGTAATATTATAGTAACAGAAGGAACGATTTATATCATGCAATGTGGAAAAATTGAAGGTGAAATTGAAGCATCTAATATAATTATCGATGGTCTTGTTGATGGTGTGTGTTTTGGAAATAATTTAAATATCCTAGAGCATGGTACATTACAAGGGATTAGTCGTGTAAGTCATATCTCTATTAAAAGTGGTGGAATATTTATTGGTCAGTCTGAAAAAATTGAGCATCAACCTGATAAAGTGGTTTCACTGGAAGCTATTGAAGAGATAACAAAGAGTAAATGATTGTTTTTATAAAAACGACAAAATGTTGAGTTATTTTACAATATTTTTTTAAAAAATAGTAATTTATTGTTTTAATATAAAATATTAAATTTATGTTAAAGCAATATCAAGAAGTTAATGAATTTTTTATTTTGTAGTTTTATTGAATTTAATGTTTTTATTTATAAAATATGTTTTATATTTTATACTAAAATTAATTAACAATTATGTAAGCTATTTTTATGAACATAATTTGTTTATAAATTTATTTATAGTGAATTAAATCTTCATTTTTATGTACCAATAAATCTATAAAATTACTATTTTTATTAATAAAATTAACTTTTTTTTAAAAACTTAATGAAAATTAATAATTAAGAAAAAATGCTAATAATTTTTTTATATTAAATGTTTTCATCTATTTTAAAACTTTTAAAAATATAGTTTTTATCAATTAAATCAGTAACAATAATTAAAATAAAAGTTAATTGATAAACAAGATGCTCATTAGAATTAATTGGATTTTAATCAAGCATAGAAATTTCTATTATTTAAACTTAATTTATTAATGGGAAATATGATGTATTTCATTTTTAAAAAAAAAATTAATTTAGTAACTTTTTATCATTGTAACTAGCACTATTAAGTGTTTTTTTTACTGGTTTTTTATTAAATTGACGATATTTTTAATATAACGATTGAAATAATAAATGAAAACATTTATATAAAAACGTATAATCTATGTCAATATATAGTTTTATAAAAATTATTCTTTACGTGATAATAAATAATATTTTTTTTAAAAAAAAAGTAAAATTACATCACATCTCTAAAAAATATATGTGTTGTTATTTTATTTAGTTAGATAAAATAAAAATAATTTTGTGTTAGAATTGATTGTTAAGAAATCAATGTTGTTTTATGATAATTATCATTAATTTTATTGGATTTTTTCAAAAATAATTTTAAAGGTTAAAGTTATTTTTTAATATATCTAATAGTTATTATTATATTAATTTTAATAGTTTATTAAATTGTTAAATAAAATAAAAAATTAATAAATTTATTGATTTTTTGTCACTTATTTCTCAATATATAGAAATATAATTGATTATAATAATGAATTATTATTTATGATACATCTTTTACAAAAAATATGAAAATTAAATACTGAAATATTGGAAAAATTTAAAAAACTAATAGTAAAATATTAAATAACAATTTATTTAAAAATATTTTTTAATTATAATTGATATTATTACATTTAATTTATTTAAAGTTAATATCTAAAATAATTATTTTGTTTTATGGAATAACACTAACTATTGTTGATCATAAAAAGATAATTGATAAAATCAGAACTATTAGGTGATAATAATAATTAAATCGATGTTAATTGTATAATCATTAATTTTTTAATTTTCTATTTTATTTAATCAATATTAATTTTATAAATAATTTGTCTATTAAAATATTCATTTTTATAATTCATATAGTAGTCCTAACATTATTGATGGTACGATTTAAAATCTTTTTAATTTTATTCACTTTAAATAACATCGATATAAACTAAAATATTATTATTTAATATACATTAACATTATATTTTGTATTTACTTAATATTATAAGAATAATATTGTAATGTTTTATATACATGTAATTCTTAATAATTATTTTAATATAAATCAATTATAATTAAATAACTGTTTATTTTAAAATTTTAATGATTAATAATCAATGTTATATTTATAAAATAGAAAAAATAATAAAATAAATAAAAAATAATTATTAATTTCATTTTATTGAAATAATTTTTTATATTTCATTATATATGAATATATTTAAAATCAGTTTTAATTGAAATAGATAAAATATTCTTAATATTTTAAAATCGATGTGATATAAATTAAAGACAATGAAGAAGTATAATTACTTTTATTTTAAATAAATAATAAATTAGATTTAAATCTACTTAAAAGATCATTTTTATTGATATTATTTTAAATTTTTTATCGTCAATAATTATTAATTTTTTATAAGTTATCGAGCTTTGTTTTATGATAGTTTTCAACTATTATTGATTTATTAGCAATTTTCATAGAATCATTTACTAATATGTATTTTATAAACAACTAATTTTCGATTATTTTTATCGTTATTCAACTATGAAAAGATTTATTTTTATATTAAAAATAATTTTATAGGTAATTTATCCTGATACTTAGAATAGATAGTTATTGAAAATAATAGAATAATTAAAAATTTAATATATATGTTATCACATTATTTATTACTTTAAAATTTTTAGTTATAACTTAATTTTATTTTAATATTTATTAAAAATATTGTAAGTATTTAAAAATGTTAGTACTTCGTAAGTTATTTGTATTTCCTTTATTAAGCGAAAATTTTTAAAAATCAAATAAACTAGTAATAAATGATTTACTTTTTATGAAATGAAAATATAGCTTTAAGCTTTAATTATTTATAATAATCACACTTTAATTTTGCTATTAAAATAAATAAATAATAATTAAAAAACAATATAATAATTTTTAATTTTAATTAAAAATTATAAAATAATATATTATCTAATTTTCCTAGTTAATAACTATACTAGTATTTTGATTATTAATGAAAAACACTTAGAGGAGAAGAATATATAATTTAACTAAAAATGTTAAAGGTATAGAAGATTTTAATTTTTAGAAAGTATTTATGTCACAAAATTATTAATTATAAAGATGATTTGATTTCTTACATACAAAAATTAAATTTGCATGGAATATAATTATTATTTACAAAAAAATACTAGTTTTACTATAAATAAATAGTTGAGTTAAAAATTCAAGGATATTGAAATAACACATTATTTAAAATACAATTACTATTAATTGTGATAATAAAAATTTATCTTTTTTTTGATTAGTGAAGTACTAATAATATTTATTCATATAACTGAATTTAAATATTTTAATATAATCTACAATTCAATAAACAGTGTTTTACTAAAGCTATTCAGTCATATCAAAGAATAATGATAAATATAGATGGTTTTAGATGGAGAGAGTTATTATTAATTATTTTTTTAAATAAAAAAATAATGAATTGATTTATTGATATATTTTAACAAAAAAATCAAATTATTTTCAAAATAATGAAAAATATCGAACATATGATGTTGCATTTTTAATTTCAAATATAAAAATATATTATTAAAATAGTCAATAATAACAAGTTGTTACTTTATTAAATTATTTAAATATAAAGCTCTAAAGGTTAAAATAATAAAACTTATAGATTTTTTATGTAAATCATTATGTCCTCTATAAAATAGAGTTACAGAAAAAAGTTTTTATTATTTTAAAGGTTTATTAATATGATTAAATATCATAAAACTGCTATCTGAATACTGATTAAGTAAATTAATCCTTTTATATTTAGGTTGCATAAAAATATATATATTTATATTAACATAGATATATGAATTAATATAAATGATATTTAAATATTTAAATTAATTAATTTAAATATTTGATTTGGAATTATATAACTTAAGTATCATTAAAAGAATTAGTTTAGTTCAAAATATTAAAAATATTTAATTTCAAGAAGTTTATAAGAAAAATTATTTACAAGATTCTTTTGTTAGCTAAAAAATAATTTTTAAATTTTAATTAAATTTAAATAAATAACTGCTGACAAGGAACATAGATAATATGAATATTTTTAATATTATGATAAAGTTATAAACATATTGTATTTCAGTTTTATTATAACATATATTTAATTTTAATATTTTTATATAAAAATATTAAAATTAAATAATCATATAAAAATATTTATTTATTTAATAAATATTTTTATTTCAAAAAATACTAAATAATTTTTTTTAAATTTTTACTGTAATATATTAATAACACTGTTATATAATAAAAAAAATTTTATTAACAAAAACATACCTAAAAATTAATAGTAACCAAGATAGTCATAAGTTTTATCTATTAAATTAAAAGATATTTGATAATATTAAAATTTTGATTAAATAAAATTTCAATATTTATTTAGAACGAAGTTAATTATTTTTCTTATTCTAATGAAATTTTCAGTTTTCTTATCGAGAAATATTATTAAAATATTTTAAATGCCTTAAAATTTAACTTCAAGGTATTTTGTATATCTAGATATTTTTTATAATTAATTCTTGTCTACATTATGCCATTAAATAATAAAAACGTTTTATCTAAAATATTCAGTTTTTCTCATATAAATATATATTTTCAATAAAAAAATTAAAGTTAATTAACTTAATATCTTTTAAAATAAATTTTCATATCGATATCAAATTATTTTTTATAACTTATAATTTTTAAATTATAGTTATACTTTAGTTTTGTAATAAGTGGAGCTGGTGGGAGTTGAACCCACGTCCGAAATCTCTCTATCCTTGGTACTACATGTTTAGTCTAATTTTTATATTTGTCAGTTAGCTATAGATAGACTTACTACTAACAAACTAACCTGATTAAATTTAACGTTTCAACCACAGGTTAGGTATCTTACGCGATCTCTTTTAAATTTGACCTCTCTTGACCCAATCCTAAGAGCGGAGGCTAGGGAGAGAGGGCTCTGCGCAGATTATTAGGCTGCCAGTGCGTAGTTATCGTCGTTTGCGACTATTTTTTGCGGCTTTTTTCGAGGCAAACCGCTCCTCGACATGCACCTTGGGTTTTGAAAATCTCGTCGAATCCAATATCAGCCCCAAATTTATTATCTCGATAATATCAAAGAAATATTAATAATGCTAGCATTTAAACTCATTATCCTCTTATATTTTTTATAGTTCTTGCTTTGTCTAATCTCCATTCACGTTCTTTAATTTCAGAACGCTTATCATATTCTTTTTTACCTTTAGCAATACCAATTTTAACTTTACACCAAGCTCCTTTCCAATAAATCGATAATGCTACTGCTGTATATCCTTTACGATTAATTTTATTAAATAGGAGATCAAGCTCACGTTTATTTAGTAATAATTTTCGAACACGTGTTGGATCACAAAGTACATGAGAAAAAACTGTATCTAACGGGGTGATTATTGTACCAAAAAGATATACTTCACCGTCTTTTACTAAAATATAACTATTGCTAATAGTAACTTTACTGGCTCGTAAGGCTTTAACTTCCCAACCAAATAAAACTAAACCTGCCTCAATTTCTTCATTGATAAAATATTCATATTGCGCTATTTTATTTAAAATAATTAAAGCTGAATTAGTTCTATGTATTTTTTTATTTATCATGATTTCAATTATATTAAATATATAAATAAATAGCACGCTAAGAATTTATTATTTAATGTTAAGCGAGGAGCATTTATTAAACAAAATTGTTATTTTCGATTTTTATTTAAAATTTTTATTAAAATTATTATTCTTTTAATTTAATTAATTAAAATAATTATGTTAAAAATCAATCAATCTAAGCTACTATCATATAGTGTAGAAAAAATGTATAATTTAGTTAATGATGTAAGTTCATATCCACAATTTTTAGATGGTTGTGTAGATACTCGAATTCTGAATCATACTAATAATGAAATGATCGTGTTAGTTAAAGTTATTAAAGCTGGTATTACTAACACTCTTATTACTCATAATATATTACAAAATAATAAAAGTATTAAAATACAATTAATAAAGGGGCCTTTTCACAAGTTAATTGGTAATTGGTTATTTATTCCTTTAAGTGAAAATACATGTAAAGTTGAATTACATCTTGATTTTGAATTTACTAATAAATTAATAGAGTTAACTTTTTATCAGATTTTTAAAGATCTTACTAGAAATATAATACAATCTTTTACTCAACGTGCTCATAAGGTTTATTATGGTTAAAATAAATATTGAAGTTGTTTATGCATTACCAAATAAGCAATTCTTACTACAGGTTAAGTTGACGAAAGGGGCTAATGTTGAAAAAGCGATTATAAAATCAGGTATTTTATCTCTTTGTGATGATATTAATTTAAGTAAAAATAAAGTTGGTTTTTATGGTCGACCCGCTGAATTATCTGATATATTATCCGATGGAGATCGAGTTGAAATTTATCGCCCTTTATTTGCTAATCCAAAAGAAATACGCCGTAAACGAGCAAAAAAAATAAAATAAAATTCTCTAATAGCTTGTTTAAAATGAAAGAAATAGCCACTAATTTATCTTTTATTTAATTAGTTGTCTATTGATTTTTTTTAATAAAATTAATAATATTTATTATATGATATATAAAAGTTAGTACTTTTATATAATTAAATTATTGTTAGTTTTATATCAATACAAACGCCATTAGAATCAAAAGTAAGCGTTAGTGTTTTTTGTTTAATTTTTTCATGGTTAAACTGCTGACGGAAAACATAATACCAAACTTTTTGGCCAAATGGTTCTTTTATCATTGGCGTTCCTAATATGTAAATTATTTGATGTTGAGTCATTCCTTTTTTAATTTTTTCAACATCAGTAACAGAAAAGTAGTTGCCTTGATTAATATTAGGATGATAAACAAATCGCTCTAATATAGAACAACTCGTCGTCAAAACAATAAAAAGCATAATAACAAAAATTAAAAATTTATCATACATGATTATATATTCCTTTAAAATCTGAATGTTAACATCAATCAACATTAATGAAATTTAAAATAATTTATTATTTTTCTATAACTCATAATATACAACAAAATTAAGTATTTTTTTGAAATTAAAGAAATTTTAATACCAGTTATTGATATTTTTTGTTACTTTGATGTAATCTAATATTTTAGTTTTACTATAAATAATTTTTTTTAAAAAGACGTGCATTTCTTTTCATAACGATTAACTTAATTATTCACATAAAATTTATCATATTAATATATTTTAATTTAATTTAAACAGTTAATATGTATAAATTAAGTTAAATTATCTAATTCTAATAATAGTTTTCCATAATAAATTAGGCAACAAAAATATTAATGCTTACATTAACTCAATTTTATTATAAACAAATAGACTGATATCTATATTTATTTTTATAATTTATAGAATAGTGTTTTATACGTAATTTGTTCTTCATAAAGTGACTTATATTAATGATTAATCTAATTAATTAAGATAAATTATAAAGTTAAATTATAACTAATTTTTCACCATTGACTTCTAAATATTCAAAATAAAATTTAAGATCAATTATAAAATACTCATAAAACATTGAATATTGATGTGCATTATTGTTAATTAATTTAATGTCAATTTACTGTTTTTATATTTAATAGAGTTTATCGGTTACTTTAATACATATTAATATTAATATTTAAACCTATACAATTAATAAGTTTAATCATGATCATTATCATTAATAATTTATTTTTTTATTAACTTGATATTATTTTTTATTTAAATAAAAGTATTCAAAAAAATATTTTTAATATTAATTGTTTGCTAATAATTAACGATTACATATTTACCATGAATTCAATAATTAGCTTCTTTATTTCTCATGATTATCATAAAATAATGCTATGATTAGTGATCACAATATAAGCAATTATTAGTAGCGATTATTTATGTAGCACATACTTATTCTAGCAATATAGTTACTAATTTTTAATTAATATTATCATGTAAAAAGTATTAATGAAAATGGATATAAATAGTTCAATACGAAAGAAGTGTAATAATAACAATATTAATGATAATTGTTTTACTTTTATATTCATTACTCATGCTAATAACAATTTTACTTGAATAAAAAACAATTTCTAGTTTTTGAACAATTGAAAATTATTCAAAGTTAATTAAATAATTAAGTAGTTCTTTTATATATAAAGCAATTACTAATAAATATTATATTAATTAGTTTTTATGAAATAAGATAGTAATCAAATATCAAAATATTTTTTTTAACCAACCTAATTTTGAACTTAATGTATTAAAATAATCATAATCTTTTGGGTGGATAAGATTAAGTTTTTTATTACTTCGTTTAATTAATACTTCATCATTATCTTGAATGGGTAAAATAACTTGACCGTCACAACTAATTTCATAATTAATATTTTTTTGTATAAATTTTAATTTAATGCTACTATTGCTACTAATAACTAATGGACGTGATGAAAGAGCATGAGGAAACATAGGGACTAGCGCAATAGCTTCAAGATTTGGTGTAAGTATTGGCCCGCCGGCAGAGAGGGAATAAGCAGTTGAGCCAGTCGGTGTAGTAATAATTAATCCATCTGAACGTTGAGAAAAGGCAAAATGATTATCAATATAAACTTCAAATTCAATCATATGAGCTACTTTTCCAGGATGTAAAATTATTTCATTAATTGCAGTACTCATTCGATGTTTATGATTTTTTTTTCTTATCTGAACTTTTAATAAGAAACGTTGTTCCTCATAGAAATAACCAGATAATACTTCTGCTAACTGTTTCAATGCTTTATCTGCTACAAGATCAGTTAAAAAACCAAGATTACCGCGATTAATTCCAATAATTTTATTTTTATAACGCGAAAAAATACGAGCAGCTCCTAACATATTACCATCACCGCCAACAACAATAATTAAATCTGCTATTTTAGCAATTTCTGTTAATTTACCTATGATAGCATTTTTTAATTTAAGGTGTTGAGTAATTTTTTGTTCAACAATTACTTTATAATTTTTCTTTCGTAACCAGTTATAAAGTTGTTTATGAGTTGTAAGTGCTTCTGGATCTCGCGGGTAACCTACAATACCAATATATTTAAATGATGTCTTTTTTGCTGTTTTTCCGACCAGCATAGTGTTTTCCTCTTACATATTAGTCTTTTCTCTTGAATCTAAAATTTTTACCCCAATATTAAAACAGTAATATGGATCTAAATTAATACCAATAATGTGGAGATATTGATGAGTAGTAAAGATCATAAAGTGCATGATGAGCAAGCATCTAAACAAAAAGAATTAAAAAAATTACAAAAAAATGAGGAAATAGAAGATACCATTAAAACTAATCAGTTAATAACCTCTAAGAATGAACTATCAATTGATCCACGTATTACTGAATTAGAGCAACAACTACTTGAAGCACAAAAACGTGAGCGCGAACTGTTATTGCGTTCTAAAGCTGAAGTTGAAAATATTCGTCGTCGTACTGAACAAGATATTGAAAAAACACATAAGTTCGCTTTAGAGCGATTTGCTAATGAATTATTACCTGTAATTGATAATTTAGAAAGAGCAATCGAACTTGTTAATCACAAAAAAAATGAAACAATGTCAATGATTGAAGGGCTTCAATTAACGTTAAAATCTTTTTTATTTGCTATTAGTAAATATGGTATTCGGGTAATAGTAGAAAAAAATATTCCTTTTAATCCAGAATTACATCAAGCAATGACAACGATCGATTCTGAAAAACATGAACCTAATCAAGTTATTGATGTTGTACAAAAAGGCTATACTTTAAATGGTCGATTATTGCGACCAGCGATGGTAATTGTATCAAAATCAAAGTAAGTTAAATTAAATGCCACCTATAATGGTGGCATTTAATTTATTATTTTTTTGTAATTGACATCCAGTTAATAGGTTCTATTCCTTGTTTTATGAGTATTTGATTAGTTTTTGAAAAATGCCGACAGTTAAAGAAACCTTTATGAGCAGATAGTGGTGAAGGATGAGCTGCTTTAAGGATAAAATGTTTTAAGTTATCAATAAATTTACATTTTTTTTGTGCATTAGAGCCCCATAATAAAAAAATTACACCAAATCTATATTGATTGATTACTGAGATGATCTTATTTGTAAATATTTCCCAACCAATTTTTGCATGTGAATATGGTTTTCCCTCTTCAACAGTTAAAATTGTATTTAATAATAATATTCCTTGTTGTGCCCAACTAATAAGATAACCCTGATTAGGATGTTGGAAATACAAAATATCTTTTGCTAATTCTTTGTATATATTAAATAACGAAGGTGGTACTGGAACACCAGGTCGAACTGAAAAAGAAAGACCATGTGCTTGATTAAAAGCATAATAAGGATCTTGCCCTAGTATTACAACTTTTACTTCGCTCAATTTGGTATAATGAAAAGCATTAAAGAGATCTTTTTGCGGTGGAAAAATAGTTATACCTTTCTGGCGTTTTTTAGCAACATATGCCAAAATATTATAAAAATAGTCTTGTTTTTTTTCTGATTGTATAATATCTTGCCAAATTGGCAAAACTGACATAACTTCATTCCGTTATATTTTTATTAATAAATTTAAATAACATTATGTTATGTTAAATGAATATTTAATTAAAATTATTTGTTTATGTTAATAAATTGCTTATATTTAAATATTAGCAATTTATAGAAACTATAATTATATCATATAAATAAATAATTTGAAGATAATTTCAAATTCTTATTTAAATTTTATTTGAAATAAGAATTTTATATGAATATTAAGGTTTAAATCATTAAGATGAATAATAATACAACATTATTAAATTTTTTGATCATTGAATTATAAAAATAAAATTTAATCAATTTTAACTAAAATTAATGTTTAATAAAAAGATAAATTTATTATAATAAAAATTTAAAATTTATTTAATATCATAAACTATCAATTTAAAATTAAATTATAAATTTTGATGAAAAAAATAAAATTTAAATCTTTATTTTCTCATTTTATAAAATTTTAGAACACAGAATTATTTTTTTAAAATTCATTATTCAATAAAATATATAAATTTAAATATTTATTTGAAATAATGGTATTTTTTTTAATATATATAATATAATTAATAGTTAAATGACTAAATTATTGATTAACTTTTTTTTGGAGAAATAATAGATGACAATTATTATTCAATTGGTTTATAATATTAAAGATATTTAGATTATTTAAAAAAAAATAAATTTTACATCACATAAATTATTCAGTGTTTTTTTAAACATAAATAATTCGTTTTTAACGATAAGCTTAAAATAAAATTTATCAATTATGAAGTAACATAAAAACAACAATATCATTCCATTATTATTCACGGTTATAACTATATCTTGATTTCTATCAATATCAGAAAAATAATATCAAAACTTAGTTTATGGGAATTATAAGTTATAAATTAAAAGCAATTTATTTAATTCTATAGCTATTATAGATTATAAATTGTCCTAATTTTTATTAATTAATAACCAATAATAAATATTAGTTATTTTATTTTAAGAAAATTAAAATTTTCATTTTAACGAAACATATGAATATTTTGAGTAAAGATATTAAAATATAAAAATTTTAATTTTTGAACATACATATAATATAAACATCATTAATCACAAGAATGATTAATTACTTATATACGTAATTATTTTTTTATATAAATATATTTTAAATTATTAAATTTTGTTGTTTATTTTGATATTTTATGACAGATATATATTTAACTTTAAGATAAATAAAATTTTATTTATATAAAAATAATTATCTTCAATTTTAATGATAAAATCATAGCTTTAAATTAATGATATAAAAATATTTAATCATATATTAAAAATTAAATATTTTTAATGATATAGAAAATAAATAACTCTACAATTAAATAAAATACTTTTTTTGTAAAAAATAGTATTATTAAAGATTAAACATAAAATTTTAAAATTAACAAGAATATAAAAATAAGACTAATTTTTAATTTTAAAAAATACGGATCATTTGTAAATAAAAAAATATAGTTTTTATATCAACTTTGGATATATATAATGATTCTAGTAAAGTTAAAAACTAAAGATATTAGTTTTACTATAGAAAATATCAATGCAGATATTGATATAAAAAATAAAACAATAAAAACATGTTAATTTAGTTTTTTAATAAATTTATCAAAATTCTTAATTATATGATAATTATTATATAAATCTTTCATTAAAGAAATTATTTAAATTTAGTAAAACGATATTCAATAGTGATAAAATCTATATAAAAAATATACCATGAATAATAAAGATAAGAAACACCTCTTGATAATATATATCTTTAAAATTTTCATATACTAAAAATATATTTAATATTTTTTTTATTTTTCAATGAACCAAAAAATTAAATATCACCTTAAAATCTAAGGGTATTCCGTTATTATTAAGCATGTTATGTGGTATTAATAATTTTATTTTTATTGGAAGAGTTAATTTTGTTAATGCTATATTACTCTCTAGTGTTTCTCCTGGAAACCATTCCTTATCAACCTGAGTATCTATTTTATTTTCCCCTCTTTTGATCATAAATATAACATATTCTTTGTCTACCAAGTTTGTCTTGATTTTATCAGTAAATAAAGAAACTTTAATATTATGTCCTATATTAAAGTATTTGTTATTTATTTTGGAGGAACGCAGGTCTATTTGAATTTTTTTCTTATTAATGCAAGATATTTCTAGTGTAGCAGTTCGAGTTAATATAAATCCTTCATTATTTTTTTCTGCTTCATTATATAATGAGATGGATGTTATATTACCATAATCGGCATAAACAGGTGACATAGCGATACTACAATTATCAAATATTAATGCGTAAGCTGGATTTATTATTATAAAATTAATAATTATGCTGATGATAATATGTAATAATAATATTATTGATCTCATTTTATCCTTCATTCTTTTTTATTGCTTATTGACAAACTGCCGGAACAATTTCATATGGCTCATCATCTTTTGATGGCTTCTTATTTATTGTGAAGTTCAATGTACATCGTCGTCCATTATTATCTTCAATAAGAACGCCGTTACCGAGATGTTTTGTATCTAAAAAAATGTCACTGTCTGCACCAATGATACTTAGATAATGTCCATATTTATCTAGTACAGCCATACCCTGATGTAATGAGTTACCATATGAATCTGTAACTTGCAATAATATTTTTCTTCGTTGTTCAACTTTTAGATTGAAATTACTAATGGAACCCCGAGCGGCTTTAATAATACTGCTAGCATTACTCACTTCTACATTACGTGGTAAACCCTGAGTGATTAATTCAACGCGTGAATTAATATATGGAATAACAGATGGTACTGCAGCACGACCTTTTTTATTTGTCAATACTGTACCGGATGGAGTTTGTATTCGCACATTATCTAATTCAGTAACATTAACAATACCAAAAGTATCTCGCACGTTATATCGAGAAAAAAGTATACTGTGACCATCATGTATTATGCTGCCTTTCATATTAGCTGACCAAGCATGACTATCGTGACCATTATAGCTATAATTACCATAGAAACTAGTATAGCGTGATTGTAGGTTAACTGAGCTATTAAAGTTATAATAATGGTTATTGATTGCAGAAACGCCAACACTATATCCAATAGTATCATTAAGTTGCTGATTAATACTAGTTGATGCTCGAGTATAATTACCTTCTTTACTGACAGCAAAATTAGCATTAGCTTTATTCATTGGAAAACTAATATTCAAATAATACATGTTATCAACACGTTCATTATTACGTGGCGACATACTAAATGAGACATTTGCTGAACCAATATTACGACTCCAACTTAGCATTGGATAGTTCTCAGAAGTATTATCAAATCGCTCCGTTCTAGCTAAACCAAATGAAAAGTACCCTAGTATATCATTACTCCATCTAAGACTTGCACTATACAATCGCCGCTGTAAGTTATAACGTAAAGCATTGGATTGAGGATTATCTGTCAAGTAACGAAAACCAAGGGTATAGAATGCAGTACTGAAAGTGGCTAATAATCTATCTCCCATTGCCATACTATGTCCAGCTTGTGTAATAATTCCATGTGTTCTAGTACGTGTATCTCTAGAAGCAAGAAGATGAAGATAAGTTGATGCACCTTTCCATAAATTAGTTTTTGCATTAAGACCAACAGAAGTATAACGTTGGGCTAGCATTAGTCCTGTCGTTATATTAGTGTGTAAGGTTTTTATTGGAAAGCTAGCTGCGATAAATCCATGACTTTTTAAATCATTAAAACTACCAAACTTTGTGTCACGTAATTGACCGGCAGCAAATGTCCAACTTTGTTGTATAGGAAAAAAATTGAACCAAAATGACGCTGCAGGAACAATAAATCGCCGGCGTAAACCATTATTTTCAATCACTGTTACTTCTAAATCTTCTGAAAAATTATTTAATGGTAAATTATTTAAAACAAAAGTGCCGGCAGGTGCTAATGTTGAATAAATTAGTGCGCCTCCTTGACGAACTTCAATTCTTGCAGCTGAAGGTGTAATACCAGTGACACGAACACCATTGTCTGTCTTTAGTAATGCGTCTTCAGGCATAATTTGAATGCCGTTAAATGCAGGAATAGAAAATAATGGACTATTGAGTGTAAGTTGTCCAGCTTGTATAGTTGATTTAAAAGATGGAAAAGTACGTTGCATCCAAGCATTTTGATGTTTAAATTTTATATTATTATTTTGACTAAAGTAAAAATCATAGCTACGAACTATCCAATTATTAAAATTAAAACCACTTTCTGTATTAGCATAAAAGGTGCGCGATTGGCGATTAAAATTATTATTACCGGTAATATAAAGATTGTAATTAAACAATGCAGCAGTACCGCCATTAACATAAAGTGTTTCTGGTATACTATTATCAATTAATTGAGGTGGAACCAATAACTCAATACGATTGTATCCAGGATATAATTTTACATCAATACCGGTTGGTAATGATTGGCAAGTTTGATTCTGAGTAGTTATTGATTTTTTAACTTTTGATATAAGTATTCCTGCAATCTGTAAAAAATGAGTATCAATACATAAGGCTCCTTGATCATTAAAACTAACAGAGACAGTGCCGCGTTGATTTCCATTAACAATTAAAGTTGGATGGTTAATTCCAGGGGGAAATCTAGAAGTACTCTGTAAATAAGTGGAAACTGAAGTAGGAATACCGCGCGCACGTAAAATATCCGTATCAAACATTGTTATAGATTCTGCCAGCCCATTTTGAGTGGATAGCGCTAAAGACAAGGCAAAACGACTGAAAGTAAGACAACTTTTCATGTTAAGCTCCGGATGATGATGTACTGACCGACAATTGAACTGGTTTTTGCATATAATTATAAAGTGACGCTGGTGTTAGTTTTACTGCAGTGAGTATTCTTTTCCGTATAGGTAAATTTACAGATAAATTCTTACCAGGCAAAAGATAAGTACTTGGTAAGCTAACTGTTTCTTTAGATGGTAATAGAGTTAATCTAGGATGAAAGCGGATCACATAGAGAGATGGGTTGTATACTGTTAAAATGTTATTAATCATTTTCCATTGCAGATGTTTCCAAGGGGTATAATTACGTTTCAATTCTTTAGGTTTAACAATAATAGGAATATTTTGAGCAATATTGATATTAATACGATTATCAACTCTTTCTCCTTTTGCCGGGATACTTTCAAATTTCACACGAGCCATGCGCTCAGTTTTTAAATTAGCGGTATTTTTTAGTAAAAAACGCACCACTTGTGTATCATAAGGTTCGATACGTGAAATTGGAGGTGTAATTATAACTATTTTTTCTGGATCTTCTGGTAATGGCTCAAGAGTTACAAGCATCATTATGGGTGAAGTGGATTCATTTTTTACTGGAAAAGCGTTCTCACCAATATTAGCTTCAATAATAACAGCAGAAGTATATAATTTTAAATGATTTGCTATTGAGATAAGAGGGTTAAACATAAGAAATAATAAAAAAATATTTTTTATACTCATGAAAAAATTTCCTTATTGTTAATATCAATAAATTATCATAGATTTTAAAAATAAGACGGCATACTTTAACCGTCTTAAAGTTAATTATCAAACTATGATGACATTAAATATAAAAGATAGTAAAGGTTGCTGAACCTTCAAAAGTAATTTCATCGATCAGATTACGTTGCGTACTATCGTAGTAAAAAAATAAATTTGGTTTAAAGTCAACTTTAAATGTTTTTGCTTTTACTGGATCATCACTATCAATATATGTCCAGAATTTTGATAATGTTAAATCTCCAGGCACCTTTTTTTTAATCCACCCAGCATTACTTATCTTAGAATCTTTTAAACCCGTATTAAAATCTTTATTAATGTCTTTTCCTTGTGCCCCAACAACAAGCGCCTTAGTGAATTCAAAAAAATAACCACCAAGTTTAGAGCTGTTAGCTAGACCACTAATAGATTTCAATCCAAATGCATGTGATAAATCAGCCCCTTCTATACCTATATTTGATATACCTGTATTTTCAATAAAATTAAGTGGAGCATAAGAACTATTATTGTCAGTAACAGTAAAGCCGACAGATGCTAAGTTATCACATTCAACTGTAAGTGTTGTTTTCTCGATATTGCTATATAGTCCAAAATTTTCCGCCCATCTCTTTTCCATAAGTTTGGTAGTTGTATTTTGTGTTTCAAGCTCTCCATACTTAATGCTACCAACATCAATGTTATTTTTAGATAAGACTATGTTACAAGCGGTAGGAAGAAATTTACCTGATATAGTAAAGTTAGCACTATCTCCAGCTAATACATTAGAGGAAGTGAACATTAAAATCAGTAAAGAAATAGTAGTGATCGGTATTGCTTTGCTGCTATT
Source organism: Arsenophonus sp. ET-KM2-MAG3 (assembly GCA_052174135.1). GTDB lineage: Bacteria > Pseudomonadota > Gammaproteobacteria > Enterobacterales > Enterobacteriaceae > Arsenophonus. The sequence continues at coordinate 103,045 of JBQMRZ010000005.1, forward strand.
AATTTTCATATTATTTTCGCCTTTTAATTTAAAATATTTAAATTTACAGTGTCATTATTAACACAACTACTAATTTATTGAATTTAATTTCATTACATTAATAGCTATCTATAAAAATAATTGACCGAATTTCATAAAAAATAAAATGAAATTAATCGATCGTTTCGATATATTTTGTTTTTTTACTTATTAAAGACTAATATTTATTAGTAAATTATTAATGTTATTAAAATTTAAAAAAATTGTTATTTTTACTTTTAGAAGATCCAGAAATTGATGCATTCTCTGCTTTTAAATAAAATTTTAAGTAATTAAGTTGAATTTTTTATATATGAAAAATTAATTAGTTATATTTATGGTATTTAATGTTAATAACATTGTTATGTTATATAAAAGTTACAAATAATAAATTTTAAATTTTTATAAAAGTTTTTGCGTTAAAATCATTTATTTAATATATTTTTAAAAATATTAAGAATTTTATTTTAAAAATCAATGAAAACTATTATTCGATATGTTTGTAATATTGAATGCTGAAAATTTTAAAAAAAATCTTATAGTGCAATACAAAATATTTATCATTTTTTTTTAATAAAAAAGAAATATTTGAAATTAAATTAATAGGTAATAAAGTTTATTAATTAAAAAAAAAATAAAATAAATTATTTCTATTTTAAATTATAAAAATAATAATTAAAATAAGCCGCTTGCTATAAATATTTATCATAAGAATACATAATATAAAAAAATAGATTAAATTAATTTAATTAATATATTATCTATCTATAAATTCTTTAATTAATTATTTAAATAATATGCTAGAAATTAAATGGACATAAATATAATCTGTTATCTACGATAAGAGATAAATATATCGTAATTGAATATCGTATGAAAAGTAAGTAAAATAAAAACGCTCAATAATATAAGAAAAATAACTATTTTTTATTTTTTTTTAAATAATTGTTTTATTTTTAGTAAAACATAAAAAATATTTATTTTATGGAAATTTAAATATTTTAATAATTTAATATTTTAATAATTTAATAAAATTAAAAAGATAAATAACTCTATAGTTAAATTAAATACTTTTACTGTAAAAGTATTTTATTGAAAAAATAATAATAAAATTTTTTATAAATATACTAAGTAATATTCGAAGTAAAATATAATACATTGACTTATTTGCATTACTAAAAATTAAAAATAAATTTTTTTTAAAATTAATAAAATATAAAAAATAACGCTAATTTTCGTTCATTGGACATTAGTCTTTATATAAGTAACTTAAAAATTTAAAAAACACTAAAGCTCGTAATTTTCAATAGATTTACTTAATAGTTTATAAGAATAAAAATACCTTCAAAATAAACTTATTATTTATTGGTTTATCGATATTAGTAAATATTATACAATTGTTATTATTTTAACATACGGAAGAAGAAGTATCTAAGTTTAAATACAATATTTTTACATATGATTATATATAAATTTTTATAGAATTTTTGTATTAGACATCTTATCTATTCATAAAATTTACTACTAATTAGTAGTATAAATAACTTAATTTTTCTTAATTAATTATTTATAAGGTAGTAAATATTACTTATTAGGTTTAAATAAATAAATCTGTAAATATTTATAATTAATTTTTAAATAAAAATAAGTTCTTTGATTAATTTTAATTTAATTTTCTTTTGTATTTAAATAATAAAAAATCATATAAGTTATCATAATAAATAATGTGGTATAAATGAGTTAATTATTTAACATATAACGAATTTATTTTTAATTATTATCAATATTTAATAATATTTAGTTAAAATCATTATTTTAATGACTATTTTGTATAAAAGATGATTATTTATAAAAAATATTTTTATATAATAAATTAATAAATTAATTATTGATATTTCTATATAAATCAATAAATTATATTAGAATTTTTTCTAAAAAACTTAAACGAATGATGATATTTGTTTTATATGTTTTTTTTCAAAAATTATTTGAATGCAAAATATATTAAAATATAAAATAAATAATATTCTAATTTTATGTTAAAATTTTATATAAAATAATATTTTTAAATTTAATCAATAGAATTCATTTCTATAACTTTTATTCATTTTTAATTATTATTTAGTTAGAGGTAATAATTAGAACATATCTATAAAACTTTATATTTTGATATAATAATAAATTTTTTATAACCTTAAACCTTTTATATTGAGTTTAAAATTAAATAATTATTGATATTATTACCACCTTAAGTTAGTTATTTTTCTTAAAAAGTTATATAATATTTATTGAGTGTAATAAATATTATATAACTATATCAATAATGTATTTTATATTTTGATATCGATTTCATCGATAAGAATAAAAACTAATAATGTTATTAACAACGATAAAAATATTAATATATTATTAGATTAATAAATCTATCTTTTTACTAAAATTTAAAAATAAAGTAAATAATTATTTTATTTTTTTAAAAAAATTTTAAAGTTTAAAAACTTTTCTTATGGTCTAGTCTAACGTGGATTAAATTTAAAATAGTTTAAATTTTATTGAAATTTTATAACTTTTTACTATTCAAAAAAATGCTTGCTTGTAAATTTAAAAAAAAATAGTGGATTTAAATAAGGAAAATATGAAACTTATTTTCTGGAGAAATGATCTCAGATGAGCGGGCGATTGACAGACAAGGTGCTAGTTAAACGAGTGCAAAAAGGTGATAAAAAAGCTTTTAATATACTGGTTATCAAATACCAGAATAAAGTTGTAAGTCTTGTTTCTCGTTATGTACCACAGGGAGATGTTCATGATATTGCACAAGAAGCATTCATTAAAGCTTACCGCGCTATTAGTTCATTTCGCGGCGAAAGTGCATTTTATACTTGGCTTTATAGAATCTCAGTAAATACAGCAAAAAATTATCTTATATTTAAAGGGCGTCGACCACCATCGAATGATTTAGATATTGTTAATGCAGAAAATTTTGAAATTTCCAATGCATTAAAAGAAATTTCTAATCCTGAGAACTTAATGTTATCAGAAGAATTGAAAAAAGTAGTTTTTCGAACTATAGAATCACTTCCTGAATATTTACGTTTAGCAATTATACTAAGAGAATTAGATGGACTAAGTTATGAGGAGATAGCGATTATTATGGGTTGTCCTGTTGGTACAGTTCGTTCACGCATTTTTCGAGCAAGAGAAGTCATTGATAATAAAGTTCAACCGTTAATACAAAATTAAATATAGTTACATATTTTAGTGAAATCTATCTTATTTTACATATAAAAACTTTATATTTTAGTAGATTAAAGGTTCTTTAATTTTAAATATTTCATAAAATTTTATTATAAAAATAATAAAAGAGCTATTATTTTTACTAAAAATAGCCTAAATATTATACAAATAAAAATTATCAGTTTTGATTTTATGATCAAAAGATAAAATAGTTAATTTTAAATAAATCTATTAAACATTGTCTCTGATCTAAAATCAAAGCATAATATTAAGTCATTTTATTTAAGCTAATTAATGATTTCTATATAATCGTTTATTTAATTAAAAATATAAGTTAATGTAATAAGCTAGAGCTAGTGCTGAACTAGTTATTATCTACTAGCATTTATTTTTTAAGATATATTTTAATATAAAATTAACAAAAAATATGAGCGCATTAATATGATGTATTATTTATAGAATAAAAAAACTTAATTAACATTTTATTTCAATTATAAAACAGAATATTATACTCAATAATAACAGAAACAGAATACTCATGATAATGAACATCAATGATTTATCATTGATGTTCATTCGAAATTTTTTATTTGGCAGTTTATTATTGTTTTTATAGACTTCATTAGGTAACATAAGTAATATGATAAAATACCTTTTATCTTACTTAATTTCTTTTTATTACTAATTAACTAATGAAGTAAAATAGAGTATTATATAATGATATTTCGTTTTTTTTTAAAATAAACAAACACTAAAATGATAAAAATAAATAATTTATATCATAAAATTATTTAATTATAAAATAAATTTAGTATCTTGAATAAGCGTTTATTTTTTAGTTTATACAAAATTTTATTTTATTAATTATTTTTAATAATAATTTCCACTATTTTTAGTAAATTGAAATTTTATTAATTTAGATAGAATGAATATTTATAACATAACAATATATCAGATGATTACATAACATGATAAAAAAATTCTATATTTAAATATCTCTTATTAATTAATGAGAATATTAAATTACAAATTGTATTAATATGTATTAAATAATAAAAATAAAGTATTTAGACAATACTTAAATAATTTAGATCTATATAAATACAATCTTTTTATTATATATTTTAAAATCAATAAATAATTAATTTAATTTCTAAATAAATTAATTATCCGTCAAAGTTTAAAAAAATTATAATTTTAAAAAAAAATAATTAATCTTTAACGATCATAATACTTAAATATAATATACATAATTTCTATTAAAATTATAAAAATAAGAAATCATTAGTTTGTTAAGTAGCTATTTCATAAAATGAATTAGTTTTTTTATAATAAATAAACAATAATATAAAGTTAAAATTATTAGTCAATCAATATTATTTACTGTTAGTAATGTTTAAATTAATTTAATGATTTTGAGCGGATAATTTAATGGTTAATAACTTAATTATAATAGTGAATTGATATAAGAAAGTCATGTTATTTTATAATATAGTTTTATTTTTTATTTTTTTTGTAGCTGCATTTAAACGGTTAATTTTTAAAGTTTATATTCCAAATAAAATAAAATAGATAACTAAATATCACTTAAAACTTGATCTTACATATCTAATATTATCTTTATTAAAAGAGTTTAAATAAAGATTAATTTGTGAAATTAGTTTTTTTTATGTTCAAGAATATTTATATAATTTTTTTTAATTATTGATTTAACTAGCTGTTTAAGAAAAGTGAATTAAATTATAGAATTCTTTTTTAAAATTAGTTTATTATTTTAAGTATAATTACTAAATGAATTATTGATTTTTCTAATAAAAATTATTATTTTTCTTTCAAAAAAAATAATCAATATATCAAACAACTATTTTATAATAAAATTTATTCTTAAATAAATTTAAAAGAATAAATGTTAACAACAGGTATAACTCTTTAAATATATTTCGCTAGCACTAATGATAATTTATTTTTATTAATGTATACGCATGCAATATATATCATAAAAATTTTTTATTAATGATTATTTGAATTCTTTATTGCTTATATATAAAATATATTCTCAATATTGTTATAATAACTTTCATTGATTTTGGCTTTATAGGCTAATTATTGTTAAAATTTATTTTTTAATATTTTTTATAAAAAGATATAACTTTGAAAATTAAACATATAAGAAATTTTTCTATTATTGCACATATTGATCATGGCAAATCAACTCTTTCTGATCGGATTATTCAAATCTGCGGTGGTTTTTCTGATCGTAAAATGGAAGCTAAAATATTAGATTCTATGGATTTAGAGCGCGAACGTGGAATTACAATAAAAGCTCAAAGTGTTACTGTTAATTATAAAGCTACTAATAATGAAACTTATCAACTTAATTTTATTGATACACCAGGCCATGTTGATTTTTCTTATGAAGTATCGCGCTCACTAGCTGCTTGTGAAGGTGTATTACTCGTGGTTGATGCTGGACAAGGAGTGGAAGCACAAACAATTGCCAATTGTTATACCGCTATTGAAATGAATTTAGAAATTGTTCTTGTGCTTAATAAAATAGATTTACCTTCAGCAGATCCTGATCGTGTAGCTAAAGAGATTAAAGATATTATCGGTATAAATACCAATGATGCTATTTATTGTTCGGCAAAAACAGGATTAGGAGTACAAAATGTAATTGAATATTTAATTAAAAAAATTCCCCCACCAGAAGGTGATCCAACAGGTCCTTTACAGGCATTAATTATTGATTCATGGTTTGATAATTATTTAGGAGTTGTTTCGTTAGTATGCATTAAAAATGGTACTATTTATAAAAGTGATAAAGTTAAAGTAATAAGCTCTAGTCAAATCTATAATATTGATTGTTTAGGTATTTTTACGCCAAAACGAATTATTTGTCAACAACTAAATTGTGGTGAAGTAGGTTGGTTAGCTTGCACCATAAAAAATATTCATGGAGCTCCAGTCGGAGATACATTAACTACTACTCGCTATCCAACTGAACAAGCGCTACTTGGTTTTAAAAAAGTAAAACCGCAAGTTTATGCTGGTTTATTTACTATTAACACTGATTATTATGAAACATTTCGGGATGCTTTAACTAAATTAAGTTTAAATGATGCTTCATTATTTTATGAACCAGAGAGTTCAACTATATTAGGTTTTGGTTTTCGATGTGGGTTTCTTGGTTTACTTCATATGGAAATTATCCAGGAACGCTTAGAACGTGAATATCATTTAGATATTATTACAACATCCCCTACAGTTATTTATGAAATTGAGCTCACAAATGGTGATATTATTTATATAGATAATCCATCTAAAATATCAACGTCTAATAATAACATAAATGAATTACGTGAACCAATTGCAGAATGTAATATTTTGATCCCCCCAAAATATATTGGAAATATTATCGGTCTTTGCATAGAAAAACGAGGCGTGCAAACTAATATAGTTTATCATTGCAATCAAGTCGCATTAACTTATAAAATTCCTATGGCAGAGGTAGTTCTAGATTTCTTTGATCGCTTAAAATCTATTTCGCAGGGATATGCTTCATTAGATTATAATTTTTCACACTTCCAAGCAGCTAATATTGTGCTTGTGGATATATTGATTAATAAAGAAAAAATAGATGTTTTAGCATTTATTGCTCATCGTATAAACGTACTATATCGTAGTCGCAAGCTAATAGATAAAATAAAAAATTTAATCAAGCGTCAGCAATTTGATATTGTAATTCAGGCTGCAATAGGTAACCATATTATAGCTCGCTCAACGGTAAAACAATTACGTAAAAATGTATTAGCTAAATGTTATGGTGGTGATGTTAGTCGTAAGAAAAAATTATTAAAAAAACAAAAAGAAGGTAAAAAACGAATGAAACAAATTGGTAGCGTTGAACTACCACAAGAAGCATTTCTTGCTATTCTTCATGTTAGTAAAGATAACCAACTATTATAAGGAAATCATAATGGCTAACACTTTTTCTTTGATCTTAACGATTGCAACTTTAATAACAGGGACGATTTGGTTTATTGATCATTTTAAATTAATATATTTTTTTAAGAAAAAATTTTTTTATCAGAAAAAAAATATTAAAAAAAAATTAGAACAGAATTATTTACAAAAAAATATTTATAAAACATCATTATTTGATACTTGTTCATCTATTTTCCCGATATTAGCAATTGTATTGGTGATACGTTCATTTTTTTATGAACCATTTCAAATCCCATCAGGTTCAATGATGCCTACTTTATTAGTTGGTGATTTCATACTAGTAGAAAAATTTGCTTATAGATTAAAAGATCCAGTTACACAATCAACATTATTAGAAACAGGAAAACCTAAACGCGGTGATATTGCAGTATTTAAATATCCAAAAAATCCTAATCTAGATTTTGTTAAACGCATTATTGGTCTACCTGGTGATAAAATCATTTATGATCCCGAACAAAAAGAGTTACATATATATCCGAATTGTTCAATTTCAGACAATTTTCAAGTATTACCAATTATTTATTCTTCATTAAAAGAGAGTGAATGGGTTTTATTTTTTAATATTAATTCCATTTTGGAAAATCAAAAAGGAAGTTATCAAATTCCATTAAATAAATCAGTTCCAAGTAACGCATTACGTCAAGCTGAAAGAGTTGAAAAATTAGGGAATACCACCAGTCATGAGATATTAATAATTCCACAAGTATACACCCAATCACGTTATCAACAATCTGGTTTACCAAATAATGAATGGGTTGTTCCCTCTAAACACTATTTCATGATGGGGGACAATAGAGATAATAGTGCAGATAGCCGTTTATGGGGTTTTGTACCAGAAGATAATCTAGTTGGACGAGCAGTTATTATCTGGTTTAGCCTTGATAAACATGAGAATGAATGGCCAACTGGAATACGTTTAAATCGTATTGGTACAATCAATTAATGAAATAATGAGATGAATTAATCATTTATAAATTTTTTTTCATATAACAATCAATATAGAATATATTGATATTAATCAAAAAATATTATTTTTTTGATTAATATCAAAGATGCTAAAAATGCAATACCTTTGTAATTTAATAATAAAATAATTGGTAGCACATGAATTCTTCTTTAGTTGAATGGTCAGAGCAGCAAGAAATTAAACAGCTACAGCGTAAGCTTGGATATACTTTTAAACAAATTGAATTTTTAAAACAAGCATTAACACATCGTAGTGCCAGCAGTAATCACAATGAAAGATTAGAGTTTTTAGGTGATTCAATTCTTAGTTTTGTGATCGCTAATGATCTCTACCATCGTTTTCCTAAAGTTAATGAAGGTGATATGAGTCGTATGCGAGCAACGTTGGTCAGAGCCAATGCATTAGCTGAACTTGCACAAGAATTTAATTTAGGAGAGTGTTTATATTTGGGTCCTGGTGAATTAAAAAACAGAGGATTTTTTCGAGAATCGATATTAGCAGATACTATAGAAGCATTAATTAGTAGTATTTTTTTAGATAGTGATATTCAAACTACTGAAAAAATTATTTTAGCTTGGTATGCTAATAGATTAATGAAAATTAATCCTGGGCATAAACAAAAAGACCCTAAAACACGTTTACAGGAATATTTACAGGGAAGCTGTTTACCTTTACCAAATTATTTGATTGTTCAAGTTCGAGGTGAAGCCCACGATCAAGAATTTATTATTCATTGCAAGGTTAGTGGAGTAAAAAAACCTGTTGAAGGAATTGGTTCAAATCGTCGCAAAGCCGAACAAGCAGCGGCTAAGCAAATATTAAAAATATTGGAGCTTGAATGAGCAATGAAAAAACCCATTGTGGATTTGTAACTATTATAGGCCGTACAAATGTAGGTAAATCAACATTACTTAATAAATTACTTGGTCAAAAGATTTCTATTACTTCACGTAAACCACAAACAACTCGTCACCAAATTATAGGAATTGATACAAAGTATAATTATCAAACAATTTATATTGATACTCCAGGCTTGAATATAGAAAAAAATAACAGAATAAATTGTTTGATAAATCGATCAGTAAGTAATTCAATTTTTGATGTAGAATTAATTATTTTTGTCGTTGAAGGTACACGTTGGACAATTAATGATGAGATAGTAATAAATAAGCTACGTCATTTATCTTGTCCAATATTATTGGCTATCAATAAAATTGATAATTTAATAGATAAAACTAGTTTGCTTCCTTATATTAAATTTCTTAGTAAACAAATGAATTTTTTATATATTGTACCTATTAGTGCAAAAAAAAATAATAATATCGATACTATTATTAAAATTATTCATCAACATATACCAGAATCAGCACATCATTTTCCAGCAAACTGTATTACCGATCGTTCACAATATTTTATGGCTTCTGAAATTATTCGTGAGAAGTTAATGCGTTTTCTTGGTGATGAATTACCTTATTCTGTTACAGTTAAAATTGAAAGATTTATAGTAAACGAACTTGGTTTTTATAATATTTATGGTTTAATTTTAGTTAAAAAAAATAACCATAAAAAAATAATTATTGGCAACAAAGCTGATAAAATTAAAAAAATTAGTATTGAAGCGAGGGTAGATATGAAGAAATTTTTTTCTACTAAAATTTATCTTAAACTTTGGGTGAAAGTTCATGGTAGATAAGTTGATAATGAGTTTTTTGTTACATAATTTTAAGTATATAGAAAATCTTAATTAAATAATGTTAATATTAACAACTAATAATCCATATTTATATTTTATATTAATATTATAGTAAAATAGATTTATTGTTAATTTTTATAAAAAATTATGAATTTATCATCTTTTAGATAAAAACCGTTATAGTCGTTGATCTCATTTGAAAGTTTATATATAACTTTTCGCTATTGTTTTTGGTTATTGAATTAAGCAAAAAAATAAAAAACATCTTTAAGTGAAAAGCTGATTTTTTTATTAATATCATTTATTTATATTGTATTATATAATGTTTCATGTTTTAATTATTTTTACGTGATTTTAATCAAAATACCTTTATTAAAATTATTTTTTTGAAAATTTACTTATTTATAGAAATATTAATTGAGTATAAATTATAGTCGAAATATATATATTATATTATTTTAACTATAATTGCTGTTATATATAGATTAAAATATTAATTTTTTTATTTTTTTTAAAGAAACAATTAACAATTGATAGATAAGTTTATTGAACATTAGTATGATAAGGAAAGTTTATTTTCAGTTTTATAATTAATCACTTAAGTTTTACTAATAAGCAATATAAAGTATTTGCTCGCCATATTTTTTAATATTAATATTTAAGTAAAAATTAATTATTTTATATACATTTAAATAAAACTTGATTAATGAAAGCTATTAAAAAATTAAATATTTTTAGTAAAATCTCAAAAAAAACATATCTTTATTAAAGCTTAATTAAACACATTAAATTACATAGATAAATTAAATTAAAATTAAAATTATAACTTGGTAATAACAGGAATTAAAAATGACAGAATTATTATTAGGAGTTAATATTGATCATGTTGCAACATTACGTAATGTAAGAGGAACACAATATCCTGATCCAATCCAAGCTGTATTTCTTGCAGAGCAAGCTGGTGCGGATGGGATTACCGTTCATTTACGCGAAGATCGACGCCATATTACCGATGATGATGTCAAGTTACTAAGTAAAACGATACAAACTCGCATGAATCTTGAAATAGCTATGACAGATGAAATGGTTGATTTTGCTTGTGAACTTAAGCCGAAATTTTGTTGCTTAGTACCAGAGCGACGTGAAGAAATTACAACTGAAGGTGGGCTTGATATCATTAAACAACAAGCGTTAATTGCGATAGTTGTAGAGCGATTAACTAAAGCTGGTATTAGTGTTTCTTTATTTATCGATCCAGAAGACAATCAAATTGATGCAATAGCAGAAATTGGTGCGTCATTTATTGAGATTCATACTGGTGCCTATGCTAACGCTAAAGTTGAGTTAGAGCAAACAAAGGAATTTGAACGCATCAAACGAGCTGTAAGTTATGCTAGTGCAAAAAAAATTAAGGTGAATGCTGGTCATGGGTTAACTTATCATAATGTTAGGCGCATTGCAAAATTATCGGATATATCTGAGCTTAATATTGGTCATTCGATTATTGGACGAGCACTTTTTAGTGGTATAACAACTGCAGTGAGTGATATGAAGAAAATTCTTCGTGATGCACGTTACTAATGGCTATTATTGGTTTAGGAACTGATCTTATTGAAATCATAAGAATTGAACAGATTATTAAACGTTCAAAAAAACGTTTGGCAAAGCGTATACTGTCAAGTCAAGAGTGGCGAGAATATCAAAATTATTCTCAGCCAGTATGTTTTTTAGCTAAACGATTTGCTGTTAAAGAAGCGGCAGCAAAAGCTCTAGGAACTGGAATACGAAATGGCTTAGCACTTAATCAGTTTGAAGTTTTTAATAATCTATTAGGTAAACCAGGGGTTAATTTATTAGGAAAGGCGAAAATATTTGCTGATTCATTAGGCGTGCGCTATATTCATGTATCATTATCTGATGAACAAAATTATACTATTGCCACTGTGATCATGGAAAGTTAAATTTTATCGCCATAATGTATTATAATAAATTTATTCCATAGTTGTGCTTTTGTTTCTAAATTATCAGGATCTTTGATAATAGCATTACTAATGGGACAAACAGATTGACAGGTCGGTTTATCATAGTGACCAACACATTCAGTACAAAGACTAGAGTTAATTTTGTAAAATTCTTCTCCTATTGAAATTGCTTTATTAGGACATTCTGGTTCACACATATCACAATTTATACAGAAGTGAATAATTAATAGTGACATTTTACCTTTATTTAAAATATTTAAACATTATTAAATTGAAAAATCTTTATTTATTATTTAATTTTAATTAAAAAATAAACACAATTTATTTTATTTATTAAACAATGAATAAAGCTATCATTATAAAATGATAGAATATAGATATATTAAATAGCTTTAAACCATCTATATTACTATAAAGTCATGTTTTACAATTAATTTTATAATTAAATTTTGTTTATTACTAAACTTAATGGTTTTTAATAAAAATCATTTAAAACGAGATAATATGAATAATCATATATTTTAATTAGAATATTTAAACATTCAAAAAGTAAACTTTAAATTTTATTTAATTTTCACGAATTGAAATACTTTCGATCATTATAATTATTTTAATTAATAAATAATAATACTTTATAAAGTTTAATACTATTGAAATTATCAACAAGTTTTAAATTTCTCATGCTATCTTCACTCACAATACTAAAATTATAACTAAAAAAAATAGAACATCACTTATTTTTTTTAATTGATTATTCATTAAATATTAATAAATAGTTACTAATAATTTCTCAGTATTTATTTTTTTATTTTTATATATAACATAAGATATTTATTTTTTGAATGAATATGGAGAAAAATACTATTTTTATAGTTTTAGTTATTTATAAATAATATAATCTATAAAAAGTATTTTAAAACCAAGACTTTAAATATATCATTAAATGATCCTATAAAGCAAAATTAATTTAATTTATCATATAAATTACTATTTTTTTATCTTAACTTCCATCAATAATGATAAAAATAAGTATCATGATTTTATAATAATTCAACGTTAAGAGATTTTTTATATTAATTAATTGAATAGATTAAAATTTTTAATATTAAATAAATATTTAAATATCTTTTTATATGTTCATAATTTTTGTTAAAAAATATGAATTTTTAACTCAATTCTATTTTAATAACAATTATAATTATAACATTAGAGTTTTTATAATACCTAATAAGTAACTTATAACAAATAAAAGTAATAAAAAAATTAGAATTATTTTTAATATTTTATATAAATTATATATATAATTATTTTTTATAGTCAATAAAAATAAATTATATTATTTTGATTCAAAATATAGAGTCACAATTATTATAAATATAATAATAAATTTACTATTATTTATCTATAAAATATTAATAATAATCAAAAATTTATTAGATATTAATATCACAATTAATTTGTATAAAAATTAACTTATTAGCTTAAATAATATAATAAAGAAAATTTTTTAATAAAATATTTTAGCATTGTTTATTTATTAATTCCAATCATTATTAGATGATTTTTTATTATCATTCAAACAATTATAATGTTTTAAGTTAAATTTAAATTAATTTTATAGAATATTTAAAAAAAAATAATTTATCTCAATAACAAACTACTAATATAGTATATGATAATTATTTATCATGTAAATTATTTTTGAGGTCTTTGTTGTTTATGGAACAAAACAAAAAAGATGTTTATTGGATTAAAAAAGCAATTTCTTTGGCACAAAATGCAAGAGAAAAAGGTGAAATTCCTGTTAGTGCTATATTAGTACATAAAGATAAATTGATTTCTGAAGGTTGGAATCATCTTATTTCGAATCATGATCCATGTGCACATGCTGAAATTTTAGCTTTACGGGCAGGTGGAAAATATTTTAAAAATTATAGATTACTTAATACAACTCTCTATATAACATTAGAACCTTGTATTATGTGTGCTGGAGCTATGATTCATGCGCGAATTAGTCGCTTAGTTTATGGTGCCTATGATCAAAAAACAGGAGCTGCTGGTTCAATAATTGATATTTTTAATCTTCCAAATATAAATCATCGTATTCTTGTTTTTGGAGGAATTTTAGCTAATGAATGTTCAGCGATGTTAAGCTATTTTTTTAAAGAACGACGTATAGAAAATAAACTAAAAAAGAAAATACTATATTAATAAGAAATTATATTTTTATAAAAATATTAATAAATTTACTTAAATTGGTCTAAAATAGTGATATTGAGTAATAATTTAAAAATTTTAATTCATTTATTTTATATGTAATAAATCAAACTTTAGTCATAATAATGTTTTTTTTGATATAATTATAAGTTTAATAATTAAATATATGATAAAGAGCTAGCTAATTGAGAAAATTTTTTTACTGAAAATAAAATCTATTTTATACCTAATAAAATACTTAGATCTTTGTTCTCTATATACATATTAATTTCCTAACATAAAATATATATTTAGTTCTATGCTATAAATTGATAATAAAATAAAATACAATTTTTAAGAAAAAAATTAATAAGAGAAAAATTAGATTTTTTTTAAATTAATAACATTACTTTTAAATATTTTCTGGTTTTAATCTTCTTTAAAGATATTCATATTTTTTTGAAATAAGTGTTTTGATATCATAAGCTATAAACATTGATTAATGATATAAAAAATAAATTCTAGTATAGATTTTTATTGAAGAATTACTTCAACAGAACTATTTTCTATATATTTTATGTTCTTTAAATATATATTTATAGATTGATAAAATTTTATTAACTAAAATAATAAAAATGACTTAAATAACTATTATTAATAATATAGCCAATGTAATATTTATATTATTATCTTTCGATGTTTCATGTATCAATTAAAGTTATTTAATTAAATAAAATTAAAGGTTAGAGTGATATTTCAATAAATGTAATAGTATATAATATGATAATATAATGTGATAATAGTATTTCAATGAATGATTAATTTTTTATTCGCTTAGAGTTCATAGTAATTTACTTCTATTATGGTAATTTATTTTTCAATTATAAAGATTAAAAAAAATATTTTTGCTTTGAATTATTCAAATGTCTTAATGTAAATTAAGCTAATTATAACAATAAACTTCTTTTTTATTTCTTTTAAAAAGAAAAGTTAATTTATTATTCCATAATATGTTAATGGCTATGAAATAAGTAGAAAAACAAGGATGATATATCTATATTATTAAATGCTTTTCTTATCATAAAATATTATTTTAATATATTTATTGTTACTATTATAAGTTTATTAAAAATTGATTGATATTTGAAATTTATTTTGATAAATAACTTTAAGTCAAATAATCAATAAAAAATTTTATTAATTTTAAATTAAATTTACTTTGTTTCACTTATAATAAAAAATATAAACAGTGAATTAATAATGTTCATTCATACTCTTAACTTTTTTATAAAATATAAAGTTCACAATTTAATTTAATTTTACATATATTTAATTATTTCTAATAAATAGAAAATTTACATATAAATGATTTCGTAACGATTGATGATTATCTATAATAGCCTTCTTTTTATATCCTTGATATATCCCTTAAGCTAGCTTTATAAGTTAAGAGAATCTATTATTATGAAGATTTTACGTGGCTCAACAGCCTTATCAACTTTTAATATAACTAAACTCCTTTCTATGTGTCAACAAAAGAAACTTCCAGTTATTGATATTTATGCTGAATATATTCATTTTGTTGAGATTAATGGATTACTAAATGAAGATGATCAACAAAAATTTAATAAATTGCTTGATTATAATCCTTCATTAATTAAACAGCAACCTGCTGGACAATTTTTTTTAGTTACTCCGCAGTTAGGTGTTATTTCATCTTGGTCATCAAAAGCAACAGATATTGCTCATAATTGTGGATTACAGCAAATCATTAGAATTGAACGTGGGATTGCTTATTATATTGTTTATTCCGCGCCACCAAACATATCAGAATTAAATAATTTACATGCTATTTTGCATGATCGTATGGTCCAAAGTATTTGGACTTCTTTTGAAGAGGTAAAAAAAATATTTATTCACAACAAGCCAACGCCAATGGTGACGGTAGAAATCTTAAAAAACGGGCGACATGCACTTGAATCAGTGAACACTAAATTAAGATTAGCATTGGTTACAGATGAAATTGATTATTTAATGCATGCTTTCCAAGAATTAGGACGAAATCCAACAGATGTTGAGCTCTATATGTTTGCGCAAACTAATTCAGAACATTGTCGACATAAAATATTTAATGCTAGTTGGATTATTGATGGTAAATTACAACCTAATTCTTTATTTAATATGATTAAAAATACTTATAAACAAACACCGGATTATATTTTATCTGCTTATAAGGATAACGCTGTTGTGATGGAAGGATCTAATATTGGTCGTTTTTTTCCCGATCCAGTAACATGTAAATATAATTATTATTATGAAAATACCCATATTTTAATGAAAGTAGAAACACATAACCATCCAACAGCTATTTCTCCTTGGCCAGGAGCCGCTACAGGTTCTGGTGGTGAAATACGAGATGAAGGAGCAACAGGACGTGGTGCAAAACCTAAAGCTGCATTAATTGGATTTTCTGTTTCTAATTTATGTATTCCTGGTTTTAAGCAACCTTGGGAACAAGATTTCAACAAATCACATCATATTGTTAGTGCACTTGATATTATGCTTGACGGGCCATTAGGTGGGGCTACTTTTAACAATGAATTTGGGAGACCAACTTTGTTGGGTTATTTTCGAACTTATGAAGAACAAGTAAATAGCCATAATGGAAAAGAGATACGTGGCTACCATAAACCAATTATGTTGGCTGGAGGCATTGGTAATATTCGACCAGGACATGTTCAAAAAGGAGATATTCCAGTTGGTTCTAAATTAATTATATTAGGTGGTCCATCAATGAATATTGGATTAGGAGGTGGTGTAGCTTCATCGATGACTTCAGGACAATCTGATATCAATCTTAATTTTGCTTCAGTGCAACGAGGTAACCCTGAAATGGAACGTCGTTGCCAAGAAGTTATTGATCGATGTTGGCAATTAGGTAACGATAATCCCATTCTCTTTATTCATGATGTCGGTGCTGGCGGGCTTTCTAATGCTATACCAGAATTACTCAATGATGCTAAACGGGGGGGATTATTTGAATTACGTAAAATATTAAATGATGAATCAAGTATGAATCCTCGTGAGATTTGGTGTAATGAATCTCAAGAACGCTATGTTTTAGCGGTTTTATCTGAAAAAATTCCATTATTTGAGTCAATATGTTGTCGAGAACGCACTCCATATTCCGTTGTTGGTGAAGTGACAAAAAAACGAGATCTTGTTCTTAATGATAGTTATTTTACTAATCAACCTATTTGTATGCCGCTTGATGCTTTATTGAGTAAAACACCTAAAATGATACGTAAAGTTAATTCTCAATTTGCTATTGGTAAATCAATCAATCGAAATATGATAACTTTAACAGAAGCAGTTAAACGGGTATTACATTTACCTGTTGTGGCAGAAAAAACTTTTCTTATTACTATCAGTGATCGTAGTGTCACAGGAATGGTTGCACGAGATCAAATGGTTAGTCCTTGGCAGATCCCAATTGCTGATTGTGCGGTCACGACGGCTGGTCTAGATAGTTATTATGGCGAAGCTATGGCTATTGGTGAACGCTCACCGATAGCACTATTGGATTATGCAGCATCTAGTAGAATGGCGGTTGGAGAGGCATTAACTAATATTTCTTCTGCTTATGTTGAGGAACTAAAACGTGTGAAACTTTCAGCTAATTGGATGGTAGCAGCTGGACATCCTGGAGAAGATGCAGGTTTATATCAAGCTGTAAAAACTATTAGTGAAGAATTATGTCCAGAGTTAGGTTTAACTATTCCAGTTGGTAAAGATTCTATGTCAATGAAGGCTGCATGGAATGAAGGTGAACAAGTTTATGAAATAACTGCGCCGCTTTCTGTTGTTATTACCGCGTTTTCTCGAGTTGAAGATGTTCGTTTAACTGTTACACCTGAATTGAAAACCGATCAAAATAATATGTTATTATTAATTAATCTCGGACAAAATCATAATGCGTTAGGTGGTTCAGCGCTGGCGCAGGTGTATCGAGAATTAGGCGATTATGCGCCAGATGTTCGTAATGTTAAAATATTAAATGGCTTTTTTAATGCTATTCAAGTGCTCATAAAAAAACAAAAATTATTAGCTTATCATGATCGTTCAGATGGTGGTTTATTTGTTACATTAGTAGAAATGGCGTTTGCTGGTCATTGTGGTTTAAATATTGATATTGGTAATTATAATAAAGATATTCTTGCTGTTTTATTTAATGAAGAATTAGGTGCAGTTATTCAAGTCAAACAAGAAGACAGAAAAATGGTGGAAACTTGTTTAACTGAATACGGATTGAGTGAGTGTGTGCAATATATTGGCATGGCAATTAAAGAAGATCTTATTACTATCAATAACAAAGGAATGGAAATTTATCGAGAAAAACGTAGCCAATTACGTTTATGGTGGGCAGAGACAACCTGGCAAATACAACGTTTACGTGATAATAAAGAGTGCGCTGATCAAGAGCATTTTGCCAAACAAGATCTAACAGATCCTGGATTAAATGTAAAGTTAAATTTTGACCCAGCAGATGATATTGCTGCGCCGTACATTATGAAGAATCCCTCACCTAAGGTGGCTATTTTACGTGAACAAGGAGTTAATTCCCATATTGAAACGGCAGCTGCATTTCATCGTGCAGGTTTTACTTCCATAGATGTACATATGAGTGATTTATTGGCTGGCAGGGTTCTATTAGCTAATTTTCAGTTATTAGTTGCTTGTGGTGGCTTTTCTTATGGAGATGTATTTGGTGCGGGTGGGGGTTGGGCAAAATCAATTCTATTCAATTCACGAGTATGTGATGATTTTGCTCGTTTTTTTACTCGCTCTAATACTTTATCTTTAGGTATATGCAATGGTTGCCAAATGATGTCTAATCTCAAGCAGTTAATTCCAGGCGCTGAATATTGGCCGCAATTTATACGGAATCGCTCAGAACGTTTTGAAGCGCGATTTAGTTTAGTAAAAGTAATGGAAAGTCCTTCGTTATTTTTACAAAATATGGCTGGTTGCCAGTTACCAATAACAGTCTCTCATGGTGAAGGACAAGTTAAGATGCAAAATGCTACCCATCTTGATCTGTTAGAAAAAAATAATTTAGTTGTGTTGCGCTTTATTGATAATTATGGTAATATTACTCAAATGTATCCAGCAAATCCAAATGGATCGGTTAATGGTATCACTGCAGTAACAAGCATGGATGGACGAGCAACCATTATGATGCCTCATCCAGAGCGAGTATATCGTGCAGTTACTCATTCATGGCATCCTCCAGAATGGGGTGAAGATAGTCCATGGATGCGTATTTTTCGTAATGCTCGTCGATACTTTGATTGATATTAATACGATTATTTTTCTTGTAATCAATTTAATTAATGAAAATTATTTATTATTAAAATAATGAAAGATAAAGTTTACAACTCCAATAAAAAATAAATTTACTTAAAATTTAATATTAAACGCCACTAAATAAAGTAATAAGTTTAAATTTAATAAAAATACTTAAAAATATCAAGAAGTTGTTCTTATTATATTTTAATAAAATTTAATTTTATTAAAATATAGGCATATTATGTATTATATTGAATAGATTTTTATTTAATTTTTATATAAAATTTAATGATATAGATGGATATATAGAAAAAATAAGTTAGAAGTAACATTAAAATATATTGAATTTTATTTTTATAACGCGAATACTATTGTTTATTAATAGTTTTATAAAAGTTATAATTCATACGTGAAATGAATATGTTTTTAGAAAAATTTTTACCTAATATAAAACAAATATTTATACATATTTAGTTATTTTTAATATTTTCATTGAACATACGAATAAGCAATTATATGATATTAGTGATACTGATAAATTTGTTAAAACGATGTTTAGTTTTTTTTTGGATTTACGCTTTTATTTATTCAAAAATCTATAGAAAAACTTATTATTTTAACATTTTAATATATTTAGTTTATAGTATTTATTACTTGTAATATAAAACAAAATTTTTCCCATAGTTATCAATTATTTTACAATAAATTATATTTAATTTTTAAAATCAATATTTAAAATTATGTTTAACATTTTCATTAGCTTTGAAATAGTTTAGTATATTCTATTTCAAATAATATATAATAATTTATTGTATTTTATTTTATTTTAAAAAATTCTTAGTAGTATATTTTTAAAATTTTTTATCAGGAAGTTTGATATAAATCACTTTATATTATAGTTCTTTATGTAGTTATGTGTTTTGTTTGTTTTTGTAATTAAAAATTTAAGTTTCTCTGGATATAAAAAAATTATAAGATTATTTTATAGACTGAAAATAAATTTTCTTTCATTATAATTAACTCTAACTCTGTTTGCATGATAGTCTATTTTATGTTACATGATTTAATTTTTATTACTTACCTTAATATTCTAAGATATATCTAATTTTAACATGAATAGTAATCAATAATATATATTATCACCATACATTTTTTAAAAATAATTATTATTTTTATGATATTTTATTTTTAATTATTTAAAATTTTATAATTAACTCATGTAATAATATTTTTTATCAATATAACAACTAATTATGATTTATTTTATATAATAGTATCTGCATAAATAATTAGATGATTTTGAATAAATATTATTTTTATAAAATTAACATGAAAAATTACTTTTCATTGATTTTTATTAATTTTTACTATATTAATAATAATAAGTTTGTATTAAAGTTTTAAAATAATTAAGTAATTAAATAATTAACTGTTTTTATAAAAAAATAAAAAATAATAATATATTAGTTAATCAAGTTGTTATTTTTATAGATAAAAAATATTAACTATTTAAGTATACTCAAGAGTTCTTCAAGTGAAAACATAGAAATAATTTCATTATTCTAAAAATAATAATATGAATAAGGTTATTTAAATATTTAATTTCCAATATTTTATTGATTTAATTAAAAAATAAAATATTATATAGAATACGAATTCAATCAGATTAGTATTATTGATCTAAGAAATTAATATTTTATTTAAAAAAAATACTATTTATTTTTATTGAAAATTATTAATTATACTATTTACTAAAAAATATTTCTCTGATTTAAGTCATTTCAAAATAATTAATTATTTTGAAATAAGAACGATAATAAAATTATTATGATATTATTTAAGTGTTTAATATCATAATAACTATGTTTACTATGTTAACTATATTCTCTGATTGAATAAGCAATTCGATTATCTATAATTATAAAAATCATAAATTTATATCATATTTTTATAAATTAAATATATTTTTAACTGATTTGTGAAACTGATTAATTATTAGCTAGTTAATAATGAATAATTGGATTTTAATTTAAAATTAACATAAAATTATTAATATAATAAATAGTTTTAGTAAATATTTATAATAAATTTTTGATAAATAATTAAATTATAATTATTTATTTATGTAATTATAACTTAACCAGCAAAGTTAAAATATTAAAAAAAATAAATATTGACTACTAATTTAGTAGATTTTTTTTAATATAATAACTTAAAGTTTTTAACTCGATAAAATTTATATAATAGCTAATAAAATCAATGAAAAACTATCAATTTAAAATTGATATTATTAAAAAAATATTTATCTAAATAAAAATATGAAAGAATTTAATTTATAAACATTTTAATGATATTTATTATTTAAAATATCATTAAAAGAGTTAATGAGTTAAAAGGTTTAATAACTACTAGTTAAAGTTTAATTAAAAAAAACATTTGATTAATTATTGTTTATTAACCACTAGTTCAATAATATCTATTTGTATTAATAACTACTAGTAATCTATGAACCATAAATAATTTTAAGTTTATTTAATTACAAATTATAATATTAAAAAGAATATGATATCAAAAGATAATATATTGTATTTTAAAATTAATTTAAAAAATATTTTTAGGTATATAAAATTAAAGTTAATATTATTTTTATTAAAAATTTTTAATAAATCTAACTATTTATTATTATTTGATATAATGAGTAAGGTTGATAACAATAAAAAATATATAATCAGTTATTGATATATAAGTTGTAAAATGATACATAGACAATAAAATATTTCAGATAATTTATTTTATTAATTAAAAGTAAAATAAATTGCGTTAATTGGTTAAATAAAGAATAAATTTATTTTGAAAAAATAAAATAATTTAGTTAATTAATTTATAGAATGTTTTTTTATAAAATTTGTTTGATGCTAATAAACAAGTGATTATATATCTACAGATAATCATAAAATGATTAATAAATTAAATATTTATAACTTTTATAAACATATATTAAATTATCTATCTACTAATATAATTGTATCATAAAAATAAATAAAGAGAGTTAATATAGAAAAATGTTAAAAATCTTTAAATTAAAAAATCATAATAAACTAATTTTTTTTAAATAAAACACAAATATAACTTATAAATTAAATATTTTTTCTTAAATTAAAATTCAATGAAGATTGAATGAAATTTTTTGGACATAAAATACGTTATTTCAAGATGAAAACATATAAATAATATCAATATAACATAAAAACATTAGATATTTAAAAAAAATGATAAGCTTAACTAAAAATCTTAGAAAACCTATTTATTTTATAAAAATAAAGAGATTATTAAATAATTCTAGATAGATTAATTAATCTTTTATTAATAGATTAATATCTCTAAATTGCTTAAATCATTAAATATAGATTTAAATAATAAAAAGTTTAATACTAATTATTGATAACAATTAGACTATTTAGAGGTTTTAGTAAAAGATTAAATTAATTTATTTATAAATAGGTTAGATATGTATATAATAAATAATATTGCATTTTCTACATTTCAGAAAAATCTTTTTTATATATATAATTAGTCATTAATTTAATAATATATATCTTATAATTGATAATGAATAGCTATAAAATAAAGAAAAACACATTAAACTTTCATTAGGGTTCATTAATTGTGTTTTTTTATAAAATGGTTATCTTCATTTTACTAACATTAATTTTTTATTGAAATATAAGATTATTATCTTATTATAACTTAATATTATTGTGTTAATAAGTAAGAAAAATAAATTATTAAAAATCTTTGGCTTGAGCATTTTATTTTTTTTTAAGAAACTTAAACTAAAAAAGTAATTTATTAAAATTAATTTAATTATTTTTATTTAAATAAATTTAAGAATTTCAACTTTTAATTGCGATGATTTAGTATTTCTAGTGATACTCTAGCTCATTGTTAATGTTTTTTTTATTTCGTAAAATATTTTAATGAAAATAATTAATTATATTTTTATTTTAAATGAAATTATCATAAGTTTTGAAAGAATATAGAGTTTATACTTTAGATAGATATGCTTAATCTAGATATTGAAGTATAATTTATTTCATTAAAATATAATGATTACTAAAAGGAGAAAAAAGATTTATTAAGTTATTATTATTTTTTAAAGAATAGTAAAAATAAAAATTCATACCTTTAATAAAAGTGTCTAGAGGATATTTCTTGTTTGTAAAAAAGATTGTATTAAAAAACACAATAAAACATCATAAACCTTTATTTATAACCTACTTTATAAATAGGGAGAAATATTTAATAATTGAAAATTGATAAATTATATAGACAAATAGTTAATTTTATTAATCAGTGTTTTACATTAAAAATAGGATGACTTATTAGTAAAATATTAATTATTTAAATGCCGTAAAATACAGGTCTTTTATTACTTATTTTGCTCAGATTCATGATTAATTTGTGTTTGATTATTTATGTAAAATATTACAAATCACAAAAAAATAAAAGTTATTTATAAATAACAACTTATAGTCGGTTAAAATTTAATAAAAATTGATAAATTATTAACTGGATATAAATTATATACTAATTTTAAGCAATAATTTTATTATATATTGAGAACAAAATTTATGAAACGAACATTAAATATTGCACTAGCGCAATTAAATTGGTTAGTAGGTGATATTGAAGTCAACTGTGAACGCATGTTGCAGGAAGCTAAAACTCAACAATTACAGGATGCAGATATTATTTTATTTTCAGAACTGGCTTTAAGTGGCTATCCTCCAGAAGATTTACTTTTTAGACCAGATTTCCATCAACGCTGTAATGAACAACTTAATCGTCTCAAAGAAGCTAGTCAAAATATAGCTATTGTTACTGGTCATCCGTGGAAGCAAAATAAAAAATATTATAATGCATTATCATTTTTTTGGCAAAAACGGATAATAGCGCGATATTTTAAGCAACAATTAGCTAATTACGGTGTTTTCGATGAGAAACGATATTTTTATTCTGTTAATAAAACCTGTGTAGTTTCTTTTAAAAATTATAAGTTAGGTTTTTTAATTTGTGAAGATATTTGGTTCAATGAACCCGTTAATGCTGTTAAGAGTAAAGGTGCTGATATTCTAATCATCATTAACGCTTCACCATTCAATTGTGAAAAACCTAATATTCGTTCAATATTATTAAAATCTCATTGTCAAAGAACTCATTTGCCAAGTATTTATTTAAATCAAGTTGGCGGGCAAGATGAGCTTATATTTGATGGGGGGTCGAAAGTATTTAATAGTCAAGGTAAAATAACGCATTATTTAGCGCAATTTACTGAGCAAGTTACTCAGTGTAAATTTAATAATTGTGAACCACTACCCGTTACTAATTTATCAAAAACCTTATCATCCACTGCTCAAGTTTATGAAGCATTAGTTATGGCAACTCGCGATTATATTAATAAAAATGGATTTTCTAATGTTATTTTGGGGTTATCTGGCGGGATTGATTCAGCTTTAACATTAGTTATTGCAGTGGACGCTTTAGGGAAAAATAAAGTTCAAGCAATAATGATGCCCTTTAAATATACAGCTGAAATGAGTATTCATGATGCCAATAAACAAGCAAAATTATTAGATGTTGATTTTTCTGTTATATCTATTGAAGTATTATATAATGCATTTATTACTACTTTAACGCCATTATTTCAAGATACGATTTTAGATGGGGTAACTGAAGAGAATTTGCAAGCCCGCTGTCGAGCTGTTATTTTAATGACAATATCAAATAAAAAAAAGTGTTTAGTATTAACAACTACCAATAAAAGTGAATTCGCTGTAGGTTATACCAGTCTTTATGGTGATATGGCTGGTGGTTTTGCTGTACTTAAAGATGTACCAAAAACATTAGTATTTGAGCTAGCAAAATATCGTAATATGATTTCACTTGTTATTCCTCAACGAATAATTGAACGACCACCTTCTGCTGAATTGTCACAAGGACAACTTGATCAGGATAATTTACCACCTTATTCTGTATTAGATGCAATCCTTGAAGGTTATATTGAACAAGACAAATCGGTCAATGAATTAGTTGCAGCTGGATTTGATGAAGTAACGGTACATAAAGTAGTAAAACTAGTTGATATTAATGAATATAAACGACGACAAGCTCCGATAGGCCCGCGGATTACAATTCGAAATTTTAATAAGGATAGACGTTATCCAATTACTTCAGCTTTTGGTCGAAAAAACTGGTAATAATAAAAATTGTTTAATAAAAAATTTAAAAAAATTATCAAGTTTTTTCTAAATTAAATTTTATAAGATGAACTTTAATGAATTTGATATGATAGAAATCAATGGTCACATAAGTAAAAGAGTCTTGGTATATGGAAGGGTTATAAAGAACTTTATATTGTGGCATAATATGCAATTAATTTTTTATTTAAATTAAAAATTAATTGCATATTATGAATCATCTTTATTAAAGAAAAAACAGAATTAATAAAGAAAAATTCTAATAATAAATTTCTGTTTATAGCACTACTCCTATGCTCTATATTTATGGAAATAAATAAAATGGAATAGTTATTTATTTTAAAAACATTTTTTATTCTTATCAGATCAACAATAGTTAACTAACATATCATTATTGATGTTTATAGTTTTAGTTGTTATAAAAACAATATCTGATAATACTAGTCTAATAATTTTTTTATGTAATTATGAAGATAATATAATAAATATTAATTTTTTGAAACTTTATAGTGATATAATAATTTCAATTTTATTAATAGTTATTTTTAATATCTTTTAAAAATAATTATATATTCATTTGATTTAAAATCAAGTATTTGATTATGAATCACCAAAGAATAAATTAAAATTACTCATTATTTCTCTACAATAAATTTATTTTATTATTTTCAATGAATATAAATAATATCAATTTATTGGGTGTTATGTATTTATTTGATAATTTTTTATTATTCACGATGGTAGTTATATTAATCAAGCCATAAAAAAATTTTTAGCTAAATCATTAATAATTTCTTATTAAAAAATAAGAGCTTATTAATTATATATAATGTATTAAGTGCTAATAAACAACTAAGTAATAATTAAATTTAATATAAAATAGCATGTTTTAAAAAAAATTTCTTAATAAAAGAAAATAAAATTTAAATATTATTGATATTAGGTTTATAAAAATTAATATAGTATTAGATAAAGATTCTTTTTTCTTTAAATTAATTTGATTAGTAAAAAATATCTTTTAATTCATAAATTTAGATAAATATATTTTGATAAAATAAGAATTTAATTTATTTTTAACTGAAATAATAAAAGAACAATTTGTTTAAGTATTGCGATAAATTTTAATATCAATTAAAAAAAGAAGTCTTTTAATTTTAAAAATAAATTATTAATTATAAATATAAAATTAATTAGTATCTTTATGATTAATAAGATATTTATCAGATTTTTTAATAAAAGAAATGATAATTAGTTACATTATTTTTAATTTTTAATAACCCTTTTTAACTAAAAATATTACATTATTTAATTTTATTTAGTTAATAAATACTTAAAATGTAATTAAATTAGGAGAAATAAATGTTAAGGCGTGGAATAAGTATCGCAGATTATGACAAAGAAGTATGGCAAGCAATGGAAAATGAAATTAAGCGTCAAGAAGAATATATTGAATTAATTGCTTCAGAAAATTATACGAGTCCAAGAGTTATGCAAGCTCAAGGTTCGCAACTTACAAATAAATACGCTGAGGGATATCCAGGCAAACGCTATTATAATGGTTGTGAATATATTGATATTATTGAACAACTTGCTATTGATCGTGCGAAAATTTTATTTGATGCAGATTTTGCTAATGTTCAGCCGCACTCAGGTTCGCAAGCTAATATTGCTGTTTATATGGCTTTATTACAACCAGGTGATACTATATTAGGTATGAGTTTAACACATGGTGGACATTTAACTCATGGATCATCAGTCAATTTTTCTGGTATATTTTATAATACTATTCATTATGGTATTGATAAAAATGGTGAGATTGATTATGTTGATATGGCCAATCAGGCAAAAAAACATAAACCTAAAATGATTATTGCTGGTTTTTCTGCTTATTCAGGTGTAGTGGATTGGATTAAAATACGTCAAATTTCAGATAGTATTAGTGCTTATTTATTTGTTGATATGGCACATGTGGCTGGTTTAATCACTGCTGGAATTTATCCAAATCCTATTTCTCATGCACATGTCGTGACAACTACTACTCATAAGACTTTAGCTGGCCCTCGTGGTGGTTTGATTTTAGCTAAAGGAGGTGATAAGGCGTTTTATAAGAAACTAAATTCTGCCGTATTTCCTGGTTCTCAAGGGGGTCCATTAATGCATGTAATTGCCGGTAAAGCAATTGCCCTAAAAGAAGCTATGACACCTGAATTTAAAATTTATCAAGGACAAATAGCTAAAAATGCTAAGATAATGGTTGAAATTTTCATAAAACGTGGTTATAAAATTGTTTCCAATGGGACTAAAAATCATTTATTTTTAATAGATTTACTAAATAAAGGGATTACTGGTAAACAGGCAAGTAGTGCTCTTTATCGCGCTAATATTACTGTTAATAAAAATATTATACCGAATGATCCTAATGGTCCATTTATTACTTCAGGTATCCGAATTGGTTCACCTGCCATTACTCGTCGTGGATTTAAAGAAAAAGAATCTGCTGAATTGGTTGATTGGATATGTGATATTTTAGATAAGATTGATGATAAGAATATAATTTGTAATGTAAAACAAAAAGTATTATTGATTTGTCAGAAGTTTCCTGTATATTTATAAATAATTTAAAGTTTATCAATTTATTTTAGTTTTTTTTTTAAAGTTATTAATTAAATATAATTCTTAAAAATTAAAAAAAATAAATAGAGATAAATAATGATAATATTACTAACATATTAGTTAATATTAAATTACTTCAATATTTTTTATAGTTTTTTATTGAATTTACTTAATTAATAATATACATACATAATATGTAATCAATACATTATTAAATGTATCAATATAATCGCTTGTTTTATTAACTTTGTAATGATTGCATAAATAATTAAAATATTTAATTATCTAATTATTAGTTTATGTTACGTTATTAGCTTATATTATTTTAAATTTTTAAACTTAGTACGATAAGTTTGTATTTATTATGATTATTATTTTATTATAGAAACTTTAATCTCTTTTTTTTACTGATTAAATTTTTAGCTATTTCATTATTAGTTTATTACTAAAAATTAGGATTTTATTATAAAAAAAAATAAAAGTTATATGTTAATTTTAAATGATATTTATTATCAGTTACTTTAAATTTGTTATTTACTAAATAATTTAATGGAATTAGATGGATTATTAAAACATTACTTATTGCTATAAGTATCATTCTGTTGAAATATTATTGCGATTTTCATCGCACTTAAAGTTACTTATAACAAGATTGTGGATAAAATAGATAATTAAAGTAAATAGTGGATATAGTTTTAATCTGATAATCTTGTTATGTATCATTTTATAGAAAAGATTTTATATACGTTATTATAGCTTTTCTTTAATTTATTTTTTAAAAAAGTAGATATATTAAAAGGTATTATTAGTTTAATATGATATTTAAGAGTTGATAGTTATCGTATCAAGTTTAATTTAGTTATATCTTTGATTATTAGAATGCAAGCATTTTATTAGTTAAACTATTACGAATTTATTTGCTAATTATTAATGATTATTTTTATTTTTTATTAAAATTTATTATTAGTTACAGTTTATATAGTAGTACATTTAATATTTATTAAATTAAACTATCTTTATTAAAGATAGTTAGTGAAAAAGTTTTTTGACTATAAAAGTATCATTTAATGTTAAGATTTTAGAAAAGCTTAGTGATAATGATAATTATTATGGATTTTATTTATAAATATTTATTTTATTAATATAATTTTATATTCTGATTTATATCATTGCTTTTTATTTAAATAGTTTTAATTCAATTAATTTAAATATTATTAAATATTAATTAACTTCACAGATATACTTTTCATTAAAAATAAATAAATTTACTGATCGTTAAAAAATCTATTCTATATAAAATAAAATTCAATATTATCGTATCAACATAACTGTTTAGTAATTAACACTAAGATATTAACAAAAATTACTTCTTTAATATATTGAAATAAATAATTTATTATTTTTTAATATTTAAATAGTGTTCATTATAAAATTATTTTGGTTTGTTTATGAGTTATTTTAAATAAAATATTAACAATATTAATACTATAATTTATAAAAAAATTATCTATATTAAATTTTATTTTTATTAATAGTTTTTATAAAAATAAAATTACTTATTAAGTAAAATATTTTTTATTAGTTCTTAAATTAAATTTAATTATATTTTATTCAAGGTAATTTCTGATCATAATAAAAATATATAATATATATTATGATTTGTACGGTTATTAAAATAAAATAATAGAATCTCTTGATTGATCTCCATTAGTATCAGTAATAAGAATAATTTTTTAAATATTTGTTATTAAATGATATATAAAAGTTAAAAGATTTTAAGAAAAATTAATTAAACTTTCTATAGATTCGGGATAATATATGAAAATGTATAAAAAAAATTTAATATCTTTATTAAGATTATATAACTATATTAAAATAAAAAACTAGCTATATTTTTATGCTATATTGATATAAATTATTGTCGTTCAATTTCAAGTTATTGACGTTTCAATAGATTATTTAACTCAATTTGTATCTCTAATACTATATTTTTCAGTATTCTTGAACTACCAGCAAGAAGATTTCCAGAGGAAAAATAATTATATCCACCAACAAAATCTGTTATAATTCCACCGGATTCACGAACTAATAGATCTCCAGCTATAAATTTATTTGGTTTTAAACCAATTTCAAAAAAAGCATCGATACGTCCAGCTGCAACATATGCCAAACTTAAAGTTGTTGAACCCATACAGCGAAAATCAGTACATTTTTTAAATAATTTACTGATTATTTTAATATAAAAAATTGTATGTTGTTTAATATTAAAAGGAAAATTAATGGCAATAATCGCATCCTCTAATTCATTGGTATTTTTTAGACGAAGACGATAACCGTTTAATCTTGCACCTTGCCCACGAATAGCAGTAAATAATTCATTAATCATAGGATTATAAATTGCAGCTATTTCTGTACGATTATTAATACGTACCGCGATAGAGACAGAAAAATGAGGTAATCGTTTAATAAAATTGATTATACCATCTAATGGATTAATAATCCACTGAATATCTTTTTTTTTTCGAATACTTGGTCCATTTCTTCAGTAATAATAATATGCATAGGATATGATTTTTGAATGACTTCAGTAATAATGTGTTCTATTTTTTTATAAAATTTAGTTATAAAATCATTTTGATTTTTTTGTATTATTTCAATAAAATCAGGATTTTCATATTTTTTAGCAATAAAGTTACCTGCTTGACGAACTGCTCGTATAGCAATAGTTAACATAGGGTGCATGAATTATTTCCAATAAAATTTTAAAGGAGAAAATTAAGAGAAGTTAATAATATAACAGAATTTTATTATGATAACTACTATGAAGAATGATAAAATCATGGAATAATAGTTAATAAAAGTAAAGTAAAGAAAATTATATTAGATAATATTCAGATTACTTTCATTGAATTTGCACACTGAAATATCTAATAATCCACTAATATAATAAAATTTATTGAATTTAATAATTTACACTTAGTTAATTTACTTATCTTAATACTTTAATGTAAATAAGTAAAATATTCCATTAAACTTCTCTTGGATTTTAGATGATAGATATAGTTAAAAATTTTGAATAAATGCACTTTTTTTATCATAAGCATAAATAGATGCAATAAAAATATAATGAAATTATTAGATAGTCAATAAATTTTCTATAATTATTATGTTTTATATAAACTTATTAGCTTAAAAACAAAAGATTATAGTGAGGATAGAAATATATTTTATATTTTAAAAAAAATAATCAAATCATATTAATTATTTTCTTTAGAATACTTATTTAATTTAATAATTATGAAGTTTATATAGTATCTCTATTAATAAATAAAAATCATCAGTTATGATAAAGATATATAAAATATTATTAAATAAAAAATTGTAGAATATTTATATTTATCTTGAAAATATATCTTTAAATTTTATTAAAAAATTTAAATTTAAATGAATCACAAATAAATTTAAATTTTATTTATTCAAGCATACTATAAAAGTTTATAGTATTCTGTATTTATAGTGTTTAACATCAATTAAAATAGTATAAATAATAGTTAAATAAATCACTAAGTTAAAAAATTAACTAAAATATTTTAAAATGATATATTTTTATCAGATTTAATTATAGAGAATATAATCATAAAATCCATATCTAAAAATGCTATATAATAAAGATTATGTTAAATTCGATGTTATATTTAAAGATTTGATTAATCTAATTATTTAATATATTAAAACGCAAATTAATTTCTATCTTTTTATTTTTATCATTTTTTTAAAAATAATAAAAATTAAAAGATTAAAATCAATAAATAAAAAATTATAAATAACTCATTGTTAAAATAAAAATAAAAATTATATAAGATTTAAGTATTAATATAATTAATTTCAATAAAATTTAATTATAAATTTAACTGCTCTAAAACATGGTAATTATAAAGTGATAAAATTTTTAGATATTTTTATTTTATGGGGCTAATCAGTAAATGAAACTACCAATTTATTTAGATTATTCATCAACCACACCAGTTGATCCTCGCGTTACTGAAAAAATGATGAAATATATAACTTTGGATGGTAATTTTGGTAATCCATCATCTCGTTCTCACCGTTTTGGTTGGCAAGCTGAAGAAGCCGTTGATATTGCACGGAATCAAATTGCTGAATTAATTAATGCTGATCCTCGTGAGATAATTTTTACTTCAGGGGCTACGGAATCAAATAACTTAGCTATAAAAGGTATTGCTAATTTTTATCAAAAAAAAGGTAAACATATTATTACGAGTAAAACTGAGCATAAAGCAGTTTTGGATACCTGTCATTATCTTGAACAAAAAGGTTTTGAAGTTACTTACCTTTCACCCCAAAATAGTGGTCTTATTGATTTACATGACATTAAATCAGTTATGCGTATTGATACAATTTTGGTTTCTATCATGCATGTTAATAATGAAATTGGGATCATTCAGAATATTGCTTCCATTGGTGAACTTTGCCGTAATTTTGGTATTTTTTTTCATGTTGATGCGACACAATCAATAGGTAAATTACCCATTGATTTAAGTGAACTAAAAGTTGATTTAATGTCTTTTTCAGCACATAAATTGTGTGGACCAATGGGAATAGGTGCGCTTTATGTACGTTATAAACCTTGTATTCGGCTTGAGCCTCAACAGCATGGTGGTGGTCATGAACGAGGGATGCGTTCAGGAACATTACCTGTACACCAAATTGTAGGGATGGGTGAAGCTTATCGGATTGCTAAAACAAAAATAAGAGTAGAACCCAATAGATTATACGATTTACGGCAACGCTTATTGGACGGTATTAAGAATATTGAAGAAATTTATTTTAACGGAGATCTAACAAATAGTGCTCCTCATATTCTTAATGTTAGTTTTAACTACGTAGAAAGTGAACAATTAATGATAGCACTTAAAGATTTAGCTGTTTCATCCGGTTCTGCATGTACATCGACAAGTCTTGAGCCTTCATATGTACTAAAAGCATTAGGAATACACGATGAATTAGCATATAGTTCAATTCGTTTTTCATTTGGTCGATTTACTACAGAAGAAGAAATCGATTATGCTGTTGATGTGATTCATAGTGAAATAAATAAGCTTCGCAATATTTCTCCAATATGGAAAAAATACAAACAAGATCTAAAGCATAATAATATTAAAATGAATTATTTTAAATAAATAAACAATTTTTAATAGTTTATACTTTTAATATATTTAAAAATAATTAAAGTTATTTGAATTTTAAATTCACCATTTTATAATAAAAATATAATTAAATTTACTACTATAGACTATAAAAGTAAACAGTAAAGATAATTAATTAATATTAAATTTTATTTAATTTTATTTAAATCTAATATTTTATATTTAGAGATGTTGTAATAATTAACTTACCTTTATTAAGTAAAATAACGTAAATACTGTTTTTATTACTTATATTATCTTAAACGATTAAAATATATGAATTTAATTAATTTTACTAATACTAACATACAGTTTGTTAAAATTAAACACTCTTTGAAATATATTTTAAATATGCTAATTTATATAATATTGATATCAATAAAAACTTATGATAAAAAGAATTTAAATGAAACAAATTAACTTTTAAATAAAATAATTAAATTTAATTTTTTGTTTAGATAAATAATAAAATGCTTATAGGAAATAAAAATAATTAAAAAATAATAATTATGATTATTTTTAATTAATTAGAATAATAATTATAAAGTTTTGATATAAATAAAATAAAAAATCCATATAATATGGCATTATTATTAGTATTATTTTTTATTTATCAAAAATTTATGGAAGATTAAAAAGTTAAATATTTTACTAGCATTAAAATATTAATTAATATTATAGATTAAAGCACATAGATAATAAATTTTAAAATTAACTAATTTTCTGGAAAAAAATCAAATATGAAAATTTTTAAAATAAAATTGTTATTTTTATTCATTTTAATGAAAATTTAAAATAATTCTAGAGTTTTATAATAAAAGAGTTATTATTATGTGAAGATTTTTTTTGAAAAAAATCAAATTTTTATATAAAAAGCTAAAAATAAAAACAATAAATTTATTCATAAAAGTATTAACGGGATAGTTTTTATATCTTATATTAAATCTTCATAATCATATTTAAAGTTACTTAAAATAGGTATTTAGCATAAGTTATATAAAAATATTAAAAATAATAAATTGTTTACTATATTAACTTTATTTTCAAATAGAAAAACATAATTATTAAGAATATTAAAAATAAAATAAATATAAATATATTAAAGTTTTTTCTGAGAAACTCTAAAATTTAAATTTTTTAATAAAAAGTAAAAAAAATAAGAGAATTTTAATAGAAAATAATTTCTAATATTTTTTTTTCAGAAATATATTTATTATTCATAATAGTAAAGATAATATTATATTATTTAAATAATTTTATGTTATTTTATTTTGTATTAAATTATTTATAGGTAAATATCTTTTATTTATTTCATTAAATGTTAAGACGAAATAAATATATAAATAATAATTTTAAAAATTTTATGAATTCTAAATAGATACTAGAAGCATAAAATAAATAAAGTTTATATAAAATTTAAAAGAACATGTTATTATCATCTATTAAAGCTTAATTTATAATAAAAAATAGAAAATGAAATATTTTGAATAACAAAATTTAATTAAAATAGCATAATAAAATTAAATTATTAAAAAATTTGAATAAGATAATATATGAAATTAATCTAAAAAGCATTAATAATCAGAAGATATAATTCTTATAGATTTTTTTTATTTTTTTAAAGTAATGATAATTCTATAGGTTTAAGCATGCTTGATCCAAATTTATTGCGTAATAAATTAGATATAGTTGCCGAAAAATTAGCTCGTAGGGGATTTACTCTCGATGTAAATAATTTTAGTAAACTAAAACAAAAACAAAAAAAATTACAAATTAAAATAGAAATCTTACAGACAAAACGAAACTCATATTCGAAAATAATCGGGGAAACAAAAGCACGAGGTGAGAATATTGAGCTTTTATGCGAAGAAGTTAATCAATTAAATAAAAAGCTAAATAATACTAAAAATAAATTAACCAAAATAAAAAATGATATTCAAAATATCATTTTAAATTTGCCAAACTTACCAGATGAAAGTGTGCCAAATGGAAAAAATAAAGCTGATAATATTGAAATAAGTCATTGGGGTGAATGTCGAAAATATGACTTTATCATCAAAGATCATATTAAATTAGGTGAATTAATAAATGGTTTAAATTTTAATGATGCAGTAAAAATTACTGGTTCTAGATTTGTTGTTATGAAAGGTCAGATTGCACATTTACATCGTGTATTAGGTCAATTTATGTTAGATTTACACATTGAACAACATGGTTATATAGAAACATATGTTCCTTATTTAGTAAATTATGCAACTCTTTATGGTACCGGTCAGTTACCAAAATTTAGCAAAGATCTTTTTCATATTAAACAATTTGAAAAACAAGTATTAAACCAAAAATACGCGTTAATTCCAACAGCTGAAGTGCCTTTAACTAATTTAATTAGGAATCAAATTTTATCGGCGGATATATTACCGATTAGAATAATAGCACATACTCCTTGTTTTCGTTCTGAGGCCGGTTCTTATGGTCAAGATACACGTGGTTTAATTCGCATGCATCAATTTGATAAGGTTGAGTTAGTACAAATAGTTGAACCAAAAAAATCAATGGCAGCACTAGAAGAATTAACTAGTCACGCAGAAAAAGTATTGCAATTACTGAAATTGCCATATCGTAAAATTATCTTATCTACCGGTGATATGGGATTTTCTGCTTCTAAAACCTACGATCTTGAGGTATGGTTACCAGCCAATAATAAATATCTTGAAGTTTCTTCTTGTTCAAATACTGAAGATTTTCAAGCAAGGCGCATGCAAGCTCGTTTTCGTTATAAAAATGTTAAAAAACCTCAGTTAGTTCATACTGTGAATGGATCAGGTTTGGCGATTGCCCGCACTTTAATTGCTGTTATGGAAAACTATCAACAAGCGGATGGAAGGATTAAAATACCTGAAGTTTTGCGTCCATATATAAAAGGTTTAGAATATATTGGGTAATTAAATTATAAGATTTTTTTTTAAAAAACGAATGATTATCTTTAAATAAATATATCAAACAAATTATATAAGAAAATATTTATATAATATATAATGAACTTGTTATTTATTCATGATAATAAGAAATTATTTTGTCATTAACTAGTTAACTAAATAAAATTAATTATTTTATACATATCATTATAAAAATATTTTTTAAAAATACTTAAAATGAAATAAGTTTACATTTTATAATGTCAAAATAATATTGAAAATAAAAAAAAACAGAATATAAATATAATTATTTAAAATATTAGAAATTATTTCGATATAAAATAATTACTTGATAAATAAGTTCTATAATATTATTATTATATTATTGATATAATGAATGTTATTTTTGATTCATAAAATTTATCTATATTTATGTAAAGAATAAACTAGATGATATTATTAGACTAAATTCAAGTGAATTAAGATTACAGAATAATAAAAAATTAACAAAAAAAAGTATTATAAATATTATTTTAAACATAATGATGAGAGATATCGATTAGTACTTTGTTTTACTATTAATATTTCTTTAAGTAGATGTTAGTAACAACAATGAAAATAGTAGTATTTAGTAAACTATTAGTAATTAAAAAAAAATAAAAATAATAATAAAAGAATATATTACCAAATATTCTATCTATCTACTTGATAAGTAGAGACATAGTAAAATATGAATTTAGTTAATGTCTTTGTTTATTATTAAAAATATATCTGCTATCTTAAGTGAATAAATGGTATGATTTTAAATTAAAAATATATTATGAATTTTATCTCTTATTATGATAAGTGATGAAATTAACAGCTAAGAGGGAGAAAATTGATTAATTTAAAGTGCTTAATTTATAAGCTTTTCATTTTAATGAATAGAATAATTATAATATTCTAAATTTAATATTAACTAAAATAAATACGATTGACATATTCATTCTGTTCATGTGCGTTATAATCGTGGTATCCTATGGTAATAATTAGTTCTAACTCTGAATATATATAGTAAATAGATGATTGTTAAGTCATTAACATATATTAATTAATTAAAAGTATTATATAAAAAAAATAAAGAAATGATAATTATCATCAAACTTATAAAATAAAGATCTCAAGCTTTTAGCTGAAATAAAATTCGAATGTTTATTTAAGTGCAAAAATCAAAGATATTATAAGATTCCTTTTATTAATATAATTCAACTAGTAATATGCCTATCATTAGTTATAATATTGGTTTATATGTTTTTTATTTTGATCAGAAATCATAAGGTAGTTATAATTGTATAACTAATATTCTTGTTAATTTAAAGTATATAATTAGAATGTTTAAAGTATTAAACTGCAACTAATATATTTATTTACTAAATCAATATAGTTTTAAAAAGAAAACAATAAATACTGTAACTATTTATTTATGAATTTTCATATTTTAAAAAAAATAATATAATTTATTTTAAATAAAGCTTAATGTATTTAAAAATAATGATTTTTTATTTAAAAAGCATAATTATTTATAATAGTTTATGAAAATATTAATTTTTTTCATAAAAAATATGAAATAAATAAATAATCTTTTTTATTTGTATTGAATAATAAATTTTATTTTCTAAAGTTAAATTAGATAATTTATTAAAATTTATTGATGGTAATATAAACTAATTATAGTTAATGTTATTTAAATATTAAGATATATAATTATCATAATCGTAAGTAAGGTGTACTTAAATTATTATAAAATAAAGTAATAATTTCTTACTCTTAAGTAAAAGTATTATTTTAGTAAATAGAATTGCATATTTGTAAATAAAAATTATATGATAAAAGATTGCTTTAAAACGTAACCTTAATTAATTAATATTAAATGAGTATTTATCTATATTTAATCAATTATGATGTTAATTATAAATTTTAAAATTTCACATAAAAACTTATAAAATTTAACAGTTTTAATCTATTACTTTTAATATATATGCAAGATCAATATATAAAACTATAATTAAATTATTAATTATCTTAATGAAGTATCTAAGTTTTAAAAGCAAAAAAATCAATATTATTTTCTATATTTTTATTTTACTTAAGAATGGATCAGATTTTTATTTTAAATAATATTAGACTAATTTATTAAATTTCACTTAATATTAAAAAGTATTTAACAACATTCATTTTACTAAAATTTTCTATTTTTATCATTGATTTCAATATAACTAATTTTAAAATTACTAATTTAGATAGTTGTAAGTTTATTTATTTTTATTTATTATTAAATTAATTAAATTTTTTAATAAATAAGTGATATTAAGAATTCAATAATTGAAAATAATTTTTATCTTTAAATTAATTAAAATTATATTTTTGTATAAATACAGTATTTAATATATTATTATTTTTTTTACTTAAAAAATTTATGGTCTATCAGAGATAGACCATAAATAAGTAGTTATTTATTTAAATTTAATTCTTGTATATAACAATTAATTTTTTTATTATTGATAATATTTACTAAACGTCTTTCCGAAATTATTTTTTATGCTTTTAATATCTTAAGTCAAAAAGAATTTATTTATTTTTTAAAATGTTTGGTTTCTATTCTAAAAAAATAAATTCATTGTTAATAACAATAAATTTAAAATTGTTACAATTGGCAATCTGCTGATTATAGAAGTAGATAAACTATGTTATAGTTTATCTACTTAAGATTCTCTTTAACTACTTCTTAAGCATTATTTTTATCTATATAAGTAAAATAGATAAATCAATTATGAATACTAAAAATATAAAAAATTAATATTTATAGGTTTATAACCTCTACTATAAATTAATTTAATTCTATCAAAAAACGTAAAAATATTTCCATAACATTGGTAGATGACGTATTTGATTACGCGATAAAAATATATACATTTAATTTATATAGCTAATAAATTATTAAATTAATTAAAATATTTATCATTAGCTCCTAAAAACTAAAATATTATCTTTAATAATTTTATTAAAGATAATTAAGTCTCTTTTAATTTATTTTAAAATTAAAAGATAAAATCTTTTTATCGATTTCAATTGAATACAAACTAAAAACACCAAATCTATTTCTATAATTATAAAAACACTTACTTGATATCAGATAAATACCATAAAATAGAATATTAAAATTTTATTTAATCATGAAGATTAATATTAGTAATAATATTATAAATAAACTATTGTATTATTAATTCATTATAGTATAAATGAGTAAATAATATTATATATATTATTAATAAAAAATAATTTTAATCTAAAATGTATTTTATTAATATTGCTAGTTTATTAATTTGATTAAAATTACTTTATATCAAAAAAAAAGAAATAACCTTTTAATATAAATAAAAAATGTTTATGTCGTCTAATTGTTAATTATTTAATTAATTGTTATTATTTCAATAATCTTGATATTAGCATAAAAAAATATTTTCAACAAAGATAAAATAACAATTAATGGAATTAATAATAAGATTAAAAGTATAAAATGACTAGTAGAATTATAGTTATTTTTAATGTTAGTTCCTTTATTTTTTTTCTAGTTAATAGTATAGATTTTATAAATATCGCTTTAATATTAATAATAAGGAGATAAAAAATATATTCTTATAATAATTATATATAATATTAATAATATTATACAAAAATTCTAATAGAAAAATTTCAATTTATTTTTAAATGGTTTTTATAGATTTTTATTACCATTTTTAGGATTATTATTAATTTAATCTTATCGATTTGTAGTTTATTTTTAGTCTAGAAATTTAATTTTATGATTGATGATTTAGTTTTCTTAATGAGAATTACATTAAACTTAATGAATAAAAGTAAAAAAAATGATATTAATTAGAATTTATTTAAGAACTTTTAGTAAAAGCAAAATAATAAATATTTACATTCCATAAAATTTAGTATAATGATTAAAATAATAAATAATTAAAAGAAATAAAAATTTATTTATTAATTTTATTATCTAATTAATTAGATAATTATCTTAGAGTAAATAAAAGAAAAATAAAATCTTTAGTATTATTAAATTAATTAACTATTTATGTTTTTAATGCAATATTATCCATAAATAAAGTTTGATTAAAAGCATCTATGAAGAATCACTCTTATATTAAAAAATAAATTATTTATTTTAAAAATATTTTTTTAAAGAGTATAAATTCATATATACTATTTTATATATAAAAAATAAATTGATTTTTATCATTTATTATCTACAATAATTAATCATAAATAAAATTAAATAAATAGGTTAAGAATAATAAAAAATAAATAATTAAAATATTTTATTTGACATTCACATAATGAATAAACTTTAATTATATTAAATTAATAGACAAATATTAAACTTTTCAGTAAACAAGTAAAAATTTTTTTAACATTCTTTAATATAAAGGTTATTTTAAATAAAAAATGATCTATTTTATTTTTTATTTAAAAAATAAAATAGATAAATATCATCTGGTATGTTTATTTTAATGGAAAATTAATCTTATTTAGTTTTTTCTACTAAAAGTAGTACAAAAAAGTCATATAAATTAATTTTTATAAAAAATAGGTATCTATGTTTTATACAGTTAAAATAAGTCTTAATTAAATTAATTTATAAAGAGATATTTTATTAACCTTTAATTAAGAAATTAAACTTAATTTAAATATAATTCAACATGCTGACTCTTAAAAATTATTATAATTCTCTATATTTAACATTCAATTATTTCAATACAATGTAGTTACTTTTGATAAAATATTTTTGTTTTTTTGTATTTAATAAATAAAAACTCAAATAATCTATTTACTTCATATATATGATATAAATTAGCTTAATATTGTTATTTTGTGAAATATTAGAATATATAGTTATATCAAAATAATAATAATTACAACTTATGTGGCGATTATTAATATAAAAATATTATATAATTAAATAA
This sequence comes from Arsenophonus sp. ET-KM2-MAG3, assembly GCA_052174135.1. Lineage (GTDB taxonomy): Bacteria > Pseudomonadota > Gammaproteobacteria > Enterobacterales > Enterobacteriaceae > Arsenophonus. Next base: position 144,493 of record JBQMRZ010000005.1, read on the forward strand.
TATATGCAAAATTAATTTTTTAATTTTCTATTTACCTAGAGATAAAAATAATAATTTAAATTACTGTTAATATTAAAAATAATTATTTTTTTATTTAGTAAATTTATAATTTATAATAATGATTATAAAGTGATTAACATGAAGTATTACTGGGTAATATATTTTGAAAGTAATAAAAGATTACTCTATTTATATTTTAAATATTAATTAATTTTATTATAATATTTAAGTTTAAAGGTTATTTTAAAAATATTTTGATATAGTATTAAATACATTGGGAACAAATAAAATATTTTTATAATTAATGGAATTCATATAATTATTATTGTCAGAGCAACATATATAATAAGCTGATATTTTTAATTCAATTAAGATATTATTATTAATTTGCTTATTTAAAATTTAATTATATTTTTAAAAAATATAATTTAAAAAAAAGTAACAACTGATATTTTTTTTAAAAGTTTTCTTTTAATAAAACCATATATTATTAATATATTTATTAAGTTTATTTATAATATTTATTATAGCAATAAAATAGTTTAATTTATGATTAATTTTATAATCAAATATACTATAAAATGTTATTTACTAAATAAAATAATTAATGATATCGCTAAAATATTGATATAAGAATATTTTTAATACCATAAACTTGATGTAAAAATAATTAGAGAATAAGAAATAAAATCAATTAATAACCTTGTATTTTATAAATATAAGATACAAGGTTATAGCAATAAAGAATGATTATATAAATTTTATAATATATTAATAATTATTAATATTAAAATAAGATCAAGAAATTCAAATAATCACATTGATATATATTTTTAATTAATAAAGTTCTAGTAGGATAAAAACAAGAGTATAATATCTAAAAAGATTTTATATATTAAATTATTATAATTTAATTTCTTTTAATACATAATACACAATAGAATTATTTTCTTGATTAATGTTTAATGATATAATATTTAAATTTTAATTAATTTAGTTTATTTAAAAAATAGTTATAAAATAACGTGATTTTTCTTTACTTTTTTTTCACATGAAAAAAAAGTAAAATATATTATAAGATTAACTTTATAAGAATAAATGTAAATTAAAATCATTAGTATACCATATCAATAAAAAGGTATACTAGGAATTATAACAAAATAATAGAATTTATAGTTAAAACAAAATTAATACAAATAATACAAAAACTTTTAGTGATTAATATAAATAAAAAATAAAAAATTAATTTATCGTTTATTTATATTCAAGAAATTAAAAAATTTAATAATTCAATTATAATTATTTATAATAATAAGTTCTATTTTTTACAGAAAAACTAATATAATTAATATTTAACGGCTACGAAAAATAATTCTACCCTTACTTAAATCATAAGGCGTTAGCTCGACAGTCACTTTATCACCTGTTAGAATACGAATGTAATTTTTACGCATTTTTCCAGAAATATGAGCAGTAACTATATGTTTATTTTCTAATTCAACACGAAACATGGTATTTGGAAGAGTATCTAGTACTATACCTTGCATCTCAATATTATCTTCTTTAGCCATTTAATTCTCTAGGTTAATAAATAAATTTTTAAGTAAAAAATAATACCGAAAAACAAACTTTATGTAAAGAAGACTTTAATTTTAAAACTACTTTTTTATAAAAAAAAATAAAAATTACATTATTAAAATGTAATAACATACAACGAATATAAAATTTTAAAAAAAAAATAAACAAACAATAAAAAAATAAAATAATATTAATTATCTGATTTACTTATTAGTAATATAAATTATTTTTATTTATACCTTTAAATTTATATTTAATTAATTATTTATTTTTTATTTAAACATAAAATTTATAATTTTAATTTATATTAAAATATTAATTATATGCATAATTAGTATTTTAATATAAATAAATAGTATTTAAATTAATTATTTAAAAAATAAACATTATTTAATATAAAAATAAAAAATTATTTTAAAATAAATAAATAACTATTATACAGCTAATAAGTTAATTTTATTATTATATTAAATTTTAGCAAAATAAATAATTATATAATTGATATAAAATAGTATATATTTATTACTTTTAGATGATATACATTCTTTTCTTTTATTATATCCAATAGATGATAATTTATTAAAATAATAATTTAAGATAATAGCATAAAAACTTTCTCTATTTTTTAGAATTGTTCGGTTAATTTCTATTTTTTTATTAAATTATATATAGATCTTATAATGATGATTATTATTAAATCTCCATTTAATTAAACATAGAAAAATCTCTTTATGAATAATTATCTTCTATGTATTAAAAATCCATAAACTACAGTTCATACGATAACTAAAAATAATTAAATTTATATAAAAATATGATATTAAAATCTATTATATATAATAATCTTTTTTATTAACTAAATTTGATTATATTAGTGCTATGTTTTTATTTTATAATATTATAATAGTGTTATTTAATATAATAAAATTATTCACAAATAAGTTATTTAATGATTTTTTATATTATTTATTATATTTTAATAAATTTATTTAATGAAATTATTAATACATTAAAAATATGACTTTTATAATATTTAACCTCATTATTTATAATCTAAAACTTTTCTAGAAGTTTTATTAATATATATATATTAAGTTCTTAGTTTTTAATAAAGTTATTTAACTTAACTTGTTTTAATAGTTTTTTAATAAAATCTTATCTACTAATTATATAGTTAAAGTAAACTACTATATAAAGTATCAATAAAATAATTATCTATTATTATATATAATAATGCTGATTAAACAATCATGATATTAGTTTAATTAAAATACAATATCGTTTAATAAAACTTCTTTTAAAGAAAAATGATAAAACAACAAATAAAAACAAGATAATTACGCTGAACATAAAAAAAATCAAAAAAATAAAATTTTTAATATCAAGATAGATAAAATAATAATAATATTAAAAATAAAAAAATAGAAAAACTACCAGTAAATGCAAAGTAATTATTTTGATATTATCTCAAATATAATTAAAGAATTCTCTTAGTTATAAGAACATGATAACTGCTAAATAATAACTTAAAAATTTTTTTTAATAAAATATCTTTAAATATACTAAAGTAAAAATACTAAAACAATTAATTAGTTGTTTAGAATAAACAATTATCTATATTGATGATTATTAAAATATCAATCATTAATAAATAGTAACATATAATTAAAATTATAAAAACTTTGTACCACTTAAGCATGTCATCTTTATTATGAATCAACTTGATGAAGAGCTAGTAAACTCTAGATATTAGTTAGTATAAATCTTTTCTTTTTTAATTTTATTTAACTTAGTATAAATATTTTATTGAATAATTAAATTATCTTCATGTTGAAATAGATTGTTTATATTGAATATTTATGTAAAAATAAAAAATATATTATTTAATAATTTTTTAAAAAAATTATCATTTTAACATAAATTCAATTAATTCCTTTACACTAATAAAATATACTTTTAAATATTAAAAATATTTATTTAATTGATAAAAATTCAATAAAAATAAGTTAAAACTCATAAATATATTTAATAACAATTTTATTTTAATAAAAATTTTATTTATTAAAATAATATGCTTATTGATAATAAGCTACAATTTAAAAATTGAACTATTTATTCATTGTTATTACAAGAAACTCTATATTTACTGCAATTATAATTAATACTCAAAGTAATATATTTTTTTTGATTCTCTATAGGTATGATATAATAATAACCATTTTATATAGAGTAACAATTTAAATGATAATTCTAATTAATTTATTTTTATACTTTAGTATTATAATAAGCACTAGATTGCATAATTTTTAAAATTACTATGATATCCATTAAAGAAAAGATCAGCAAAATGAAATTGGCATCTAAGGAATAAAAATATAATTATTTTAAATAAAAAAATAAAATAAATGGAAGGATTATATTAAAAATTAATTTTAAAAATATTAATTTCATGTAGAAGAAAAATTCTATGAATTTTATTTATCTAAAATATTTTGAAAAATTCTTCAATAATTTAATTGATATCTTTTCCTTTTTTTAATTTTTTAGGAAAATTTTTATCAAGTTAATATAATGATTGAAAATATTTAAGTTAATTAAATTAAATGATAAATTTTTTGATTAATACCTTGAGTGTTTACTTAGGCTAACATCATAGATAATATAATTAAAGCATAATAATATATAAAATCAATTAAGTAATTTTAATTTAATAGAAAAAATAAAAATGATAATTCTTAATCAAAGTAGTTAAATAGGTTAAAGTAAATAAGCTTATAAAATAATGTTTTATATCTTTTATTTTTTAATACTATTATTTTTGATATAGTAATTACTTAACTTCTATCAAGTCAGTTTTTAACTTAAATAACAAATATTAATTAATTAAATTTAATTAATACTATTGTGTAGCTTTAATTAAAAATAATTTGATTATAACTAAACATAACTATTTTTATATAAATTTACATATTAAGTATCAAAATAATTGTAACAATACAAATTGATAATATAAGTTATAATAAGAATTATTTCTGACATATTTTATATTTAAATATTTTTAAAAAATAATCACTAAAACTAGCATTAAATAACAATAAATAAATTACTAATAATTTCAAACAAAATAGATAAAATATTTAATTTTACTACAATTATAATTATTTTAATCATTAAACTAATTTAGTTAATTTTATTTATCTACAATAAGAATTTTATATATAAATAATAAATTAATTATTACAACCCTTCTAAATAATGTTCTGCATCAATAGCAGCCATACAGCCGGTACCCGCTGATGTAATAGCTTGGCGATAGAAGTGATCCATTACATCACCGGCAGCAAAAACACCCTCAATTGAAGTTTGTGTTACATTATCTTTACTTCCGCTAAAATTTACTTGAATGTAACCATTTTTTAATACTAATTGATTAATAAAAATATTTGTATTAGGCGTATAACCAATAGCAATAAATACTCCTGTCACAGATAAAGTCATTATCTTATTATCTTGAATTGAACGCAAATTGATTTTTGTAACACCACTATTATCACCTAATATTTCATCAACTATAAAATTGATATGTAACACAATATTACCATTTTTTACTTTTTTCATCATTCGTTGAATAAGAATTTTTTCTGCACGAAATGTTTCACGTCGATGAATAAGATGTACTTCTGAGGCTATATTTGACATATAAAGTGCTTCTTCAATAGCAGTATTTCCGCCGCCAACAACAGCTATTTTTTGTTTACGATAGAAAAGACCATCACATATAGCGCAAGCTGAAACACCGCGACCTTTAAAAAAATCTTCAGAAGATAAACCAAGGTAGCGAGCTGATGCACCAGTAGCTATGATAAGTGCATCACAATTATATACTCCCTTATCACCAATAAGTTTAAACGGGCGTTGATGAAGATCGACCTCATAAACGTGATCGTTAATAATGTTTTTTTTTGGAATAAATTTTTTAATATGTTGAAGCATTCGTTCCATCAACACTGGCCCAATTAGTTCAGTATGATCTCCTGGCCAATTTTCAATTTCATTAGTTGTAGTTAATTGCCCACCTAGTTGAAGCCCAGTTATTAATATCGGATTTAAATTTGCTCGAGCGCTATAAATAGCTGCAGTACAACCAGCAGGACCAGATCCAAGAATAATAATTTTACTACGATTAATTTTATTCATAAATACTCCATTATTAAGAACATTTATTAAAATATAGTGATTATAAGAAGATTAAAAAAATAAAAAAGTAAGTTAAATAGAAAATAATTAAAGTGATTATTTTAATATTTTATTTTTAATATATTATTAAAAAGATAAATTATAAAATTTTTATAAAATAATTACTTTAAATTGATAACTTTTAATATATTTACTGAAACGTTTCAATAACAATTTATCTAAATATGATTTTCTAATTTTTTTTTATTTATTGTTATTAACAATTAGTTATATATTTAGGATAATATCTTATAAAATTAATTATCTAATTTAATTAATTAAAATTTAATATTTTAAATAAAAATAAATATCCTTACCTTTTTTTATTATCAAGTTAAAAGCTAACTAGAGATGATTTATCTATAAGACCAATTGTATTATTAAATACTAGTATTTTTAATTCTAATTTATTTTTATTATATCCTTTTTTTAAAATAAATTAGAAAAAGAAAAAGAGTAATATAATAAATATAAATAGATAAAAGAGAGGCATCAAAGTGATTAATAAAAAGAATCAATAAAAAATATTGATTGTATGGATAAAAAATATACCTAATGAGTTACAAGAGGATAGTTACATTTCTAATACACATAACTTTCTAAGAAGAAAATAGTATATTATTGCCGAAATCTTATTTAGAACGTGTACGAAGATTAAAATATCAAAGTTTTATTTTAAGTTATACTGATTTATTAAAATTTATACTATCTCATTATATCTTTATTGGTTTTTATTGAGATTATCTTAAATTGTAATTTTACGGATGTTTTTTATCAGTGTTCTAGATTGTTATACGAAATCTCGAAGGAATTCAGGAATGTCTTCTAGTTTCTGTAAGATTTCGATTATTTACTTAAAACTAAGATCACTACTGATATATCTCTATTTATTGTAAATTATTAGAAGGGATTTTAACTGTGTCTTTCTGGTATTAATGATACATGTACTTATATAATGATGAAAGAAGTAAAACAGAGTAATCATTTTATTATTAAGATATGTTAATCAAATAAATATAAAGCTAAAAGGTAAATATACTCTTGCTTATATAGTTTTCAATATTAATTATTATTAGCGCTATCTTTTACTTAATGAGGAAAATATAAAATATTTTTTTGACTAAATCACATAAAAACGAAAGTATTGAATTAAACAATAATTATAAAAATGATAATTTTATTAGTATTTTTATAATTATTGTTTGGCAATTTTTTTTAAAAATAATTATAATAAGTTTTTATCCTTATCAATCTCATTTAGTAACAGAAGATTTTAAATAAACCGATTAAAATTTAACTGGTAATATTAGTGTTTTGTCAGTAGATATTCTTTTTTTATTTTTCGGAATTTTATCTTATATTTTATAATTAATTATGTTATTGGGATATTGGAATATATTTAAAGTACTTATAATTATAATTATTTAATTTTTATCTTTTTTTATTTTTTGTCTGGTAAAGCTAGATTAATAAATGTGTCATATTTTCTTGTGGTATTTAATATTTATGATTCACCTAATTCTCTCTCTAATAATATTATTACTAGTTTTTAATAACATTATTCTATTTTATTTTAATATTTAAGGAATAATATTAGCATTATTTTATATTTGATCTATTATTTTATATCATTTTGTAGTTGATTGTGATTCATAGTTTCAGAAAAAATTAGTAAATCAATTTTAGTAATAGTAAAACTAATCATTAATTGTATTTATATTATCAAAATATTAAATTGTAAAAATTATATTTCATTTAATTCAATTAAATTATTCGATGCTAAATTAGATTTAGAAGATTAGAAATATTAATTTCAATTTTAATTAGTGTATTTTTTTTAATTTTATTATTTAAAGAGTTAATAAAAAAGTTAAGTAATAATAAAAATGAATCATATCAAATAAAGTTTATTTTTTAAAAATTAATAAAACTAAAATTACTATTGATATTTAATTAAAAAAAACACTGATTAAATATATTCAATATATTTTAAGTAAACCCTTAAATATATCTATTGCAATAGATGATAATCTTAATCCAAATTATGAGATCAATTTTATAATAGTATCACTAAATTATTAATAAAAACTAAAAATTTAAGTAAATCATTGGTATATTTAATAATAACAATATAAACAAAAGCTAATATTAACATTGTTTTTATTCTTATAAAATCAATAAAATTAAATGTTGTATTTGATAGAAATTTCTATATTTTATTTTTTTTTAAAAACAAATTTTATAATAATTATGTAATAATATAAAAATAAAAGTTTTAAATATGAAATAAAAAACTTTTCAAAATTTAGCAACTCATTTTATGGTATGAGTTTAAATCTAACATTAATAGTTGTGAAATGAAAATAAATTATATAAATAATTTTAGATTAATAAAACACTTCATTATAACAGTAATATAATTGCTAATTTAATTGAATAGTAAATAGGAATTAATTTTGAAGATGAGCTAATTGGATTAAGTTAAATGAAATAAATACCGTAGTTAAAAATAAACTATTCATTAAATTGTATAAATAATCATATTTAAAAAAAACAAAATAATATTGAAATAGTAAATAACAAATAGAAAAGATTTCAATGAAGCATTATTATCTTTTATTAAAAAATAAAAAACAAAAAATAGAATAAACATTAAAAATAAGATATTTTTTATTCCTCTTTAATAAAAGAAATCAAATTTTAGGAAAATAATAATAATTATATTATTAATAAATTTATTTATCACCTTATCAAATAAAATAAGCTGATTAATATCTTATTCTAAAAAATTCAGTTTAGTAAAGGAATATCTAGATAATTATCAAGTAAAAATAAAAATTATTATTTTTTCTATAAAACTTATTAATTGCTTTTATTAAAACTTAATTCTGAATATGAAAGCAGTAAATATTTTTAATTTATTAAAAAATTAGCATATTCTTTATTTAAAATCTCTATTCATAATTATTAATCTAATATTATATTAGATATATTTATATTTATTTGAAATTATTAAATAAAAAATGTTAAATGACTTATATTATATAAGACATAGATATTAAAATGAACATATTGTGGATAATTTTAAAAAAAAAGATCTTATATTTATGATAGTTAATATTAAAAAGATTCTTATAAATCATTTTTTTAACATCTTAATGTTAAACTTTTAATTAAATAAAATATTAAATATTTTTTTAATCATGATCAATGTTTAAAACATTTGAAGTTTATTTTTACAAAAAAAGCTTTAATATACTCATAAAATTCTTAACAATATAAAATATACAATTAATAAATTACGTGTATATGTATTAATAAAATATAATATTAATATATATTAATATCTATTTTATAAACAAAATGGCAGATATAATAATAAAACTAATATAGTTGTTGATAATATGAAAAGAAAAATTGTTTATTTTAAAAACTAGATATTAATACTATATTAATAATAGTAGTCATTTTGTTAAAGAAAAAACTTAGATTATTGTTGCAATAAATAAACTTCCTCCCTATAAAATTATAATCCGTTACAAAAAAATAAAGAAAATTAATTATATTTTGATATAAAAAATAATTAATAAATATATTTACCTTATCTTGAACAAAAAAAAGAGTTACTCTTAAGAGGATTATCAATTTAATTAAACTAATGCACTTTTAAAAATAAAGTTAAGTTGCTAACTTAAGCAAATATAGATTCTTATATTATTTTAATTGAAGATTAGAGTTGAATTTTTATTAAGTATTATCGATAAAATTTTATTTATTATCAAGTTTTCCTACATGCTAATTTTATTTATGATCAAGAAATTACTGATGTAATTAAAAAAAATCAAAAAAAATAAAGTTAAATCTAATATATTGATAATATTATTATATATAATAAAAATTATAAAAACAACAATAATTATAATAGATGTAAAGCATTAAATTTACTTTTTAATCAAAACATTTAATTTATATATAAATTAAAACAATGTGTTTTTTATACATTTACCACTCAATAATAATTTTATGTTGATAATAATTAAATGATAAGAGTTTCTGAATAAATAAAATTTAAATGGATTTTTAGTAAACTATAAGTTAAGATGATGATCTTAAAGTTTTTAATAATATTACCAATAGAAAATAATTTAAAATATTTTCTTAAAATTAATAATTTTAATAAATAAAAGGTTATTACTTGATAATAAAATCAATGATGTTAAGTTTGTTAGTAATGAGTTTTTATATTAATGAAGTACTGGCAGATGCCGCCATAGAGCTACAAACTCGCCTAAATAAAATAAATAGTTTTTATTGTAATTTTTTACAAAAAGTGACAGGAATTAATGGTGATTTAATACAGAAAGGAGAGGGTCAATTATGGGTAAAATATCCAAATTTATTTAAATGGTATACTGTATCACCAGATGAAAGTTGGTTAATTTCTGATGGTATTAATTTTTGGTTTTACAATCCTTCACTCAATCAAGTTACAGTAACTTTATTGAGTGAAATAACGAGTAATATGCCCATTATACTAATAACTCGTAACAATCCAAATGCTTGGAAGTATTATAAAGTATATCAAAATGGTAATCATTTCATTTTAAAAACAAAAGAAAACAAATGGAATATAAGATATTTTTCAATCACTATTGAACCAAATGGCACTATTCAACACTTTTCTACTGTAGAACAAGATGGCCAGACAAGTTCATATTATTTTAAGGTAAAGAAAAATAATCATATTAATAAGAATATATTCAAATTTGTTCCACCGAAAGATGTAACTATTGATGATCAAAGACCAAAGAGATTAACTGAATAATTTAGATTTCTTTTATCTAATGAATTTATTATTGACCATAAAAGTACAGTAATTAACTTGAAATTAATATATTAATTAGATTTATTAGATAAATATTAAATGAAAATAATTGCATGAATATTAATTTAATTAAGTAAGCTCTATTTTATAATTTTGTGAAAATTATGAGATTACTTCTTAATAATAATCAAAATGTAATTACAAGAAATAATCAATGATGATGTCAAACAAGTATTAAATTTATAGAGTCAATTATAAAGGATATAAGTTTAAATTAATAAAATAAAAATCACCAAATTTTAACATAAATTTTTTAAATGCAGAGTATTAAAAATAACGTTTCTATAACAAGGATGAAATTATTATTTACATCTGTAAATAAAACTATTTAATTATGCTATAATAATAAATTAATATATGATTTTCGATTAAATTAATTAAATTATTACTATAATATATTTATATTACGATAAAATAATTAATGCAATTATATTAATAATATTATTTTAGTTTAATCGATAATCAAAAAAAATTTTAAATGAAAAGTATCGTATATCTAGAATCTTCCTAACTATAGTTTAGGATATTTTGTTGATTAAATAATATCTATCTAGTTATTAAATAAAATTTGATAAAATCAATATTAAAATTGAATATATTCATTTATTTTCATCATAAGTTTAAATACAATAGTTGTTAGTTAATGATTAGTTTATATGAACAAAACGATATAAGTATTCATTAATGTAGCATAGATATATTTTTTTTAAGTACTTAATGTTATTTGAAATAAGAAGTTAATTTTTAATATATAAAATAATTAAAATACAAGCGGACTAATAAATCATATTTAAATGCATAAAAAGAAAAAATATTATTATCGTGTTTAAAATTATTATCTATTATATAGATGTTGTAATGAGTTTTAACAAGAAATAATAAAATATATTATAATATCATTATATATATTATTTATGATTTAGTGGCAATGATAATTTTAATTATAAATCAACTAAAGATGATATTGATCATGTAATTAAAAACTGATCAACAATAATATTAACAATTTTTTTTAAATAAAATTTTTTTTGATTTAGAATATAAGACTATTAATATTACTTTTGAATTTAGTATATGATATATTTTATATTAATAAAATATCTATTTTAATATTTTAAAATATAGTAACACCTAATATAAGATAGTAAATAATTTAATTAATAATAAATATAAAGATAATTTAATCGCGATTAGAAAACAAGAAAATATCTGCTTTTTTATTTATTTATTCCTTCCTATATTACAGTATTTATATACTATAAGTAGTTTATTACTAGAAAATATAGTTAAAAGAAGTATAAAAAAATTACTTATTCCAAATTATATTTAATACTAAAAAGTAATTCATTTATTAATAATATTAATAAATGAATATTAACAGATTAATATAATTAATAATTTCGATCTTAATTATATTTACAATATCTATAATATTGTAAATATAATTAAGAAATTTAATAAAATATTATTATTTTAATTATTTTATCGCTAATAAATTTGAGAATTTTTTATACAGTTTAAATTAGCTAATAAATTATTGATAAATATGTTAAGTTAAAAACTTAACATATTGTTGTTGATAATAAAGTATTTTATTATAAAGAAGTTATGGTTATAAATAAATATTACATTAAGTGATTATTATTAATAATAATTTTCAAAAATAAAATTATCTTTTTTGTAAAAGGAGCTATTAATTATAGTTTAGCTAATTAAAATTTTAATAAAAAAATTAAATAAATAAAATTTATGTTAATTTTATTTATTTTTTAGTATTATATATCTCTATGTTAGAATTATTACTTTAAATAAAAAATATAAAATATTTAACTATGCTCAATTCTTGAGTTTTTGTATTAAAAAATAATAATATTTAGTTTATTAAAATTCAAATTATATTTGGTGGTTTTGTTATCTCAAAATGAGATCTTAAAATTATAATTATATTTAATATTTTTAAATAAATTGATTTAATCATATAAAATAAATGCCAAGATATTAGCTCTTTATTTCCTGAAAACTATCAATAATTAATAAAAGTATTAAATAATTAGATCAAAAATATTTTCACTTCTAAGTGATTGTTTCATTTAATTTATATTTATATATATTTTCTATAAAATTACTATTAATCTTTGATATAGGCATAATTTATCTAAAGTTTTATTAAAATATAATTAAATCATTAAAAATCATTACAAATAATTTGTTTTATTAAATAATTATCATAAATATTATGTGATTAATTTTAGTATTAAAGGTTTTAAAAATATTTAAAGGAAACTTTTCATTATATAACATTTTAAGTTTCAATATATAACTAATAAAATTTAATTTATTATTCTTACTTCAAGAAAAAATTAAAATTTAGAAATAAAATATTAATACTTTAAGTGATAGTATTGAAATATAAAAAATATTGATTAAGAAACTAGATTTATATATTAAATTATTAGAATTTAATTCTAATATATAAAAGTTAAGTTTATATAAAAGTAATTTTTTTATCTTTTTTTGATAAACCCCCTTAATATTATATTTTAAAACATTAAAATAAGTAAAAAAAATTAAATGATATAACAAATAATTTATTATATATAATAAAACTACTATTAATTTTAAGTTTAAAATCTATTTAAATTATTTAAACATCAATAAAAATATAAATAACACTTTTTAATTGTAAAATAAAATATAAAATATCTTAATGAGATAAGAAATGAATAAAAACTTATAACTGAGTATGCCAAATGACACTAAGATTACTTATATTAAAATCACTAGTAATATAAAAATATTCTTATAAAGTAGATATTAGTAATTAACTTTGGAAATGGGATAAAATTTCATGAATTAATTCATTTATATTTTATTAGTTTATATTGTATTAGTTATTATTATATTAATGAAGATGAATAAGAAGTTATTTTGAGATTAATAAAATAATTGGGCATAACAT
>JBQMRZ010000006.1:0-20613 GCA_052174135.1 Arsenophonus sp. ET-KM2-MAG3
TAATTGGTTTTTCCCGTTCTGTGAAACTAAAGACAATCGGTTTCATTCATATTCAACAAAACTTCATCGTTCGCATCATACGTGTGTTATTTAAACTGAAAGGGAGGCCCGTACGGGCCTCTCTTCTTTTTTTTTTTATAAAATCAATAACTTAGCAACTTCTAATGCAGCTTCCAAGGGAAGTTTGCAAACAATTTCATTGGCGTAACCACTTATAACCAGTTTTATTGCGTCCATTTCATTCAACCTTCGTTGAGCGCAATATTCAAGTTGCCTTTCGGTAACATAACTAGTTAATGATTCGTATTCCACCTTCATAGGTCATTTGTTTATGGCAACAACCGGAAATGCCTTAGCGATGCACTTCGCGCTAGTAAGCAATGAATCGCATTTAACGTAACTCCTACATCCTTCAGCTCAACTCGATACAAGCACTCGAAATACATTTACTGATTGGCCCATAATTATAGATTTCGCTAAGATTAAACTTGTACTTTTGAGCCCCAAATGAATGCATTTAGTTCCAGTGTCAACGCGTTGTTCGCGGTTGCTTATACTCAACGAATAAAACTCTGACTTTGCAGCAAAACCTAACAAAACGGTTGACGGGTACTTTCAAGTTGCACTTGAGCCTATCTCGACTTGTACTCAAGTTACTTTCGAAGCCGTTCCACGGCACAACGCACGTTTCGTGACAAAGTTTCAAATTCCTCTTACTTTTAAACTGTTTCAATTCTGTAAAGTTGTATATTTTAAGTTTCCATTATCTCAAATTATAATTTCAACTACAGCGCAATGTAAAACAGCTTTATTCATTTTGGTTGAATTACAACCTTCGAAATACGTTGCTTTACTATGCGAATCCAATATTATTAAAGTTCTTTCGAATTGTCCCGCACAATTCGATGTAATTTTAAAATATGTGGACAAATTCATGGGACATTTTACATGTTTGGGAATTCTAACGAACGTTCCATCTGTAAACGCACTAGCATTTAACGCGGAATAGTAATTATCATTATGAAACACAACGCTCCCCATATACCTGCGGATTAACTTTGGAAACAATAGTATAGCTTTTGACAACGGAGCAAACGAAATGTTTAATCTTTTAAGTTCTTTAGTTAAATTAAGATAAACGGACGTTGAGTTATAAACAATATCAATATCACGGTTTTGAACTTTATTGTTTTCCAAATAAGTGCAATCTTTATATAAGGCATTAATCTTCACTTCAACTTTTGAATTTTGTATTTCGCTTCATTTCGGAACGGTAACAAACATTAGACAATAGAATGCGTTAATCCGCCAGTTAGTCATTCAATTAGGCTCTCTTCTTAATTTAGATAAAGCTAAAACGTCGTTTAATGTTAACTTTAACTCGATACCTCAGTTCATTGCAAGAAATTTATAACAACTTATTAGCGAAAGTAGTTTAATGGCAGAACAATAGCCTTCCAAGCTATTGACGTGGATTCAACTTCCATCTTTCGCTTCATGATTCACGGAAGTATTGTAAACTACATTTATTCAATACCATTCGAAAGGTTATCTCTAGTTTCAATCAGAGTTGGCAATTAGTCCATTTCATATTAATATGAACCGTTCCGATAAGATGTATAATGATTTTACAAATTATGCCTCAGACAACAGAAATAGTAAAGCTTATTAGTGAACTTAAATTAGTTCAACTAATTGATTTGATAAATGAATTGGAACAAATGTTTAAAATTCCAACTTCTCCTTCCAATCAAGTTAAATGTCCCGCAACTTGTGGTGATATTAAAGTTACCGTTTTGTTAACGTCGGCCGGTCCTAACAAAATAAATGTAATTAAAGAAATAAGAGCTATTTTAGAGCTTGGACTAAAAGAGTCTAAACAATTTGTTGAAAGCGTTCCGCAAGTTATTAAAGGTAACTTAGCATCGTCCGAAGCAACCGAACTTAAACGCAGATTAGAGAAAGTTGGTGCCTCTGTAATGCTTAGGTAATGGTTCCACGATTCAATTTAACGAAAGGTACATTTTTACCATTATCACATTGTATTAAAACTCCGCAAGGTCAACTTTTCTCTGATTCGTTTCATGATTCGGCCGATAGCTCTCAAGATTCAATTCCATCGAAATTAAAACTTGAATTAACGAAACTTTTCCCCATCATGTTCGACTGTCGCGTGTTGGAACTAGATAACGTGAACGTTATTAATGAAATTGAATCACCTCAATTACAAATAAACCTTACGTTAAAATGCTCTTCGTTTGAGACAAACCAAAGCTATAGTTTTATAAAAAGTCAAAGCATCTATAATACGCATTCGTTTAATATTCCTAAATTATCTGAATATGAAACGATTTCGCTTTGCGATATGGATAAAGTTTTCGTATCTCAGCTTATACGATGTCCAGCTATACATTTAAACATTTCTCCGCCTACAATTTCAATTGTGATAACTTCCGGCCGTAGTAATCTTGAAATATCTTCGAATTGCGAAGTTTGTTCGCTCACGTTAAATGGTTCAACTTCCGAATGAGTTAATAGCCTTTTAACCTTAGGAGCAATTCCTTCGCAATTAATACCAAACAAAGACTCAGGTAACATAATCCATCGGCACGAAAGTTTAAGTAACATCGGCGAACTCGCTATTATAAATGGCGACATTTTCGGATTTAAACATTCGATTCGACCGAATTGACGAAAACGCGAGGCCTTTGAAATTAAAATGGAAAGTTGTAACGAAAGTGATGAAATTTTAACATCAACAAATACTTCAAGTTCCGTAAGGGCGTACACTACATTAAAAACGTTCGATATTAAATCTTTGCTTAGACCAATGTCTTTCGATGTGAAACTTGATGAAATTAGTAAAGTTATTTTAAGTGATTTTATTGTTCGTCCAAACGATAGTACTTGGTTAACAAAGCGAGATCTTATCGAACTTTGCTTTAAGTTACTTGATTGTGACGCGGAATTCGATGAATCACTTTTCAAAGTTCGAGCGACAAAGTCTGCTAGCGATGCTTTAGTTCAAGTGATTGCATCTTTTTACGGATTTATACTTTCTCCAACATCGGTAACTTCGTTAATTAATTTATGACGGAGCGGCAAGCCCGATACTTCAACGAAGTTACTTCAGTCGCGCATAAATAACGTTTTATCGTCCTCCGGTTTATGTCAATTTGCGGACCAAACTAACAGCCTAGCTGAATTGTCTCACAGACTCAGGTTAACTTACATGGGACCGGGTGGAGTAACTTCTCGATCGGCGGAGCTGAGCTTAAGAGAAATTCAAAGGTGATATTTTGGTAAAGTCTGTCCAATCGAATCACCAGAAGGCCAAGGCATTGGTCTTGTTAACGAATTCGCCATGGGCGCTATTGTTGATAAAAGTGGACATATTGCTTCCCCATATTCCAAGACGTACGATGGCTTAATAAGCAATCAGATTGCGTGTTTAAATCATTTTAATTCAAAACGGTTTATATTGTCATCGTTCTGAGCGCATAATTCGAATTATGCGGCATGCGTCGTTCGAAGTGCTCCGCTTTTATGTCATCGTAATAGCGTCAATTTAAATTTAATTTCGGGAAGTCAGTTGTTCTCCGTTAGCGTAAATTTAATTCCCTTCTTGCATCATAACGATCCTACGCGAGCATTGATGGCTGCTAATATGTACAAGCAAGCTATACCATTAATTAACCCATCTCCCCCTCTTGTAGGCACAGGATACGAAAATGCAGCCATCGTTGCAACTTGCCACAACATACTAGCCACTTCGGATTGTTATGTTATTTCAGCTGACTCTAACACAATAACAGTTTATGATACGGCCTCCAAAGCTTACAAAACGTATAACCTCCCGAGTGTCCGCCGAACAAACCAAGACACATGCTTTAGAGTAAGAAACGTGGTAAAACCAGGGCAATTCCTTAAATCGGGAGATGCCATCGCGGAATGCCAATCAAGTTCAGGTAACGAAATGAGTTTGGGCGTAAACTTAAACGTTGCGTTTATGTGTTGAGGGGGTTTTAACTATGAAGATTCGGTTGTTCTATCAGAAGATGTTGTTGCGAGAGGTTTGTTCCAATCAATCCATGTATTGGAGCTTTCAGCTGAAGTCCTTGAAACTGCCTACGGCAATGAAATATTAACTAACAAAATCTCTTCCATCAGTTCGCATCATTTAACGAAATTATCACCCGCCGGATTAATTTCAATTGGGGCCACCGTGACACACGGTGATGTTTTGGTTGGCAAATTAACACCAACGGTATCAACACAATTCGAATCGGCGGGTGATATTGTTAAAATTTTAAACATTGAATCAACTAAAGATTCTTCAATATACGTACCCTCCAATATTGAGAATGCTACCGTTATCGATGTGTCATTCACTGATGCGAACAAAAACCACCAATCTACCATAACGAAAGTAACGAGCCATATTGATAATGCATTAAAACTAAGATTATTAAAACAAAAGTTCCACCACCAAGTTCAAAGATTATGTGTACATAATTTTCCTACTGACGAATTGAACTGATCAAACCCAATTGGACTTGTTTTCTGGCAAGCTTTAAACAAACTTTTCGAAAGTTACAATGAGGACACGCGAAAGGTAACTTCTAATGAAGCGGAGCTTGACGATATTGAAGAGGCCCCTTCGGAGGAAAGAATGCCATTAGTTAGTAGTAGCAATTGAACCGATCTCCGATCGGACTCTTTAGGTAGCGATATCGACGATGATAATGATGATTCGCCAAGCGAAGCTTTAAGCACTTTCGAATCGCATAAAACTAGTGGAGATGTGGTTTTGTTTAAAATTAAAGTGAAATTACTAACACATCGTTCGATTCAAGCGGGGGATAAAGTGAGCGGAAGGCATGGCAACAAAGGTGTTATTTCGCGAATTGTCCCCCGCGAAGATATGCCTTACACTAAAAGCGGCATGCCGCTTGATATTATCTTAAACCCATTAGGAGTGCCATCGCGAATGAACATTGGGCAAATTCTAGAAACTCAACTTGGCCTTATAGTTTCGAAATGAGGTAATGAATTTGCCCAAGAGCTTAAATTTCATTCGAACACGTTAAACTCAAAACATTCACGGAAGGTGCTTTCCTCGAAACTTTCGGAAGTGTTACCAACTCTCGACACTTCCGATTTCAGCGACGAGCGAGTGATAGAAATGGCGCAGCAGTTTACGTCAGGAGTTCCAGTGTCGTGTCCTCCGTTTTCAAAAATCACGGAAAAACGTTGAACTGCCTTACGCCATCGCGCTAGAATAACTAATATTAACTCGCAAGTGCAACTTTACGACGGTTTAACTGGTAAACCGTTTAATAAAAAGACAACTGTTGGGAAAATTTATATATTTAAACTTAATCACATGGTAGAGGATAAAATGTACTTTCGATCAACTGGACCATATTCTTCGCTTACTCAACAACCAACGAAGGGGAAGGCGCGCAAAGGCGGCCAAAGAATGGGCGAAATGGAAGTATGAGCTTTGCAAGCTCACGGCGCAGCTTTCCTTTTGAAAGAAGCCTCAACGCTTAAGGGTGATGACGTTGCAATTCGTTCTGCGTTTTCTCCGGTAGTCATAGCGTCCAAATTGAAATTGAATACAACTTGAGGCGAAAGTTTTTTGTTATTACTTACCGAATTAAAGTCTTTATGCATCGAAATTGTATTTAACAAACCGGCGCATCTTGAATTCCAGTAAACCAGAACGTTTATTAAATAATGATGAAATAAATAACTTCAACCTTTCGTTAGCTTCGCCGGAGGTGATCGCTTCATGATCTCACGGCGCTTTAACTAATTCCAATGTATTTGAGCCGGAGACAACTAAGCCGGTTGTCGGAGGTTTATTTTGTCCAAAAGTTTTCGGAGTTGCCGAGGGAGAAAAATGTTTATGCGGAAATCTCACGCACGACGAAACCGCCCATTGCTTAGAATGCTCGGTAGATTGACTTCCCAGGGAAGTCGCTAAGCTTAGATTTGGTCATATTGATTTAGCGACCCCGGTGGTTCATACTTGGTTTTGCAAATCTGCGATTTCGGTTTTAGCAATATTAACCGACTTGTCTACTGAAGAAATATTAAAAATAATGAATTTCACATCGCACGTTATAGTATCTCCCATTAAGGTTGCCTCCGACGCAACCCAAACTAACGAATTGACTGTAGGTAAACTTATAAACGATGCTACTCACGCTCAGTTATGAGAACAAAAGAATCATTACGCGTTAGCATCCGGCGGAGCCGCAATTTTGTTTTTATTAGAACACACGAAGCTAGATCAAATTAAAATAAAACTAATTACAGAAATTGATAAAGCTGAGTCATTATCTCAGCTTAAAGTTCTCAAAGCTGATTGCGATATGATAACTAATATGATTGCTAATAATATTAAACCGCAATGAATTGCTTTAAAACTTTTACCAGTTATGCCAGCCATTTTAAGACCAATTCTCCCCTTGGACGGAGACGATTATAGCAATTCAGATTTAAATGTTTTGTACGGAAGAGTTATCAACGCAAATAACGCTGTTTTGGATGTAGAAACTTCGTTCGACGAAAGTAACCCGCCGAATAGAACGCTTTACTTGAAACTTTTAAATGAATTACAACACGCGATCGACGGATTGATAGACACTTCGGTTACAGCTGAATCCTTGCGTTACAGTTCTACGTCGTTAAAATCGTTGACGGACATTCTTAAAGGTAAGGAAGGACGATTTAGACAAACTTTGT
Source organism: Arsenophonus sp. ET-KM2-MAG3 (assembly GCA_052174135.1). Classification (GTDB taxonomy): domain Bacteria; phylum Pseudomonadota; class Gammaproteobacteria; order Enterobacterales; family Enterobacteriaceae; genus Arsenophonus. The sequence continues at coordinate 6,757 of JBQMRZ010000006.1, forward strand.
TAGGTCGGCGAGTTGATTACTCCGGCCGATCTGTAATAGTCCCTGGTCCTCATTTAAGATTATGAGAATGTGGAATTCCGAAGGAAATAGCTTTGGAGTTATTTAAACCATTTATTTACGCTAAAATCTTAACATTAACAAACACGAACGATGTTACGGCCGCGATGCAAACATGAACTAACGATCCGAAGTTAGTTGATTCGATTCTCGAAACTCTCGTGAGAGAGAGACCTGTTATATTGAACAGAGCTCCAACGTTACATAAACTTAGTATGCTAGCCTTTAATTGTGTGATTATAGATGAAAAAGTTATCCGTTTGCATCCTCTCGTTTGCTCAGGTTTTAATGCAGATTTCGATGGTGACCAAATGGCTATCCATGTCCCACTGAGCGAAGAAGCTAGGTTAGAAGCATGCGACCTTTTGCTAGCGACGCGTAACGTTTTGCATCCAGCCAGCGGCGCTCCCGCAATACTTCCGAACCAAGATATGGTTCTAGGTTTGTATTACGCTTCGTTAGTTGACGACGGAGAAATAACTATCTTCTTTGGCACGTATCCAGATGTTAGAGAATCTTTGGCCAAAGGCGAAGTAAAGTTGCACACGAGAGTAAAGTTCTTGCATAGTGTTAATGGTAGAATTGAAGCTACTACAACCACACCAGGAAGGTTATTAATAAGTCGGTTAATACCAAAGCAATTGAATATTTTGTACACTGCGGATATGCCAGATTTAACTAAAGAAAATCTTTATCAATTAGTAGAGTTTGTGTCTGATAAATGTGGTTTACAGCAAATGGCAACGTTTTGTGAAAAACTAATGTTCTGAGGCTTTCGTTTTGTTAGTAAATCTGGTATTTCACTATGTTCCAATGACTTTAAGTTTACGGATTATAAAAGCTTTTTAATTAATCGTCAGCGTCGCAAAATCTCTCGAACTTTATGTCTCGAAGGTCAATCAGATCAGTTTAAAACAATTTCCGGATTGCGAAAGCCATGAATTGAAATTGTAAAACAAATTGAAATTCATTCCGAGGTTTCTTTTAATTCTGAAATTGAATCTAAAACTGCCGCCCAGATTATTGTAAGTTCCGGTGCTCGAGGGACAATTTCACAAGTTAAGCAAATCATGGGCGCCAGAGGGCAAGTGTCAAGCTTTAGTGGTGAAGAATGTAAAATGCCAATTTTAACCTCTTATATTGAAGGGTTAACTCCAATACAATTCTTTCATGCAACTTGCTCAGCTAGAAGAGGTCTCATTGATTCGACCCTCAAAACTGCAACTTCCGGTTATTTTACTAGGAAACTTGTCGAAGCATGCCGAGAGTACATGATAACGGAATGAGATTGCGAAACAAGTGAAGGCGTTAACATTAATTTAATTGATGATAAAAAATTTATATGTAATTCGATTGTAGGTCGTGTTATTTTAAATCCAGTTATAAAAGACAATAAAACGATTTTAAAGAAAAACGAACTATTAACACGTCCGAACGTAGATAAATTATTAGACCATTGTTCCTCTGTTATAATAAGATCGCCGCTTACGTGTTGTGCGGCCGATGGTTTATGTTCAATGTGTTATGGACTTAATTTAAGCACAGGTTTCGCATCCAGAATAGGTGATTCAGTTGGTGTAATTGCGGCCCAAGCTATCAGCGAACCTGGGACGCAAATGACGTTGAGAACTTTTCATGGCCTTACGGAACCAACAGATGGCTCTGAAGAATCGTACGAAAAGCAAAGGTTAATATGTGCTCCGTACTCCGGAACTATTAAGTATGAATCATTGGCTTGCGTTCAATCGATTAATGGTAACACTTCCGTCGCCAATGATAATGCTGTTTGCATGATTATGGATTGCGAGAAAACCTTATGGAAATGTGATTTAAAATGTGGCGACTTTCTGCTCGCGTACAACGGGGAACGTATTAAACGTGGAAAGCTTATTAGCCTCCGCCGTTCGACCGAAAGTTACGATCTTGCTTTGGTCGACGGTCGAGTTAGAATTTGTTCCGAATCGGAGGTGGATAATATTTCCAATCCAACGCTTATTCGCGGAGAGCGACCGATTTATATTGAATTAAATAATGACGGCGATAAATTCATCGCAGAAACCGATCCAGAAGCACAATTATTAGTTTCAACGGGATCGCAAGTTAACATTTTTGATCAAATCACATCCCTAAAAGGTTGTTACGCCGAAGGCGAAGTGCCGAATCTAGAACAAGGTTTAGCGAAGCTCTCGAAATTGTTCGATGGAAAACCTAGTGAAATAATGTCCAATATAGCTCCGACGGACGAAGAATACGATGAATTATTGTTTCATGAAATTGACGGCCCCTCTTGTGTTGGAGTAACAATCGAGAAAGAGTTCGCCGATATCTCTGAGGATGAAGATCGCACAGATCTCTTTTCGGAATTTGATTCAATTGATTTTAATAAGTTCGCAAGTACCTTCATTCTCCAAGTTCAAGCGGTTTATTCTAGTTATGGAATAAGCTTGAACAACAAACATATTGAAGTTTTGTTAAGCCAATTGATTAATGAAGTTGTGATAGTTACCGGAGGCCAATCGGAATATGAAATTGGTGATAAAGTTAGTTGGCAAACGTTTGCCAAACAAAATGAAATGTTAAAACGTGAGAATCTAACTTTGGCAACAGGGATTCGAGTATTACGTGGCGTTTCAGACATTAATATTCATCAGTCATCTCCCCTTTCGGATATTTCGTTCGAAGGTCCAGTTAAATCTTTAGCCGTCTCAGCCGTCGAGGGTAAGGATCATTCGTTATCCGTGGTTAAAGATCACATTATCACTGGCAAATTACCTTTACTTGGTACTGGAACCATTCCAAACAAAAGTCATAACCTTTCGTTTAGCGTTTAATGTCCACAATCAGCCAATTAATAATTTCCTCTAGAGCCAAAGCTTCACGCGTTAATCGAACTAAAGCGTTAATGAATTCACCATTTTGTCGTGGAATGTGCACAAAAGTGTACACTACTACCCCCAAGAAGCCTAACTCAGCTCTGAGGAAAGTTGCGAAAGTGAAACTTTCTAACGGTTTGGAAGTAATTGCATACATACCGGGCGAAGGCCATAATCTTCAAGAACATTCCGCCGTTATAGTAAGAGGAGGTCGTGTTAAAGATTTACCAGGTGTAAAATATCATTTAGTGAGAGGTTTATTAGATTTCAAAGGAATTGGTAATAGGAGAAACGCTCGTTCGAAGTATGGAACTCGACGGCCGAGCGCTTACAGCACTGTCAGATCCGCGAATGTCTAGACGAAAGGTTCGTCAAACGAGTAGAACGAAAGCTAGAATTCCGGGATGCATAATAATAAATAAGTTAATTAATTGTGTAATGAAATGCGGAAAGAAGAAAACTGCAACGAAACTTGTACGAAAGGCTTTAGGGTTTATTGAGTACGAAATTGGTGTAAGCGCCATAAAAACGTTACATGAGGCCATCGATAACGTCACTCCATACACGGAGGTTAGGCAAATCAAAGTTGGTGGAGTTTCTTATTTAATCCCCGTCGACGTGACGTCAAAAAGGAGAATGGGTTTGGCGATTAGATGAATCGTTCTTTCGGCCAGACGAAGACGTGAAATTCGTATGTGAATAAAATTAGCATGGGAGCTAATCGATAGCGCTTTAATGCGAAGTGAAGCATGAAAGCGAAAGGAATCAATGCACTCTTCGGCGGTAGCAAATCAAGCGTTCGCGCATTTAGGCTGATAATGATTAAAATCTCCTCTCGCCGTAACTTTGGTATAATGGCCCACATTGATGCTGGGAAAACAACAGTTACCGAAAGGCTTTTATTTTACTCCGGTAGGTTACATTCGCTTGGCGAAGTGCATGAAGGCACGGCTGCTATGGATTGGATGGAACAGGAGCAAGAAAGGGGAATTACAATAACTTCGGCCTCAACAAGTTTTCGCTGACAAAGCGAGGGGTTTGGTTCCGCAAATTTAAATATAATAGATACGCCAGGTCATATTGACTTTACCGCCGAGGTGGAACGAAGTTTGCGTGTTTTAGACGGAGCAGTAATTGTGTTAGATGCTACCGCAGGTGTAGAACCGCAAACGGAGGCGGTTTGGAATCAAGTCAATCGTTACGGTCTAGCTAAGTTAATCTTTTGTAACAAAATGGATAAATTTGGATCTGATTATGACCTGTGCTTAGAAACTTTGCGGACGAAATTGAACGCTTTCGTTTTGCCTATCCAAATACCAATTATAATTAATCATGAATTCGTAGGAGTAATTGATATAATTAATATGCTAGCAATGTTTTGAGATTGCAAAACCTCACCACATAAATTAAGAAAGTTACCGATTCCTGCGGAATTCGTGATTAAAGCAAACCAAGTTAGAGAAAGATTGATAAATTTAATTATCGAACGCGACGCAGCAGCAATGACATCTTACCTTCAAACAGGTTGCATTGAATCGAAGCATTTAATAGGTCTCATAAGATTGGCAACAATAGCAGGCGAAATGTGTCCCGTTTTGTGCGGGAGTGCTTTTAAAAACAAAGCTTTGCAACCATTGTTAGATGCAATTGTAAACTTTCTACCATCGCCTGACGATGTACCTCCCGCATTAAATTATGACGGGACAGATTTCCGTTTTGCCAACTGTTCGGATGCGTTGACGGCCATAGTTTTTAAAATAACGAACGATGATTATGTTAACAATTTATCATATACACGAATTTATGCTGGTGTAATTTTCAAAGGAAACGTAGTCTTGAATTCTAGAACTAAAGAAATCGAAAAGGTAATAAAAATCTTCAAGATGCATGCGAACATTAGGTCGGAAGTAAGCTTCGCCGTCGCTGGGGATATTGTTGCCGTCGCTGGCCTTAAGAAAATTATAACTGGTGATACATTATGCGATATAAGTAAACCTATCGATTTATTTAAAATGCAATTTCCAGTTCCGGTAATCCAAATTGCTTTAGAACCGGAAACCAACAGCGATCAAGAGAAATTAATCTTAGCACTAAAGAAACTTGTTTCCGAAGATCCTACCCTTTCCTTCAACACAAGTTCGCAATCTGGCCAAATCATTTTAGCAGGCATGGGCGAGCTACATTTAGAGGTAACGATTGATAGAATAACGAGAGAATACTCGTTTAAAATTAAAACCACTCCCCCTCAAGTGGCATATAAAGAAACAATAGCGCGAACCGTAGTGGAGGAGTATACACACAAAAAACAAAGTGGTGGATCAGGGCAATTTGCTAAAGTTAAAATTATGTTTTCGCAAATTGCCTTTATGGAGCATGAATTTGAATCTAAACTAACTGGCGGTGTTATTCCAAAGGAATTTATACCGAGTGTAAAACGAGGTTTAGAAGAAGCATTTGCTTGCGGGCCTGCATCAGGTTTTCCTGTCATTAAAATTAAAGCGACATTAATAGACGGTGATTATCATGAAGTTGACTCATCTACAACGGCGTTCGAAATAGCAGCCAAACTCTGCTATAAGCAAGCGATTACAAACGCTGGTGCAATTATTTTAGAACCTACGATGCGTCTTGAGGTAATTACTCCAAGCGATTGTGTTAGTAGTGTAATCTGTGATTTAATTACTAGACGCAGTCAAATTTTATTACAAACAATCGACGGGATAAACGTTACGGCAATAACATGCCTAACACCGTTAGCGCTTTTATTTAAATATATAGACAGCCTTCGATCTTTATCGAAAGGCCGCGCTACGTACTCGATGAAGTTCGAGTGTTATTCCGCTCTCGGAAGCGGTGCGGCCGAGGTACGAAAGGCTTAAACCTCATGTAAATGTAGGTACAATCGGCCATGTAGACCACGGTAAAACAACATTAACGGCCGCCTTAACGAAACTGTTCGGTAAATACAAATCATACGAGCAAATTGATTCAGCTCCTGAGGAACGGGAACGTGGTATAACCATTTCCACCGCTCATGTGGAATACGAAACGGCTCAAAGACATTACGCTCATGTTGATTGTCCAGGTCATTCCGATTATGTTAAAAACATGATAACTGGTGCCGCTCAGATGGACGGCGCTATTCTCGTTTGCTCGGCCGTTGATGGTCCAATGCCTCAAACTCGTGAACATATATTATTAGCCAAACAAGTGGGCGTTCCTAGTATCGTAGTATTTTTGAATAAAATGGATCAAGTGGAAGATGCTGAATTAGTTGAATTAATTGAACTTGAGTTACGAGAACTATTAACAACGTACAAATATTCCGGCGATCAAATTCCTTTTGTAAGAGGCTCCGCTCTCATGGCTTTGCAAAACGATGAATGTAATTGATGTGATTCGTTGCGCAATTTAATGAATGTGGTGGATAAATTTATCCCAACGCCACAAAGGGACGTAGATAAATCTTTTTTGATGCCAATCGAAGATTCTTTTTCAATTTCAGGTCGAGGAACTGTTGTAACCGGGCGTATCGAACGCGGCGCGGTTAAAATTGGTGACGAGTTAGAACTAGTTGGTTTAAAGCCAATAGTTAAAACGATATGTATTGGCGTAGAAATGTTCAAGAGGTCGTTGGAACGAGGGGAAGCTGGTGACAACGTCGGTATCTTATTAAGAGGAATTGAGAAAACCAACGCGTTTAGAGGGAGAGTTATATGCAAACCGAAGAGTGCCGTCGCCTTCAGAAAGTTTGAAGCCGAACTTTATGCCCTAAAGAAAGAGGAAGGAGGCCGCCATACACCCTTTTTCCCTAGTTACAAACCGCAATTCTTCTTCAGAACCGCAGATGTAACTGGTTCGATTACGTTGCAACCTGGTATTAAAATGGTTGTACCCGGTGACAATGTGTTAATATCAGTTCATCTGATTAATGAAGTAGCTATAGAAGAGGGGTTACGTTTCGCCGTAAGAGAAGGCGGCCGTACGATTGCGGCCGGAATAATCACAAAACTTCCGGCTTAAGATTGAACGAAATCCGCAATTCCAAAGTGCGGATTAGGCTAAAGTCATATAATAGATTCATATTAACGAAGTATATTGATGCACTTTCGTTAAGTTTTTCGTTTATTCCTAACATGTTTGTTAAACGAAATGCCTCGTTACCCACTAAAATAACAAAGTATACGGTAAACAAATCCCCACACATTGATAAGAAAAGTCGTGAGCAATTTGAAGTTAGAACTTATACAAAACTTTTGGATATCAAAGGAAGGTTTAATTTAATTTTATCCATGCTGCTTGCCGTAGAGCAGCCGTCCGGAGTTTTTATGGAATTAATGCCCTTACTTTCGGCGGAAGATGAACAATTCATTACGCACAGCTCCGATTAGTTACGTTTCATGATCGCGGTAGCTGTGAAAGAATTAATGACTTCATTTGACGGTAAAGCCGTTACATTAATAAGATTATTGGCATGCGTCGTAGTACAAGTTAAAAAAAATCCTCCCCTCCCGTCGATTGGGTTTAACGTTAACACAATTTCAACACAATCGAATTGTATTAAGGTGCAACGTGTCGTTGAATGCTGCCACAAAATTGAAAACGAATTTGGTTCGGTTTTAAACTTCGATTGGCTTTCATTTTCAAAGCGCATTAATTTAACTTCCGTTTCGAAAGGTAAAGGTTTCGCTGGAGTTATGAAGCGTCACGGATTCTCAGGATTACGTGCTTCGCACGGTGTTTCTCTTTCCCACCGAAGCGCAGGAGCTATTGGAGCTCGGCAAGATCCCGGAAGAGTATGAAAAGGAAAGAAAATGGCCGGTCGTTTGGGAGGGGATAAAGTAACTTTCAAAAATGTTAAAATAGCACGATTGAATTTATTTCTCGGAAGTGTGTTAATTTATGGTCCAGTTCCAGGTAGCAAAGCGACTTTAATTCGTTTGTTTGAATAAAATTCCAATTGGTGGTCTCTATCCAATCGTTAAAACTCTTTCTATGGTTTTAAGGTGGCATTTAGATAAAAGACGTAAGCACGTTTCTCACATTAAAACGAGGTCTGAAATGAGTTACAGCAACCGCAAACGGTACAAACAAAAAGGCTCCGGGGGAGCGCGGCATGCAACACGCTCCGTGGGTTTATTCAGAGGAGGCGCGAAGTTTAGCGCCAACAAGAAGCTACCTAACTTAAATATTAATTCTAGGTTTAAGTTAATATCATTAAGGGACGTGTTGTTAATCAAACGAGATTTAGGATTACTTGTAATAATAGATTTATTATCGGATAATTACAATATTACGAAAGTTGAATTATTAATTCATTCCTCCGAACATAATTTATCTCGTTTTAAGTTTAATTCGTTAGATAATTTTCATTGGACTAATGTTAATACATTATCTGTTTCGCAATGAAAATTGGTTGTGATAACAAAGGCGGCAATAGCTAAATTATCGTTGAATTTACTTCAAAATTGAAACTAATTCGAAAACGTACGAAACCAACTTCACCCGGAACGAGATCGTTGGTTCGCTTCGATCGAAGTGACGTTTACAAAGGTAAACCGTTTAAAAGATTAACTCAGCCAAAGCTAAATAACGGAGGAAGAAATAATATTGGGCATATAACCGTTCGTCACCGCGGCGGTGGAGTTAAACGATCCTTTCGAAATGTTGACTTCCGCCGTTCTAGCGGCGGCCTTTCACAAATTATTAGAATCGAACACGATCCGAACCGAAGTGGTAGGATAGCATTAACGAAATCTGTCGGCGGTGTGATAAAATATATTTCAGCGGTCGCTGGTTTGAAACCTGGCGATTGGGTTAACAATTTAGATTGTAATGGAATATTCGCTGGAAGCACCTTACGAAACGGTTATATCTACAAATTGTATTCACTTCCAGTTGGTATAAAAGTTTGTAACATAGAAATTCATCCCGGTAGCGGAGCATCTCTCGCGAGAGCGGCGGGATGCAGTTGTCAAATAATAGCGCAGTTAATTAACGGAATTTTAATAAAACTCGCCTCCGGCGAAAGTAAAGTTATCAACGGCCATTGCGCTGCAACGGTTGGTTGCGTCTCTAATCGAGAGCACAACTTGAACAAAATCGGTAAAGCCGGCCGCAATCGTTGACTTGGATGAAGGCCGAATGTTAGAGGCGTCGCGATGAATCCAGTTGACCATCCGCATGGTGGAGGCGAAGGCAAAACTTCCGGAGGACGTCATCCAGTGTCTCCATGAGGAAAACTAACAAAGGGAAAGAAAACCACAAAACCTCGCAAGTTTCAACTTCGAAATTATTAAACGTAATCCGTAAAGTAATTCGATTAATTGAATTCAACAAAACCTCAAACCAAAGATAAACGAAAAGCATGAAACCGAAGTTCGGACATTCTGTTAACCCAAGTGGGTTCGGTTATTGAACTGCATAACGGTAAACGTTTTATTGGATTTAAAATCACGAGCGATATGGTAGGTCATAAGTTTGGTGAATTCGTTTCCACACGGAAACAATGCTTCCATAATCGCTAATGGCTTTACTTGAATACAGATTAGGTAAAATAAAATATAGCCCAAAAAAACTATGACGAATCGTCCGTAGTTTTAAAGGCAATATTATTTCAGCGCTGCTTAATTTAAAATACGAATGAACAATGCCAATACGTTACAGTTTGATTAAATTTTTATTAAGCGTTTATTTTGATATTGTTATTAAATATCCGTGAGCTACTATTATCGAAATTGTTGATTGTCACATTGGCCGTTGCAGCATTAAACGCAAACGTAGATTCGTTGGCCGAGGGAGGATGGTATTCATTTCTCATACGGAAAGTAATTTAACTGCAACAATTGCTTTATTTTAATGGGTAACAAGGCAAATCCAATTGGGTTAAGATTAATTAACACATTAGCGTGAGAAGATAATGTTTTTATACGATCGAAAGATTATGCTCATTTTGTTAAACTTAGCGTAACGATAAGATTGTTTTTATCGCAACGTTATAACGAGAGCGGTTTATTATCTATTAATATTTTGCAAAAACAAACTGCATGATTGATAATTATGAATGTTACCAACATGGAACTATTCTTATTTCATGCCGGGCAATCAACGGATCAAATTGAATCCGATTTAAGGAACAATGTATGATCGGATATCGATCTAGTTATAAATCAACTTCGGAATGCTGAAAGTCACCCTAGTTTCATTGCGGCGAAGTTGATTTCAGATATCGCATTGCGCGCGTCAGTTAAATCTAGCGTAAGACAATCCTTTAAGACAGCGGCCTCCGCCGGGGCTTTAGGCCTTAAGGCAAGTTATTCCGGCCGTATCTATGGAGTAGATATAGCGCAAACAACTTGACATATCGAAGGCCGCGTTCCATTAAGCACATTGTCCGCTAATATTAAGTACGCTAGCGTACACGTTAAAACTAATTACGGAATATGTAACGTTAAAGTTTGGGTTTATTTGGCAAATGGCGCAGCTAAATACATTATTTAAACAAAACGAAAGTCCATATGTTCGTAGGTCGCGTTGTTAAAGTAATAAAACCATTAACTTTGGTAATTTCGGTTGTAAGATTATGGAAACATTTAAAATACGGAAAGTATATCAAAACTCATAAAGTCTATTTCGTTCACGCTAAGCATGGCTTAGCTTCGGTAGGTGATCTTGTTAAATTTAAAGCTTGTGCTCCGATTTCATGTTTAAAGAAATGGATCACCGAAATATACTAACATGCTCCAAGTTCAAACGTTAGTAAAAGTCTGCGATAATTCAGGAGTTAAACGAGTCCGATGCATTAAAGTTATAGGAAAGAATAAAAATTACGCCCGCACAGGGCAAGTTATTAAAGCGGCGGTTGTTTCCGCCGAAGTTAAATCGAAATTCAATCAAGGCCAAATCGTTAATGCAATCGTGATTAGAGAAGCTAAATTCCTTTCGCGAAATGATTGTCGTATTAAATTTAACCAATCGGCCGTCTCATTGCTAAACGCATCGGCCGAACCGGTTGCCACTAGAATATTTGGACCAGTACCATTGGAATTTAAGCAACGAAATTTAAAAGTATTCAACATTGCGTCAAATATTGTATAATATTAATGTTGGTGAATTAGTAATAATTTTAAATGGCTCCAATAAACACACAATCGGACTATTACTAACCTCGATTAACGATTTATTAATCATTAGAACGGAGTCCAAACGCGTTAGCGTAAGGAATTGTTCTGTTAAATTGTTACGCCATTTCGAAAAATGTTTATAACGCTCGAACGGTCATTACGGATGCGATCAAGATTAATTAATACCTTCGAAATTAAAAATGTTCATCAAGCTCCAACGTTAAATAAAATTGTTGTTCATAGTGGCGTAAATTATAAACTAACTAACACAAAAGAGCTTTGTGCGCTCGTGAAGTTAGACTTACAACTGATTACTGGTTTGAAGCCAGCATATTCGAAGGCAAAATCTACCATTGTAAACTTTAACATTAAACGAGGTGACATAATTGGTTATAAAACGACATTAAGAGGAAACCGATTGTACAGTTTTCTTGATAAACTAATTGAAGTAGCTTTGCCGAAAATGAAATCATTTAATGGGTTGAATCTTAAATCGTTTGATCACAATAACAACATTACTTTCGGGTTATCGGACTATTCTGTGCTTTCCGAGGATACAAATAGTGTAATTGCGCGCCCTTTGGGCATGAACGTAACTTTGCACTTAAAGGCAAAGTGTTTAATTCATTGCGTAATGTTACTTCGAGCAATTGGATTTAACGTTTACGAATAATGTCTAAACTGGGCGCTATAAACAATGTAGAAAAACTAAAACTTAAAATACAAAAGTATAAGTTAATGAAATATTTATCTGAGCGGAAGGATGATTGTTTTATTAACAATAGTGGTGTTATATTTCGAAATTTGTTTGTTAACAAAATTCCAAGGTTAGCTAGCGCCACTAGATTAAAAAACAGATGTTTCGTTACCGGTAGATCTCGCGGATTCTATAACACTTTTGGTGTGTCTCGGATAGTATTACGCCAAATGGTATGCAACGGCTTGATGCCCGGCGTTTGTAAATCATCATGGTAATCGATAGTGTATTAATGTGCGTGCGTCGTTAGTAACAATTATTTATATGTCTTCCAGCTTAAGCGCGATTTACACATTCGGCGATGTGTTTATTAAAGGATTGACGGGTAAACTAACTTTACCCTTCGGCGTTTTTATTAAACGTAATTGCCTAATAATAAGTTCATTGTTAAACGGAGGGATTAAATCTAATGTGCTTAATATGATAAAGGGTCTTAATTTAAGTCATATTAAATGGTTAGTTTTAAGAGGTTCAGGTTTTAAGGCCAATCTTGATAAGCAAACTTTAATTTTGAAATTAGGTTTTAGTCATTGTGTTTTGATTAATATTCCGCTGGAAATATCGATCAATATACAACAAAACGTTAAAATAAGAATCACTGGGCCGTGTTTGCGGCAAGTAACGTTTTTAGCTCAAGCTATAAAGTCAAAACGATTGCCCGATGCTTACAAAGCGAAAGGAGTTCTATACAGATTCGATGAAACTAAAACGAAACCCGGTAAGAGAAGATAAGCTTTCGCTTTACATAAATATCCGTAAAGGTTTACTGGAATCGCAAGTCCTAGATGTTAATAAACGGTTAGTTGTTGCTGCGGCGCACGGCAGGAAGATTCATTACGCTTCAATTGCTGACGAATTAGCTCAGCGATGTTTCGCGATCGGAGTGTTCGAATTGTCTTTCGAAGGATCGTATAAAGGATTGGCCGTTAAGTTTATAGATGTTTTGAAGTATATTGGAATTATAGTTTAGTTGAAATATTCTATTTCCGCTAGCACTAATAACAAACATGTTAAACTCGGAAAGAACCGAATGCCTTCTAAACCAAACGTTGATTTAAATGAATTCGTGATTCACGAAAAGTCAACCGATATGACCGAATTAGTATATGAGAAAGTGGTAAAGCTATCCAAAGTTTCGAAGGTTGTAAAAGGCGGCCGCCGATATAAATATTGTGCTTTAGTGATAGTTGGTAACTTATGCGGCAAAGCTTCCGCCGCTAGCGCGAAGGCCGCAGATGCGGCCGATGCCGTTGTGAAGGCCGTTAAGCGAGCGTCGAAACTAATAATCAATTGCGCCGTCATTAGTCCCGAAAGTTTAACATACAGAATAAACGGCGCTTGCAACGCAACGAAAGTGTTAATAACACCAACGCGTGAAGGTACTGGCGTTCGTGCCAGTAATGTTGTTAAAGCTATACTTGACGCCTTTGGTTTTTTTGACGTTTCGGCCAAACTATTTGGATCTACTAATTCTTATAATGTCATTGGGGCGGTTTTCAATGCCTTTGAAAAGCTCCATTGGCATCAACAGATTTGATTAACCTAACTTCCAATGTTATTTAAATTAGAAAGCTCTACCGATAAACAACGACGACGTAAGGGGCGCGGAATCGGATGTTCGAAAGGCAAAACTTGCGGTAGAGGCCATAAAGGCCAACGAGCAAGATCAGGTGGGAAATTTGTTTTATTTGAAGGTGGTCAAACTCCAATTTATAGACGTTTGCCAAAAAGAGGATTTAGACACAAACCCAAATCGCTTATTAAAGCAATAAGCTTGAGTGTTTTAAATACAAAGCTTAAGCCAAACGAATGTTACTCCGTCGCCGCTTTGAAACTAATATTACAAATCAAATCCAATTGATCTTTAAAACTTTTAAGTGGTCATTTCAATGTTTCGGGAGTAACACTTTGTTGCGAAAGTGCTTCCGTTAACGCTAATGCCCTTGTGCAAATTAACGCAGGTTCTATTAAATTGACACAACCTCCATTGAAGAACCAACTAACCTTTTCCATTCGAACGAGAAATGCGAAGCATAAATCATAACAT
>JBQMRZ010000007.1:0-240 GCA_052174135.1 Arsenophonus sp. ET-KM2-MAG3
GTGTTGGGAAATGAAAAATTTTACTATAATATGAAAGGCCTATGGCATACTATCTGAGAAAATAGATTTTGACCCAATTAAAATGGGTTTTGACGAGACTGGCGGACTTGTAATATTTTAACAAGGTATTGTATTAGATGAACCATCAGTTGTCGCTATTCGTCAAGATCGTACTGGCTCACCTAAGAATGTTGCTGCAGTAGGTCATGAAGCAAAACAGATGTTAGGCCGTACACCTGG
>JBQMRZ010000008.1:0-447 GCA_052174135.1 Arsenophonus sp. ET-KM2-MAG3
GTTCCCCATGTGAGTTTTCCAAAAGTGAGTGTGTGCGAGAGAGAGAGAGAGCGAGTGCGTGTGTGTGTCTGTGTGTGCACTTTTTGGCATGCTTTAACTCGAAAACGGATCGATAGATCTGGAAGAAATTTTGCAGACATCTTTATGCATGATCAACTTAGGAATAGAACCATGTTGTTTTTTTGCGAAGATTTGATCAAATTTTGAGAGTTTTCTTTTAGATTTCAATTTTTTGATTTTTTTCTGATTTTCGGATTATTTTGGCACGCTGTATATTGAGAACGGATTGACAGATCTTGATGAAACTTTGCAGAAATTTTTGTACAAATTTGAATTAAAATTATCTTGCATTATTAACGATCCACATCTGACATAACAAAATCAATACTACCAAGATAAACAATAAGATCAGAAACTAAACTACCTCTAATTACAGCAGGAATTTGT
>JBQMRZ010000009.1:0-434 GCA_052174135.1 Arsenophonus sp. ET-KM2-MAG3
GAAAAATATTAAAAATTATGTTTATTATAATCAGGCTATTTTTATGTTAAAGTGTTCATTATTCCAAGTGTTCAGAAACCAAAGCTGCACATTGCCTTCATAAAATTTTAGAATTTGATCTGTTAAAAAATTTACTAATTTCATAAAATATTATTCAAATATTGTGCCTTCAAGTATTGGGCCTGTATATTATTCAAATACAGGCCCAACTCCTGTTGTGCCCTCCAGCTATAATGGAACTCAAGTCTCACCACTGCCTGAAAGAAATTAACCAGTTATTACCCATGTCCAGTGGTGAGCCACATGGCAGGCCACAATGTGGTGTGTGTCTCATGTAAGTGTTTCTTTTGTAATTAATGGAGAGTCACCATAAAGCATTAGGATATCTTCATTATCAGAAAAATAAGGCGCAGCTTGTTGCATCGCATGTCCTG
>JBQMRZ010000010.1:0-368 GCA_052174135.1 Arsenophonus sp. ET-KM2-MAG3
GCTTCTAATTTTTTTATTTCATCTATTAATGCATTAGGTTCTAATACTACACCATTACCAATGATGCTTATAACATTTTTACGTAAAATACCTGATGGGATCAGATGAAGAACAGTTTTTATAATACGAGTATTTAATGACAGTATTTTCCTTCTTGTTCACGTGTCGTATCCGGTCTCCCGGGCGTTGGCATCCCCTCTGCACATACGCGTGGCGTTTGTGTTTTATAAATTCTCACACGAGTATACGGCACCTACAGTTTAATGCCGGTTCCGAACGACTATTACTAGGCAGGAATACTACTCGCTGGTTTGCCACCGCCTTGTGAGCGAAAAATGACCGTTATAAGAGTAACTTTTTTTGTCCGC
>JBQMRZ010000011.1:0-508 GCA_052174135.1 Arsenophonus sp. ET-KM2-MAG3
ATGTACGTTTTTTAAAAGACTTAAGTAATGACTTACTTAATACAGTAGAATATGCACCAATGTGGATTATTATTGCTGTTGCTTTAGCTCTTTCTATATGATTTTTTATGTAAATTTATGGTAACAAATAGTCTATATATGCATTAATAAAAATAATTTTGTTTTTAAACTTCTTACAACAAATTCACATATTTTTATTAGATATAATTTATATGTATGGAATTTATGTTAGACATTCAATGGGCAAATAATACACAATGTTTTTAAAATTCTGTCCTCAACTACAAAAAATAACTATTCATTACACTCTGCTAAAAATTATTTTCAAAATATAGCAGTAAAATTTAATATAGATAATCCATCTGATGTTTTTTACATTTTTAATTAACAGTTAGATGCATTAAATTATGCATGCAATAATAAGAAATTCAACAAAGTTCTACTGAATTTAATAGTTGTATTACTATTTCAATATGGATAGGAAACAGTTTTGGAATTCCATGTGTAG
>JBQMRZ010000012.1:0-4595 GCA_052174135.1 Arsenophonus sp. ET-KM2-MAG3
TCTATATTAAGATAGGTGAATGTTATTATTAGCTATGAACTATCAATTAAGATAATTAATAATCCAATGAATAGTGGTTGCCTATATCAACTAATAAACTAATTTATAATTCATAACTTAAATTTTATATTGAAAAATACTTCAATATAAATATTGGTGCCACTTTTTATAAATATTAAAATAAATATTTATTTTATAATCAAAAAAAATAAACAAAATCATAAATAACTCATAAAATAACAAAAATAAGTAAAGCTATAATAAATAAATAGTATTTATGTGATATAAAATATCAATATAAGTGTAAAAATAATTGTAAATAATTAAAGAGTCTAATTAACGCCTATAATTTTATTTGAATAAACATGATTTTTCAATAAAATTATAGGCTAGTGAATAGAATAAAAAAATTCATAATTAATTCTATAAAAATAATTAAAATAATATTATCAAACTATTTTATAATTAAAGATGAGATTATGAATCGTTCTATATAATATTTTTTTTACTGAAGGATTTATTGATGATTTTTATTAAAAAGACAATAATATTATACATTGTTTATTATTAACTTAATAATAAATCAGATAGTGTTATTAACACAATAGAATAATTAATTAAATTTAAAATTTATTATTAACAAATATTACACAATGTTGATATTATATTTTATTCTGATAAAAAATCTATTTTATAAGGATTTTAAAATATTATATTATCGCTAAAAAATCAAAAAAAATAATAAGCATTTTACAAATTGACAAACAACTAAAATTTTTTTAAATTTATAAATCTTATTAAAAGTAATACTGATTATTTCTTGAATAACAATATATAATGGCATTTATATTAATAACTTAATAACAGGAGTATATGTATTTAAAATAAAATTTATTAATAATAATAAAATAATGATTAAATTTTAAATTTAATACATAAGTTTATTTATGTCATAAAAATTTATCTTTTAATGTTAATATTTTAGTATAACAAGTAAGTTTTTGGATTGTTTATAGTAAAATACTATTTGTAATTTTGTATAAAATTTAGTAGAGTACTTATTTTAAATTATTTTGTATGAAATAATTTTTCTAGTAAATCTTTATGTTCTCCAATTGACAAATAAAACTATTCATGAGGATATTGATTGATATTTTTAAAAATTTTTTATAATTTTATTATGTAGTTTTTAAGATCATTAATTATATCATTAATAAAGTTGATTATCATTTTTTGATAAAATTAATATTTTCATTATTATAATTAATAAATTTTTATTTATTAAAACATTAGTATAATTTTAATTTTAATGAAATTATTATTACTTTTTGCAATATTAATTATAATATCCATGGCAATATTATTACATGAATCATTTCATTATATCTTTTATATATAGTTTGTTTATAACGATTTTTGTGTTAGCATTAATTGCTGTGATCTTAGCATGTAAATTTTGGTAATTATTTGTTTTTAAGATGTTTTTTAATAAAAAAATATAAATTGTGATTATATTTTAATATTATTAACATTCAAATACTAAGATTTAACTTCTTCAGTATATAGTTTAGTTTTTTTGTTTATTAATGTGATACATTGATAAACGCTATTTAATAGTTAAATATTGAACTTGCTCGTGTAACATTGTTTGATACAAAATATATTATTTTAATTATAAGATATTCAATTAAAATTGATTAGATTATTAACAGCGAAATAATTAAATAAAAGATATTTTTAGAATATAATTTAAAGTTCTTTTGATTTCATTTAATTTAATCATTATTATGTTTTAATATTTTATTTCTAGTATGATTAAATATTATTTAATATCAAAAAGTCATTAATAATTAAATAAAGATTATAATCTTTTATTAAAAAGTAATTATTTGATAAATTAAATTGAAATAATTAATTTAATATGGTGATTAAATTTATGCAAATACAAACTATGCGTAAGAAAATTGAAGATAAACTTAAGTATGCTTTTTCACCAATATATTTGGTAGTTTCGGATGAAAGTAAACAACATAATATTCCGAAAGGAACTGAAAGTCATTTCAAAGTTATTTTAGTAACAGAAAAATTTGTAGCACAAAAGATGGTTTCTCGCCATCAAGCTGTTTATCAATTATTAGCAGATGAATTATCTAATAGTATTCATGCGTTGGCACTATATACTTATACAAAAAAAGAATGGCAACAGCGTCAACAACAAGTAGCTGATTCCTCATCAGTTTGTTTTGATAAAAATAAATTAATTTAGGTTAAAAATAGTTAATTATACAAAATTAAAACAAATATTTTCTATGAAAATAGATTACATGAAATATATTTATTATTTACAGCTTATAAAGAGTTACTTATGTGGAATTTTATTAGAAAAACATAAAGTATTCAGCGTATATGTTATTTACAATGTATTTTTATTCATTATCTTTCATTTATTTTATAATATTTATTCTAATTTTTTATAAGTTATTTTAAATATTTTTATTAGGTATCAATATTAGGTTTTCTAAAAAAAATAAACTCGAATTTTTTAAATTATGCGTTATAACAAGATAAGTATTTAATAAAATTTACTCTGAAATTAATATGACAGGGCACTAAAATTCTGTTGAGGTAACAAGATGCAATTTTCTTTTGAAACAATTCAAGACTTATGGCGTCGAGTAACCATTACAATCCCTAATATCACTATTGAAAAAGCAGTTAATAGTGAGCTAACAAATCTCTCGAAAAGAGTTTTTATTGATGGCTTCCGTAAAGGAAAGGTACCGATAGATATTATTAAACAGCATTATGCTACTTCTGTATTACATAAAGTGCTTAACGATTTAATGCAGCGTAATTTCATTGAGGTAGTCACGGAAGAAAAAATTAATTCAACTGGAATACTAAAATATCAATATCAACAAGAACAACTTAAAAGTAATAAAGATTTTATCTATACAGTTGAATTTGAAGTCTATCCAAAAATTAAATTAAAGGGTTTAGAAAATATTCAAGTTGAAAAACCCATTGTTACGATAAAAGATGAAGATGTTAATAAGATATTAGAAGTATTATGTAAGCAAAAAGCGACTTGGCGAAAAACAAAAGAAAAAGTTTCTGAAAATTCTCGCGTAACTATTGATTTTAAAGGCACAATTTGTGGTAAATCGTTCGAAGGTAGTGACAAAAGTAACTTTATCTTTACAGTAAAGGAAGGTTTTATGATACCAGGTTTTAAAGATGGTATTATTGGTCATAAAGAAGGTGATGAATTTATTATTGAAATTAATTTTCCATCCAATTATCAGGATATGAACTTAAAAAATAAAATAGCTAAATTTACTGTAACTTTGAAGAAAGTAGAACAATATATATTACCAAAATTAACTAAAGAGTTTATAAAACAATTTGGTATTCCTGATGGCTCAATGGAGGGTTTATGTAGAGAAGTGCGTAAAAATATGGAGCGTGAACTTAAAACAGTTATTCGTAATCGAATTAAAATGCAAGTACTTGATGGTTTAATTAAAGAAAATAGTATTAAACCACCTAGCACTCTCGTTGATAATGAAATAAATATTTTGCGTAAAAAAAATACAAAAAATTTTTCTAAAAATAAAAAACAGATGTTAAATTTGTCACATGAAACATTTGAAGAACAAGCTAAATATCGAGTTATCATTGGTTTATTGTTAGGTGAGATTATTAATGAAAACTCGCTAATTACAGATGATGCTCGCGTAAAGTTATTAATTGAAGAAATGGCTTCAGCCTATGAAAATCCTTGTGAAGTAATTGAATACTATAATAAAAACAAAGGATTAATGGATAGTATTCGTAATTTAGCGCTAGAAGAACAAATTATTGAGACATTATTAAAAAAAGCAAAAATAACAGATAAAGAGGTTCAATTTCAAGAGTTAATTAACTGGATTTAAGTTCAAATAAATGTAATTATTAAATAATAAAATATTATTATACATTTCTTTAAAATTTATGAGTTTTATGCTCTGTATTTTCATTATTGAAAACTATTTTTTTATCAAAAAACAGATAACTTATTTTTTTGTAAAATTTTTTTATAAAAATAAAATATTTTATCTATTTTTGATATCAAATGCTATTATTTTTTTACACACATATAACTCATTTAATAATAACTATATTTGCAATTAAACGTCAAATAGTTATTTCAGTTAATTAACAAATGATGGCTTTCATTTAATTAGTGTTCAATATTAAAAATGCTGTAAGTATTTAAAAGAAACTTTAGTACTAATACAAATCATTTGGCTATTTCAATAATAAAAACATTTCTTTTCTCAGAAAAAATCAACTTATAACAAAGTTCATCAATCATGAAATAAAACAAAATGGTCGTACTTATGGTTTGATTATTTACGATAATTCATTCATAAATTTCAGTTATATCCATACAAATAAAATAATATCAAAAATAAGTGATCATAGAAAAAACTTAAGTTATGAATTATAAATTAGTTTATTAGTTGATATAGGCAACCACTATTCATTGGATTATTAATTATCTTAATTGATAGTTCATAGCTAATAATAACATTCACCTATCTTAATATAGA
>JBQMRZ010000013.1:0-1345 GCA_052174135.1 Arsenophonus sp. ET-KM2-MAG3
ATACTTGTCTGTATGGTGGAGCTCCCAAGGGTCCTCAAGCCCGTGATTTAGAACGAGGTGTTGAGATTGTAATAGCAACTCCAGGGCGTCTTATAGACTTTTTAGAAAGAGGAACAACTAATCTTAAAAGATGTACTTATTTAGTGTTAGATGAAGCTGATCGAATGTTAGATATGGGATTTGAACCACAGATACGAAAAATTATTGAGCAAATTAGAGTAAGTACTTAGCTTTATTGTTTAATGAAATTAAGCTTGGCACATGCATGTAACACTAAACATTTTATCTAAACATTAATCTGTATCAGTCAAGAAATTGCATTCGAGCATTATAGTCTTTTTTTGTTTACTAGCTTTTCAACAAAGGTTTGTTCTGGTTCCATGTAATGATTATACTAATCCAAAATAGTGTCATTAAAAGTACAGAGAAATTTAAAAAAATTGTTTTGATACATCTTTTTTTATTTAATGATGCAAGGTTAAATTAGATTTGAAGATAATATCTTAAAGCATTCTATAGTTTGTTCACACATAGTTCAAGGTAGGTAAGTAGATGAATGAAAAACCAGACACCATTAAAAAAATTCAGAAGATATATTTGTTTATTTAATTTACTAAACTAATCTTTTTCCTCAGTTACAGGTAAATTTGGATTACTTGTTAGTGTAAAAACTGGTATAAAATAGTTCTTATAATTTAATCATTGATAATTGTTAAACTTTTAACTTATTAGAATCTGAAAAAACCATGATAGTAGTGTAAGATAAAATGCCATTAAAATATTTCGAATGACAATGTCTAATCTGCCTAAGTAAATTCTAGGAATTTTTTTAATACTGCACTCATGTGTAACAGTTGATAATAAGAATTGTTATACAAAAAATAACTCTTGACATTTGTAGAAATTCAGTGAAAATTTAAGCAGAACAGTACTTTTAATTATGTCACTACATTGATGGGGGACTTATTTTTTAAGCTGTTGTTCACTATTTAAAGAAACTTCTTTCATGGTATCCTTATGTAAATTAACAGTATAAAAAAATCAATCATTTCAACAAAACAGAATAGGAACCAATATAGCAAATCTGCATTCAATAAATTAATGTGTGTGAAAATAGTTTACTAATACATACCAAAAAAGAGAAGATATAATAGAACTTAGATTTTGGTATTTCATTTAACAATGCCACCAATATTAATAATTAAAATACAAGAAGTGATGTAGATATTATTGAAACAATTATGCATGACAAATTATTCCAAATTTATGCAGTATTCAGGATTCATGCATTGCATGTTCTTAAAGAACAATACATAAACTGTAACAATAATGTTTAACACATTAA
>JBQMRZ010000014.1:0-12081 GCA_052174135.1 Arsenophonus sp. ET-KM2-MAG3
ATTGTTTTAAAAAAAAAAAATCAAAAATAAATATTTGATAATAGACATTATTATAAATATCTAAATAATAATATTTATTGTTTTTTGTTAAAATTATTCTAATAATAATTCATTAATTTTAATTTTTCTATATATTTATGTATTTTATTTTTTAAATTTTTATTGAATAGCAAAAAAAATAATTTTAACAGAATCTATGTAATTTAATTTTTTATAATTTTATTATAAAATTAAATTTTAAAATTGATAATATTAGTTTAATAAATTCATTTTTATTAGTTTTAATACTTTAAAAGTTTTACTTAAAAATAATAATTTATTATATTCTTTAAACTAAAGATTTTAATCTTGTCGATTATTAATTAAAAATAAAGAAGAAATTTTTTATTAGATTTACTTAATGTTTTTATAAAAGACTTAAATGGTATTTAAATTTTATTTAGATAACCAATATCATTAATTAACAATTATTTTTAACTAAAAATTTCATTCAATGTATTTTTAACATAAAACATCAAATTTTTTGTGGCGTTAACTAGATATTGATTAAATTAAAATATTTAAAAATAAAAATATAATATTATTAATATAATATCAATATTCTTAAATATATTGATACTAATACACATAAATATTCTATTAATAATCAGTCATAAAATTTATAGAATAAACTTTTATTTTTATAAAAATAATTAATATAATAATTATCATTAATTTGATAGTAGAAATTATAATGAATAAATAATTTTTTAAAAAACATCAATTAATATAGTTTCTATTAATATTTTTTTATTTTATAAAAACTCAAAAATGTAGATTCTATTCTTTATATAAATAATTTTTCTAATTATATTAAACATAATATTCATAAAAAAACAAAAAAAATTTTGTAATTATGTATTTTATACTTTTATTTATTAAGATGATTGTTACGTACAGTGAATTCTATTAATAGAATAGAGATATTATTTTTAGATAAAATATTAATTTTTTTAACATAAAAATATTAAAATATTAAAATAATAGATATTGTGAATCATTACATAAAATTAGTAATAGTTACTATCAATAAATTTATTTTTTAAAAATTATGGTATTATATATAATGTGAATTATTATGAAATTATTTTTTAATTAAATTAATTTAAATATTCAAAGAAATAAATAAAAAAATATAATATAATGACGTAAATTATATCTTTTTATTAACAGTAATTAATCTAAAAATATTAAATTTATAAAATAAATTTAATATTAAAATTAAATATTATTAAATTTTAATATTTGTATTTTTCCTATTATAATTCTGATAATTAATTACTATTTTCTATTAAGTTTAACGTAATGTTTAGATTTATAAAAAATCAGATCATTAGTGAATTTTGTTAAAAACAAGAATTAATGTTGGTTAAATTTAAAAAAATATCAAATAAATAATTTTTATATTTAAATATTTATAAATTAACTTAATTAAGATTTTTTAATAAAAAAGATAAAAATAATTTAAATACATTACTTTTAAAAAATATCGTTATTAAATTATAATTAATAATTAACAAGTTAATAAATATAGTTACTGCAGATTTTTAAGTAATTTATGTAATTATTTTATTCAATTTTTAATATAAATATAATTATTATTATAAATAAGTTTAATTAGTAATTTACCTTAATCAAGGTAAATTACTAAAATGATTGTATTTTTCTATTATAACTAACATCCTTTATAAAGTTATAAAATATAACAATTAGTGATTTATAGTATGAATTTTCATAAAACCAATAATTGTTTTAAAAATAGTAAATACTATTATTTACTTGTATTTACTTTCAAAGTAAATTTTAATTTACTGATAGTAATTTATTTTACGTGAAATAAGTTTTATGATCAATTTTTGATAAATCTATTAACTAAAATTATTTTCTATTACAACACAAATATTTAATTTTATTAGATAAATAAGAGTAATTAATTAACATCAATAAAATTAATAATAATGAGATTAAATCTTCATAATTAATATTTTTATTTTTTTTTAATTAATTTTACTTTATAATAAAAAAATATTTTTTCTAATATAAAAAGTAATACTATAAGTTAAAAAATTAAATTTCATATCTATTAGATAAAATATTTATATGTATTAATTAAATTTTCTATTATTTCTATTTGTTTAAATATAAGTTAATCTACTTAAATTATTAATTGGAAGAATAACATAAAAATAATATTTTAAATTATTTATAATTATTTATCATTTAAAATAATTTAAATTATATATTAATTACTCATTATATTGTTTAATAATTGTTACTATAATTTTAGTGTTTAAAGCAATGAAATAAGATTAATTATTAATTAATTATAATAAAAATAATAATTAATATTAAATATATAATCATGAAATCATAAAAAATATGTTTTATTTATCTTAAAGAGTAAATTTTTATTACTTTATTAAAAATAATATTAAAAAGTTTAATAACATTAGAAATTATGTTGTTGTTTTTAACAAAATTTTTTATATTTTTATTTCAGAAATATTATAAATAAATTTTATTTATAATATCTTTATAAAGTATGATTTTATATTTTTAAATTTATTATTATTTATGTTTATTTAAAATTAAACCATAAATAATAATTATTTTTGGTTTTTATAAAACAAATTCTTTTTATTACTTTTATCATAAAAATATAATTTTTAATATTTTTATCTAAATAAATACAATAACTAACATCCTGTCTTTATCTTTTAGGTATAAAAAATAAAGTATATTTAGTTTTTGATTTAAATATATTAAATATTATTAATTTAACAAACAAAAAATAATTACTTCTTATTCAATTCTTTAAAATATACTAATTAATTGTATTTATTTAAAAATATAATTAATTAGTATATTTTAAAGTTTTAATTAAAAACTTAACTAAATTTTTTATTATTTTATATATATATTTGTATTTTTAGTTGATTGTCAAGTTTTTAAAATTATTTTTAAGTATAATCTTAATATTAATTATTAACATAGATCGAATGATAATAAAAGAGCAATTTTTTTGTTATAATTAATTTTATTGAATTTATAACTCATAACTAGTTATTTTATTTTTTTTATAATACTTAGTTAATATAATATAAAGAAATTATAAAAATTAATATTTTATATTATATATTAATTTAATTACTTATAACATTTTATGATCAATTATTAATTGATAAAAATAATATTTACTAACTAATAAAGAATCCTATAAAAATTTTATATAAAATGCTTTTAACCAGTAAAACAAAATATAGAATATTATTCTAATAATATATAAGAAGTAATTAAAAAATCAATCATAAATTACTCAAGTTTCCCTAAATCAATTTTAGCGTTGCTACGTAAATTAAATATCAGTGATTGCATCATTGCATTACCACGTATTATTTTATAACGTTTTGAAAAAATATTTAATTCATCTTCTGTTACTTGTTTTTGAATAACTTTATTTAATTGAATGATAACTAAATTATTTTTGATATCTTTAGTACTAAGATAAGTTGGAGTATTTTCTTTAGGAATTGACATTTGAAAAATTTGTTCAATCAATGAATCATTTTGTTCGAAACGATCAATAATTCTAATATCACTAAAATTAACACCTAATTTCAATAAAATTGGTTGACCTATCCCATGTTTTAATGCAATAAGCAATTTTTTACCATCTTCCTCCATTTCTTTTGTAGCTTTATTAATTTTAACTAATTCAAGTACTTTTTCTTTTACTTCATTAAATTCTTGTATTACTTCTGGCTTATATTTTTCAATTCGAATAATAAATGCTCGATTTCCTTCAATATTAATAATATCTGAGTTAATGCCTGTTTGGCTATTTTTGTATAATAAATTACTATTAAAAATAGCATGAGCTACTTTATCAAACTTTATTTCTTCAGGAAGATTTTCTCGACTAAACCAACCTGTTGTTACTGCTTTAATACCAGTAACTTTCTCAACAGTTGTTAAAGATTCTTTATCATCAATCATAGCACGACTTACAGTTTGTTGTAGTGAATAAAATATATTAATTGCTTTTTCATTTTTTAGTTTATTAGTAATTTCAGCTTTTACTGACTGAAAAGATTTCACTATTTCAGGTTTAATATCATTAAGACGAAATATAACATAACTTGTAGCTAATTTTATTACATTAGAAATTTGTCCCTTTTTTGTTAGATTTGCAGCAATAATTTCACTTGGTGTTGAAGTTACTTCAATCCAACCAAGAGACCCATAATTTTTTGAACTAAATTTATCTGTAGATTTTTCAATAACTAATTTTTTAAATTCAGCTCCAGTAGCTAACGCTTTAATTACTGAATCTGCTTCTTTTTCTGTTGCTAATTGAATCATACTATAATGTTTTTGTGCTGGTTGAGTAAAATTAATTATATTTTTCTTATAATAATTTTTCACTTCTTCATCTTTTATTTCTATGTTTTTATGTTTAGAAGCAGCATCTAATTTGATATAACTAATCTTTACTTGTTCCGGTGAAAAAAAATTTTTCTGATTCATATTATAATAATCCTGTAATTCTTTATCTGTAACCATTTGTCTAGACCGGTAATTAACAATCGATAATGTTACAGTTTTTACTTCACGTTTCTGTAAAAATAATTGAGTATAAGTATTAACTTCTTCAGGTAAAACAAATTCATCTGTCATATATATTTTTATAATTTGACTATTAATCAAATTTTGCTTTATTTCTTTAGCAAGATCATCACCATTAACATTATATTTGGACAGAATAGCTCGATATTTTTCACTATTAAAATTCCTATTTGTTTGAAATATTGGCATATTATAAATATATTGTTTTATTTCATCATCAGTAACGATGAAATTAAATTGATTTGAATACTGATTAAGTAAAGTCGTTCCAATTAAACGCTCTAAAGCTTGACGACGTAACATTTTGATCCCTTGATCACTATTTATAATTTCAAGAAACTTAGCCTCTATTAACTGTTCTCGTAATATTTGTTTTTCTTGCTGAAATACTTGTTGTAATTGAATTTGATTAATTGTTATATCATTTATTTTTACAGCATAATGATTCGAGTTATCAATTAAATAACTACTAACACTTGTAAGTAAAAAAGATAAAATAATAATTACAAATAGTATTTTTAATACAAGACTATTCGCAATAATGCGTAAGTTTTCCATCATAAAGAGAATCATCTCCATTTTATTAAAAAAATATATAATTACGCTATTTAGCTTAAAAGTTGGTTAACTTTTTTAAAAATTTTAATAATTAGATTAAAGTTAATTATATATCATATATAATTAACTTTATTTTTATTAAAATCCATTAAATAAGATTATATTCATAATACCCGATCATTTAAAATAAAAACAATTATTTATAGTCCATAATATATTTATAAAAATAAATAAAATACTAAATCAATAATTTCTGTGTAAAATAAATATTTTCTAAACATTAAAACACTTTAATAATATTAAATATTTTAGAATTAAAATAATCATAGTCTATTTAATAACATCACTCTCAAATTAAAAAAAAAATAAAATAGTGCTAATTTTATTAGAAAATTGATTTGATTTATAATCAACAATTAGTTATACTGTTTAACTAAAAGTTTTTTGTTAAAAATATTAACTTTAAATACAATAAAAGATTTTTTTGAATCAATGTGGTATCTGGGAAATTAATATAATAAATATTAAAGTTTTAACCTAAATAATAGGTAACATTAAATTATTATTATCAGTGAATTAACAAAGTTTCATGAAATTTACTCTTATTTACAAACTATTAATAAAAGTATTTTACTGTAGTGAAATATTATACATAAATATTAATTTATTATAAGTATCATTATAGATAAATAAAATTTGTTACATTTATCTCATTTTATTATACAAAATAAAAAAGATCAGTTACTTTTTTCATCACTAATAATAAATATTAAATCTATTTAAATTAATTTAATAGGAATATAAAGAAATCATATTACAAATATTAAGAAATTTTTTATAAGAAAAGCAATAAAAATCATTAAAATAAATTGATATAATTAACTATTTTTTAGTAAAAACATCAAAATTAAATAATCTTTTATGTAAATAAGAATTAATAAATTGTTATTAACATAAATCACTTTAATAAATAATGTAAATCGTATCCTATTAGTCTAATTACCATATAAATGTTTGCATAATCTAAATTAGTATTAACAAATTTAATTTAGCAATAAAACTCTACTATAGATACTTTCTGTTTATCATAAAAAATTCTTTATTATTTAAATATGTTAATTATTAATTATTTTAAATATAATTATTCATTTTAAAAAAAAAAATAAAAAAATAAATGAATCTTATCATTCAATAACTTAATTGATTTTTTAATCAAAATAATTCTTTTTTTGATAGGTTGAAATATTTTTTAAAAATATATTTAATAATATTTAAAATAATTATTGATTATAAATTATATAAAAATATTACAAATAAAAAAAATAAAAAAAATGATATTTTTATCTTAATACTATTATAAAATAATAAGTTAATATATTTTAACTAAATAATTATAAATTTATTTATATTGTTTTATATAAAATTATTAACAAATTATTTAAATTTATTAATTTTATTTTATTTAATATTTTAATTAATTTAATATGTCAAAAACATTTTTTATTTACTAATTCAATTTCAAATGGTGGTCTTTGTAATGCAATAGAAAAAACTTCTTCAACAGTCTTTACTGGATAAATCTTTAAATCTGAAATAATATTTTGAGGTATTTCTTCTAAATCCCGGCGATTTTCATAAGGAATTAATACAATTTTTATACCGCCACGATGAGCTGCTAATAATTTTTCTTTTAAACCACCAATAGGTAATACTAATCCTCGTAATGTTATCTCACCTGTCATTGCTACGTTTGCTCGCACAGAATTTCCAGTTAAACATGAAACTAATGCTGTACACATTGCAATTCCTGCGCTAGGACCATCTTTTGGTGTTGCCCCTTCAGGTACATGCACATGAATATCTCGTTTTTCATAAAAATCAGTTTTAATACCTAGCTTTTCTGCACGCGCTCGTACAGCAGTTAATGCAGTTTGAATTGATTCTTGCATAACCTCACCTAATGATCCAGTATAAGTAAGTTTACCTTTTCCTGGCACACAAGCTGTTTCAATGGTTAATAAATCCCCACCAACTTCCGTCCAAGCTAAACCAGTTACTTGACCAATACGATTTACTGTATCTGCACGACCATAATCAATTTTACGCACACCAAGATAACTTTTTAGATTATCTTCATTAATTAAAATATGTTTTAACACTTTATCCATTAGTAATTCTTTTACCGATTTACGACATAATTTAGAGATTTCACGTTCTAAACCACGAACACCAGCTTCTCGTGTATAATAATGAATAATACCAATAATTGCACTATTATCGATTGTAAGCTCACTTTTTTTTAGAGCATTTCGTTGAATCTGTTTAGGTAATAAATGTTTTTTTGCAATATTAAATTTTTCATCTTCTGTGTAACCAGAAAGCCGAATTACTTCCATTCGATCTAATAATGGCGCTGGGATGTTCATTGAATTTGAAGTCGCAACAAACATAACATCAGAAAGGTCATAGTCAACTTCTAAATAATGATCATTAAATGCAATATTTTGTTCTGGATCAAGCACTTCAAGTAAAGCAGATGCTGGATCACCACGCATGTCCGAAGACATTTTATCAATTTCATCTAATAAAAATAAAGGATTTTTAACAGCAACTTTTGCCATTTTTTGAATTAATTTTCCTGGCATAGAACCAATATAAGTTCGTCTATGTCCACGAATTTCTGCCTCATCACGGACACCGCCAAGAGCCATACGAATATATTTACGCCCAGTCGCTTTAGCAATTGATTGACCTAATGATGTTTTACCAACACCAGGCGGTCCTACTAAACATAAAATTGGTCCTTTAATTTTACTTATACGACTTTGAACAGCTAAATATTCTAAAATACGCTCCTTAACACGCTCTAAACCATAATGATCTTTATCGAGTATCTCTTGAGCTTTTACTAAATCTTTTTTGACTTTACTACGAGTATTCCACGGAACTTGTATCATCCAATCGATATAGCTTCGTAAAACTGTCGCTTCAGCAGACATAGGTGACATCATTTTCATTTTTTGTAATTCTGCTTCTGCTTTTTGTCTAGCTTCCTTTGGCATTTTAACTTTTTCTATTTTTCGTTTAAATATTTCATATTCATCTGGGGTATCTTCCATCTCACCTAATTCTTTTTGAATTGCTTTCATCTGTTCATTTAAATAATATTCTCGTTGACTTTTCTCCATTTGTTTTTTAACACGATTGCGAATGCGTTTTTCAACTTGAAGTAAATCAATCTCAGATTCCATCATCACTATTAAATATTCAAGACGCTCAACTAAATCAGTCATTTCTAATACACGCTGTTTATCTGCTAATTTTAATGGCATATGAGAAGCAATTGTATCTGCTAATTTAGCAGATTGTTCAATAGAATGTAATGATGTTAATACTTCAGGTGGAATTTTTTTATTTAATTTGATATAACCTTCAAATTGATTAATTGTTGTCCGATTAAGGACTTCTTGTTCTTTTTCATTAACGGCTGGTGAAATAAAATATTCAGCTTCTGCCATAAAATACTCTCCATTATCGGTTAGTTTTGTGATTTTTGCACGTCGTAACCCTTCAACTAATACTTTAACAGTACCATCCGGTAATTTTAACATTTGTAAAATAGACGCAACTGTCCCTACAGAAAAAAGATCATTTACACTCGGCTCATCAGTAGATGCTTCTTTTTGAGCCACTAACATAACCTGTTTATTATGATCCATTGCTGCTTCAAGACAATGAATTGATTTTTCACGGCCGACAAATAATGGGATCACCATATATGGATAAACTACAACATCACGCAAAGGCAGTACAGGAATTTCAATACATTCGGAACGCTCAAGATTCATATAAGGTTCTCTCTTTTTTTTAACTTATACCAATTTTATGGTTTCCTTAAAAGTTTTGTTTTGAGTATTTGAATTTGAAATAGTAATTTCAAATTCATTTCATATTAAAAACTTTTTAGTTTTATTATTTATTTGTTTATTTTTATAGAAACCTTAAAATTCAAATATAAAATTATATGGGGATAAGATTTTAATATTCAATAGACTGATTTACTATCAAATATAAAATGAGAGAAACTATTAATTTTGTGTTATTTAATTTTAATTAATAAAGTATTAAAATTTATTTTTCACCGAATACTTGTTTATCAAACTGACTATAAATTATCAAAGGCTCTGATTGACCTGCAACGACCATTTCATCAATTACTACTTTCTCAACATGTTTCATTGACGGTAAGTTGTACATAATTTCTAGTAAAGTCCCTTCTACAATAGAACGTAAACCACGTGCTCCTGTTTTTTTAGACATAGCTTTTTTAGTAATTGCTTTCAATGCTTCTTCTCGAAACTCTAAATTAACACCTTCTAATTCAAAAAGTACTTGATATTGTTTAGTTAATGCATTTTTAGGCTCTTTTAATATTTGAATTAATGCTTCTTCATTTAATTCGCCTAATGTAGTAACGATAGGTAAACGACCAATAAACTCGGGAATTAATCCAAACTTAATTAAATCTTCTGGTTCAACTTGAGAAAGTAGTTGACATTCGGTAACTCGTTCAGATTTACTTTTTACTTCAGCTGAAAAACCAATACCTGAACGTGTATTTAATCGTCGTCCAATCAGTTTATCAAGACCTGCAAAAGCCCCGCCACAAATAAATAAAATTTTAGAAGTGTCAACTTGCAAAAATTCCTGTTGTGGGTGTTTACGGCCTCCATGAGGCGGTACTGAAGCAATTGTACCTTCAATGAGTTTAAGTAAAGCTTGCTGAACACCCTCACCTGAAACATCTCGTGTAATTGATGGATTATCAGATTTACGAGATATTTTATCAATTTCATCAATATAAACAATACCACGTTCTGCTTTTTCTACATCATAGTCACATTTTTGTAAAAGTTTTTGAATAATATTTTCTACATCTTCACCAACATAACCAGCTTCCGTTAATGTTGTTGCATCAACTATAGTAAATGGTATATCTAAGTAACGAGCTAAGGTTTCAGCTAATAATGTCTTACCGCTACCTGTTGGCCCAATGAGTAAAATATTACTTTTACCTAATTCTATTTCCTCACCATTCATCCTTTCATTAGAGATATCACGCAGCCGTTTATAGTGATTATAAACGGCTACTGCTAATATTTTTTTTGCATTTTTCTGACCAATAACATAATCATCAAGATGATGATGAATTTCATGTGGTGTAGGTAATATACTTCGCTCATAATGAAGACCAATTTCTTTAACTTCTTCTCGAATAATATCATTACAGAGCTCAACACACTCATCACAAATATAAACTGACGGACCAGCAATTAACTTACGAACTTCTTGTTGGCTTTTCCCGCAGAAGGAGCAGTATAGCAATTTTCCTGAACTCTCTTTGCGTTTATCTGTCATTGAGATAACCTCACTTTTAATCATCACCCTAATTTTAAATAAAAAGGTAATAAAAAACCTTTACTAATTAATCATATATAAGCTATATTAGCTTTATTATATATTTATATAAAATTAATTACGATTAGTATAAATTTTATCTACCAAACCATAACTAACTGCTTCTTCTGAAGATAAAAAACGATCCCTTTCAGTATCATTCTCAACCTCTTTTATTTTTTTACCTGTATGTTTAGCCATTAATTCATTCATACGTGATTTAATTTTTAAAATCTCTTTAGCGTGAATTTCAATATCAGACGCTTGCCCTTGAAACCCACCTAAAGGTTGATGAATCATTACGCGAGAATTGAATAAACAATAACGTTTCCCTTTAGTACCAGCTGTAAGTAAAAAAGCACCCATCGAGCATGCCTGCCCAATACAAATTGTACTGACATCAGGTTTAATGAATTGCATTGTGTCATAAATTGACATACCTGCCGTAACGACCCCGCCCGGTGAATTAATATAAAGATAGATATCTTTATCAGGATTTTCAGCCTCTAAAAACAGCATTTGAGCAACAACTAAATTTGCCATGTAATCTTCGATTTGGCCAGTTAAAAAAATAATTCTTTCTTTAAGTAAACGTGAATAAATATCATAAGAACGCTCACCTCGTGAGGTTTGCTCAATTACCATTGGTACTAATGCCATTAATAGTGCAAATTGATCTTGATTGTTATCATATAACATTTCTACCTCCTAATTAAATACTTTAGGGTGTCTAATTTATCTAATTTTAGTTAAGATAAATAAAATATAACTATAACCACAAACTTAACTATTATTTACAAAAAATACCTCCATTCATATACATAAATACTAAGAGATATTTAATTATCTCTAATATTATCCTAAAAAATAAATAATTTTTACTGAACTTTCAGATGACAATTACATAATATTTAACGGAATCTATAAATAAATTTAATTCTATTAAAATGATAAATATGTTTTTTCTTATTAGTATTTTATAGTTAATTAGGAAAATCTATATTGAAAAATATAATTTTTAATATTTTCAATCCTTTCAATTTGTTGAAAACAGTAAATTAGCGTACTAGTTATACTAATTATTATTTATTTTTAATAAAATATTTGCTTTTTTCTTTAAAAAAGAAATTCAAGATTATTACGAATATTTTATTAATTTAAAAAAAATAATTTTAATATTACATTTAAAGCAATGGTAACAAAAACTGATTTTTATATCTTATTTCATTCTAACATTACTTAATCAATATTTCATATTTCACTGAAATTTTCATTTCATCAATATTTTTTGTGCAATTAGTCTTTATAATAGTGATTTAATGTTCTAATTACGAGATTATCTATTTTTATATCATCAAATTATTTAAATTTCGTTATATAAGTAACTGTAATTAAGATTCT
>JBQMRZ010000015.1:0-1769 GCA_052174135.1 Arsenophonus sp. ET-KM2-MAG3
AAAAGGGTCTAATAATATCATTGTTTCAGCTCGATCAGGTCCGGTAGAAATAATATTTATTGGGATTCCCGTTAATTCTTCAATTCGTTTAATATAATAGGTTGTCAAGTTCATTGAAAAAAATTAGGTTTGTAGCCTTTAATATGGTCACATTTTGTGTCTATTTTGTGAAAATAGTTTTTTACAGTGACTAATGTAAAAAACATAACATTATGTGTTAGATGGACAACAAATTATTTGGCCTGAAAATTAAGCTGCACAAAAATGTGAAGGCTGATCATTTTTGGCAGAACTTGGTAATTAAAATTGAAGGACAGGCTGTAAAAAAAATGTTAAATATAAAATTAGAATTGAAATTTACATAAGTACTTAACAGTTTATAAATTCACTGTACTGGTACTGTTTTGTTCTTACTGTTATGCCAAGAACGTGGTAATACTTGCCAGAATGCTCTATAAAACACACACATTTACTCTAAGGACATCTACTCTGCTTGACCACAGTGCAAAGATATTGCATTGAGCAAAACCCAAAGTCCACATTCAAGTTACTAATACATTTATTCATTTTCTAGATATTGATTTCAATCCTGTTTCAAAAATATTGGTATCTCTTATGATTTTGTATAAAAAGAATTGTTTCCTGTAAATTATTGATACTGTTTAGTCGTTTATTAATAACAATTAAGAGTTTTAAATTTGTTTATTAAAAGAATCAAAAACATAAGAGGCATTTTTATTTTATTATTAGATTTGTCCAGTTATTCTTGTCAGAAGAATAAAGTTATGTCTGTTAGAAGAAAGCCGTTCAGAACTGGTGTTAAACTGTAGGTCCTATATACATGAGAGAGAATCTGAATACACATACATATGCAGAGAGGTCATAAACATATATTAAAGAAGAGAGACACAGAGCAGTTATACTGTACTGTAATTAAGATGGTCAATCACAAGCAGATCATACCTAGATGGTATGATTTTATTATCCCCTATCAACTCCCCAACAAAGTATGATTTTCCATACCCCCCTCACACATCCAGCTCTTCACATTATATTTAAAAAAGCATTACTATCAAAGAGTTGTATGATGGTACTAATAAGCTGTGCTTTGTAAAATGAGATGCCACATAGTCTGTACATCTCATCCTAAGAAAAATGTTGCTGTTAGTGAAAATCAGATAAAACAGAAACATATGGTGTTTGTTTATTTTTATCACCTGTTTTTTTTCAAGGATAGTAGGCTATGAATACATCCTGCCTACTCTAAAGTTTGTCATTACCAAATGAGAGTCAATCCACATTAGTCTTCTGGATTGACTACCCATTCATACTAAGCTGTAACTTTCTTCTTCCATATTTACTCCACATCTCCAGGACTGCTCCTCTCTGTGACTGAGCCCCCTCCCAAATAATACATCAGTAATTAAATTAACTTACTTATATATATATGTTATTGTTAGTGGTGTATCTTTTCACAATTGTTAAAACTTTATTTCTTCCCGTCCACTTTGATATTCAGATTTTGGACATTGCATTTTATTTTTTCAAGCTATTATCAAGCCCTATAATGAACTTTCTAATGTTTTGATAAAAACTGAAATTCGTTGTCAAAATCTGAGTGTCATAGAGGAGAACAAGAATGTAAGTTTCAAAAGTGTGAATTAAATTAACATTCAAATATAAATATTTATTTCAGAAAATTTATTAAATATTAAGTTATAATTAAATAAAAACAGATCAATTATATTTCATTATATACATATTTCAAA
>JBQMRZ010000016.1:0-789 GCA_052174135.1 Arsenophonus sp. ET-KM2-MAG3
AGCCAATGTTCCTTGGCACTGTGGATCCAAATTCTGATATGGCAAAGCTACTACGTGCAGTAAATACTCAGAAATGTATTCGTGCAGGTGGAAA
Organism: Arsenophonus sp. ET-KM2-MAG3; assembly: GCA_052174135.1. Classification (GTDB taxonomy): domain Bacteria; phylum Pseudomonadota; class Gammaproteobacteria; order Enterobacterales; family Enterobacteriaceae; genus Arsenophonus. Next base: position 95 of record JBQMRZ010000016.1, read on the forward strand.
ACACAATGATTTAGATGATGTGGGCAAAGATGTCTACCATCACACATTTTTTGAAATGTTAGGAAACTGGTCATTTGGGGACTATTTTAAGGTAAGTGATTGAACTGAAAATAAGATTAAGTAGTCTGGTATATGCTGTTACTTGATATAAAACTGTAATACATAATATTGTGATTATAAATATAGGATGTGACAACTACCAAACAGATTGTTTAATTGTCAGGCTTTCAGTATTTATAACTTTCTTTTTCCATATCCGCTGTTCATTTAGTTGATATTGCTCTATGTCTGCTCATTTGTAGATTATACCATTATATTTGTGAATTAAATATATAAAACAATCTTCATCTGTTTTACAAATTGTGTCACAATAAACGTATACATTTTTGTATTTAATGAAACTGATCTATGAAGTGATAATAAGTTTCATTAGTAGTGATATTAAGTTGTTCCAAGATAAGAATTATTAAATATAGTTTTTAGTGAATCGTTTTCTTTAGAGTTCACCTTGCTTATTGCATTCCTATACATGATTTTATAATTTTATGTTCAGTGAGTAGTTAGTACAAATCATGGCCTGCTAATTTTTCTACTTTGTTGACAGAAAGAAATATGTGAATGGGCATGGGAACTGTTAACAACAATACTTAAACTTCCGGCAGAACGCTTGTATGTAACATATTTTGGTGGCAACG
>JBQMRZ010000017.1:0-1167 GCA_052174135.1 Arsenophonus sp. ET-KM2-MAG3
TGTGATTTTATTTTCTTTTTGTGTGGACTTTTCTACTGCTGTAACATTCAAAATACCATTGGCATCAATATCAAAAGTAACTTCAATCTGAGGAACACCTCGTGGTGCTGGGGGTATGCCAGTTAATTCAAATTTTCCAAGAAGGTTGTTGTCCTTAGTCATTGCACGTTCACCTTCATATACTTGGATTAACACTCCGGGTTGGTTATCAGCGTAAGTGGTGAATACTTGAGTTTGTTTCGTTGGAATTGTTGTGTTTCTCTTAATCAAAACAGTCATTACACCTCCAGCAGTTTCAATACCAAGAGAGAGTGGAGTAACATCCAACAGCAGCAGGTCCTGTACTTCTTCAGACTTGTCACCATGAAGAATAGCGGCTTGTACAGCAGCACCATACGCAACAGCCTCATCAGGATTGATAGATTTGTTAAGTTCTTTTCCATTAAAGAAATCCTGTAACAACTTTTGTACTTTTGGAATACGAGTTGATCCACCAACAAAAACAATGTCATGAATTTCGGCTTTATCGATTTTTGCATCTCTAATCGGTTTTTCTACAGGTTCCATTGTACTGCGGAAAAGATCAGCGTTAAGTTCTTCAAAACGAGCTCGTGTGATTGAAGTGTAAAAATCAATTCCCTCATAAAGTGAGTCAATTTCAATACTGGCCTGGGTGGATGAGGACAGAGTTCGCTTTGCACGCTCACAAGCAGTTCTTAAACGTCGCAGAGCTCTTTTGTTCTGTGTTAAATCCTTCTTGTATTTCCTCTTGAATTCTTGTACAAAGTGATTAACCATACGGTTATCGAAATCTTCACCACCCAAATGAGTATCACCAGCTGTGGACTTTACTTCAAATATTCCATCTTCTATTGTCAAGATGGACACATCAAAAGTACCACCACCCAGATCAAAAATAAGCACATTGCGTTCACCAGTTCCCTGAAATAAAAATAATTTTGTTAACACTGTGTAGATAACCTATAAATCCTTAATCAAAATATTTGTATCTTTATAAAAATAAAATAATTTCAATGCATTTGTTACAAATAACAAACAGGATATTTTGTGTGCTTAAATCTGCAACTATTCAGATAAAACAACCTTATATGGCTAGCAGTATTATCAAGACACAATACAGCAAGTCTCCTATACAGGAACTTCCGA
>JBQMRZ010000018.1:0-3649 GCA_052174135.1 Arsenophonus sp. ET-KM2-MAG3
AGAAGAAACAACAACATGAATATATATATATAAAATGCACAAAGACTCATTATGGGGTCTCGCTTGGGTAAGTGATATTATACTACTATAGTATGTGTACTATACAACTATAGTATAATTATACTATCAGAAATTTTTCTCCAAAAATTTAAATGCTTATATTCAAGAAATAATGAACAAATGCAAATGGCTCTGATTTGTGGACGATACATTATGTATAATAAATACTGATATAGTTCCCAACTACATCCTCCAAGAAATTAATAAGCTTCATAATAACATAAAAATCACAATGAAAAAAGAAGAAGACAGACAAATCAAGTGCAATATTTACAGAAAACCTACACAATCTAATCTGGCGAAAGAAAATAACAGCAATTTCCCTAACCAACATAAATACGCTATATTCTATACATTAATTTATAGAATGCTAAAAATCCCACTCAGTTTATAAGGACAGATGGAAAGACAAGTAATACACCAAATAGGAAAGGAAAAAGAATACAAAATTGTTGTTTATAATCAATACTTTATACAAAATCGAACAAAAAATAAAATTATACAATAACAATATAACATAACAGCCAACAATGGCACAATTTGGACCTCTATAACATACATTAACAACCATATAAACAAAATCGGCAAAAGTTTGAACAAGTATAATCTAAGAACAGCATATAAAACAAATAAACATACACTCATATCAGAATGAACACTATCTGAAAAAAAATGGGATTTATGAAACAGATTGTCTGAAATGTAATAAAGTATATGTGAGCCATACAGGGAAATCTTTAATTAATCAATTTTTAGGACATGAACAAGGTTTTATAAAACCAAAAATATCAAAAGTAATCTTGCATCTCATAGTATAAACACAAAACAGCCATTCCCTAACACAGAAAACATCAAACTCATAAAATCAGTACAAACAAATGAAAAAGTTGGCATTCTAGAAAATCTATACATATAGAAAAACAATAGACTAATATCAGAACAAATGTAAAACAATAACATTTTTTATATAATATTAAATTAATATTCATCACACCTACCAAATGGTACTTGACAAACTACGATACAGACCAAACAATACAAATAAAAAAAACCAACACAATAAGAGAAAGCCATAGAAAACAGAACCAAGCAGTAGCACATACTGAGGAAGGAAGTACAGATCACTTCCAAAAGCGCTCTACAAAAAAATATGTAAGTTGTTGAGAAATGGTTAAATTAATTTTAACCATATATATTGTTTTTATGGTTTGAATCCCACATACTTTTTTCTTTTTCTCCTCCAAAATGTTTTGTTTCAGTAGATTCACTTTTTCCATCATCGGTTGATGTTAATTTTCTTTTGTGCTTTCACAACTCAGAATCTGAAAAAAAAATCATTAAAATTATATATTACACCAGCAAAAACCTAAGAAATTATATATAGTTATAAAAAATAAAGCTATGTGTATGTGAGTAACCTTTCTCTTATTTGTTGTATATCATATGTTGGTGAACCAAATCTGTAATAATTATCTCATAGATTTTTTGTCCCAGGGTAGAATTTCCACATGTTGTGTAGCCAATTATGTAATAAAAGATTTTTGTTTGTGGATTTTGTTTTCTTACTTAGGTATATTTTGTTTATTAGATTAATTATGTGTCAATGACTTACAACACTTGTGTTACTTCTTCGCTCAGTATTGTTGTATTCTTTAATTGGTGTGTAAGTTATGTAATATTTTTTCCTGTTCTTTTATTCCTCCCTTTACTTCCAATAAAATTAAACAGCAATATCTTCTTTAATAATATTTATTTGTATTAAAATTTTCTAATTTGTATTTCACAACTTTTATTTACATTTAACCATTGGTTCTGTTCATTTGCTCCAGCTTATTTTCTTTTTTACAATTATTTCTCAGGGTTTTGTCAAGGCTGTCACACATTCAATATCATTATTACAGTTAACACATAACATTAAACTGGTACTTAAATAACATAAGGTAAGTAATTAATTTTTGGTTGTGTACTGTTGTGTATATAGTACAGTTCAGTGTATTAGTTAGGTTTTTTTAATTACACAGGTAGTGGAATGTCAGCATATTATTACGTTAATGTTGATAATTCGCTTAACCTAATAAAATTTTGAAATTCTAGAGTCATGACAATAAATTATTTATCTGTCTGCATTCAAACAACTAAATCATAACCTAACAAAATCACAAAAATAAAATAACTATCTATTAAAATTATATTTTATTTATTAGCAGTAAATTTTATAAATATAACGTATTTATTTACAATCCACTATAAATTATAATTTTTTGACACGTTGCAAAATTTTCACATCATTTTCAAGTCAGTACTGATGTGAAAATGTCGAAATGCGTTGTCAAATTATAATTTATAGCGGATTGTAAATAAATATGTTATATTTATAAAATTATATTGTCTTTATATTTTATTTTTTATTATGATAGTCAATTCAAGAAAAATATTTTATTTTTCTGTCTGTTCCTTCTGATTTTTTTACTCAAAATAGTCTTATTTAAAAATTATTTGTTGTTCATACACCTTCGTTTACTCCTGCTTCAACTCGCATGCAAAGCTGATGATGCCAGTGCTAGTTTACTGGCACAGATAGACGCCATGCTGCCATTTATCAAAATCTTATAAAATTTAAATTTTTAATAATAAAATTTGTCAAGTCTTGTTATTTTATTATTTATTAATTATCAATCATATATCAGTGTTTAATGAGTTTTATTTGTCACAGTTTGCCCCTCTATGGTTGGAATAATTATTCTGTCTTACCGTAAGTCTGATATTAAAATAAGTAATTTTTCTCTCCTCTACTGCCAGTGGTAATTTGACATTTTATACGCACTGTAACTTAATTTTCTTGAGTATTTATAAATTTTATACTGAATCTCACATTAGTTGGTGTTTAATAAAATTTTGAAATTCTTGGAGTTCCATTTACATAATTGTGCTATTTCTTGTTAGCCAATAATGAAGTAACTTCTTCTGATTTGGGTCATCATGCTTGCTATATCAGTATAATAAATGTTTGATGACACAAACTCATTTCATGTATAATATATATATATATATATGTGTATGTTTCTCAATTATATATGTGTATGTTTCCTGTATTATATTATGTATGTGCATGTGTCTCAGGTATTTTCTGGTTTTCCAGGTTTGTTGTGTTTATTTGTCCGTTCTTTTCAACTTAGCTGTATTTATTTTAACATTCTACATTATTGAATGTTATAGTTATGGTATATTCCCATCCATATTAAGAATTCTGACACAACCTTGCCTCTGTCAAGAGTCTGCTATCACCAATGGCAAAGCTACATGGAAGCAATTGAGGTAATACTGATGTAGCCATTCTTTTACTTGAGTCTACATAAATTAAACACTGTTTACACTTTTAATGTAGATACTTACTTTGTTAGTGCAGACACGTTTTGTAGCAAACGTGCTACATCTTCGGTGCTGGAAGTATGGCTTATTTCAGTGCTGGAAGTATGACTCCAGACGCCATTTCCTTGCCAAATCTGTTCTTGACAAAAAGTTGACTTTAACCTTTTTGTTGGCATATTAAAAATTTGTTTAAATTTTGGTAGTTTATCAATTAAATCAG
>JBQMRZ010000019.1:0-3922 GCA_052174135.1 Arsenophonus sp. ET-KM2-MAG3
AGTTAGATTAAAAAATAAATTCCACAATATTATTTTATATACCTTTAGATTCTAAAAGAATACTTATAAAATCTAATTATTATTTTAATAAACTTATTTATTTTATTGAATATTATATAATCACTACATAAGTACTGGATATAAGAATTATTTAAATTTTATAATCTAATATTAAAAATAAATAAATATACATAAATATTATGTCTAAATATTTAGTATTCTTTTAGTTAAATCAATAAATTATTTATAATGGACGTAATACTGGAAATAAAATAACGTCCTTAATTGTATGATTATTAGTTAATAACATAATCAGGCGATCAATACCAATACCTAAACCTGCCGTTGGTGGTAATCCATACTCTAATGCTGTAATATAATCTTTATCATAAAATATAGTTTTTTCATCTCCTTGATTTTTATGATATGCTTGTTCAACAAAGCGTTTTGATTGATCTTCTGAATCATTAAGCTCAGAAAAACCATTACCAATTTCATGACCATTTATGAATAATTCAAAACGATCTGTAATAAATGGATTACTATCATTACAACGAGCTAATGGAGATACTTCTGTTGGATATTCAGTAATAAATGTCGGTTGAATTAAATGATTTTCAGCAACTATTTCAAAAATTTCACACTGTAAGCGTCCTAATCCCCAACTTTTTTCTACATTAATATTTAATGATTTTGCAATCATTGTTGTTTTAATCAGATCATCTAGATCATTTGAATTCGTTTTAGGATGATATTTTACTATTGCTTCCTTCATTGTCATTTTATTAAATGATTTTTCAAAATCAAATAAATACTCATTATATTTTACTTTAGTTGTTCCTAATACTTTTTGCGTAATTGTTTGAAATAATTCTTCAATTAAAATAAGAATATCCTTATAATCAGCATAAGCCATATAAAGTTCCATCATAGTAAACTCTGAGTTATGATAAGGTGAAACTCCTTCATTGCGAAAATTACGATTAATTTCAAAAATTTTCTCAAACCCACCAACAACTAAGCGCTTTAGATAAAGTTCCGGCGCAATGCGCAAATACATATTAATATTTAATGCATTATTATAAGTAATGAATGGACGAGCTGTAGCACCACCTGGTATAATCTGCATCATAGGGGTTTCAACTTCCATAAAACCCTTATTAAACATAAAGTTACGCAAAGAAGATAAAACACGAGAACGCACAATAAAAGTTTGCCGTGATTTATCATTAGCAATGAGGTCAAGATAACGTTGGCGATAACGTATTTCTTGATCTGCTAATCCATGAAATTTATCTGGCATGGGGCGCAATGCTTTTGTTAATAAATAAACTTCACGACAATAAATAGTTAACTCACCTGTTTTAGTTTTAAATAATTTACCTTTAACACCGAGAATATCTCCAAGATCTAATTTTTTAAATTTTTTATTATAGATCCCTTCCGGTAAATCATCACGAGAAATATAAAGTTGAATGCGGCCACTCATATCCTGTAAAGTAACGAAAGAAGTTTTACCCATGATACGTTGTGCGATCATTCGCCCTGCAACAGAAACATCAACATTCAGTTTACTAAAATCCTCTATATTTTGTTCATTATATTTAGAATGTAAATCACTAGAAAGATGTTCTCGCCGAAAATCATTAGGAAAAGCAATGCCATTATGACGTAATTCTGCTAATTTTTTCCGACGTGTTTTAAATTCATTATCTAAATTAATTGATTTCTCGTTAACTTGTTGTTGAGACATTTTTTATTCCTCATAGGCCCAATTTTAAACTTGCTTCAATGAATTTATCAAGATTACCATCGAGCACGGCTTGAATATTACGATTTTCAACACCTGTACGTAGATCTTTAATTCGAGAATCATCTAATACATAAGAACGAATTTGGCTACTCCAACCAATATAAGATTTATTTTTTTCTAAAATCTGTTTATCTATATTTTTTTTCTGCATTTCTAACTCATATAATTTTGCTTTTATTTGCTTTAAGGCTTGCTCTTTATTTTTATGTTGAGAACGATTATTTTGACATTGAGTAACAATCCTAGTTGGAATATGAGTTATACGTACAGCTGATTCTGTTTTATTAACATGTTGACCACCAGCTCCTGATGCTCGATAAACATCTATACGTAAATCCATCTGATTAATTTCAATATCAATCTCATTATCAATCTCAGGATAAATAAACACTGAACTAAAAGAAGTATGGCGCCTACCTCCAGAATCAAAAGGACTTTTACGTACTAATCGATGAACACCTGTTTCGGTTCGTAACCATCCATAAGCATATTGACCAATAATTTTTATTGTCGCAGATTTTAAGCCAGCAATATCACCGTCAAAGACTTCAATAATTTTCGTTTTAAACCCCTTAGATTCAGCCCAACGTAAATACATGCGCATCAACATACTAGCCCAATCTTGCGCCTCAATTCCACCTGAACCTGCTTGTAAATCAAGATAACAATTAGCGCTATCATGTTTTCCTGAAAACATGCGATGAAATTCTAATTTCTTAATCTTTATTTCTAAATAAGTTATCTCTTTTGTTATTTCATAAAAAATCTCTTCACTATAATCCTTGATTGTTAAATTAAGCAAATCATATATATCATCTAAATTTTTAGTCAAAGTATCAATTATTTTTATTTTTGCTTCAATAAAAACACGTTCTTTATTTAATTTTTTGCCTAGCTGAAGTTTATTCCATATATTAGGTTGATCAAGTTCTGAATTTAGTTCTTCTAAACGTTTTTTATTAAGATTATAGTCAAAGACAATCACTTAAGATCTTTATTCGTTTAAACAGATCCTGAATTTGATCTTTTATTGGATTAATTTCAAACATATTATTCTATCGTATTTATCTTTTCATAAAAGTTATAAACATATAACAATTTATTATAATCAATTTTATTATAAAATTATAGTTTTAAGTAAATATAATTCATAATAAGTAATTTTATAAACATAATTATTTATTTTTAGTAAATAAATACTATATATTAAAAAATATTTAAAATAACCATTTGAAAATTAACAATAAAAGAGTATTGATTATAATTAAGTAATGTTATAAATATATCATATTACATTCAGTAATTATTAATTATTAGAATAAGATAAATACTACTCTAAATAAAAAATTTTTAATTAATAATTGTACATGTGATTATTAGTAATTTGAATACTTATTCATATCAAACTTATGAACGAAATCTATTATTTTTAATGTTATTATTGATTAATTAATAAACACTAATTAATAAGAAATGATATAATTTATTATTATTTTAAGTGGTTTCTTTTTTTTTAAAGTATTATTTTTAAATAATAAATAAGCAAAAGCTATTATTATAATAATTAAATTTGCTATTAAAATGAGATCAAGAATGTCTACCATCATATGTATGATATTATTTTAGTTAATTAAAATCTAAAAATTTTCATTATTTAGCTTACAATTAATTTCAACAACCATTAAATACATCATTATTTAGAAGTTTTCTAATTAAATTAAAAAAAATAAAATTAAATAAATTTATACTATTGAAATAATCACTCTATTGAGATAATATTAATTATATTTTAAATTTAATTTTTTATTAAATACATCTAATCTCTAAGTATATCTCGTAAATTTTAAATCATAAATAAAGCGATCTTAAATTCTTTAAAATATTTTAATTTTTTTTTAAACGATACTAATGAATTTATATATGCTCATATAGTTTTAATATCGAACTAAAAAATTCAAATAATTCTTATATCCAGTACTTATGTAGTAATTATATAATATTCAATAAAATAAATAAGTTTATTAAAATAATAATTAGATTTTATAAGTATTCTTTTAGAATCTAAAGGTATATAAAATAATATTGTGGAATTTATTTTTTAATCTAACT
>JBQMRZ010000020.1:0-1665 GCA_052174135.1 Arsenophonus sp. ET-KM2-MAG3
CTTCAAGGGATGCTTTTGCTAATCCCATAACATTATAGTTTGGAATAGCGCGTTCAGAACCTAAATAACTTAGAGTAAGCAATGCAGAATTATGATTTATATATATATTGTCGTACATGCATCGTGTATTGTGATGCAGATGCAAAAATCATATAACCAGAAGCAGATGCGTCAAAAATGTACGATATTCCGAGAAAAATGGAAAAACACTTAAATATTACAAGTCCTTCATACACACACACATACACTATAATTTACACTTTATTTTTCAAAAACCAGAAGGTTATAACAGAAGATATTTTCTAAATATAGTATAGTTTGTGGTTTTATAATAAAGGTAATATGGTGTGATACCATTTATTCCAGAGCACATTATTAAGTCCATTTTAATAAATCCAGAAAATCTCATATAGACCTCTACGAATTTAATGCACATACATGTTTTACTTCTATGAAGTAACCAGTAATTTCCCTTCTGCATACTAAATCTAAGTATTAGTGTTAACCTACATAATTCATTGTAATCCTATTTGGATAAACTAATGTCAAAGGTAATATTATTCAAATTAGGTTAACACTCACAACAGTACATCAGCACAAACAGATTTACATACAACATAGTTAATCTGCTGATGTTGCCATTCTTCTACTTGAGTCTATGTAAATTAAACACTGTTTACACTTTTAATGTAGACACTTACTTTGTTAGTGCAGACGTGTTTCGTAGCAAGCGTGCTACATCTTCGGTGTTGGAAGTATGATTGGAAGTACAACACAAATCATACTTCCAGCACCGAAGATGTAGCACTCTTGCTATGAAACACGTCTGCATAACAAAGTAAGTGTCTACATTAAAAGTGTAAACAGTGTTTAATAGTTAATCTCCTTGGAGATGAGTTGGAGATTAATCCTGGTATACATTCACTCAGAATTAGCTGGATGATTGAAAGTTATACTTAATTTTCCATTTATTTCAGAATTTTTTATTTTCTGGACAAATGTGTTCAAATTTTTTAAAGTTCATACTCTGAGATTCTTATGTAGGCACTTACTGTACAAAATGTGAACAGTACCACTATGTTTTATAGATTAATGTTGTGAAATGTTCAAGAAATTATTCTGAGATTTCTGATTTCAAAATCATGTTTTTTAGGAATACAATATTATAACTTAAAATCTATTTGCAGATGGTCACAGTTTTACTAATTTCACTTTCTTTATACCCTACTCTCTGTTCTTGTGAAGGGGTTGGGTGATACTATACACATCAGTAAAATACTTGAAGTTCTTTTTACATGTATTGTCACAAGAGATCAAAGATTAATTCTTATAATATAGGAATAAGAATTTTTTAATTTCCGTATGTGTCAAAATACATATCATTATACTTCATCACACCTTAGTGGCCACCAGGAAACAGTAATTATTAATTTATGTATTCTGTACATGTTATTACAGTTCTGGGACAAGCATGTGGCTCTATCAGTGTTAATATAAATTGCACATTTGAGTTCAAATCAATATGAATGCTGTTTCCTTTGGTTAAGTAATTTTTAATTAAATTGTACATTTTAACTGACACTACAATGGGATAGAATACAATATTTTGACATCTTTTCATAATGTTTATTAGAAAATAACAATACTTAATTTAAAACATTAATG
>JBQMRZ010000021.1:0-12123 GCA_052174135.1 Arsenophonus sp. ET-KM2-MAG3
ATTGAAATAAGTAATTTGTTTCAAAGATAAATAAATATTGAAATAGTAATTTGTTTCAAAGATAAATAAATATTGAAATAAGTAATTTGTTTCAAAGATAAATAAATATTGAAATAAGTAATTTGTTTCAAAGATAAATAAATATTGAAATAAGTAATTTGTTTTTTATTACTAGATAAAAGATTTTTTAATTCAAAATTAACAAAATTACATTGTGTTTCATTTGTTATAAATATGTAACATTAGTAATAAAAAATAATTAAATATATTTATCTTTGAAACAAATTACTTATTTTAATATTTAATTATTTTTTATTACTAGATAAAAAATTTTGAATTAAAAAATTTTAATTATATAAAAGTTATCCACAGGTAAACTACGCGCGCGTAGTTATATTTAGTTATGTATAAGTTAAAAAGAGTTATAGTAAAAAAAACACGTTTAAACTATTGATATATAATAATAAAAAAAAATAGTTGGTGTCTAAAAGTCGATAGTTGGTGTCTAAAAGTCGATAGTTGGTGTCTAAAAGTCGATAGTTTGGTGTCTAAAAGTCGAAAGAAATTTAAGTTATTCACATATTTCTTCTCATTTTTCCTGTAGTTTTTTGTGTTTTATTCTTGATGGTGTCTAAAAGACGATATATAGTGTTTAAAAGTCGATTTCTTAGTGGTGTCTAAAAGTCGAAAGAAATTTAAAGATAAATAAGCTTTTTTATAGTTATAATTAAATTTTAATAATTATAATGATGGTTTTACAATAAATAATCATAAAACTCTAAGATAAAAATCTAGGTTAAATAAGATAACTTAAATTTTAGAAAAAAAAGAAAATAGTTTGAAAACATTACGACCTTATAAATATAAATATAAACAGAAAAAACTCGAATTTTTTATTGCTGATGAAATATCTATATCATCGTTTCGTGATGAAATGGCAAGTATGGAGCATCCTTTTTTTGCATTAAAAGGTGGTGATATGAAAGTCAGAGAATATAAAAATGGTAATATTGTTATTATAGTTAGGCCAGCTGCAGAAATTGGGTTAGCAACAATTTTTGATAAAGATATTTGGATTTATGCTATTTCAAAATTGCAGGAAGCAATTAATAACAATCAACCAATTAGTCGTACTGTAGCTTTTACTCCATATGATTTTTTCGTTACAACTAATAGAGCAAAAAGTGGTCGAGCATATGAAGATTTGAAAAAAGCATTATCTCGATTATCTGGTACGCGTATTCAAACCAATATTAATTATACTGATTGTGATAAAAAAACAATTGATTTTGGTTTAATTGATAAGTGGGAAATAATTGAAAAGAAAAAAGGTAAATTAGAAATTGGAATGGTGGAAGTAACATTGCCAGATTGGTTATATCTAGCTATTACAAAAACTAAAGTTTTACAAATTAATCCTGATTTTTTTCGAATAAGAAAAGCTATAGATCGAAGAATTTATGAAATTGCTCGTAAGCATTGTGGTAGTCAACATGATTTTATTATTTCATTAAAAAAATTATATTGTAAAATAGGAACTTCCTCTCTTTTAAAAGAATTTAAGAGAAAATTAAAAGTTTTACTTAGATCTAACGATCTTCCTGATTATGAAATATTTTTAGATATATCAACTGATAAAGTTACTTTTAAAAATCGCAATAAAAGTCATCTTAATATTGAAGTATGGCGTAAACAAGAAAAAGGTAAACAAGAAATTTATAAAATAAAAAATATAATTCTTAAAAAATAGTCTTTGATATTAAAATTAATTATATCAATATATAGTTTTCTGTTATTGTAGAGAATAATATAGAGATTCTTTTAATTTGTTTGTTAATTATGCTTTATACATTGTAAAAATTTGAAATTTATTCTTGTAAACTTTATTTTAAAAAAATTTTGTTTTTTAAAGGATCATAATTTCTATTTTATGTTACAATTGATATTGTTTTTGTTTTATCAAATGTTTTATTTAAATCTCTGTAAGAAAAATTGACTTCTATGTTTTATATATATACAATCACAGCGTTAAGATTAATATCTTTAATCGTAAACTTTTTTAAGTCAATTAATTTAATTAAATATATTTGTTTTTACATTAAAAATTAATATCTTTTAAAAAAAAATAGAAATTATTTTCAATGTATTGAGTATAACTAAAATCACTACTCTTTTACTTTTTATGAATTTAATCAGGATATATAATATATGACATTAAATTTTTTGTGAACAAATTCATTTAAGTTAATTATCATTACTAATAGTACAGAGATATATCTTAGAAATATTTTCATATACTACATATATAGATATTTAGATCAAAATTAAACTATATATGTTACTAATATTTATATTATAACGTTTCTTATTGTTTGAAGAAATAAATATGTTCATTTTAAGAATTTTATGTGTTTTTCTTAAAAGAAAATATTTTAACTTGAAAATATACCATGTATACATATATAAAGAATGTAAATATAGTTTTGTTGACTATATATTAAAGGAGGATTTATGACTTATCGTTCTTTTTCTTTAATCCCAGCGTTTAGTAATCATCTGCTTTCTGATCGTTTTACTCAGATGGATAATCTATTCAGTCGCTTAACTGGCGAAAAACCTATTGTTGATATGCCTACTTATAACTTGTTACAGAAATATAAAGATCATTATGAAATGACAGTGAGTGTACCTGGATATATACAAGATGAACTGGATATTTTAGTACTTAATAACAAATTAACTATTAGCGGTAAACCAAAATTTTATGAAACAGATACCAAAGAAGAAAACGATAAAATCAAATGGTTACATCATGGTATTAAAAAAAGTAAATTTTCATTAAGTTTTAGTCTTGAACATAGGATTATAATTCAACAGGCTAATCTTGATAGAGGGTTATTAATACTACAATTTACTTATGATATTCCTGAACAAGAAAAACCGCAAAAAATTCCTATTAGTACTCAGTCTGAATCAAGTCATGTGTTAGAACATCGTGTTGATTAAATTAAAGCATCCCAACTTTGGGATGCTTTAATTTAATAGTTAGAGATAAAATAATTTTTAAATATTGTTGTTTATGAAAAAGCACATTAAATTAAATTGTTTTTATGTTTTTAATTTTTAAAAACAAATATATTAATTTAATATCAAATTTTTATGCTATTTATATAAAATTATTGGTAGTATTTTATTTTAATAGACATTAAAATAAAATTGCAAAATAAAATAGATATCTTATGACGAGATTTAAATTTAAATATAAATATAAGATAGTAACATAAAATAAGATGATCATCTCAAGAGATAATATGTTTTAATATACTTTTAGACAATAGAAACATTGCCCAAAAGTTATAATTTATTTTACCAATTTTTTATTTTTTTGATCTGATAATATATTCTGGTTTATTTATAGAATAATAAACACAAAAATTATTGCATTGTATAAAATTAATATGATTATTATTTTTATAATATTTATTTTTTTACAGAGTTTATCATGTTTATTCAAAGACAATTATATAAATTTTTTAGTTCAATACATCGAATTAAAATAACAGTTTAAAATTTTTTTTACGTTCAGTAACAATGTTTAAGTAGTAATACTTATCATAAATAAAATAAACATAAAAGGTGTAGTAAAATCTAACATAACAGTTGTTCTTGGTATATGGCTTTTCTTTAGTATAAAAATTAGATCATTTTTTCAATATATGTTTTTTTATTTTATTGATAACATCTCATTAATAGCTAGAAAATTTTAAAACTCTTTTAATAAATCATTTATAACATACATGTGTTAAAATGATAAAATAAGTGGCCTAGAATAATATTATTTAATACAAATTAATTTGTAATTATGTAAATCTTATTATAAGATGGTTAAGTTAAGACTTTAAAATCATAAGAATAAAATCTATTAACTAGATATTTTTAAATTGTTATTTTATTAAATTTCATTTATTTTTTATGCTCTATAAAGAGCAGATATTTTTTTGCAGTATTTTAAAATATTTTTATCTTGTTTTATTTCAATTAATAATATTTTTAGTAAAAAGTTTTGGTTGAAAATAGAAATTAATTAAGTAATGGAATGATATGTAATTATTTAATTTTTAAAATACTAAATTTGCTGTAGGAGATACATTTCACTACAAATTAAATGAATTTAATACTTTAATGTAGAATATAATAATTAATTATTTATAATAATCTTCATGTTAATTAATTCTAAATTTTTATATAAATAAATTTTATAATTTTTAGTTAAAAAATAAATGAATAAATGATTTGTTATTTACAATAAATAATATTTATTATTCGTCACATATTAATATGCAGCTTTTTTATCTATTGCTTCACTCCATAATCGATTAAATTCTCGTATATATTTTTCAGCAATGTCTGGTCGATTTTTTATGTAAATTACGTTTTCTGCATTACGTTTTTCAGCGTTTTTTGTGTAATTAAATGATCCAGTTTCAATCGAATGATTATCAATAATCATAAATTTATTATGCATAATGGCATACTTATCATTTAATCTTACAGATATATGGTGATTAGCTAAATAGGTCACAGCAGTATATTTTTTACTATTTGATTTCTTATCTGCAACAACACGAACATTTATACCTCGATTTCGTGCATCAACAAGAGCTAATGCGATAGATTTATTGGTAAACGAATAGGCAGCAATATCAATTGATTTTTTTGCTTCTTCAATTGCCGATAGGATTATTTGTTTTGCTTTTTTTCCTGGTGAAAAACCTATTTCTATATCTTGAATATTTGTGCTGTATGAAGATAAAGATATAAAAATTAAAAAAAACAAAAAAATAGTAACGATTATTTTTATTACTTTTTTTATCATTAATGAATCTTTAATAGTTAAAGTTGATATTTTTTTTTCTAGTTTAAAATTGCAAAAAAATAAATGAAAAACAACTCCCAACTAAACATATTAAATCTAGTATCGCTATTTGCAATAAAAATATATATTAAATAATTTGTTGATATTTATAATCTTAAAGATAAGAATAAAATTATAAAAATTTATTGATAAAATAGAGTTGTGAAAGATTATTTTTATAAAAATTAAATATTTTAAACTATAAATTAATTTGATATTTTATTGGTTAAATAAAGATGTGATAGTTATGGTGAAATCTTCAGATATATAATTTAATGAAATATTTAGTGTCAAATTTTAAAAATTATTTACATTTAATAAAGAATGAAAATCATTGTTTATATAGTAGTTTAGCCAAAAAAAACGATTACTAAAAGTATCATAAATTAATATTAATTATATTTTAATAATATCAAAAATAAGTTAATAGCGAAATTTTTTCTAATAGAATTAAAAAATTAAATCTGTACATGATGGTAATTAGTTTTGTTTCACTAAATATACTTGTTGTATTTTTTGTAATAAATATGTATATACAAATATTATTTGAATAAAAAAATATTTTCACCATTATTTATTTAATGTTTCTGTATGACTATTTCAAAGTTGTATAGTTAAAAAAAGATAATATAGAAATTATAAGTTTATGTTGATTACTTTATTATTTTTTATAATATTCATAATTGTGTTTCATAGTTAATAGTAAAATAACAAAAACTGCGTTAAAAAAATAAAAAATCTATAATTGCATTTTCTGACACATGAATAAAGACTTAGGTTAAAATATAATTGTTTTATTTTTATTGGTCTGTAAAATTAGTAATTAAAGATAAATTATTAAATTTATACTAAAAAGAGTAAATAAGATAGTTATTAACTTGAGTATCATAAATAATAATTGTATGGAAATAAAAATGAAATTTGTTTATTACGTCACTATTTTAAGTTTTGTGCTATTTTCTACAAGAATATATTCGAAAGAATACCCAATTGGGAAGCCTATCATTAATGATGGCATGGAAATTCAAGGTGTTTATCTACAACCTATTATTATGGATATTGATAATAGATATCATGTTATATCTCATCTTGCTGCAGATAAATCTGATATTCATTTAGAAGCTGATATTCATGCTGTTGAAGAGAATCCAAATGGTTTTGCTGAAGGAGATTGGATTCCTTATTTAATTATTGAGTATTCTATCACAAGACTTGATGTGAAATTACAAACACAAGTAGGTACACTTATGCCAATGATTGCTAATGATGGTCCTCATTACGGTAGAAATATAAAATTAAATGGTTATGGTAAATATCGTGTTACTTATAAAGTTCACCCACCTTCTTTTAATAAACAAGTTGTATTTGGGCGTCATGTTGATAAAGAAACTGGGGTTTCTTCGTGGTTTAAATCTTTTGAAGTTTCATGGGATTTTAACTATACTGGTGTAGGTCGTAAAGGTAGTTATTGAAATAAAAAATAGTATTTTAATTAAATTTAAATAATGATTATAATTCTATAATAGTTTTTTATTTTATTTTATTTTTAAAATTAATAACTTAAGTTAAGATAATGAAAAAAATATTAAGTTTATTTTTTATATATATATTAACATTAATACCGTCGTTTGTTTTTTCTATTGAAAAATTTACCATTGAGTTAGAAATGAAAAATGGTGATTTAATTCCTCGTGTATTAAGAGTACCGTCAAAAACGATTATTCGAATTAAAATCGCTAATACAGGGACACAGCCCTCTGAATTTGAAAGCACTCAATTACGTAAAGAAAAAGTTTTAGCGCCTGGCGCAAATTCAATTTTAATAATTGCCCCGCTTAAACCTGGTACTTATACATTTTTTGATGATTTTCATTTATCTTCTCCAAGTGGTGAAATAATTGCTATGGAATAAGGTGTATAATTATGGGTCAAGTTTTATTTGTTATTTGGCGTGAAAGTTTTGAAGCACTCTTAGTTATCGGGATCATTTATATTTGGATTAAACAGCATCCTGAAGCTGATAAAGGGATTAAATATCTTTGGATTGGTGTTTTTTTCGGAATAGTTACTTCTATATTATTAGCATTTTTAATATATGGTGTGTTTAATATTTTAGACGAAACTAAACAATCTTTATTTATGATTTTTATGGAAGTTCTTGCATGTATATTAATTGTTCAAATGGTTTACTGGATGAATAAACATAATGATTTAATGAAGTTTAAAATAAAATCAAAGATAAAATATAACATTAATCAACATAATTGGTTTGCCGTTACATTAATTATTATAATTGCGATGGCTCGAGAAGGCAGTGAAATTGTAGTTTTTATATCTAGTTTTATTATGTCGCTTACATTAAATAATATGTCGGAATTTTTTATTGAAGTTGCGGGTGGTATAATTATTGCAATTTTAACATTGTATATTTTTTTATTAACTAATCGTTTTATATCTTGGAGTATTTTCTTTAAAATCACCAGTGTTATTTTGTTATTTTTTGCACTATCACTGTTACTTAAAGGAGTTGAAGAAAGTGCAAATTTATTAATTGAATTTGATTATTTTATACCTGAATTTTTGATTTATCCTGCATGGAATACAAGTGAATTACTTGATGATTCAAAACTGATAGGTAATTTTATTTCATCATTTTTTGCTTATCGTTCACAACCTATTTGGTTGAGTGTAATAACTTTTATTTTTTATTGGTTTGTTGTAATAACTATTCTATTTTCGTGGAGTAAAAAACGTGCATAGTTTTACCAAACGAACTTTAATATTTTTTTTTAGTTTTATGTTGTTTGTTTACATTTTAATATTGATGTCTATAAAAAAAATATATTCTTATGATAAAATATCTTATGACCAAATAGTTGATAAAATTATTATTGCTAAAGGAAATATTCCAATTCCTGAAAAATATGATCAATCTGTCAAAGAATATTTAAATTTTATTCTCTTAGAATCAAATAGTTTGATTTTTAAATTAAGTATTTTAGAAAAAAAACTAAAAATAGGTAAATTAAAAAAAGCTCAAGAAGCTTATATTTATGCTCATCAACATTATGAAGCTATACGCCCAATTGTTATTTTATTTGGTAATATTGATCGTGTAGTTAATGCGCGTGCAGATTATTTTATTAATGGTGTTAAAGATTATCGTTTTACAGGTTTTCATTTAATTGAATATCAATTGTTTTATTGTAAAAATATTAAAAAAGCATTAAATGAAACAAGTAAATTGTTGGTAAAATTACGTGATCTAGAGAAGCGTATATCTATAGAAAATTTTAATATTACTAATTTAATTCAAGCTTCTAGTGATTTTATTGAAATGATACTTGAAACAAAATTAGCAGGTAAAGAAAATATTTATAGTCTTTCTGATTTAAATGATATTGCTGCTAATTTACGTGGATCTAAAGAGGTTGTGAAAGTACTTATTCCATTTATTAATAAAAAAATATTATTTCAGATTTTTAAGAATTATCAAAAAAGTAATGATATTCTTTCGCATTATCAATTTGCTCATGGTGAATATAAGTTATATGACCAGTTAAGTGCAAAAGATAAAATGGTTTTTTATTCTACTCTTTCACAGCAAGCAGAATTTCTCGCTACACTTAGAACTCAATTAAATGTAAATATATACCATAAATATTAAGGAAAGATTATGAAAATTAAATATAACAATAAATATATTTCATTGAATTTTTTAAAACGGAATGTGTTAAAAATATTAATATTTAGTAGCATTGTTTTTATTTTATTAGTATTTGTTATAAAAAAATGTATAAATAATTATCAACTTATTCATAATAAAGTGATTACTTTTAATGGAATTCATCAATCTGGTATTTTAACTCCTGAACAAAAAAATTCATCTTTTATTGCCTTAAGTGTTACGGCAACGACATTAGATGAATTGCAAAATTTATTTAAAATATTGACTCAGCGTATTGTTTATTTAACACAAACAGAAAAAATATTATTTAACTATAATGATAAAATGCCTCCTATTAATTCTGGTATTTTAGGAGGTTCTTACTTAAAACCAGACTCATTAACGATTACTGTTTCACTTGGTAGTAGTTTGTTTGATTCACGCTTTGGTCTAGAAAAAATTAAACCAAAATTTCTGATAGAAATGAATAGCTTTCCAAATGATCGATTAGAATCTGAATGGTGTGGTGGTGATATATTATTACAAATTTGTGCTAATAGTCAAGAAAGTTTAATTTATGCATTACGTGATATTTTACGACACACTTCAGCATACTTATTCCCATTATGGAAAATTGAAGGTTTTCTATCTTCACGAGATATTGATCAACATTCAACACCTATTAATTTATTTGGATTTAAGGATGGAACAGGTAATGCACCAATTAATGATAGAAAATTAATGGATGAAATGATTTGGGTGACAGAAAAAGATCGTGAACCATTTTGGTGTAATGGTGGATCATATCAAGCAATACGTATTATTCGTTTTAATTTAGAATTTTGGGATAGAACGCCACTAGAAGATCAAGAAAATTACTTTGGTCGCCATAAAAAAACGGGGGCTCCTATTGGTAGAAAACATGAAATGGATTCTCCTGAATTTGAAAAAGATCCACATGGTGATCGCATCTTATTTGATTCTCATATGCGTCGCGCAGAACCGCGTAATCCTGAGCGTTATACTGCAAAATTAAGGCGTCGTAGTTATAATTATTCATTAGGTATTAATGTAAATGGTTTACTGGATATGGGGTTAATTTTTGTTTCTTATCAAAAAAATTTAAAAACAGGTTTTATTGATACTCAAAAACGTCTTAACGGGGAACCACTTGAGCGTTATATCAAACCATTTGGTGGTGGTTATTATTTTGTATTACCTGGTGTACAATTTACACAAAATTTTTTAGCTCAATCAATGTTTGAAGCATTAAAAAATTTATTATAAATTAAAATTATTTATTGTATTTATTTATCTTAATATATTAGTAAAATATTAATATTTAGAGGTGTAAAATAAAATAAAGCTAAAAGTACTATACAAGATATATTTTAATATAAATAATTGCAGATTTCATTAAATTTTGAGTACATATAAAAATATAATTAATTTATTGTATTTATTTTCATTCTAGTTCATTTAATCTTAAAACTTGACTTAATAATTTAAGGATATTTTTTTATTAAAAATATATTAATGCATATTTATATATGTAAAAAATTAATTTTATTTTTATAATTTTAAAAAAATAAATTCTATTGAAATTAATAAAATTATTTTTAACAATAAATTTTATAATAAAGTAAAAAAAAGACAATAAATAAAAAAACAAAAAATTAGTATTAAGATATTTTTTAAGTTAATTATATAATCTTTTAGTTATTGTATAGATTTGTTTAAATAAATGAGTATTTTTATATTTATATTATTTTTTTTATTTTTTATTAATATTTTTTAATTGAGTAAATAAAATGTTTGGTTAATGATATTTATTAAGTTTTCTATATAGGTATAAAATAATATTTTATTAAATTTTTATTTAGATATAAAATTATTAAGCATATAATAATAAAATATATTTAATTAATATATTTTGGATAAATAATTTCATTTTATATAATGATAAGAGTTTTTTAAAGTATTTGGTAATATTTTTTTAAATTATAAATTAATATAGTGGTAAATACTTTTGTTATTTATTTAAAATATTTAAAGCTAATTTAATTATATATTATATAAATAAATGTTTGTTAAAATATACATATTTAAATATATGTTATATTAAAAATATATTTACATTAATTATATATTAATAGATTAAATTATTTTATTCTAAGTTTTTATTAGTATTAGTTTCTTTATTTTTTTTAAGTTTTTTTATTAATATCATTTTATATATTTATTATATTATTAATTAAAAACTAATAATTTTTTGTTTATAAAAGTTTAGCATTGAGTTATGAATAGAATGTTATCCTAAGTTAATTGTTAAATAATTAACATATAAATTAATATTAAATAAATTTATTATCAATTTTAAGTAAAAAGGGGGGTTAGTAATTTTAAATAGTTTTATAATAATTTATTTAAACACATTACAATAATGTGTTTTGTAGATAAATTTTTTATTCATTTTGTATCTATAAATTAAAATTATAAAAAATTTATAAACGCTCTATAATTAAGCATTAATTTTTTTAGTAGTACATCTATATTACTTTTATCAAAAAAAGCTTTTATAGAGCTTTACAGCGCTATTAAAATTGATTTCTAATGTTTATCTTAACTCTTAAAATGATGAAAATTTATTTTTTTTACTTTTTATAACTTATTTACAAAAAATATTTAATGCCACGGGTAGAGTTTTGAATGCGCAAAATATGTGCATTATAGTGTTAAATGTGATTTTTTTATTAATTACTTTCAAAAGAATTAATTTCTATTTATTTTCTTAAAAAAAATATATGGGAGTTTTTATTTAATAAATTAATTAATTAAATGATTTAATATGTTAATATATACATAATTTCAATTTTGTTTTAAGTTTGCTTACTTTTATTATTTTATTGTTAGAAAATATTAAAAAACATTTATTTATTTTTAGTTTGACTGATTTATAGAATAAAATTATTTTTTGTTATTTAGATTTTTATAGTTATACAAGATAATTAATATGTTTAAATTAAATTAAGAATTAATTAATTTAATTGATATTAATAATTTAAAAATCAATTTAATATATTTTTATAAATTTTTTTTAAATGTAGTATTAAATATTATATTTAAATTTTAAGAATAGTTTTAATGAGTTTATTTAATATTTTGTATATTATTTAAAAAATTTATTTTTAATCTATTTTATTTTTTATTCACTAAATTATATTTTATTTATTTATATTATTCATACTGAGTTGTTATTTTTTAATAATTTTAAATTTCTATTTTTATATAAATTTAATAAATAAATCATTATTTCAGTAATAATTTCAAAAATTGAATGATATATTTTTTTTTAATTATTTTTTATTAATATAAAAAATAATTAAAAATTGAAATAAGTAATTTGTTTCAAAGATAAATAAATATTGAAATAAGTAATTTGTTTCAAAGATAAATAAATATTGAAATAAGTAATTTGTTTCAAAGATAAATAAATATTGAAACAAATTACTTATTTCAATATTTATTTATCTTTGAAACA
>JBQMRZ010000022.1:0-662 GCA_052174135.1 Arsenophonus sp. ET-KM2-MAG3
CGTAAAGTTCGGTACGGGAGCGGCCGTGGCGTAGTGGTTAGCGTGTTGAGCCACTGCGTCACATTACTTTCTCGCTGCTTGTATTCAATTCCAAACGCCGGAAATTTAAATTTAATAAATAAAATCTTGCCGCTCATTTATTATGGCCGCTCTTCTTTCTAAAGGCGATGGAAAACCAGCGAGTGGTATTTCTACCTAGTTTTTCCTCTCTACTTGAAAGAAAGCCGTGCGGTACCGGCGTTAAACTGTAGATCCCATATACTTGTGGGAGAATCTGAATACACACGCACCACAGGTACATGCAGAGAAGTCGCAACCAGTCTAAGAACTGAGGTAACAGAAGAAGAAAGTTCGGTTCAACACAGGAAGCTCAAGAATACTTTTACAACAGGAAACTGTACAAATTTATCTTGGCTCTATACTGTTTGATGAAATTCAAATTCTATTGTGTGCGGTATTACAATAAATTAATGTTGTGTCAGTTACACGGACTGTTTATTGTTAAATACTACCAAATTGTAATACTGTAGTACTGTACATTACGAACGATTTATTTAAAGTCGTTGATGCAGGAATTTCAGAATTATCTAAACATGTTGATTCCTTGATTACTATTCCAAATGATAAATTATTAAAAGTACTTGGACGCGGTATTTCTTTGC
>JBQMRZ010000023.1:0-1122 GCA_052174135.1 Arsenophonus sp. ET-KM2-MAG3
AAATGAGTTGATAATATACCAGGCTCTTGTGAACAGCCAACAACAATTGCACCTGCTGCATCACCAAATAAAATAAGTGTACTACGATCATTTGGATCCATTGAAAGGAGAACTCAGATTGGAGTTCGCTAATTCTGAACAAAAATGGTATATAAAAAACTTTCCATACTGCTTAAGAGTATCTTTTAGTGATGCGTAAAACGTAAATGACTGAATATAATTCGACTTTTATATACATCCGAGTCCAGATGCGTTTTTCCCCGGTGATGTTATGGCATTATTTCTGACGTCGTTTCCTGAAATGTACTTTTCTGACACATCATAAGTGATTTCAAAATATCATCATATGATTTAAAACTCCTATTGTCTGGTAACTAACGCGAAACATATCGACAGTTATATCCTAAAATAAATACAGTGGAATCCTAAGAGAAAAAATATAATATCATAAGCCTCGTTTTGTGTGTGTGTGTGTGTGTGTGTGTGTGTGTCGAAATGTCTGTTTTGGGGTTTTGGGAAATCGTTAGTAGTAGTAGTAGTACTAGTAGTAGTAGTAGCAGTAGTAATCGCCTTGGAATTACATTTGGGTGTAAATACTCGTATGTATGTCATGAGTGTCGATATGTGTGTGCATGTCATTAGCCCTACCGAAATTGCGTAATCGATTTATCAAGTTACGAAACAAATCGTTTGTAGGACAAACTTTGTTCTACGATGGTGGGATGGAAACGACTTGTCTATTGCAAAGATGACATCATATTCGCTTTGAATGATTGCGTAATAAACTTGTTTTCCCTTGGGAACACGAGCGAAAAATGGCTGCAAAATAGAAACGTTGTTGTGAAACAGAAAATTGCACAAGCCGCTCACCGTGGTATTGTGAAAGCTACCGATTAGTGGCACCACACTCTGACTCATCCGTGGCACGATTCCACTCGACACGCTTTCTAATGTAATGTGTGCAATTAGCATGCTGAAGCCACGGCGACCTCGATTGTAGAAAAGCCACGAACTACCAATGTGTGGTAACTAACCCACGGCCGTCTTGCAATCACTGGCCCCGATGCATGTTTATTTATTTGCAAAAGGCAGCCTTCATATTTATTTGAAGGCTGTGGCTAA
>JBQMRZ010000024.1:0-299077 GCA_052174135.1 Arsenophonus sp. ET-KM2-MAG3
GGTAATGTAATTAAAATTACTGATAGTAATTTTAATAAAGCTTACAAGAAATAGGAAATATTATATTTTATTTTTGTTTTTTATTTTTATTTTTTGTTTTTTCTTATTAAGAAATAGCAATAAAATTAACTTATTAATTAAATACTTTTTTAATATTAATTTATAGTTAAATAATTTAATATATTATATTATTACTTTTTAATAAAATATTTACTTTTTTTTATTTTTTTATCACAATTATCCTAATTAAAGTGTGTTATAATATGCTTATAGCAAGACCAATAATAATCAGGTATAAATTAAAAAATAAACTATATTTTAAAAAAAATAAAATTAATAAAATTAGAAAATTTATAATAATTAATTATTTAACTAAATGTTTATATTTTTAATTTTAGTGTTATTATCAATAATATAATAATTAGTAGTTTTAGAGTTTTTAAAAAAATAATTTTTATTTATTACTAAATTTTTCAATAAAATTTTTATATATTATATTTTAGATAAATAATTAATCTGTCTGCACTTAACTAAGTATAATCTTATTATACAATAAAGTTAATAATATAAATTATAAATAATTGTAATATAATTTAAATACTCTTTAATAAAAAAAATTATTTATCATAATAAACTATCATAAACAATGAAATACAAAAGATATCCATAATTTTTATGGATTACAACTAATAATTTAAATTTTTAATTTTTTATATTTTTTTATTTAATTATTTAGTTATCATTTGATAAATATTACATTTTAATTAAAATCATAAATTAAATTAATTATCGATAAATAAATAATTTTATAATATAAAACTATATATAGCATATGATATGCTTATAATGTCTAAAATATTTTAGAAAATTAATATCATCATATTAAATATAGCTTTATTTAGCAGTTAATTAACATAAATATTTTTAACAAAACTAAATAAAGTTATGTATTTTATTATATTTAACTTAAATTTTAATCTGAAGATATAAAAAGCTAAAACCAAAAGATATTATAATCTTTAATTTCAATATTCTTAAATTATTCTTTAAATTAAAGTAATTTACTCATAGTTTTTTTTACATTCATTTAGTTTTTTTAACTATTACTATAATCCTTCTCGATTATTACCATTATTTTATAAAACATATTATCTTCAAACTTTCTTTATTTTTTTTAGTTAATTTAACAATTTTTTTATTTTTTTTGCGTTTTTAATTCAATAACATTTTTGTTAAAAAAGCCTTAATAGCATATTTAGTTAATCTTATATTAAGAAATTATATAAAATTAATTAATTTTATTAAAAATAATGGTATAAATTAGACAGTACTATAATTTAATCTAATTTATGCAAATTTACAAAGAATAAACTGATTTTTTAATTGATTGTTTTATATTTTTTTTTGACACTTCAATACTCCTATCATCTTGTTATATGAATCTTATTCAAAACAATCATAAAATTATCGATGGAATAGTTTTTAAACATAAACTTTTATATAATTAATAAGTAAAAATTAATTGTTTATTTACTCTTCACATCTAAATAAAATAAAATAGATATAACGTAACATTATTATAAAATAATTTATTTAAGTATATTAACAGATCTTTAGTCATCATCTATACAAAATATAAAAAACCTTTTCCTTGCCGATATAATTTTATATATTTTTTAAATTTACTTAAAGAGGTTTAAGTTATTAAGTTGTATGTATATATTTATATGTAATTATATTTATTAATTAAAGGCAGAAAATTATTTTTATAACTTTAAGTCATGAATATTTAATAAAAAATAATAAAATTATTAAATTTTAAATATTTGACTAATACATTTTGAATAAAACATATAATATATTTATATTATAAACAATACTTTTTATTAGATAAAAATTCTAAATAAATGAAAATTTTTTAAACTAATGAATATATTTACGTTATTAAATTTCATAATTTCATCAATATCTTTAAAAATCTAGTTTTCTTATTTTTATCAAAAATTTCATACAACAATTCAATCAAATTTGAATAAATAACTAATTTTTATTTGGAGTTATATTATAAAAATAATAATTATAGATATGATCTGATTAACTACTTATTTGATTATAATTTTTCAGAAAATATTGTTAAAAATAGAATTAATTTAATTTTAAATTAATTCTTAAATATAAATTTAAACATCAACAACATCAATTATTAATATTAAATTGATTTAATAAACTCTAATTATAATTGAATTGGTATTAAAATTTTTGAATTATATTTCTTTTATTTATAATAGAAATAAATTCTATATTTTATGATATTATTATTTAATTAATAATCAATATTAAATTTATTTTCTGATAGAAATTTGGTTCAAAAATAAGGTTTCAAACTATTTTAGTATAAAATAATAATTAATATATTTATTTGAAAATCAATTTTTATAAAAATGAATATATAAATTTATATTTATTTTACTAATTTAATTATTTTAATTCAATTGTAATATATTTACTTTTACAATTTTTTAAAAGATTATTTTTTCGCATTTAATCAAATTTAAAACAAAAATTTTGGTAAATAAATTTATTTAAACCTAGATATTAATCTAAAAACATTATTTTTGATATTTTCTTTAACTTTAAAATAACTTTTAAATTATTTTAATTTATTTATTTTTATTTAAATTTATTTAAATAATTTTAAAGTTTTTAGTTGAAATATTTTATATATTTAGTTATATATAAATAATTATATTAATTTATGGCGAATATTAATTACTTTTTTTCAACTAATCAACATTTTTAAATTTTTTTATTTTTTTTTAAAAAAATTAAAATTAATTTTTAATAAAATAAATTGTTAATATTAATCATATAAAATATTCAGTTAGAAGTAATAAACTAATAATGCACTTCATTTTTTTGGATTTTTTTTTTATAATGAGTGATATAGTAAAATGGCAACCGAACTTGTCGATCAATAATTTAGTAAAAAGAAGTAAAATTATTGCTAAAATTAGACTTTTTTTTAGCAATCGGAATATAATAGAAGTAGAAACCCCTATATTAAGTAAATTCACTGTAACAGATATTCATGTATTACCATTTGAAACCGAATTTATTGCTCCCATAGTTACTGACAATAGTAAATTATATATGATAACTAGTCCTGAATATCATATGAAACGTTTGCTAGCAGCTGGAAGTGGGCCTATATATCAAATAATTAAATCTTTTCGTAATAGAGAAAACGGGCGTTACCATAATCCAGAATTTACTATCCTCGAATGGTATCGACCTAATTATGATATGCATCAACTTATTGATGAAGTAGATGATTTTTTGCAACAAATTTTAAATTGTAAACCAATAAAGCGAATGTCATATCAAGAAGCTTTTCAAGCTTATCTAAATATTGATCCATTATCACTGAAATTAAAAAAAAAACAATTATATAAGGAAGTAATAAAGTTAGGTTTAAATAATGCAAAAAAAGAAGAAAATAAAGATACGTTATTACAATTTTTATTTACAATAGGAGTTGAACCTAATTTAGATAAAGATAAACCAACCGTTATCTATCATTTTCCTTCTTCACAAGCCGCATTAGCAAAAATTAATAAAAAAGATCAACGAGTTGCTGAGCGTTTTGAAATATACTTTAAGAATATTGAATTAGCAAATGGTTTCCATGAATTAACTAATTCAATAGAACAAAGAAATCGCTTTGAACATGATAACAAAATTCGAAAAAAAATGGGTTTACCAGTACAACTTCTTGATGAATATCTACTTTCTTCATTAGATAAAATAACCCAGAATTGTTCTGGCGTTGCTTTAGGCATTGATCGTTTAGTTATGTTAGCGTTAAACGCAAAAAAAATTAGTGATGTTATTTCCTTTTCTATAGAAAAAGCTTAATATCAATAAATTAATATTAATTAATAGTAAATTATTATCAATTAAATAATTATTAGTTTTAACGGTAATTTAGGAAAGTTTTATTTCGAAATTATAGTAAATTAGTGAAATTTAGCATTAATATTAACTATATTATAAACAATATAGAACATTTATTAAGTATTTTAATTTATTAAAATTTTAAATAATACAGCAAAAATTGATACTATCAATATACTTAAAAATTTTTTCTTCTAGATTTTTAAATTCAATAAAAATGAAATTTATCAAAAATAAACATTATTTTTTATTATTTATATCTAAGTATGAATTTTATTATAATTTTACTAATTTTTATATAAGAAAATTATTGATATTTATTTTATTTATCAAGAAAGATTAATGATTATAAATTAGTTATTTTTAATAAATAAATATTGATTAGATGAACCTTTAATATTGATATTTATATAAAAAAGAATCATAATGAAATTATGATTAATGCAAATAATAATTCGTATTATTATGTGAAATATAGATGATATTAGTTCTTATTTATGTTTTGTAACTTAATATTTTATATGTAATTGAATTAATGAAGACTAATTTTTTAATTTGATAAGTTATTTTTATTAAATAAATTTAAATTAAAAAAATATTCTTAATTTAACTTAATTATTATCTGTTAACTAACATAAATAACTATATCTATATTTAATCATTTAAAATATAACTTAAAATAGAGTTCAATAATAATCTATAAGCAGGAAGAAGAAATAACAAACAAATAAATAGATTAATGCTATAATCGACCAAAGCAATTTCTATCAAATTTATTACTATAAAGTAGTTATTGCTCCGATAAAACCCAATGAAAAAAAAAGAAATAGTATCTAATAATTTACCAAAAAACATTGAAATAATCGGTGCAACCCACCAATAACGATAACTACATAATTTATTAAATATAAAAATATCCATAAACTGACCAAAAGCATAAGCCGTAAAACTTGCTATAACAATACGAGCAACAGATAAATTAAATTTATTTAATACGATAAATCCTTGCCATTTACCTTCATAAAAAAGTGTAGAAAAAATATAAGAAAAAAAAAGACCAGGTAAGATAACTACCATAATAATTTTTTTAGCTAAAGAAGGACCATAAATACGTACAGTTAGATCTGTTATCAAAAAAATAAAAGGAAAAGTGAAAACTCCCCATGTTGCATGAAAGTAAAAAATGATAATTGGAAATTGTATTAAATAATTACTAATAATAATAAAAAAAATATGTAAAAAAGAAAGACAAATTATTGATTTATTTTTTTGTTGCGAAGTCAATTTAAACATATTATACCATTTTGTTTAAATATTTTGTCAATAAATCTATTATATAGTTATATAATGGGAGAGAATATATCTTAGATAAAAATAAAAAAACAAATTAATAATAAAATCTTCTTATATTTTTACTTCTAAAAAAAATAAGAATAAATTATTTTTGATTCATAATATAATTTAATAATTGAAAATTTTTAAAATAAAAAACTTATGTTAAATATTTTTACTAATCCAAATCAAACCATTAATACACAAGGATTACGTTGTCCTGAGCCAATTATGATGATAAGGAAAATAGTTCGTCAGATGATTGAAGGTGAAACATTATTAATCATCGCTGATGATCCAGCTACAATTCGTGATATTCCTGCTTTTTGTCGTTTTATGGGTGATCAATTACTAGCCAAAGAAATTAGTCAACCACCTTATCGTTATTTGATTCGAAAGAAAATTAATTAATTTTGATAATAAATATTATTATGTAATATAACACATTCGATTAAATATTTATTTAATATAAAGCCCTTTAAATAAATTCAATGTATTTATGATTTATAATTAATAATAAATATTGAAACTATAATATTTATTAAATTAAAATATCCATCTATAAATTACTTTATATACTACAATTTTACAAATATAAAGATATTTTGTTCTAAAAATTAATATTTTAAAAAGTTATATATAAAATATAATTTATTGATTCATAATAAAAATATAAACTCAGGTGATATATTTAAATTTCTTGTAAATTAATTATATATCTTTTATATCCATATTTATGCAAAAGTAATTATGCTTTTGCATAAATATGGATATAAATTAATAGATAAAATACAATTTATTAAAAATAAATAATAAACTATTGTAAATCTTTATACCTGAATTAAACAAAACATCATAATGATAATAATTAATCTAATAATTAAATTTATAAGTTAATTGACATGATTAATAAAGAATATCATCCTTTTTTATTAATAAAATATAGATAAAAAGATTATTTGATAATACCTATACTATTTTTTTAAAATTTTAAATTCATCTATCTATTAAATATTTTATTAAAAACTAATAAAATTTATTCAATAATTTTATATCGATTATTCAATTAGTATGATAATATTAATAATATCGATGATTATAATATTCAAATATAGAATATTTATTTATATATTTTCTTAATTAATGATGCGTATTTAATATACATATAATTTATTTAGCACTAAATTAGTTGAGAATTAAATTCTCAACTAATTATTTAAATATTTCAATTAAAGGACATATGATAAACATAAATTATTTTGCTTAAAATATCAATGTATTGTAATTTTTTAAAAAAGTTTTATAATTATACACAATATATTTAAATTTTTCCTTAATAATGAAAATTGTTTTAAACATTAAAATAATTTATAATAAAGATTATGAAATACTAAATAAAATAAAAATAATTAAACTTATATATTGATTGAATACTTATAATTTGTTATATTTTAATTTTACTATCCACATAAATGAAATATTGAAAATAAATACAAAAAAACTTAAATTATAAACTTTAAAATTATTTGTTAAATTATGGTGTTACAAGATTATCAATTGTAAAGATTTTTATATATAATTAAAAAATAATACTATTACTCTATTCTAAAAAATAAAAAACTTAAAAAAACATATGAATGATTTAAGTAAATATTTTAAAATATAGAAAACTTTGATTTAATAAAATAAATTATAGTAAATATCATTGATATTAATGCTATCAAATTAGATATATACTAGAATCAAATATATTATAAAATAATAAAAATATAAAAATAAGTTAGAAAAATTAAATTATTTAATAGATAGTTAATTATATTAAATGTGATTTTTTATTAATTATAAGAATTAGACTTATTTTAGTTAATAAATAATGAACATTTTTTTACATGTTAAGATCTAACATCTTAATAATACAGAAAATAGCTAATATTATAGTTAAATAAACAGTTATCAATAAAAATAATTGCACAAACATCAATAAAAACGATTCCAATAAAATAAATAATATTGTTAATCAAGGAGAAAATAAAATATAATGAATAAATTATTGTTTTTATTTTTAAAAAAAGAACATTGATTGTTTCCATTTAAATTAATAAAAAATTTATGAAAAATAATCTCAAATATTAAATTTTCAAAAATATAAATAATTTATTAAGATAATTAGTAGTTTAGTCATAACTTATATACTTTCTTTGCTTATAAAGAAAAGTAAAAAAATAAAATACTAAAACTAATATTTTTTATAGATTACTATAGATTTAACGAAACATAACTAGATTTTTTTTTGATAAAATAAATAGTAATAACATTACTACATAATATCACTGATATTAACCAGATAATAATTAGATTTTTTTATATTTATTACTTTAATAATATAAAAAAATGAATATATCAATTTATATTATTTTAATTAAATAAAATCTATATAATGTTATTTATTTATTATTAAAAATAATAAATAACATTAGGTTTAAATCTATTAAATAAATTATTTATCTCTATTTTAATTAGACTTCATTAAAGTTATATGTTTTAAATGAGTATATTATATAATTATTGATAATATCAAAATAAATATTATTAACATCGATAATTAATTTAAGAATTATAAATAGTATTTTTAGTTCTTTGATATAATTAATTTTACTAGTAGTTATTTTAAGTTTGTATATATTATTTTTTATATAAAATATACTATTTATAATCTAATAAAAACAATTTCGTTTATTAAAATAATTAATATTATTTTCTGATATAAATAAATAATCACTTATATAATCATATTTACATCTAAATTCTTCTACATGTTAATAAGTAACATTAATAGTTTTTTTTTAAAAAAAACTATTAATTGGTTATATTATTGCTAATAAAAATGTTATTAATTAACCCATAACAAATTAACATTATAATTAATAATAATTTATTTTTATAATTTACATTCTTTTTCTGATTTAAAGTTTAAAAATTCAAAATAAAAAGATTATGATTTATAGTTAATGAAAATACCTTTCTTTCTTTTATAAAAAAAAAAAATCAAAGAAACTAAATGTAATCAATACAAAAATAATTATTACATTTATAAAACATTTTAATAATTTAAAGTAATAATTATTGATAACGAATGTAGAGAGAATAAATAATTTTTCTTGATTTTTTTTTACGATAAACATACCAATTTTTTGGTAAGTTTAATAAATTAGCTTCATTTCCCGTCTCAACATAAATCCAACATTTTTTCGCTAACCAACCATTTTGTTCTAACAATAAAGCCGTTTGTTCTAATAGATGCTTATGGAAAGGTGGATCAAGAAAAATAACATCATAAGCTACTCCTATTTGTACTAAATGCTTTAATATATCGATATTAATCACTTGTGCATTTTTTGCTTTTAACTTAAGTAAATTAATTACAAGTTGTTTTGTAATAAACTTATTTAATTCAATTAATGTAGCTGAAGCAGCATAGCGAGAAAGTGCTTCAATAGATAAAGCACCGCTACCAGCAAAACAATCAAAACAATGAGCACCTTCAATAATGGGTATTAACCAATTAAATAAAGTTTCTCTAATTTTATTTGTTGTAGGACGTAAGTCTTCATAATTAAAAACAGATAATTTATGCCCGCGCCATTTTCCGCCAATAATGCGAATTTGACCATATGTCGTAGATTTTATTTTTTTTTCATAATTCAAATAGTATAATCATTAAAATTTGTAATCCTAGATGATAATAATGCTAATATCTATTAGATATAATATAAAGAATAAAATTATCTTTATTTTAATATGAATAAATATCAAATATATATTTGAATAAAATCAAATGATATACTACCAATATATATTATATCTAATATTAAAAATAATATTTTTTATTATTAAAAGTGTTATCAAAAATGATTAAAAATAAATAAAAATTTTTTATTCTCTTTTAAGTAAATTTAAAATTTTAAAATGAAGCTCAAAAAAAGATAGAATAACAAGCATACTCAAGAATAGAAAATAATTTTAAAAATTTAATGAATGTAATAGAAAAATTATAATAGTTTAAAAATTAAAAAGATATATTTAGAATAAAAATAATTATTTTTAAAAAAGCTATTAAATATTTATAAAAATTATTTTACTTAATGAATATAGAAATACTTTATAAGGAAACAAATGAACAAAAAAAAAGCATCATTAATACAACAGAAAAAAAAATTAAAAAAAGAAAATTTTTTTTCGCGATTAAGACAAAGTTTATTAAAAACTCGAGAAAATATTGGAGAAAACTTTATTAATTTTTTTCGTAATAAAAAAATTAATGATAATTTATTTAACGAGTTAGAAGAAAGACTTTTGGTTGCTGATGTAGGGATAGAAACAACACGAAAGATTATAAATAATTTAATTACCTATACTAATCACAAAGAGTTAAATGATAGTGTAATTCTTTATAGCAAATTACGAGAAGAAATGGCCAATATTTTATTTAATGTTAATCAACCATTAATCATAAAAAATAAACTACCATATGTAATATTAATTGTTGGAGTTAATGGCGCTGGTAAAACAACAACAATCGTTAAATTAGCACATCAATATCAGATAAAAGCTAAATCAGTAATGTTAGCTGCTGGAGATACATTTAGGGCCGCTGCGGTTGAACAATTACAAGTTTTAGGAAAACGTAACAATATTCCCGTTATTTCTCAAGATATTGGAACAGATTCTGCATCAGTTATTTTTGATGCATTTCAATTAGCAAAAAAAAAGAAGATCGACATATTAATCGCAGATACTGCTGGGCGATTACAAAACAAAACATATTTAATGGAAGAATTAAAAAAAATTATTAGAGTTATTCAAAAAATTGATCAGGAGGCTCCTCATGATGTAATACTTACATTAGATGCTAGCACTGGTCAAAATGCAATTAATCAGACTAAAATTTTTCATCAAACAATTGGGTTAACTGGTATTATTCTAACTAAATTTGATGGTACAGCTAAAGGTGGTGTAATTTTTTCTATTGCCAATCAATTTCGAATTCCAATTCGTTATATTGGAATCGGTGAAGATATTAATGATCTTCATCCATTTATAGTTAATGACTTTATTAAGGCGATTTTTCCAGAAGAAAATAATGTTAATAATTCATTTCAAACATATTAATAAAAATTAATGCGCATATCAAATAAGTATTTAAAACATTCTTTCTCCTATTCATCATAAAGAAATATTAATTCTTTATGATGAATAGGAGAAGGGACACCTTAATGAAATTAATTTCATATTTTTAAATACTTAAATACTTATTATATTTAATTTAATGATTATTAAATTCACCACTTAAAAAGTAAAAAAAAACTCACTTATATTGGCAAATAAACATAATCTTTTAAAAATATTTCTTTTGTTTAATAGAAATCTTTATGAAAATATTTCTAATATGATTTTTATCATTTAGTAATAATTTTAAGAGTATATATCAACATGTTTTGTTATTTTAAATAAAATTTATTTACTTAATAAAATAAAATTATCTAATTTAATTATCAGGTTTAAAAGGAAATAATGACAACATTTAGTCCGAACAATATTTAATAATTTTAGTATATTATCATTAAATGAACTAACTGATAATTTACTTAGTAACTATATAAATGTAGCATATGATTATTTAAATAATTTAATCTAATTGCTTTATTAATTACTCATAATTTTGAGCTTTTTAAATTTAACCATTACTCTAATTTGATATTAAATAAAAAAAGTGATAATAATAAACTGAACAGAACAATTAAGATCTACCTGTAAATAATTAAAACTAAAAAATTAAAAATATTAATGGCAAAATAAATTAAGTTATATTTAGATAAATATATCAACAGAATAATTAAATTACTTTTTATCTATACTTTTAATATTTAAATCATTATAATGATCTAAATAATGTTTTATCTACTTTTAATATATTTTATTTTTTTTAAACAGATTAATAATAATTTTAAATGTTTGAATTAATTGTTTATTAAAGATCTTAATTTTTCTATTTATTACTAAAAAATAAAGTTGAATTTTATAATTAATTAAGATTTAATATAGGATTGTTCTTTTAGAAAAGCACTTTATTTTTTAGAAACAATTACTATCCTAAATCAATTTTTAAAATTAATAATTATTCACTAATCATTTTATAAAATAAAACGAATCAATTAATTAAAATTAAAAATTTTTCAGTAAACAATGATAGTTTATTTTATTATTTAATTGAATTAATTATATTTATTCTAAGAAAGCATAATAATGATTGATATTTTTAATAAAAATCATTTTTAAATAAATATTAAATAACATTAGATTATATATTTTTACTGATAAAAAATATAGTTAATTTTATAAAAATTATCTGAATGGTAAATAGTTTTATTATATATCTTTTTTAAATAGAGATATTATAATAGAACTTAGATTATTAATGATTTATTCTCATCAATATTTTATATATTTTGTTATATTAATAATCTTATAATATGCTTATATAGATAGCAATTATATTTGATATAACATCATAATCAATTACTTTAATAATATAATTTACTATTAAATTATATTAAATAATAACGATTATTAGCTAATTATCTTCTTAGCTTGCATTATAATAGCTCAGCACTTAAGACATTTTCATTTTAAAAAAAACTTTTTAACAAAATAATTTTTTTTAATTAATATTAAACGTTTATCTTGTTATTGCATTAACATTAAAAGTTTAACTTATTATGTCAAAGTATTTTTTTTCAATATCAAGCAATAATAAACTATTTAATATAAAGATTATTTATTTAAGATAAGATCTGATAAAAATTTTATAACTAATTTTTTAGTTCGTTAAAATTAAAGAGGATGTCAATGACAAAAGATATACAATTATTAGTACTAATTCCACAAGGTAGTATTGAAGCTTATGTACGATCAGCTAATTCTTATCCGATGCTAACGGCTGAAGAAGAACGAGAATATGCAAAAAGGTTGCATTATCATGGTGATTTAAATGCAGCTAAACAGATTATACTTTCTCATTTACGTTTTGTTATTCATATTGCTCATAATTATTCAGGTTATGGGCTACTACAGGCAGATCTTATCCAAGAGGGTAATATTGGTTTGATGAAAGCCGTTCGTCGCTTTAATCCTGAAGTTGGTGTACGTTTAGTTTCATTTGCTGTCCATTGGATTAAAGCTGAAATCCATGAATATGTATTGCGGAATTGGCGAATAGTTAAAGTTGCAACAACTAAAGCTCAACGTAAGCTTTTTTTTAATTTACGTAAGAATAAGAAACGTATTGGTTGGTTCAATCAAAATGAAGTTGATATAGTTGCTAAGGAGCTAGGTGTAACCAGTAAAGATGTTCGTGAAATGGAATCTAGAATGTCTGCGCAAGATATGGCATTTGACATGAGTGATGATAGTGAAAGTACTATTACGGCACCAGTTTTATATCTACAAGATAAATCTTCTGATTTTGCCGATAGCATTGAAGAAGATAATTGGGAAAATCATGCTACTGATAAATTAACACAGGCATTATTCACTTTAGATGAACGCAGTCAAGATATAATTCGTATGCGTTGGCTTGATGATGAAAATAAAACAACTTTACAAAATTTAGCTGATAAATATAATGTATCCGCTGAGCGTGTTCGTCAATTAGAAAAAAATGCTATGAAAAAACTTCGATTAGTCATGGAAGCATAAAATAAATTATATAATTTTATTATAGTGCTTTAATATAAAGTCTTAGTTAAAATTTTTTATTCATTTAATTTAAAACTTAAAAATAATTACATTAAAGTTCTTGAAAAATAGAAGAATAATAACAGGTAAAATTTTTACCTAATCAACGGTATTTTAAATATAAAGCATTTGCCTATAAGGTAAATATCTTTATATATAAATATCAATTTATATTATATATTTTGTTTTTTTATATAGAATTCTATGTGGATCCATAATAAATATTAATGAAACTCTAATTTGAGTTCTACAGGTACATTAGATTACCATATTTAATAATAGTTTTTCTATTTTAGTTAATACTAATTCAGATGAATCATTAACATCTTAATTATTAAATTGAACAAAATATTTTTTTAGTGTTTCTTTAACTTAATCACCTAGTGGTTTAAATTACCTTATCTTGTGAATTTATAATAGTAATAATTAGTATATTAAAATTTTCGCATCATCAAAATATTATTTTGTTAATTCTTTTTTTAATTTAAATAAAATATTTTTAAATAATATATTTTTAATACCTAAAATTCATTACTAACACCATTTATATAATATTGAATACACGTTGAAATTGGTCATAAAATACATATTTCCTTGAGCATAAAAATATGTTTTCTTACATAATTAAATTTATTTAAATATATTATAAAATTTTTAAATAAATTCTTTAATATACATTAATATTAAGTATTTCATTTAAAGAATAAACAATGACTAATGGTAATAACTTTATTTTGAAATTAATATAGTTAAAACACTAATATTAAAATTTAAGAAATATCTAAGTTTTTTTTTACAATCACATTAAAATCATTAAAGCATAGAACTAAAATATAGTTAAATATACTACTAATTTTAAGTAGATTAATAATATCTCATTATTCAGAATAATAGCAATTATTTTATTTAGTTATTTAATTTTTAATGTTTAATCATATCATTAAATGAAGTACGTTTCACTCTATTAAAAATAATTAAAAAAAATAAATATTAAAGTATTTGTTAAGTTTAAATACTTTTAAATTATTCTATTTTTCAAAAGGAAACTGATTAGTATAAATTTCTAATCTAATATAAAAATTAACTATATTCACAATAATTAATAAAAATTTTTAATAAACTTTTTAAAATATATTAAAAATAAATTGGTTAACTATATTATTTATTATTTTTAATAAAAACATTGATAATTTTTTATATAATCTAAATACTTTTTCAAAATTATTTGAATACAAGTTACTGTTTTATCTGAATTACTTTGTTATCTATAATTTAGATAGAATTAATACTTAATTAATAAATATAGATCGTTATTAAGTTGAATTTATTGACTTTTTTTTATCTTTATTATTATAGACTACTTTTTAATATCAGATTAATATTAAATATTTAACTGTAAATTATTACAATAATTTCATAATAAATAGATTACCTTCTAGGTACTGAATAACATAAATAGAACATTTTAGTTAAAAATAATCAAAATGTATCAAAGAGTTTACATAAAAATAAAGTTGATTAAGTTATTATTAACATTATGTTTATATATAATCTTCTAATTGATTCCCGTCAAGAATCAATTAATAATGATATTATTTAATTATTTATTTTATCATTAATGATAAATCAATTATAACTCAATATCAATGTTAGTGGTTTTTTATATTTAGTTTAATATTACTAATAATATATATTATTCGCTTAATCTAGGATTAAAATTAATAATCTTTATATTTTTCTAATTTAAAAAAACCAATATTTAACTATATTAAAAACTAATGAGATAAAGTGTATGCCAATACTAAACATAAAGATAAAATTTTAAAGATACTAATGATAATACAGCCTATATCTATAAATAAAATAAGATAAATCAATAATTTATATAAAATATATTAAATTATTTTTATTCTTTCATTTTTTAGTTTTTACATTTTTTATTTTATAAATTTTGTAAAATAAAAAATGGTTTTTAAATTAAGCAATAATTTATTTCATATTACTTTAAGTATCAAACAAAGTAATAAGAATAATATTGCCAGAAATTAATTTCATTTGATATTAATTAAAAATAAGAATATTATAATCATTCAAAAGTATAAAAATTATTATGAATTTTATTAAAATATAACTTAACAATTTTTTACCCATTCTTTTATTAAACATAGATCTATTTATTATTTAGATATAAATTTTTTTTAACGATCTTGGATTATTAATTTATTTTTATCGATATAAATAAAAATTTTTTCCAATAAAATTACCAATAAAAAAAGCGATTAAACTCAGCAATAGAGATGGTATTATATAATGAAAATTTAAAATTTTAAAATCAAAATACATTAATAATATGTAAGAGATTGCACCAAAAGTCATTGAGCTCAATGCACCAAATTTATTTGCTTTCTTCCAATAAAATCCAAGTATCAATGGCCAAAAAAAAACAGCTTGTAGCCCGCCAAAAGCCAATAAATTTAACCAAATAATCATTTTTGGTGGATTTAAAGCGGCTATTACTAATAAAATGCAAATAATAATTATAGAACTTGTTGAAATCAATGTTATTTTTTTTCTTTTTTTTACTTTAATTGACAGAATATTTAAATATAAATCTTTTATGATCGTTGTTGAAGATTGAAGCAACAGTGAGTTAATTGTTGATATGATAGTAGCAATTATAGCTGCTAAAAAAATTCCTGCAGCAAATGGTGGTAAAACTGTAATTATTAATGTCGGTATAATCTGATCTGGAATAATTAAATTAGGTAAAATAATTCGACCGAATATACCTACTAAATGTATTCCTAATATTAGAATAAGCATCACAATAGTTCCAATAATAATCCCATTGTGCATCGATTGACTATTTTTATAGGCAATACAACGAACAGTAGTATGTGGTAAACCAATAACTCCAAAACAAACTAATATCCAGAAAGAAGATATAAACGGAATATTAAAAATATTATCACCACCCTGTAATGTAATCAATTTTGGATCAATTAATTTTAGTGTTTCTGTTGCTGCAGCTAGACCTCCAACCTTATAAATAGTAACAATCAACAAAATAATTGTTCCTATTAACATAATAAAACCCTGTAATGTATTATTAAAAATGTTAGCTTTAAATCCACTAAATACCGTATAAAATATAATAAAAATTCCAAATATTAATAACCCTATTTTATAATGAATATTTGCTATAGTTTCTAATAAACGCGCTCCAATAATAAATTGAACTGTCATGATACAAAAGAAAGCAATGAGTAAACTAATACTAGAAATGCATACAAGTAAACGACTTTGAAAACGAGCATACAACATATCATTAAGTGTTACCGCATGATAGTAACGCGCTAAAATTGTAAATTTTTTACCTAATATTCCGAGTGATAGCAAAACAATTGGAACTTGAATAATCGAAAATAAAACCCAACTAAGTCCATATTTATAAGCTACTCCAGGACCAGCTATAAAAGAACTAGCACTAATGTAAGTTGCAATGATTGTCATTGCCAAAATAGGCCCATTCATAGAATGATTACCTAAAAAGTATTCATGTAAAAATTTATTTTTTTTATAGCGTTGATAGGTATAAATAGGAAGTAAACATACTAACAATAAATAACTGATAAATGGTAAGAGAATTTCAATTCTCATCTTTAGAATCCATAGCATCCAATGATATTTTTTTAAAATAAAACTTAATCATCAAAGCACAGAGTATAATAAAAATTATAGGTAAATATAAACATGAAAGTTCAAACCATAATGGCATTCCTGTTATTCCAATTCCATCTCCAGAAAAATAAGCAGTTATAATCCAACTACATAAATAAATAATAGTAAGAAAAAGTGAACAACGAGCCTCTTTATTAGATTGAAAAAAAAGTTTGTTCATTTTATATCCGTAAAAAATAATCTAAAGCTCTATATGTTAATTAAAGATTAGCATCAAAGAAAATATTAAAATTAA
Source organism: Arsenophonus sp. ET-KM2-MAG3 (assembly GCA_052174135.1). Classification (GTDB taxonomy): domain Bacteria; phylum Pseudomonadota; class Gammaproteobacteria; order Enterobacterales; family Enterobacteriaceae; genus Arsenophonus. The sequence goes on from JBQMRZ010000024.1 coordinate 17,057, forward strand.
ATATGCTAAAAGCATATTTTTTCTGATTTAAGTTTTTTTTCTAGATAGTGAATATTAGTGCCACCTTTTAAAAAATTATTATCATTCATAATTTTTATTTGTAATTCTATGTTAGTTTTAATGCCATCAATAATTAATTCATATAAAGCATTTTTCATTCGAAGAATAGCAATTTCACGAGTTTCACCATAAGCAATAAGTTTACCAATCAAAGAATCATAGTAAGGAGGAACAGTATAACCTGCATAAATATGTGATTCCCAACGTATACCAAAACCACCAGGAATATGGAGACGAGTAATTTTACCGGGACTAGGTAAAAAAGTATTTGCGTCTTCTGCATTGATTCGGCATTCTATTGCATATCCATAAATTCTAACAGCTTTTTGTTTAATAGATAAAGGTAAACCAGAAGCAATCTTTAACTGTTCTTTTATTAAATCAATACCAGTAATCATTTCAGTTACAGGATGTTCAACTTGAATACGTGTATTCATTTCAATAAAATAAAATTGATCATTTTCATAAAGAAATTCAAAAGTCCCAGCGCCACGATAATTAATATCAATACAAACTTTTGCGCAGCGATTACCAATACTTTTACGCATATTAACATTTATACCTGGTGCTGGTGCTTCTTCAAGTATTTTTTGATGACGGCGTTGCATTGAACAATCACGTTCTGACAAATAAATCGCATTACCTTTACCATCAGCAAGTACTTGAATTTCAATATGACGTGGATTTTCAAGGAATTTTTCCATATAAATCATATTACTGTTAAAAACAGTTTTTGATTCTGCGCATGTCATAATAATAGTTTTTTCCAAATCATTTTCATTGTGAACAATGTGCATACCGCGCCCACCGCCACCACCAGATGCTTTAATGATAATTGGATAACCAATTCGATTTGCAATTATTTTGTTAATTTTTATGTTATTTTCTAAAGGTCCATTTGAACCAAGAACACAAGTAATACCAGCTTTTTTCATAGTTTCAATTGCAGAAATTTTATCACCCATAAGTCGAATGGTTTCTGATTTAGGACCAATAAAAATAAAACCAGAACGTTCTACTTTTTCGGCAAAATCAGCATTCTCAGATAAAAAACCATAACCAGGATGAATAGCTTCAGCAGCTGTAATTTCTGCTGCTGATATTATTGCTGGAATGTTAAGATAACTGTCAGCTGAAGCTGCAGGACCTATACAAACAGTCTCATCAGCAAGTAATACATGTTTTAAATTGCGATCGACGGTAGAATGAATAGCAACAGTTTTTATTTTTAGTTCTTTACAAGCCCGTAAAATACGTAAAGCAATTTCACCTCGATTAGCAATAACAACTTTCTTAAACATAAAATGCCTCGTTATTCGATGATAACTAATGGTTCATCAAATTCAACTGCTTCTCCATCTTCTGGAATAATTGATTTAACTACACCTGCTTTATCTACCTCAATCTGATTCATCATTTTCATTGCTTCAACTATACAAAGAGGATCTCCTAACTTAACTGTTTGACCAACTTTAATAAATGGTTTTGATTCTGGACTTGGTGCTCTGTAGAATGTACCTACCATTGGAGATCGAACAATATAGCTATTAATTTCTGTTTTTCTCTCTTTTTCTGTTTTAGCTGATATTTGAGAATGTATCACAGAGTTAGCTAAAGTCGGTTGATATACACCAGATTCAGCTATATACTGTTGTAAAGTTGGTAAATTTTGTGTTGTTTTACGACTAATGCGAATTGTACTTCCTTTACATTCTGAAATTTCTAATTCAGAAATAGCAGATTCTTCAACAATTTTAATTAATTTTTTTATTTTACGAATATCCATAAGTTAATTCCGTAATTTCATATTCATTACATTTAATTTATTAAATTTTAATTTGTTATAATTTTACTTCTTAATACTTAAATTCTTCAATATTTAATAAAAATTTAACCGCAGATTCTAATGCAAAAATATAACCATCAGTACGAAATCCAAATATGACACCATTTGCGATATCAGAAAGATAGGAGTGACCTCTAAATGACTCACGTGCATAGATATTAGTAATATGAATTTCATAAAAAGGAATTGCAACACTTAATATAGCATCTCGTAATGCAATACTTGTATGCGTTAATGCTGCTGGATTAATTAATATAAAATCAATCCTCCTTTGAGCTTGATGGATTTTATTAATAAGTTCATGTTCTGCATTAGATTGAAAATGACTAAATTTAACTCCTAATTGTTTTGCTTTTTGACTTACTTGATTAATAACATCTTTAAGTGTAAGAGCACCATATAATAATGGATCCCTTATCCCTAGCATATTTAAATTTGGACCATTTAACAGTAAAATATGAAAATTTTTTATCATTTTACTGGTATCTCCTTTGATTAATAATTTAATAACATAATTAAATGTTAATTATTTATAATTTTTATCATAATAAATTTGTTATTTTAATAACAAAGAGCGAGAAATAAATATTTCATGAAAATTAGTATTTTTTTTAATTATTAAGGTTATTTATTTAGAACATAAATATAACTTATTTTAGTAGTAATTAGTGTTATCTCAGCAGTAGTTAGTAATTTTTACTAATTAATTTATCTTTATAATCATTATTTTATAAAGAATTTTTTTTATTATTATTAATTGATAAGAAGACAGGTTAATTAATTAACTAATTTTACTTATATATAATTTATATATATCTATTTGTATTTTATCGTTAAAAATATCATAGAGTCGATCTTTTTTTAATTACATATTGCGCAAAAAAAATAAAATCATTTATGTAATCTTAATTATATAGTATAACTAGAGAGACAATAAATTATACCGTATCTAAATAACTTGTTTATAACATAGAAATTGTTAATATATTGTCATCAACATTATTAAAAAATATATACCAACTTATTTTTTAAAAAAAATAACTAAAATAGAATAATAAATTTTTTATTTGACAACACCTATTTATATTAGAATGAACTTTTAAGTAACAAAAGTTATTTTATTAATTAGTTATCTTTATTGTAACGTAGTAATTTACAATTTATTAAAAATATATTTTAGTAAGTAGTATTTGTATAATTATTTATACTTATTATAAAATTTTATTCTTATTGAAAGATAATTCTATTTTATTTTAAATTCATTATTATCAATAATACTAAAATGAAAGGTACTCTAATTATTTTTATCTATCACGAGATAATCTTAAAGATAACAATTAAACACTAAAATGAGATATTTATGTTTTTCTATTAATTTATCCTAAAACTTACCATTAATATCTCAGTTAATTAATAAACTTGCTAATCATCTTAAAATTTTGAATTTATTTAAGATTTATCAATAGACGAAAAAAATAATTTTAGATACTATTGAGAGTATTGATTTTTATTTACATATAATAAATAAAATATTTTTTATTGTTTATATTAAACCACTAAATATCAAAGTAAAATCTTCAAATAAAAAATATATTATTAATTTATTTTGTATTAGCTTTATTGCTTTATTTTCTTCTATTACTAATAATAGTGATTTTATAATTTTAGTTCTAAATAAAATTCTCTAATAAAATTTTATTTCAGATTAGATGAAAATCTAAATGATAAATAAATTATAAATATAACTTAGTAACATTATTAATGAATTATAAAATAAAACATTCTTTTATTATTTTATTATCGATAAAGTTCATTTCTCTAAGGAAATGTATAAAAATTAATACTTATATTTAAATAATTTTAAATATTACTTTAATAAAATATTAAGATAAAACTCTTGTATTTTAAGATAAAATCAAAGATTGAAACATTTCTTAAAAATATATTTCAAATAATAATTATATATTGTTATATAAACTTAATACGATGTTTTATTTAATATAAAATAATTAATTTTCTAATAAGAAGATTAATCATTAAACGATTTATAGATTTTTATGATGATATTGTTTATGATATATTAAATTTTTTTATAAAAAAATAAGTATAATTAAAATTTTTATTTTTTAAAATTTGTCACTTTATTAAAGAAATTTAAATTAAAGCCTCGTCTTTATTTCGTAAGGTTGCTAAAATAAAGTAATTTTTATTTTTTATAGTTTGCGGGATTATTCTTTTGTTATGTTTAAAAAAATTCGTGGCATGTTTTCTAATGATTTGTCTATTGATTTAGGTACTGCTAATACTCTTATTTATGTTAAAGGACAAGGTATTGTATTAGATGAACCATCAGTTGTCGCTATTCGTCAAGATCGTACTGGCTCACCTAAGAATGTTGCTGCAGTAGGTCATGAAGCAAAACAGATGTTAGGCCGTACACCTGGTAATATTGCTGCTATTCGTCCAATGAAAGATGGCGTAATTGCTGATTTTTATATTACTGAAAAAATGTTACAGTATTTTATTAAACAAGTTCATAGTAATAGTTTTATGCGTCCAAGTCCACGTGTTTTGGTTTGCGTGCCTGTTGGAGCGACTCAAGTAGAGCGTCGGGCAATACGAGAATCAGCACTTAGTGCTGGCGCTCGTGAGGTTTTTTTGATTGAAGAACCGATGTCAGCTGCAATAGGCGCTGGTTTGCCTGTTTCAGAAGCAATGGGTTCAATGGTTGTTGATATTGGTGGTGGGACAACAGAAGTAGCTGTTATTTCACTAAATGGAGTTGTTTATTCATCATCTGTGCGTATTGGTGGCGATCGGTTTGATGAAGCAATCATTAATTATGTTCGTCGTAATTATGGTTCATTAATCGGTGAAGCAACTGCTGAACGAATTAAACACGAGATTGGTTCTGCGTATCCTACAGATCAAATTTATGAAATTGAAGTACGCGGGCGTAATTTAGCTGAAGGAGTTCCTCGTGGTTTTACCCTTAATTCGAATGAAATACTTGAAGCATTACAAGAACCTTTAACGGGTATTATTAGTGCTGTTATGTTAGCATTAGAGCAATGTCCACCAGAATTAGCTTCTGATATATCCGAACGAGGTATGGTATTAACGGGAGGTGGCGCTTTGTTACGTAATTTAGATCGTCTTTTAATGGGAGAGACAGGTATTCCTGTTATTGTTGCTGAAGATCCATTAACGTGCGTTGCACGCGGGGGTGGTAAAGCATTAGAAATGATCGATATGCATGGTGGCGATTTATTTAGTGATGATTAAATATTATAGAATGGAAATGACAATATAATAGAGATTTAAAAATGAAACTTTTCTTATTAATTTATATAATAATCTCATTGTTTAATGTTTTTATTAAAAAAAAATATGAAGTTAATATTTAGTCGAGATCAATCTTTACGATTACGCATTATTATTATATTTATTATTACAATCGTGTTGGTTGCTCTTGATCGTCAATTTGATACTTTTAATAAAATACGTAGTTATTTAGATACTGTCGTTAGTCCTTTTTATTTTATTTTAAATAGTTCACAAAAACTACTCGATAATATTTCAAATATATTATCGGGAAGAGATCAACTTCTTTTTGAAAATAAAGCATTAAAAAAAGAACTACTACTTAAAAAAGCAAATAGTTTATTAGTTGAACAACTTAAACAGGAAAACAATAAATTACGCAAATTGTTAAATTTACCATTACGTCAAAATGAACAAATGATGGTCGTTCAAGCGCTATCAAGCACGAAAACACCTTATAAAGATCAGATTATAATTGATAAAGGTTTAAATGATGGTGTGTATGAAGGTCAACCTGTTATTAGTGATAAAGGTATTATTGGGCAGGTTATCACAGTAAGCCAATTTAATAGCCGTGTTTTACTGATTTGTGATATAATGCATGCATTACCTATACAAATATTACGTAATGATATTCGAGTTATTGCAACAGGTACAGGATGTAATCATGATCTTCAACTAGAACCTTTACCAAATAATATTAATATACGTATTGGTGATATAATAGTTACTTCTGGTTTAGGGGGGCGTTTTCCTGAAGGTTACCCAGTTGCAATTATTTCTTCTATAAAACATGATGTACAGCGCGCTTATATAATTGTTCGCGCACGACCTATAGCAGATTTACAAAGACTACGTTATCTCTTGTTATTATGGAGAAATTTTAGTAATCCTTTTCATCCCTTATCTCCACCAGAGGTATATCAAACATCAGCTGAACGTTTAATAAAGATTTTTCCTCAAACGTTTTCTTGTAAAAATAAAATTCAAAAATAAATAAATATTATCAATAGAAATAAAAAAAAGATATAAAGCAAATTTATATAGTTATTTAATAATAATTACTACTTTGAAATCAAAAAAAATAAAAAGGAAAGATAAAATGGATCAATACCATAGTCATGGTAATAGACGGTGGATTATTTGGCTATCTTTTTTAATTGCAATAATTTTTGAACAAATGCCTTGGCCTGAACAATTTATTTATTATCGACCAACATGGTTAGTGTTAATTTTAATTTACTGGGTTATGGCTCTACCTCATCGAATTAGTGTGGGTACGGGATTTTTTTTGGGAATTTTAATGGATTTAATTCAAGGTTTAACACTTGGTGTAAATGCATTAGCTTATAGTATGATTTGTTATTTGACATCCTATAAATATCAGCTTCTTCGCAATATATCACTTTGGCAACAATCAATTGTTATTGCTGGATTATCAATGATTATGAATTCTATAATATTCTTAGCAGAATTTCTTTTTTCTCTTGTATTATTTCATCCTAAAATAATTTTAAATTGTTTGATTAACGCTATTTTATGGCCCTGGATATTTTTATCATTACGCCAAATTCGACGTCATTTTTTAGTTCATTAAAAATGATGAAACTAATCAATTATTTTTTCTTAGAATTTTCTGTAATAAATAAAGTTTATTTATCATTAAGACAATCAAAAAAGTTTAATTTAATTAAATAGTTCTGATCGTTATTTGAAATTATTTTCAATAAATATTTAATTTATATCATATAGAAGATATTAAATTTACACGTTATCCACTTAAGAAGTTTAATTTAAACTTAATACTAAGAAAAAATATATTTTATGTTCTATGTGAATAAGTGCTATTATTAGAAATAATTAAAATATTTAGATAAACTTAAAAATAAAATTTTTTTTTACATGAGTATCAAGAAAAATTTCAAAGAAAACAAATTAAATAATGTTTACAACCATAGTATGAATAAGTAAAAAAACATTATATGATTTAATAATTATTCAAATTATATTATGATAATTAAAAATAAATAAATTGATTGATATGTTTTTATAAAAGATAAAGACAACTTCATTTTAGGTGAATTATCAAAAAATTGTTATACTGTAGTTAATTTATTCTTTACTAAGATGAGTTTATTATTATCATGATTCTTAATATCGAATAATGTTAAAAACAATAGCTATTTGATCTATTTTATTAATTAATGTTAATACTATATAAAGTAAAAAACTTATATTGATCAATATCGTACATATTATTAAATTTAATTTAAACATAAAATTAAACGAAGAATTATAAATAATATTTAAATGTTACTTAAAATTAATATTATTAATATATATAGTCAGCACTCATTGCTATTAACTTAAAAATAAATAAAAAAACTTCATACATATAATATTAGTAAATTGATTTAATCAATAGCAGATCTTATGTTATAAACATTTTAAATTTAATTAAAAAGATTTTCATTTAATAAATAATATTAAACAATAATTCTATTATTTGGCTTATATTTAACTTTTTTTTATTATAGTTTTTAAAACTTATTAAAGAAAGCTATGATGAAAATATTTTAAAAATTCTATTAAACTATTTTTGTATTACAATAACAGCTTTATTGTTAATTTTATAAAAAAAATAACTTACTGATTATATCATCATCATAACTTAATAAATATTCAATAAATTTTTATAAATTAAATTTATTGAATATAAACATTATAAATCATAATTCAAATTTATGATAAATTGATTTTAATATATCATATCATTATTCTTTATCTTACTTTTAATTCATTAAATCAAATATAATTTGATTTAATGCTAAGTTTTGTTACATTAATTTTTTTTTAATAAATATATTATATAAATAATAATAAAATTTAATGAAAAATTGTTTTTTATAAATCGCGTTATCTATGCTAATTATTTTTAGTCTAGTTTCTTTTGAAATTATAAAATCATTAAATTCTAATAAATATTATCTATTAGCAGAAGTAAAATTTTTTTGTTAAAAGAACTATCAAATTTTAAATTACTCCAACTATATCTTATATTCTTGTTAAGAATAATCTAATCTAATTATCATAGTGATTAAATTTCAATTATTATAAATTATTTTATAAGGAGATATAGAGGTGAGGCGCTTATCTAAAATATTGGTAATTATAAATGTCATAATAATACTTATTATAATGTTACCTCTATTTGGATTATATTTTTTTCTTCCTAAAATTAATGAATACAGAAGTCAACTTCAAGAACAACTTCAATCATTAACAGGAATACCATTTAAAATTGGCCATATTAGAAGTGAATGGTCTATTTTTATGCCAGCAATAATATTTTCTGATTTTAGCGCGTATACAGAAAAAATAAGTTTTAATATAAAAAAACTCAAATTTTCATTTGATATATGGCGCTCATTATTTTCTTTGCATTTACATTTTCATGATATTATTTTTTATAAATTAAATGTAATTTATTACAAACCATTAAAATTTATTAGTCAAAACGATTTTAGTTATTTTGATTTAACTATTTTAGATAAACTCTTTTTAAATCAATTTGTCTATTTTAAGATAAAAGAAAGTAATATTACCTTCTTTACACCATCCGCAGAAAAAAAAACATTAAAAATCTTTGATTTAACCTGGTTAAATCAAAATAAACATCATCAAGCAAAAGGATTTTTAAGTCTTAATAGTTTACAAAAACAACAACAAAATCAAGATTTAATTCATATTAAACTGAATCTTCACAATAAAAATAATATAATTAATCAAGGAATGATTTACTTACAAGCAGATAATATAAATCTGATGCCTTGGTTAAGCCATTGGTTGCGCGATAATACTGGATTAAAAAATGTAGCATTTAGTCTTTCTAGTTTGATTACAATTAAAAATAATAGTATAAAAAGTTGTCAACTTCAGTTACATCATGGACAGGTGAATTGGAGATTTAATAAACAAGAGCATCATTTAGTTGTTGATAATTTATTACTAACTCTATATCACAAGGAAAGTGGTTGGTTATTTAATATTAAACAATTACAACACTTAAGAAGTAATCAACAACAATGGCTTGAAGGTCAAATTTCTATATTTTATTTACCAGAATCAAAAATAAATAAGACTCATTGGTATATAAGAGCTAATAACATTGAATTAGAAAAACTAAGATCTATTTTATCTATTTTTTCTCTTTTTACGCCTGAATTTATTAATGATTGGCAAAATCGTCAGATAAAAGGTCAACTTATCACATTGGAAATAGATATTACTCCTGATGAGTTAGAAAAATCAGTGATTAATATAGTATGGAAAGATATTAGCTGGATTTCTTGGAAGAATTTACCATCAATTAACCATTTTAGTGGCGAATTATATGGTAGTCAAAAAGGAGGAATATTTTCATTTAATTTAAATAATAGTTTCATCGAAAATAGGACAATGTTTAAAGCACCACTAGAAATCTCTGTCGGAAGTGGAATAATTTTTTGGTCAGAAAAAAACAATTTACAACAAATTTGGAGTGAAAATTTAGATCTACAAGCAAAATCACTATGGATAACAGGTGATTTTCGTTATATTTTACCAAAAAATAAACCACCTACATTAAGTATTTTATTTGGTGCAAAATTAACTAATGCAAGTGATCTATGGCGTTATTTTCCAATAAGTTTAATGAACAAAAAATTAATCAATTATCTAACAAAAGCAATTATTGCAGGTCATATAGATGAAGCTACAATAGTTTTTCACGGCGATCCAGCTGATTTTCCTTTTAAAAAAAATAACGGACAATTTCAAGTTTTTGCGCCAATACGAAATGCAATTTTTAAGTATCAACCTAATTGGCCAACAATTTTTAATTTAGATATTGATCTTAATTTTGAACGAAATGGACTTTGGATATCAGGATCTAATATAAAATTAGGTGACGTTAAAGCATTAAATTTTAAGGCAAATATTTCTGATTATGATCAATCTAAATTATTAATAAAATTTAATATTATTGGTGATGGAAAAGCTATTAGTAGTTATTTTAACGAAAGTACAATGAAGAGTTCAATTGGAAAAATATTAGATACAATTAAAATAAGTGGTAATATTACTGGAAAATTAATTCTTGATATTCCTTTGAAAAAAAATAACCATAATATAATTGCTAGTGGTCAAATCGATCTTGATAATAATGATATAAATATCACTATTATTAATAATCAAATAAAAAAACTAACTGGGCGTTTTTATTTTTATAATAGTATTTTAAAAAGTGAAAAAATACAAGCAAATTGGCTTGGACAACCAATAAATTTAACATTTAATACTATCAACAAAAAACAAATTTATCAAATAAATCTTAATCTTAATGGTAATTGGAAAGCTAAAAAAATAGCTTATTTACCTAAATCAATTAAACCTTATTTAACAGGTAGCACAACATGGAATGGGGAAGTTAACATTAAAATTCCCAATCAACTAAATCAAAATCCCACTTTATCTATTACGTTGAATAGCAAATTAAATCAACTTTTCAGCAAACTTCCTGCTTTAGATACCAAAAAAATAAAGCAGTTAGGTGACATACAAATTCATGCTATCGGTGATATTCATGAATTAAAAATTTATGGTGATATTGGTAAGAAGCTTAGTTTTAATAGTCAATGGCAATTTTCTAAAAAACAAGCTCGTTTATTAAGAGTAGCTATTTACCCATATAGACAAGAGAATATTTTTCTACCAAATAATAAGTTAATCATGATTAGTTTACCTGAAATTAATGATCCAAAATGGTTTTCATTATTGGCTTTATTTTTTTCATTAAACTTAACATCACAAAATTATGATAAATCACTTATAATACCAAATATCGCTATTATTAATTTACCAAAAATTACTTTCGCTAAACAACAATGGAATAAAACAGTATTTATCATTAATAAAAGTACTAAATTAATAAAAATTATTGTAGATAACAATAATTTTAAAGGGAGCTTAAGTATTCCAAAAAAAGATAATTTGAAAATTAAAATTAATTACCTTTATTTTGATCCAGGAATATCATTAGAACCAAAGAATTATCTAGAAATGAATAATATTGGGCAAAAATATAATTTTTTACCCTGGAAAAATATTGATATTTATTGTTCAGAATGTTGGTTTTCCGGTTATAAACTTGGTGAGTTTAAAGCACAAATTATTCGAAATAGACAAAATTTTATTTTAAAGAATGGATCTTTAGTAAAAAATACTATTAATCTGAAAATTTTTGGCACGTGGGATACAAATCAAAAAAACAGTACAATGATAAAAGGAACATTAAAAGGCAATAGATTTAATGATTTAACTATTTATTACGATATATTGATCCCTATTAAACAAGCGCCATTTAAAATTAATTTTAATTTAAATTGGGCAAAAGCTCCATGGCAGCTCAATGTTGCTAGTTTAAACGGTAATCTGCATTTTAATTTAGCTAATGGAGCAATTGCTCATATGGGTGGTGGTAATTCTGGTAAGTTATTGAGTTTTATTAGTTTTGATGCATTGTTACGTAAGTTACAATTAGATTTTAGTGATATTTTTAGTGATGATTTTTTATTTGATTCAATTCGAGGTAGCATAATTATAAAAAACGGTATTTTAAATATTAAAAATTTTTATATCGATGGTTTAATTGCTGATATTAAAATATATGGTAAGATTAATTTAATTCATCGTAATATGAATTTAGAAGCTATCATTACCCCTGATATTTTAACAACAGTAACTGTTGCAACAGCGTTTGTAGTTAATCCACTTGCAGGAGCAGCAGTATTTGCTGCAACTAAAGTATTTGGATCAATATGGAATAAAATATCAGTTATTCGTTATCGAATCACTGGTAGTCTAGAACAACCAAAAATTAATGAAACTTTTCGTCAATTAAAAAAAGAATAAACAAAATAATAAATAATAATATTTTTATTAAAACTATCTAATAATAATGTATTAAATATACTTACTGCTTAATAGCAACAATAGATTCAGTAATTGTTTTGAATAATATGGAATTAATTTTAACATATAAAAATGCAATTTGTTTGGTATTAATATTAATTACAATCTTTTTTGAATTACAATAAGAAAATTCCTTATACATGATTATTGAAATTATATGACATTTTATCAAATATATGGATATTAGTTAATTTTATACCATTAATTAATATTAAATTATAAATTTATATTACCAACATTAAATATCTATTCTTCCTATATCTTCTTAATATTTTAAATAAACTTAAAAGCATAAATTATAGAAAATTCTTATTTTTAAATATTAAACTCTCATATTGTATTAAGTATAATAATATATTCATAATTTTGATAAATGAAAATTTATCATAAATACTTTGTTTATTTTTTAATAAAATTAAAATTCAAAATATTAATTCTTTTATTGTAAATAGAAAATTTACTTCTATTATCTAATAATATTTTATTCTTATATTATTTTAATGTTATTAATCAAATCTGATATAAAATAAAAAGAACAAATAAATATAAATTTATCACTATTAATAAGTTTCCTATGTTAGAAAACAATCTTAATAATCTTAATATTTTCAATATATTTTATAAGTATTTGCAAGGTTATATCCATATTATAGATCTCTCTATTTTTGACTTATATTTTTATTATAGATAAAAAAATAAAAAATAAATTATTAGAAATTTTATAATATTAATTAATAATATATAGGCATTTCGCTTTATTTATATTAAAAAATAAAATATACTTATTGTTTAATAAATTACTTCAATTACATTAGAACAATGTTTTAACATAACAATACATGAATAATTTTAAATTAAGATGAAGAAAATAAAATAATTTAAAATATTAATATTTTGTTATTTATCTTACAAAAATAATAATCTATTAAAGATAAAAAAATACTATTTTTTTTACATTAATCATATTTTTTAGATAAAAATATTTTGTAAAATAAGTTGTTCTAACACTATTAGAAACTTATAAATACATTATGATCATAGTAATAAATAAAACTTTATTTTTAATAATTATTTAATGAGACAAATTATCTTTTTGTATATAAAAATATAAAATGAATATAAATGTGCCTTTAATAACTAACGCAACATGATTAAATGATATTTAATTTATATTTTTAAACAAACAAAAATAATATTTTTTTTGAATTTTATATCAAAAAATATATATGATATCAATTAATTTTATTAAAATTATCATGACAGCATGAATAATACTTCTAATTACTATGTACTAATTGGTTAGATTTTCCATAAAAAGTGATTAATTATAAGATTTTTAAAATAATTTTAATTTTTATTAGAAAATTGTTTTTAGTAAAAGCAATAAATTGCTCTATTTTTTGCTATAGTTTTAATTATTTACAAATAAATATTTAAAATCAAAATAATATCTTGATTAAACATACTTATATAAAATATATCCAAAATAAAATAAATACACACTTGATTAAAAAAAAATATTTTTTTATTACCAATATTATCTATAATGAAATTTATATATATTTATCAATATCTTACTTAAAAAATAAATATATATTATTATGGAAATAATTAATTAGTTAATAATTAGTATTTATTATAGTATTTATATATAATTAATCTTTTGACATACAGATTTAATATTTTATTTGAATAATTTTTTAACTAAATATTTTTTTTAAAATCAAACAATTACAAAAATAATAAAATATCATTTTAGGTTTCATAAAAAATAGTGTAATAAATTATAATTGTTAGTAAAAAATATATAAAAAATAGTTTTCTCAATAAAAAACGAAAAAATCTTTTTTGTTAATATTAATCAATTAAAATTAAAGTGAGATTATATAATGGTTATAGTAAAAATATAAGAATTTTAAGTTTTTAATATAAATAATTTTTTTTACCAAAATTATTTATATTAAAAATGACAAGTGTTTTTAATTTAAACAAGTATTTTTGCACGAAAATAGAAGTTGTATGAATAAAAAATAAAATTAGCGCTTGTTAATAAAACTGAATGATTAACTTTTTATAAAAAAATTATTACTCTTATATAAGAGTATCATAGTTTATTTAATTTTTATATACTATTAAATGTAATAAAAAGAAGAAAAATAATTTACTTGGATTTTAGTAAGAAAATAATTTTTAACAAATATATTAAATTGAGAGAGTTTTTAGCTTTTTCACTAAAAATTGTCAATAGTATAAATTTTATATTAATTATCATTGTAATAATTACTACTATAATTAATTTATTTATAAAATAAATTGTGTTGAATTAATTTTCTAAAAAGATAATTTTATTTTTTTTCACAAAAATCAACATTAGTTTTTAATTATTAAAATTATTTAGTAAAAATTAAATAAATTTATTTTATTTATTGATTTATATTTTTTTAAAATAATTTTTATCTGAAAATTATCAGTTAATAAAATTTATTAATATAATAAGAACTTTTAAAAATTCTAAAAAATACAAAAGTAATTAATATTTAATTACTTTTGTATTATACTAATGTAATCTAGATTAATGAGCTTTATATTCATATTGAATATTTTTTTTAGATTCAAAATAAAACTTAAATAAGTTTTTAATAAATTTATTTATAATTTTAATTAGCAATTAATTTATTTAGTTATTAGTGTTTATTTAAAGAAATAAATACTTTTAATTTTCAATAATATTACTATTATTTTATAATAATTAATTACATAAATTTTTTAATGTTTAAATAACAAAATAATTTATTGATCATATATATTTAATTTACTTGATATACAATAAATAAATTTAAATTATATATTTTAGTTATTTAGCAAAAAATATAATTATTCTGTTTCAATTACTATTTATATTAAATTCTATATTTGTTAAATAGCTACAAATAATTTATTATAAAGCAAATATATTTAAGTTAATATCTCTTAAACCTAATAAGTTTAATTCCAAGTTTTTAATATATTAAGATAAAACTTAATTTTCTTGGTTATTAATCAATAAAAATTTTTATTTATCTAATCTGATTAACATTTATTATTAAATTAATTATCGAATTATTTTGTAATTAATTTTTTTTAAAAAAAAAGTAAGATTATTTCATTTAAAATTATACAATATTCATTGTATATAATGTTATTAACATCTTAATTAAATAAATAAATTTAATATTATAATGTTTTTATAATAAAAGAGATAAATATTGGTTAAGTTAATTTTATTTTTCTTTTTTTTTAAAAAAAATTAATAAATCTTAAAAATAAATTTTATTATAAAATGAATAACTAAAAAAAAAAGAGTTATATAGTATGTTTTTATTAAACATTAAAAAATTATGATATAAATAAACTATCTATTAATAGATTTATTATAGATTAATGTAAATATTAATTATATTGGATTTTTACATAACAATGATTAAGAATAAAATTCTTTTATTTTCTTTATATTTTAATGAAAATATAAAGTTAATTAAAAATTTAAGTAAAGGAATTTATTTAAATACGAATAAAAATAAATTAAAAAGATCGAATATTAAAAATTTAATAGTTATTGATATATAAAGTGTTTTGTGACACCAAACATTATATTATAAAACTTATTGTTTTAATCATTAGTAATTTTAATATTAACTTAAATAATTGTTAATGAGAATAATAAAATAAAATGAAACTATAATTACAGGGTGATTATTCATTAGTTATAGATTTTATGATTTCTATTATAGAATACTAGATTTTTAACTAAAAATCTAGTTTATTTTTCTGCAAAAATTATTTTTTTAAATTATCTAATTGACAATGCGATTAATATTAATATTAGTGTTATTCATGTAAATATTTATTAAAGATTAGCTTTTATTGAATAATATAAAAGCAAGCAATTTTATGATTGATTAAATACTAAGAATAATAATATTATTAATAATAAAATTTAGAAATATAATTTTTTATAATAAAAATAAATAATATACAAAAGAAGATATTATTTAGCCAACAAGATGTATTTATAACTCATGTTTTTTAATAAAAATTAAATTTTTAGTTTTTTTTTAAAAAGATAAAAATTATATTTTATAAATAAATTATTAGAAATGATAATTTTAAAATAACTGTAATAATAAATTTATTTTATTTTTTTTTAAAATTCATTTTTTAAAAAATTTAATTATTTTAAATAAATTAATATATATAAAAATTATTTTTTACTAAAAGATCGATATGATGTAAATATAAAAAAAATATCAAACATTATTTAATACAATAGAATTATTTATTTTATTAAAATTAATTTACTTACTTTTTTCTAGAATAGAAAATTTTATTATAGATTCAACAATCACCGCTATATTATAGTTTTTTAAGAATTATTAGTATAAACATTATGGTAATAAAAATTATTAAGATTTATTTTTATTTTAAAATATCTAATTAAATTTTATATAATTTTAGTTTTGAGTTTATAATATAAATATAACTATAACATTATTTTACTTAAATAATCATGTTGTATTATGATAATCTGACAAAATCAATATAAATTAAAATTATTAAATTAATCTCATAAATATTATTCCTTGGCAAACATCTATACTTTGTTAATTTTTAATAAAAATATAGTAATAAATATAATTAAGGTTTTTTCTTTTCTAATGTTCGATGACGCGATTGAACATTTTTTCCTCTAGAGCGAAAATAATCAGCTAATTGTTCTGCAACATAAACTGAACGGTGTTTACCTCCAGTACAACCAATAACAATTGTCAAATAACTACGGTTATTAGATTCTAACATTGGTAACCATAATTCAAGATAACTACGAGTTTGATAAATAAAATTATGTACTTCTGTATGTCGCTCAAGAAATGCGGCAACAGGGTGATCAAGGCCCGTCATAAGACGTAATTTTGGATCCCAATGTGGATTAGGTAAAAAACGTACATCAAATACATAATCTGCATCGATTGGAATACCGTGTTTAAAACCAAAAGATTCAAATACTATAGTTAATTCACGTTCTCGTTTACCTAATAAACGTGCTCTAAGTATCTCAGCCAATTCATGCACTGACATTTCAGATGTATTGATAACTAAATCAGCTCGTAATCGCAGGGGTTCTAATAAATCATTTTCTTCATCAATAGCACT
Organism: Arsenophonus sp. ET-KM2-MAG3; assembly: GCA_052174135.1. Taxonomy (GTDB): domain Bacteria; phylum Pseudomonadota; class Gammaproteobacteria; order Enterobacterales; family Enterobacteriaceae; genus Arsenophonus. The sequence goes on from JBQMRZ010000024.1 coordinate 34,488, forward strand.
TTCTAATGATAAATTTTTGTTAGAAAGAGGATGTAAACGACGCGTATCACTATATCTTCTGATTAGTGTATTACAATCTGCATCAAGAAAAAGTAATTGAGGTGAAAAACTAGCTGGTAAATTTTTTAATGCTTTTTCAAAAATTATAGGATTGTCTGGCATATTACGAGCATCAATACTTACAGCAGCAGAGATTTGTCGTTCGGCAAGTGTATTTACTAATTCTGGTAATAAAATAACGGGAAGATTATCAACACAATAAAACCCCATATCCTCTAATGCTCGTAGAGCTACAGATTTACCTGAACCAGAACGACCACTGACTATCATCAGTACCATGAGTAATACCTCTTTAAATTTTAACAATAAAAAATCATTATTTTTTTTCTTCTTAGAAGCAAATTATTTAATAATGATTTTATATAGGGTTCTTTATTATTTTACATAGCGAATAAATGACCATGTAGATTATTGTCACTTAATCGTTTAGCAATTAAATATAGTATATATCAGTATATTTACATTGTCTGAAGAAAACTAATAATGCAAATAGTAAATTGGTTGATTGATTATCAATGGTATTAAAATCAATTTATTTATTTAAATGAAAATATATCAATTATGATAGCAGATGAATTATTTTTATTTAATTTTTTATGGAAAATTATGTAATATTTCTATCTATACAGGTTTGGTCTATTTTTAGGAATTAGTACCAATTTAAAAATGATATATTGAAGCACATTCAAAATTTAATACCAATAACTTCATTAATAATCTTTAGTGCTTATTTTTACTCATATAATATATATTATTTAGTATGCATAACATTTTAATACTAAGTTTAATAATAATTCTTCATTATTTAATGATATAAATTAATGTTATTTAATCTTTTGTATTCAATAAATTGTTATAGCATCTTTTATGCTATAATATTAAATAGCAGCATATTTTTATTTTCTTTAATAAAAGAAAGGAGTTTTTATTGCATTTAACTTATTGAATTACTTTAATAAATTTATTGTATTTTTAAAATATAAAAATGTTATTAACATAGTTAGAAAATCTTAAAATCTTAAATATTTTTTATGTTTTAATTTTATAATTTTTTTTAATTTTATTATTTTGGTTGATGATTTAAAATTTAAGGATATTTTTATTTTTTCAGTTAACTAAAATTAATTTTTAGAACAATTAAATGATATAGATAAAGTTTAAGAATTAAATAATAAATAAATTAAATTCTTTTTTTTTAAAAACTCATTAATTTGTTATCACTTAATAAGATTTATTTATAGTTTTTAAAACCATAACTTTTCATTATAAACGTATAATCATAAAATATTCTTAGATCATTAAATAAATATTTTTCTTGATTTTTGTTAATTTTATATGTGATAAATAAATAATTTGTATATTTTAAGTAAATAAATAATATTAATTATTTTTTAAATAAAAATATCTTATTATTTAATGTTGTTAATTAATTATCATTAATAAATAATTTTAATTTACTAAAAGTATTTTCTTTATCAAGTAAATAATTTAGTTTAAATGATTTTTTATATTTATATTGAATTTTTTTAGTGTTAAATAATTTAATAGCACAAAAATTTATCAACTTTAATTAATTATTATTAAAGTCGAAAACTCTCTCCTAAGTAGACGCGTCTAACTTGTTCATTTTCTAAAATTACTTTAGGAGCTCCATGGGCTATAAGATTACCTTCATTTACAATATAAGCGCATTCACAAACATCCAATGTTTCTCTTACATTATGATCAGTTATTAATATCCCTAAACCATAATTTCTTAAATGTTGAATTATTTTTTTTATATCTAATACTGAAATCGGATCAACACCAGCAAAAGGTTCATCCAAAAGAATAAATTTAGGATTAGCCGCTAATGCTCTTGCTATTTCCACTCGCCGACGTTCCCCTCCAGAAAGAGATTGACCGAGATTATTTCTTAAATTGGTAATATTAAACTCTTCCATCAATTTTTCAGCACGTTCTTCTTTTTCTTTAAAAATTAAATCTTTACGAATTTCCAATATTGCCATTAAATTATCGTAAACATTTAGCCGACGAAATATTGATGCTTCTTGTGGTAAATAACCTATTCCACGTCGAGCCCGCTCATGAAAAGGTAATAAACTAATATCTTCATCATCAATAGTAATTTTTCCGGCATCACGAGAAATAATACCAACTAACATATAAAAAGTTGTTGTTTTACCCGCGCCATTTGGCCCTAGTAAACCAATAATTTCACCTGAGCTTATTTCTAAGCTAACATCTTTAACAACTTTACGATTTTTATATGTTTTTTTTAAATGTTTCGCGGTTAGTTTAGCCATTTTATTATTTACTTTTTTGTTGTTTTATTATTTATATTTTTGTGTCAGGAATTTTTCTTATAATTAAATTGAGAAGGCAAGAATATAGTCGTTACTCGTGATTTTCCATTATTACTAAAAGCTTCCATTTCTTGATTCTGAATTAAATAAGTAATTTTATCACCTTTAATATTGCTATCTAGTTGTTCAAGATAAGCATTACCAATTAAAACAATCAGTTTTTTCTCTATTTCATATCGCAATTTATTACTGTAGCCTTTTATGGATTTACCATTATCTTGTAATTGATAGAAGGTTACTGGTGTACCATAGGCTTCAACGATCATTTTTTTTCCATCACCGTTTGGACGAGTAACAATAACTTTATAAGCTCGAACATCTATAGTTCCTTGTTTTATTACAATGTTTTCTGTAAAAATAGTAATGTTTTTTTCTAAATCAATAGATTGTTTAACTGAATTAATTTGAATTGGTTGTTTAGAGTCACTTTTCAGTGCTAATGCTGGAAAGCTTAATATAAATATTAAGCTAATGAGTAATATTTTAATGAAGATTTTTTTTACTAATATTATTTTAATGATTTTTTTTTGGAGGCGCTTGGTTATTTTTAACTTCATAATAGGTCTTAACATCTTTAATTAATTCTGCAGTATAAGTTTTCATATTACCATACATTTTCATACCTACTGATCTTAAACCAATACCAATTATCGTAACCTTACTATTGGATGAAACATCTTTGGTAATTAAATTAATAATAGCATTTTCTGTTAAAATTTGTCGTAAATTTGAACTTGAATTTAAACTATTTACTTGAACATTACCATATAAATATAGCATATTATCATTCATTAATTTAGCCTTATTAGCGCGTATTACCCAAGTAGGGACATCCTCTGTTTCATAAGTCATTAATATTGGATTAATAAACAAGCTAGTTTTATTTTTAGAAAATCGATGCATTTCATCCATTATTAGTTTATAAATCAATTTACCTGTTGGAGTATAGATATGAGTAATAGCTTTTCCAATTTTAAAATTAGGCTGATTATCATTAACATCAATAATAGCAAGTGTTTTTGATTGATTAAAATTAGCTAAATTTATACCAATAAGTACTAAAACAATCAATATTAATATAATATTAATGTAAAATTTAACTTTTTTCATTATCTTTTTATTTTGCCTATTTTGATGAATCTTTGGTATTTTTATTTTATCTTGAGCAATCAGAATTAAATCACAAACTTCACGTATAGCGCCTTTCCCTCCTTTTTGATGTGTAACATAATCTGCTTTACTTAATAATATTGAATGGGCATCAGCTACAGCAATCGAGAGTCCTATCTGTGACATAACAGGCCAATCAATTAAGTCATCACCAATATAAGCAACCTGTTGAGGTTGAAGTTTTAACTGAGTTATTAATTTATTATAAGGTATTTTTTTTTCTATTTGTCCTTGATAAAGATAAGTAATGCCAAGGGTTTTAGCTCTATCTTCTAATAATTTAGCTTTACTTCCTGTAATAATGGCAACTTCAATTTTAGAAGCCAACAAAGAACGAATACCATAACCATCTTTTACATTGAATGCTTTTAATTTTTCCCCATTATTTCCGATATAAACTGAACTATCTGTCATAACCCCATCAACATCACAAATTAATAATTTTATTAGACGTGCTTTTTTAAAAATATGTTGTTCTGTTTGGCCATAACAAGTTTTTATTTTTTTATGATCATTCATGTATTTTAAATCCAAATAAAATTATATGATACCAACTCGCAAAAGATCATGCAGATGAATAACGCCAATAAGTATATTTGTTTTTTCAACTAATAATGAAGTGATATGGTATTGTTGCATCAAATTTAATGAATCAATTGCTAACATATCTGATTTTATCCTAATTCCACCAGTTGTCATTACATCCGCAATTTTAGTATTATTTAAGTCGATATTCATTGCAAAGATTCGCCGTAAATCACCATCAGTGAAAATACCTTCAATTTGCATTTCTTCATTACAAATCACAACCATACCTAGTTTTTTACGAGTAATTTCTACTAATGCTTGTTGCAATGTTGCTTGTTTTGTAACATTAGGAATATTTTTTCCTGTATGCATTAAATCACTTACTTTCAGTAAAAGTTTACGTCCTAATGTGCCACCTGGATGCGAAAGAGCAAAATCTTCAGCAGTAAAACCACGAGCTTCAAGTAATGCAACAGCAATAGCATCTCCCATAACAAGCATCGCTGTTGTACTTGTTGTTGGCGCCAGTCCTAATGGGCAAGCCTCTTTTGGTACTTTTACACAAAGGTGAATATCTGCTGCTTTACCCATACTACTAGCAGGATTTTTTGTCATATAAATCAATGGGATATTTTGGCGTTTTAAAACTGGAATTAATGCTAATATTTCATTTGATTCACCAGAATTGGAAATAGCTAAAACAATATCTTTATTACTGATCATACCCAAGTCACCATGACTTGCCTCTCCTGGATGAACAAAAAATGCAGGTGTTCCTGTGCTAGCTAATGTAGCTGCAATTTTACGACCAATATGACCTGATTTCCCCATCCCCATAACAACAACTTTTCCAGTACATTTTAAGATTAACTCACAAGCTTTTTTAAAATCATTATTGATATATTGCTGAAGATTGTTAAGTCCATTAAGTTCAATCTCTAATACCTTTTTTGCTATTTTTTGAAAATTAATTTCAGACATTTCTATATCCTAATTTATATAAGTAATTTAATTATATTAATTAATAAATATTCAGTAAGGCTAGTTTTCATGTTATATACTTTGCATTAAAACCATTAATAAATATATTATTCCGTATGTATATTATTAAAATAACATCATTATTTAGTATTATTGGATTTGAGGATTTATTTATTCTATTCTGACGATATAATAAATAAAAGTAAAATAAGGAATGATGCTTAATAATAAAGAATATATGATAGTTTTAAGTAAAATCTTCTATATTAAGTAATATATTTAAATAATAATTAGATAAAAAGGCTATTATGATCATGAAAAAAAAGTCAGATAATATCATAAAAATAAAAAATATGTCTTTTATTCTTGATCAACGGCCAATTTTTACTAATATGAATTTAACGATTCCAAGAGGAAAAATTACAGTAATTATGGGATCATCAGGTATTGGAAAAACAACCTTACTGCGTTTGATTGGAGGACAATTACGACCAAATAAAGGAGAAATTTTATTTGATGACATTAATATTCCAAAATTATCACGCGTACAACTTTATAGTACTCGCAAAAAAATGAGTATGTTATTTCAGTCTAATGGTTTATTTACTGATATGAATGTTTTTGATAATGTTGCTTTTCCATTACGTAGACATACTGCTTTAGCAGAAGAAATTATTCGAACAGTAGTTATAATGAAACTAGAAGCTGTCGGATTAAGAGGTTCAGCTAATCTTATGCCAATTCAATTATCAGGAGGTATGGCGCGCCGAGCAGCGATAGCACGTGCGATTGCTCTTGACCAACAATTAATTTTATTTGATGAGCCTTTTGTTGGACAAGATCCAATAACAATGAAAATTTTAATTAAGCTTATTGATGAACTTCATCATGCATTAAATATTACTTGTGTTATTGTTTCTCACGATGTTCAAGAAGTGTTAAGTATAGCAAATAAAGCTTATATTATCGGAGAGCAAAATATAATTGCTGAAGGTACAGCAAAAGAATTAAAACAAAATAATGATGCTTTTGTTAGACAATTTCTTGATGGTATAGCTAATAGCTCAATACAATTTAATTTTTCTGTAGAAAATTATGTAGCAGATTTATTAAGGTAATCGAAAATGATATTAATTAATATATTAGCTGCATTAGGCTACCGATCACTAACTATAGTGGCAGCATTCGGTCGTGCCGGTTATTTGTTATTTTGGGTTTTATTTGGTAAATCTAAATTTGCAATGCAGTTTCCATTGTTAATAAAACAACTCTATAATATAGGTGTATTATCATTATTAATTATTATTATATCAGGATTATTCATTGGTATGGTGCTTGGGTTACAAGGATATTTAATTTTGGCCACATTCAGAATTGAATCTAATCTTGGTATAATGGTAACTCTCTCTTTGTTAAGAGAATTAGGTCCAGTAATAACTGCTCTTTTGTTTGCTGGCAGAGCGGGTTCTGCATTGGCTGCAGAAATAGGTTTGATGAAGGTAACAGAACAAATTTCTAGTTTGGAAATGATGGCTGTTGATCCACTACGTCGAATTATTGCACCGCGCTTTTGGGCTGGATTAATTAGTATGCCATTACTAGCATTAATCTTTGTCACAGTGAGCATATTTAGTAGCGCTATAATAGGTATAAATTGGAAAGGAATTGATAATAATCTTTTTTGGTCATCGATGCAATCTACTATTGAGTGGGAAAAAGATATTATCATTTTTTTTATTAAAAATATTATATTTGCTTTTATAATTATCTGGATATCTTTATTTAATGGTTATGATGCAATCCCAACATCAGAAGGAATTAGTAGCGCAACAACAAAAACTGTTGTTCATTCATCATTAGCTGTTTTTTGTTTAAATTTTATGCTCACTGCACTGATGTTTGAGGATTAATTCATGCAAAGTAAAAAAAGTGAAATTCTAGTTGGATTATTTATTCTGATCTCATTATCTGCGATTGCTTTTTTATTTTTAAGAGTTATAGATATTAAATCATTTAATAATCAACCAACTTATAAAATTACTGCTTCTTTTACTAATATAGGAGGATTAAAAGTAAATTCACCGGTAAAGATAGGCGGTGTAGTCATTGGTCAAATAATTGATATTATTTTAGATAAAAAAACTTATAGTTCACGACTTACATTAGCAATTTTTAGTCAGTATGACAACATTCCTGACAATAGTTCGTTGTCTATACTTACTACTGGATTATTAGGTGAACAGTTTTTGGCCCTTCATCTTGGATTTTATGATCCAGGTATTGGGGTCAATTTTCTTAAAGATGGTGGTCGCATTGAAGATACTAAACCAGCTATAACGTGGGAGGATTTAATTGGGCGCTTTTTGTATAAAAATGACGAAAATAAATTATTTAAATAAAAAATCATTGCTAAAGGTAATGAAATAATTTTTTATAAAAGCATGATAAATAATCTACTAAGATGACAAAAAATGGATCTCTATTTATGTTTAAACATTTATTAACAGTTGCTTTATTAGTAATTTCTCCGTTTTCTATGTCAATTGATCAAAATAATCCATATAAACTAATGCAAGAAATAGCTAATAGAACTTTTAAACGATTAAAAAGTGAACAACATGTTATCGTAAAAAATCCGGATTTTTTACGAAAGATTATTCGCGAAGAACTTATACCTTATGTACAAATTAAGTATGTAGGAGCATTGGTTTTAGGGAGTTATTATAGTAACGCAACACCTCTACAACTAGATGCTTATTTTCAAGCAATTAAGGGATATTTAGAAAAAACTTATGGAGAAGTTTTAACAATGTATCATAATCAACAATATAAAATTTCACCAGAACAACCCTTAAAAGATAAAAATGTTGTTATTATTCGAATAACTATTATAGATCCAGAAGGGCGATTACCTATTCGTATTGATTTTCAGTGGCGCAAAAATAGTAAAACAAATTACTGGCAATTTTATGATATTATGACTGAAGGCATTAGTTTGATTACAACTAAACAAAATGAATGGCTTAATATTTTACGTACTAAAGGTATTGATGGTTTAACACAAGATTTGATTAATAATGCAAAAAATCCTATTACTATTGAAAATAAAAAATTATGATACATATCTTAAGTTGGGAGAAGATCGATCAAACATTAATCTTAATAGGTAAACTTGATCATAATACTTTAACTACTTTTTGGCAACAAAGAAATCAAATACTAAAAGATATTAATATAATAAATATTTCCAAATTATATCATATTGATTCTAGCGGACTTGCTATGTTTGTCAGATTGAAATCAGAACAACAATCAGAGAATAAATTGATATTTAATGGTATTAGTAAACGCTTTGAGACACTTATTAAGCTTTATAAACTTGAAAGTTTTATAAATTAATTTAATTGATTTAAGTTTTAAATATAGCTTTATATAAATATAATAATTCTTTTAAATATTTTTATAGTAAAAATATTTTTTTGATTTATAGAACAGATAATATATTAATTTAATTGATATATTTTAATGTTTAAAGTAAGTTAAAGAACGTTTGTTGTATGAAATAATGCAAGTACTAACAAAATAATGAAGCTTAATCAAATAATTCAAATATATTTATTTTCAAATAATTACGATTAATAAAATAGTTAACATTATGAGTTCGCTTAAATAGCAACAAGTTATTTATGCAAAACTAATAAAATATATTACAGATAATTTTATCTTAATCTGTTCATTATTAATAAAAGCGTATATTGGTTTATAAATGAATAAGAAAATTTAAGACTTAATAGTTTTAAAAATTAAAATATCTTAGATTAAAATATATTAAATATATTACTCGTAGAGAGTTTCTTAATGGACATATTTCGATTAAAGGGGCCCACTTGTTTAATGGGAGAGGTCTTTATTTCTGGTTCAAAAAATGCAGCTTTACCGATATTGTTTGCATCATTATTGGCCGAGGAACCCGTTGAATTACAAAATGTTCCAAAGCTAAAAGATATTGATATAACAATTGAGTTGATTAATCAATTAGGTACTAAAGTTAAGCGTAATGGTTCTATTTTTGTTGATGCGCGAGGTATTAATAAATTTTGTGTTCCTTATGAATTGGTTAAAATGATGCGCGCATCTATTTGGGCTTTAGCTCCGTTACTTGCTCGTTTTGGTCAGTGTCAAGTATCTTTACCAGGAGGTTGTGCGATTGGTGAACGTCCAGTTGATTTACATATCACTGGATTTGAGCAACTTGGTGCTAAAATTAGTTTGAATGAAGGTTATATTAAAGCATCAGTTAATGGTCGTTTACAGGGCGCCAATATTACTATGAAAAAAATTAGTGTTGGTGCAACTGTATCTATTATGACGGCTGCAACATTAGCTATAGGAAAAACAGTTATTAAAAATGCAGCTCGTGAACCTGAAATTGAAGATACAGCTAACTTTTTAAATTCATTGGGAGCAAAGATCACAGGTGCAAGTACAGATAAAATTATTATTGAAGGAGTAAAGTATTTAGGTGGTAGTATTTATCAAATTCTACCTGATCGCATTGAAACAGGAACTTTTCTTGTTGCAGCTGCTATCTCTAAAGGAAAAATTATTTGTCGCAATACTAAACAAACTACATTAGATGCAGTATTAACTAAATTGCGTGAAACTGGTGCAGAGATTGAAATTGGTGAAAATTGGATTTATCTTGATATGCATGGTAAACGACCAAAGGCAGTAACTATAAGAACAGAACCGCATCCAGGTTTTCCAACAGATATGCAGGCACAATTTAGTTTGCTTAATTTAGTAGCCGAAGGTGTTAGCACGATAACAGAAACTATTTTTGAAAATCGTTTTATGCATATCCCAGAATTAATTCGTATGGGAGCACATGCAGAAATAGAAGGAAATACAGTTTTTTGTTATGGCGTTAAACAACTTATTGGTGCTCAAGTGATGGCTACGGATTTACGGGCATCTGCTAGTTTAGTACTTGCTGGTTGTATTGCAAAAGGAAAAACAATTATCAATCGAATTTATCATATAGACAGGGGATATGAGAGGATAGAAGAGAAATTACATAGTTTAGGAGCAAATATAAAACGTATTAGTAATAATAAAATATAATTTATTATTTTATTAAAACAAAAATTAATAGTTTAAGTTTTAATTAAATTTCTTATTATTACTTAAAATATTAAAATACTATTTAATTTTTAACATAAAGAATTATTTTCTAATTTTTATTTCTAATAGAAAAAATAAAAAATTATGATATTTTATCAGGGTTAATTTAATAACTTGATCTATTATTTAATAGAATATATAATATGTGATTAATAGACTAATAATATAATAAAATTAAATATTATCGTATTTTTATCTAGAAATTTATTACAATGTAAAAATATCCAACTCTTTTATAATTTAATTAATATCACCACTATTTCATTGTAAATATGAGATATTTTTTTACAATGAGATAGTGAACAAGTAATAGAATTAGTTAATTTGCTTTATTTAAAAATAAATTTTGAGTAAATTTTATTAAAATAAAAAAAACTCAATCAGATTAATGATGAATTATTTCTAATAAAGAAATAAAAATAAATTAATTTTTATTAAATTTTTATAATGAATAAATCTATTTTTATAAAAATTATAAAAACGAAAAAGTTAGGTTATTTTATAATTTTAACTTTCAATACTTATACTCTCATCTAATTTTAATATTTTTTGTTATATTATTATTGTGAATAATAAACTTTAGTGATAAATAATATGTATTGTTAATGTTATATTTATATAATATAAATCATTTTTTTATTAAAAAACTTTTAAGCATTTATTTTTTAAAAAAAATAAATTTACTAAGCAACATAAAAAAAATAATTTTACTACATTAAAATTTAATTAATCAAAAATAATATTTATATTTTATTTACGTTATTAACGATATATTTAATTATAGTAATGCATATATTACTATAATTATAGCTTTTTAGAATAGAATACTCATATCTTTGATATAAAAATAAATTGTTTACACTGTTATATACACTCCTATTACAAAAACTAATAGATTTATAATTATTTTTTATCAATATTTAGATCAATTAGTGATTATTTTACTAAAGTATACAAATAAAATAAATATAATAATTAATAACATTTATTGTTTATTAACTGATTAATTAAAAATATTATTACCACGAAGTAATAAATAAATATTTTGATCATCACGTAAAATATTTAATGCTAAAGCGGTCGGTTTAGTTTGAATTATTTTACGAAGTTGATTAATATTTTCTATTCGCTGTTCATTGGCATTAATAATAAGATCGCCTTTTGCTAAACCAAGCATTGCTGCAGGTGAATTAGATAAAACGCTATCAACTTTGACGCCTTTAGTGCCTTTAATTACACTATTACTTAAAGTAGCTCCCATCAATGAGGTGGTTAAAATTTCAGCTTTTGTACTAGTAGAATCTCTATCTTCTAAGGTAACGCTTACTTCCATTAATTTACCTTTACGTAGTAAGCCAATGGAGATCTTTTTACCTATTTCACTAGTACCAATTTTAGCTCTCAATTCTGCAAAACTATTAATATGTTTATTATCAATTGAAATCAAAACATCACCAGGTTGAATACCTGCTTTGGCTGCTGTAGAATTAGGAATCACTTCACTAACAAATGCTCCTTTTTGTGCATCAATATTTAATGCCTTTGCTACATCAGATGTCATTTCAGTTCCTTTAATTCCAAGTAATACACGTTTTACTTCACCATGTTTAATTATTTGGTCACTAAGAGATTTAGCCATATTAGATGGAATCGCAAAACCAATGCCAATATTACCACCACCAGGCGCTAAAATAGCAGTATTAATGCCAATAAGTTCACCATTAAGATTAACCAATGCACCACCTGAGTTACCTCTATTAATAGAAGCATCAGTTTGAATAAAATTTTCTAAACCTTCTACATTTAAACCACTACGACCTAGTGCAGAAATAATGCCTGATGTTGCAGTTTGTCCCAATCCAAATGGGTTACCAACAGCAACAGCAAAATCACCAACCCGCAATTTATCAGAATCTGCTATTTTAATGGCAATTAAGTTCAATTTTTTTAAATTCACTATACTTGAATCTTTAATTTGTAACAAAGCGATATCTGTTTGAGGATCACGACCAATAAGTTTAACATCAATTTCTTTACCATCATTAAGTTGAATTTTGATATTATCAGCATTATCGATAACATGATTATTGGTTAAAATATAACCATATTCAGCATTAATAATAACACCAGAACCTAATCCTTCAAAAGGACGAATACTTTGTTGTTGTGAAGGGAAATTTGGTCCAAAAAAGAACTTAAATTCTTCAGGTAATTGTTGATTCTGAACACGTGTTCCAGATACACGAATACTAACTACAGCAGGAAGTACTTTTTCTAACATTGGCGCTAAACCAGGTAATTCTTGATCAGATGATAAAATAACTGGAGGAATTGATGCGGAATGACTTACTATTATAGGTATACATGTGAGTGAAAAACTAATACTCATAGCTAATATAGTTAAAAATTGCTTCTTTTTTTTCATCATGAATTTAATTCTCTTATATACCTATTTATTAATTTAAAGATAGTTTATTTTCTGTATCTTTTATTTCTGTAATATGATAGAAAAAACTCTCAACAAGGCTAAGACTTTAAATTATACAAAAAAGTTCAACCAACACAAATAGCCGTAATTCTTTTAGAATTTATTTTCATAAAATTAATTTTTATAATAAAATTAATCTATCAGAGTGATAAGGCAATATCATAAAATTGCAGTAAAATATAATTTTTAATATATGTAATTTAATTTATTTTTTTTCTTTCACTAGATGAAATAAACTAGAAGGACCTTCAGAGTAATCTTTTGGTGGTAAATTAAAAGAATCTTGATCATTATCTAATTCTGGTTTAGTTAAACAATAGTTAAATGGTTTTTTTTGCGTTAAAATATCAGGCATCAATTCATGAGAACTTTTAGCTATATGCTGATATAGTTGACGATAATCGTTTGCCATATTATCTAGTAACTCCGCCCCACGTATAAAATGGCTGATTAATTCTTTACGATATTCTTCAAGTTCATGATTTTTTTTTTCACATTCAGTTTTCAACGCCTGTTGATAGTATAGTTTAATTTTAAAAAAACGAACTACTAGGGCACTAATAATAAATCCTATAATTAAACCTATTAGTGCATATTCCCAAGTCATTAAGAGACTCCTTTTTGTTAACGAAAAAACTTTATTTTTATAAAAATAACTTTACAGTATAACAATTATTATATTTATTAAAAATATATAAATGAAAAACAGAAAAATCAATATTAATTATTTTATATCATTCTTGATTCTGTGTATTAAAGTATGAAAGATTGTTGATAACAATAAATTTTACGAAATCTAATAAAAATTATAGCATATTTAAATATTATTTATTAGTTTTTTTAATAAAACATTTTAATTATTATTAATCATAAATTAGCTAATTGTTGTTTACTAAAAATTAAATATTAATTATAAGAAATCTATTTAGGAATTTATATGTCTCAAATGTATTTTATTAAAAAAGTAAAATTTAACTAATTTTTTTGATAAACTTTATTAAATTGTAAAAATTATTCTTAACTTTTTTATACTATAAATATAAAATTAAATAATTAATTCAGATATAATGTAAAAAATCAGTAAAATTTATTAAAAAATTAATATCAATCTAACAATCTTAAAACAGATCAATATTTATATACTATTTTTATTTCTGACTAATACTGTTGATACAATGATTTTATAACGTAATTAAAACTCTCTATTTATTGAGAGTTTTATTTAAAAATAACTCTTTTGTTCTTTATAAGAAAAAAAAATAAATATACTATAATAAATAGTTTTTTTAGAAATTAGGAATATTTAAGATATTATGATATAATAATATTATGACATTCAATATAGATATTAATTATTATTTAAATTATTAAAAAAGATTTTTATCTTTTTTAATAATTTTTATTTAATGAATAGATGTGTTCTATTTTTATAAAAACATATAAAATATTTATAAATTAGTAAATAAACTAAATATAAGTTTACTACTGTTAAAAAATTAACCATCATACTATAATAGTATTTACAGTATATAAAAAAAGATATCTTAATAATTAAATTTAAGTGTTATATAAAATATTCGTAATAAAAAAACTATATTATTTAATAAAATAATGTTAATTCTGTATAATATTTAATATATATCAAAAATTCATAAAATATAATTAGATGTTTTTATTATTTTGACTAACTGATAAGTTTATGAGTGAAAATTATGTTTATTATTAATATCTAGTTAACGTTATTTTTTAGTAATTATTAAAAACTTAAAATTGGAGATACTTAAATTCAATTCATATAATTTGATTAACGAATAAAATATTATATTTTTTTAAAAAATTTTTTTTGAATATTTAAAAAACTTACATAATATTTTTTTTTGCTATTCGTTTCAGATATATATTAAAAAACTTTTATTTTTTTGAATCTTACGTTAATATTAAGTTTAACTACTTAAATATGAGTAAGATTTACTGAATATAATTTAGTGTGAACACATTAAAATATTTTTATAAAATATGAACGTTCACCAATATATAACTTACATATGAGTAAGATTTTATGAAAACTTTTACAGCTAAACAAGAAACTGTAAAACGTGAGTGGTACATTATTAATGCAGATGGAAAAACTTTAGGTCGTCTTGCAACTGAAATTGCTCGTTATTTACGCGGAAAACATAAAGTGGAATATACCCCACATGTTGATACTGGCGACTATATTATTGTTGTTAATGCAGCAAAGGTTATTGTTACCGGTAACAAGCATAAAGAAAAAATTTATTATCGTCATACTGGTTATATCGGTGGCATTAAGCAAACGACCTTTGAAGAAATGATTATTCGCCATCCTGAGCGTATAATTGAAATTGCTGTTAGAGGTATGTTACCCAAAGGACCTCTTGGTCGTGTAATGTATCGTAAAATGAAAGTTTATTCAGGTAGTAAGCATAACCACATAGCGCAACAACCGCAAATTCTTGAAATTTAATTGATATGGACATGGACATAATAAGAATGGTTGAAAATCAATATTACGGAACTGGCCGCCGTAAAAGTTCTTCTGCACGCGTTTTTATTAAGATTGGTAAAGGTAATATTACTATTAATCAACGGAGTTTAGATAAGTATTTTGAACGAGAAACGGCGAGAATGGTTGTTTGTCAACCATTAAAATTTATTGATATCCTGAAATTAGATTTATATATTACTGTTAAAGGCGGAGGGACTTCTGGCCAAGCAGGCGCAATTCGCCATGGCATTACACGTGCATTAATGGAATATGACGAAACATTACGACCTAAGCTACACAGAGCTGGATTTGTTACGCGTGATGCACGTTCTGTTGAACGTAAAAAAGTTGGATTGCGCAAAGCACGTCGTCGCCCGCAATACTCTAAGCGCTAATATGTTGTTTTATTATAAATTTTAATATAAATTATTCTAAAAAGAAATTTTTGTATATTAAAAATATATATTTTATTTTTTAATTTAAATGTGATATCTTAAAAAAAAATAAATTTTTTATCTTTTTTTTAAGATATTGAGAAAATAATATATCTTAATTTCCATCTAATAAATAGAAATATTTTATATATCTAATTAATTTAAAAATATTTAAATAATGTATTGATGATATCATTTATTATATTATAGTTATTTTTAAGAAAAAATTTGGAGGTTTCATGGCTGTTGCTGCCAATAAACGTTCGGTAATGACACTGTTTTCTGGCAAGGTTGATATATTTAGTCATCAAGTACGGATTGTATTGGCAGAAAAGGGAGTGAGTGTTGAGATTGAAAATGTTGAAGCAGATAATTTACCTCAAGATTTGATTGATTTAAATCCCTATCAAACAGTACCAACGCTGGTCGATAGAGAATTAACATTATATGATTCTCGTATTGTTATGGAATATCTTGATGAACGTTTTCCACATCCACCATTAATGCCTGTTTATCCAGTTGCTCGCGGGAGCAGTCGTTTGATGATGTATCGCATAGATAAAGATTGGTATTCTTTAATTCATAAAATTAAAAAAAAAGATTCTCATACAAATACTGCATGTAAACAATTAAGAGAAGAGTTAATATCAATTTCATCAATTTTTAAAGAAATACCATTTTTTATGAGTGAGGAATTTAGCCTAGTTGATTGTTATTTAGCGCCACTTTTGTGGCGTTTATCTTTTTGGAATATCAATATTCCAAAAATAAAAGAAACAGAGGGTATTCATTCTTACATGGAACGTATATTTGAGCGAAAATCTTTTCTTGCTTCATTAACAGAAGCTGAGCAAGAGATGGGTTTGTTTACCGAGTAATTTACTGTAGAGATCTTTTAGGAATGTTCCTGTGTTGTCTTTATTTTATTATGGTTAATTATAAATAATTTCTTAAAATATAAAATTACATCTTATTTATAGTTATCAGTATTAATATTTTTGTGCAACTATATACCTATAGGATTAGCAAATAAAAATGAGTTATTTTCAATTATTAAACTTTCTTTATTGTAAATGATTAAATTATCCAATGAAGCTATAGCTTTCAATATTCGTTTTAGTAGTATTCCTTCAGCACATTAAAATACCTATAAGAATTATTATTGCTATTTATTGGCGTAAAAATGAAAATAGAAATAATATTTAAACTTAAGTCTAAATATGAGAATACTATAGGTACTTTTATTATCGAAAGTAAAAACTTAATACTTATTACTTATAATTTGTTTTTAAATAAAAAAGAAAAAATAATAATTATTTTAATTTTTTTTTTGATGATGATTGATAAATATTACAAAAAAAGATTTGACACTACATATTATTAATTAATACACATTTATTTATTTATTTATTTATTTATTTATTTAATAAATAAATATAAGACTTTTGTTGATAAAAATAAAATTTTTATAAAATATAAATTTCTTTTTATATAAAAAATTAATATTAAATTAACTTAATAACGAATATTAACTTAATTTAATTTCTTTGTTATAGAATAATTCTATTATAATGTAAATAATAATATCTCATATAATTTATATAAATAGATTATTAGCATTTTATAATTTATTTTTTTATTGGCTCCAAGTAATCCTTAAAAATTTCTTTATTTCTTTATTAAAAATATCTACCAATAAATTATGAATTAAAACTTTTTAATTTTAATATTATTTATAATATTACTGATAAGATTTTTTAAAAAAAATAATTAAATTAAATTAAAAAATTACATAGTGTAAAAAGGAATAAAATGTGTCTAGATAATTATTATAAAAATATAAAAATAAACACTAAAAACAAAAAATAATTTATATTCTAACAATGATTAATATTAATATAATTATTTTAGTTATATTGTTTAATATTTTTATTCAGATAAAAATATTAAATTATTAAATTTTAATATAGAATGTTTATGTTGAGCATTAATTGTTTATATTTAATAAAATTAAATTAATCAATTTTTAAAAAAAAATTATTTTGAATAATAGTTAATAATATAATTATTAAAATTTATTTGCTATTAATAATAAATAAAATACAATTGGTAAATATACGATAATTCTTAAACCAAATAATTATTATTTAAAATTTAATTATTAAAACCCTTTAAAATATAATCTTATTTAAGATACGTGAATACTGTTATAACATGCTTAACACCACTTGTTTTGCTAGCAATTTTTGCTATAACATTTCCTTCTTGTTGAGTTAAAATGCCAAGTAAAAATACTTCTTTATTTTCTGTAATAACTTTAATAGTTAATGATTTAAGCGAATTATTAATAAAAATTTTCGATTTTATTTTTGTTGTTATCCAAGCATCTTTATAAGCTGCATTAAAATCAATTGGTATTGTTTGTCGTATTTGATTATAAACAGCTTGAACACCTTTTACATTAATAGCTATATCTTTTGCTCTTTTGGCTAATAAAAGATTAGGTGATTGACCGATAAGTAGTATTTTACCTGCATAAGCAGTAATAATGATACGTGTATTACAAGTAATTTCTTTATCTTTATTAATAGCAGTTTTAACGCGAGCTTCTAATGTTCCGTCATCAACTTGACGACCTATACTCCTTGGATCTATTGTACTTTTTGTGACGATCGCTGCTGATGATCCTATTATAGTGGCGCCAAGGCATCCTTGTAATAAAATAGGACTACACATTATAATAATTAGAAAAAATAATCTCATTATTACTCCTTAGTCATCTTAATGTAAAAAAAGTGTTATTGATTGAATCTTATAAACAATTAACTGTCTATAATTGAACTTTTGAATTTTAATATCTTCTTATCAAAAGAATTCGAATTTCTATCTCATTTTTACTTAATAAACTGGATAAAATTTATTTATTATAGATAGTTAAAGCTATAATAGCTATATTTTCAGCTAATAAGACTTCAATTCTACTTTTGCAGTGATACGATTTCACATTTTGTGGTAATCATAAGAAGTGCATTGTTAAATTTCCATAATGTACATACTTTTCAAATAAACATCTTCTGATTTTTAACTATTAGTGATAAAAATTATAATTACATTGTTTTCATTAAAATATAACACAAGAAGAGTAGATCATTTAACTTCAAGTTGTGATGAATCATACTTATCGCAAAACACTGTGTAATAATTTTTTAATCGTTACTACTAAAAAATAAAACTATATATTATTTAATTAAGTCTAAATAATTTTAATCGATGCAAGGAAATAGCATGAAATAATATTTCAACAGCTACACAATTTACATTTAAATGCTTTTAGTAAAAACTTTTAATTTTCTCTTAAGATAATAAATTTTACTATATATAATTAATAAATAATAGAGTACTTATTAAAAGTATTTAATTATAATTAAAACTCTTTTGTAATCGTAATTAAAATATGAAATAATATAATGTTACTTCTATATTTTCATTATCTTTTATTAATAAAATAGTAGTTAAAATCTTTTTCATTTATTTAAAATTATTAATATTAATATGTATTATTAGAATTTTTATGATGTCGAAAATATATTTAAATAAACATTTATATATTTAAATTTTTATAGCTAAAATTTTTAGTATAAGAAATTTCATGATCTATGGAATTAAAATATTATTAAAATTAAATTTTAATTATTTATTTATTTTTATTTTTAATTCATTAAATCAATCAAATTTTTTTTAATGTAAATACCATAGAAACCAATACTTATTTATCATATAACTTAAGAAACAAAATTTAAATTTACAAGATATTTCATCTCATTATTAATATTATTTTTAAATTTCTTCAACACATATATGTGTTAATATTTGCTAAAATTATAAATATTTTGATGATAAACTTGATCTTTAATATTTTTTTTACATAAAATAATAGCGCATTATTTATATGATGATATACTATTAATATTATTAATAGTATATCAATGATAATTAATTTTAAAATTTATCTATATAATTTTATTAATAATTTATTTATTTTTGTATTTAAAATAAAGTACAATTAACAAAAAAATAAAATAAGATCGATACTGTAATTTAAAAGAATAATACTTATAAATAAAATTTATTATTTTTGCTAAATTTTAATCAATTACTTTAATAGATAATGAAGATATAAATCAAAAAGAGGTAGAGATGGTATCAACCTTATATATTATACCAACTCCTATTGGTAATTTTGACGATATTTCTATACGTGCATTAAAAACTTTCAAAAAAGTAAATTTTATTGCAGCAGAAAATATCCGACATACATCTTTATTATTGCAGCACTTTTCTATTAATACTCATATAATATCATTAAATAATTATAATGAAAAACAAAAAACAGATCGATTAATTCATCAATTAAAACGAGGATTAAATATTGCATTAGTTTCTAATGCAGGGACGCCACTAATTAATGATCCCGGTTACCATTTGATAAAATATTGTCGTCAAGCAGATATTAGAATAGTTCCTTTGCCTGGTCCATGTGCAGCAATTACTGCACTTTCTGCTTCTGGTATTCCTTCAAATAAATTTTGTTATGAAGGATTTTTACCAGCAAAGCGTAAAAGTCGACAAAAAATATTACAAGAATTAACAAATGAACCTAGAACACTTCTTTTTTATGAATCACCTCATCGTTTGTTAGATACATTAACAGATATGATTGCTATTTGGGATGCTAATCGTTATATCATTTTAGCCAGAGAATTAACAAAAATCTGGGAATCTATTCATGGTTTGTCAGTTGGTAAATTACTTGATTGGCTAAAAGTTAATCAAAATCGTTATCGTGGTGAAATTGTATTAGTTGTTGAGGGGTATAAAATACCAAAAGATACCAATGTAGTCATTTCCCCTAATATAGTAAAAACATTGATTTTATTACAAAAATCATTATCTTTAAAAAAAGCCTCGATCATTACAGCAGAAATTTATGGCTTAAAGAAAAACATATTATATAAACATTTTATAAAACAACAAATAAATTCCAATAAAACAAGCAAATAAATCTGCTATTGTGTAACTACTATAAATAATTATACAATTCAATGTTAAAATGATATAATTTATAATTAGAGTTAGTTAGACAATCGCTACTTTATTCTTAAATTGTTATATAGATAAAAAATTAATAATTAGAAGTGGAGGAAAGTCCGGGCTCCATAGGGCAAGGTGCCAGATAACGTCTGGGAGGTAAAACCTACGACTAGTACAACAGAAAAAAAACCGCCAGTGACTATATTTGAGTGCAGGTAAGGGTGAAATGGGGTGGTAAGAGCACACCGCATAGCTGGTAACAGTTTATGGCATGGTAAACTCCACCTGGAGCAAGGCCAAATAATGGTTCTTCAGTGTGGCCCGCATTGAACCTGGGTAGGCCGCTTGAGTCAGTATGCAAATACTGATCTAGATGAATGATTGTCCGTGACAGAACCCGGCTTATCGGCTAACTCTAAAATATTAAAAACTTATATTCTAGATAAATTAAAAATAAATATTAGTTAAAAATAAAAAAACAAAAATAACAAAAAATTTTCTACGATAATTTTATTATATTATGAGTATTTCAATTATTTTATATTAAAATAACTAAACTTAAGAATATACCCATATCTTTAAAATATAAAAATTATTTAATTAGCAATCGAACATTAAATAGAATAAATAATTTTAAATTTTTATTTTTTTATTCAATTTTTTTTTAATTCAAATATTAGATTTTATCTTTTATAATATTAATAAATCTATAATTAAATTTAGATTTAAATATATTAAAAATTAATATTCATCTAATAATAATAATTTATTTTTTAAGTTTTTTATTTTTTTTTAAATATTTAATTCTAATAAATAAAATTTATTATTAGTATTTATTTTATTTTGATGATAAATTCCAAATTATCGATGATATTTATCATAAACAAGTTTCTATAGTTTATTACATGTTTTGTGATTTATTTTTTTATTTAAAAAAATCTATATTAAAGATATAAGTAATTAATAACTATTAACTTTAATTTTATATATAATAGTAAAATAATTAAAATCATTAGTATAAAAATTATTAAGATTTATTTGCGTGTTAGATTCAAAAAGAATCTGAAAATTAATTTAATTTTATTTAATCATATTAATGATTGTAGATATTTGTACATTACAAATGTTAATCTAACCTACAGTAATATAAAATTTATCTTTAAGTTAGTTAAGTTAGTTATTTTAGTTATTTGCGATACTTTTATAGAAATTAGACTAATAATAATTTTATTATCAAGTAATAAAGTACCAACAATTGCTTATTTATTAGATAAATTTTTTTATGTAACAATAATAATTACATTATAACGACTTTATTTATTTTTTGATAATTAAAGTAATAATAAAAAATAATCTAAAAACTATTTAATCAAGTATTAATTTTGCTATCGATAAATTTTACTTAAAAAGTTAATGAATTAATAAATCAAGAAATATTAATTAAAATATATGCTATTTTTTGTAATAAAAGTATACATAACATATATAGCATTAGATAAAAAACAGAAAAAATAATTTAATAATTACAGAATGATAACTCTATATATAAATATTTCGTTGATTTTATCAAAATTACTCTTTATTAATTATTTATTAAATATATTAATAGTAATCTTATCGATTAAGATGAAAAGAAGGAAAGATTTAAATATTTTAATATAAAATATTTAAAAAATGAGTGTAAATAAAAATATCATAATTATTATTATAGCATAATAATTTAATCAATAAAAATCTTTTTTATATTTAAAATTAAATAATTTGATAAGTAATAGTGTATTTTATTTTAATGAATATAATAAAAAAAAATTTTATATTTTATGAAAAAACTCTTGTATATTCTATAGTGATGAAGTAAAATAGAATAACTATAATTGGAGATTTAGACTAATATTAGTCTAAATCAGATTTTTGATGGCGTTCTTGGATACCATTATTAGTTATGCGATTAACTTTTTGACCGCGAATTACTGCAGATCGTATAGAAATCTCATCAGCCCAACGTTTTACATGTTGATAATCTTGTACTGATAAAAACTCACCAGCATTATATAAAGTATTTTGAACTAAACAGCCATACCAAGGCCAAGCAGCAATATCAGCAATACTATATTCTTTTCCGGCTATATAACGTTTTTTAGCTAAATGGCAATTTAATACAGATAATTGTCTTTTAGTTTCCATTGTATAGCGATTTATCGGGTACTCAAGTTTTTCTGGTGCATAGATATAAAAGTGTCCAAAACCTCCACCAATAAATGGGGTGGAACTCATTTGCCAAAAAAGCCAATTTAAAACTTCAGTACGTGTTTCTGTATCGCATGGTAATAATATATTAAATTTTTCTGCAAGATAAAGTAAAATTGAGCCAGATTCAAATACTCGTATTTTTTTTTCACTACTCTGATCAAGTAATGCAGGTATCTTGGAATTAGGATTAATCTCAATGAAACCACTGGAAAATTGCTCTCCTTTTCGAATATTAATTAACCAAGCATCATATTCAGCACCGATATATCCAAGTTCAAGTAACTCTTCTAACATTACCGTAACTTTAACACCGTTTGGTGTGCCCTGAGAATAGAGTTGCATTGGATGAATGCCAATTGGTAATTTTTTTTCGTGAGTTAAACCAGAAATAGAACGATTAATATCAGCAAATGCTCCACTAGATATTGTTTGTTGCCATATTTTTGGCGGTATATATGTTAAAGAATTAGTCATAAAAAACCTCAATTACTTAATAAAGTAGCAATAAAATAAGAGAACATTTTTTAAAAATAAAATAATTATTAATTGGTTATAATTGATGTATAAAAGCAGTACTAAATATTTTTAATAAATTTTTATATATTTGCTCTGATGAATAAACAAAAGATTTAATATAAAATAAGTTATTTTTATATGTAATTTAATAAATGTTTTTATTACATAAGATTTAAAAGTTTATTAAAACTGATAATCTAAAATATTAGATATAATTATTTATCATAAATTATATTAAATATTATGTTTAATATATATAGCATTGTAATAAAATTAGTTAGAATTTTATTCTTAAGTAAGTAATATTATTGATAAGCGTAATATGATTAATTTAATTTAATATATAAATATAGAATTTTTGTATTAGAAACGAATGAAAGCATGCTAGAATGCAACGATATTATATCGAAATATATTTGATGATATAAGTTATAAAGATTATTACTATTTTTTATAAATTTATAATTTTTTAAAAAATAGATTAATAAAAAGTAACACTAAAATTAAGAACTATTATTTTTAATATATATTAAATAACATATAATTATATTAATTTCAATAATATCCAATAAAAGAAACCAGAAAGTATAATAGAAATAGGTAATGTAAATAACCAAGCTAATAGTATATTTTTAATTGTTTTAGGTTGGACGCCGCCGCCATCAATAACCATTGTACCTGCTACAGCAGAAGATAGAACTTGTGTTGTTGATACAGGCATACCAGTATAACTTGCAATACTAATGGAAATTGCAGCAGTAACTTGAGCAGAAACACCTTGCGCATATGTCATATTTTTTTTACCAATTTTTTCACCAATTGTTATAGCAACACGTTGCCAACCAATCATAGTGCCTATAGAAAGAGCTAAAGCAACAGCAATAATAATCCACATTGGTGCATATTCTACTGTATTAAGTAAGTCATTACTTAAGTCTTTTAAAAAACGTACATCAGAAGATGGCGTTTCAGGTAATTTAGCAATATTTAATACCGTATCAGATAAACATATCAATAAACGACGCATTTGATTACGTTCATCAGATTTTAGTGATGAATAACTTTGAATATTTGTTAACATTAGTGATGTTTTTTTTAATATATTAATAGGACATGAATTATCACAATGAAATTTCTTATCTAAAATTTCTAACTCAGAATTGTGTTGTGATTTATTAATAAAATGCTTTACTGCTGACTGATGTTCTTCATAATAATGCTGTAGATGCATTATTGCGTTATGAATACAAGCTATATCATAACTACTAGCATTTACATTAAGGACAAATCCAGCTGGTGCCACTCCAATTAACATTAGCATAATAAAACCAATACCTTTCTGACCATCATTAGCTCCATGGGAAAAACTAACGCCAATTGAAGATAAAATTAAAGCAATACATGTCCAGAAAGGTGGTTTTATTTTAGTATCTTTTTTCTTTCTTTCGGACGAAACTAAATGAATACAACGACGTCTTTTAATATAATTACAATAAGATCGTAAAAAGAAAATTAATATTCCTGCAATAATAAAACCAATAGCAGGAGAGAGTATGAGAGAAAGAAAAATTTCAATAACTTTTTGAGTGTTTAATGCTTTACTTATAGGAGAATTAGTTATTAATGAATTAGTTAAACCAACACCGATAATAGCACCTATTAATGTATGTGAACTGGAGGTTGGTAACCCAAAATACCAAGTACTTAAATTCCAGATAATGGCAGCTAATAGCATAGAAAAAACCATCGCTAAACCATGGCTAGAACTTACATTTAAAAGAAGATCTGTTGGTAATAAATGTACAATAGTATAAGCGACACTCAATCCACCTAAAATAACACCAAAAAAGTTAAAAATACTAGCTATAACAACCGCAGATTGAGCTCGCATTGCTCGCGTATAAATAACCGTTGCTACAGCATTTGCGGTATCATGGAAACCATTAATTGCTTCATAAAATAACACAAATAATAGTGCTAATATTAATAACAGACCGGTATAGAAATCCAAATCAGTAAATAAATGTAGCATAAACTTTAAGCCAAATTTGTTGAATATTAACTCAATGCATTTTCATTATTGGTGACAAATAGTAACAGAGAAGAAAGATCTACATTGTTTTTTTTTGATTTTAATTGAAAATGAATTATATAAAATATTTTATTTTCATTAAGTTATTTAAGTAAAAATAAGTAGATTTTTGGTTCTTTTTTTTCTATAACATTTATCTACACAAATTTAAATTATAATAAATATTTTATCCTATTTAATAAATATTTTACTATTTGTATTAGTAATAAATATTTTAGATAAAATTTTTTAAAAAAACTTAACATAATCATTGTAAGTCTAGGTAAATTAATAAATTTTAAATAGTTAATCTAAATAAAAAATTAAAGTATTACTAATGTTAAATAATAATAAAATAGATATATAATTTTTTTATTCGATAAAACCGAATGTAACTTTAATAACTTTATGTTATTTTTTCATTTATTTATCTAAAAAATTTTAATTTCATTAGTAAATAAAAATTAGTTTTAGTTGAAAATATTTGTTACTTAATATAAGTTAACATTTTACTTATAATAAAAATATTAAATTAACATTTTTATTATAATAGATCAGAAATTAATATTGATTTTTAATTAATTAAATTTAAAGTAACTAATATAAATTTATTAATTTAAATTGAAATTATTTAAATAATAACAAATAATAAGTTTTATTTTTATATCATTGAGAAATTATTAACTTAAGCATACTGATTTTTTTTTAGTAGTTATTTTAAATATCTAAATTTTTAATAACTCATTTTATTATTTTATAATTAAACAATTTATATATAAGATTTACTAATACAAATAGTTTTCGTGATTTTATTTTATATAAAAATTCTTAATATATTAAAAAATATTTAATCACTACTATCTCAATTAAAGTTAATTTATAAAATGTAATAATATTACAGACAAACTTTTTATTAAAATAAATAGAGTTATATATGTAAGTTATTTTATAAATCTAAAATTTATTATCAGTATAAAATATATAAGTATTAATTTATCTCTAAAAAAATGCTTTTATAGTCAATCTAACTTATAAAAAAATTATTTGCATTAATTTTTCTATTAAAAATTTTTAATAAAATATCTTTATAAATATTTTATTAAGAATCTTTAATTTTATAAAAAATTCTAGATAGTTTATTAAATTAACTTACAAAAAATAAAGATTATTCTAGAAAATGTTATATAATTGGTAGGTGTATTTAATAATACTCAAATTCTTATACTATAAAAATATTTTTTATGATATTAATATGGATACTTTTTATTAAAAGTAGGATAAAAAACAACCTAATTTTATTTTTTATAAGGTAATAATATTAATATTGATTACTATGGTATAATTATCTAAAGAAAGAGTTTAATTTAAATATATTCTAAATATATGTATTAAAATACAACCCTTTATTACACTTAAATTATCAATTTTATGAATTAAAATAAATTAATTATTTCTTATTATAATTAATTAAAATAATATAACCTTATAATTCTGAATTACTTATTATAAGTATATATGATAAATATAAATTCATCATTATAATTAATTTTTAATTTAAACATAAAAATTAATTTATAAATTATGTTAATAACTAATAACATAAAAAGATTTTTTTATATAAATTTTTCTAAAATCATGTAATATAATAATATTACTTAGATTATTTTAAAGTATTTATATTCTTTTTTCTGCTAAAAAAAAATTTTAATCTCTATCAATTTTTAAAACCTTCTATTTAATTTATTATAATTAACAATTAATTTTAATAAATTAAATGTTATAAAATAATAAAAAATACTTATATTTTCATCATTATTTATTTAATAATTTTTATTTTTTATTAAAAATTACAGTTCAGGACCTGCTTTTATAAGCTTGAAACCAATTTTTGTATCAGTATATTTTTTAAAATTTCTAATGAATTGCGTAGCTAAATTTTTAGCTTTAATTTCCCATTGATTATTATTTATATAATTAAAACGAGGATCCAAAATATTATTATCAACTCCAAATAGATTAACAGGTATAGCTAAATTAAAAATCGGTAAATTTATGGTTTTTGTTTTATCTATATCTCCATTTAAAATCGCATTAACAATTATACGGGTATCTTTAATGGAAATACGTTTAGCAGTTCCATCCCAACCAGTATTAACCAAATATGATTTTGTACCAGAAACTTTCATTCGCTTACCTAATACTTCAGCATATTTAGTTGGATGCAATGTTAAAAAAGCAGCCCCAAAACAAGCTGAAAATGTTGGAGTTGGTTCAATGATTCCTTGTTCAGTACCTGCTAGTTTAGCAGTATAACCAGATAAAAAATGATATTGGGTTTGTTCATGTGTTAAGCGAGATACTAGCGGAAAAACGCCAAATGGATCGGCCATCAAAAAAATAACTTTCGATGCATGACCTGCTTTAGAAATTGGTTTAACAATATTATTAATATGATAAATAGGATAAGAAACTCGAGTGTTTTCTGTTTTTGTTCCATCATTAAAATTAACAGAACCATCATCTAAAACAGTAACATTTTCTAATAATGCATCACGTTTAATCGCATGATAAATATCAGGTTCTATTGCTTCAGATAAATTTATTGTTTTAGCATAACAACCGCCTTCAAAGTTGAATACACCATCATCATCCCATCCATGTTCATCATCACCAATTAACTTGCGATTAGGATCGGTAGAAAGAGTTGTTTTTCCTGTACCAGATAAA
Source organism: Arsenophonus sp. ET-KM2-MAG3 (assembly GCA_052174135.1). Classification (GTDB taxonomy): domain Bacteria; phylum Pseudomonadota; class Gammaproteobacteria; order Enterobacterales; family Enterobacteriaceae; genus Arsenophonus. Next base: position 62,863 of record JBQMRZ010000024.1, read on the forward strand.
CCAAAAAAAATAGCCACATCTCCATTTTTACCAACATTAGCTGAACAATGCATCGAAGCGATTTCTTTTAGTGGTAATAAATAATTCATAATTGAAAATAATCCTTTTTTCATTTCACCTCCATACCAAGTACCGCCAATAAGTTGCATTCGTTCAGTCAAATTAAATGCTATAAAGTTTTCTGAATTTAAACCTTGAGCCTGCCAATTAGGATTGGTACATTTAGAGCCATTCATCACGATAAAATCTGGCTGAAAATTAATTAATTCTTTTTCAGAGGGTCGAATAAACATATTTTTTACAAAATGTGCTTGCCAGGCTACTTCAGTAATAAAACGTACATTTAAGCGTGTATTTACATTTGCACCACAAAAAGCATCAATAATAAATAAACGTTTACCTGATAACTGGTTACTTACTAATTTCATTAATGATTTCCAAACTGATTTAGTTATTGGTTTATTGTCATTATTTTCTTTATTTTGATCTGTCCACCAAACTGTATTTATGGAAAGGTTATCAAGAACGATATATTTATCTTTTGGTGATCTACCAGTAAAAATACCAGTATTAACTGCCACTGTATCTAAATTTGTCTGAATACCACGCTCAAAACCTTTTAGTGAAGGTTTTGTCTCTTCTATAAATAATTGTTCATATCCTGGATTATAAATAATTTCTTTAACTTGATAAATATCATATTTAGCCATTTCTTCTAAAGTAATCTTTTTTTTTGAATTCATTAATTTATACTCCTAAATATATCTTAATTTTTAATATATCTTAATTTTAATTAAGATATATTAAAAATTTACTTAAAATTAACAGAATAAAATAAATCAATTTTATTTGAACTATTTTAAATTATAAACCTGATTTATATTGCAATAAGTTATATAGTAAAATATGTTTATATTATTTGCATCGGTATAAAATAAGTATATTAAAATCAATAAATTAACTATTTTAATTTATTTTAAATCTTCTATATGTTTCTTATTTTCTTATTAAGATAAGAATCAAGTTCAATTAAATTAATACTTAATATTAATTATTATTCTACTCATATGATATATTTTTAATATTTTAATCAAAAAAAGATAAAAATATTATTAAATATTTTTAATAAATTTAAATTAAAATAATTAATTGATAGTAATCATATAAGATTAAATTTTATTTATGATAAGGAACATAAAGAATTTTCTTTAGTATTAACTATTATAAAGTATATGTTCTTATTCTTTTATTAAATTAATTATAACAGTTATTTCTTGTATTATTCAATTTATATTTATTTTACTTAAATAAATATAAATTTATCTTTAATTAATTTTAATTTTTATAATAATTATTATATAAATATTTTATTTTATATTGTTTAATTGTAATAATACCTTGATAATATTTATCTTTTATTAATTTAACTATATTTATAATATAGTTTTCATAAAAAATCATTTAAAATAATTGATAATTAATTCTGTTTATTGTAAATGCTTTATAAGATATTTTTTAAATATATATATGATCATATTAACAATAATTCATTAAAACAACCAACAATAAACTTATCATAAATAAATAATGATTTATAAAAAATAAATTAAATTACTGATAAATAATTATTTTTATAGTTATTTTTTTATAAGTCTCATTAATTGAAATTAATTTATTAAAATGATATTATATAAAAATAAAAAATTATAATTATCTATCTTTAATATATTTTATATTCCTAATAAAGTTTTATTAAAAATTCTCATTAATTTTAATCATAAAATTAATGAGAATAAATTATTTTATATTTAAAAATATAAAATATATATTATTAAATAAATATTAATAAAATTAAGAAAAATAATAAAAACTATTGAATTTTATACAAAATTAATAAAATAAACTACAATATATATTTTATAAAAAATATTATATTAATACATTTTTTAAAAGATCTTTCATGATTTATAAGAGATATATTATTAATAAATGACATTAAAATTAATTCGTTAAATAACATTAACTTAAAAAAATAATAATAATAAAAATAAATAAAATTAGTTAATTAATAAATTAAATTTAAGACTAATAATCTAAATAATTAATTAAATATATATTATATTTAATTAATTATTTAGATCTTAATAAATTTTTATAGATTATTGATTATTTAATCCTATCAAATAATAAATTAATTACATATCACTTGATTTAAAATATTTAAAAATAAATTTTATTTAAAATTAATAAAAAATTATTTATTGATGTTAAAATAATAAACATTTTTATTAATAATATTTTTAATATTTTAATACATTAATAAATAAAATAACGATATAAATTTCTTATCCTATTATAAGGTTTATTTTTAAAATAACTAAGTCAAATTAAAACTATAATCTATATAAATTATCATTTCTCTCTTATAAATAAAAAATAATTAAAATAATCAATATTTAAATTATTTTTTATAAAATTAAAATATAATAGATATTTAAAATAATAATCACTTTAGTATTTTTTTATAAAATAAATATCATTTTAATTTTATGTTTGTACCATTATTAGTAATTAGTTATAATTTATTGTTATTTATTTTAAACATTATGATTATAATAATTAATTTCATCTAATTTATTAATTTATAATGACTAGATAACTAAATTGAATGATAATTGATTTTAATAAAAATAAAAAATCCATTCTTATCCTTAATAAAAAAATTATAATTTATTTAATAAATTTTATCAGAAAATAACATATGGAATTAATCAAAAAACCTAAAATTATGAATATAAAAAACATTGCTAAATCAAGACTTTTTTGTATTCAATCTATTAATCTTGAATTTAATAATGGAGTTAAACGTCGTTACGAACGAATGCAACCAGCAATACATGAGTCAGTACTTATTATCCCTATTATCAATAATGAACTAATCTTAATTCGTGAATATGCTGTTGGTATCGAGGAATATGAATTAGGTTTTCCTAAAGGAGCAATTGATAAGGGAGAAACTGCCATAGAAGCTGCTATGAGAGAATTAAAAGAAGAAATTGGCTATGGAACAAAAGATATTAAATTTTTAGTAAAACTAACAATATTACCTACTTATTTTTCCAGTAAAATTAATATATTTATTGCACAAAATCTTTATGAGGAAAAAATAAAAGGTGATGAACCAGAGCCACTAGAACAAATTCGATGGTCAATTGAAAACATGATGCAACTTCTTGATGTTAAAGATTTTAACGAAGCAAGAAATATTAGTGCATTATTTTATGCTCAACGTTATCTTAAAAAAAAACAATAATTTTAATTTAATTCTAATATTTAAAATAATATATTAACTTAATTAATAATTTTAAATAAAAAATAAATAATTTTATTATTTTAAAATTTTAACTTTTATATCTTAAAAATAAAAAAAAGATATAATCCAAAAATACTATTTTATCGTTCAATGATTTAATTGAAATAATTTATATAAAATTACTCAAAATAGAATAAATATTTTTTATAATTATCAAATTTTAATATAATCTCAAATTATATTTTATTATAAAAGTCTTCTAAATTAGAGTAACAACATCAAACAAATAATTAAAACTATGTAATCTTAAATGCATTAGTTATTTTTTTATTTTTTATTAATATTTTATACTTTAAAATTTATCATATATTATTTTATTTAAATTTAATTTAAATCTTTATTAAAGATTCTTATGAATTAATTTTATTCAATGATTACTTAAGTATTATTATTAATATTTATTTTAGGTTTAGGATTTACTTTTTATTAGTTTTGTACGCTTTATATTATATTTTTTATTAATTCTTTATTTATTTATTTTAATTTTTATATTTTATTATAAATAATAAGCATATTATTATATGTTAAATTAGGTATTATACTTGGTATTTTATATACAATTCAATCTATAAATTTTTAATTTAATTAATAAAAACTATAAACAATCAATGTTAAAATAACTATATAATTTTATTCAGAAAATATAAAATATTTTATATAATCTAAATAATTAGTAATTATTATTATAGTGATTTATGAATATAAAATTTATATTAAGAAATAATTAATTATTATACACATTTATAAAAATTAATTATTTATCTAATGTTGTAGCGTTAAATATTAAGATAATAAGAAAATTTCTTAGATTAAGAACGATAAAAGTATTTTTTTTTAGAATTTAACCTAAATACTAATTACTTTTAAATTTTTATTAAAATTAATATTTTAAATTTAATAATTTAATTCATTAATTTGAATTTTTATTCATTATTATTTATTAATAAATCACTTATATGAACCGAAAAAAACATTCATTGCTAAGTTAATAGAAATGATATTTAACATAATATTTTTTGATTTATTCCATTAACCATGATAACTATTTTTAAAATTATAATACTTAATAAGTAAATAAATTTAATTATTTAATGATTTTATATATAAAATATTTATATTCACCTTTAAAAAATTTTTATTATTCATTAACATTATTAAATACTACGTTATAAGTATTTATAAAGATAATAGTATATATTATATAAGCATCATTTATATAGATATTATATATCTATAGTATCTATAGTATCTATAGTATCTATAGTATCTATAGTATCTATAGTATCTATAGTATCTATAGTATCTATAGTATCTATAGTATCTATAGTAATATTATATAATATAATTCTGATAATTTAAGTAATATAAAAATATTTTTTATTTAATTTTATTGTAATTTTAACAAAAAATATTTTTTATATATTATATGTATAATCGTAATTATTTAATAAATTTTTAAAAATAAAACTTTTTAATTTTCTTAATTAATTATTTTTTATTAAATAATAGATTTTATTATTTAATAATAGTGATATTACTTTAATTAATTAATCAACAACTCAGTATATCATATTAAATAATTACCATAATAATAGATAACTTTATTTATTCAAATAAATTAAAATATTTTATTAAATATTTAAAATATATTCATAATACTTATTAATAAGATAAATTAATAATTCATAATATTTATAAAATAATACTTTAATCAATTAATATTTATTTAAATATACAGAAAAAATAATTATTTATAATAGTATTTTATACTAAAAGATTCTAAAAAATAAAACAATTATATGATTAAGAATAATAAATTATAAACTCAACAATAATTAAAACTTAATATAAAAATTAATTATTAAAAAAATAAATAAGATAAACAGTATTATTATTGATAATAAAACTTTATATGTACGATTGAATTTTTATTCAGCTACTCTATTATGATAATTTTATATTCAATTTAATATAATTTATAATTAACAGTAAATAATATATCCTTAATAAGAATATCGAAGTGGTTTTTAAATCAATTAATGTTAAACTTAGTCTACAAATAAAATTAAAAATAAATACTTAAGCTTCATGATATTATAATGTTATATATTATTTAAAAAAAATTTTGGATTTTAAGGTTATGAAAATACTATTATTAATTAAATATTTAAAATAAATTATTTCTATTTTTTTGTAAAAAACAGAATATATCCCGATTTTTTTCTTTTATATATAAAAAGATATCAATATTTATGAAATATAAATTATAGGTCCCGCTATTAATTTAATTAATAAGTCGGGTTTTATTAACGAATAATTTTAGTAAGATCAAAAATATGGTAGAGAAGCGAAATATCTTTCTGATTGGGCCTATGGGTGCCGGAAAAAGTACTATTGGGCGCCAGCTAGCACAGCAACTTAATATGGAGTTTTTTGATTCTGACCAAGAAATTGAACGGCGTACTGGTGCTGATATAAGTTGGATATTTGATTTAGAAGGTGAGAAAGGTTTTCGAGAACGCGAAGAAAAAATTATTAATGAACTTACAAAAAAACAAGGGATTATCTTAGCAACAGGAGGCGGATCAATAAAATCAAAAGAAACACGTAATCAATTATCTGCTAGAGGAATAGTTGTTTTTCTTGAAACTACGATTGAAAAACAAATAATACGAACTCAACGTGATAAAAAGAGATCATTATTACGGATAAATCAACCTCTTCGTGATGTTTTAGAAAAACTTGCTTATGAACGCAATCCGCTTTATAAAGAAATTACAGATATTAGCATTTATACTGATAATCAAAGTACAAAAGCAATTGTTAATCAAATAATTCATTTATTAGACAGTACTTAATTTTAATAAATTAATATAAACAACTAATTAAATATGTCATATAGGTAAAATCAATATGAAAAAATTGATAGTTTCACTTGGTGAGCGGAGTTATTCTATTAGTATTGCTTTTGGTTTGTTTAATTCACCTGATGCATTTTTACCACTTAAAAGTGGTGAATATGCTATGATTATAACAAATAAAACTATACATTCTCTTTATTCTGTAAAAATAAAATCCACCCTTATAAAAATAGGTGTGAAAGTTGATGAGATTATTTTACCTATTGGAGAAAAATATAAATCATTAATTACCCTTAATACCATTTTTACTGCTTTATTAAAAAAAAATCATCCGCGTAACACTATTCTTATTGCTCTTGGTGGTGGTGTTATTGGTGATTTGACAGGATTTGCTGCTGCCTGTTATCAAAGAGGTGTTCGCTTTATCCAAGCGCCAACTTCTCTTTTATCTCAAATTGATTCATCTATAGGTGGGAAAACAGCAGTTAATCATTCATTAGGTAAAAATATGATTGGTGTTTTCTATCAACCAATATCAGTTATTATTGATTTAAACAGTTTAAAAACATTACCAGTACGTCAGTTTTCTTCAGGATTAGCAGAAATGATTAAATATAGTATAATTTTAGATTATATTTTTTTTTGTTGGCTAGAAAAAAATATTAATAAACTATTTAAATTTGATAAAAAAAAAATAAAATACTGTATTTATCATTGCTGTAAATTAAAAGCAAAAATTATTGCTATAGATGAAAAGGAAACTAATGGAAACCGTATATTATTAAATTTAGGACATACATTTGGTCATGCTATTGAGACTGAATTAGGTTATGATGATTCCTGGTTACATGGAGAAGTGGTTGCTGTCGGCATTGTGATGGCTATAAAAACTGCAGAACTAGTTAATCAATTTGATAATAAAAATACTCAACGTATTCTAAATTTACTTAAACAAGCAAATCTTCCAACTAAAGGACCAAAAAAAATGACTGCTGAAGCTTATTTACCTCACATGATGGGAGATAAAAAAGTAGTTAATAATCAAATAAATCTTGTTTTACCAAAGTTTATTGGTAAGGCGGAATTATATGCTAATGTAAATCAAAATATTATCTTAAAAGCAATTAAACAGTGCTTAAATACAGATTGAAGTGTATTTAAGATAATAATACTATGATTATAGTATTATTATCTTAAATTTTTGAATTTTAAAATTAAACTATATGAATTATTTTTATTTATAATTTAAAATTATTCACTTTAGATAAAAAAGGAAATTTATATAAAAAGTAAATCATAAAAATTAAAGTAACCTTTAATAAAACCATCTAATATATTTTATTATATTTACGTAAAAAATTCTAAATATGATCTAAGTTATCAATGAAATATTATTAGTAATAGTATTTTAATTTTATTATTACTTATTATTGCAATAACTTAAGTATTTTAAAGCACTAATTAATTATGAATTATATTATTTCCTATAATAATAATAAATGGAATATTAATCTTATTAAGAAATAAAATTTATATCTCATTAATAATAGAGACTAAAAGTTTTTTATTTTCAAACAATAATAAATAAAACGTAAAATAAGAATATTAAAATCTTTATAGTATCATTGATACTTTATAGCAAAGAGATATTGTTTTTACAAAACAATAATGCATCGAAAATCAAAAAAAAATAAAAACATCATTATATAATGTATCTTTTTATTATATTATTTAAGTTAATTGAATAAAGTAAAAGTAATTCTAAAGTAAGAATAAAAACTATATTTAAAGTGTATAACGTATCAAATTATTAATTTATTTATAGACATAAATTAATAATTATAAACTGCAATTAAATAATAATAAACTACTCTTATTTTATAAGAATATGCGTTAAAAATAATTAATTAATTGATTATAAAATTTATAAAATCATAAATAATAAATAAATTTACTATATTATTAGTTATAATAAATAAAAATATTCAGGAGTAAATAAAAAAATAAAATCTAATTTTATTTGTTTTATCAAGAAAAACTTAAGTTAGAAAATTCAATAAGTTAAATATAAATTAAAAATAAAAAATCATTAGAGATAAATATGCTATCTTAAATAGAAATATACCAAAAACCCTGAAATATTTAGATAAAATTTGGTGGCATGAAGAAAAAACGTGCTTTTTTAAAATGGGCTGGCGGTAAATATTTTATTATAGAAGAGATTAAAAAACATTTACCAGATGGTGATTGTTTAGTTGAGCCATTTGTTGGAGCTGGTTCAGTATTTTTAAATACTAACTATAATACTTATATTTTAGCTGATATTAATAATGATCTTATTAATTTATACAATATTGTAAAATATCATACTGATATATTTGTAAAACATTCGCGTCAACTTTTTAACACTGAATTTAATACACCTCATCAATACTATCGTTTACGCAGTGAATTTAATTTATCTAATAATTCACAACGACGTTGTGAATTATTTTTATATCTTAATCGCCATTGTTACAATGGTCTTTGTCGTTATAATTCAAAAGGAGAATTTAATGTTCCATTTGGATGTTATAAAAAACCTTATTTTCCTGAAAATGAACTTTATTTATTTGCTGAAAAATCACAAAAAGCTATTTTTATATGTCAAACTTATCAAAAAACATTATTATCAGTAAATAATAGCGCTGTTGTTTATTGTGATCCACCATATACACCTCTTTCTAATACAGCAAATTTTACTACATATTATACAAAGAGTTTTGGAAGCAAAGAGCAATACAATCTAGCTCAAATTGCTTATCAATTATCATCAACACATGGAATACCAGTATTAATATCAAATCATGATACACCAATAACTAGGGAGTGGTATCATCATGCCAAATTAAATGTTATTAAAGTACGCAGAACAATTAGTCGGAATAGTCTTGATCGTAGGAAAGTTAATGAACTTTTAGCATTCTATAATCCAACTTATAAAAAGAATATAAAAGATAAAAAAATAAATCGGAGACAATAATGAAAAACTTTCTAATTGCCCCTTCTGTTTTATCTGCAAATTTTGCATGCTTAGGTGAAGATACTCAAAAAGTAATTAAAGCTGGAGCTGATATTATCCATTTTGATGTCATGGATAATCATTATGTTCCGAATTTAACTTTTGGCCCAATGATATGTAAAGCATTGCGAGATTATGGTATTAAAGTACCATTTGATGTACATTTAATGATAAAATCAATAGATCGGATTATTCCTGATTTTGCTAAAGCCGGTGCAACTTATATTACTTTTCACGCTGAAGCAAGCGAACATATTGACCGTACATTGCAATTGATTAAAGATAATGGGTGTAAAGCTGGTTTAGCCTTTAATCCAGCTACACCATTAAATTATTTAGATTACGTGATAGATAAATTAGATATTATTCTAATTATGTCAGTGAATCCTGGATTTAGCGGGCAATCTTTTATACCGCAAATTATAAATAAATTACGTAAAGTTCGGAGAATAATTGATAATTATGATTATGATATTCTCTTAGAAGTTGATGGTGGGATCAACATTAATAATATTATTAATGTTGCAAATGCAGGTGCTAATACTTTTGTTGCGGGCTCTGCTATTTTTAATCAATTAAATTATAAAACTGTTATTGATGCTATGCGTAAAAAATTAAGTAAGAGAGTAATTAATAATATTTAAAAATTAATTCTTATTCATAAATTAAGTTATTTTATTTACCTTAATACATTATTGAAAGATGATTGAGCATTAAAATATCCTATCAGGTTATATGTTAGTTTTTATTAAAAACAAATACTTAATAGATTAAAAATTAATTATTTATAAAATCAGATAAATATATTAATGTTTACTTTATAGTGAAATAAATATTAATTTTTAATTTTACTAAAATTAAATAAAAATTAAAAGTATCATTAATTTTTTATTGAAATTTATATAACAATTAATATAAATTTGTATTTATATTTTTTTTAAAAATAAATATTAATTGAAATAACAGATTATTTTCAAAAGAGTTACATTTTAAAAATATAAAATAATGTAGTTTTTTTAAAAACTATTAGTTATAATACAGGATAAAAATACTTTAATTTTAGTATATTCAAATCTTATTCAAAAAAATATTTAGTTATTATTGTAATAATTTCAATAATTATGCTTTAAATATTAAAATCTTTTTTTTATTTTTTTCTTGTATGAGAATTTAATTTACGAATTTAATTATTATTAATTTACCATATTATATCAAGTAAAGTGAGTTTTATTAAGTTATTTTTTTTACGACTATCATATTTAATAATTTTGAATTTATAACATGAATACACCTATTATAAAACAAACCAATATTTATAAGAAACCTATTGTATTTAGTGGTGCTCAACCATCTGGAGAATTAACAATTGGGAATTATATTGGAGCATTGCTTCAATGGACTTATTTACAAGATAAATATGATTGTATTTATTGTATTGTCGATCAACATGCAATTACAGTTTTTCAGGATCCAAAAAAATTAAGAAAATCCATACTTGATACATTAGCTTTATATTTAGCTTGCGGTATTGATCATGAAAAAAGTATTATTTTTGTTCAATCTCACGTCCCTCAACATACTCAACTAAGTTGGATACTTAATTGTTATACTTATTTTGGTGAATTAAGTCGTATGACACAATTTAAAAATAAATCACTCTTCCATAATAAAAATATTAATGCTGGATTATTTAATTATCCAGTATTAATGGCTGCTGATATTTTACTTTATCAGACAAACAAAGTTCCTGTTGGTATTGATCAAAAACAACATTTAGAATTAAGTCGAGATATTGCTCAGCGTTTTAATTCTATTTATGGCGAAGTATTTACTATACCTAATCCTTTTATTTTTGAAAAAGAAACTCGGGTCATGTCTTTACAAGAGCCTCAAAAAAAAATGTCAAAATCAGATGATAATCGTAATAATGTAATAACTTTATTAGAAAATCCTAAATTAATAGCTAAGAAAATAAAAATTGCTATTACTGACTCTGATCAACCACCACGAATTTATTATGATTCGGATAATAAACCAGGTATTTCTAATTTGATAGTTATTCTTTCTAATATAACCGGTAAATCTAGCTTAGAGATAGAAAAAGAATTTTCTAAAAAAATGTATAGCGACCTTAAAAATACTGTTACTGAAGTTGTTTTAAATGCATTAAAAAATATCCAAAGCCGTTTTAATGAATTTCGTAATAACAAAAAATTATTAAATGACATTATGTTTGATGGCGCTAATAAAGCAAAAATTCGTGCTCAACTAACTATTAATAAAGTTTATGAAGCTATTGGTTTTATTAAAAATATAAAAAATTATTTTTTATAATTGTAATATATATAAAGAGAGATAAATAAATTTTTTTATAAAATGTATATAATTAAGATTTTTTAAACTTAGTTTAAAAAATCTTAATTTAAATATAAATAATTAAAAAATTAAATATTATTTTATTTTTTCTAAAAAACGTCTTGAAGCTTCATCCCAATTAACAACTGACCAAAAAGCTTTGATATAATCAGCACGACGATTTTCATATTTAAGATAATAAGCATGTTCCCAAATATCAAGTCCTAGAATAGGATAACCAGATACACCGGAAATAACTTTGCCCATCAATGGATTATCTTGATTAGCTGTTGAAACAATCTCAAGTTTTTGATCTGACCTCAAAATTAACCATATCCAACCAGAACCAAACAAAGTAATTGCCATCTTTTCAAATATTTCTTTAAAATTATCAACAGTTATAAAATTATGTTCAATTGAATATTTTAATTCACCTTGTAATTCAGTACCTAATTTTAACCCATTCCAAAACATCCTATGATTAGCATGACCACCTGCATTATTACGTAAAAAATTACGTTTATCAATAGATATTTTATCTAAATTTTGAATTAAATTATCTATGTCAAGTGCAGCAAGATCAAAAAAATCTTTTAATGCATTATTGGTATTATTGAGATAAGTTTGATGATGTTTTGTATGATGGATTTTCATTGTTCTTTCATCAAAGTATGGTTCTAACGCACCATATTTATATGGTAGGGAAGGTAATATATAACTCATTGAATCAACCCCTGTTACTTAAGTGTGAAATAAATATTTTTAATCAACCCTTATTATTATAAGATAAGGATTATTATAATTTTAATAAAGAATTTAACAATATATGAGATTAATGTTAAAAATTTTGTTTTTAATAAAATTCTTGAATTTACTTCAATAAATAAAATTAATATCTATAATATTATCAATTATTATTTAAATACCTTGATTTATCTCTTTAAAATAAAAATTAAATAATTAATTAATCAGAAAACATTACATAAAAATAAATTAAGATATTAATTTATTTTTAAGATAGTAACTTTAGCTTAAAAATAATTAAACTAAAATATTTTATTTTAAAATAATCTGTTGTCAGCTTATAATAAAAATTATTTTTACATAAAAATTAAAAATAAAACTATAAAATATAATTATTAATGAAATAGTTAATTCACATCTCTTTTACTTCAAAATATTTATTTAACTATCAAGTAAATATTAGTATTTTACCAATATCTTTTTTTGCTTAAAGTAATAAATTAAACAATTATAATTTATTGTAATCAGTGTTCATTAAATATTTTTATTTTAAATAATATACAATTAATAACATAAATTTTATGAATATAAAAAATTAAATATTTTTATTGATCTAATGAATTATTAAAAATTCTATATCAATGATATTTTTATTTTTAAGGTATCATTGATAAGATAATTAATCCATTTAATAAATTAATTTTAATTATTTAAAGTATATTAAATTAATTTAAAAATTAAATAAATAACATTAAATAAATAAATTTTATTAAGATAATGAAAAAAATTTTTCTAATATAAAATTATATTTTATATGTAAAAACAATCTCTATATTAAATTTAATTAATAATTTTAATAAACTAGCTTAATTAACAAGATGATAAATCAGAAATCCATTTTTATTATTAAATACCTATTCATATTAACTTAATATGAATATAAATAAACTATTATATTTATTGATATTAAATAGTTTCTTATTAATATATCGTTATTTTATATTTACTTAATCACTGTAATATAAAGTTCATTAAATTAAATTTATAAATAAACTAAAAAACTCTTATTCTTTAACTTAAAACATTTTTGGTGTTGTTAGGTTAAGCCTCCCGGGTCATTAGTACTGGTTAGCTCAGATATCACTATATTTACACACCCAGCCTATCTACGTCCTCGTCTTGAACACCCCTTATAGAACTCTTTTAAAGTCAGGGAAGACTCATCTTGAGGCAAGTTTCCCGCTTAGATGCTTTCAGCGGTTATCTCTTCCACACTTAGCTACCAGGCTATGCCATTGGCATGACAACCTGAACACCAGTGGTGTGTCCACTCCGGTCCTCTCGTACTAGGAGTAGTCCCTCTCAATCTTCCTTCGCCCACGACAGATAGGGACCGAACTGTCTCACGACGTTCTAAACCCAGCTCGCGTACCACTTTAAATGGCGAACAGCCATACCCTTGGGACCTACTTCAGCCCCAGGATGTGATGAGCCGACATCGAGGTGCCAAACACCGCCGTCGATATGAACTCTTGGGCGATATCAGCCTGTTATCCCCGGAGTACCTTTTATCCGTTGAGCGATGGCCCTTCCATTCAGAACCACCGGATCACTAAGACCTACTTTCGTACCTGCTCGCGCCGTCACGCTCGCAGTTAAGCTGGCTTATGCCTTTACACTAACCTCACGATGTCCGACCGTGATTAGCCAACCTTCGTGCTCCTCCGTTATTCTTTAGGAGGAGACCGCCCCAGTCAAACTACCCACCAGACACTGTCCTCAGTCCGGGTTACGGACCTATGTTAGAACATCAAATATTAAAGGGTGGTATTTCAACATTGGCTCCACACAAACTAGCGTCTATGTTTCTAAGCCTCCCACCTATCCTACACATCAAGATTCAATATTCAGTGTCAAGCTATAGTAAAGGTTCACGGGGTCTTTCCGTCTTGTCGCGAGTACGCTGCATCTTCACAGCGAATTCAATTTCACTGAGTCTCGGGTGGAGACAGTTTAGCCATCATTACGCCATTCGTGCAGGTCGGAACTTACCCGACAAGGAATTTCGCTACCTTAGGACCGTTATAGTTACGGCCGCCGTTTACTGGGGCTTCGATCAAGAGCTTCACCTTTACGGTTTACCCCATCAATTAACCTTCCAGCACCGGGCAGGCGTCACACCGTATACGTCCACTTTCGTGTTTGCACAGTGCTGTGTTTTTAATAAACAGTTGCAGCCAACTGGTATCTGCGACTGACTTCAGCTTCAAGCGTATAGCTCTTTACTTAATGTCAGCATGCCTTCTCCCGAAGTTACGGCACCATTTTGCCTAGTTCCTTCACCCGAGTTCTCTCAAGCGCCTTAGTATTCTCTACCTAACCACCTGTGTCGGTTTTGGTACGATTAATAATTACCTGATGCTTAGAGGCTTTTCCTGGAAGCCTGGCATAAACTACTTCATCACCTTAGTGATTCGTTATCACGCCTTGGTGTTATAGTAATGCGGATTTGCCTACATTACCCACCTACACGCTTGAACCGGGGCAACCGTCGCCCGGATAGCCTAGCCTTCTTCGTCCCCCCTTCGCAGTAATTATTAGTACAGGAATATTAACCAGTTTTCCATCGACTACGCTTTTCAGCCTCGCCTTAGGGGTCGACTTACCCTGCCCCGATTAACGTTGGACAGGAACCCTTGGTCTTTCGGCGAGCAGGTTTTTCACCTGCTTTATCGTTACTTATGTCAGCATTCGCACTTCTGATACCTCCAATAAATTTCTCAATTTATCTTCTATGGCTTACAGAACGCTCCCCTACCCAACAAACATTTCTGTTGTTGCCGAAGCTTCGGTGCATAGTTTAGCCCCGTTACATCTTCCGTGCAGGCCGACTAGACCAGTGAGCTATTACGCTTTCTTTAAATGATTGCTGCTTCTAAGCCAACATCCTGGTTGTCTAAGCCTTCCCACTTCGTTTCCCACTTAACTATGACTTTGGGACCTTAGCTGTCGGTCTGGGTTGTTTCCCTCTTCACGACGGACGTTAGCACCCGCCGTGTGTCTCCCGTGATAGCATTCTTCGGTATTCGGAGTTTGCATTGGATTGATAAGTCGGGATGACCCCCTAGCCAAAACAGTGCTCTACCCCCGAAGATGAATTCACGAGGCGCTACCTAAATAGCTTTCGGGGAGAACCAGCTATCTCCCGGTTTGATTGGTCTTTCACCCCTAACCACAAGTCATCCGCTAATTTTTCAACATTAGTCGGTTCGGTCCTTCAGTTAGCATTACCTAACCTTCAACCTGCCCATGGCTAGATCACCGGGTTTCGGGTCTATATCCTACAACTTAACGCCTAATTAAGACTCGATTTCTCTACGGCTCCCTTATACAGTTAACCTTGCTACAGAATATAAGTCGCTGACCCATTATACAAAAGGTACGCGGTCACTCATCATTAAATATCTAGCTTATTTTACAACTTTTGTTCACTTTTTAATTTCTATTTAGCACTATACTTTTGCATGTACTATGCAACATTTTTAAAAAAAAATAGAAAATTTATTAGTAAATTTTTGCTATATTATGTAATTTATTATCATTCAATTTCTTCAAAAACTGAATAATTAGAGCTCCCACTGCTTGTACGTACACGGTTTTAGGTTCTATTTCACTCCCCTCACCGGGGTTCTTTTCGCCTTTCCCTCACGGTACTGGTTCACTATCGGTCAGTCAGGAGTATTTAGCCTTAGAGGATGGTCCCCCTTTCTTCAGACAGGATAATACGTGTCCCGCCCTACTCTTCGAGTTCACAATAATAATATCTTCGAATACAGGGCTATCACCTTTTATTGCTGGACTTTCCAGACCATTCTTCTGATCTTAATATTGATGTTGACTCTGGGCTTTTCCCCGTTCGCTCGCCACTACTAGGGGAATCTCGGTTGATTTCTTTTCCTCAGGGTACTGAGATGTTTCAGTTCCCCTGGTTTGCCTTATTTGACTATAGATTCATCAAAAAATAGTGCTTATTATGCACTGGGTTTCCCCATTCGGATATCGCCGGCTATTATTGCTTCATATCAGCTTCCCGACGCTTTTCGCAGATTAGCACGTCCTTCATCGCCTCTGACTGCCTAGGCATCCACCGTATACGCTTACTTCGCTTAACCTCACAACCCAAAAATGTTTCAGTTTAGATAATACAAAATTATAACAGAGATCAGGTAATAAAATTATTTATTGAATTATATGTTTGTATTCACGACTATCTAGGAATTTTAACTTCAATTACATCATAAATTTTATAATACATGCTGATATCATTTATTTATATATCTAAAAACATTTTAAGTTTGAATTTAAAAGTTTTTTTATTAACATTATAATAAAAATATATTTTATTTTTTTATCTTATTCCAAATTGTTAAAGAACATTTATTTTTATCTAAATTTTATTGATAAATTATTCTGAATAATCTTTTATCTATTTGATTTTATAGTATGATGGAGCTAAGCGGGGTCGAACCGCTGACCTCCTGCGTGCAAAGCAAGCGCTCTCCCAGTTGAGCTATAGCCCCATTAAAAATTATATTACTATTAAACCTTTTAATTAATTATATTTTTTAATAAAAAATATTAAATTTAGTAGGCCTGAGTGGACTTGAACCACCGACCTCACCCTTATCAGGGGTGCGCTCTAACCGACTGAGCTACAAGCCTAATGTATTCTCTATTCAATTTTTCAGACAATCTGTGTGAACACTCACATTCCATCTCTTTATTGTAAGGAGGTGATCCAACCGCAGGTTCCCCTACGGTTACCTTGTTACGACTTCACCCCAGTCATGAATCACAAAGTGGTAAGTGCCATCCAGAAGGTTAAGCTACCCACTTCTTTTGCAACCCACTCCCATGGTGTGACGGGCGGTGTGTACAAGGCCCGGGAACGTATTCACCGCGACATGCTGATCCGCGATTACTAGCGATTCCGACTTCATGGAGTCGAGTTGCAGACTCCAATCCGGACTTGAACGTACTTTCTGAGTTCCGCTTCTCTTCGCAGGCTCGCCTCTCTCTGTATACGCTATTGTAGCACGTGTGTAGCCCTACTCGTAAGGGCCATGATGACTTGACGTCATCCCCACCTTCCTCCGGTTTATCACCGGCAGTCTCCTTTGAGTTCCCGACTTGACTCGCTGGCAACAAAGGATAAGGGTTGCGCTCGTTGCGGGACTTAACCCAACATTTCACAACACGAGCTGACGACAGCCATGCAGCACCTGTCTCAAAGTTCCCGAAGGCACTCCTTTATCTCTAAAGGATACTTTGGATGTCAAGAGTAGGTAAGGTTCTTCGCGTTGCATCGAATTAAACCACATGCTCCACCGCTTGTGCGGGCCCCCGTCAATTCATTTGAGTTTTAACCTTGCGGTCGTACTCCCCAGGCGGTCGATTTAACGCGTTAGCTCCGGAGGCCACAGTTCAAGACTACAACCTCCAAATCGACATCGTTTACAGCGTGGACTACCAGGGTATCTAATCCTGTTTGCTCCCCACGCTTTCGCACATGAGCGTCAGTCTTTATCCAGGGAATCGCCTTCGCCACTGGTATTCCTCCACATCTCTACGCATTTCACCGCTACACATGGAATTCTATTCCCCTCTATAAGACTCTAGTTAACCAGTTTTGAATGCCATTCCCAAGTTAAGCTCGGGGATTTCACATCCAACTTAATTAACCGCCTGCGTGCCCTTTACGCCCAGTAATTCCGATTAACGCTCGCACCCTCCGTATTACCGCGGCTGCTGGCACGGAGTTAGCCGGTGCTTCTTTTGTTGCTAACGTCAATTGTTAAGAGTATTAATCTTAACACTTTCTTCACAACTGAAAGTACTTTACAACCCGAAGGCCTTCTTCATACACATGGCATAGCTGCATCAGGCTTTCGCCCATTGTGCAATATTCCCCACTGCTGCCTCCCGTAGGAGTCTGGGCCGTGTCTCAGTCCCAGTGTGGCTGATCATCCTCTCAGACCAGCTAGAGATCGTTGCCTAGGTGAGCCTTTACCCCACCTACTAGCTAATCTCATATGGGTTCATCCAAAGGCGTGAGGTTATATAAAAAACCCCACTTTGCTCCTTAGAGATTATGCGGTATTAGCCACCATTTCTAATGGTTGTCCCCCACTTTTGGGTAGATCCCCATATATTACTCACCCGTCCGCCGCTCGCCGGCAAGAAAGCAAGCTTTCTTCCGATGCCGCTCGACTTGCATGTGTTAAGCCTGCCACCAGCGTTCAATCTGAGCCACGATCAAACTCTTGAATTAAAAAAGTTTGATGCTTAAAGAATTTTGACTGCTATTCATTATGAATAAACTGTTTTTTACTCCTTAAGACTTAATCTTCAAATTTTTGATGATGTCTTTGCGAGTGTCCACAAAGATTGTCTGATTAATTGTTAAAGAACATACGACCTGTACCGAAAAGCGATGTATATCATAGCACACTTTTATCTTAATTCATATTTATTTTTTACTTATTATCTAATGGATAAATTATAATATAATTTATTATAAAGACTTTTCTTAAACTAACAAGTATTATTTATATTTTTTTTATACCTTCATTTATTATATTAATTTTAGATTAACAACATCATTACTAAATTTTAGTAATATATTTAAAAAAAATTATATTTCTTTAAATAAAATCAATAATTTAATTTTATTTATTGGTTAGCTACAATAATATCTTTATTAAGATTTAGGGTTAGAGTTATTTCTTTACCTGGTAATAATTTACCTGATAAAATCTGTTCAGCCAATTGATTTTCAATTTTTTGTTGAATTGTGCGCTTTAAAGGTCGTGCTCCAAATATAGGATCAAATCCAATTTCACCTAATTTTTCTAATGCATCTGATGTGATTTTTATTTTATAGCCCTGTTCTTCCATACGGTTATATAATCGTGATAATTGGATTTGCGCAATTTCTTTAATTTGTTTTTTATTAAGTGGATGAAATACAACGATTTCATCAATGCGATTAATAAATTCAGGACGTAAACTACGACTAACAACTTCCATAACAATCCCTTTTATTTCATTATAATCCAAGCTATTAAAACGTTTTTGAATCAAATCAGAGCCTAAATTTGAAGTCATAATAACAACTGTATTACGAAAGTCAACTGTTCTCCCTTGCCTATCAGTTAAACGTCCATCATCCAAAACTTGTAATAAAATATTAAAAATATCAGAATGTGCTTTTTCAATTTCATCAAGTAAAATAACAGAATAAGGATGATGTCGAATTGCTTCTGTCAAATAACCACCTTCTTCGTATCCAATATAACCAGGAGGTGCTCCAACTAGTCTAGAAACAGTATGTTTTTCAATAAACTCAGACATATCAATACGCACCATTGCATCGTCACGATCAAATAAAAAATTAGCTAATACTTTAGATAGTTCTGTTTTACCAACACCAGTAGGACCTAAGAATAAAAATGATCCAATAGGTCTATTTGGGTCTGATAAACCAGCACGATTACGTCTGATCGCATTAGATACTGCACTAACACCTTCATTTTGTCCAATAACACGCTTATGTAAATCTTTTTCCATATGAAATAATTTTTTACGTTCACCCTCTAACATTTTTGAAACAGGGATTCCTGTCCAGCGTGCTAATATTTCAGCAATCTCAGTATCAGTTACTTTATTACGTAGCAATTTTATGGTTTTATTTTCAATTTTTGTAGCGACTTCAAGTTGTTTTTCTAATTCAGGAATTTTACCATATTGTAATTCTGACATTTTAGCTAAATCATAAATACGCCTGGCTTGTTCTAAACTTATACGTGCGTTTTCTAATTTTGCTTTTATATTTTGCCTGTTAGTAAGCTCTGTTTTTTCAAATCTCCATTTTTTTTCTAACTCTGAATATTCTTGTTCTTTTTCTGTTAATTCTTTCTCTAATATTTCAAGTCGTTTTTTACTAGCTTCATCAGATTCTTTTTTTAGTGCCTGTTGTTCAAGTTTTAATTGAATAATTCGACGCTCTAAACGGTCAAGTACCTCTGGTTTGGAATCCATCTGCATCCGTAAACTAGCACCAGCTTCATCAATTAAATCTATCGCTTTATCAGGCAACATACGATCAGATATATAACGATTTGATAAATTAGCAGCAATAACAATAGCAGGATCAGTTATTTGTACATGATGATGTAGTTCATAGCGTTCTTTTAGTCCTCTTAATATTGCTATAGTATCTTCAACACTAGGTTCAGTCACATAAACTTTTTGAAAGCGACGTTCTAATGCTGCATCTTTTTCAATATGATGACGATATTCATCAAGTGTTGTGGCACCAATACAATGTAATTCTCCTCGTGCTAGTGCTGGTTTTAACATATTACCAGCATCCATTGCACCTTCAGCCTTACCTGCACTAACCATAGTATGTAATTCATCGATAAATAGAATCATATTCCATTTTTGTTTATTTAAATCACTTAAAACTGCTTTTAAGCGTTCTTCAAACTCACCGCGATATTTTGCCCCAGCCAATAAGGCGCCTATATCTAAAGAGAGAACTCGTTTATTTTTTAAACCTTCAGGTACCTCATTATTAACAATTCGTTGAGCAAGACCTTCAACAATTGCGGTTTTACCTACCCCAGGTTCACCAATTAAAACTGGATTATTTTTTGTTCGACGTTGAAGAACTTGTATTGTTCGACGAATCTCTTCATCACGACCAATAACAGGATCAAGTTTGTCTTGTTCGGCTTTTTCAGTTAAATCAATTGTGTATTTTTTAAGTGCTTGGCGTTGTTCTTCAGCACTTTGTTTATTAACACTTTCATTGCCACGCATTTGTTTTATTGCTTTTTCTATATTTGATCTACTCACCCCTATCATTTTAAATATATCTGTGAGTAAAGTTTTGGCATCAAAAATTGCTAGAAGAAATAGTTCAGAAGAAATAAATGTATCGTCGTACTGTCGTGCTAATTTATCACACAAATTTAAATGCTGAATAAGATCACTTGATGGCTGAATATCGAAAGTAGTATTTTGAGTTTGTGGTAATTTATTAAGAATATCATTTAGTTTTTTGTTAAGTTGATTGAAATTAGTTTCAATAGATGCCAATAAAGAACGCAAAATACCATTTTGATAATCCAATAACACAACAAGTAAATGCACTGGTTCAATAAATTGATTATTTTTTCTTATCGCTAAAGATTGAGCGTCAGTTAGTGCTTGTTGAAATTTATTGGTAAGACGATCCAAGTACATAATACCTCCAAATAGAATTATAACTTTATTTATATAAATTAAATAATGTTTTATTTTATGATATTTAAGTTGATTACCATAAAAACAACAATTAATATTAAGTTGGTGTTCACAATAAAAATATTTTTAATAAAATTAAATTAATGATACCATTCATTCGTTTACACAATAATACTTTAATAAAAAATAAATTGATTTACCTAGCTATAGATAAGTTTTACAAAAAGAAATTTTTAAATTTAATGGGATATAATTTTAAACACTTTAATGTATAAATATTAGCGAAACATTTACCAATTATCATAACTTTTAAAGTTTTAAGTTAATTCTGTATTATACTCAGTAAAATTTCTCAGCTTACTATTTTTTCAAATTTTTCAAGAATCACAACAATAATCAACCCATAAACTAAACTATAATAGAAAAATTATTAATTTTAATTGTTTTATTACCACCCTGAAAAATTTAATCATATAAAACTGTTGATTACTAAGATATGTAAACAATTTATTTTCTGTTTTATTTATATTATAAAATAAATAAGTTTGCTGCTATTATAATGATATTCTTGTATTTTTTTAAAATAACTATATACAGCATCTCTTTTTATAAATTACTATTGTTTTATTATTAAATTCGATAATACGCATTATATCTCATTGATTAAATTAACAATAATATTTTAATGAAACTTAATAAAAATAAAAATTGCAATTTTTATTAGCCGACACATATTTTTAAGTTAATACTTGTATAAAGTAATAAAATATTGATATAATTTTTTTTGTGATATAAATCACAAGTTTTTTAAAATAAAGATAGCTTGAATACATTATAAATAATTATTTATTTAAAAATCCATTGTATCTTTATTCATAACTGCATCTTTTTTGAGTATATTAATTAGTATGACCATATCTTCAGGGATATTTATTTTCCATTCCATTTCAATATTTGTACGGGGATGATACAAGCGTAACATCATGGCATAAAGCGCCTGACGATTAAAATTTTTTATAATTTTACAAAACTCTCCCGAGACATTTTTTAATTGATGTTGATAACAACCATAAAGTGGATCACCAACCAATGGATGTTTTATGTACGCCATGTGAACGCGAATTTGATGCATTCTACCTGATTCTAATTGCAATCTAAGTCTAGTATGAGCGCGAAAATGCTCCATTATTTTATAATGCGTAATAGCTATCTTTCCAACTGCACAAACTGCCATATGTGTTCGTTTAGTTGGATGACGAGCGATAGGTTTATCTATTGTACCATCAACTGTCATACGACCATTAACTATTGCTTCATATTCACGTGTAATTTTTCTTAAATGAAATGCTTTTATCAAATGAGCTTGAGCTGTTATTGTTTTTGCAATAACCATTAGTCCAATAGTATCTTTATCAAGTCGATGAACAATTCCTGCTCTTGGAATATTAATAATATTAGGATAATGGTATAAAAGTGCATTAAGTACTGTTCCATTTGGATTCCCTACACCGGGATGAACGACAAAATCACAAGGTTTATTAATTACAAGTATTTCATCATCCTCATAAATAATATTTAATGGAATATTTTGTGCGACTAAAAGTATATCTTCTTTTTTAATTAATACATTAATGATAACTTGTTCATTGCCAAATACTTTTTTTTTCGGCCTATTTATAATTTTACCATTTACTTGTACTTTATTGTTTATAATCCATTTTTTTATTTGAGAACGAGAATAATCAAGAAATAATCCAGCGATTGCTTGATCTAAACGCTGACCAAGTTGTGACTTTAAGATTTTAGACTGAAGTTGTAATTGTTGAGACATAAAATTATCTATAGTAAAATTTATATTTTAATGATAAATAGCATTTTAATTAAAATATATTTTACTATAAATAATGCTCTATTATTATGAAGATTTATAAAAATAAAGATTTAAAAATATTTAAAGGAAATAACTAGTGGGAATACATATTAAATATCTATTAATACTAACTACATTGAATTTATTTATTACTGGTTGCTCTAATAATAAAAATAATACACCAGGAAATTCTTTTACTGAAATTTATATTGATAGTCAAAAAAAACTACAAAATGGTAATTATAAAGAGGCCATTAAATTATTAGAAACTCTTGATAATGATTATCCATTTAGTCCCTATGCTAAACAAGTCCAGTTAAATATGATTTATACTTATTATAAATTAACTAATTTATCACTAGCAATAACAACAATTAATCGATTTATTCGTTTTAATCCAACACATCCCAATATTGACTATGTTTTATATATGCGCGGTCTTATAGCAGAAGCCTTAGATGATAATGTACTACAAAATTTTTTTTGTATTGATCGTTCAGAACGTGATCCTCAACATACTATTTTTGCCTTTAAAAATTTTAGTCAACTAATTCGTTTTTATCCAAATAGTCTTTATGCTACAGATGCCAGTAAGCGTTTAGTCTTTTTAAAAGAACGTTTAGCAAAATATGAAGAGGCTATTCTTAAATATTATAATAAACGCGGTGCTTATGTTGCTGTTATTAATCGCACAGAACAAATATTAAAAAATTATCCAGATACCCAATCAGCGCGAACAGCACTAAAATACATGAAAATAGCTTATAATAAATTAGGATTAACTCAAGAAAAAAACAAAACTACAGAATTAATTGAAGCTAATTCTATTTAACATTACAAAATACTCTTAATAAAAATAATTTTAATTATAAATTAACTTTTTAAATTAATAAGAAATAAATCAATTTATTCATATCATAGAAACTAATATTTTATTAAAATAATAAAAATATTTTTGATAATAAATAGTAATTTAATGATTATTTTATATGGATGTAAAATAAAACTAATCAAAATTAATTTTTATTAATTATGGTTATTTTTAAAAAAACAATAACTCAATGATGAATTGTAGTATAAAGATATTGATTAGTATAGTTTACAAAAAAAGATAAAAAATTTATATTTCATGTTACTTATCATGTTGAATGAATTTTAAATAAACTTAGTAAAAAAATAATTTTATCTAAAAAATAACTAAGATTTTATTTTAAAATAAATAAAATAACTTAAAAAAAAAATAAAATCGATATTTATATATTACTATATCAATGAAAAAAAATATTCCATTATCGTTAAATATAACAATTTTTTAGGCTCTAACTAACTAATGAATTAATAAAAAACCTAAAAATAATTAAATAAACTTCAATATAAAAATAAAGTAAAAATATGTTTTTATTATTCTATTTATTTTAATGAAATTTAATGTGAATTAATAATTTATTTTTTTATTTTTAAAATTATTAATAATTTACTTTCAATTATTATAATTACTAAATTTTTATTAATCTTTTAATAATCATTAAAAACATTATTACAAGTTAATAATTCATAAAAATAAATAAAACTTTATAGTTTATTATCGAAATCCATAGTGTAATTTACTTTATTTAATATTTAGACGTTCCTTAATTCGAGCTGTTTTACCAGAACGTTTTCGGAGATAATATAATTTAGCTCTACGAACAGCGCCAAAACGTTTAACTATAATGCTATCTATAATTGGTGAATGTGTTTGGAATACCCGCTCAACACCTTCTCCATTAGAGATTTTACGAACAGTAAATGCTGAGTTTAAACCTCGATTACGAATACCGATAACAACACCATCAAATGCCTGTAAACGTTTTTTAGAACTTTCAACAACCCATACTTGAACTTCTACTATATCACCTGGATGAAATGAAAAAATATTTTTCTTCATTTGCTCCTGTTCAAGTTGTTTAATAATATCACTCATAATTAATTTTTATCCTAAATAAACTAATATATAGAAGTAGCGTTATCAATATCTAATTAAGATGTTTCTGTTCTTTATATTCTTGTTGGAATTCTATCAACAATATTTTTTGTTTATCAGTCAGAACTAGATTTGCTAAAAGTTCAGGTCTTTTAAGCCAAGTTCGACCTAATGATTGTTTTTTTCTCCAACGCTCTATTTCTATATGATTTCCAGATAATAAAACACTTGGCACTTTCATGTCTTCTAAGATCTGAGGACGAGTATAATGAGGAAAATCAAGTAATCCGTTCATAAAAGAATCTTCTTTCGCTGAAGTAGAGTGACCTAATACACCAGGAATAAATCGAGAAATTGAATCAATCATCACCATTGCTGCTAATTCACCTCCACTAAGAACATAATCACCAATTGACCATTCTTCATCAATTTCAGTTTCATTAATCCGTTCATCAATACCTTCATATCGACCGCAAATTAAAATAAGTTTTTTATTTAATATTAACCGAGAAATACCTTGTTGATTAAGTTTTTGTCCTTGCGGCGAAAGATAAATTACTTTAACATCTTCATTAATCTCAGACTTTGCTGCATGAATAGCTTTTCTAAGGGGTTCTACCATCATTAACATACCAGGACCCCCACCATAAGGAGTATCGTCTACAGCACGATATTTATTACAAGTATAATCTCGCGGATTCCAATATTGTATCTTTAATAAACCATTTTTTACTGCGGAGCCAGTCACTCCATAATTAGTTATTGCTCGAAACATTTCTGGAAATAAGCTAATAATTCCAATTAACATTTTTAGTTCCATTCTCCCTATACATTAATAAAATTTTTAGTTTTGGTTTAAAAATTAGGATCCCAATCTACTTCAATTATTTTAATAGTAAAATTAACATTTTTAACTATTTTTTCATAAATAAACGGTATTAATCGTTCTTTAATACCAAAAAAATCTTTTATATTTGCTTTAATTACCAGCACATCATTTACACCTGTTTTAATTAAATTTTTAACACAACCCAAACTATAGCCTTTAGTAGTTAAAACATGACAATCAATCAAATCTTTCCAGTAATATTCATTACTTTTAAGTGGAGGTAATTTCGATGAATCAATAATTATTTTATAATTAGTTATTAAATTAGCGGCATTTTTATCATCAATATATTTTATTTTAATAATACTATTTTTGTTATGTTGTTTCCAAGATTCTAATTTCACTAATTGCCATTGACCTAAGCGTTGAATAAACCATGGTTGATACTCAAAAATATTTTTACTATTTTCTGTATATGAAAAAATTTTAAGCCAACCACGAATTCCATACGAAGAACCTATTTTTCCTAAAACAACAGGTTTAACAGGAATCTTAAAGTAAACCCCCTTACTTATTACCATTATAATCGATTAAGTTGATTTTTTTGCTTGTTTGATGAGCGATAAAACACGATCAGAAATTGTTGCACCTAAATTTATCCAATGATTAACGCGTTCTAAATCTAAATGTAATTCTTTTTTTCTAGATAATGTAATAGGATTAAAAAATCCTATACGCTCAATAAAACGACCATCACGCGCATTGCGACCGTCCGTAACAATAATCTGATAAAATGGACACTTTTTCCTACCGGCGCGCGCTAAACGAATTGTTACCATAATAGCCTCGTTAATTAACAAAAATAATCTATTAAAAAAAATAGAATTTAATTTTTATATTTAAATTTTAAATATTTTATTCATTTGAACATAAAAAAACAATAAAAATAAAATTTTGTTTATTTTAAATTTTTTTTATTTTATCTTTTTTTTAAAATCAAATAATTTTATATTTTTCATTCCACTTATTATTTTAGTTATTTCGTTTTTTTTCATTTTTTTTATTATATGTCTTATGTCATTAAATTGTTTAAGTAATCGATTAATATCCTGTACTTGTGTACCAGAACCAGCAGCAATACGTTTCTTTCTTGACCCCTTAATAATTTCTGGTTTTTGTCGTTCTTTTGTAGTCATAGAGCTAATGATTGCCTCCATTTTAACTAATATTTTATTATCTATTTGTAATTTAACTAAACCTGAAAGCTTAGATATACCTGGAATTTTATTTAAGATAGTCGTCATATTACCAATATTATGCATTTGTTTAAGTTGTTCAAGAAAATCATTTAAATCAAAATTGTTATCTCTTTTAAGTTTATGAACAAATTTTTCTGTCTTTTTGCTATTAACTTTACTTTCTATCTCTTCAATAAAAGATAAGATATCTCCCATACCAAGTATACGAGAAGAAATTCTATCAGGATAAAAGGGTTCTAAATTATTAATTTCTTCTCCTGTTCCTAAAAATTTAATTGGTTTACCAGTAATATAACGAATCGACAATGCAGCACCACCACGAGCATCCCCATCGATTTTTGTCAATATAAATCCGGTTAATAATAGTTTCTCATCAAAAGACTTAGCTGTATTAGCCGAATTTTGTCCAGTCATTGCATCAATAATAAATAAAGTTTCAATTGGATTAATAGAGCGATAAATCTCTTGAATTTCTAGCATTATTATTTCGTTGGTATCTAAACAACCAGAGGTATCGATAATTAAAATATCATAAAATTTTAATTTTGCGTATCGAAGCGCATTAGTGGCGATTTTAATAGGTTTTTCACTTGATGTTGACGGAAAAAAATCAATCCCAGCTGTTTGTGTGAGTATTTCTAATTGCTTAATACCAGCAGGGCGATAAATATCAGTAGATACTATTAAAACTTTTTTCTTTTGTTTTTCTTTTAATAATTTTCCTAATTTAGCAATAGTTGTAGTTTTACCTACACCTTTCATACCTACGACAAGAATAACAGCCGGAGGTTGTACTGCTAAATTTAAAGAACTATTCTCTTTACCCATTGCATTAGTAAGTTGATTATGAACAATTTTAATAAATTCTTGACCTGGAGTTAGACTTTTATTGACATTTTGATTTATTGCATTTTCTTTTACTGATTGAATAAATTCTCTTACTACTGGTAAAGCAACATCGGCTTCCAATAATGCTACGCGAACTTCATGTAATGTTTCTTTAATATTGTCTTCAGTTAATCTTCCGCGGCCACTAATATTTCGAAATGTACATGAAAGTCTGTCAGTTAAATTATCAAACATGTGATTAACTCGATTCTGTTAAATGAATTTGCTATCAATTTATTTTATTATATTACAATGATAATCTAATCTCGTTATTGAGCATTTTAAAAAAATCAATAACAATTCAGAAATTCTAAAGAAAGATACTATATTAATTTATAACTTTTTATTTATTAGCAACTAGCTAATAAATAAACTATTATCTTGATAATTACTATTATTTACCATTATTAATAAGTTTTTTGAATTTATCACTGATTATGGAAAATTAAATAGTAAACGATTTTATATAAAACGGGCTCTTTAGTTATCATAATTGTAGTAAATCACTATATAATAATAAATATATTTATCTTTATTGGTATAAGTCAATACTTAATATTATTAACTTAAATTCTATTATTAGTTTTTTTTAAACAGTTTATTGTGTCAATTATTAATTGACAATTATTACTTTTAATGTTCAAACTTAATTTTTATTGTTAATTATTTATAGCTTATTTATTATTGACCTCTATGAATAATAATGATATTTAATAAGTTTGCTTATAATTTATAAATAAATATTTTATTTTTTATTTATGTTAATATAAAATTTATAATAAATTATAAATTTTTTTATTTATTGCTTTATATATTATAAAATTATCTCTATTACATTATCAAATTTAATAAATAAAAATTAATATTTATAATACGTATGTCGGTATTAATATTTAATTAACAAATATATTTCATATTTACAAATTTAAATTATGTTATTAACATTTATCTTTGGAATAAAAATGATTTTAAATAATGCCTATTGGACATCTTATTAAAATCATTTTTATATAAATTTATTCTTAATTTAATTTTTATAAATTATTTTATCATCAATAAATCAAAAATATAAGAATTTTAAACTTAAATATCTCTTAATAAACACATTAATGATCATGATTATCATGATAGTAATTTTATTTAAATTATTTTACTATCTTAAAATAAAAAAATAATATTTAATTGAATTGGATATATTAATCCACCTAAAATAGCTATTTCATTCATTAAATTTTATTACAAGTAAAATATTTTATTTTTTTTATTAATTTAATTTTTATTATCAATAATTTAGGTGATTTTTAACTTTAAATATTAACTAAATTATTTAAATTGAATTATTGATAATATATATTATTTCTTTTAAAGAAATCACCCTAACTTTTAAAGTTTAAATTTTTCTAAAATTTAGAAAAATAATAATATTTATATATAGAAAAATAATTTTTTATTTTAGTATTTGATTTAAATTGATATATAATTAATAAAGATAAACAATAATAATTGTTAATAAATAAAAGAATAAATTTATTTATAATTAAAATAACATTATTATCAATTTTAAATTTAGATGGTTCAATTAAAATATTTTAATTTATAAAATAAACTAATTAGTAATGACATTAATACTAATTAAAAAAATCAGTTATCTTTTAATTAAATATACTCAAAATATTATTAATAATAGCATTATTACAATATATTTTTTGAGTTTACTATCAAACAATAAAACTTAATAAGCAAAATTTAATTAAATTAGTTAAAAAAAATAATTTTTAAGGAATGTTCTATTAAACATATAAATAAAAAATATTAAAATAATAATGAAAAATAAATTTCATTTTTAATGAAATAAAATTTAAAAATTAATGAGATTAAACATTAAAATTTTAATATAATAAATACTATTTTAAAATATCTCGTTTTAAGCAAATAACAATTAAATAAAATGATTTAATTGTTATTTGCTTATTTTTACGATATATTAAAAATTAACAAAAATGATAATTATGATAATTTTTAATAATTTATTTTATGATACCAATTAAATTAAGTTTTTATTAAAATTAATCTCATTTATTATCATTAATAAAACACTATATATAATTAGTGATTTTATGAGTAAATACTAATGTTTATTTAAGTCATATATTTAAATTGAAGATATTGATTTAACTATATACTTCATAAGTATTTTAAATAAAAAATAATGCATTATTTTTTTAAGGTGATCGAATGATCTTCATATAAATTTTTTATGATAATTTATAAGAAATCTATTAAAGAGATATTAGTAATTTTATGTTTTTATGTTAATATAATTAAATATGAATTTAAAAATAAATATTATAATAGATGAATATCTATTCTTTTAATAATTTTATTATAATACATTAAATTAAAAATTAAATATTATGATCTCTTACAATACATAAAAATCTTAATCATTTTGATAAAAATGGTAATTGTTTTTTTATTTTGTATATAATTAATAGTAAATTATTAAATAATAATATACTTTTTTATACCTATAAAATTTTTATCTTTTTTCTTTAAAATTTAACTATTTCTTCTTCTTATTTTAGATGTACCTTTAAGTATTTTTCAAAACTTATTTTATCTGTTTGTTCAATTGCTAATTGATTATAAATTGAAGCATAACGAACATTAATAAATTCAGTGTCTGTTATTACTTCATAAGGCTCATTAGTTAATTGTTGATAATAAGTTTTTGCCAATTTTAAGCCATATTGACTAATACTTTGATCAATCATTGTGGATAATATTTGCCCAGAATAAGTAAGCTCTGGGTTTTCAAGCATCGCTATTAATTGAATGCAAATTTCATGATATCGAGTATTATCGATAACATCTAGAACCTTGGCAACTCTGATTAAATCATCGAATAATATCTGTCCTACCTCTTTTAAAGGTCGCATTGATTCACCACAACCAATACCTATTATTTGTCCAGGTTTACGTCCTTCAAGTATTACTCGATTCCAATTCTTTCGGCAATAATTTAGCTCTTTTTCATTCATTTCTGGTACATCTGCTAATACACACCAAATTAAAAAGAGATCAAGAAAATGAATTTGAGTTTCATCAATACCAATAGCAGTAAATAAATTAATATCTAATGCTCTAACTTCAATATATTCAATTCCTCTTTTTAACAATGCATCAGATGAAGATTCTTCACCAATTAACTCTCTTTTTGGTCGAATAGGTGCATATAATTCATTTTCAATTTGTAAAATATTTGTATTTAGCTGTAAATATTTACCATCTTTATTATATTTACCTATTTTTGTAAATTCAGGTGACGGTTGTTTTATAGCCCGTTTAAGCTTAGTAACATAAGTTGTTATGTCGTTAAATGTAATCTTTATCTTACTTTGAGATTTATTATTATATCCAAAATCACTCATTCGTAACGATGTGGCATAAGGTAAATAATATGTTCCTTTAGCTGTCTTCTCAAAAGGAAAATGTCTTGTTGTTTTATGCAAAAAAGAACCACAAATTGCAGGCGACATACCAAATAAATATGGGATCATCCAACCAAAACGATAATAATTACGAATTAATCGAAAATAACCATCAGAAATTTTTTTCTTACCACTTTTAGCATCTTTAACGCCAACCAGTGCTCGCCAAAATTCAATAGGTAAAGAAAAATTATAATGAATTCCTGCAATTGTTTGCATTAAAGCACCATAACGATTTTTCAATCCTTCACGATATAAAGTTTTAAAACGACCAATATTAGAAACACCATATTGAGCTAAAGCAATATTATCTTGACATTCTATAAAACATGGCATGCTTAGTGGCCACATCAATTCATGATTAAGATGACGAGCTGTGTAACGATGTAGATCTCTTAAAAACGCTAGAATATGCTCAATATTATTGTCAATTGGTGTGATAAATTCTAATAAAGCTTCAGCAAAATCAGTCGTAATCCACGGATGAGTTAATGCTTTCCCTAAACTGTCTGGATGCGGGGATTTAGCTAATTTTCCTGATGGAGTAACTCTTAATGTTTCGCGTTCAATACCACGGCGAAGACCATTTAAAATATTTGGACGCGCCTCTAACCATGAGAGCGCTTTTGATACATTCGGAATCAAATTGACCTTCCATTATTTATTCATTATTTTTCTTTTAAAAAGTTACTTTAACGTAAATAACTAGAATTTTTCTTCTCTATAATATTTACGTCTAATAACTTGAAATGACATATTTATTCATATAAAAATGTTTAAATTATAAAAAAAACCCTGACGATTAATTGACAGGATTTATTATATTGCGCATCCAGAAGGATTTGAACCTCCGACCGCTCGGTTCGTAGCCGAGTACTCTATCCAACTGAGTTATGGATGCACTATAAAATAACGATGAGGGAGGGATTTGAACCCTCGATGCAGCTATTAACCACATACTCCCTTAGCAGGGGAGCGCCTTTAGCCTCTCGGCCACCTCATCATTGAATAGTAAAGAGATATATATAATAGTATTAAATTATTTTAATCCTCTTTTTTTAATGGCGTTCATATTACTTTTTCAAGCTTAGAAGTCAAATATTTTTTCTAATTGTTTTGTATTCTTTAGTTAATTTAACTATTTTATAGCTAAATAAATATGTTAAAGAATAAAATAAAATAATATAACATTATACGTATTAGCATAAAACATTAATTAAAAGATTAAAAAACAAATCAAACATAAAGATTTATTTTTTAATAAATAAATATTTCAAATAAAAGGAATTACTCATAAATTAAATTCTTAATTTAAATATTGTATTTCTACAAACTTATGTTACTTAATAATATTAAAATTCATTTATAAATATTTTAAAAATATGTTAAAATTTAATAATTAAAATTAAGTTTTATTAAAAACATAAAAATATAAAAATGTTTTTACAAAAAATATAACTAATTTTATTAATCATCTAACTTAAAGACATACCATACTCATACGAGGCATAAAAATATAAAAAATAACAAAATACCAATTATATAGATAATACTAATATAAAATTAAAAAAATATTTTACAAAAAAACTAAAAAATTATTGATTATTGGGTTGTTTTTTTTCATCTTGAATTCGTTGATAAATTTCTTCACGGTGAACAGAAACTTTTTTAGGCGCATTAACTCCTATACGTACTTGATTACCTTTTACACCAAGCACAGTTACTGTTATTTCATCACCTATCATGAGCGTTTCACCAACTCGACGAGTCAGAATAAGCATTCTTTTCTCCTTAAAAATTAAAAAGAGTCAGATGTTTAGGTTTAGTTCTCCATTACGCTATTATTTATTATACACCGTGAAAACATAAAATATTAATATTTACTTAAAGTTTTTAATTTAAAATAATTATTATATTAATATGATAACTAAAAATATAATTTATATATTTAACTATTTAATAAAAATTCATTAACAAATTATATAATTAAATTATTTAATTTCTATTTCATTTATATGTTTAATTTATATTAAACGTGAATTAACCCATTTTTCAACTGATGCTAATGCAAT
Source organism: Arsenophonus sp. ET-KM2-MAG3 (assembly GCA_052174135.1). GTDB lineage: Bacteria > Pseudomonadota > Gammaproteobacteria > Enterobacterales > Enterobacteriaceae > Arsenophonus. The sequence goes on from JBQMRZ010000024.1 coordinate 96,941, forward strand.
GGGAAGTGCTGCTATATTATAGCCACCCGCCTCAGCAATATCAGATCGACCACCTCCTTTTCCATTTATTTGCTGTGCAATAAATGAAATTAAATCATCAGCCTTTACTTTATTAATTAAATTATTAGTTATACCAACAATTAAATTAATTTTATTATTATTTACAGTAGAAAGCACAATAATTGCTGATCTTAATTGATTTTTTAAGTTATCAACAATAATACGTAATTGTTTGTATTCAATACTATTTAACTGACTAACCAATAAGTTAATGTCATTAATTTTTTTAACTTGTTGACTTAAAAAAAAACTTTCTTTAATAGCTTGTTGTCTTTTTAATTGATTTAATGATTTTTCTAATACTTTAACTTTATCTAATGTCATTTTAATCTTTTTTATTAGATTATTATCATCACTTTTCATTAATTGAGAAATTTTTCCTAATACTTGAGATTGATGATGAACATTATTCATGGCACTTTGTCCTGTTGTTGCTTCAATCCGACGAATTCCAGCTGACGCACTCGATTCATTATTAATATAAAATAATCCTATATCCCCTGTCCGATTTGCATGAGTACCACTACATAGCTCAATAGAAAAATCACCAATACTAAGAACGCGCACTAGTTGTGTATTATATTTTTCACCAAAAAGTGCGATTGCCTTTTTTTCTTTTGCTGCTTTTAAATTCATTAATGTTGTTGTAATAGAATAATTTTTACGAATCTGATAGTTTATAACATCTTCAATTTGGTATATTTGTTTAGGTGTCATTACATTAAAATGAGAGAAATCAAAACGCAAATATTTCTCATTTACTAATGATCCTTTTTGAATGACATGATTTCCCAATATATCACGTAAAGCTGCATGTAATAAATGTGTAGCAGAATGATTGAGACAAATAGAGTTACGACGCTCAATATTAATTCTTGCCTCAACTAAATTATTTACTGCTATTGAGTTAATCATTACTTTACCGATATGACCAATTGCTTTGATGTATTTTTGTGTATCAGAAACAATAAATTCACAATAACTATTACTGAGTATACCACTATCACCAACTTGACCACCAGACTCAGCATAAAAAGGAGTCTTATCAAGAAAAATAATTCCTTCTTCACCTTGTTTCAAGATATTAACAGGATTTTTATGATGAAAAATAGCTATTACCGTAGCTTGTTGTTTGTTATTTTCATAGCCTGAAAAATCACTATAATTATCTATTTTGATAATATTATTATAATCAATTACAAATTTACTAAGCTCTCGAGCTCGATATTTTTGTTGTTTCATTGCAACGTTAAAACTTGATTCATCAACTTTAATATTACGTTCACGACAAACATCAGCGGTTAAATCAAAGGGGAAACCATAAGTATCATAAAGGCGAAATGCTATTTCACCGGCTAATGTGTCCCCTTGTAATTGTACTAATTCATCATCTAATAATTTTAATCCATACATTAAAGTACGGACAAACTGTTCTTCTTCATTTTTTAATATTTTTTCAATTTTTTCTTGTTGAACTATTAGATGATAAGCCGTATTACCCATTACTTGAATTAGTGATTTAACTAATTTATAAAAAAATTTCTCTTTAGCGCCTAGCATATATCCATGACGAATAGCTCGACGAATAATGCGACGTAATACATAACCACGCCCTTCATTAGAAGGGAATATACCATCACCAATAAGAAAAACACTTGATCGAATATGATCAGCAATAACTCGTAATGAGTTATTATTCAGATCTGATAAATTCAATACTTTAGCAATAAAAGTAATTAATTTATGAAATAAATCAATCTCATAATTTGAATTAACATGTTGCAATACAGCTGCAATACGCTCAAGACCCATACCTGTATCAATGGAAGTAGTTGTAAGTTTTTTTAATCTACCATCAGATTGACGGTTAAATTGCATAAAAACAATATTCCAAATTTCAATATAACGATTACAGTTTTTTTCATCTAAAAATATTGATTTTTTAAAAATATGTTCACTGCGATCATAAAAAATTTCTGTACAGGTACCACAAGGCCCAGTATCTCCCATTTGCCAAAAATTATCAGAAGCATAGAGAGAACCTTTATTATCACCTATTCGAATAATACGATCAATCGGAATGCCAATCTCTTGTTGCCAAATATTATAAGTCTCTTCATCAGTATGATAGACAGTAATTAAAAGTCGCTCTTGTGGCAAATTAAACCAGTGCTCACTTGTTAATAGTTCCCATGCATATTTGATTGCATGGTGTTTAGAATAATCATTAAAACTAAAATTACCCAACATTTCAAAAAAAGTGTGATGATAGGCACTATAACCAACATTCTCTAAATCATTATGTTTGCCACCAACTCTAATACAATGTTGTGCTGTTGTTGCTCGAGAGTAAACTCTTTTATCTAAACCTAGAAATACATCTTTAAATTGATTCATACCTGCATTAGTAAACAATAATGTTGAGTCATTATTTGGAACTAATGAACTTCCAGGAACAATTTCGTGTCCTTTGGTTCGAAAAAAATCGAGAAACGTTTGACGAATCTCAGTGGTACTTTTACTGCTCATAATTATCCTAAAATCAAGCTAAAAATAGATTTATAGTTTGATGTTATAAACATATTATATAATATAATCAAATTGTTACAAATATTTATATGGTAAATATGAGAAATCTTTAAATTATTAAAGCTAAATAAATAGTAAAATACACTAACTAATATAAATATTTTTTATTATAAAATTTATAATTATTTTTTCCTAAGAAATTATTTCCTAACTAAGTTGATAGAACTAATTTCTATTCACTTCAGTATAAAACTACTTCATTATTATGATAATGAAACTAGTATTATGGTAATATTATTTTTCTATATTTTTCTTTCTTATAGAAAAACCATTAACTTATATATCTATCCTTAGAAGATAGAAAGATAATTATAGATATTTTAAATTATGTATAACCTTTACCTAACAAGTAAATAAAAAATTAATAAAATAATTATAAGTATAACACAACTTAATTTAAAAGTAGCGTTTAAACATATTAAATTAATAATAACAATTTATTTTTAAAATAAAACAAAGCATTTTTATAAAAATAAGCTTTAATTATCAATTAATAATTAAATATTATAAATTTTAAAGGTATCTTATAAATTTATATTTTATATCATAAATTAATTTAATTTTTATTAATAATTAATTAATAATAAACAGAAAATATATTCAATTTAAATATATTAACTATATTGAATTAATTTTACTTGTTAATTTAAAGCTCTCTTGAAAATTATTTTTTATCATTAAGTATTTTTGATAGAAAATTAAAAAACTATAGAATTAAATTCATTGGTATAATTAATAATATAGTTTTTAACTTTTTTAATATGACTTTCTCTATTAGTAATATTTTACAATTTTCAAGAAACTAATATTAATAATACAAAAATATTTTAAAAAAAAATACGATTTAACTTAATTTAATTGAATTTAATTTTATGATTAAAATTAATAAATATTATGCAAATCTTTATTTGCATAATATTAATAAAAAATTAATTTTTATACTAATACTTTAGATGTTCAACATAATTTATGCATCAATTTTTTTAATTATAAAAGTTAGTTTGATATATAAATCATTAATTTTATTTTTTAAATAAAACTTTTATAAAACTAATAATATTAAAATTTAATATCCAATATATTTTGGTACTTAACTCAATAAAATCACTTAAAATTAATTTGTAAAATTGATATATATTTCATAAAATTAATAATAATTTATTTTTTCTGTAAAAATATTTATTTACAGTAAAATGCAATTAAACAACTATATTCATTCTAAAAAATTCTTTTTTAAATTTATTTCTAAAAACGAATAAAAAGTATTTATAGATTTCTACCTACTTCTTAAAATATTATTTTTATTTTTTTATATTATTGATTAATATAGATATTTATTTTTAATAATTTAAATAATAAAAATGTTTTTTATATTTTAAAATTATAAACAATTTCATAATCTTTTATTTATGGATAATTAAGATTACAATAAGATAATATACAATTTATATATAATATAAATAATTGTATATATAATTATTTTCTAATCTTAGTAAATTATACTTGATTTAATTATAATAAATAAATAATAAAAAATAATTCTTATTTTTTTTTATTTAAAAACATAAGCTACACTAAAGATACTAAAATGATATATAATAAATATTAATTAAAATATTTACTAGTGTTATTTAACAGAAATTAAAAGAATTATTATTTACTTAAAATTTATTTAATTTTGTGATAAATTAATTCAATATATTAGTTGTAAATTTTAAACTAAAACCAAATTTACTTATTTAATTATGAATTGTCATTTTTATTTATTGTTGTTTCATAAAATAATCAGAATTTTACTTATATCATTTTTCCTATTCATAAGAATAATTTTGATGATATTTAAAATAATGTTTATGTATTATATTAAAATTTAATATAATAGATTTATATTTGTTTTAAAAAAAAATCACTTTTATAAATAAATATTTAACTATTTTCTAATTAACAGGTTAAAATTACTAATATATTTATGAGTAATAATTTTAATAATATTAAAATTAACAGAAAAATTCTTATAAATATTGATAAGTAATATTGTATACAATAATATCAGATTTTTATTATTACTGAAGTTAAATACCTCTATATATACTATTTATAAACAAATAATGAGTATATTTGGTGACCCTTATAAATCATTTTACTATAATTTAAAAAACCTAGTTAAGTACATGTTATAAACAATCAATATTTAATTTATTATTTGTATTAATTTCTTTATAACATGAATATAAAAAAGCTATTGAATAAAGAAATATTTAATATAATTAATTAAATTATAAAATAAATTTTTAATCATTTATCACCAAAATAGTTATTTTTTATTTATTTAACCGCTTTTCTATTTGTAGAAGTTTTTTAATTACTAATTTTAATTAAAAATTTAGATAAATTTTATATTAAAATTTTTAGTTTAAAAAAAAATCAATATTATGTATCCAAAATTCATAAAAACTAAAAAATTAATTTATTATAATAAATATTATAAATATCTATATATCTTTGATCTAGTTGGTTAGTAAATATTTATCAATACTACTTCGTCTAAATAAAGTATAAGTTATTTATCATTTTATTTATATATTGACATACTATTAATTATAGAATATTAAATATTCTATAAAAAAATAAACTGCAATAATTGTTTTAATAAATTTATATATTTTTTTATAAAATCAAATTAAAAGTATTAATTATTTTATTATCTAAATCATTATGATAGATTAGAATATTATATTATAATTACTATTTTTAAGTAGTAATTATGGGAATAGAAAGGTAATTAATTTTTATATAGAAAAATAACTTTTTTTTGAAAAAAGATAATAATAGATAAAATGTTGATACCTTTATTACAAATTTAATAAAAGAAATCACATCACAATTAATTTGTATTTATTTTTAAAATTAATAGTACTTTTATGCTATTTATAAGATTTTTTCTAAAAATCATTAGTATCAAAAAACAATATTAAAACATAGATAATTAACTCCATTATTTAAACTTATTGCGTTATAAAGTTACAATTATAATTAATATTGATTACTAAAAATATGGTTAGAAATTATATTTCTAGCTAATAAATTAAAAATTATTTAATTATTAATAACATGAAAATTTATGGTATGAATAAATAGTTAATACTTTTACTAATGTATAATATAAATTAACCAACAAATTAAATATTATTCGTACCATTATATTTCTCTATAACTCACGAAACTCAATTTATTGTTATTCAATAGATGCGTTTTATTTATTAATAATAATATATGAAGAAAATAAAAAAACCATCAATATAATTTCTATAAAATAGCGATAATATCGAGTAATAAAATAGGAGAATTATTATGTTTTCAATTTTTATAATCAAAAATTGAAAACATAATAATAAATAAACTAAAATAACAAATAAATTTTGTTTCAAAATTATTATTTAAATTTCATTATTTTAAATAAAGATTAAGGCTATATAAATATTAAGCTATTTAATGTTTTTTAATTAATTTTTATATGTAATATTATTATAATAAGTTATTATTTTATAATAATTAAAAATTTTATGATCATAATTATGATATCCATATTAGTTTATATAAAATATAGAATTTTATATAAAAATAAATTTATTATATAATAATATAAATCAGTTTTTATTTAAAAGTATTAATATTAATTATTAATCGCTTTTAATTAAATATATTTTTATATTTATTAAAAATATGATTAACTAATACTGTTAATATTAAAGTGCTTGCAATGATAATTAACGAAATGGTTGTTGGAATATGAAGTACATTCATTAGTAACATTTTTGTGCCAATAAAAATTAAAATAATAGATAATCCGTATTTTAACATAAAAAATTTTTCAGAAATACTTACTAAGATAAAATACATTGAACGCAATCCTAAAATTGCAAATAAATTTGAACTCAATACAATAAATAAATCCATTGTTACTGAAAAAATAGCAGGGATGCTATCAATAGCAAAAATAATATCACTAATCTCAATTAAAATTAATACCATACTCAATGGAGTAATAAATAACACACCTTGTTGACGAATAAAAAAATATTTTCCATGTAAAGTACTTGTCATACGTAAATGAGAACTAATAAATTTTACTAATGGTTTTTTATTAATTGAATGATCATTTTTTTTAAAAAATAATATTTTTATACCAGTAAATAATAAAAAAATACCAAATAAATATAAAATCCATGCAAAACGTAAAATCAACCAACTACCTATAAATATCATAATAGTACGTAATATTATTGCACTTAAAACACCATAAATAAGAATTCGTCGTTGTAAATTACTTGGAATTGAAAAATAATTAAATAATATTAACCAAACAAATATATTATCAATAGCTAATGCTTTCTCTAGTAAATAGCCAGTTAAAAAATTTATTGTTTGTGAGTTAGCAAATATCAAAGAAGTTGTTTGTTTAAAATAAAGCCATAAACTTATGGCAAATAACAATGCTAAAATAATCCAAATTAAGCTCCATTTAATAGCTTGTCTTATTGACATTTCCTTTTTTTTATCCTTACCTTGCAAAAAAATATCAATAAATAACATAATTAAAATGATGAAAATAAAAATTACCCATAATAAGAGATTACCAACAGAATGCATTTTATCTCCTAAAAACAAAACTAGAAACAACTCTATCAGATGAAAAAATTATCATAATCAATTTAGCTTTCATAGATTTGTTTTTACTCAATCATATCATGAATGAGATCTTGTCTATTTTAACAAGATCTCATTCATGATATAAAAGTTACTTTAATATTTACCCATAAAACTTTAATAGCTGAATGTACATCAAAATATATGATGATATATCAACTAAAAATTTACTTGTGATTATTAACTAAGAAAATAAAGTTTATTAATTGAGTATAAAATAATATAATAAATTTATTTCATAAATTAAAAAATAAATATAAAATAAAAAATTGATAAAATTCATCCTAAAATAAAAAATATTAAAAAATTATCATTAATCATTAGATGATATAAATAACAAAAAATATTCATTAAGATAAATAAGTTACTGATCTCATTTTACACAACCTGTTGCAATATGATTATATATAGAATTTATTTATAAGTATTTTAATAGAAACTATCAAAATAGTAAGTATTTATTAGATAAATATCAATATTAAAATAAATTAATATCTAGATATTAATTTAAATATTAATGAATTATCTAAATTAATTTAAATTAACTTAAAAGTATTTTAATTAATTTTATTAATCGAATGCAATATGATATAGATCATGTTCTATTAATAAATTCACTTATATTAATTTTTATAGTTTATATAATATATTCAATACAAATTATTGCAATAGAAATAACTATATCCATTACATTGAATATAAAAGCATATTTATTTAATTAATATCTCTACATTTTCACTATCATTTACTATTTTAGTTAAATTTTACTACAAATAGATTAGCGTACTATATGAAGATAATTTTCATATAAATTAAAATTATTTATCCACTAGTTTTATATTATTAATTTTTTATTTTTTATTAAAATAAATAAAAAATAAAAAATTAATTTTCAAATATATTATTTACTAATAATCATTTATTATCATGTATTTTTATATTAAATATTATTATTACAAAAATAATAATAAAAACAAAAATAAAAAAAATATACGTCAGACTTAATCTAATATATACTAATTATCTTAAATGATTATAAATTAATAAAAACTATCAATATTTAATATTTAATTATATTACTATTATTCATATACTACTCGTAGTAAAAATAATCATTTAATTAATGATGAAATAAGTTATGTTATTTAACATGAAATTAAGAATATTTTTAATATATTAGTTTACTTTTTTTATTTAAATTTCTAAAAAATACAATTAAATTATATTTATACCCATAATTAGTAGTATTGTACATTACTAATAACATATAACTTAATTAAAAGGATTAGATACAAAATTATTTTTTAATATTTTTAATTATATAAATTATTTATATAATTATAAAAAATAAAACATAATTTTTATGACATGTATCTCTATGTATTAATTCGGTTTTAAATTTAATTTTAGTAATTTAATTTTTAATTAATTATATTAAATGATATTATCTTTTTATATACAATTTATATTGTATATACTATATAATATAAAATTTTTAATACTATATTGAATTAATAAGAATTAACTTAATTATTTTATATGTTAATAATTTTAAAATATAATTATAATATAAACTACAACCTTTCGATTAAAATTATAACTAATTAAATATTTAAATAATTATTTAAAATATTTAACAAAAAAATTATGCATGAATTTTTATAATTAAAAATTCAGTCTTATTTTTTATTTTAAAAATATAAAACTTTTATAAAAATTATATTATTATCATTATTTATTTAACGGTATATATAAAAACCATTATTATCAATCATTTTTTAATAAAATAATTCAATAAACTCTTGTGTTGTTCCTTATGAAATTTATCTTTTCCTATAATAAACAAAGTATTTCAATAAATATCCTAAAATATTTTGAATAACAAAAAATATACACATAACTAATTTAAACTATGATGCCCGGAGGTGGAATCGAACCACCGACACGAGGATTTTCAGTCCTCTGCTCTGCCTACTGAGCTATCCGGGCAATAAAAATTATTAAATCTGATTATACTATTTTCGTCAATTAAATTATTGTAATAATTTTTCTTCATATTTTTTTTAAAAATTTAAATAGTATTATATAAATTATTTAAAATTTTTAGTAATTAAAAAAAATAGATCATTCTTTATTATTAAAATAATATTTTAACTTAAGTGAAAATATTATTAACAATAATTTTATGCAAATTATTTAATTTAATTAAATAATTACGAGATTGAGTCATAGGATGTTTAGTTACTAATCTTTTATAAACATCATCTGGTAACATTTGATTAATAATTTGTGATGCTAGTTTTTTATCTTTATGGAATATTTTTAATACACTATTAACCCCACTATTATAAGCGCTAATAATTGCATAGCGACGCGATGTAGCATTAGTAATTTTATTTAAATAAGTATTTTGTAATAATGATAAATAAGCAGCTCCAAGATCAATATTATTAGCAGGATTAAGTAAATAATCTTTGGTTGGTATACCAGATTTTCCTTGAGCACGAAAAACATCTTTACCTGCAGTGTTTTGCATAATCTGCATTAAACCCAAGGCATTCGAACGACTAACAGCGTAAGGATTAAAATTAGATTCTATTTGCATAATTGCTAATATCAACGACTCATCAACATTATACTTTGTCGCTGCATGCCGGATATAAGATAAATATTTATGAGCACGTTTATTAAGGTGATTTGGTGTTAATTTGATAGTAATTGACCAGATAATATGCAATCCTGATTGACGTTTCTTTAATTTGTTTTTTAATAGGTAATCAGCAAATTTTGTTGCACGCCATTTCCAGCGAATCGGTTGATTTGTATGATCAAGTACTTGTCCATATAAAAAGGGTTTTTTGCTTAAAAAAACATTATTTATATTAGAATAAAAATCAACAGTTCTAGAATCATCTCCCATCAATAAAGTAATAATAATTGCTTTTTTTAAGTATTCTTTTAGTTCTACGTCAGCGATAGTCTCAATTATTATATTGCCACTATCAAAATTAATATGAGTACGAGTTTTATATTGATCAATATATTTAACATAATATTTTGGTCCAGCAATCAGAATCTCCTTAGTTCCCCAGATATTTTCAATATTATTCGCAAATTGCTGAACTAAAATATCAAATGTATTAGTATCTTTTAAGTGTTTAGAATAGAAGAAAACTTCTTTTTTACTAGAGCAAGCTAGCAAAAATTGACTAATGATGAGAGAGATCAACAACTTTTTCATATCATTTGTAGTTTATTGAATAATAACCATCAAAATAATAAGGTATTCTGGTAAAGTTAATAATTATTTTAGGCGATATATTAACCTTTAATATAAACTTTTTTTTCTTTAAACAAAAAATTAATCATCTCTTGCTCCAGTAACTTTCTATCTTCAAGATTCATCGTGCTAAGATTTTTTTCATTAATCAATATGGTTTGCTTCATTATCCATTTTCTCCAAGCTTCTTTAGATATTTGATTAAAAATATGCTTACCAATTTCACCAGGATAAAGTTGAAAATCTAAACCTTCAGCTTCGCGTTGCAAATAAGTACAAAAAATAGTTCTATTCATTAAGTGACCTTTTAGAATAACAAAGTTAATCTTTAAATTGCTTAAGTAAATTTTTAATAGGTGTTGCTAGGCCAATTTTTATATCTTGTTTTAAATTATACCAGAGTCCTTTTATTGCATCCATATAACCAAAAAAATGATTAATGGCGACATAAATTGGTATAATATCTAAATAAAAGTGACTAAAAGCATGTCGAAATCTAATTAATTGTTCTATTTTATCATATTTAATACCTGAATTGTTAAGCCACTTATTTAATTCATTAATTGTATCAAATTGTGGAAAAATAAATAACCCACCCCAAATTCCAGAAGAAGGTTGTTTTTCTAACCAAACTAAGTTTTTATGTTTTAAAATTAAAAAGTAGCTTTTTTTTATAGGGATTAGTTGTTTAAGTTTTTTTGTTGGAAAATTTTGACAATTATGATTTATAAAAGCATAACAACTTTTTTTTAATGGACAGAGTTTACATTTAGGTTTTCTATAATTACAAATTATAGCACCCAAATCCATCATCGCTTGATTAAAATTTTGAGCATCATTATGAGGGGTTAATAACCCACTGATAGCCCATAATTTATTTTCAACTTTCTTATTATTTGGCCAACCTTTAATGCCATAGTAACGAGTAAGAATTCTCTTTACATTACCATCTAAGATTGGAAAATTTTGGTTTTGTGATAAAGATAAAATAGCGCCTGCGGTAGAACGTCCGATGCCAGGAAGTGAAATAACTTGTTCAAATTTATTAGGAAAATGACTATTATATTTTATAACAATTTGTTGTACTGCTTTATATAAATTACGTGCTCTAGCATAATAACCAAGCCCAGTCCATAAATGTAAAATTTCATCTTGTGAAGCATTTGCTAATGAACTGATATCAGGATAATGAATAATAAATTTATTAAAATAAGCGATAACAGTAACGACTTGTGTTTGTTGCAACATTATTTCAGATAACCAAATATGATAAAGTGATTTTTCTTTTTGCCAAGGAAGAGTTTTCCGACCAAAAGAATGGTACCAATTAAGCACAACATGAGAAAATTGTAGTGTATCCATAAAATTTTGCCAATAAATATTTTTTATAAAAATAAATTTTAATATAAAATATTAACATTACCGATAAATATTTCATTAAATGAGTCAGTATATATTTTAGTTTTTAATTAAATATTAATTTTTAATAATGTTTTTATTTTTAAAATATATTGCTTCTTATCAACTGCTCCCATATTCTATTGTTCATGATATAATTATTTTAATATTGATAATATTTATTTATAAAAAATAATATCAATATATATATGTTATGATAAAAAATGTTTTTACTCCAGAGGTCGATGAAGAAGGTAAAGTAATACGTCGTATTCATAGTTTTGTCCGTCGTCATAGACAATTAAGCCTTTGCCAGAAAAATATATTAAAAATATTATGGCTTAAAATGGGAATAGATTTTACTGATCAGCTTTTGTTATTTAGTTCACTATTTAAAAATAGTGAACCAGTAATCCTAGAAATTGGCTTTGGTACTGGAGCATCGTTAGTTAATATGGCAAAAAAAAATATGACTAAAAATTTTTTAGGAATTGAAGTTTACATACCTGGAATTTGTGCTTGTTTATCAGCCGCTAAACAAGCTAATTTAAATAACTTAAGAGTTATATGTCATGATGCAATTGAAGTATTAGAAAAAATGATACCGACTAATTCTTTAAATATAATACAACTTTTTTTTCCTGACCCCTGGAATAAAACAAAACATAATAAACGTCGAATTATACAACAGTCTTTTGCTAACCTTATTTTAGATAAATTAAAATTAGGAGGTATGTTTTATATAGCAACCGACTGGCAACCTTATGCTGAATATATATTAAACGTAATGAACAAAATCAGTGGTTATCGGAATTTGTCAGAAACAGACAATTACGTTCAACGGCCGTCTTCACGACTAATGACTAAATTTGAAAAACGTGCAGAACAATTTGGGCATAGAGTATTCGATCTTATTTTCGAGAAAATAAGATAATATTAAAGTATTGAGGTTTTAATTTATATAAAAAACCATATGTAGAAACATTTAAAATATTAATTTTAAATAAATTAGTTTTTTTTTAAAAAAGTAATTATTGATAAAATCAATAGTATAATTTATTATTCTATTATAGAATTTATTTAAATTAATAATTAACTAATAAATCCAGAAATCATGAAAATTTATAATGATTGATTTATATAAAAACCAGCAATAAATAAAAAATTTTTACTTAGAAAGAAAATGATTCTAAATAAATTTATTTGAATTTTGGTTATTTTTTTAAATATTTGATATTTAATTTAATTGATGAGTTTAATTATATCTGATAATATGTAATAGAATTATTAATTGTCAGATATAATTTAATTTATATAAATTATCAATAAATATAAATATTTTTTTAATTTCAATAAAATTAAAAAAATAAATAAAATACACAAAAATCTTAAAGACAATAAATTATATTTAAATTAAAATTATAATAAACACTAAATTCTTATTACAATTAAAGTAGATAACTAATAATTTAAAAATTTATGAGATTTAATTATTTGAATTCCTTAAATTTATTAAATATACAGAATAATTTCAAAACTATATACTTACTATCATTAATTTTTTATTTAAAAATTTTTACATTTTTAAAAAAAATTTAAGATTATCTCTTAAGTTTTTCATTAATTTAAAAAATCATTCTTTATATCTCTAGTAAATAGCAATAAGATAATTTATTATCTTATATTTTATCTTGTAAATTATTTAATAGCATCAATCTTATTGGAATCTTTTTATTATTTACTTTTAATAGAATTAATTTTAATAAAAATGAATCATTTAATTGTAAATTTATTTATTTTGATTTCACTAAAGGGTTTAAATTTCACTATATAAATATGAATTACTAATTATTTATTAATTGAACGATAAGTTTTTTATCTTTATAACTAAAGATAACTATATTTTATAGAATAAAACATCTAATATATAACTTATTTTTTTGATTATTTTAAAGTTATTATGATATTTTTTAATTTTACTGATAACTTTAAATAATGATTAATAGCATTAGTTAGTGTATTCACTAAATAGTAAAAAATAAATTATATAACAACAACACAGGTTAAATTATAACCTTTATTATGCAGTATTTTAATAATATTTTCAATAAAATAATCAGGTTTTATCAAAAATACTGACAACTAATTTAATTTTAGTAATAAATATTTAAATTACACTCTTCTAATATTTTAATACCTCTATTACTTCTAATATCTTATAGAACTTAATTGCATTACTAATATTATCTTATTGCTAATATTTTTTAATGTATAGTTTATTAACATTACATTAAATAGCCAATTGAATAAAGTATACGACTAATAGTTGGATCAATAAATAACAAAATATCTAATCGTAAATAATTTAAAGCGATTAAAATTAACATTACTATCATAGCAGATAAATCTAATCCACCAATAGTAGGGATAACTCGACGAATAGGTGATATTAAAGGTTCGGTTAATTGCATAAGCATATAATCAATAGGATTATGCCCCTCACTTATCCAACTAAGAATAGCCCGAATCATTATCAACCAAAAAACTAATTTGCCAGGATAAGTTAATAATTGAATGAAGCTAATAGGCACTAGTGTTATATTAACTAAAGTAAGTGTATTTGTTAATGATATAACAAAGAGAATATTAGCTACAGTAAGAATATAAGCGATCAATAAAGCCACTGTATTGATAGTACCAATATCAGGAATAAAGCGTCGTAATGGTTCTACAATTGGTTTGGTTACTTTAATCACAAAATGTGAAAATGGATTATAAAAATCAGATTTAACCCACTGCATCCAAACTCGTAGCAATAAAATAATAATATATAGTTGAATAATAGTTGATATAATAAAAGTTAAAAATTGCATTTAATTATCCTGATCAATCAAAATTGTTTTTCCATTTCATTAGCATAGCATGTAGCGGCACGCATTCCGTTAGTAATAACTTGAGGTAAATTAGCTTGATAAAATTGTTCTAAAGCTTTAACTGTAGTTCCACCTTTAGATGTTACTTGTTTTCTTAATATTTTAAAAGAAACATCTGATTTACTTTCTGCTAAGGCAGAAGAACCTTTAATAGTATATAAAACCAATTCTCTTGCTGTTTTACTATCAAAACCAAGCCGTTCAGCCTCCTGTTGCATTGACTCCATAAATAAAAAAAGATAAGCAGGCGAGCTACTACTGATACCAATAATATCATTAATTGCAGCTTCTTCAGTCAATAAAAAAACTTTACCGACACTTGCCATTAGTTTTATGGAAAAAATTATATCATTCTTTGATACTGAATCCATAAAATACAAACCACTAACCCCTTGACCAACTAAAGATGAAATATTAGGTATAACCCGTACCAAATTTATATTAGGTACTAAATATTGCTGATAATTTTTAATTGAAATACCTGCAGCGATTGTTAAAATTAATTTATTTTCAAAGTTAACTTGTTTTTTTAAAGATTGACAAACAGTTTTCATAATTTGAGCTTTAACCGCAAGAATAATAACATCTGCGTATTTACTTGCATCAATATTATCACTTTTTCCATGTATACCATATTTTTTTACAAGTTTATCTCGATTTTTTTCAGTAGGAGAACTTACTGTTATGTCATTGGGTGAATAGCCAGCTAAAATTAATCCTGCAATAATTGCATGAGACATATTACCAGCTCCAATGAAGGTAATTTTTTGTCGTTGTATTATATTACTCATTTTATTTATATCATCCTAGTTTTCATACTAATTAATTATTAGAAATCAAAAATAGCCCTACCAATTCTTACTAATGTTGAACCATAAGGAATTGTGATATTAAAATCAGATGTCATACCCATTGAAAGCGTATCAATATCTGGATACTGTTTTTTAAATTGATTAAATAATATTTCCATGCTACGAAAAATTAAAATTTGTTGATTTAATTTATTATTTTTTGCTGGAATTATCATTAATCCACGTAATTTTAAATTTGGTAATAATACGATTTCACTAGCTAATTTATTTAATTCTTCCAGCATAATACCTGATTTATTTATTTCATTACTAATGTTAATTTGGATTAATACATTTAATGGATCTTTATTTACTGGACGCTGATTATTTAATCGGTATGCTATTTTAAATCCATTAATTGTATGGCACCAATCAAAATATTCAGCTACCAATCGACTTTTATTTGATTGTAATGAACCAATAAAGTGCCATATTAAATTCTGCATTTTACTGAAAAATATGATTTTTTTTACCCCCTCTTGCAGGTAATTTTCTCCAAATTGATATTGACCGGCATTAATAGCATCTTGAATTGTATTACATGATTTGTTTTTACTAACGGCGAGCAAAATAATATCTTCTGGAGATCGATGACATTTACTTGCTGCTTGCATAATTCGATTTTTAACATTAACAAGATTTTGTTGGATTGTTTTCATAAAAATAAATACTAAATAAAAATAAAATAAAATAAAGTACAATTTTGTTATTGTGAGTATGAGTGATAATTTATAATAGTTATATTCATTGATTACACTGATCAAACCAACTTTCTAAAATAATGACAGCGGAAATAGAATCAATTTTTTTTTATTTAAAGCGCGATAATTACGTTGATTAAATAATTGCTGACGTGCTTCTATTGTTGTTAAGCGCTCATCATGTAATATAACTTGAATATTAAATCGATCATATAAACAATTAGCAAATTTAATGGCTTTATTACTTATTGGTTGCTTTGTCGCATCCATATTTAATGGAAATCCTATAATAGCCAATTTAGGTTGCCATTCTTGTAATATTTTTTTAATTTCTAACCAGTTTGGTTTACCATCTTTTGCTTTTATTGTAGTTAATGGGTGAGCAGTTGCTGTAATTTTTTGTCCAATAGCAATGCCAATATTCTTTGTACCAAAATCAAAAGCAATAATTATTTTATTTGTCATTATATGTAATATTATTAATTCAAAGTATTAAAAATATAAATTTTAATAAAAACAACGTTCTCACGATAATTTTATAAATAAAAATATAAAAATAATATTATTATTAATGATAACGCTTAATTAATTATTTTCTATACTCTTTTTTTTTAATTTCTAGTAATTTTGTTTAAATAATATAAAAATGATAATTTTTTTAATTATTTTTATAATACTTAAATTTTAGTATATTTTAATGCTGTATTTTTAATTTTTAACACTATTTATTTAGATTTATTTAAATAGTTTTTTAATAACTAAATAATAACATATTTCATTATGCTTATATGTAAATAATTTCTTCTTTACAAAAAGAGAACTAATCACATTAGTATGGTAATAAAAATGATTTTATAATTTCATATAATAAAATTTGATTTTTTAAAATATTAATAAAATATACTTAAATTAATGATTAAAAAATAATTAATTATTTTTTTGTAAAACAAATAATATATATAAAGAATAATTTAATTATTTAGTTAATTAAAATTAAGATTTTAATTAATTTATTATTTTAAGATTTAATCGCTTTTCTATTGCATTAAATAACATTTTTGTAATTGATATATCAGAAAATGCTGTTTCAATTTCACAGATACAAGTAGGACTGGTTACATTAATTTCGGTTAAATAATCACCAATGATGTCTAAACCAGCGAAAATTAACCCTTTTTCTTTTAATATAGGTGCAACTATTTTAGCGATTTTCCAATCATTTTTTGTTAATGGTCTTACTTCACCATATCCTCCAGCAGCTAAATTTCCTCGTGTTTCTCCTTGAGTTGGAATACGAGCTAAGCAATAAGGCACTGGTTTACCATCAACAATCAATACTCGTTTATCACCTTCTTTAATAGAAGATAAGTAATTTTGAGCCATACAAAAACGCTGACCGTATTTAGTTAATGCTTCAATAACGGCGTTAACATTAGGATCATCTTCTGTTAGCCTAAAAATAGATGCACCACCCATTTTATTTAGTGGTTTAAAAATAACGTCACCATGATTTTTGTGAAATTCACGTAATCTTTTATTATTTCGAGTTACTAACGTATTAGGAATTAATTTACTAAACCATGTAGTAAATAATTTCTCATTACAATCCCTTAGACTTTGAGGTTTATTAACAATCAAACTACCTGCTTGTTCTGCTCTTTCAAGAATATAAGTAGCATAAATATATTCAATATCAAATGGCGGATCTTTACGCATTAAAATAACATCAAGATTTTTCAAAGCAATATCTTGATCAACATCAAACTCATACCATCGTGTAATATCTTGTTTAATTTTAATTAGTTTTCTCGTATAAGCATATGCTTCTCCTTGCAATAAATATAGATCATCTATCTCCATATAGTAAATTTCATATTTACGTCTCTCTGCTTCTAATAGCATAGCAAAACTACTATCTTTTTTAATTTTTATGGTTGAAATTGGATCCATTACAATACCTAATTTAATCATTTTATTTCCTTAACTAAAATTGTCTAAAATTGAATTTTTAATCATTTAATTATAACTATTACAGTAATTTCCATTCTTAATATCAAGATCTAAATGAATTTAAATTAATTTATAATTAATTATTATTATTTAATAATTTCATATATTAAAAAGTTCACTTTATAAACTAATAAATAAAAAATTTTTTAGAAATGCAGAGATATTATTAATACTTAATTAAATTTTAAAATAAAGATTATTTTTTGATGTATTAATTTTTTATATTAAATTATAAAAAGATATTAGTTGATAAAATTAAATAGATTTTAGTTTTTTTACATTATTTTTAAGAAATTATAACAATATTTTGATATTTTGTTATAATTACTGATTAAACAAGACTCAGTTTAATACTCTAGTATTTAGAGAAAACAAAAATAATAAAATTAACATTAAATTTTATTAATTTTTGAATACTAAATTTTATTTTTAACAAAAATAATTTTCTTTGAGATTAAAGTTTAAATAGATCTTTATCTTAAATAATCACCAGCCCAAGAACTAAGCTTTCATAAATCTTTATTTAGTCTTAAGTACTTACTAAATAAAAATAAAATTATTAGCATCAAATAATTCAATAATTCATTTTAAAGTAATATATAAAATTTAATTAATATAATTAATTAGCAGAATTATTAGTTAATTATATCATTATTTTCTAATTTTAATGAGCTTTGATAATAAATTCAAAAAATGCATAATGAATTTTATTATATACATTTAATTTTAGAAATTACTATACTCAAGAATTTATTTATAGCTAAATTATTATTAATATTTATTGAAAATTTTTTGTAAAGCATTATTTTTATGTATAAAAATATTGATTAAAAATAATTTCATTATATAAATAAATTTATATGTAATTATATACATTATAATTTTTATATTTCTTTTTATAGTTTAAATATTAATAATAATAATTATTTTTATTATTTTAAGTTATTTTATTAAATAAATATTTAAAATTTAATTTATTCAACAAAAGATTGAGTCTTCTATTTTATAGATATCTCGTTTTTATTTCTTTCATTATCATGTTTTACCAATCAAAAGTTCTTAACTATTTGTTGAATTTACTTTTTTTATTTAGTATTAGCATATTACTTATTTTATTACCTAATAGATAAGTTATTTATACAGTTATAAACTTACCTGTTATTGCTTTGTATTATAGTTTTCATTGGTTAATAATCATTAATAGTATTTATTAATTATTCGGTAAATATCAATAAATAATCCTTAAGTAAAACTAAATTTAATTTTGTAACAAGAAATTAAATTTAGTTATTTATTAAAAATTTTATTTAATATTTTTAAATTTTTATTAAGTTAAACATATAATTATCAATCTTTCCTATTTTTATTTATAAAAATCATAAATAATTTTATTTTTAGAAAAAATAAATAAATATTTAATTATTTTTAGTGATTAAAGTTAATTGAAATATTTATCTAAATTTATTTTAAGAAATTTTCATTATATTTATTAATTAAATTTAAAAAAATAAATGAAGCAATCTATATAAATAGATACCTTAATAGGATATATTTGTTTGTAAATATATATTTATTAATAGTATTTTTTATTTAAATAATTGTTCATTTAAACTAAAAGTTTTAGTAATTGTAATGGGCTTTATTTGTTATTAATCTAACAATATATAAATGTATATATATTGTTAAATATATTTAAGTATTATTAATTTTTTTTTATTTAATTTAGTATTGTTATTAACAATACTAAATTATCTATAATTAATAATTTTAATATCATGTTATTTTAATGTAATATTTAGTGATGATTATTATCCCTTAATATTTAAAAAAAAATTTAATTATTTACTCGTTTGTATTAAGTAAAATTGTTAATAATCATCATTTGTTTATATTTAATTATAATCTATCAGCGTATTGTTAGTATTAAATTATATTTTGTATTAAGCTAACTAACTGCGATTTTATCGAAATATTTTTTAAGACTAAGCATAAAAAAAATAAAAGATAATCTAAAATTATTAATAAAAGTTTCTTAAAAATAAACATTATAACTATTTAATTCTAAAATAAATTTACTAAATATATTTAGTAAATTTTAAGAAAATACAATACTGAATTTTTTAAATTATTTATTATTTAGTTATAAAGTTAAGTTTTTTAAATTAAAATTATCAGAATAAAATTATAATAGAATATTATTGTATATTAGTTAATAGTATTTTAGTGACTCCATATACTATAACTATATATGGTTATATATTACTATGTTTTTATCTTAGTAAAAGAGATAATTTAAATCTTTATTATAAAAAAAATAAAAATAATTAATTACTAATACTTTATTTAAATTTTTTAATATTTTACAGAAAAAATAATTTTGATGGATATATTTCTTATTTATCATATAAATTTATATTAAAAATTGTTTAATGAGTGTTTTCGTAGCTTTTTAAAATTAAAAATCGAAATTTTTTATTTTTTATTAATAAATAAATTTATTACTTTGAAAAAATATATAACTTTAAAATATTTTAATTTTGATAATTATTTATAATTATCTTTTAAATATTAGATAACTAGCTAAATACATTTATAACACTAAAATCTTTAACTTATTATTTAATAAATATAAATGTTATAAATTAATTGAAATTATTACAATATTATTAATTTAATGATTTACAAACTTGTTAGATATTAGTATTTTATTTATAACTCTATTTATTTTATCTTCTTTTTATATTAAGTAAACGCTTTTAAATAAATTATTTATTATTTAACTGAAATAATTAAAAATAATTTTATTAAAAACAATATTTATTCAATTAATTCTTAACTTACCATAAGATATCTACAAAGATACCTTACAATCCGAAAAGATAAAAATTTTTAACAAAAGTAATTATGATAAATACTTCCATTGAAGTAACACACATTATAAAAATATTATTAGCGATAAATATTAAATTTTATTCAATATTTTTAAAAAAATATTGAATAAATCACAAATATAAACATATTTATATCTATGACACTATCATAATGTTTTTTTAATTATTTAAAGACTATAAATAAGAATAATTTCTATCACAAAAAAATAGAAAGATATTTCATTAATATAATTTACGATATTAACTTAAGATTTTAACGCTAACATTAAAATTAATTAATCCTCAGAAAATATATTTACTGCATAACAATGTATAACTTTATTGTTAATAAATAGATTTTAGAAAAATATTTTAAAAAAAATAACAATGATTAATTTATTTAAAATAATTTTGATAAAAATATTTAACTATTAAATTAATAAATTAAACTTATTAATAGAAATTATTAATTTTCAAGAATTTAAATTATTTGTAATATTAAATTGAATACAAATAAAATTAATTTTTTTCATTTATATTTTTAAATAAATATAACAATAAAAACATTTATTTTAAGATAAAACACTAACACATCAAGAAAATCGACTATTTAATAGTTAATTTTAAATTATTACTTATATAATAAACCATTTTAACTAAAATGATGTTTATTTTTTTTTTAATTAATAATTATAATTTTGAATCACCTAAATAACTTTTTTTATTTTTTTTAAAATATAACTTTCTTGAAAATTTTATTTTCAATAATAAATGTATTATAAAATATATTATCGAAAATAAATTTACTTTATAGAATGATAACTTTAAATAGCATTAAAATTTAGTAAAATTAACTTAACTTTAATTAATAACAAGTAAATATAAGTACAATATTAAATAATAAATTTGTCTTATGATAAACAAATGCATTCTAAATTAAAATAATAAATAAAATAATGAGTACACCTAATCTATAAGCACCTTAATTAGAAATAATTTAAATTATTTAAGATAATATCTTTATATATTCTTTTATCCTTAGTTTTAAATAATTCATTTATCAATATTTTGATATTAAATTATCATCTAATTTATAATTTATTTATTGACTTGTACTTTATCTTAATAATTATTATTTATGTTTTCATGAAACTTAATAAGTTATGCTAGGATTTTAAAAACATCCTATTAGGAGTAAAAATTATGTACCAAAAGCTTATCTGTACTGAATTAAAAGAAGCAATGGTTACATTGAATAATTTTTTAAATAATAAAAAAAATATCAAGCTAATTGAACAAGCAGCAATTATGTTATCAAATACTTTTAAAAAAAGTGGAAAAGTTCTATCTTGTGGTAATGGAGGCTCACATTGTGATGCCATTCATTTTGCAGAAGAGTTAACAGGGCGTTATCGCAAAAATCGTCCTGGTTATCCTGCAATTGCAATTTCTGATGTTACTCATATTTCTTGCGTTAGTAATGATTTTGGTTATGATTATGTTTTTTCACGCTATATAGAAGCAATAGCTAAAGAAGGAGATATATTACTTGCTATTTCTACATCGGGTAATTCTCGTAATATAATTAAAGCAATCAATGTTGCTCGTACTAAAAAAATGAAAATAATAGCATTAACAGGTAAAGATGGTGGAGGAATAGCGGGAACTGTTGATATTGAAATTCGAGTAGCTCATTTTAAATATCCCGATCGAATCCAAGAAATTCACATTAAAGTGATACATATTTTAATTCAGATAATAGAAAAAGAAATGGCCAAATAATATTTGAATATTAATGTTAATTTTTAAAAATTAAATATAGTTAAACATAATGTTTTACTATAAAAATATTATATACATAATTGTTTGTTAGTGAAAATTAATGTCATGACAGATATTGATCTTGAATTATTTTTATTAAAACTAAATAAATTTAAATAAATTTAAATTAAAAATTTATTTAAAAACAAAAAACAATAAAAGAAAATTATTATCAATATATTTATTGATATACTTTAATATCAATTAATTTTTTCTATTATTTTTTATTTTTATAAAAATATTATAATTTAATTACTTTATTTATAATAAAACAATTAAATTAGCATTATAATTTATGTGTAATTTTAAGAATAATTATGCATAATTTAATTAATAAAGATTTTCTAATAAAAACTAGACAATAAATATTGATACATTATCAGGATAACTTAGATTCCATTAAGTAAGTGTTCTTATTTTCGTTTAGGTTTTAATTTTTAACTGATAAAAATTAGTAGTTATTAAGGTATGATTGGCATCATACTGTACATATTATTTTAAATTAAAAAATAAATGTTTTTAGTGGTATAAAAGTGACGAATATTATTTATTAAGCACACACGTTCGACTAGGAATAATTATCAAAAAACTATCAAGGAAACTATTTTTATGAAAAAATTTTATTAGTTATTTTTGAAAAATAAATTAGTTAAAAATTAAAATTTAATATTATTTAATTACTTCATTATTTTATTGAAAATATAATTTAACAAAAAAAACTATTTATTATATTTGTAACTTCAAATTTCTCTGAAAGTAAATTATTTAATTAACATTTTTCTGTTAATATAAAAAGTTAAAAAGTATGTATTTAAGAAATAATAATCTAAATTAAGATAAAAACTTACTTAATTTATACTTCATTATAAATTAAGTAAGTTTAATGAATAATGAAACTAGCAATATATCAAAATTAATAAATTAAGTATTATTAATGCCATTTTAAGGATAATGCGATATATATTATAAAATTTCATAAAATTAAATTATTTATTTAATAGATCACGACTAAAAGTAATTCCTTGTTATAAAATTGTAAAATTTATTTTATAGCGCGTACTATTTATAAATAATATGAAACTAATATTTTATTAAAATCACGTTACATTAGTTGGCAAAAGATTTTTAAATAAAACTAATAAATGAATCTATTCTTATAGAAAGTTATTAATAGCAGAAAAATAATGAAGAATAAACAAACCTTAGTAATAAAATTAGGAACGAGTGTATTAACGGGTGGATCTCTTTCACTAAATCAAAGGTGTATTATTAAATTAGTTCGACAATGTGTAGAGCAATATAAAAAAAATCATCAGATCATCATTGTAACTTCTGGTGCAATTATTGCTGGCCAAGAACATTTAGGTTATCCAATGTTACCTAATACAATTATCTCAAAACAATTATTTGCAGCTGTTGGGCAAAGTCACCTTATTCAACTTTGGGCGCGGTTATTTTTAATTTATGGTATTCACGTTGGTCAAATGTTATTAACACGAGCTGATATTGAAAATCGCGAACGTTTTTTAAATGCACGTAATACACTACAAAATTTATTAAATAATCGTATTATCCCTATAATCAATGAAAATGATGCAGTTGCGACAACTGAAATTAAAGTTGGTGATAATGATAACTTATCGGCATTAGTTGCAATTCTAGCTGATGCAGATAAATTATTGCTATTAACAGATATTGAAGGACTATATACAGCAGATCCGTATCATAATTCAAACGCAAAATTGATCACCGAAGTTTATAGTATTAATCACGAATTAAAATATATTGCAGGCGATAGCACGACCTATTTAGGAACGGGCGGAATGATTACAAAACTGCAAGCCGCTAGCATAGCTGGACAGGCTGGAATTGAAGTTATTATTGCCGCTGGTAATAAACCAAATGTAATTAAAAAGATCCTTAACGATCAACAAGTAGGAACAAAATTTCATTGTTTAAAAAATCCAATGAAAAAACGAAAACAATGGATTTTTGGTGCTCCTTTAGCTGGTAATATCATTATTGATAAGGGGGCTGCTTTAGCTATTCAAAAAAAAAGTAGTTCATTACTGCCAAAAGGAATAATGAGAATTAATGGTAATTTTTCTCGCGGCGATGTTGTATCTATTCTTGATTTATCAGGTGAAGATTTAGCGCATGGCGTGACTCATTACAACAGTGATGCTTTACGCTTAATTTCTAAGTGTCATTCAAGAGAAATTAATCAAATTTTAGGTTATGAGTACGGTAGCGTTGCTATTCATCGTGATGATATGATCGTGAGTAAAATAAATGTTAAAAAAAATAGGTGAAGCAGCTAAAAAAGCTTCATTGTGCTTAGCAAAGCTAAACACAAAACAGAAAAATAATATTTTAATAAATATTGTGGATTACTTACAACAACATAGTAATATAATTTTATTTGCTAATGCTAAGGATATGGTAATAGCAAAAGCTAAACATATGAGCACTATTATACAGGAAAGATTATTATTAACTACTGAGCGATTAAATACTATTATAAATGATGTAAGAAGAATATCTCAATTAATTGATCCAGTCGGACGTATACTCGATGGTCGTTGGTTAGATAATGGTTTAAATATATATCGACAATCTATTCCACTTGGTGTAATTGGTGTTATTTATGAAGCGCGCCCGAATGTAACGATTGATGTCGTATCTTTATGTTTAAAGACTAGTAATGCAGTAATTTTGCGAGGTGGCAAAGAGACATCACAGACTAATAAAGCAATCGTTAAAATTATTCATCGCGCTTTACAAGATAATGATATTCCGAAAACTGCAGTTCAATTTATTGATAATCCAGATAAAAAAATAGTAAAAAAATTATTAAAAATGGATCGTTATATAGATATGCTAATTCCACGAGGTGGAGCTGAATTGCATAAGTTATGTCGTGAACAATCAACTATCCCAATAATCAGTGGAGGAATTGGTGTATGTCATATTTATGTTGATCAATATATTGATTTTGATAAAGCACTCCCACTAATTATTAATGCTAAAGTACAGTCTCCAAGTGCATGTAATTCATTAGAAACTTTATTAGTTCATAAAAATATTGCAGATAAATTTTTACCGCTTTTAGCTCAAAAAATGATTGAACAAAATGTAATACTACATGCTAGTCACCATGCAATGTCTTATTTAAATGGAAGTCCTGCAACGGTTGTTGAAATGATTAAAACGAATCTTAGAGGTGAATGGTTATCACTTGATGTTAATATTGAGGTTGTTAATAACATTGATGCTGCTATTAATCATATTAGAGAATATGGTACAGCTCATTCTGATGCTATTTTGACTAAATCAATTCAAGAGGCTAATTATTTTGTTAAAAATATTGATTCAGCAGTTGTTTATGTTAATGCCAGTACGAGATTTACTGATGGTGGGCAATTTGGATTAGGCGCGGAAGTTGCGGTAAGCACTCAGAAGTTACATGCTAGAGGTCCAATGGGATTGGATGCATTAACAACTTATAAATGGATTGTCTATGGTGATAATTTAATACGTTATTAATTTAGTATTTCATTATTTCTACTTTTCTAAATCTGATATAAACCGATAATTTTGGATATATAATTTCTAATATTAATTAATCAAATTATTGATTAGGATATTTAGTGCCAATTATTTTATGTAAAAAAAACACATTAAAGATGACAATAAAGTTAAGAACATTGGTTATATCTAAAATACATTATTTTAATAGAGAAATTATTTAGTTAAAAAGAACACTAAAATAAGTACTATAGAGTTATAGTTGAATAAGATAATTAAGATTATTTTTTTTTAATTTAGAATATTATTTTTATATTAAATTATACTATAGTTATAAATTTATTTAATTTTTTATAGAAACATCAAGATATTTACCTTATAGTATTATTCAAAACTAATTTAAGTTTTAAATAAAAAATAGTTTTAAGTTGTTTTTTAACATCAACTCTAATTATAAAACAATCAATTTTTATCTCTCTTTAATTTTAAAAAATTTATTTTTTATAATGAAGAAGATATGAGATGATTTCTTTACATCTTAGAACTTATATTTTAATAAAGATGTTTACATTTTCATATTAAGAAGTGAATACTTAAATATAAATCTTAAGACATTATTAATTAAGTGTTTCAATTTACTAAAAAATACATTTTAAATTTTAATCTATTATTAGGTTTAACTGAACATTAATCCAATAATAATTTTATAAATATTTTATTAAAATTTGAAATTTTTAATAAAACCTTATATTTTAAGGTTAAATTTTAAAATGAAATAATTCTTAAGAGAATTGACATTTATAAACTAATTTTTAAGCATAACTTATATTAACTTTTAATAAAAATTCATTTAGATACATATTAAGTCATTTTTCTTTAATTTAAACATTTATAATTTTGATTTATAATAATTTTATTTACTTTTAATTTTAATTAAAAAATCATATATTTCATTTTAAATATATAAATAAATCTAAAAGATTGGTTTAAATTTTATTTATATAATATAGTTTATTTATATAAATATACTATATTATATATTCTTAGAATAATTAATAATATTAAAAAATAAAATTATAAGGCATAATTAACGTCGTCAGGATGTTATTGTTGACATGAAAACAAAAAAATTATGTTAAATTAATTGTTTCCATAAATAGATTATTATTAATATTTTTTTAAAAAATTTGTTAAAGTATTCAAATTTCTTAAAACTCTAAGGATATTACTTTAATTTTTATATTTATATTTTCAATAAAAACACCTTTAAACTTATCTATTATTCTTTAGAAGAAATAGTTATGAATATAGTATGTTATTTTTTTTGTTTATTAAAAATTTAATTGATATTCAATAAACGGGACTTTTAATAACTAATTAATAACTTTCTTGCAATTAATGATATTTTTAAGCAAATTATTATAATACTGCAATTATTAATGAAACCTAATAGGCGTGATAAGTCGTAATTTTTATCCTTAAGCATTTAAATGTTAAACTTAAAGTAGAATTGGTGAATTTAAGAAAATAAATATCATTAAATTGTTTTATGTATGCCGATAATAAAATATATTTTAATATCAAGAGGTATTTATATTGTAAATTTAATTTAGAATGATTCATTATAATAAATTTTAATATTTCAAATTTATTTTTGACCTTAATGACTCAGTAGATTTAGAGGTAAAATAGGTAATGAATATAATTAATTAAAAAAACATCCACTAAAGTAGATAAAATTATCTATCAAATAGACTTGAATTTTATACGAAATTATATAATAAAAAATAAAAACATTCAATTAGACATAGTTAACTATTTTAATGAAAATAATTTTTATATAATCAACGGTTTATTATACTATAAGCTTCACAGGAATTTTATGGTTTTTTAAAAAAAATAATTTTGTTACTTTATAATTTTTATTATATTATTAACTATCTAGTATGTTAAGCTATTTTTTATTACTCGAATAAATAAGAATGATTTAAAAAATATTTTTTAATATAAAATATTACTGATTCTTTGTTAAGTCAAATATTAAAAATTAATTTTTTTATTTCAATAAAAAAAACAAAGAGTGATAAATTATTGAATAATTAGATTAAATAAAAAATAATCTCTGTTATGAATAGTCTTTAAAGTAAATAAACATAGATCAATTAATATTAAGATTACAATTAATATTAAAAAACTTAGATATTAATCATAAAAAAAATAACAAAAATTTAATATAAAAAAATTATCAATTAAATTTAACGGTAACAAGAACAAAATTTATGTTTATTTCCATTAAACTAAATTAAGGATGGTATATAAAGAATTATAACTCATTTTTTTTTGAATTGTAGTTCTTTTTTTTTATTTATTAAATTTAATTGAATATACTATTCAAAGGTTTTATAAACATTGATATCTATTAATAATATCACTATATATTTATCGATCAAAAATATTTATATAATAATATTAATTTATTTTTGATGTAATCGATAAGCATCAAAACTATTGAAATTTATAGTATATTAGCTGATATATTATGCTAATTATTTTAGTATGAATAGAATATTTAATAAGTATACCAAAAATATAAATGATAAATAAAAATTTATTTTTTTCAAATTTTATCTGAAGAGTTTAATCAATAATTAATGATAAAAAAGAATAAAATTAAATATTCTATAAATAATATTCATTAAATAACCATTTAAATAAGCATAAAATAAAAGAAGATAAAAATAATAAATTGACAATCTTAGTTAAATTTATCTACATAAAACAAAATATGAATTACAAGTAATTAAGAGATTTTATTTTGTTAACAAAATAAAATCTATATTAATAAAATTAATCGCTAAAAATTATGATAACTAATTTAGTGATTATTATTACATATTTTTAATGAGATAATTTATAACTAGTTAAAAACTCAATACTTTAAAAAAAAATCTAATTATTTATTAATAAGTACCTTTATATTTTTCTGAATTAATGATATTGATCTTTAATATATATATATTTTAATATATATGATTTACCTAAGTAAATTTATGTATAACTAAACTATCAATTAACTATTTTAATTAAAAATATCTTATAAGTATCATTTGATTGGCTTATAACATTAAAATATTACAAATATTTAAAGGAATTTAACGACCATACAAACTATTTTATATTTTCTTAATAAAAACTCTTATTTAAAATTAAATTAAATTAAATTAAAGTTTACTAAACTATAAAATAAAATGATTATATTTATATTTTAAATTTAAAGTTATATACTTTAAATTTAAAATATGTTATATAAGTAAAAAAAATAATACTTAAAAATGAGATATCAAAGTAATATTTAAATTAATAAATTAATAAATTAATAAATTATATTGATTTTAGGTAAATAATTTATAACGATATTTATCGCCCTATCATAAAAAACTAAATACTTATAAAAATATACTGGTACTTTAATTGAATGCAATAAATAACTAGAATTTTTAATTTTTAAAAAAAATTATTACATTTTAATTTTGATGTTTTTCAAAAAATAATTCAATAGTTTTTGTTGTAAAAAATTATATAATATTATGTTTTTATTTATTTTTATATAAAAAGTCTATAATATAAAATTAATCAAAAAATACATTGAAAATTAAAAATAAAATAAAAAATTATTAATTAATATAAATTTCATTAACTATCTTAAATTTTTGATAAAAATCATTAATAATTATCAAAAAAATCACGTTCTATTGAATTTTTTTTATTCTTATTTTAACAACTCTTTAATAATATTTATCACCTATCACACTTTATATTATTTATAATAAAAAATTTACTAAAAATGAATGGTGGCTAATATTTATATAGTAATTATATTTTATAAAAACATGATAAAAAATTATCTCAATTGTTATTTTAGTTTTTTTAATTAGCCATTTTGATATCAACAATAAGCATTTTATATTACATAAAATTCCAACAGTTTCTTTTAAATAAAGTTTAAGTAACTTTTTATTTTAGTTAAATACTATTCATTTATTAATAGATATTAATAAACTTTTATATAGAATTTTGTATCATAATTTTTATTATCTTATAGTTTGTTCTTTTCCTAAATACATTTAATTAATTAATAATTAAGATAAAAATTATAAATTTATTTTAATGTCACAAATTTACAAATTTTAACGATACTTATCATTACTTTAATTAAAATAGATTCTAATTATATTAAAGATATTAGAATTTGAATATTTTATATTATTTTCATAATAATAACTGTATTAATTATTTATTTTTAGTTAGAATTTAATTAATTAAAATAAAATAAAATATATATAAAGCAATCCTATAAATAAGAATATAAAATAAATTAGTACTATTAATAATAAATAAAAAGTACTTTTATTAAATAAAATAATATGATTAATTATATTTTTTAATAAAAAAGGAGAATATATGAAACATCATCAAATTATTCATCGTTTAAGACGATTACGTCAAACTGAATATGTTCGGACTTTATTTAAAGAAACAACTTTAAGTTTAAATGATTTTATATTACCTATTTTTGTTAAAGAAGAAATTAAAGATTATCAATTTATTCCGAGTATGCCTGGGATTTTTTGTATCCCAGAACAAAAGTTACCTTATGAGATTGAAAGGATTGCTAAATCTGGACTTAAATCAGTAATGTTATTTGGTATTTCTAATTTTACTGACGAAATAGGCAGTGATACCTGGCAAGAACAAGGTTTAATTGCTCGCATGTTAAAAACATGTAAAGATACAGCACCCGATATGATACTTATTTCAGATACTTGTTTCTGTGAATATACCTCTCATGGGCATTGTGGTGTTCTTAATAACAATATTGTTGATAATGATGCAACATTAGTAAATCTTGCTAGACAAGCAGTCATTGCTGCAAATGCTGGATGTGATTTTATTGCGCCTTCTGCTGCAATGGATGGACAAGTAATGACAATCCGTCATGCTCTTGATAAAGCAGGTTTTATTAATACAGGTATTATGTCTTATTCAACTAAATTTGCATCTAATCTTTATAATCCTTTTCGTGAAGCTACAGGTTCGTATTTAAACTGTGATCGTAAAAGTTACCAAATGGATCCAATGAACCGACATGAAGCAATTAGAGAATCGTTATTAGACGAGAAAGAAGGCGCTGATATTTTAATGATAAAACCAGCGGGCGCCTATCTTGATATTATTCGTGATATTCGTGAACGAA
This sequence comes from Arsenophonus sp. ET-KM2-MAG3, assembly GCA_052174135.1. Taxonomy (GTDB): domain Bacteria; phylum Pseudomonadota; class Gammaproteobacteria; order Enterobacterales; family Enterobacteriaceae; genus Arsenophonus. The sequence continues at coordinate 128,943 of JBQMRZ010000024.1, forward strand.
CTAATCTACCACTAGCAGCTTACCAAGTTAGCGGTGAGTTTGCTCAAATTAAATTTGCTGCTCAGGCAGGAGCAATTGATGAGATTAATGTTGCTTTAGAAACATTAGGTTCTATTAAACGTGCTGGTGCTAATCTTATTTTAAGTTATTTCGCATTAGATTTAGCCGAAAAAAAATATTTTTAGATAATTCATTTTAAAAAATGCCGGATACTTACGATTATAAATTAATTAATAAATTAATATTTTAATATAAATTATCAATATTATTCTAATCAAACAAAAATTAAATTTTCTAAAAATTTGTGAATATAGTTTTATTATTGAAAATAATATATAATTTAATCTTTAAGTAAAAAGAATTAATAAATAAAATACAATTAATTAATTATATGTAAATCACTTTTTATATTAATGGAATATAATAGTTAATAAAAAACTAATAAATTAATATAAATTAATAATAATATTTAACAGATAATTTATTAATAATAAAGGTATATTTATAAATATTTCATCATTGATAAAAGCTAATTTTAAATATTTTTAAAATATAAATATTTTAAAATGATTTAAAAAACTTTAATTATGATAATTACTTAATTTTATTATATAGCTTTATAAACTACTTATTATGAGCATCTATTTTATGAATTAATTTATTTTAATATTTAAATAAATTAATTCAGTTAAATAAAAACATCTGAGAAATATGATATTTAAATAAAAAAAATATAAATAGTATTCTAGATTCTAAAAAAATAATATTTATGAATTGAATAAATTTAAAAATAATTTTTATTATTGATGTTATCAACTCATTTAAAATAAAATATTTTATATAATTTAAATTAATATTTTTAATGTAAAATTATTTATATATATTTTGTATGTTTTTTAAAAACAAAATTTAATTTTTATAAAATTATTAAATACAATTAATAAAGTGGAATTATTAAGTTAGTAAATTTTGAATAAATTAAATATATTTTAATATTAAATGTCGTTTTTCCTATTTAATAATTATATTATCTACTTTTTTTTAAAAAAAAATTATGGAATTTAAAATATTCTTATTTTTTTGTTTTATTTAAAAATATTTAAGTCATAAAAATAAATATAGTGAAAAGTGATAATAAATTTCTCATCAGAATTAATCATTACTTTTAGTGATTTCTTAAAGTAAAAACATTATTAATAAATTGCTTATTATTTACGTTTACATATTAAATGATAATGATATCATTATTTATTATAAAATATTATTTTATACTATTTATTAATTTATATATATGATTACATTATTAATAAAATTTAATCAATATAATATAATCTGAATTTAAATAAGAATGCGTTAATTAACAGAGATTTTTAATAAAAATATAACTTCACCTTTAATAATATTACTTATATTCACAAATTCTATATTTTTATATACAAAATATATTTCATTTTTTACTTACTATTCATATAAATTTTTAAGTAAGTATTTTATAATTTTACATAATTTATAGTATAATTATAATTTAAACAAAAATTAGTTTTATTTTTAATTCTTTATGTAAAATAAAATTAATGATCATTTTATCATTTAATAGATATAATATCATATCTATTAAATGCAATTGGCGTCAAATTACAATTTAATGTTACAATTTTTTATAATATTATTATAAAATAATCATAACTAAGTTATTATTTAAATAACCTTATATTATTTTTAAAAAAAAAATAAAAATAATAATTAATATAAATTAATATAACGCAGATTAGATCTAATAACTTGATTAATAACAAATTACTCTAAAGTTCTTTATTGTAAAATAAAAGATTTCATCTTGTTTGCAATTATTTATGAAAATATTATAATTATTAAAATGTTACTTAAAAGTTTAGTAACAAAATGTAATTTTGTTTTAAAAAATTAAATTATAGCAGCATAAATTTCTATGAAAATAATATAATCTATATATCTATATATATAGATAAAAATACCTTAAACATTAAATAAATTATTTTAATAATACCTATATCGAATTGATATTTTATTACATATAATAACTTTATTAAAAATAAATGAACTACTTTAGTTTCATAAAAATTCATTTTAAAGTTGTCATGAAATAATAAGCATAATTATTTTTACTTTATCAATTTTTAATAAATTTAGCTCATTAAAAATCAATTTATAAATAAAAACATTAAAGAATTATATTCTTTTTGTATATTTATCATTCTCTTTTTTTATAAAAATCTTAATAAGATATATTTATCAAATAATTTAAAATTCTTTGATCTTATCTAACTACTTGTTCTAAAATATCTAGTTAGATGAGATCTAGTCAAATATTATCAAAATCTTTAAATTTCTCGATATTATTTTTATACTTTAAATTTGGTTTTTAATTTATTTTAAATTATTTAATTTGTTAAATATACTTAATAGGTTCGCTTATAATTTTATATAAAGTAGTTGTTTAATAACAAAATCAACATAGATATCAATATAATTTTTATGCAATTCCACAAAAATTAAATATATTTTGAATCTCTTATTTTTTTGTTATATTCTTGTAATTTATTTGCATATAAATTTAATATACTTTGTTTAAATAATTACTTAAGTTCATTAATACTTGAAAAAATCTTTTTTATTTTATTCTGACAGTGCTATTTTATTTCATTTATTTTTAATTTTTTTTCATTAAAACTAATTATTACATTAAGTTTTAATAAGATTCTTTTTTTAATTATTCTACTTTTTTATATTTAATTATCATTATTTTTAAAAAAAATAATGATAATTAAATTATTCACTAGATTAGATGTAGTAACTTTATTACATTAATTTTAGTTAATAATAATTTTAAATATACAATAAATGGTAATTAAATAAAATTAATTGTTACCAATGTGAATTAATATATAATTTATTAATCTTTATTTAATCAATATGAAGTTTAATAGAATAAAAAATATCAAGTTGATATAATTTATTATTATATTTTTTAAATTTATTATTTTAATTATCATTTTTATTGTTATTCTAAGTTTTATACTGTTATTAACGGCCTGATAATGAAAATTATAAAAATTAAAAAAGTTAATTTTTTAATAAAAATTATCATGATATGATAAAGTATTTATCATTATACATTATTTTATTAATTTTTTAATTCATTAATCTTTTATTTTTAGCTATTAAGTAAATATATTTTCATTTCATTTATATGCTATTTAATGAGATTATTATATTAAGATTTTTTTAATAAAGTGTATTTATTAATATTTAAGATAAGAGTTTTCTTAGAAATAAATGGATAAAGTTTATTGTTTTATTAATATTTTATTTTTTCAAATCAATCGGTAACATAGAACTTAATTATTTTTAATTTTTTATTTATCAAATTATTAATTAGATTCTATTTTTATATTTTTTATTACATTTAAATTTTAATTTTTAAAATATATTATTATCATTAAGATAGAAATATGTAAACAATAAAACTAGTTATTTATCAATTTATTTATATTTACTTTAATTAATTTTTTTTATTTATTTTATTGAACTATTATTTCAATTAAATAAAAAAGAAAAAATAAAAATATAAATCTTAATTTTAAACCCATAAAACTATAGTTTTATATAGTAATAATATTAAATGATTATATATGAAAATTTGATACAATAACTCATGATTAACAAATTTATAAATAACTTAGAGGAAATAAAATATTGAAAAACATTTATTATTAAAATTATATTTTTTGAATAAACCATAATAAAAATCGTTATTTTCTATATTTATTTATATTGAAATAATATTTATTTTTTAGAATCTTAAAACTAAAAAAAAATAATTTATTATCATAAAATATCTAGATTAATTAAAAAGATATTAGTAAAAAACAAAAACCATAAATAGAGATTTAATTAAATTAGGTTATAAATATATTAAAATAAAAAACTTTGATGCATAGTCTAATCAATTGACAGCCACAGAAAATAGATTGTTATCCATTGATAGGGATATATTATGATTAAGCATTTTATAATATTTAATTTTATTTTTAGTTTTATATTGAGCGTCATTATTAAATTTTATCTTTATGATAAATAAAAAATATTTTTAATTTCTTTAATCTATTCTTATTTTTAATATGATATATAATAAATTTATGAATAAAAATATAGTTTGTTATACTGTGTAATTAACTATATTTAATTAAATAAAATTTTTTTTAAAACTAAAAAACCACTTAAGTATAATTATTATAAATATATATATTTTAAATTAATTTGATCTAAAGTATTTTAAGAAATCCAATAATATTGATTGCTTAAATTGTTTTGATCTATAATAATATTATATGTAAATAATTTTATTTATTAACACAAATTCCAAAAATATTTATTTGTTTATTTTATTTAATTTTAAAGAAAAAACTTACTTATATTGATATTAAGATCAATTTATTTATTATTTTAATTAAAATTACTCTGTAATGAATATTTAATAAAATAATCACCTAGAAAGGTTATTGAAAATTAATGGGCTATGCAGGATTCGAACCTGCGACAGATGAATTAAGAGTCCACTGCTCTACCAACTGAGCTAATAACCCAATATTAGGTACTTATAATAAGGATGCCAAAGAAATTTTACAATAAGAAAGCATGTAAAATTTACACACCTAACATTTAGTATATGAACTTTTAAAATAAATATCTATTATTTTAAATTATTGATTTCTATATATTAATCTATTTAAGTAGATCAATATATATGAAAATAAATAACATCATATTTAATTTTATAAAATAAAATTAAATCGCTAAGTCAGAAATTTCATGTTATTTAATTATTTTTATGAAATAACTATTCTATATTTCATCCTTATAAATATTGATATTTTTGACTATTTTAATACTTATAGAGCATAAATTTTAATATTTAAGTTATTTAATTCTAATATTCTACGTATTTATTTTTATTCGCATTATGATATTTATAATTTAATAAAAATCAAAAATATATCTTATATTTTTATATTTAAATCATTACTTTTTATTTTGTATATAAAATCTACAGATTAGAATAATGATTAATTAAAGAAGAAAACGAAGTCTTTGCAAAAAAAATATTTTAAATATTATAATACTATTAATTTTATCTATTTAATCTTTATCTATGATGAATAAGTTTTTAATTTTTAGTATTTTTCTATCTATAGTTTTATAAAAATCAATAAATAAACTGATATACATTATTATTTTAACTTTTTTTTATAAAAATATCTATTAATTATTAATGAACCTCGTTAAATTTAATATATCACTAAATTAGTGCGTAAAAATATTAATAGTATTAAAAGGAAAATAATTGAATGTTTTTATAAAGATAAAAATATCAATATTATACTAATAAAGAAAATAGATCTTTAAGCGCTTTTATAATTAATAGATAACTTTCTCAATTATAGATTGCAGTAATAATTAACATAAAATTAAAATTATTTATTTTTAAAACTTTATTGATAAAATTTATCGATTATTCATGTAAATTTTAATAAAAAATAAAATTTAATCATGTTAAGTAATAAAAAATAATTCAGAACAATTATTATTAATGCTAAAAATATAAAATATAATAAACTTGATATTAAGATAATAATTTTTATTAGTTGGATTAGAATAAACTTAATATCTATTATTATAGAAATTTTAAATATAAAATACATAATATAGAATATATACAGTTATCGAAACAATATTTTAAAAAATAATTTATATTTTTGATATTTAAAACAAAAAACCATCTATAGTTCATTATCTAATAAATTGGATGAATAGACTAAAAACAAGAAAATATCAATAAATAGTATTATAAATAGTATTAAGTTAAACATTAATAAGTAATATTGCTTAAAAAGAGATATTTGTAGTATTGTATTCATACATGTAATTTAAAAAAAAATAAATAAATTAAATAAAATATAAATATTCACTAAATTTTGATATTATAACATTATTAAATGAAATTAAATTTCATTTAATAATGTTATAATATCACAACTTAATAAATATTAAGCTGATAAAAAAATCTTTGTAAAAATAAATATCTCATATTACAGTATTTATAAAATTATCGAAATAAATAAAATTAATAGAAAACCTTAAAAAGTTATTTGTAACTAATGAATATAGAAAATATTGCTGTGTATGATAATACTAAATATATAAATATTATTTAATAATATAGATAAATCTATTAAAATATAAAGTATATTTTCTAAATATTTTTTTTATAAGCTATAGACAATCCATAGAAAAATTTATAAACTTTAATATTTTCAATTCTTTTAATTAATTAAATTCACTAACTAAACTTATATAATAAGCTATTTCTTTATTATTAATCATTTTAATAAAAATATTTTTTATTTAAAATTCAGTATTATATTTTATATTTTTATTATTTTAAAAATGATTGAATATCATGTCTCTACTAATTTTAGTAAATTAATTTATCAAAATTTATTTTATTTCACTATTTGCAAACTCTGTTATTTATTGATTTCTTAGAAATAAAAATTATTTAAAAAACGAAACAACTTATATTGTGATAAGAATTTTTAATAATTTTAAATATCTTTAATACAGAAAGTTAATTGAATAAAAAATATTATATACGATTTAATCGAAATAACTAATTGATTTGTTTGGTTGTGAATAAAAGTAAATATATTATTATATATATAATAATATATATTAATTTTATTATTTTATTCAATATACGAACACTTATTTGCTATAAATAATTAAAAAAACAATTTTTGATAAAATATTTTATAGATTTTTTTTTAAATAAAACTTAACTAACTGTTATTTTTATTTTAATTATTTTTATATATAAATATAAAAATAATAATAGTTAAAAATTCAAATTAAATTTAATTATTAATTATAGCTAATTAATACTAAACAATTAATAAATTTACTTTAATGACAATTTTAATTTATAATAAAAGGAATAAGTTAAATTAAATATTAAAAGAAAATTTCATTTAATATCAAATTAGATTTATCTCCTAAAATATTTTATTTATTTAATTAACAATATTAATATAAAGTTAATTTTCCGTTATTTTTTAAAAAAGCTTTAATTCCTCGAAAAATAGATTCAGCCATCTGCTGTTGGAATTTTGCAGTTTTTAATTTTTGTTCTTCTTCAAGATTACTAATAAAAGCAGTTTCAATCAAAATTGATGGGATATCTGGTGCTTTTAATACCGCAAAACCAGCTTGATCAACAATATTTTTATGCAATTTATTAACGCTAGCCATTCGTTTAAGGACTTCTTTACCAAATTTTAAACTATTGTTAATAGTTATTGTTTGAACTAAATCAAAAATAGTATGATCAAGATATTTATCACCACTTTTACTAACACCACCAATTAAATCTACAGCATTTTGTGTTTGAGCTAGATAACGAGCAGTATTACTGGTTGCTCCTTTTGTTGATAAAGCAAATATTGAAGATCCCCTCGTTTTACGATTAGTAAAGGCATCTGCGTGAATAGAAACAAATAAATCCGCTTGAATTTTTCGTGCTTTTTCAACTCGTACTTTTAAAGGAATAAAAATATCTTCATTTCTAGTCATATAAACTTTCATTTTAGATTTACGATTAATTAATATTTTTAATCGCCGAGCAATTTGCAATACTATATCTTTTTCTAGAGTTTTATATCTTCCTATTGCACCAGGATCTTCTCCACCATGACCTGCATCAATCATAATAATCAACCTATCTAGCATCCCTACTTTATTTAAATTTTTCTCTTTAGATTGAAATGTATTATCTAATTTACCCTTATTATAATCTTCTAGTAGTGTTAATAATTGATCGTCATTGCTATAAAAGTTTGAGGTAGGATAAAAATCAATAACTAAACGATGTTTAAAATTAGTAATAGGTATAATATTAAATATTTGTAGATTAATATGGATTTTTATTTCAAAAACTAATCGTACAGTTTTTCGATCAAATTGTCCAACTCTAACTGATTTAAGATAAGGATCATGCGAGCTAATTTTCTTATTAATATTCTTTAAAATATTATTTAATTGTAAATCTCTTAGATCTACAATAATACGATTTGGAGAAGATAAAGCAAATTGACGATATTTTAAAAAAATATTCGATTCTAAAGTTACTCGAGTATAACTAGATGCAGGCCAAATACGAATACCGATTATATTTGAAGATGAAGCTAATCCTAACGGAGTGATAATTAATAACATAGTAATAATAACTCCTTGTAGAAAACGTCGTCGTGAAAAACTGTATTTTGAATGATCCATCGAAAAACCCATTTAAAACATCAAATAATTAATCACTCAGACATCTTATATCTTAAAACACGAATAATATAATTCATGTATTTTTCTTGTTACTGTTATTACATTAACTTAATTAACATATTTCGAAATTTTATTTTTATATTAATGTATTACAACATAATTTTATTATCATATAAATAATAATAATTCTATTACAGATAAAAATATTTTTAATATCATAAGTAATATGAATTTATTACAGAATATAAATATTACACTGTCTTATTTTTTTAGGTACTAAATAAATTGATAAAAAATCAATAACTAAAAATATCAATTAACTTATCATAAAATATCTTACTAATTAATTGAAAATATCTTGAAATTAATTAAATATCAGGTAAATTACAATTAGATATTACATTTTATTATCAATAAACACGAATAATAACTTAAGCATTGAAAATAACTATATTATTAATATCGTCAATAATAATTTTATTAATCAACTTTTTTTAAAAAAAATAAAAAATTTTAATTACTTTAAAAATAAAAAAAATATATTAAATTAATAAAATGCATATCAACTCTTATTTAAAGAAGACTTTAATTTTATTAATAAATAAAATTTTGATTTTTAATAATTAAAGAAAAATATTTTAATTAGAATAGAATAACCATAACAACATAAATAATATTAAAAATTAAAACTAGAAAAATTAATTAGATTTACTCATTACACAATGTACACAATGAGGACTAAAAAGAATAAAAATATATTAACTAAACTATTATTGAGTAAGATTAAAAATCTTAATATATTCTTTTTTTTAAGTAATAAAATTGAACTTATAAGCATATTTTATCAAAATTAATTAATAGTAATCTTTTTAATAGTTATTAAAAGAGTTTATTTTTATTAAAATAATTTTTTCCCTTTTTTTCTTATTAATGGTATTTTTAATATTAAATACAAGTTTTAATTAGTTTAAATAGTTATACCAAAAATTTTTTTGTTTAGGTCGATATCTATAAATTAAAAATTTATAAATTTATTATCATCGATCAAAAAAATATTATAATTATTTATTATTCTGTAATTTTATGGTCATTTATAATAAAATATAAATAAATCGCATTTAATTATTTATTTGATTATCAAAATTTATAAAAATAAAAAGTTATTTTTAAGCATATTTAATATAGAAATATAATTAAAATTAAAAAGAATTAGATTACTTACAGCTTGATTTAAGTGAATTGAAAAACTAGAAAATATTGGTTATTTTAATGATATTAAGTGAATTATTTTATTTTATATTTCACTAATTAATATATAATAGATTATTAATTAATTATAAATCAATAAATAATCTTTAATATCTTTTATATAATTAATTAAATATAAAATTTTATTTATATTTATTCTTTCTTTTTTTTAAAAAAGAATTATTTTAAATATAAATATTTTATATAGGATCTCAATTATTAACTTTTTATATTAATAATTTTCAATAATATAAAAAGTTAATAATAGTTAAAGTAATTAATATAAACAATTCTTTAATAATAAAGAGAAAAATTAAAATTATGTATAATTACAGTTGTACTTTAATCTATTTTATTATAATTAAAAATTTATCATTTTTATGATAATTTTATTTATTAATAATATAAAAGTAAAATATCTACTTATATATAAGATACACTTTTATTAAAATAATCTATTAGCCAAACCACTACATCTTTCTGTAGGTGTCATTAACGCTTTTAAAAAAAAATGACGATTTGCATAAATTGTTAGCTGATTTTTAGCTCTAGTAGTTGCTGTATAGATAAGTTCCTTACTGATAATGGGGGAAAAAATTGGCGGTAAAACTAATATGGTATGTTCAAATTCTGAACCTTGAGATTTGTGTACTGTCATAACAAAAGCAGTTTCATGCTGAGGTAAACGACTAGGTTGTATTTTTTTAATTGTTCCATTCGGCAACCGAAAATAAGCTTTTAAACTCTGTTGATTATCCATTAACATGATACCAATGTCACCATTAAATAAACCAAGAGAATAATCATTTTTTGTAATCATAATTGGACGACCTTCATAATTTTTGTTCCAGTTGAATGCTGGAAATCGAATACACCCTTGACAATATAATAGCTGTTCTAATTTATTATTTAATCCAATAACTCCATATGGTCCTTCTCTCAAAGCGGTTAATAAACGAAAACGATTGAAAGTAATCAGGACTTCTTCATAATTTTGATTTTCTTTTATCATATTAAAATAGAAATGATAGTATTCAACGGAATCGTAAAGTAATTTACTATATTTTTTAGATGAATGAATGGAATGAAAGGAAATATTTGTTTTTTTTTGTGCTAATAGTCTTTTAATCTGTTTTATATCACCTTTATTAATTGCTGTAGAAAATTGACCAATTTTTGATTTTAAATCAAAACGATAACTTTTCCGTAATAAACAAATCCTATCTTTAATTTTTACTCCATCATTTGATATAAAATTAGATAAGTCACAACCTGTAATTTTATTCAATTGTAGAGCTCGTTTACCACTGTATCCACATTTTGAAAAACGACAAAGATCACTAAAAACAGCTCCCGGTTCAACAGAAGATAATTGATCTTTATCACCCAAAAAAATAACACGTGCGTGACTAGGTATAGCTTCAACTAATCTTGCCATCATTGATAAATCAATCATTGATGCTTCATCAATAATTAAAATATCTAATAAAAGTAAATTGTCTTTATTATAACGTAAGAACTGATTATCTTGTTGAGCACCTAACAATCGATGAATAGTCTGTGCTTGTTCTGGCATGAATGTTTGTTCTATTGCAGATAAATTTAATTTTACCAATTCATTACTTAATGATTCTGTTAATCGAGAAGCTGCTTTTCCTGTTGGTGCCGCTAACTGAATTATTAACTTTTTTTTACTTAATTTAATGAAGGTGGCTAATAAATTTGCAACTATCATTGTTTTACCTGTTCCTGGCCCGCCAGAAATAACAGAAATCCGACTTGTTACTGCAATTGCAACAGCTATTTTTTGCCAATCTTGTGTTTTCAATGGTAAAAAAAAATAATTTAAAATAGTTGTTAAATGCTGTTCATCAATAGTTTCGAATAAATGTCGAGAAAAAAAATTAGCTACTAATTCTTCATTAGCCCACATACGCTGAAAATAAAGTTTATTATCTGATAAGACTAATGGCTTAGCTATTATTTTTTCTGTATCACAAACAGCATTACATTTTTTAAGCTCAGAATAAATCTTATCACTACTAGGTAATCCTGCTATTTCAAAAAGTTTAAAAGCTATTTCAACATGCCTACCTTCAAATAAATAGACTGGTTTAATTTTATCAATACATAAACAAACATGCCCTGCTCGAGTTTTAACACTTAATAACGAAAATATTAATAATAATAACGGATTTTCATCTCTTGCTAATCGAATAGCAAGCTGTATATCTAAAAAATTAAATAAATTAAGCTCAACAGCTTGCTTTAGTAGAGTTAGCATTATTTTACTTATCTCAATTAGTTTTACTATTACTAAATAACAAATCCATACCATTAATTAATTCATAGGCAGGAATAATGTGATAAATACCATAATTAGGATTATTAATATCAACTCCTCGTAAAAAAAAATAAATAACACCACCAAAATTTTTTTGATAAGTATAATTATGTAAGCGATTTTGTAAATAACGATGTAAAGCTAATGTATATAATTGGTATTGTAAATCATATCTATAATCAATCATTAACCTCTGTATTGCATCTTGAGTATATGCTAGATTATTTATTCCTAACCAATTTGATTTATAATCAATAAGATAAAACTTACTTTTCCAACAAAAAACTAAATCAATATAACCCTTTAAAACACCCATTAATGGTTCAAAACTAAGCGGTGGGCAACTTTTAGATAAAATATCATATTTATGAGTTAGCATATCCAATGAAGATGGCGATAATATTTTTTCTATTGATAAATAAAATTTCATTTCATTTAATTGACAACCAGGTGTAATTTTTGACAAACTAAATTTGTCTTTAAGTAAAGGAGCTTCAAAAATATTTTTTAACCATATTTTTAATATAGATGCCCATTCAGTCGAAAAACAAGATATTTCTAATCTTTCAGCTAGCCAAGATTCTTTTGGATGTTGATTAAATGGCAGTAATTCCAAAAGAGAATGTAAAAAAATTCCTGCTGTAGCACCCTTAGGAAAGGTATGAATATTTTTATCTTTTATTTCATCTTGAATTAAAAAGTTATTACTTTTCATATCAGTGTTTATTTTAGGGGCCAAATCTTGTAAAGTAATTTCAATATTTATATCACTAGAAGTAATTTTATCAAATAATGAATGTATTTTATTGCAAGATAATTCTGAATAACTAGTAACACGCCAAGTGTTTTGAATCTGACCTGTAAAATTTTGAGAAAATAATTCAATAGATTTATTTTCTTTAGAATACCAAGGAGATAAATTAATATCACTAATAGGTGTGATACTAATATTTTCATTAGCTAATTCGTATAACGAATCACGCAATAAATTAATATTACTAATCTTTCCTTTTTGTAATAAATAATTCAATGCATTTTGATGTAAACTAGTATTATCATTTTGTCTACTAAGATAACTTTTTATTAAAGGTCCAACACCAATACTACAATGATAAATAGAGCGTGTTAATGCGACATATAATAACCGTAAATCTTCAGATAAACGTTCTTCATTAGCCAATCGAATGCTCTCTTTTTGTTCTGTTAAATCAAGATATTTTTGAAAGTTATTACGATCATGAAAAACCGCTATTTTTTTGTTAGAAAATTGACAAGAAAATGGTAACCAAACAATAGGGTATTCTAAACCTTTAGATTTATGAATTGTACTAATACGAACTAAATTCTTATCACTTTCTAAACGTATTTGCTGATTTTCTAATAAAGGATTAACTTGATCAATTTGCCGAGCCAACCATCGGACTAAAGCTTGTTTATTATGAAGTTGTAATTCAGTTTCTTGTAATAACTCACTAATGTGCATCAAATTCATCAAACGACTTTGACCATCTGTATTATTTATTACTAGATTTTCAGCAATTCGATAGTTAACCATAATAGTCCGTAAAGTATGAAAAATACCATGTTTTTTCCAAATCAATAAATAATTTATAAATTCTTCAATAAATACTCCAAACTTATTTTCATCTTGATTCAATTGTTCAATTTCTTGTGCATTTAATCCAATTAAACGAGTAACTAATGCACAACGCAATGTGCTCTCCTTTTCTGGTGAAAGAATAGCTTGTAATAAATATAATAAATCATGTGCTTCATCAGTAGCAAAAACGCTTTCTTGATTAGACAGAAAAACTGATGAAATATTAAATTTACTTAACGATTTTTGCAATATTATTGCTTCAGAACGATTTCTAACTAATATCATGATATCCGAAGCTGTTACTGGTTTTTTTATATCATTTCGATATAGTAATGTTGTTCCATTTTCACCTTCCTTAAGCCAATCACAAATTTGACTAGCACAATAATAAGAAATCATTTCCTGATAATCTAAAACTGAAAAAGTTTCTTTATCTAAATAACAAAAATTTAATGCTGATATTTTTTTTGTTTTATGAATAAAACCTAAATTCTGATTAGAAGAGATTGAATTAACTTTATTAAATGGTATTTGATCAAATAAAAATGGTTTTTCTGTTAAACTAAATAATTGATTAATAGCCGCAACCATACTTGATGAAGAACGCCAATTGGTATCAATTGTATAGTGTAATTTAATTTGTTTTTTAGCTTTAAGATAAGTAAAAATATCTGCCCCGCGAAAAGCATAAATAGCTTGCTTAGGATCGCCAATAAACAACAAAGCAGAATAATTATGCCCTTGATAAATACGTTGAAAAATTCGATATTGTTGCGGATCAGTATCTTGAAACTCATCAATTATCACAACTGGATAACGATTACGAATCTCACTAGCTAATTTATCTCCATCTCCTGCGTGCAAAGCACTGTCTAAATGACTTAATAAATCATTAAATCCTATTTCCCTGCGGCGTATTTTTTCTTTAATAATTCTTTGACGAATATTAATAATTGCTTTTGAAATAAAAAAATCACGTAATGTAAATGATTGTTGCAAAAATTTATCGATAGCAAGAAAAACATCATGTTTTGGTGCATTATCTGTTACTGTTTTATCTATTAGTTTAGATTGTGAAAAATAAACTAGTTCTTTAGGTATTTTATAATCTATTGTTCTTGATTTCGCCCAACTAGTAACTGCTGCTAACCAGCGTGATAAATTATGGTGACTATAACTGCGTTTATTAATAGATGAATTATTAATTAAATCAAAGAAATCAATTAAATTTAAGAGCCAAAATTCTTTTATTGTTTTTATAGCATTAATTATTATTTTATGACGCTCCTCTATTGATTCAACTTTATCTGCTTCCTTGATAAATATTGGAATATCTCCTTGTAAATAAGGTTTTATTTCAACTAAAAGTGAGTCCGGATCACTCCATTCATTAAAAATAACTTTTGATATAGAATAATCAAGTGGATAACAATAACAGCGCCAAAAATCAGCACAAGCTTGTTTTTGTAATATGTCTTCATTTTTTATTATCGACCTTTCAAATAGCATACCTGACTCAAAAGCATTATGTGTTAGTATGCGCTGACAAAAACTATGAATTGTATAAATTGCTGCTTTATCTATTTGGCGCTCAGCAATAAGTAAATATTGAGCATCTAAATTTCTATTTGAAATAAAGGATAATAAAATTTTATATATTGAGTTTTTATCAAAACCAATACCATTTCGAACACAAGCCATTCTCATTTGATGAATATTATATCGAATTCTTGATCGTAATTCATCAATTGATGCTTGAGTAAAAGTGACTACTAAAATCTCTTCAACAGTTAATCGACGAAAAAATGCATTTTTTCGTCCAATACCTAATAATAACCGCAAATAGAGTAAAGCTATTGTATACGTTTTTCCTGTTCCTGCAGATGCTTCTATTAACATCTGACCATATAAAGGTAAAGAAAATGGATCTAATTTATAAACTTTTATTATTATATTCCTCTTTTAACAACTAACTTGTAGTTAACTTGATTTAAAAGATTTTTTCATTTTGTTATTTTTATAGCATATAGCTTAAATTTTTTCAGTTCTTTATAGAACTTTATTAAATATTTATATCGTAGTATTTTTTTATTAATCCATGTGCAAATATGAAACCATATCAAGAGTTTTTATGTAATTATTTATTATTCTATTTGCTAAAATTATTCAGACTTTCTACTATATTTTAATAAAAGACAAAAATTTTCATGATTTTAGATTAAAATAATTTAATTGCTAATTAACCTTTATTAGTCTTTTAAAAATATCATCTACTTTATTATAATGGTAATAACATTATCAACAAAAAAAACATTCATTAGAGTTTATTTATAAATTAAATAATAATATCACTTTATCATATTTTAACTAAATATCAAAATAGATTGAAAGATTCTATTGTTCTATTAACACTTATTAGATCGATATATCTCTAGAGATAATAAAGTGACCAATTCATTATTTTTATTAAATTTTTCTATCATCTTTTTATTTTTTTTTAAATGCCTTATTAATGAATTTCAACTTTATAGATGTTTATGATGCTATTTAATTTATCTTAATTCTATTTCATGGATGTTTAAAAAAAAACTTTTAACTCAGAGAGAATATAAAGCTAAAATAGATTATTGTAAGCATATTTTAGATAATTTTATACTGTAATTTTATAAATTACTGGTAATAAAATATTAAGTTCTTCTAAACTTTATTATTATAAAATAATCAATAATTTAATCAGTATTAATAATTGTAAAATGCTCATGTTAATGTTTATTAGATATCTTTTGAATGTAATTTTCATCAAACACAATGTAATTATATTTAAACTAAAGTTTAAAACTATATTTTTCTCTTAAATTAATGGTTTTAATGATTTTATATTAATTAATTAATATAAAATATTACTTTAATACTTTTATCATTACTTCTAAATTATTTATTTATTAATTTAATTTTTATTAAGAAATTCTTTTTATAATGAAAATAGCTATGCTATGATATCAACATTAATTTTTTAAGGAATTCGATTTCTAGCAATCAATTAGTAATAGTACTATATAACTTCGTTTTTTATTAAATAATTAATATATTGGTCAGTCTTAATTTTTATATAAAATCTAGTTAATTATTACAAATTGAAATTTAAATTATAAACTTTAATTAAATTATGCTTAGAAATAATAAATTATTATTTAATTCGCTTTATCACTTAAAGTAAGTAGAAGTATCTTCATAAGAAGCTTTTAATTTAAAATAAACTTAAAATATTAACTGAAATTTTAGACAATTAAATTAATAATTAACTATTATTCAAAATAAATTTCACCTAAAATTAGGTAAATAATTTATCGTGATTAAAAATTTTTAAACTTAATTTTGACTCATTACCTATTTTATCACTTATTTTAAAATCTCAACAAAACATGAATAAAAATAAAATAAATTAAGTATATTCTAACAATTTTACTATAGTCATATTTCATTATTAATATGATATATCATTATCAATTCTTTGTATTTTTAATATTAAAATTTTGTCTATATTATAATTTAAATAATGATTTACCTAAAATAGCTATTAAATAATTTATATTTTTTATTTTTTAAAAATACCTTAATTACGTAAGTAATAAAAATATAAAATTCACTGATCTTACGATTAGTACTATTTAATTAAAAATTATAATATTATATTTAATTTAAGATAGAATTTAATCATCAATGCAATAAGATCATGAATATAAAAACTTAATTTAGTTTTTAGTAAAAATTTTTTATTTTTATTTATTAACAAAATAACTACAAATAATAATTTGTTATCTTTTTAGTTTAAATATAAAAATATGACTATATGATCAATAAATTTTATTGCTTAATATTATTCCATATTTTCATTATTATATATCTTTTATATAGCAAAATTTCTAATCATAATTAACAATAATTTACCATATAGAATGATGATAAAAGTTTAAAATATCATATACCAATAATAATTTAATTATGATCAGCATCATTTACCAAATTATTTTTTGATATTCTTTTATTATTTTTACTAAAGATTGCTATTGGTAGTAAGTAAGTACGTGCGTTTCTTTGTATTGTTTCAAGTAAATTATTATTTATCTTACTAAAAGCTAAGGAGATATAACTATCTTTTATTTCACCTGGATAGCTAAATGTGCCTTCTAAAGATTTAATAAGTTGTATTTCTGCTTTTTTTAAAATACTATCAGATTTAAAATCAAATTTATGATTATTTTTATCATAACACGACATTAACCATTTCCAACCACTCTTATTAAAAAGTGCTAATGGTGAATTCATCCCATCTTGATAAGCATTAATAAGTTGCTCTAAATATATTTTTGCTTGATGTTTGTCCACTGGATTAAAAGACCATTCACTATTATTTCGTCCCCAATAATAACTTTTACCAGATTTAATGGTTAAACAAAAAATTAAATGCTCTATCCATAACGATAAACCATCATTAATCGTTAAATTTGCAGGACGATAACGAATAATACCGTTTTTTTGAATATTCTGTAATTGTCCAACTAAGCTAGCATTATTAAAGGATTCAACAAATGATTTGTTAAAATATTCGTGACAATTTATTTTTATTTTATTAGCTAATGGCTTTATATCTTGGATTTGTTTTTCTAAATAAATTTGACCAAAATACTTTGCTGGTAATTCGCCAGTTGCTAGTAAAGTAATTAATAATTCCTCTAGTGGTTTTTCATAAATCATAGCTTTAAGTAAATTTTTATTAAATTTATATTGTTGTAAATAATTTATAATAAAAGGTTCATTATCAAGTAATTGTATTTCTTTTTTAAAAAAATTAATTTTTAACCTTTTTTTAAAAAAGGTACGAATCGGATTTTGATAAAAAGAAAGTAATTCTTCTAATAATATTTCATTATTATTTTTTATTATTGGTGCTAATTGACTACAAAATTCAAGCCGTAAATTACCTTCATTTTTAGCTACTGGTAACCATTCACTAGCATAACTCTGATGGATGCTATTAAGCATATAATTCTCTATCGCAAAAGGTACTCTTGTGTGTTTAATAACTAAATGTTCTTTTATTTTATTAGCACTATTATCAATATTTAAATTTTCATCACCATCTAAACAAAAACTTTGACCAATATAATCAAGTAATTCATTTACTAAAATAGA
This sequence comes from Arsenophonus sp. ET-KM2-MAG3, assembly GCA_052174135.1. Classification (GTDB taxonomy): domain Bacteria; phylum Pseudomonadota; class Gammaproteobacteria; order Enterobacterales; family Enterobacteriaceae; genus Arsenophonus. The sequence continues at coordinate 147,698 of JBQMRZ010000024.1, forward strand.
TGGATTATTTGGTTGATTATTACGGATAGTATAGCCAATATAGCTAAGATAAAATACTTTAGAAGCAGAATTTAAAGCTTCTAAAAATAAATAACGATCATCATCCAACTTATTTCTGTCACCACGTTGTGGTTTTTTGATCATTAGATCAAATCCTAATGATGATATTGATCGTGGATATATTTGTTCATTCATACCTAATAAACACACAACTTTAAAAGGAATAGAGCATATAGACATTAAAGCACAAAAATTGAGTTCACCGGTAAGAAAACGTTGATTAATCTTTTCATTATCGAAATATTTTGATAGTTCATCACGAATAAGTGATATTGGAACCATATCTTCATATTTTGCCATTATTCCCAATTTAATGGTTTTTTGCCATTGTTGAACTATAAATATGAATATTGATTTAATTTGTTCATCAACTTGAAAAAAAGTATCTAATAAACATTGACATAATGGCAACCACTCTGATAATTTTCTTTTCTGATTAAGTATGCTTCTCCAGGTGGCCAATGAATCAATAAATACAGCAAGTTGTCCGGCTAATTTAGCTGATAACCCTGTACATCCATTATAAGGTAAAATTTTATTCCAGGTTCCTAAATCACTATTCATGATATAACCAAGCAAAATCCTATTCAAACCAAAATCCCATGTATTTTGCCCTGTTATCGGTAACTCTAACATTTTAATATTTTTATCATCAAGCCCCCAACGTATACCTGATTCACTGATCCATCGACGTAATAAAAGTAGTTCATCATCATGAATAAAAAATCGGCGGGCTATTGATGGAGTTTCTAATAAATCAAATATTTGTTCTGCTGTAAAGCGACTTTGTGGTAGATTAAGTAACAAAATAAAAACTTGTAAAATAGGATGAACTTGCATAGCTTTTCGATCTAAAATAGAAAAAGGTAAATGATATTTATCTGATGTATGAGTAAAGACTGCTTGTATATAAGGTACATAACTCTCAATATCAACTGCCATCACGATGATATCTTTTGGTGTTAGAGTTGGATCTTTATCAAAAAGGCTTAATAAGTAATCTTGTAGTATTTCAATTTCACGTTGCTGGCTATGACACGAATGAAATATAATTGATCTATCTTGTTTATTTAACTTTCTTTTTGAAAAACTATTATTATAACTTTCTTTGGTTAGACCAAGTTGAGAATGATCTTCTAAATTCAAAATATCTTGCTGAATCTGGTGTAATAAACAATCACATCCTAAATCTATAAAAGCAGCAATTTCCTTGGATTGCTTCAAGCTAGAAAGAAAATAGAGATTATCACGTCCTAATTTTCCCCAAGAATCTAATAGTGGATTAGTTAGAAACTGTTCGCCTTTTTTATTAAATAAAGTATCAGGCAAACTTTCTTTTTTAAAACGCGAAATTGTATGTTGATCTCGGTAATCTTTTAATTTGGATTTTTTAAGTTTTGCCAAAAAAGCATAGTTATTAATATCCCCCCAATAATAACGACATGGATTATTAAACATTAAATAAATATCTATATGATGACTAATTGCATGTAATATCTGTAAATAAAGAGGGGGTAACGAAACGTTACCACAGATAAATACGCGTTTTGGTAATGTAACACATGAAGATACATTAACATTCAAACTCTCTATAAATTCTTGATAAACATTTGCTAAATGCCATTTAGGTTGATTAAGTTTTTTAGTATATTGAACTAATGATAACCAAAGTTCTTTTTGCCATCGCTGATTATTACTTAATCCATTAATCAGTTTTTTCTTATTCCATCGTTCTAGCCATTGCGGGCGATAAATTAAATATTGATCAAACAGATGCGCAATACGATCCGATAATTGATGTAATTTTATATTGTCTTCATCGTCATTTAAATACTTTTTTAGTAATTTAAACTCCGGCTTATTTAACAAAAAAGGTAAAATTATCATTAATTTCCAAGTCATTGCTTTTTTTGTAAAAGCACTCTCTTGTGGAATATCTGATAAAACTCGAGTAAACATGTTCCAAATAAAAGTTGCCTGTAAAGGAAAAGAAATATTAGCTGCAATTCCCAAGCTTTTTGCAATCTCTATTTGTAGCCATTGAGCCATATTTGAATTTTCAACTAAAATAATTTCTTGTTCAAGAGGATTACCTAATGGATCATTTTTAATCAAATTAAAAATAAATTTTTTGTGAATATCTAATTGATTGGAATGATAAATTTGTAGCATATTTTCTCCATAACAAAAAATATTATTTAATATATCTATCAATTCATTATTATTTTTTTTAAAATATAGTTAGTATTTATTTATAATTATTTATAATATTTATTTCATGATATGAATATTAATATTTTAAATAAATTAAATACTATATTTAATATTCCATATAGTAAAATTAATACTTAATATATAAGCTATTTATTCATTTCAAAATACATCCTAACTTAAATTATTATTTTTAGTAAGTAAGAATCATTTTTATGATGAATATTTTTTATTATTTAGAATATTAAAAAAAAAGAAAATAATTATTTTTATATTGTAAATAAATTTAAATTAACGAGATAATATGCTATAAAACTTATAAAAGTTTTTCATTAAAGAAAAATAATAAAATTGATATCTTCTTTTATTGATATTGATAATAATTTTTATTATTTTAAAAAAAATAATCACATATGTTCTCTAGCATTCATATGTGTTATATTGTTAGTATTATAAATATAATTTTTAATAAATTGTCATAATAAACAATATTAATACTTTCAATAAAATATTCTTTTTATTAAAGTTTTTAAAAAAAAATTTTTATATAAAAATTAATATTTTAAATAAACTTTCAATTTACTTTTTATTTAGAAAAAAATGATATCTTTGTAAAAATGGATTTAAAGAAAAATTAAAATTTTTATTTATTATTTTTCTGTAATATTATATTACAGATCAAAAAATTTTATGCTTGTAACGTTTTATTTAAATCATTGATTTATAAAAATAATAATATAAAAAATTCTATTTTTGTTTTTTATTTTACTAATTTTTAGTGTACGCCATCTTATATAATAAGAAAAACAATAACTTAAATATGAAGCGTTTTTATAAAATTCAAAAAGAATTTCGTCACCAGGCAATATTAAAATAGTAATTTTAATATAATTTAATTAATTTATTCACTAAATATTGCATTTAGAATTTCAATAATTAAAATAATACTACTTATGATTAATTTTATTAAGATTTTAGTTAACAAAAATAATTAAAAATTAAAAATCTCTTTATTTATCAAATAAATATTTTTTTTAATTTTTTTATTATTTTATTTATACAAGCTTAAAAGTTAAAGATAATAATCAAAGTATTTTTTTAATTAATTACCAAAATGTAAAGTAATCAATGATGTTTTAATTCTATTAATATTAATGCAATAATGAAGTACAAAAAATGATTTTAGATCTATAATACAGTTTATTGCACTAATTTATTTATTTTATTTTTATATTGACTAAGTATATTGTTAAATTTAATTATAAACACTAGGATTAAATTTTAAATTTGATCTATTTATATCATAAATTATATTTTCTGATTTAATAAATGATTTCTATTTAATCAGAAATACAGGAAAATTTATCCTTTTGTATAAAAATAATATAAATATATTTTATTCTGTTAATCCTATCGTTTTTTATTAGTTAAAATAATAATTAACCTGATCTCTATAATCACAATTATAACTTAAAATAATGAAAATTTTTATTAAGATATATATTTTTGTATGTTAATACACAATTAAAATAAATCATTCTAAATAAATTAAAATAGAAAATAAATAATTAAATTATATAGAATATAAATAAATTTATTAAAAATTTATATTATAAAAATTACAAAATAAAGATAGAATATATTTCTAAATTTTAAGATTTTTATAAATTATTTATTTATTAATTTAATTTTAATATTAATTTAAAAAAAGAGCAATAAAAAAAATAAATTACTTTATTTAAAATTAACTATCAAAATTGTTTATAAAATTTGTCATACCGTAAATGGATATTTAATTGCATCATGATGTTGATAACCAATAACTTTAAAATCATTACTACTTACCCAAGTTTCAACATCTTTTAGTGTTTTAATATCAGGATTAATATGTAATTGTGGCAAAGAATATGGGACACGCTTCAATTGAATATCACGCATAATTAAAAGTTGATTTTCATAAATGTGAGAATTTACTATTTTATGATAAACTTTACCTGGTTTATTGCCTGTAATTTGAGCGACAAGTGCCAGTAAAACAAAACATTGAATTTGATTAAAATTTAGTCCCAAAGGGACATCACAACTACGTTGATATGAAGTTAAATAAAGTCTATTCTTTAAAAGAGAAAATGTATGAGTATGCATACAAGGTCGTAAACAACCTAATTCGAATTCACCTGGATTATAAAAAGTAATTATTTCCGCACGATCATCTATTTTAGCTGAAAGATTACTAATAACTTTTTTCAACTGATCTAAATAAGTACCGTCAGGTTTAAGCCACGAACGTCCTTGAATACCATAAACTCGTCCCATATCATCTTCACCTTTACGATTAGGATTATTAAGCCATGCTTGGTTTTTATTTGCGTTAGCATTCCAAGTATTACATCCAATATTTCGAAATTGCGCAGCGCTAGAATAACCTTTTAAGTAACCCAATAATTCAGCAATAGCGGATTTATAAAAGCTTTTACGAGTTGTAATTAAAGGAAACTTGTTATTTGCAACATCATATTCTAAATCAGAATTAATAATAGTTAAACAACGAATTACTGTACGTTTATTCTCTAACCAGTGGCCTTCATTAATTATACGCTTGCATAAATCCAAATATTGATTCATTATTATTTACTTACCTAAAATCTATTATTTATTTAAAAATTTAACTAAAAGATATTAATTAGAATAATCTACAATTTATTATTTTAATGATTATATAATTTATACGATAACTATAATTTATGTAAAAATCATCAGAAAAATACCTATAATGATCATAGGAATTGATAAAATTTGTCCCATACTTATACCACTGAATAATAAACCAAATTGGGCATCTGGTTGACGAAAAAATTCAATAAAAATACGAAATACACCATAACAAATTAAAAACAATCCTGAAACACTTCCCATTGGACGAGGCTTACGAATAAATAAATTTAAAATGATAAATAAAATAATTCCTTCAAAAAACATTTCATAAAGTTGAGAAGGATGTCGTGGTAATACACCATACTTCTGTAGAATAGGAAGTAAAGAAGGATCTTTACTAACAATATCAATATCTTCTCTAAATGAACCTGGAAATAATACTGCCCATGGAGTATTTAATGTTACACGCCCCCAAAGTTCTCCATTAATAAAATTACCAATACGCCCCATACCTAATCCAAATGGAATTAAAGGTGCAATAAAATCAGTAACTTGAAGAAAATATCGATTAGTTCTACGTACATACAACCACACGGCAAATATCACTCCAATTAAACCACCATGAAAAGACATCCCTCCGTCTAAAAATTTAAATAAATATAAAGGATTATTTAGAAAGATAGGTAAATTATAAAATAAAACATAACCTAAGCGTCCGCCAATAAAAACACCTAAGAAACCTATATAAAGTAAACTTTCAATTTCATTTTTTGTCCAGCCACAATTTATTTTATCAACTCTCCTCTTTGCTAACCATAAAGCAAAAACAAATCCAAACAAATACATCAAACCGTACCAATAAAGAGTTATCGGACCAATTGAGAATACAATTGGATCAACATTAGGAAACATAATATAATTATTATTCATTATTTTTTATTGCTCTTTAGTTTCAACGAATTTAAAAAATTTATCATTATGACATTGGTATAACTAATATCATTTTATTAAATAAGTTTATAAAAAGATTTATTTAATAAATATTTCATGAAGTAATTGTTTCAAAAAAAAATAAATTAATAGTAATTTTTATTATTCTTATTTTATTTTATAAGTTGATAAAATTATTTATCAATATTAATTTATTTTATAAAATTACTTTTATTGAATTCATTTAAGCACATTTATTTTTCCATAATTATTTTATAAGAATAACTATTATTTAATATTATTTTTATTCTATAACGACATAATCACAGGAGCAAATTCTCTCATAACACGCCGATAAACATCGCGTTTAAAAGGCACAATTTGACGAATAGGATACCAATAACTCACCCAACGCCAACTATCAAATTCAGGTGCTTTACTTGTTTGTATATTAATATTATGTTCATTGCAAATCAATTGTAATAAAAACCATCGTTGTTTTTGTCCAATACAAACTGGTTTTGTGTCTAAACGCACTAAACGTTTTGGTAATTTATAACGCAACCAGTTTCGAGTAAACGCTAATATTTTAACATCTTTATGTTCTAACCCAATTTCTTCGAATAATTCTCGATACATTGTTTGTTCTGGTGATTCTTTAAAATTAATGCCACCCTGAGGAAACTGCCATGAATGTTGTCCATAGCGTCGGGCCCATAATACTTGACATTGCCGATTACAAATTATAATTCCTACATTTAGGCGGTAGCCATCATTATCAATCATCTGACTACCTCGTTAAAAATTTGAAAGATAGTTTACTATTTTATAGTACTCTATATAGTAAACCTTTATCAAATATAGTATTTGCAATTGTACGGTAACATCTTACAATAAAAAGAAACTCATCTTATTAATAACTACAATAAGCATTGTTAATAATTAATTTAGAAAAACAAGATAAACTTGATCTGATTAATATTGGTATAGGAATTTGAGCCACTCTAATGGTTTATTCATAAATAAATAGTTTTTATTATTATCTATTTTTCAAATCCTGTAGCATCACTTTTATTCAACTTTTTTATATAGTGGAGAGTCTAGTATTTGAAGAATTTACTACCAAAAATAGTTAGTCTTAGCTTAATTTGCTATTCATCTTCTACCCTACAAGCAAAACCTATATTAACTATTTATACTTATGATTCATTTATTACAGATTGGGGACCAGGACCTATAATAAAATCTTCTTTCGAAAAAATCTGTAACTGTAAGTTAAAATTAATTAGTTTAAATGATGGAGTAATGTTATTAAACAGACTTAGAATTGAAGGGAAGAATAGTCAAGCTGATATTGTCATTGGACTTGATAATAACTTAATTGATCTCGCAAAAAAAACTAGTTTATTTATTGAAAGTAAAGTTGATACGAAAAAGCTTAATTTGCCAATAAAATGGAAAAATAATATTTTTATTCCTTATAATTATAGCTATTTTTCTTTTATTTATAATAAAACACGAATCACTAAAGTACCTAAAAGTCTTAATGAACTTATTAATAGTCTTCAACCATGGAAAATTATTTACCAAGATCCACGTACTAGTACGCCAGGATTAGGATTACTACTTTGGATACAAAAAATTTATGGTGAAAAAAGTGCTCAGGCTTGGAGAAAAATAGCTAAAAAAACAATAACTATTACAAAAGGATGGAGCGAATCATATAGATTATTCTTAAAAGGCGAAAGTGATTTTGTATTTAGTTATAACTCTTCGTTAGGTTTTCATCTATTAAATGATAAAAAAAATAATTATGCTGTAGCGCTATTTAGCGAAGGACATTATCTGCAAATTGAAGTTGCAGCTCAATTAGCAACTAGCAAGCAACCCAAGCTAGCTCAACAATTCATGCAATTTATGATATCGCCAATATTTCAAAAAATATTGCCTACAACAAATTGGATGTACCCAGTAATTAATATACCACTACCTAATGTTTATAAAAAAATACCGGTACCAAAAAAAGCATTACAATTTAATGCAGAAGATATTGCTCAACATCGTAATCAATGGATATATTTATGGCAAAATGCCGTCAGTGGCCAATAAGTGGTTCACTTTGGCCTGGTATACTTGTTTCTAGCTTATTAATGGCTATCGTGATAATTACTTTTAGTACTTTATATCTATATTCCCCCAAAATAAGTTTAAAAGGATTTATTAATAATACTTATTTATGGCATGTCATTGGGTTCACATTTTGGCAAGCATTGTTATCAACACTATTATCAGTTATTCCAGCGATATTTTTAGCTAAAGCTCTCTTTCGTCGCCATTTTTCAGGTCGAATACTATTTTTACGATTATGTTCAATGACACTCGTATTACCAGTATTAGTAGCTATTTTAGGTATATTAAGTGTTTATGGTCGAATGGGATGGCTTGCTAAATTTTTTCAATGCTTAGGTATTAGTTATGAATTTACTCTTTATGGTTTAAAAGGTATTTTATTAACACATGTATTTTTTAATTTACCATTAGCTACTCGGATGTTATTACTAACATTAGAAAGTATTGTTGTTGAACAACGCCAACTTGCCGTTCAACTAAATATGAATCAATGGCAACATTTTTATATTGTTGAATGGCCTTATCTCAAGCGACAAATCTTATCAACATCCGTCCTAATTTTTATGTTATGTTTTGCTAGTTTTACTACTGTATTGACGTTTGGAGGAGGACCGGCTGCAACTACCATTGAAGTAGCAATCTATCAATCATTAAATTATGATTTTGATTTAAATAAAGCAGCTTTACTTTCACTCATTCAACTTTTTTTATGTTTAAGTTTAGTATTATTAAGTCAAAAATTAAATGTCATATTTTTTGTCAGTACCACTCAACAATTTCAGTGGAAAAATTTCAATGATAATAAATGGAGTAAATGGTGGGATATCTTATTAATTAGTATTACAATATTTTTTTTAATTCTACCTTTATTAGCAATTATTATTGATGGTTTAAATTTAACATTATTAAATGTATTACGACAGCCAAGTCTATGGAAAACGTTTATTAATTCAATTTTTATTGCTATTAGTTCTGGTGTGATCTGTATCATTCTCACTATGATGTTACTTTGGACTAGCCGTCAATTACGTATTTGTGGCTTAATAATACTATATAGAATCATTGAATTAAGTGGATTATTAATACTTGCAGTGCCAGGTATAGTCATAGCAACTGGATTTTTTTTATTATTTAAAAATAACACTGTTTTTTTAAATGATTCGCCTTATAGTTTAATTATTTTGACAAACGCTTTAATGGCTATTCCTTATGTTTTAAAAATATTAGAAAATCCGATGCATGATTTGGCTGAACGGTATAATTTACTATGTCTCTCATTAGAGATAAAAGGCATTAATCAACTAAATTTAATTGAATTAAAGGTTTTAAGATCTACAATAGGACAAGCTTTTGCTTTTGCTTCTATACTATCAATAAGCGATTTTAGTATTATTGTATTATTTGGTAATAAAAATTTCCATACATTATCTTACTATCTCTATCAACAACTAAACTCTTACAATAATAATGATGCAGCAGTTACTGCACTATTAATGCTATTACTTTGTTTTAGTTTATTTAGCCTATTAGAATATTTATCAGGGAAAAAATATGATTAAATTAAATCACCTTATTCATTGTTATCAAAATCTAACAATAGAGTTTAATTTTCAAGTAAATAAAACTGAAAATATAGTTATATTGGGACCAAGTGGCGCAGGAAAAAGTACTTTGTTAAATTTAATTGCAGGATTTCAATATCCAAAACGGGGTGAAATTTGGCTAAATAACCAAAATCATACTTTTACCTCACCTACCAAGCGCCCAGTTTCAATTCTTTTTCAAGAAAATAATCTTTTTTCTCATTTAACTGTTTGGCAAAATATTGCATTAGGTATTTCACCAAATTTACATTTAAAACAATCTCAACATAGAGAAGTAAAACAGATTATAGAACAAGTTTCTCTTAATAACTGTATAACTCGCTTACCTTCTCAAATATCTGGTGGACAACGTCAGCGTACTGCATTAGCACGTTGTTTACTTCGTAAAAAACCAATTTTATTGTTAGATGAACCGTTTTCTTCTTTTGATCCAAAATTACGTAATGAAATGCTGGTATTACTTAAACAAGTAAGCAATGAACGACAATTAACTTTACTAATAGTTTCTCATAGTTTAGAAGATGTTAGTAAAATAGCAGGTCGATGTATTATCGTTGCAGAAGGAAAAATTACTTATGATGGTGGATTAAAATTGTTGGATAATGAATTAATGCCAGAAAGTATATCACTTGGTGTATCTAATTTTTGATTTTTTTATAAAAACTTATCAGTAATTCATAACTTTATTAAATAATAATATTATATCCTTAACTTAAAATTTTTATATCAATAAAAGATTAAATAATTCTCTATAAAAAATAGATGTTATTTTTTAATAAAATTATTTAAACTTAAAAGTTTTTAACTAAAAATTTAAAAATAAAATAAATAATTTAAAATATAAAAATTATATTAAATTTTAATAAATATCAATTTTATTTTACATAAAATAATTAATAATTTAAGAGTTAAACTGAAAGCAATTTACTTTATTACTTTAATGTTTATTATTTAATTTAATTAAATAATAAAAAAAATCTTAATAAATATATAAAAGTAATTATATTTTAAATAAACTATTTTAAGTAATAAAAAATTCATTAAATAAAAATTAATAAAATTGATATAAATGTTTATTAAATGTTATTAGTAATTTTAAGTGATTAATTTTAATGAGTATAAATAATTTATATATAAAATTTATAATAAAAAATATAATTGACTATTTTAAATAAAATTAACAATTGTTTTATTTATATAACATTTATTTTTTATCTATAAAATTAGAAAATTAAGATATATAAACTTAAAAATTTTTAATAATAAAAGTTATATTTTAATAATTATATTAAACATATTGCTTATGCTATTATTTATATTTAATTTAATCAATATTACTATTGATTTTAAATATAGAATTATTTAATATATAATTAATATTAATTTAAATATTTACTTTTAAATTATTTTTTTAAGAAAAAACTTTATATTTATTTTAACATTAAATCAGAATAACTATGATCAAATATTCATTTGTAATAAAATCCTATATAATATAAATTATGTTTTATTTTATTTAATAAAATACATGAACTAAAAATTAAAACATAATTATTTTTTTTAATTATTTATTATTAACAATAAATTCTGATAATGAATTTGATCATATATATAAAACAAAGTTATTAATTTATATGATTGAATCAATTTATTTAATTTAAATAAATACAATTATATTATATAATATATAATTATTTTTATTTAAAATTTTTTTCTAAAAATTTACTTATTAACTATGAGTTTATTTTTATCTATTATTCGTAATAATATTAACAATCCTTTCATTTTTTACTGAATTTAAAAGTAATAATTTTTCTAAGCAAATTAGATCAAAAAAAATTTTATAATCTAAATATTTTTATGATAATTGGGGTTACAATAAGTTTTGTATGCCATATATAATATATAAAAATAATCTAATTTTAAAAATCATGATAGAATACCATAAAATGGTTAATTTAAAAGATAAAATAAAAACAGATAAAATATAGTTAGAGTGTTTCATAAAGTTTTGAAGATATTAAATTTTATCAATTTAAATATTTTATATAAAGAATTAAGTAATACTAAATATAGACAATAAATGATATCCACTCACTTATTCATTAAACTGATTAACAATTACATTCTATGTGTTTTATATTCATTACAAATAAATAAGTTTTTGTTTTTAAAATAAAAAATTAGTTATAATAGTATTAACGATCTATCAAAATAATATTTTTTTTTAAAAAAAACCTAATATTTTCTATAAATATATAAAAACTTTTATATAAACAAAATTTATATCATAAATAGATTAATCTTCAAACTATCGAATCCATTATTATTAATTGTTAAAATAACAAACTAATTTATAATTATAAATTCAATAAAACCATAAAAATTAAAAATTAACTCAAAAGATTACTAAAAATCTCTTAATAAAAATTTTCAACTTAAGTTATTAGTAATATAGTAATCATATCTACTTTTCTTTATAATATATGATTATTAAAATCAACTTAAATGTATTTTAAAAAAAAATAAATAAATATAAAATAAATACAAAGCAATAACATGTTAAAAATAAAAAACATTAATAATAAAGTTATTTTTATTTAATATTATTTAAATCAACTACATTCTATTCATTAACTTTAGATTTTTATTAGAAAATTCTCTTATTAATAATTGATTTATACTCATCAAAAAAAATGATGATATTCGTTTTATTTCTAAAAAATTAAATACAGAAAATTTTAAGATTAATTATAAAATTTATTGATCATCTGTTAATTAACTAAAAAATATATTTTTAATTTTTAGAAAGTTTATCTGAAATTAATATTTAGATTACATTATAAATTATTTAAAATGACGCTCTTTTTTAATCAAATCATAAGCTGCCTGAATTGATTGTGTTTTTTGTTTAGCAATTTCCATTGTTTCTTGTGATAATCCTTTAGCAATTAATTTATCTGGATGGTGTTCGGCCATTAATTTATGATAGGCGCGTTTAATTTTAGTTCGCTCATCATTAGGTTGTACATTTAATATCTTGCAAGCATCAACTAATGATACTTCTTTAGTTACATTTTGATGATAATTTGAATCATAAAAGTACTTACTATTATATTTAAATTGTCGACCGTATTTTACTTTTTCTAAAAACTCTTCAAATTGATCATATGAAATACCTAATTCTTCTGCAATAATAAACAATATTTTTCTCTCATTAGGATGCAAGATATCATCTGCAAAAGCAGCTTGTATTTGAGTTTCTAGAAATATTTCAATAAGATCAAATCTACCAAAACAAGTCCTACGTAATTTTTTTAATGTTTTTCTTAATGAAAAATTTTGATCTTTACCTTCTCTAAAAGCATTTTGCGCTAAAATCTTAGCATCATCATGTAATTGCATTTTATCCATAATTTTCGTTGCTAATTTGATGTCTACCTCAGTAATTTTGCCTTTTGCTTTAGTTAAGTGACCTAAAACCTGAAATACACTAATAAAAAAAAATGTTTTGTAGTTTTTACTCTGTTTATTAAGTGTTTTTTCTAAATTTTGTTGTTCTAACACCTTATCATATATGCAACCGATAATGAAACCAATAATAATACCCCAAATATGAATGCCAGACATAATCCCAAAGATAACACCAATAATTTTTCCATAATACCGCATAAATTTCTTAATTCCTCGATGCTATCTGAGTATAATTTTGCATTATCATACTATTCATTCTATTCTGTACCTAATAACGTAACTTGAGTAAATATAATTGATTTGCTTATACAGATAAATGTCATTAAGCGCTTTAATTATTAAATTTTTCCTACACAATAATATAAATAAAGGAATTGCATACAGGATGATTAAAAAAAATCATAAAATACTATTTACTATTATCATTTTTATAGCTGTTTATAGTCAAAAAGTAAATTCTAATCTATCAGAACAATGCATGTTAAAAGTACCAATATATACTAAACCAATCATAAAAAATGATTCTAATGATCCACTCGTTTATATCAATGCAAAACATTTAACTAGTAAATATCCTTATTTCATCGAGTATAAAGGTAACGTAAATATTCAACAAGGTAACCAGACTCTCATTTCTGATAAAGTTAAATTAACACAAAAAGAGACTATGACTCAAAAATCATTGTTGTATACAATAGTAGCAATAGGAAATGTATACTATGATAACCCACAAATCATCATAAAAGGATCAAAGGCATGGTTAAATCTGAATAATAAAGATACCAATATCGAAAAAGCTAATTATTTAATGCTAGGGCGTCAAGGTCGTGGTTATGCAAATGAAATAAAATTACGAGGTAAAAATCGATATACCATTTTAGAAAAAGGTATGTTTACTACATGTCATCAAAATAATAATAACTGGAGCATTATTGGTTCAAAAGTTGTTTTAGATTACAAAGAACAAGTTACTGAGATATGGAATGCTCGATTTCGTATCGCTAATATACCAATTTTTTATAGCCCTTATTTACAATTACCAATTGGTAATAAACGCCGTTCTGGTTTGTTATTACCTAGTGGTAATTACTCTAAAGGTTCAGGATTAAATTTTTCGTTACCATTTTACTGGAATATTGCTCCAAATTATGATGCAAGCATTACACCACAATTTATGACGTTTCGTGGAATAAAATTAAGTAACGAATTTCGTTATCTAACTATTTCTGGAAAAGGTACTATTGCTGTTGATTGGTTAAAAAATAATCGTAGTTATATTAAAGATAAAAACACTAACGAGTATCAAACTCGTAATAATAATGATAGATGGATTTTATATTGGGGTCATTTTGGCATACTTGATAAAGTATTACGTTTTGATATTAATTATAAAAAAGTCAGTGATTCAAAATATTTTACCGATTTTATATCTAAATATGGCAATAGTACTGATAGCTATGCTATTCAAAAATTCAGTATCGGTTATCTACAGCCTAACTGGAATGTAACTTTAACATATAAACAATTTCAGATTTTTGTTTCTTCACCTAATAGTAAAATTTATAAAACTAAACCTCAATTAGACTTTAATTATTATAAAAATGATTTAGGACCATTTAATGTAAAAACTTATGCACAAGCAGCTCATATTACAAGTATGAAAACTAATAATCCAGATGTTAAGCGATTACATATCGAGTCAGAAGTAAATTTTCCATTATCTAATAATTGGTTAAATATGAATAATGCCGTAAAAGTAATGGCAACTTACTATAATCAGAATATCCCTATTAATTTAATTGATAGTAAACTAAAAAAACAAGTTACTCGTATTTTACCTTCGCTAAGCTCTGATGCAAAATTTTTTTTCAAACGTGAGTTGTTAATAAGAAATAATTATGTACAAACATTAGAACCTCGAGTTCAATATCTTTATGTACCTTATCGTGATCAAACTAATATTAACAATTATGATTCATCTTTATTAAAAGCTGACTATAATGGTTTATTCCGCAACTATATCTATAGTGGAATAGATCGTATCGCTTCAGCTAACCAATTAACGACTGGTATTACTACACGAATTTATAATCAAGAATTAACTGAACGTTTTAATTTTTCTGTCGGACAAATATATTATTTTAAATATCCAAGAACTAGTGATTTTAATTTACAAATTAAAGATAAAAATAATACTGGTTTGTTATTATATGCAAGCGATACTTATCTACGATTAACAGATAAATGGGGATTACGTGGTGGACTTCAGTATGATAAGCGATTTGGTGATATTACTATGGGTAATATTATCACAGAATATCGTTGGGATTCAAATCGTTTGATTCAATTAAACTACCGTTTTGTTGATCAAAATTATATTCAAGCAACTGTTAAAAATTCCACAGCTTTTCAAAAAGGAATCTCTCAAATAGGAGCAATAGTAAATTGGCCTATAGATGATCACTTAGATTTTATTGGTTCATATTATTATGATGTAAAAGAAAATCAACCTGCAAGTCGATTAATCAATTTAAAATATAGTACTTGTTGTTGGTCAATTAATATTGGTTATGAACGTAAAATTGTTGGTTGGCAACAAGAAAATTTTATTAGTGATCATGATAATAAATGGTTAGTTAACGTCGAGCTAAAAGGCCTAAACAATAATCATAATTTTGAAAATAAAGATATTATTGCTAATGGCATTTTACCTTATCAACGAGTTTTTTAAAAAAATATTTTTTATATTAAATAAAAAAAACTAAAATATAATAAAGTCATCATGTAATTGAAGAAGAAAAAAAATTTTATGAATTATTACAAAAAAATAATTATTAGCTTTTTTTTTATAGTAAACAGTACTACTGTATTACCAGTACCACAAGAACTTGATAAAATAACAGCTATCGTTAACAATGGCATTATCTTACAAAGTAATGTAGATAATATGTTAAATATAGAAAAAATAAATGCCAGAAATAAAAAACAAAAAATTCCAAATGAAAATACATTACGTTATCAGATATTAGAGAGCTTAATTATAGAAAAAATTATTCTTCAAATAGCTGAAAAAATGCATGTTGAAATATCTGATAAAGAAGTAGATTATTTTATCATTAATACTGCAGCAAAAAATAAATTAACTTTAATCCAGTTATATCAAAGATTATCAAATAATAATATCAATTTACAAAATTATCGTAGTGATATTCGTAAAAAAATTCTGATTTCAGAAATACTTAATAATGAAATTCGTCGTCGTATTATAATTTTACCACAAGAAGTTGATTTATTAGCTGCTCAACTTAATTTTAAATTTAACCAAGACACTAATATCAACTTAAGTTATATTTTAATTCCAATGTTAAAAAATTCGACTAATAAGCAAACTCAATTAGCAATTAATATCGTAAATGAAATTTTAATTAAATTAAAACAAGGTGCTGATTTTAATAAAATATCTATTACTTATTCGACTAATCATAATGTATTAAAAAGTAAACAAATTGGTTGGAGTAAAATTAAAGAATTACCAATATTTTTTGTTCAACGTATTCAACATGCCAAAAAAGGTGATATTATTGGACCTATATTCTCTAATATTGGATTTTATATTTTAAGACTTAATGATATACAAAATAAAAATATACCAATTTTTGTTACTGAAGTAAAAGCACGTCATATTTTCATTAAAACATCATCTATCATGAACAATAAACAAGCATACAAAAAAATACAACAAGTTGCTAAACAAATTCAAACAGGACAAATAACTTTTATCAAAGCAGCAAAAAAATATTCACAAGATGTAAATTCTGCATTACATGGCGGCCAGCTTGGTTGGAATATGCTTCATGTTTATGATATGGAATTTCGTGATATTTTAATGCATTTAAGTAAAGGTGAAATAAGTCAACCAATCAATTCTTCTTTTGGTTGGCATCTTATTCAGTTAGAAGATATCCGCCAAGTTGATAAAACTAATGCGGTACATAAAGAACAAGCATATCGTCTGTTATTTAATCGTAAATTTAATGAAGAAATACAAAATTGGACACAAGAATTGCGAGCATCTGCTTATATAAAAATTTTTAATAATAATTTAGAGTAATTTTTATGAAAAAATCGACTAAAACCATTGTTATTACACCAGGCGAACCTGCCGGAATAGGTCCTGATCTTTTAATCAAACTTGCTCAACAAAATTGGCCAGTTAGATTGGTTGCTTGCGCTGATCCAGATCTTTTAATGACTCGAGCTGATCAACTTGGCTTAAAATTAGACTTAAGCATTTATTCGCCTAAATTATTAAATAACGGCCAAGCTGCTAAATCATTAACAATTTTACCAATAAAATTGTTAACACCTGCTAAAGCAGGTCAACTAAATAAAAAAAATAGTATTTATGTAATAGAAACACTTAATCGTGCATGTGATGGTTGTATGACTAATGAATTTTTAGCATTAGTTACAGGTCCTGTTCATAAAGGAATTATAAATGATGCAGGTATCTCTTTTACAGGACATACCGAATTTTTTGCTAATAGAAGTAAAACAAAAAAAGTCGTTATGATGTTAGTTACAAAAACATTGCGTGTTGCACTTGCAACAACTCATTTACCTTTAAAAAAAGTTTCAGACGCAATTACTTTTAATAGTCTACAAGAAGTTATCTATATTTTAAATAACGAGTTAAAATATAGATTTGGTATTAAAATACCAGCTATTTATATCTCCGGATTAAATCCTCATGCTGGGGAAGGGGGGTACATGGGATATGAGGAAATCAATACTATTATTCCAGTTATAAAAAAATTAAATTATGAAGGATTACAACTTTATGGTCCTTTTCCGGCCGATACCTTATTTCAGCCAAAATATATGAACAAAGCTGATGTAATTTTAACTATGTATCATGATCAAGGCCTGCCTGTAATAAAATATAAAAGTTTTAGTCATGCGGTAAATATTACCTTGGGTTTACCTTTTATTCGTACATCAGTAGATCATGGTACAGCAATTGAGATAGCAGGAACTGGGAAAGCAAATGCAAATAGCTTTATAATTGCTTTAAAATTAGCCCTTAATATGATAAAAAATAATAATGAATAAAAAAATATATCAAGGACACTTCGCGCGTAAACGCTTTGGACAAAATTTTTTAATTGACAAATTTATTATTGATAAAATAATTGCTAATTTTAATCCAAGATCCGATCAAACTATTATTGAGATTGGTCCTGGTTTAGGTGCTTTAACATTAGCAGTCAGTGAATACGTAGAAAATATGACGGTAATAGAGTTAGATCGTGATCTTGCTGCTAGATTAGCAGCACATCCTAAACTTAAATCTAAACTAACAATCATACAAAAAGATGTAATGATGATTGATTTTTCAACAATAACAAAAGAAAAAGGTCAATTCATTAGAGTCTTCGGTAATCTTCCTTACAATATTGCAACTTCTTTAATATTTTATTTATTTACTTATATTAATATTATCTCTGACATAAATTTTATGTTACAAAAAGAAGTCGCTAATCGCTTAATTGCGAAACAAAATACTAAAGAATATGGTCATCTTAGTATTATTGCACAATATTATTTTAATATAACTCATATTTTGTCAGTACCAGCATCAGCTTTTATACCATCCCCAAAAGTAGACTCAATTGTAGTTCGTTTAACTCCTTATAAACAAAATAATTACCCTACTTGTGATGTTAAATTATTAAATCGTATTACTACTCAGGCATTTAATCAAAGACGCAAGACCATTCGAAATAGTTTAAAAGATTTATTTAATGTACAAAAATTCGAAAAACTTGGTATTGATTCAAATTTGCGAGCTGAAAATGTTTCAATAGAAAATTATTGTAAGTTAGCAGCAAATTGACTAAAATAATAATAATAAATTTTAAAATACTATGCTAAAAGAATATAACATCTGTATCTAGTATAGAATTTTTATATTGAAAACAAATTCTTATTAAAAAATTAAACTTGTTTTATCTATTTAATTTTTTTATTGATAATCTTAATTATATTCAAATATATTTAAATAAATATCTACTAGTTAATTGAAAATTAATACAGTAAAAATAGAGAAGTAAAACCGAAAATTTTTATAAAATAGCCTATCATTCAATAAAATAATAAATATGATCATATTAACTATATAATTATAGAATCACCAACTTTAATAATAAAAACTCATTATATCATAATGGAGGATAATAAAAAATTACTTTAATATTTAACTTTTCTCTTTCATAATTATTATGATTATAAATTAATTATAGTTTTTTTTATAAACTACTTAAATTTAAATTAATAAAAGAATATTTCTAAATTTAGACCAGTCTTAATATACGCATAATTTTGTTGATTATTTTAAGCGTTATTTAATAATCTAAATATAAAATATATATGTAAAAGTAATAATAAATAATTACAATATTTAATTTATTCACATATTAATACTAAATATAATAAATAAAAACAATCATATACCATAATCTTGGTGTCATGAAGAGGGATTATGCTTAAAAAGATTTGATATTCGCTAAAGAAATAAAGATTATGCATAATAACAATACCTTTTTATTTATTGATTAAATTTATAAAGATATGAAATGTCAGTCATCAACTTGAATTATTTTATTTATTTTTATAACATCAGCGCTTCATCTTTTATTCGCTATCTTTTATAATAAAATTTATTAATATTATTTAAAACAATAACAACCACATAAGAACTTTTAAACTCTTTTTGATCTAGCGTAAAAACATCATAAAATATATTATTATTTTAGTTATTTTTTTATATAGAATAAATAGAAAAGAATATTTAAATTATATTTATGAATATGATATTTATCATTAATAAAAATAAAAAATTATTTCTAACATAAACATAAAAAATCTTTTGAAAAATTATCTTTAAAAAAAAGATGATTAATCTCATTACAACTAGGAATTTTTATTAACTTTAAAGCGGCGCTCTAATATCTCAAAATAATAGTTATGAAAATTTTTTTTATCCGATTCATGATATTCAGTAAATATACAGTTCCACTCATCCGGTTCATAAATAGGGAAATAAGTATCACCAATCACTTTTACATCTATATGAGTTAAATAAAGACGATTTGCTAAAGGTAAAAATAATTCATAAATTTTTCTTCCTCCTATTATCATTGTTTCTTCTGCTTTTCCTGCTACAACTAATGCTTCATCAACTGAGTTAGCTAAAATAATACCTTTATCATTGCATAATCGAGTATGACTCAGAACAATATTTAAGCGTTGAAGTAAAGGTTTACCTATAGATTTATAGGTCATGTGTCCCATTATAATTGGCTTATTTAAGGTATTAAGCTTAAACCAAACTAAATCATTAGATAAGATCCACGGTATCTTATTTTCTAAACCAATAACTCCATTTAATGCCATTGCTGCAATTAAACTAATATTCATTTTTGATCACTGATATTTAAAAATAAAAAATTGAATCACTAATTCTTATAAAACCAAAAATTATTTTTTATAATAAATAATTTTTAAGTTAAAACCTTGTAAATTATATTAATTTAAAAAAAATATTTTTAATATTAAATATAAAACTGTTTATATTATAAAAATAAATTATATAGATGATAATTAATTCATCTGTATAATTAAGTTTTTTTTATTTGTTTTTTCTGAATTTTTAATTAAAATATAAAAAAAATAAAATGATTATAAAATAATTGTAATACATTAACTATTAATTTGAGATATTTATTTATCAAACTATATTTTTATATTCATGACCATGAATACTTACTATAAAATCATTATTAATAACTTTAATAAAAGATTTTTAATATAAATACTTAAGATTTTATGCATTATTATTAAGCATTGCTGTCTTCATTGATAAAAAATTAAATTAATATAATTTATATTATATATAATATCCTCAATATTAAAAATGCTAAGATTATTTCACGATTATAGATAATTTATAAGATTTAACTAATATTATTAATTAATACAAATAATAAACCATTTCTTACGAATAATAATCATGAAGATTAATAGTTAAAATTTTAATTAAATTTAGTAAATTTAATGATTTAAAATCTTTTGATATAATTTTATAATATTTGCTATTTTTTGATTATTATCGTCAATGACTCCGTTTAGATATATTAATTAACATTTCTTAACTTTTCTCTTTTTTTTGATGTTATAAGTAATTCTCAATACTTACAAAAATAAATAGTAGTTTTTATCTATTACTTATTAAATAAAATAATTAATATTCTAACAATTAGAATTTTTAAAATAATTATTTTAACTAATTAACTATATATTTGTTTTAGTATCCTTTTAAATATATTAAAGTGATATAAATAGATTGTAATTAATTAATAAGCTAGTAGCACTAGCACTAATAACTAACTAATATATTAGATGACACCAATCTAATAACTCCTCAAATTTTTATTATCTGAAACTCATAGTTGACTAATTATCATAGATCCTTTTTTTAAAAAAAAATAATCACTATAATGTTAACTTCAGGTTACTAACAGTTTCTATGTGAATAATTGATAACAAACAATAACAATTATAACCAATAGTATCAGCACAATATTTATAATAAAAAAATAAAAAAATTTTTAGCGTAAAAACAAAGATTATTCAGAATGAAATTAAAAATAAAGATTTAAATGACAATAATGAATATTTTTTATTTTTTTTTTGAGCTAATAGCAATAAAAAACATAAAATACTAGTTGTTTCTCTTGGTAATTCATGAATTACCATCAATATAATAATATATTATTTCTATAAAATTATTAATAATTTAGCATTATTTATTATTTATTAAAACAAATGATATTTAGATCTACTATTAATTATGTTATTATGAAATTTAAGTTTATTTTTAATTAAATTATTTCTTAATTTTTTATATTTAAAAAAAATCTTTGATATAGATAATTTATCACCTTAATTTTAATTAAAAATAAACTTAAATTTCATTTTATTTTTTTTCTATTTGTTCTATTTCTTTATTTAATTCTGCAATTTTAACTTTAAATAAATTATGACAATAATTTGCTAATTTACGAGCATTTTCCCGATTATATTTTTTTGTATCAATAGGATGTAACATTTCAATAATTACTGATCCATTATTCCAGCGATTTAATTTAATACGTCCTTCTGTCTTTGATAAACAGACTGGTATTATCGGGACGCCAGCTGAAATTGCTATATAAAATGCACCAGTTTTAAATGGTAATAAACCTCGACCACGACTACGGGTTCCCTCAGGAAACATCCAAATAGAAATTTTTCCTTTTTTAATTTTCTTAATAACTTTTGAAATTGTATTATGCGCTTTAATTCGATTGGTCCTATCAATAAAAATATTACCTGTCAACCAATATAATTGGCCGAAAAAAGGAATAAATATTAAACTTTTTTTTCCAACAGTAACAGTATTTGGTTGTACTGCATTTGATATAGTTACGATATCATAGTTATTTTGATGATTACCGATATAAATACTCGGGCCATAATACTTAACTTCAGAAGGAAACCGATTAATAATGGTAATACCAAAAACATAAGATAATTTACCAAAAAGCCTACCGAATCGCATAACGTGGCCAGTGTTTTTTGGATTAAATAAGCAACAAAAAAAACCTAAAATAGAAACTAATATAGTAAATAGGATTATAATAATAATACGAATAATAGCTAACATATTTACCTCAGATAATTGAAATAATTCAAATAACTTCATATATAAAATAATTAAGATTCATCCATTAGTAAGAGGGAGTTACTTCTATACGCTTAATATTCTGTAATTCACGCGGCAATAAAAAACCTTTATAACCTCGTTTAGCACGATACTTTTTTAAATTTTCTTGATTAAATTTTAATTTTCGCTTACCAAAATAAAACATAATTGAAGATTGAGGCTTTAAGAGTATCAACCAAACCAATAAATTATCCCCGTTAGCTGATTGAGAAGATGAAATATTAATAATCTTATTACCTTTTCCCTTAGAAAGCTGAAGAAGATCAGTAATGGGAGATATCAACATTCTCGACTCTTTAGTAATGGCTAATAATAAATCTTGTTGTTCATTATTAATTTTTAATGGTGTCAATATCTTAGCATTATTAGGTAATGTAATTAATGCTTTACCTGCTTTATTTTTTGCTATTAAATTTCTAAAAGTACAAATAAACCCATAACCTGCATTCGATGCTAACAAATATTTTTGTTTTTCATTGGCAGTCAATACATGTTCAATTGTTGCGCCAATGGGTAATAATAATTTGCCAGTAAGCGGTTCTCCGTATCCACGTGCAGAAGGAAAATCAAGAGGATCGATTGAATAACTACGCCCATTATTATCAAGAAAAACAACATGTTGATTAGTTTTACCCTTTATTGCGCTATGAAAACTATCTCCTGATTTGTAATTAAGATTAATTGGATCAATATCATGACCTTTTGCACTTCTCACCCATCCCATAGTAGAGAGAATAATAGTGATTGGATCAGAAGATAAAATATCATATTCATTTATTGCTTTTGCTTCAACGCGTTGTTTAATTGGTGATCGACGATCATCACCATAAGTTTCTGCATCTATTTCAAGTTCTTTCTTTATTAATGTGTTTAAGCGAAGATCAGAAGCTAAAATAGCCTTTAGTTGATCACGATCTTTTAATAATTTATTTTTTTCATCATGTAATTTAAATTCCTCTAATTTAGCTAAATGACGTAATTTCAGGTCTAAAATAGACTCAGCTTGAGTTTCTGAAATAAAAAAATGGATTATCAGTTCTTGTTTTGGCTTATTTTCATTGCGGATTATATAAATAACCTTATCTATATTAAGATGAACTTTTAATAAACCATCAAGGATATGTAAACGTTTTAATACTTTTTCTAAACAATGATTTAACCGATTACGAACAGTTTTTCGCCGAAATAGTAACCATTCATTTAAAATTTCAACCAACCCTTTAACTGCTGGACGATTATCTAATCCAATCATATTTAAATTAATTCGATAACTTTTTTCTAGATCAGTTGTAGCAAACAAATGCCTCATAACGTGCTCTAAATTAATTCGATTACTTCTAGGCACAATTACTAAGCGTGTTGAATTTTCATGATCTGATTCATCACGTAAATCTTCTATCATTGATAATTTTTTAGCGCGCATCTGGGAAGCAATCTGCTCTAATATTTTAGCTCCAGAAACCTGATGAGGTAATGCAGTAATAATGACATTACCTTCGTCTATTTTCCATACAGCACGTAATCGAATAGAACCACGACCTGTTTTATAAATTTTTTGAATATCTTCTTTTGGTGAAATTATTTCTGCCTCTGTTGGATAATCAGGAGCGGGAATAAAATCCATTAATATCTTAAGATCTGCTTTTGGATTTTCTAGTAAAGCAATTAACGCTTTTGCTACCTCACGAGCATTATGCGGTGAGATATCTGTTGCCATACCAACCGCAATTCCTGTTGTACCATTTAATATAATATTAGGTAATCTTGCTGGTAGTGTTTTTGGTTCAATTAATGTTCCATCGAAATTTGGCGCCCAAATTACTGTTCCAAAGCCTAATTCACTAAGTAATGTTTCAGCATATTTTGACAATCTTGATTCAGTATAACGCATAGCAGCAAATGATTTTGGATCATCTGCTGCACCCCAATTTCCTTGACCATCAACTAATGGATAACGATAAGAAAATGGTTGTGCCATTAACACCATTGCTTCATAACATGCACTATCTCCATGTGGATGATATTTTCCTAATACATCACCGACTGTACGAGCTGATTTTTTATATTTAGCAACATTATTTAAACCAAGCTCAGACATAGCATAAACAATTCGTCGTTGAACAGGTTTTAACCCATCACCAATAAATGGCAATGCTCTATCCATTATAACGTACATGGAATAATTAAGATAAGCCTTTTCTGCAAATGTATAAAGAGGTTGTTGTTCTACGCTATCGTGCGTTATCTCATTCATTTATTTTATTTCCTACTCTTTTTTTTAGTTAACAGTATCGATTATACTTCAATTTCTGTCGCATCACCTTTATCTTGTAACCAATTTCGACGATCTTCAGCTCGTTTTTTTCCTAACAACATATCCATCATCGCTAATGTTTCTTCGTAATTCTCATCATTAATAATAAGCTGAACTAATCGACGTGTATTAGGATTAAGTGTTGTTTCACGCAATTGAATCGGATTCATTTCGCCTAACCCTTTAAAACGTTGGACATTTGGTTTACTACGTTTATAACTCAACCGATTGAGAACAGCCATTTTTTCGTCTTCATCTAGAGCATAATAAACTTCTTTATCTAAATCGATACGATATAAAGGCGGCATAGCAATATAAATATGACCTGCTTTTACCAAAGCAGGAAAATGACGAACAAAAAGCGCGCATAGTAAAGTTGCAATATGTAAGCCATCCGAATCTGCATCAGCAAGCACGCAAATCTTACCGTAACGGAGTTGACTAAAATCATTGCTGTCAGGATCTATACCGATAGCAACTGAGATATCATGAACTTCCTGTGAAGCTAAAACCTGATCAGAAGAAATCTCCCAAGTATTAAGTATTTTTCCTCTTAATGGCATAATTGCTTGATATTCACGATCACGAGCTTGCTTAGCTGATCCACCAGCTGAATCACCTTCAACTAAAAATAATTCAGTAAAATTAAGATTTTGAGATGTACAATCTGCTAACTTACCTGGTAATGCAGGTCCACTACTTATTTTTTTACGCACAACTTTTTTTGCTGCTCGTAAACGCCTTTGTGCGTTAGAAATAGTGAATTCTGATAATTGTTCAGCTTCTTGAATATTTTGATTTAACCATAAAATAAAAGCATCTTTTACTATACCGGAAACAAATGTAGCGCTCTGGCGAGAAGAAAGACGTTCTTTAGTCTGCCCGGCAAATTGCGGATCTTGTATTTTTATTGATAAAACATAAGCACATCGCTCCCAAATATCATCACCAATCAATTTTACACCACGAGGAAGTAAATTTCTATATTCGCAAAATTCTCTCATAGCATCGAGTAAACCTTGTCGTAATCCATTAACATGAGTACCTCCCTGTGGGGTTGGAATAAGATTAACATAACTTTCAGTTAATAACTCCCCGCCTTCTGGTAACCAAAGTAACGCCCAATCTATCATTTCTATTTTGCTAGAAAAATTACCAACAAACGCTTTTTCGGGTAGAGTAACAGAATTATTTACCGCTTCCATTAAGTAATCAGTTAAACCGTTATTATAGCACCATATTTTCTCGGTATTTTTTATTTTATTTTTAAAAATAATTTTAACACCAGAGCATAATACAGCTTTAGCTTTTAATACATGAACTAAACGCGAAACAGAAAAGCGTGAATTATCAAAAAAATGATTATCTGGCCAAAATCGTACACCACTACCTGTCTTTCGTTTAGCACAATTACCAATTACTTCTAGTTCCTGAACTTTTTCGCCACCTTCAAATGCAATGCGATATATTTGACCGTCACGACTAACAGTTACTTCAATGCGTTTTGATAATGCATTTACTAAAGAAATACCTACACCATGTAACCCACCAGAAAATTGATAATTTTTATTCGAAAATTTCCCGCCTGCATGTAATTGCCCTAAAATCAGCTCTATAGCTGGTACTTTTTTTTGAGGATGAATATCAACAGGCATACCTCGACCATCGTCAATGACTTCCAGCGACTGATCTTCATGCAAGATAATATTAATATGTTTAGCATAACCAGCGAGCGCTTCATCCACACTATTATCAATTATTTCTTGTGCTAGGTGATTTGGTCTAGAGGTATCCGTATACATTCCTGGCCTACGGCGTACTGGCTCTAAACCACTTAGAACTTCGATTGCTTCTGCATTATAATTAGATTGAGTCATATTATTTTCTGTAGTAATTTGACAATTAATTAGATAAATAAATGATAATATACTGATAATATACTGATAATGATAAGAATGATTTAATTATTAAAGATAAATTTTTTTATTTATTTTTATTAACTTTAAAAATACATAATGTATGAAAAATAGTAATAAATTCAATAAAAATACAATTATCTCTTGATTCTATTATTTAATCAAACTATCTAAAATAAGTGATAACTTAATAATAGTTCACATTTGATCGCCTATTTATTGTGGGATATTTAAATTAAACAAAATACTGTTATGTTAATGCATTAATTTGTATTTCTTATAGTTTATTTAAAAAATTTAATTGTAAATATAGCGTTTCTTTGTATAATAATGTATTTACTTAAATACCCATTAAAATAAATTAAAATAGAAAATACTATTAACTTAATAAAAATAAATGATAAATTAAATTATCTGCGCCAATAAAATAATAAAATAATAAAATAATCAATAAAAAAACTTAACATACAGATATCAACTCTTCTACTGCTATAAAATTTATAATTAAATTCTATAATAACTCATTAATCTATTATAGAGTAATAAGAAAACTATAGCGTATCGAGCTTATTAAATTCTAGATTTTTTATAATTAAAATTATAATCATTTATCTTTTGTCATAAAAGGAAACAATTAAAAAAAATCATTTATACAGATTATATATTGACATCAATAACAACATGAACCAAAATTTTAGCTGAAATATTTTAGTACTTAATTTAAAAACTTATCTATTAAAAAAAATTTTGACTATCATCTTTGATAAAAAAAGATATAAAGACAACACTATTTAGATAACATTATATCTAAGTTAAAATTAATAAAATATAATGTAAATTATATATAAATTAGCAACGTTGCTTCATGTAAATTCTTTGGTAACATTTATCTATTTTTGATGCATATACAAACATAAAACTATTTTAATTTTCTGATATTTTAATAAAAAATCAGATAAAATCTAAAAATAATTTGAACTTTTTTAGATTCTTTTTACAAAGAATAAAAATAAATATTAATTTGATAATAATAAGTAACTACAATCTGAATAAAAAAAATCAAAATAAAAATTTTCATTTATAAAAATTTTTATTTTGATTTTTTTTATTATGTACAGCACTCTAAATCTTACTATCTAACATAAGAATTTTCTAGTTATCATTAATTAATATTTTATTAGAAATTAATTTTTTTATTTCTCTAAAATAGGAATCGTTTTTAATTATCAATTACGATTATCTAGTAACCAAATATCAAAAAATGCAATATCTTAATCTTTTTTTTGTAATATGATGATAAGTAAATACGAATTAATGTTGAACTAAATCATCAATAACAACAATTAAATCAATAATTTTTATAAACTATATAATTACATCAATTATTGCTTAAAAACTATAGAAATATTAATTATAAGTAAAGTATCATTAACATTAATAAAAAGTAAGCATCGATAATTTATAATATCTCTATTAAACGTTTTATTTTATTGTTAGTTAGTTTAAATAACTCATCTAAATAAATTCTTTATTTTTTTACTTAGTTTATACAATTATTCGATATTAATATAATAATAAGATTTATAAATTTATACATTATCTTTTGTGTTATAGTTAAAAACTTATTTAAGTTATTTAATTAGTTGCTTTTGAACTTAAAATAACTAAATTTTCAACCATCATACAATAATTATGATAAAAAATATCACTATTTTTTTTAATGATAAATTAATTTACTCTAAAGTTTTATTCTTTTTACTATCATAACAATAATAATTTTTAAAAACTATAGTATTTTGTTAGTTTTAATAGCTTGGATCGGCATCTGTTCAGATATAACGATTTTATTAAAACATAAATCATATGTTCTAATCATAGATATAATAATATTTATATTTTCATTTTAAAGATTTCCCGATAAATTTTATGATCTGAATTACGATTAAAAACTTTTATTAAATAACATTTAATAAAACGAAAAAAATTATAAAGATCAATTTTAAAATCATTTTTAGATCATTGAGATTCAATTTTAATAGTAACTTAATAACTTATAAAAATTATCTGAATTTATATCAATTAACTAAATTTAATTTAATTTAAAATAATAAGGTAATTGCCAGTATGAAAAAAATTATATATTTTATTTAATCATTAGTTTTTATATTTTTTGAGATAAATAAACCAAAAAATTATATGTATAACCAATAAAAATAAAAAATTACCTCTCTTTTTGTTATTTTAAAAGTATTCCTATGAAAATGTTACTTCAAAACTAAAGATTTATTTCAAGTTCTTAAAAAATAAAGAATAACCTAAATTTATGTAAATCATCATTAACAAAAACTAATCATTAAAATTTAATGAATATTATATCATTAAATTTATTAACTATAATTTATAGATAAAATTTAGCTATAAGAACAATTATCATTTGATAAAATTAGATAGAAAACAATCAATTTTTACCAAAATTATTAAATTAATCTTAATTTATTTTGAAATATAAAGTGATAATAATTAAATATAAAAACGACAGTATTACTGAAATCATAATTATTAAATAACTAGGAAAAATAATTATTTATATTGATAAATTTTATTTTGACAAATTATGAGTAAATAACTAAATATAGTTATAAATTTAAAAAAAATATTCATCAATAGTTAATTAAATGATAAGCACGTTTTAGTATAAAGATAAAAATAATTAATATTATCGATGCACACAAAATATTATTACTAATTATTCCAGTATAACTTTATTAATGAAATATTTAGTTATAATTAATCAGAAAATACAGAATAAAAACAAACCAAAATTAAAGATATTTACTAAATTTAGTTAATTATTTTGAATATTAATTATTTAAATATTTAATATTATAAACAAATAGAAAATAATTAAAAATATTTAAAGAATATAACATGAGTAAAAGAGAAAATCTTACTTACTTATTGTAAGATTTAACAGAAAATATTAGATTTTAAAACAAACAATGAAGCTATTAACTTATTATTGAATTATAAGGATTAATTTATCATTAATATTATTTTTTTATCACAAAAATATTGACTATTCATAATATATAAATTATTTTTATATTAAATAAACGTTAAATAAGTATAATATAAGTTTTAATTAGTCTTAATAAGAAATTTAAAACGATTTGTCGTAATTTTATTTAAATAACATATTTTTTATAATAAAGTTATTTCTTTTATTATTTACTAATATAAAATTTTTAAAAAACTAGTTATTTAGTTTAAATTTTAGTAAAAATATAAAAACTATTAATTTCAAACTTAAACTATTTATGTATATTATATAAAATAACAACTCTTTTTTTATATAAAAAATTAGTTAATTTACACATTATAACTATTTAATTATTTTTTTAAAAATTACTATCTTTATATAAATTAAAATAAAAAATAATCTATTCCATTTAAAAAGTAGACGAAAACATTTCGGTGTTAAAATTACAATAAGATAATATTAATTTAATCGACATTAGATAATTATACTAAATAAATAATCAGTTGCTAATACAAACATTATAAATATTTCTATACTAATGAAAATTACTAAAATATTATATCATTAATACTAAAATAAATAATTTAAATTTATAATTATATTTCTTTTAATTTTATGCTTTAATTTTTACTACAATTATTCTATTGTATTCTTATTTAATATTTTTTTTATTTTAACAACCAGGATATAAATAAATGATAACAATGAAAATAAAGCGTACGAAAGATATTAATCAAAATGCTTTTCGTAAAATATGGCGTACTTATCGTTTATCACCTATTGCTTTAACTATTAGTAGCATATTTATACTATCAGCTTGTGAACAAAGTGATAAAATGGTTTCTTTATATACTAATACGGAAGATTGTTCAAGAAAAAGCTCATCTCAAAATGAACAATGTTCGCTCGTCTATAAAAATGAATTACAAGAAACAATTAAAACTTCAGAAAAACATGCAACAGATGAAGATTGTATTATCGAATTTGATAAAGAAGAATGCACTCAAGCTTTAACTCAAAACGAAGTTCAAAATAAAGCTAACGGAAACAGCGGTAGTTTTTTGATACCATTAATGACGGGTTATATGATGAGAAATATAATTGGTAATAGTGCATCTGTGACGACACCGGCAACACAACCTCAATTAAATTCAAATAATTCTCATAATTTAGAAAACAGAAAATTCTTTAATATTAGAGATAAAAATTATAAAGAAAATACAAGTAGAGGTAATACAATAACAACACCTATATCTAAATCCACTCACAAAACAGTAACCACAAATACTATCACTCGTGGTGGTTTTGGTGAATCAATTAATAAAAAATTAATTAATATGCAACGTAAAAATATAATTTTTTCTTCCAAACGTTCTATGGGAGGCTAATAACGATGATGAGAATGATTATTACAGAACGTCCTAATTGGAAAGAAAAAGCAGCTGAATTTGGTTTTCATTTTCACACTTTACATAATGAACCTTATTGGTGTGAAAATGCTTATTATCAATTTACTATGCAGCAAATAGAAGATCTTGAAGCAACTACTTCTGAATTACATCAAATGTGTTTACAAGTAGTAGAAAGAGTAATTAATAGCGAAGAATTATTAATAAAATTTCAAATCCCTAAACATTGTTGGGAATTCATTAATCATTCATGGAAAACTAATCAACCTTCACTTTATTCTCGATTAGATCTAGCGTATGATGGTAAAAATCCTGCAAAATTATTAGAAAATAATGCAGACACACCAACATCTTTATATGAGGCATCATTTTTTCAGTGGATCTGGTTAGAAGAACAAATCAATTCTAATAATTTACCAGCAAATGCTGATCAATTTAATAGTATACAAGAACAACTTATTCAACGATTTATACAATTACGTGAATCATTTAACTTTAATTTATTACATTTTTCTTGTTGTCAAGAAACCGACGAAGATCGTGGAACCATTCAATATTTACAAGACTGTGCTCATCAAGCCAATATTAAAACTGAGTTTCTTTATATCAATCAAATTGGTTTAGGTGAAAAAGGAGAATTTACTGATTTTAATAATCAAATTATTATCAACTTATTTAAATTATATCCTTGGGAGCTGATGTTTAGAGAAGTTTTTTCTACTAAATTAGTAGATGCTAATGTAAAGTGGTTAGAGCCAGCATGGAAAAGTATTATTTCTAATAAGGCAATATTACCTACTCTATGGGAAATTTTTCCTAATCATTCCAATCTTTTACCTGCCTATTTCCTAGAATCTAATCCACCAAAACTTGATTGTTATGTTATAAAACCTATATTTTCAAGAGAAGGAGCAAATATTCGTATTATCGATAATGAGCACGAAGTTTCATCAGTAGATGGCCAATATGGTGAAGAAGGTATGATTATTCAAGAATTTTATCCATTGCCACGATTTAAAAATAATTATACATTAATAGGTAGTTGGTTAGTAAATAATCAACCTACAGGAATTGGTATTCGAGAAGACAAGCAATTAATTACTCAAAATTTATCCCGTTTTTATCCACATATTATTTTAAATTAATATTTAGATCTAAATATTAATTTGATTATTAGATCAAAATCATTCTCTTATTATTTTCAGTATTAATAATTTAATCATTAAAATAACTACTTTAAAAAAGATTTAATTATTTAATAAAAAGATGTAAAAAACCATTTAATTATATAATTTTATCATAAGTTACATATTTTTTATATACTGAAATATATAATATTCTATAATAACAATTAAATTTAATAAAGTATATGTACATGTAATGAAATTTAATTATAGTTGATAACTTATTTAAATGATAGATTATATATAATTAATGTTAGTAGTTGAAATTATTTATAGTTTATAACTAATTTATAAAATACTTAATATAAGTAAGATAAATTTATTTATGTATGCGTGTAGTGTTTTCACGCTTTTTAGATGTTATAAACAATAGTAATATCGAATAATTTATAATTAATAATGATTTTTAACAAATAAATTTTTTGTAAAAATCACTAATAATCTAACAGTAGACTTTAAAATATAATTTAAAAGTAGTTTTATAATACTCGCTTTATCCCTTATTTGATATTCTTATGTTCTCCTAATCATATAAATAATTAACTCTTGATTTAATATAAAATAAGATATATAGCTATTTTATTAGCTATAATATAATATTTAAATATAAGTTATCTCTTAATAAAAATAAGTAAATCACTACAAGCACAATGTGCAACTAAATATAAAGTTTTATATTAATAATTAAATTTATCATTAATATTTTTTATTATATAAGTTAAAACCTATATAATTTCATTTTGATTTATACGATATTATAGTTAATTGAATAATAATATTTTAGCTCATCATTTATGATAATATTATCTATCTATATCGATATTATTAATTTAATCTCTATTGTGATCTCATTTTTAATATTGATTATCATGATTTTTAATCATATTATATCAATATAATTGATATACAGTCGATATTATTAGTATAAGTAAAATTAAACTTATTAGCTAAATTATAATGAATAATAATCTATGAATTGATAATATTGATCGTTGAATTATTTATCAATTTAATACAGTAACAAAATAATTTTAATTTCATTATAAGTAATTTTTATCTAATATCTTTCTTAAAAGAAAGAACAAAAAATAGATCAACTTTATATCGTTAAGTTTGCATCCTAATAATTCCTAAATATTTATATGTTGATAAAGATATTCATTATTTGAACATAATTTAAGTATTATTAAAGTAATAAAAATATTTATAGGTTTTTGTGAAAAAAATATCTATTTAATTCATATTTAAAATACAAAAAATAATTGTAAAATAATTAAAATATAATAAGATAAGTAATCAGAGTAACTCTCCATTATGGCTAGAAAAAAAATTAATT
Source organism: Arsenophonus sp. ET-KM2-MAG3 (assembly GCA_052174135.1). GTDB lineage: Bacteria > Pseudomonadota > Gammaproteobacteria > Enterobacterales > Enterobacteriaceae > Arsenophonus. The sequence continues at coordinate 181,787 of JBQMRZ010000024.1, forward strand.
AAACTTTTATTTTTTAAATTACCTTAATTTCTTACCTATAAGGATATATTTTAGTATAATGATCATTATTTGAAAATATTTTCTATTATTACTAATATTAATTTAAATATAAAACTCAGATAAAATCTGAGTTAATTTTAAAAGATAAATTATTTATTTTACTAGCTTGCTTTTTTTTAAATTGCTGACGATATATTATAAGATCCTCAATTGTTATTACAGGCATATCATATTGCTTTCCAAAAATAAGAACTTCTTGAATGCGAGCCATTGTGCCGTCATCATTTATTAGTTCACATAAAACACCTACCGGCTTAAAGCCAGCTAAAATAACTAAATCAATAGTAGCTTCAGTATGACCTCTACGCTTTAAGACACCACCTTCTTTAGCTATTAGTGGAAAGACATGCCCAGGCCGATTAAGATCGATCGGTTTTGCATTATCAGCAATTGCTTTACGGATAGTCATCAAACGATCACTGGCAGACACACCAGTTGTAATACCATCTGAAGCTTCTATAGTGATAGTAAATGCAGTTTGAAATTTACTAGAATTTTCTTTAACCATCATTGGTAATTCAAGCTGCTTACGGCGTTCCTCTGTTATACAGAGACAAACAATTCCACTACCATGACGGATAGTTAATGCCATTTGTTTAACTGTCATATTTTCAGCAGCAAAAATAATATCACCTTCATTTTCACGACATTCATCATCAAGTATCATAACTCCTTTACCTTGACGCAATGCCTTAATAGCACATTCTATACGTTCAATTGGATTTCCATATAGAAAAAATCCCGTCTGATTCATGGTAAAACCTCATTAATAAATACTATATTACCAGAACTAAAGCAGCGTGTGAGTATAAAATCAAACTAACAGATTAAAATTTTAATGAATTAATGAACTTTAAAACAAAAAATATTGTTATTTTCACTTAAACCATGATCGATGATTTTTAAATTTTAATGAAATCTATTCTATTAACTTCCATTGTAATTTGTTATAATAAAGTGTTTATAAATTGATTATTTAATTAAAACAATAATATCATTATTATAAAATCAATCAATATGATATTAAATTATTATTTCTTTTATTTTATCTTAAGTTTTCATTATTAATGATATTAAAAATAATTTCATTATGTAAGTAATTACTTTAAATTTTATTATTAAATAATTTATATGTTGTATTTTTATCCAGTAAAAAAATAATATTTAGCATAAAAATAAATAGATTATCTAACAAATCAAATATATTTTATCCAAAAAAAATCAATACATTAAATGACGATTTTAATAAAAATCTACTTTTATATTTTAATTTAATTTAAAAACTTTATTTAACTTCAGGCAAGAAATTTAAGTTTTAAAAACAAGTTTTATTACAAATTTATAAAAATAATCTAAATTGAAAATGAATCGAATAATTATAAGAAAATAATTAGCTAGTAAAACAAAAAAATAAATAGTAAATACTATAATTTTAGTATCAAAGAATTATTTTTGTTACAAGATATTAATCATTTTTTCACAATACTATTAATAATATTTGTTGTAGATAATCCTTTTTCAAAATTAAGAACTTTAACTTCACCTCCAGCTTTCAAAACTTCTTCACCACCAATAACATCTTCTGGTTTATAATCGCCACCTTTAACTAATACATCAGGTAAGATTTCACTAATAACTCGTTGCGGTGTATCCTCTTCAAAAGAAATCACCCAATCTACAGAACTTAAGGCACCTAATACGGTCATGCGTTGAACTAGTGAATTAATAGGGCGGTCATTACCTTTTAGTCGTTTAATTGAAGCATCACTATTTACAACAACAATTAAACGATCACCTAATTTGCGTGCATTAGCTAAATAAATAACATGTCCAGAATGTAATATATCAAAGCAACCGTTAGTCATTACAATCTTTTCGCCACGGCTACGGGCAATAGCAACAACATATTTTAGCTGTTTCTCATTCATTAAAGTAAAATCATGATTAGCTCGACAATGAATTGTATTTTCAAGCTCAATTGATGATACTGTTGAAGTACCTAATTTTCCAACTACTACCCCAGCTGCTAAATTAGCTAATACGCATGCTTGATAAAAATCAAGCTGAGTGGCTAATGCGGTTGCCAAAACACCAATAACAGTGTCACCAGCCCCTGTAACATCATAAACTTCTTGAGCTTGAGTTGGTAAATGTAATGGTGATTTTTCCCGCTCTAATAATGTCATTCCTTGCTCTGAGCGAGTAATCAATAATCCTTTAAGATCAAGGGAATGAATTAATTTCATTCCTTTTTTCTCAATTTCACTATTATTATTACATTTACCAACAATCATCTCAAATTCAGACATATTTGGTGTTAATAAAGTTGCTCCACGATAACGTTCAAAATCATTACCTTTAGGATCAATAAGCACTGGTATTTGAGCTGAATTTGCTAACGAAATGACTTGTGAAATTTTTGTTAAGGCACCTTTACCATAATCAGAAAGAACTATTACCTTAACTTGTGGCAATGCTTGTTGCATGCGATCTAATAACAGCTTTATATCAATACTATCGAAATTTTCTTCAAAATCAATTCGAATAAGTTGTTGATTATGAGATAAAATTCTCAATTTAGTAATAGTTGGATGAGATGATAGCATGATAAAATCACAAGATACATTTGCTTGATTGAGTTTTTTTGTTAATACTTCAGCAGCATCATCAATGCCAGTCAATCCGACTAAACGAACATTAGCGCCTAAAGCAGCAATATTCATAGCGACGTTAGCTGTGCCACCAGGGCGTTCTTCTTTTATTTGAATTTTAACAACTGGAACAGGGGCTTCTGGTGAAATTCTACTAGTCAATCCATACCAATAACGATCTAACATAACGTCACCAATTACTAAAATATTGGCTTGTTTAAAATCAGGGAGAGTGATTTTCATCCATACTCCAATTACATATATAAATTATTATAATCAAAATGATTCTAAATAATAGAATAACCAACAGAAATCATATCAATTATATTAAAATATAATGCGTCAATTTTTTTAACTTAAATAATATTGAATAATTTTTAATAAATTAATTTTTTTTCATTATTCTTCAAGTGAAGAGAGTTAAATATTTAATGAGTAGTATTTTGATAGAAATCAATGTAATCTTGCTCTATATTTCAATATAAATTTGAACTAATTGATCAATTTTCTGTAGGAATGAAACTATATTTAACTAATATTATAAAATACGCATATTATTAGATCACAATCTAATACTACTTATTATATTATCTATCTAATAACATAATACTAAATATTAAGCAATAAATATAACATTAATGCTCTACTATTATCAGAATAGAAATCTAAATCAAAATATACATATTATAAATTCATTTTATACTAATATATTTTATTATATATACTTAAAAAAAATCTGTTTACTTAATATTATTTTTTATCTTGATAAAACTATTATTTTTATTAAATTACATCAAAATCAAGTTAGTTTATCATAGTAGTTATATAACTTATATTTAATTTTATGCAGAATTATATCAATGTATCAACAGTAATAGCTATTTGCTTAAATATCCAAATAATCCAATTGGTTTTATAATAAAAAATACAAAAATATCTGTTATGAACCGTCAAGAATGCATGTAAGTAAATACTTTATTTAAATTACTCTTCTATTATTTAGAATTGCTATTCATCAGTATATTTATTAATGAAACAGTAAATATTCTCTTAATTAATCTTAATTAATTAAAATAAATAAAAAATATTAGTGATATACCATTCTTTATTTTATTATCGTAATTAATAATTTATAGAAATAAAATATAAATATTTTCATTCTAGAAATAAATTTATAATAAAATCTTAATAACTGTAAATTCATACATGATCAATACTAAATTAACTTGATTTTAAATTTATTTAAGTAAAATCTGAATTTTCAATTATTAATGTTAATTATAATATTTTTATATTCGATATTAAAACAAATGATTATTTGTTAATTCAGTTATCTGTTTTATTTTAAAAATAAAAATTAATATTAACACTTAATATTAGTAAGAAATATTGTAAGCAGGTGCTATGTTGATAAACAGTTTAAATTTATTAAAAACTTAATAGTAAACTTTATTTTATGAATCATATAGCAAAATATATATAATTCTATTGATACTAATAAAGTATTTTATTTTATATGTTATTTTTTAAATTTTAAATAATGGTTAATAGCCAGTAAAATATAAAGAAAGTAAGTGTATATATTTATATATTAATACAAATTAAATCATTATTATTTTAAATATATACTTTGAATATTAAATAATATTTCAGATATCATTAATTTATTCTTGATGTTTTTTGTTTTTAAAAAGTTAAATTAAAAATTAAAATAATAGATTATTTTTAGTTAGACGAAAACAGATATCTATTTTAATAGATAAAAAAATATTTATCGTTTATTATATTAATAGAGAATATAATTAATTAATTTTAAAATAACCAGTAAGAAAAATATCTTTATAAATTTATAATAATAATTTTTCTATAATTAAATATAAAAAAATTAAATCGATATTTAACTAGAAATTAATTTTAATTAAGTAAAATAAGAAATAAAAAAAATAACGACAATAATCGTTTTAAATTAAAAAAAAGACATAATTAAGTAAACTATAATAATATATAGAATGTAGTTATTTTTATATTTATAAAATATTTTTATAAAAAAATAAAATACTAAATATTTATATGATATTTAATAATGAAATATTTATAATTACATTATTTTAATTTTAACTGAAAATTATTTTCTCTATTTCCATTCATTTAATTTACTTAATAAACATTAATGAAATTAAATTAATTAAATATCTTCTGAATAAGAAAAATATTAAAATTCTAACACTTTTTTTGTAAAAAACAATAATATTGCTACTTTAGTATTAGCGTTTAAATAAAATTAGATACAGATCTAGGTATAAATAAATGAAAATCCCCATATAAAAACAATAAATAATTTAATTTTTATCATCATTTTTACTTGATGACACTTTTTATAAATATACTAATAATTTATTTAAACTATATTTAATGTATATAAAATAGTACTTAAATGGTATTAAAATTTTTAATATTAATATTTTTTTTGTATTAATAAATAGTTTTATATTATTTAACTTTATTTTTTTATCTATTAAAAAAAATCCTTCAGTTTTAAAAAATTTTTATTAAAAGTAAAAAAATAATTTATTAATCTACTATTTTTAATTTAATTTCAAGTTTAATTTTACTTATAGTTTTCTTGTTAATAAAAACTATAAATATAACTCAATATAATTTAAGTTTGATTATTTTAGTAAACTAAAATTCATTTTTATAGATTTAATAAACAATTTTCTAAAAAAATAACTTTAATTTAATTTCTAATAATTTATTTTTTATTTTATATATTTTAATACTTTTTAATAAAAATAAATAATTTATTTTTTTATTTAATTCATTTAAAGCTCTCATATTTTAAAATATGATTATTGTTTTTTTTTATTTTTCTTACAGTTAATTTAACATAAGTATTTTTATAATTAATGATAGAAACCATCTATAATTTCAATATAAAATAAATAATTCAAAAAAAATAATATAAATAAAATTAAAATTTATTTCTTTTGTTATTTATAACATATTTTTTCAAATATTTTTAATTTAATTTAAATTAAATTAAAAACTAATTATTATAAAAATAATTTTATAGAGAAAATTATTTGAAAATAATAAAATTGATTTATCATTATTAATATTGATAATTCAATTTAAAGGATCAATATTTTATCTTTTTTGTATTTTATCAAAATACATTATCAAGTCAAATCAAATTAAATTTCTTTTTAATTCTAATAAACGTAAGATATTTATCTACCTTAAAGATTAAAAATTAATTAATATAATGTTAGTAATTCAAAGTTAATGATCAAATTTAATTACTAAGTAAAAACAATAAAATTGGTTGTCCTTAAATGCATAATTATAAAATGAATTATCTATTTTTTAAAAATTAACTTAATAAAATACAAAACTTAAAAGAAAATATATTATACTTAAAATCTTATTAAAAATAATAATAAGAAAATTAATTAAATTAGTGTTAATTTAATTTTTTAATTGTTATAATTTAAAATTCTCTTTTAATATACAAGTATAATGATTATTAGATAAATTAAATAAAATATCATGCAAATTTATCTTGTTGGTGGTGCAGTAAGAGATCAGTTATTAGGATTACCAGTATCTGATCGTGATTGGGTAGTAGTTGGATCTACGCCTAATGATTTAATTAAATTGGGATTTAAGCAAGTAGGAAAAGATTTTCCTGTTTTTCTTCATCCAAAAACACGAGAAGAATATGCACTTGCTCGTAAAGAACGAAAAATAAATGTTGGATATACTGGATTTTCTTGTTATACCGAACCAGATGTTACTATAGAAGAAGATCTTTTACGTCGAGATCTAACTATTAATGCTATCGCACAAACTGAAGATGGTAAATTAATTGATCCATATCACGGTGAACAAGATATAAAAAATCGCCTATTACGTCATGTTTCTTCTGCTTTCACAGAAGATCCTTTACGAATACTTCGAGTAGCGCGTTTTGCTGCTAGATTAGCTACAAAAAAATTTTTTATTACAAATGAAACACGATTATTGATGAAAAAAATGGTTTTTAATAATGAATTAAGTACAATTAGCCAAAAAAGAGTGTGGATAGAAACAGAAAAAGCATTGCGATCATCATCTCCTGAAATTTATTTTCATATTTTACATGATTGTCGAGCATTATCTATTATTTTTCCTGAAATTAACAAATTATTTAGTATAATGTCAATGATAAAATCGCATTCAAAAATTAATAGCGAAATACATATATTTTTAACCTTGAAAATGGCAGTATTATTAACTAATAACATCGAAATTCGCTTTGCTGCTCTTTGTCATGATCTTGGTTATATATTTTTATCATCGAAACAAAACCATTATCAATGCAATTATTCTATTAAAGTTATTTCTTTAATAGAATCTATGTGTAATAGATTATGTATTCCAAATAAAATGAAAGAATTAGCTAAATTAGTTGCTCAATTTCACATGCAAATTCATAAAATTAATCAATTACAACCTGAAACTATAATTAACATTTTCAATCAATTAGATAGTTGGCGAAAACCAGAGCGAATCGATCAACTTGCTATAGCTTGTGAAGCTAAAGCTAAAAGCTTGTTTAGACAAGAAAATATTATTTATTTACAGACTAAATTTTTTGTTGAAGCATTTAAAATAACACAAAAATTATCGACTAAAAATATCATAAAACAAGGAATTAAAGGAATTGAAATAAAAAATAAACTTAATCAAGAGCGTATTAAAGTTTTAACTAATTGGCGAGAACAACAAACTATTTTGCCAATTTAAATTAATTTAAAGTTGATTTTATACGCTCTATAATAACACCAATCTGTTTAGCATTTATCATAACACTTGGTTTACACACTTTAACTCGTACCCAAAAACTATTAAATTGATTTAAAATAATATCAGCAACCTCTTCTGCAATACGTTCTATTAATATAAATTTTTGTGTTTCTACATGTTTAATTATTACTTGACTAACTTTATTATAATCTAAACAATATTCTATTTGATCATTTTTAGCTGCAAGTTGATTATTCCATCCAATTTCAATGTCTAATAATATTTCTTGTTTAATGGTTTGCTCCCATTCATATGCACCAATTATTGTAAATACTGATAACTTTTTAATAAAAATAATATCCATTTATAATTCTCTTATATTTTATTTTAAACTAAAATGTTATCAAGATACGTCTATATTTATATCAATAATTATAACTAATAGAATAATTGTATAATTAAATAAAATTTAAAGTGATAATGAAATTATGAAAATTATTATATATTCAAATAATATTAAATAACTAAATTTTAAAAATAAATTACTATAAATTAAAGATAAATATAGAATAAATTATTTTAGTTTTTTTACAAAAAACGATACATCATGCTAATAAAATACTAGCATGATATATGAAAATAATATTTAAATAACATTAAATGAAATCTATATATAGTAATTTATTTAAAATTCAAAGTGTATTAATTATTTAAAATAAAAATATGAGTATTATCATATATAAAATAAATATTTTTACATACCTCTATTAATGCAATACTTAGTATATTTTACTTTATCATTTATTTGTTTATTTAAAATAGTCTAAATATATTTTATTATAAAATATATAATTTTAATATTTTACATTTAATTATCAAAATTTTAACTTGTTATAAAACATTGATTTTATTTTTATTTTAAAAAAAATGTTTTTATTAATTTTATAATTATTATTCTTATAAGTTTTAAATTAATGGAAACTATCATCTTTACTTGTTTACTATGATATTTAATTAATATTCATTATTAAATATTATTTTTATTACTGTTTTATTCATATTTATCGCATTTTATATTGTTAATTTAAATTTATATCTAGTCTGTAAATTATTATTGTTTTCTTACTGAATTCTATCATTTTTTTGATATCATGATAATGTTTATAGCGTTTATTTTGCCAAATAAATAATCTATATGATAGAGAATAACGAAAAAAAGAAAATAATTAATTATATTATTAATTTTATTATTAAATTTATTTATGCATTAATATTAATATTAATGGGAGGTAAATCCTCTAGTGACCAACGAGGTTTAACGCTAATATCAAGATTATTAGTAACACCTTTTTGTAAGCGAATCATACCAGCAAGCGCTATCATTGCACCATTATCAGTACAAAATTCTGGTCTTGCATAAAAAACTTCTCCACCAATTCTTATTATCGATTCTAACATCTTAGTTCGTAAGGTGTAATTTGCACTTACACCACCAGCCATAACTAAACGTTTAGAGCTGGTTTGCTTTAAAGCGCGTTTACATTTAATAATCAACGTATCAACAACTGCATCTTCAAACGCCCTAGCGATATCAGCAGTTGTTTGCTGATCCATATTATTATTAGAAATTGTATTAGCTGCAAAAGTTTTTAAACCAGAAAAACTAAAATTCAATCCAGGACGATCTGTCATTGGTCGAGGGAATACAAAACGACCAATTTGTCCTTGTTGAGCTATAGATGAAAGTGCCGCTCCGCCTGGATAATTCAAACCTAATAATTTTGCTATTTTATCAAAAGATTCACCTGCAGCATCATCAATTGATTCACCTAGTAATTGATATTCACCAATAGCTATTACATTAATTAATTGAGTATGCCCACCTGAGACTAATAATGCTATAAAGGGAAATTCAGGACTATTTTTTTCCAAGACCGGTGCTAATAGATGTCCTTCCATATGATTAATGGGAATAGCTGGTACTTGCCAGGAAAATGCTAATGAACTTCCAATTGTTGCTCCCACTAATAAAGCGCCAATTAAACCTGGACCGGCTGTATAAGCAACAGCATCAATATCATCACTTCTTAAATTTGCTTGTTGTAGTGCCGCTTTAATTAAAGGAATTACTTTGCGAATATGATCTCGAGAAGCTAATTCTGGTACTACTCCACCATATTTAGCATGTAGTATTGCCTGGCTATATAATTGATTAGCCAATAAACCTAGTTGATCATCATAAATTGCGATACCTGTTTCATCACAAGATGTTTCTATACCTAAAACACGCATATATTACTCATAAATTTTACTAAAATAAATCATTTATTATTTATTTTTAAATAAATAATTTTATAGAAAAATGTTTGTTTAAATTATGTTAATTATTTATTTATATAAATAATTTATAAATCTAATCTATGTTAGATAACAGTAGATGAACTTTTTTATTAAAAATTAAAAATAATTCATTAAAAGATTTTTTGTATTTCATTTTCATACAATACTTTACAAGTCTATATCCATTGAAGTAAAATTTCACATTATTTTAAAAATACAGCTAGCAATAATATTTCTAGCAAAAAATTGATTTTTTAAAGCGAAAATGCATATGCCTATAATTAAAGTCCGTGAAAACGAACCATTTGACGTAGCACTTCGTCGTTTTAAGCGTTCTTGTGAAAAAGCAGGAATATTAGCTGAAATGCGACGTCGTGAGTTCTATGAAAAACCAACGACTGTACGTAAACGTGAAAAAGCATCAGCAATAAAGCGACATGCTAAAAAATTAGCTCGTGAAAACGCACGTCGTACTCGTTTATATTAATTATTAAAATAGTTAGAAAAGACTGTATTTTACATAAACAGTGAAGATTATTATATTTTATTAATGAAAATTTATGACTGAACGAATTTCTTCTATATTTATTAATGACTTATTAGCTAGAATAGATATTGTTAATTTTATTGATACTAAAGTACCATTAAAAAAGAAAGGTAAAAATCATCATGCACGTTGTCCTTTTCATAATGAAAAAACACCATCATTTATCGTTAACAGCCATAAACAATTCTATTACTGTTTTGGTTGCGGCGCCAATGGTAATGCAATTGATTTTTTAATGAATTATGAAAAACTTAATTTTATTGAAACAATTGAAGAACTTGCTATTATTCATGGACTTGAAATTTCTTATGAAAAAAATAACAATTTAAATAAAATAAATCGAGATCATCGAAAAAATCTTTATTATTTAATGAACAATATCAATAAATTTTATCAATGTGCATTAAATAAATTTAATGCACATGATGCAAAAAAATACTTAATACAACGCGGATTAAGTGATGAAATTATTTGTTATTTTTCTATTGGTTTTTCTCCAAATAAGCTGGATGGCTTACTAAAGTATTTTACTGAACATGAACATCTTGATGTATATAAACAACTAAATGCTTCTGGTATGTTAGTTATAAATAATAACGGTCATATATATAATCGATTCCGTAAACGAATAATGTTTCCAATCCGAGATCGAAGGGGGCGTATCGTTGGATTTGGTGGTCGTGTTTTAGATGATATTTTACCAAAATATCTTAATTCGCCAGAAACAGAAATTTTTCATAAAAGTCGCCAATTATATGGTCTCTATGAAGCGATACAAAATAATTCAGCACTTTCTAAATTATTAGTTGTCGAAGGTTATATGGATGTTATAGTACTTGCGCAATTTGGTATTAAATATGCTGTAGCATCATTAGGTACATCAACAACAATAGAACATATTCAGTTATTATTTAGAACAACATATACAATTATTTGTTGTTATGATGGAGATAAAGCAGGACGTAAAGCTGCGTGGCGAACACTTGAAACAGCGCTTCCCTATTTAAGTGATGGGCGACAATTAAAATTTATGTTTTTACCTGATGGAGAAGATCCCGATTCATTAATACGTAAAGAAGGAAAAATAAATTTTGAACAACGAATAGAGAAGTCACATGCATTGTCTACATTCTTTTACGATACATTGATTTCAAACATTGATTTTTTTAGCCATGAAGGTAAAGCTAAATTAAATCAACTTGCTATTCCTTTGCTTAAAAAAATACCTAGTAATACTTTACAGTTATATTTAGCAAAAGAATTAGGTAATTTTATTGGTATTCCTGATACTTCATATATTCTTGCTATGATTGAGAAAACATCAATTAAAAAAATAAATTTTCAGATGCCAAAAATTAAACCAACAACAATGAGAATATTAATTGCAATTTTAGTACAAAATCCAAAATTCGTAAGTTTAATTCCTACTCTTGATGGAATTAAGCATTCACAATTACCAGGATTAAAATTATTTTTAGAGTTAATTGAACTTTGTCAGTCCAATCTAGGTATAAATACCGGTCAATTATTAGAATATTATCGTAATAAAAAATTTTTTAAACAACTTGAAAAACTAGCAACTTGGAACGATATAGAAAAAGAAGAAATAGCTAAAAAAATGTTCAAAGACACCTTAGAACATTTATTTATTACTGTGCTTGATGAAAAGTTTAGATTTTTGATGGCAAAAGAGCGAACAAAAGGTCTAACTAACAAAGAACGCGAAGAAGTTCATTTAATTACTACTATAAAAATAAAAAAAAATTTTGAAAAAATAAATAACATCCAGTTTTTGAGTGCTGAGTAAAATATGGCAAACAAAGCGCCTAAAATTATTTAGATACAAAGGTATAGCACATAAATAATTAAATTCCATTTAATTTTATAGTTGGCTAACTTATTTTTGTCGATCAATATTAACCTAAATTATGAAGTGTAGATACCGTATTATGGAGCAAAACCAGCAGTCACAGTTAAAGCTACTAGTTACTAAAGGTAAAGAACAAGGATACCTGACATATTCTGAGGTTAATGATCATCTGCCTGAAGATATCATTGATTCATATCAAATTGAAGATATCATTCAAATGATTAATGATCTTGGCATTCAAGTAATGGAAGAGACACCTGATGCTGATGATCTTATTCTAGCAGAAACATCTACTAATACTGATGATGATACTGTTGAAGCTACTGCCCAAGTATTATCTAATGTGGAAAATGAAATAGGTCGTACAACAGATCCTGTAAGAATGTATATGCGTGAAATGGGTACAGTAGAGTTATTGACTCGTGAAGGCGAAATTGATATCGCTAAGCGTATCGAAGATGGTATTAATCAAGTTCAGTGTTCTGTTGCTGAATATCCAGAAGCAATTTCGTATTTATTAACTCAATACGAGCGCGTTGAGAAAGGTGAGGTTCGTTTATCTGATATTATTATTGGCTTTGTTAATCAAAATACTGAAGAAAATTTAGTACCGACAACAATACATATTACTTCAACTCTACAAGAAGAAATTCAAAATAATGATGAAGATAAAGATGAAGACGATAATTGCGATGACACTAATGAAAATAATATCGATCCAGAACTTGCTCGCCAGAAATTTTTAGAGCTCCGTAAACAATATAAATACATGTCTCTTGAAATTCAAAAAAATGGTCGTAATCATCCCAATTCAATAGCAGAAATTGAGCAGTTATCCGAGATTTTTAAACAATTTCGCTTAATATCAAGACAATTTGATTATTTAGTGAATAATATGCGCAACATGATGGATCGTGTTCGTGTTCAAGAACGTTTTATCATGAAACTCTGTATTGAAGAATGCAAAATACCAAAAAAAAATTTTATTGCCTTATTTTCAGGTAATGAAACTAATGTTAATTGGTTGACTTCAGTAAAAACAATGAATATACCTTGCTCTCAAAAATTAATTGAACTAGAAGATGGGATATTACGGTCATTACAAAAACTAAAACAAATTGAAGAAGAGACTGGTTTAACAATTGAGCAGGTAAAAGATATTAATCGTCGTATGTCTATTGGTGAAGCAAAAGCACGTCGAGCAAAAAAAGAGATGGTTGAGGCTAACTTGCGTTTAGTTATTTCTATCGCTAAAAAATACACTAATCGAGGTCTACAATTTCTTGATCTTATTCAAGAAGGTAATATTGGTCTAATGAAAGCAGTTGATAAATTTGAATATCGTCGCGGATATAAGTTTTCTACTTATGCAACCTGGTGGATTCGTCAAGCAATTACTCGTTCAATTGCTGATCAAGCGCGTACTATTCGCATTCCAGTACATATGATTGAAACAATTAATAAACTAAACCGTATCTCTCGCCAAATATTACAAGAAATTGGGCGTGAACCATCACCTGAAGAATTAGCAGAACGAATGTTAATGCCTGAGGACAAAATCCGTAAAGTATTAAAAATTGCCAAAGAACCTATTTCAATGGAAACACCAATTGGTGATGATGAAGATTCACATCTTGGTGATTTTATTGAAGATACTAACCTAGAATTACCATTAGACTCTGCTACATCCGAAAGCTTACGTTCAGCTACTAATGAAGTTTTATCAGGTTTAACGAGCCGTGAGGCAAAAGTTTTACGAATGCGTTTTGGTATTGATATGAATACTGATCATACTTTGGAAGAAGTAGGTAAACAATTTGATGTTACTCGCGAACGAATTCGACAAATTGAAGCAAAAGCATTACGTAAACTTCGTCATCCAAGCCGTTCAGAAGTATTGCGTAGTTTCTTAGATGAATAAAGAGTGGTTTTTATCTAAAATAAAAAAAATTTACCTGATAAATATTTTATTGATAGTTACGATCAACTGAATTTAATTATTAAAATTGTCAATTATAGTAAAAATAATTATTATGACAATTTAAATTTTATGGCCCCTGCTGGACTTGAACCAGCGACCAAACGATTATGAGTCGCCTGCTCTAACCACTGAGCCAAGGGGCCTATTTTCATATTATACTTTTTGTTTTTATGTTAGTCTAGTATTTATAAGAGATTTAATTTTTTAAAAAATTATTTTTGAAGTTAAGAATAAAATATAAATTAATTATAAAAATATATTCATAAACTTTAATTATATATAATATTTTATTATTATATTTGATAATTATAAATTATGTATGATATAACAAAAAAATAGTAGAATAATAGGAATAACTTATATTTATATATAAAATTTTCTTATATATAGTATAAAAGAAAATATTTAAATAATTAGAATTCTTAAAAAAGTAACTGTTACTTTAATTAAAATATCTAATATAGATGATTATTATTTTTATTAAATAATAATATTTAATTTTTAATACTTTTACGAAATTAATTAAATTATTATAATTTATATTAAAATAATTTATTTTATGAATATAAATAATAAAAATATAAAAAAGATATTTTATCAATAAATAGATAAATAAATAAATATTTAATAATAATTATTATGATAATATAATTATATAGAGAAAGTTAATAAATAAATCAAAAATGTTATTATTAATTCTTTTAAAAAAAAGAACATCTTACCTATAGTAAGATTAATAAATTAATTTGTTATATTTTATATTATTTAAAAATTATTTAGTAATGCCATTCTTGTGAGAATATTTTTTATTATTATTTTTTAATTTAATAAGTATTAATCATGTTTATTTATATGATTATAATGAATTTATTATTTTTTCTATTATTAAAATGTGTTGTTTTATCATACAAATAATCATTATTGATATTTTAGTAATAAAAATAAGTTTTTATCTTTATAATTAATTAGTGATAGCTCTATTTTATATGATAGGCTATTTATCATATTATTTATTTTTACTATTTTTTATATTTTATGATATCTTTAATTTTACTCTGAATAGGTGATTTTATCTATATAAATTTATATTTATATGTAAGAAGTAAAATTATTTTATAGTTAATAATATATATTTTTTTTAATAATTAAGATTTAAGAAAAAAAAATTATTATTAATATAATAGCAAATAGATTATGTAGTAAAATTTTAAATATCTACAATATCTCTAATTCCGTAAAATAATCGAAAAAAAATATTAAATATTATTTCACTAAAATAGTTAGTCAGAAATTTAATGATTTATCAAATTTTTATTAAAAACATTGTATTTATATTATAATAAATATTATTAATTTAAATATTTTTACAAATTTACATATAAAATAAAATATATTGATAATAGATCTTACTTTTATTCTTATATAGCAAATAAAAATAAGTTAAGATTACTCGGACCTTTTAATAATATTAAAATAATCTATATTATCACATAAAGTTAATTAACTAATATTTACAAATATTAGTTATTAATAATAGAAACTATTTAAGGAAAAATTATTAGTAATAAATAATAAAAAGTGATAATTTTAATTTATTGAATGGATAAAACAGTTAAATATTTATTTATAAAGATCAAAGTATGATTTTTTGTTAAAAAAAAATAGATTTATTATGTTAAATTAGTTATTACTATAAGTTAACTGTAATTTTAAATATTACTAAAATTATTATTCTAATAAGAAAAATAATGAATATGCTAATATTTTTTATAATTTTATATAATTATAATAAATAAAAAGTATTAAGTTAAATTTAATTATATTTTATAAATAATATCGTTTGTATTAAATAATTTTGTGTATGCAATAGTAATAAAATTTACAACTTATTTAGTAAACTTTTTTAAAGTTAAATTAGTAAATAATACTATTTAATAAATACTAAACTTTTATTAAATAGTTAAATTTTATTTGTTAATTTAAATCGTTTTTAAATAATCACGTTATCTTTCATCACTATAAGTGTATATGAGTGTATATATTTTTATAGATATCACGTTACTAATTTATTTTTATTGTTATTTGTAGTAATCTTTGTTTAAAAATAAAGAGAAAAATTCTCTATTACTTCTCTATTATAATTTAAATAGATTTAATTTACTAAAAATAAAAAAATAGAACTAAAATATCTATGATTGTTTTTGTTAAAAAATATTTTATTTAGTAATATTTTATAAAAGATACTGTCTTATAGATACATTATTTATTGTAAATATATATTTTATAATAAAAATTAGATTATAAAATAGTCTCTGATTTTTATAGATGCAAAATGATTAGTAGTAATCAAGTAATAAAATAAAAATAACTATATTAATTAATAATATTTTTTAAAATACGTAGGTAGTATTTAAAGAATTAGCATATAAATATATAAATATTTTATTCATTTAAAAACAAAAAAAAAATCAAAGAATTTTTGATAATAGATTAAGTTATTGATCTTATAAACATTTAATTTTATGAATAAATTTTAATTAATTTCATTAGATTACTTACAACGTATCTATTAAATCAATTTTAATAAAAACAATAAAATATTATATGTTTTAATGTATTATTAGTTTTATTTAAAAAAACATAGTCGATTAAATAATAAATATATATCTCTGTAATTATTTAATATTTTTATTATATTATTTATTATAAAAAATAAATTTTTTATTTGTTAAGTATATAAGAAATAAAATATTTTTATTTAACATTAAATTATAATTACTAAATTTTACTTAATAGAATAAGTTTAAGTTTAATTTATTATTAAATAATTAAAATTATCAATAATTATTTATAGAAAATATTTTTTATGAAAATGAATTAATTTATATAAATATATATAATTATTAAATTTTAAAATTTAATAATGCAATTTTAATTAAAAAATTTTTTAATATTTTTACATAACTATAGTTGTATTTATAAGCATTTGCTTACTACTATAGAAATATAATAATGATTCTGCTAAAAATAGCATTATATATAATAATTATATTCTTTATTATATTTATATTAATAAAATTTAATATTTAATGTAAATTAATAAATTTAGTTATATTTATTGTAAATCTTATTTAAGAATTCTTATTAAAATTCAAAAATATAAATTTCAATAGTAAAAGATGAAATATTATCATTTAAAATATAAATCATTAAAATTAATAATTTAATTAAATATTATAAAATATTTTATTTTTTTATTATTTAAAATAATTTTATTTATTATTATTGGATAAATAGTATTTATCCAATAATAATAAATGCGCTTTTAATAATTAAAATAAATACTGTTGCCCAAACAGCTGCTGATAGCAAAGATATACTATATACTTTAATTTTATTAATTAGCAGTATACCAGCAGCTAATGGGATTATATACCTTAATACTGCAATAAAACGTGATGTAAATAAGACTTTCATTTCTTGGTTTTTAAGTCTATTACTGGCGTTATCAACAATTAATTGATAACGATTAAAAAAAATAGTAAATAATTTTCTATTAGTTATTTGATTACCAAAATAATAAGAAATTATTGAACCTATAGTTGCACCTAAAACAATAGCTATCCATATTAAGATAATATTTAGTTTTGGTAAACTAACAGTAATAGCGGTTAATAATATAATGGATGCAGGAGGTAGAAAAGAGGATAAAACAATAGTTGATTTACTCATTGCTATGCTAAATAATATTATAAATAGCCATATTGGATGCAAGTTAATATCTAACCAAAAATTATTTAGATGCGTCATAAATTTTTCTATTTTATTAAATTATTCTCTCTCTAATTTATTCTCTATAAGAACGATAAAATATTATAATATATTTATATTAATATGAAATAAAATGATTTAATTCATGATAAAAAATTTTTACTAAATTAATTAGATTAAATTTGGTAAAAAATGCTGAAAGTATGCTTATATTTATATTTAAAGTAACAAGATAATATATTTTATTTAAGTCTAAAGCTCACTCAAACAATAAGATTATAAAAAATTTTTTATTACTATATTAAATAATTTATATAATATCTTTTATTTAACGCTATAATTATAATAGTAAAAAGATATATAAGAATCAATTCTTTTATTAACTTAATAACAGAATTGATATTTATTAGTGATTGTCAATAATTAAAATAAGTTTTTATTTAATACATTAACATTAAATATTTAAAAATTTTAATCATATTAAATGTGTATAAATGATATATATTAAAAAATAATTGAAATTATAATAAAAAATTATTTCATCTTTAAGTTTTTACTTTAAAGTAACTTATTTTAATTTAAAGGGTATATGTTAAAAACATAAAATATATTTTTACACAAATATCAAAATTATAATAATATTTTTATAAAAAATTTATTTATTTTATTTTACTATTTGCTTCAGCTAAAAGTTAAATTTACCCGAATAAATTTACTGATAACTAGTAATTTTTTTATTAAGATGGTAAACTTAATAAGTAAATAATTTTTATTTTTTTGTAGAGAAATAATACTTATTACTTATATATTATTTATATTTTTAATTCCATGTCAATTTTAAAACATAAATAATAAAAATATTATTAATTAATTTTAAAAAAAAATAACAATTTCATAGGAAAATTATCTTTATAATATTTTATTTTATAATTAATATTTAGATTATCTCTAATATCACTAAATATAATAATTTAACTATACAAATACATATAAATTAAAAAAAATTTTTATATCTAATTTATGTTTAAAATAAAATTTATTTTTATAATTAAAAATTTAAAAAACTTTGACTATTAAGTAATATTTTATTAACATTAAAATATGATATTCTTAATCAGAAAATTAAAAAATAAATAAAAATAACAATTTTATTAAAAATTAAATAAATAATTAAACATAAAATCATTGATCTGAATTAAATATATCAATAAAATAAAAAAAATAAAATTACATAAAATTAAGATTTGTAGTTAATATTTAAATTAATAATAATGTTATTAACATTATTAATTTAATCTAAAATATAATATTACTTTACAATTGTAAAGTAAGTAAAAATATAACAACTAATATCTATAAAAATTTTTAGTCATTTAATAATAAATGATTTTTTATTTAATCAATATTATTTTAAACAAAAATACAATTCAATTGCATTCTATATAAATATAGATATAAATAATTATATTTACTTTAGATAAAATATAATTTGAATTAACATTCAATTTAACTAAGTTTAATTGAATGTTAATTATGGTGTAATTAATAAAATATATTTTATTAATTTATCAATAAATATAACTATTAGTAAGTTTATAGTTAAATCATTAAAAATGACAAATAACATAATTAAAATAATCATCAATAATAGAATGACTAAATAATTTACTATAATTAATTGTAATATTAATTACTAGCATAGTTTTCTGTAATTAAAGTAATATAGATATTATAATAAAAAATATAATATAATGATCAAAATTATACTAGGTAAGAATTTTTTTTTAATAAAAACATATAAATTTAATGTTGTTTTGACGATCCTAATAATTAGAGATAACATTATTAATTAAATATTTATTTATACAAGTAATTAATAATACTAAAATATGTTATATTTTAGTATTATTATAAAAAATTCTAAGGAATAGATAAGGTAATTTAAATGAGATTTTCATTATAGAAATCATGCTTAATAGGTGTATAATAATAAAAAATAATAACTTAGAATATCGTTATTTTTTTTAGTTTTAAAATTAACAAAACAATAAAAAATATTTTTTTAATTAAAATATTATAAAAATACAGAGAAAAATAAAATAAGTTATTATATTAATAATAATATTTATTATTTAAATAATAAATATTATTATTACTTAAAAAAAAATATTTAAACCTTAAAATAAATTAAATATTAATATTAAATATAATAATTTAATTATCAAAATATTTTGCCTTATATTGTGGATTTTTTAGGTTTTCAACAGATAAAATATCTTCTAATTGTTCCTTAGTTAATAAACCTCGTTCTAATACTACTTCTTTAACATTCTTACCTGTTTCAGCGCATATTTTTCCAACAATATCACCATTGTGATGACCAATAAATGGATTAAGATAAGTAACAATCCCAATAGAATTAAAAACATATTTTTCGCAGATTTCCTTATTAATTGTAATACCTCTGATACATTTTTCTAATAAATTACGGCATGAATTATTCATTAATGAAATTGATTCAAAAATTGCTTGACCAATTGCGGGTTCCATTACATTTAGTTGTAATTGTCCTGCTTCTGCAGCAATAGTAACACAGGTATCATTACCAATAACTTTAAAACAAGCTTGATTAACAACTTCAGGAATAACAGGGTTAATTTTAGCAGGCATAATGGATGAACCTGCTTGTAGTTCAGGTAAATTTATTTCTTTTAAACCAGCACGAGGCCCTGAAGAAAGAAGACGAAGATCATTGCAAATTTTAGATAACTTAACAGCTAAACGCTTTAATCCAGAATGTACTGTAATATAAGCACCACAATCGGAAGTTGCTTCAATCAAATCTTCTGCAGGAATACAAGGTAATTCAGTTACTTCAGATAATTTTTTTACCACTAATTCTTGATAACCAGCAGCCGTATTAATTTTAGTTCCAATTGCGGTTGCACCAAGATTGACTTCAAGTAATAATTCACTAACGCGATATAAATTTTTTATTTCTTCTTTTAATAAAGTTGCAAATGCTTTAAATTCTTGTCCTACTGTCATAGGAACGGCATCTTGTAATTGAGTTCGACCCATTTTTAGAATATCTTTGAATTGTTTGGCTTTCTCTTCAAATCCTTCTTGAAGTAAAGTAATTGATTTAATTAAATTAGTAATAGAATTATAAACTGCAATTCGAAACCCAGTTGGATAAGCATCGTTAGTTGATTGACTTTTATTTAAATGGTCATTGGGATTTAAATATTGATACTCACCTTTTTTATGTCCCATTAATTCAATACCAATATTAGCTAAAACTTCATTAATATTCATATTTAAAGATGTACCAGCTCCACCTTGAAAAATATCTATTGGAAATTGATCCATACACTTTCCATTATTTAAAATTTCATTACAAGCGTTAATAATTGCATCCCCTTGTTTTTCTGAAATAGTTTTTAATTCTTTATTTGCCATTGCTGCTGCTTTTTTTACCATTACCATTCCACGAATAAATTCTGGTACATGATTAATAGTTCGGTCACTAATATAAAAATTCTCGATTGCCCGTAATGTATGTATGCCATAATAAACATCAGCAGGTACATCTCGTTTACCTAATAAGTCTTCTTCAGAGCGAATATTTTTCGACATAAAAACCTTCTTAAAATTAAATAGCGATTTATTAAATAAACATATATAATTTAATAGTAAAAATATTTATTTTAAATTTTAATTTAAATTAACAATAAATATTTTAATTATAATTATATTTATAATTATATTATATTTTATAATATAATTGATATTGTCATAAATTTAAAATATGATATATATCATAACGAATTAACATAATATATTTGATTATATTTGTGTAACAAAATTATAAAAATATTTTTTAAAAAAAAAACACAATAAATACGTATTATCCAAGTATTATATTAGTTTAAAATTAATCTTTTATATTATTCTTTTAAATATAATCTTCATTTACTAAATTAAGCGAATATTGTATTATTTAATAGTTATTAAGAAAATTTTATTTATTGTTTTTATTCATATTTTTATGTTTTTTAAATTTACATAAAATTTCTATTTTTAAAGTTTTTAAGGTTAAAGATATTTAAACTATATTGTTAGGAATTTTAATTTTATGTTTTAAAGTTTTTTTAATAAAAAATCAAAAGATTAAAATTTATTGTTAATACAGTGGAAAATAATTAATTTATAAAATCTAATAAATAAATAATTAGAAACTTAGTTCTAAAGTAATTATTGATTTTTTTTGTTAATTTTAATCTGTTTTTAGTTATTTTTTTTTAAGTTTATTCCCATTATTTTCTTAATCTAAAAATCTAATGACTATAGAGTTTATATAACATATTTTTATCCATTAAAACAATTGACAATATTAAATATAAATATAAATTTTATGAAAAATAAAATTTTAATTAAATTATTGAAATTTTATTTTTTAAAGTAAAAGGAAAAAATGATTTTTTTTGCATACCCACTTGAATTCATTTTAATTGTCCCCACCTACTTGAAAAGGGTACTAATCTATAATAAGGATTATTAGTATCATTCTTATTTACCTTAACATTATATAAATTTTATTTATAGGAGATCTATTAATGAAGATTCGTCCATTGCATGATCGAATTATCATCAATCGCGAAAAAGTTGAAGCTAAATCTACAGGTGGCATTGTTCTAACAGGTTCTGCTGCTGGTAAATCAACTCGAGGAAAAGTATTAGCTGTTGGTAACGGCCGAATTTTAGATAATGGTGAAAACAAACCATTAGATGTTAAAGTTGGAGATACTGTTATTTTTAACGATGGTTATGGCGTGAAGACAGAAAAGATCGATAATGATGAAGTACTGATTATGTCAGAAAGTGATATTCTGGCAGTTATTGAAAAATAACTTCTTACTTAGATTTTCTGAATGAAATAATTTAAAGGAAAGAAACAATGGCAGCTAAAGATGTAAAATTTGGTAGTGACGCACGTGCAAAAATGCTTCGTGGAGTAAGTATTCTTGCTGATGCCGTTAAAGTTACTTTGGGTCCAAAGGGACGTAATGTAGTTCTAGATAAATCTTTTGGTGCACCTTCGATCACTAAAGATGGTGTATCTGTTGCTCGTGAAATTGAATTAGAAGATAAATTCGAGAACATGGGTGCACAAATGGTTAAAGAAGTTGCTTCTAAAGCCAATGATGCAGCAGGTGACGGCACAACGACTGCAACAGTATTTGCTCAATCTATTGTAAGCGAGGGTTTAAAAGCAGTTGCTGCCGGCATGAATCCGATGGATTTAAAACGTGGTATTGATAAAGCAGTTTCTGCAGCAGTTGAAGAATTAAAAAAATTATCTAAACCTTGTGCTGATAATAAAGCAATTGAACAAGTTGGTACAATTTCCGCTAACTCTGACCAAATAGTTGGTAAGTTAATTGCTAAAGCAATGAAAGAAGTTGGCAAAGAAGGCGTTATTACTGTTGAAGAGGGTTCTGGTTTAGAAGACGAATTAGCGGTTGTTGAAGGCATGCAATTTGATCGTGGTTATTTATCCCCTTATTTCATCAATAAACAGGATACTGGTTCTACAGAATTAGAAAATTCATATATCCTATTGATAGATAAGAAAGTTTCTAATATTCGTGAATTATTACCTATATTAGAAATTGTTGCTAAAGCAGGTAAACCACTCTTGATTATCGCTGAAGATGTCGAAGGTGAAGCTCTTGCAACGTTGGTAGTAAATAATTTACGCGGTATTGTAAAAGTTGCTGCAGTAAAAGCACCAGGTTTTGGCGATCGTCGTAAAGCTATGTTACAGGATATTGCTGTTCTAACCAATGGTACTGTTATTTCTGAAGAAATTGGTATGGAATTGGAGAAAGCAATGCTAGAACATTTAGGTCAAGCAAAGCGCATTGTTATTAATAAAGATACTACTACTATTATTGATGGTTTTGGTACAAAAATTGCAATTGATAGTCGTGCTAAACAAATAGCACAACAACGTGATGAAGCAACCTCAGATTACGATCGGGAGAAATTACAAGAACGTATTGCTAAATTAGCAGGCGGTGTTGCTGTAATTAAAGTTGGCGCTGCGACTGAAGTTGCTATGAAAGAAAAACGTGCTCGTGTTGATGATGCATTACATGCAACTCGTGCAGCAGTAGAAGAAGGTGTTGTTGCAGGTGGTGGTGTCGCTTTAGTTCGCGTTGCATCTGCATTAGATCAATTAAAAGGCGACAATGAAGACCAAACAGTTGGTATTCGTATCGCATTACGTGCGATGGAATCACCTATGCGTCAAATTGTTGAGAATGCTGGAGAAGAATCAGCTGTTGTTGTTAATAATGTTAAACAAGGCAAAGATAACTATGGGTACAATGCTTCAACGGAAGTTTACGGAGATATGATCGATATGGGAATCCTTGACCCAACTAAGGTTACTCGATCTGCTTTACAGTTTGCAGCATCAATAGCTGGCCTTATGATTACAACTGAAGCTATGGTAACTGATTTACCAAAAGAAGATAAAGCTGATTTAAGTTCTGCCGGTATGGGCGGTATGGGCGGTATGGGCGGTATGATGTAAGGTATTAATATCCTAATATCATTTTATTACCATAAAAACAATAAAACCCGAATTTTATTTTTAATTTAGGGTTTTATTGTTTTTATGGTAATAAAATGATATTATTTTTAATAAAATTCTTCTAATAAAAAGAAATATTTTTATAATAAAATAGAATGATAAAGGTTATTTTCGATTTTATTTCTATTAATAATAAAATACATAGATAAATTTATTAATATCTATAATAGATACCAAAGATAATTGATAATGATATCAAATCATATATTTAAATATTTAGCTAAAAATTTGATTATAAATCAATAAGTATTTTACTTAATTTTCCACTTATTTCTCTTGTTAATCTAGGAACTAAATAACCTGAGATACGAGTAAGTAATTCTTTCATTATTATACGAGCCTCTTCATCTGTTACCATAAAATGAGCAGTACCTTGAACTTTATCTAATAAATGTAAATAATAAGGTAATATTCCATTTTCAAACAATTTATTACTTAGTTTGACTAAACTATCCGCACTATCATTGACGCCTCGTAAAAGTACGCTCTGATTTAATAATGTAACATTTACCTGTTTTAATTGTTTCATTGCATAGCTAAAATCATTATCAATTTCATTAGCATGGTTAATATGAGTGACCATAATAATCTGTAATCTAGAAATACTAAAACGCTGACAAAGTTTCGTTGTAATACGAGCTGGAATAACTACTGGTAATCGACTATGGATTCTAATTCGTTTAATGTGAGAGATAATTTCTAATCGTGAGATTAACCAATCTAACTCATGATCTTTTGCCATCAAAGGATCGCCGCCTGAAAAGATAACTTCATTAACCCCAGTATGCCGTTGAATATAATTTAATGCAATTTGCCAAGTTTTTTTATTACCTTCATTTTCTTTATATGGAAAATAACGTCGAAAACAATAACGACAATTAACAGCACAACTATTTTTAACTAATAGTAAAATACGATCTTGATATTTATGTAATAATCCAGGAATTTTATTATTATGTTCATTTAATGGGTCAATGGAAAATTTTGGTGTGAAATTAAATTCAGACTTTAAAGTAATGACTTGTCGTAAAAGAGGATCATTAGCATCCTTGGTTTGCATTTTTGCTATAAAAGCATGTGGTACACGTAATGGAAATAAAATACGAGCTGAATTTCCAGCGCATAATTCTAAATTATTTTGTAATGATAATAATCGTAATAATTCATTAGGATCAGTAACAACTTCCATAAGTTGTTGCAACCAAATTTCTCTGATATTACTTTTTTGAGTTAAGATATTAAACATCTTTATTTATGCTACCATTTTTATTTAAAATTAAAAGGATTTCTATGGCTACTTATAATACAAATGAATTTTATTCGGGTCTCAAGATTATATTAGATAACGAACCTTGTATAATACTAGAAAGTGAATTTGTTAAACCAGGTAAAGGGCAGGCGTTTGCTCGCGTACGAATTCGTAAATTACTTTCCAATAAATTAATAGAAAAAACATTTAAATCAACTGATTCCGTTAAAAGTGCTAATGTTATAGATATGAACTTAACTTATCTATATAATGACGGTAAATTTTGGTATTTTATAAATAATAAGACCTTTGAACAACTAGCTGTTAATGAGAAAACTATAGGTAATAATAAAAAATGGTTAATTAATCAAATTAATTGCATTGTTACATTATGGAATGAACAAGCAATTACTATTACTCTACCTACTTTTATTGAATTAATAGTAACTGATACTAATCCAAGTATAAAAGGTGATCTTACTGGTACGAATAAAAAAATAGCAATATTAAATACTGGCGCAATGATAAAAGTTCCGCTATTTATTCAAATTGGTGAAGTAATTAAGGTTGATACTCGTTCTGCTGAATATGTTTCCCGTATAAAATAATATTTCTAGTTAATTTTTTAACTTTTAATTAAAAACTTTTCTTAAAAAGAATATAATAATGATTATATTATTTTAAATAAAATATAATAAAATTTTCAGTTATTATTTTCAATAATATTTTCTATTATCCTAATAATTAGTTTATTTATATCATAACTATTAACCGATTTAGGGGGTATATATTAATAATTTTATATAAATTAACAAAAATTCTTATTTATTTGTAGTTATTTCTAAATATATCTTTCAATATACTATTATGATAATTTATTTCGTTGTTATTTAAATTATTTTAATTAAAAATATTATTAATATCCTTCATCTCAATTATAAAAAAAATTAATTATACTATTTAAATACATGCGATTATTAGTAATTCACTACATTACCTATAGTAATTAATTATTATAGGTAATGTAGTGATATAATTATAAATTTAAATTTATTAACAATAACTAAAAATAATAGTTTTATTTTATTAGATATTCTATTTCAATTCATATCTTGTTCTATAAACAGTATATTATTTTTTTAAAATAAATTGCTCTATATATAAATATTTATATAATACAGTTATTAATGTTTAATTTCTAATATAAATAATCATAATAATTTATTGATATCGACTCAATAAAGAAAATATTTTATATATTAAAATAAATTATCATTACTAAAATATTACTAACTAATAAATTAATTCTGTAAAATAAAAAGAGTGCCCTTTAAAAGAATGTTATAAAATAAAGTCATATTCTTTTATTTTTGTTCTAATAATCACTGTTAGGCATAATAAGTATTTTTAATTAAATAGTAAAATTCTATCAGAATACTTATTTAAATAAATGATTAAAAGTACTTTTCAATATATAAGTTATTCCAAAAATAACATTTATTTTTATATTTATCTATAAAATAATGAATTATTATTCAGTTTCATCAATAATTTTAATTAAAGTTCTTTTAATAAAAAATTTTTAAATACTGGTTATTTTAGTATGACATATGTAATTATAAAGGCCACAGATATCAATTGATGTTAATTAAGAGGATTAAGCTTGATTTATTTTATAAAAAATTGTTAAATTAATGATAAATAGTAATTAATATGATGCTAGAGAAAAAACTATAAATACATCAATATACAAGCTGCATGTTAAGTGAATAGTTTATATTATTTAATATATTTTTTGTAAATAATTTTATTAAGATCATTAAATAGATTAATTCTTAAATTTATAAAACTAAGATTTACATCTGATAGAGGATTTTAAGAATAAATATATTATTATTTCTTCAAAATAGCATAGTTTTTTAAACGAATGAATTCGGAAATGATATAATTTTACTATTGTAATAAATTTACTTTTGTTGTTTGATTTATAATATAGTTTATATTAAAAAATAATGGAATTAAGCTATAAACAATAATAATTTTAAATGGATAGATTATTGCAATATCAATAATCTATTATGTTAATGATACTTAAGTTTTAATTAAAATTTATAAATATAATTAATATAAGTTAATTTACTCACTTAAAATTCAAAATAAATTAATATAATTTATATAATCTTAAAAATAATTGAAATAAATAATATCATTTATACTTTAATAATATAAATTACTGACGGTATAGTAATTTTATTTAATTTTTATTATATCTAATTTTTATAAAATATTAATTTATACTTATTGACTATTATATATTTACACCAATAGCAATTATTTAATTTAGCACATAAAAATAAACTTATAAATAATATTTATAATGCTATATTCAAGTTATAGATTTTTAATTAATTAAGCTTTCAATTTCTTATAAATACAATTATAGATATAAAAATAAATATTGATCAATTAATTTAATATTTAAATTTTTAATTTAATTGCAAAAACATGTTTTTATTTATTTATTAAATTAATTTATTAATTATACTAATTTAATTGTATTATTTAATATTTGATAAAAATATTTTATAATATATTAATATTATTTTATTTATTAAATGAAATTATCTTCTTTTGCTACTAAAATAACAATAATTAATTAATTTTAATAAATTAAGATAATAGCAATTTAAACAATTAACTCTCTCTTTCAATTAAATATAAACCTTTTTTAGTAATGAATAATTTATATATATTTATTTCTAGAATTTCCGATCTTTTTTGTTAGTTTTATGCTAGATTCATCTTAGATATTCGTTTGAAATAAATTTATTATTTTTTGTAATAACTTAATCTAAATTTATAAATTTAGATAGATTATGCAATATTCTTGTATTGCCGAAGGTCGGATTTGAACCGACACACCAAAAGGTAATTGATTTTGAATCAACCGCGTCTACCAATTTCGCCACTTCGGCGTTAATTAAGAATTAAAAAAAATAAAATTATTATACTCATAATCTAAATTAGCATATTTATTATCGTTCTGAGCGACGTTAAATATAAAAAATTATCTACTATTTCATTGAAAAATGTTTACTTATTAGTTATTAGATAATGTTTAAATTAATATTTTAACGATTTAATTAATTTTTACATAAAATTATTCATACTTGATAATTTTTTATAATTTCTTTAATCTTTTTTTAAAAAGAAATAAATATTTTTTATTTATTAAATGACTGTATATTCTTACATATAAAAATTATAGATTTAAAATCTAATTAATTTATTGTTAAATAACATTTTTACTAAATTTTCAGATATAAATTTTAATTTATGATAGAAATAATAATTTCTAATTTATATGCTTAATTATGTTATATTAACTAATTGATAATTCATTATAAGCATAAATTCATTTATATTAAATTAAAATTTAAAGCATCATTGCATTATTTAAGTCAATAATTTTATAAACTATATAATTATCATAGTTTTTTTAAAAAAAAAACCATGATTTAATAGTATTAAATTTATATTTACGAATAATTTTTATTAAAATAAATAAAATGACACAAAATGCTTTAATTAATAATGATCTTATCAAGACATTAATCTTTATTAACTCATTTTATAAAAAAGAAAACAACGATTATTATAAATATTTATTATTTTTATTAGTAAAATAATAACTTTATTTAGAATAAGTTTAACTAAATAGTTCCAATAATTATGTGAATCATTTTGTTTAGTGATTACAAGTAAAATTTATAAATATAAATTAAATAAATATAAAAATAATAGTATAAATAAATAATAAATATATAACTACATATACGTATAAATTATTATTAAATTTATAATCAATAATTATTAGAGATTAAAAGTAAAAATTATCCGTTTATTATAGAATTATTTTTAATGTTGTTAATGAATTATATAATTTATAATTAAATATAAAAAATATAATTAACTTATTATTCTAATAGTATTTTACTATAAAATATTTATACTTTATTATCATTTAAATATAATTATTAATTATGAAATTTTTTACATTTAATATTCAATAAATTATTTATTAATATTTCAGTGAAAAACTAATGTTTCATGAATAACAACCATCAACATCGTATTTTGTGATAAAATATTAATGACATTTTATTTAATTTAAAATATAACAATATAATAAAATTATAATTAATCAATGACATTCAATTAATATTTTTATTTTTTAAATATAATTTAATAAATATCGTATTAATCAATAAATAAAGTTAATTTATTTTTTTAAAAAAAATATACGAATAAAGTATAGTTTTTATAAATAACTTAAGTTAATAACTTAAATATTAAATTATTAACTTAAGTTATTTATTTTATTCAAGTTACATTAAAATATAAAAAACAAAAAATAAAATAGATATTTATATTATTATTCAACTTATATAATTAATTTTAATTTTCGAATATATTATTTAAGAGTATATATAATATAACATACAATTTTATTGTATAATAATATTATATTAATTTTTATAGTAAATAACTTTCTAATAAAAATTAATCTTTAATAAAATACTATACATTCTATTTTTTTATAATTTAAAAATGAATTCTTTATTATCTAATGAATTATTTTGAAATTTATAAAAATAAAATCATAATGATTAATTTTCAAAAAAAATAATAAGTTTAAATAAAATAGAAAATTGATTAATATATATCTATTATTAATAAATTAATCATTAACATTCAAACAGTATTTTAATGATTTAAATGGTATTTAATTTATTTTGCTAGCTTTTTATATAAATAATAAATTTAAATTAAGTTTTAATTTAATAGATAAATAACCTAGATATTATTATCTTACAGTATAATAATATTAAGTATTAATTATTTATTCCATATAAATTTATTTATTAATAAAACTAGATATTTTACACATTCATTTTAAATAGTAAAATAAAATATATACTTAAAACTTCGATAATAAAATTTTATACGCTGATTACTTTTATATTTATTTTAATTAGATTTCAATATATTGTTATATCTTATATTTTGTTAATATTATAAATATAATTACTATATTTATAATTACTAGAAAAGTTATTTTATAAAAATATATATTATTAATTTATCTAAAGAATTAGGATTGTATGGTTTTTACTGAGTTAATTTTTAATTAAATTTGATATTATTATATTTATTAAATATAAATATTTATTTATAAACAAAAAATAATTAATAGTCAATAGATATAATAGTGTTAAAAGATTATAATAGATATTATAAATCATAAATATTTCTAAAATAATATTTTTTTAAAAGTTATACTAATTTTAATGAAATTGAAAATATTCAATCCCTTTAACTTAAAATCAATAATTTAATAATAGTTAAATTTAATAACCATGTTAAATTATTAATTTATTTATAACATCGAATTTTATTTTTTAAAAATCAAGATTTTATATAAATATATAATATATTGTATAATCTCTAATAACTTTATTAACGATAATAGTTGAAAACTAAATATATATGTCTATAATATATATAAATATATTTCTTAAAGTTAATGATTTTATTTGTTTATTAAATTTATTTATTAAATATTTTTCTAAAATAAATCAATTAATTTAATTTATTAATATAGTTTTTATTTAAATTATTTATTTATATTGAATTAAATAATAATTTTTATCTCAAATAATCAAAAGAAAATATTTAATCATAATTTCTAATAAATTATTGAAAGTTTTAGATGACAATAGAGTGAAACTTTAATTTCAAAGAAAAATAATATTTTTTAATAAAAATTTTAATAAAAGGATAAATATGGAAAAATCAATTGAAAAAATAATTTATGCATCAAGATGGCTATTATTTCCTGTTTACATGGGATTATCATTTGGATTTATTTTACTTACTTTAAAGTTTTTTCAGCAAATAATTAATATTATTCCTGAGCTTTTTATTATTACTGAATCAGGGTTAATATTAACTGTTTTATCATTAGTTGATATTGCATTGGTTGGTGGACTTTTAGTTATGGTGATGTTTTCAAGTTATGAAAATTTTATTTTAAAAATAACTATTGATGATAAACATCAAAAATTAAGTTGGATGGGAAAGATGGATGTTAATTCTATTAAAAATAAAGTTGCTTCATCAATTGTTGCAATATCTTCAGTTCATCTCTTACGACTGTTTATGGAAGCTGAAAAAGTGCTTGATAATAAAATAATGTGGAGTGTAATTATTCATTTAGCTTTTGTTTTATCTGCTTTTGGTATGGCTTATATTGATAAAATGAGTAAAACTACTAAAAATTAATTGAGTAAATAATAATTTAAATTATTATTTACTCAATATTTTATGATCTTTTATTAATTGAAAGTTGCCTTTTATAAAGATAAAAAATATATCAAAATATTAAAATAAGATATTTTTAAAAAAATCTTTTTTAATATAAAATCATAAAATAATTTGCATTTAATTAATTGATTATAAATAAAAATTAGTTTTAAGCAGAGTATATTTAAACAATAAATTAATACTCATAAATTAAATATTAATCAAACTATAATAACTAGTAAAAGATCAATTTATCTATTAATAAATTTAAAAAAATTTTAATATTTAATCATTCATTAGATACTATTTATGGAAATTTCAATAATTTTTTATGTAAATACAAAATATCACTAAAATTTATTTATGTATTGAATAAATAAGTTAAAAATAGTTAAATTAAATAAAACTATTAACATAAAATAATATATACTTAATAATAAAAAAAAATAAAGAAGATTAATTTATATTTTAAGTAAATTATTTTATTCATAATATTTTCATTAGAAAATTTATATTATTAGATAAAATCTATATTTTAATAATTAATCTAATATTTATGACTTAAACATATACTCATTTATTTAACAATATTATAAATTAACTTATTTTTTTTATTAAATAATTGATACCTCATATAGATGAAAGTATATTTAAAAAATTTCAATTACTAATTGATTTAAATATTTTTATTTTTATTAAAAAATAAAAATCAAATAAAAAATTGTAATAATTGGTATTTTATTAATTCATTATAATAATGAGATATTATTAGTTTTAATATTAATTATTTTATGATTATATTAAAGTTTTTTAATTTAAAATTCTATCATGAATTATTTATAATATTTTAGTTAACGTAAAAAAAATCAATTATTTATATTAAAAATAAAATTTTAAAGAAAATTAAAAGAAAATTTAATTAATAATACTTCTCGATAAACTATACTAAAAGTTAGATTTAAATCTATATTGAAAATATAAAATAATTCAATAGTTTTTATTATTTAATTCATTGTACGAGAAGAATTCTATATAATAGTTAAAATCTATTTAATTAAGTTTTAATACTTCCTATTGAGCATGATAATTTTGTTTTTAATATATTTAAACAAATTTCATATAAAATGGAAATATATTCAATAATATATTAAATATATAGAAAAATTAAAAAGAATTTTAATTAAATTAACAAATAAAATTTTTTAATAAACTAGAAATTTTATACAAGGTTTTTAAGAAAAATTTATAGAAAATAATTAAAATTAATAAGATTAATATTAAATTTTATACTAATATAATTTATAAGATATTAACTCTTAATAAATATAATAATATTAATTAGTTAACATATTACATTAAAGTTAAATGAAAATTAATCTTAATACAATGAAGAAATATCAATTGTATTAATAATTTTATAAATTTATTTATAAATTAAATCATCTAAAACAAGATTAAACTTATTTAATTTCAATAAAATATTATTTTTTAAAAAAAAGTAATTAATTTAATACTATAAAATTTATTATAATTTTTATATTAATTTATTATTTTCCAATACAAAAATTTGAAAAAATTTTATCCAATAAATCATTTGAATTAAATTCACCGGTAATCTCACTTAATGCTTCTTGAGCTAAACGAAGTTCTTCAGCTAATAATTCGCTTGAATAAAAAATAACTATCTGTTGATAACCTTGTTCTAAATGTTTTTCTGCTATATTAAGCGCTTGAATATGACGATGTCTAGCTAAAAACTCTCCTTCAACATGAAGATTAAATCCAACACTTTCTTTTAAATGTTGACGTAATAAATTAATACCTTCTTTTCGAAGCACTGAAAGACGAATAAGTACGTGGTTATTCATTTTTGTTATCGATATTGGTTCATTAGTTATATCTATTTTATTTCTAATTACTGTAATAGGTAAAGGTTTAATCAATTGACCAATAAATTCGGATAAAATTTTCTTAAATTCAATTTCTTTCGTCGTTGTACTATCTACTACATATAATATATGATCAGCTTGTTTTATTTCTTCCCAAGCTCGCTTAATACCTATCTTTTCAATTTCATTTGTTGATTCACATAAGCCAGCTGTATCAATGACATGCAATACCATACCTTCAATATGAATATCTTCATGTAATACATCTCGAGTTGTACCAGCAATACTTGTTACAATCGCTGTTTTATGGCCAGTTAGTGCATTTAGTAAGCTAGATTTACCTGAATTCGGGCGACCAGTAATAACAACTTTTATCCCTTCTCGTAATAAATTACCTTGATAAGCTTGTAAGCACACGTTTTTAAACTTAAATATTATCTCATTCAATTTTAATTTTATTTCACGATCAGATAAAAAATTAATTTTTTCATCTGGAAAATCAATTGCAGCTTCAATATAAATACGTAACTTAGTAAGTTCTTCTATTATTTCATGAATTTTTTGCGAAAAAATTCCTTGCAAAGAATTTATTGCAGAACGAGCAGCTTGTTCAGTACTTGCATCTATCAAATCAGCAATAGCTTCCGCTTGAGTTAAATCTATTTTATCATTAAGGAAAGCGCGTTGAGAAAATTCGCCTGGATTAGCAATACGAATTCCATTAATACCTAAAATACACTTAAGTAATAAACCAATAATTATAGGACTACTATGTCCTTGTAATTCAAGAACATCTTCACCAGTGAATGAATTAGGCGCAGGAAAATATAGTGCAATTCCTTTGTCTAATATTTTTCTATTAATGTCATAGAAAGGAAGATAATTTGCATAACGCGGTTTGGGTAATTTACCTAAAATAATTTTAGCAACATCAATAACTTTTGGTCCTGATATTCGCAAAACACCAACACCGCCACGCCCAGGAGGTGTTGCTTGTGCAATGATTGTATCATTGATATATATATTCATATTACTTTTAATTTTTATAATAAATATTAATAAATTAATAATTAGAATAACTTAATATATTTTTTATTTTGTTTTTTTTATAATTTTAAAATAAAAAAAATATTAAAATTTATTTTCATAATACTTATCTAAGATTATACTTTTCCAATCCACGATAAATAATTTGTTGTTGGATAATTGTCATCAAGTTACTAACTATATAGTATAAAACCAAACCTGAAGGAAACCATAAAAAAAATATTGTAAAAATAAGAGGCATGTAAGTTATGACCTTCTGTTGAATTGGATCAGTAACTGTCGTTGGTGATATTTTTTGAATAAAATACATTGTTAAACCCATTAACAATGGTAAAATATAATATGGATCTTTAGCTGATAGATCTTGGATCCATGCAATAAAATGGGCATGACGTAGTTCAACTGACCCTATTAGCATATAATATAAAGCAAGAAAAATAGGCATTTGAATTAATAAAGGCAAACAACCACCTAGCGGATTAACTTTTTCTTTTTTATAGAGCGCTATCATTTCTTGACTCATATTTTGCTTATTATTACCAACTCGTTCTTTTATAGCAACAATTTTAGGTTGTAACAAACGCATTTTTGCCATTGAAATATATTGTGCTTTTGTTAATGGATACATAATGGCTCGCACAATAAACGTAATAACAATGATAGAAAAACCCCAATTATCGATAAAACCATGAATAAATTTCAATAATTTAAATAATGGCTGTGAAATAAACCATAGCCAACCATAATCAACAGTTAAATCTAAATATGGTGCAATTTTTTCCATTTCAGATTGTAATTCAGTACCTATCCACAATGTTGAAGTATAATCTTTTTTACTATTAGCTGGTATTTTTAACTGAGAACTTTTATATCCAATAATAGCAATAATTTCATCTAAGTTGATTGTATAGAACGTATTATTTTCTTGATAGGAAGGAATCCATACAGTAGCAAAATACTGTTGTAACATCGCTATCCAACCACTTTTTGTGCTAATATTTAAATTATTATCAGCAATATCAGTAAAACTATATTTTTTATAATTTATTTTGTCAGAAGAATATGCTGCACCACGATAAGTATATAAAGCAAAATTATCATTT
The DNA here is from genome assembly GCA_052174135.1 of Arsenophonus sp. ET-KM2-MAG3. Classification (GTDB taxonomy): domain Bacteria; phylum Pseudomonadota; class Gammaproteobacteria; order Enterobacterales; family Enterobacteriaceae; genus Arsenophonus. The sequence continues at coordinate 218,113 of JBQMRZ010000024.1, forward strand.
CCTATATCACGTTCTTTTGGTAGTTTTACAGTTTGTTTTAATTGTCCAAAAAAAATCAGCATTAATGGTTTTTCGGTTTTATTATCAATAATATACTTAAGAGAGATACTATATTTGCCACGTTTTAATATGTAGATTTTCTGATAAACAACACCATTTTTACCAGTAAAGATGAGAGGAACGTATAGCTCATTTTGCCCATTTTTTAAAACATAATTTGTTGAAGTTGAAAGATACAAAGGACGTAATCCATTATTGTAATTAGGGCTATCAGGACCATCATGACCAATCATTCCGCTCTGTACTTGATAAATGAAATCCTTATTAGTTTCCAATAAACGAAAAGGATAAGTTGAGTGTAATTCTTTAGTATAAAGTAATAAATTAGCTTCATCAATATCACCCCCACGTAGATTAATACGTAATTCAAGCACATCAGTTTTTATTCTAATAAATTTAGATTGTTCATGATTTGAATTAATGTGTTCATCATAATTTGATATATTCATATGTTTTATAATTTGTTCTTTTTTTGTGATTTGTATATTATCATTTTCCCACGCTTGCCAAATTAAAAATGAAAAAAATATCAAGGCTACAAATAAAAGATTGCATTGCGAATTCATCGTTAATGTTCTCTATTATAGTATTTTTTTTTGGGTGGAATAGGATTGTCGCCACCTTTATGTAAAGGATGACATTTTAATATTCGTTTAAATATTAACCAACTTCCTTTTATTAAGCCAAATTGATATAATGCTTCGATTCCATATTGTGAGCAAGTTGGATTAAATCGGCAATGAGATCTTAATAACGGACTTATTATGAATTGATAACTTTTTATCATTAGAATTAATAACCATGAGCCAAATGACAGTAACGATGCCATAATTTACCTAATATTTCGATGATTTCTTTATTATTTAAATGAGTAATCTCTTTTCTTACTAATACAACAAAATCCATCGAAGGAAATTCATTCTGATGTAAACGAAAATATTCTCTCATTAACCGTTTAATACGATTTCGTTGATAGGCCTGCTTAATAATTTTTTTTGCGATAGTAAAACCAATACGCGGATAGTCCAGTTCATTAAAACGTCCAAGAATAATGATTTCTGAAGAACTTACCCGTTTCGCTTGTTGAAAAACATAATCAAAATACCTCGGAGCTAATAATCTTAACTCTTTTGGAAAAGAAAACATAACCACCACTTCAATAGAGTTTTACTTTGAAGAAACAGTCAAACGAGAACGGCCTTTAGCCCGACGACGAGATAAAATCTGACGACCATTTTTAGTAGCCATTCGAGCACGAAAACCATGAGAACGGTTACGTTTTAGCACAGACGGTTGAAAAGTTCGTTTCATAGTTATTTATATACCACCTATCTTGATAAAATAATTATTTTATTGATTTAATGAATTTATAGCTAACAATTGAAATAAAATAAAATTAACATATAGATTTTTAATAAGAATAATATATTAAAAATAAAATTATAATAAAATATTTAACATTATGCAATATGGGTAATAAATTTATTATTTTCATCATTATCTACTATATAGTAAAAAACATAAACTAATAATTACTTTTCATTCTTAATGATTATTCCCTAAAAACTAGAAAAATGATAATATCACAAATAAAATAAAACATAATATAAATTTAACAGAAATATTAAGAATTATTAAAGAAAATTTTTCTAAATAAAGGTAGAAGACTAATTAATAAATTTTATTTAAAGCTATTCTACTAAATATTATTTATATCTGATGCGTGCACAGTATAATTTACTTTTTTATTTATTTTATATATTTTGATCTTAATTAAATCATGTGGATAAATGTGATAAAACTATCTAAAATAATATGAAACTTATTCAAATTTTACGCTATGATCTATTTAATGTATTGAGATCATAGATTATATAAATTGATATAATTTATTACATAATTTTAGTAGATCTTTTCTAAAAATTAAAATTTTATTATCTATTAAATTAATATTTTTATCAGTCTTGTTTTTAGGGGAGTCCGTTGTGTCATTTTTACTTTGGCAACAATGTCTTGCGCGCTTACGTGATGAATTACCTGTCACAGAATTTAGTATGTGGATACGTCCTCTCCAAGCAGAATTGAATAATAACATATTAGCACTTTATGCTCCTAATCGCTTTGTATTAGATTGGGTAAAAAATAAATATATAAATAATATTAATAAATTATTGAATGATTTTTGTGGTTCTGATATGCCTGCATTAAAATTTAAAGTAGGTAATAAACCACAAATAACCAAAAGATGTATTTCAAGGTATACTAATGAAGTAAATAAAACTGTTTCGATGCCAATAAATTCAATAATACCTACTAGGTTGGATAATGAACAATTTCAAACTAAAATTATCTATCATTCAAATTCTAATACCAAGCATACATTTAATAATTTTATTGAAGGTAAATCAAATCAATTCGCGTGCGCTGTTGCTAACCAAGTAGCAGATAATCCCGGTAGATTTTATAATCCTCTTTTTCTTTATAGTAGAACTGGATTAGGTAAAACTCATTTACTGCATGCAGTAGGTAATAAAATAATAACGCATAAAACAAATGCAAAAGTTGTTTATATGAATTCTGAACGTTTTACTCAAGATATGATAAAAGCATTACAAAATAATGCGATTGAAGATTTTAAACGTTATTATCGATCAGTATATACTTTATTAATTGATGATATTCAGTTTTTTGCTAATAAAGATCGTCCTCAGGAAGAATTTTTTCATACATTTAATGCGTTACTTGAAGGTAATCAGCAAATTATTTTAACTTCTGATCGATATCCAAAAGAAATTAATGGGGTTAAAGATCGATTAAAATCTCGTTTTAGTTGTGGATTAACTGTTGAAATCGAAGCGCCAGAACTGGAAACACGTATTGCTATTTTGATGAAAAAAGCAAATGAAAATCAAATACAATTACTTGATGAAGTTGTTTTTTTTATTGCTAAACGTTTACGATCAAACGTTCGAGAACTAGAGGGGGCGTTGAATCAAATTATTGTTAATGCTAATTTTACTGGTCGCATAATTACTCTTGATTTTGTTCGTGAAGCGTTACAAGATCTATTAGCACTACAAGATAAACTTCTTACTATCGATAATATTCAAAAAACAGTTGCTGAATATTATAAAATTAAAATTACTGATTTATTATCTAAACGGCGATCCCGTTCTTTAGTGCGCCCAAGACAAATAGCAATGGCGTTAACAAAAGAATTAACAAACCATAGTTTACTTGAAATTGGAGATGCTTTTGGCGGACGAGATCACACGACAGTACTCTATGCTTGCCGAAGAATCGAACAATTACGAGAAAAAACTCACAATATTAAAAAAGATTTTTCTAACTTAATCAGAATATTATCATCATAATACTATGAAATTTACTATTAAACGTGAACAATTACTAAAACCACTACAACAAGTCACTAGCTTAGTTAGCGGGAGACACATATTACCTATTTTAGGTAATATATTGCTTAAAGTCAGTGAAAAAACACTCTTACTAACCAGCACTGATCTGGAAATAAAAATGCTGGCAAAAATGCCGCTAACACAGACTAGTGAGAACGGATCAATTACTGTACATGCTCGAAAATTTTTTGATATATGGCGTGGATTACCAAGTGGATCAGAAATTAATGTTATTATTGAAGAGAGCTCTCGCTTAATTGTATGTTCCGACCGTAGTCGTTTTTCACTTTCAACCCTTCCTGCATCTGACTTTCCAAACTTAGATAATTGGAAAAGTAAAGTTGAATTTCAATTGCCTCAAATTATGTTAAAACAATTAATTGAAGCTACTCAATTTTCAATGGCATACCAAGATGTACGTTATTATCTTAACGGTATGTTATTTGAAACTGAAGGTCAAGAATTACGAACTGTTACTACTGATGGTCATCGTTTATCTATTTGTTCGATTAATATTAATAAAAATTTACCAACACATTCAGTAATTATCCCTCGCAAAGGAATAACACAATTTATGCGATTATTAGACAGTAACAATGAATTAATTAAGTTAGAAATTAGCAATAATAATATTCAAGCTCATCTTGGTAACTTTATTTTTACGTCAAAATTAATTGATGGCCGTTTTCCTGATTATCGTTCTATTCTACGTAAAAATTTAGATAAAAGATTGACTGTTGATTGTAATATATTAAAACAAGCATTTTCACGAGCAGCAATTTTATTAAATGAAAAATTTTGTGGAGTGCGACTTTATATAAGTAAAAATCAACTTAAAATTACAGCAATAAATCCAGAAAAAGAAGAATCAGAAGAAATTGTTGATGTTAGCTATCAAAGTTCTATAATAGAAATTAGTTTTAATGTCAATTATATCCTTGATGTATTAAATACATTAAAATGTAAGCAAGTTAATTTATTATTAACTGATTCAAATTCAAGTGTTAAAATTGAAGATATAACTAATAATACAGCAATTTATATCATAATGCCAATACGTCTCTAACATTAAAATTCTATAATATTTTTATATTTATTTATTCATGAAAATTTAATAATATTAAAATATTAATATTTTGTTGGCAGTAAATTTTATTTTTTATTAAGTTTTAAATGCTAATACAATATATTTTTTTAAAAATTACATTTTTATTTTAAATAAATGATATGGAAGAATTCATATATATTGATTTTTAAAAAAATATATTGTATTAGCATTTTTTAAAATAAAAATCTATTGATCTTGGTATATAAAACTAAATATATTAATGACAATAACAATATGCTATTGATAATAGTGATGAAATAAAACTATTAATTTAAATAGGTTATTATTAATACAATTAATACACTCTGAATATTTTAAATATTATATCAAATAATTAATTATAATAAGTTTTATAGTTTATTTACAAACTAAACATAATTAACTATTAAGTAAGTAAAAATCAGATAAGTTATTTTAAAAATTTTAAAAATACAAATATTTACTAATATGTAATATAAGTTTATGTTAATATAATAGAATTTTAATTCTATATTAAATTTTTCATAAAATTCTAATTTATGAATTAACAGAAAAATAAATCACGATAAATTTTTAACTAAATAATTTAAAGTTACCTGAATAAGTAAATAATTATTAACATAATTAATTTTTTAAAAATCTAAAAAAAAATAACGAGAAACATTAATGCTAAATATATATGATTCCTCAAGTATAAAAATATTAAAAGGGTTAGATGCAGTACGTAAACGTCCAGGAATGTATATTGGTGATACTGATGATGGTACAGGCCTTCATCATATGGTATTTGAAATTGTTGATAACGCTATTGATGAAGCTTTAGCAGGATATTGTACTGATATTAACGTAACTGTATATACTGATAACTCCGTATCTGTTTTTGATAATGGTCGCGGTATTCCAACTGATCTTCATGAAGAAGGTGTTTCTGCTGTAGAGGTTATCATGACAGTTCTGCATGCTGGAGGTAAATTTGACAATAATTCTTATAAAATCTCTGGTGGTTTACATGGCGTTGGTATTTCTGTTGTTAATGCTTTATCAGAAAAATTAGAGTTAATAATCTGGCGAGACGGGAAAATTCATAAACAAACATATCAATTAGGTGTACCACAATCTCCTTTAAATATTATAAAAGAAACTGATCAACTTGGAACTTATATTCGCTTTTGGCCAAGTTTGAAAATATTTAAAACAATTATTGCATTTCAATATGAAATTTTAGCAAAACGTTTACGTGAATTATCTTTCCTTAATTCTGGTATATCTATTCATTTAATAGATGAACGTGATAATAAAAAAGATCATTTCTATTCTGAAGGAGGAATTAAAGCTTTTGTAGAATATTTAAATTGGAATAAAACTCCAATTCATCCAAATATTTTTTATTTTTCTGCTAAAAAAGCAAATATTAATGTAGAAATATCCATGCAATGGAATAATAGTTTCCAAGAAAATATTTATTGTTTTACAAATAATATTCCACAACAAGATGGAGGATCTCATCTTGTTGGTTTTCGAACTGCAATAACACGTACATTAAATAATTATATTGATAAAGAAGGTTACCAGAAAAAAGTAAAAATCACTGCTACTGGTGATGATGTTCGTGAAGGTTTAATTGCTGTTATTTCAATAAAAATCATTGATCCAAAATTTTCTTCACAAACAAAAAATAAATTAGTTTCCTCAGAAGTAAAAACTGTTGTTGAAACATTAATGAATGAAAAACTTGTTGAGTATTTATTAAAAAATCCTAATGATGCTAAAATTATTATTAATAAAATTATTAACGCTGTTCGTGCTCGCGAAGCTTCACGTAAAGTACGTGAAATGACTCGCCGTAAAGGAATCCTTGATCTATCAGGATTACCAGGAAAATTAGCTGACTGTCAAGAACGTGATCCAACTAAATCAGAACTTTATTTAGTAGAAGGCGATTCTGCAGGCGGCTCTGCTAAACAAGGGCGTAATCGAAAAAATCAAGCAATTTTACCATTAAAAGGTAAAATTCTTAATGTTGAAAAAGCATGTTTTGATAAAATGCTTTCCTCTCAAGAAGTTGCTACTTTAATAACTGTCTTAGGTTGTGGTATTGGACAAGATGAATATAATCCTAACAAATTACGTTATCATAGTATTATTATTATGACTGATGCTGATGTTGATGGCTCTCATATTCGAACATTATTATTAACTTTTTTTTATCGTCAGATGCCAGAAATTATTGAACGCGGACATATCTATATTGCTCAACCACCTCTATATAAAATGAAAAGGGGTAAACAAGAAGAGTATATTAAAGATGATGAAACTATGGAACAGTATTTAATTTCAATTGCATTAGAGAACGCAGTGCTCTATACTAGCCCTTATGCTCCTGCATTAAAAGGAAAGTTATTAGAAAAATTGATTGTTGAATATAATACTGCTAAAAAAAACATTAAACGCTTTGAACATAATTATCCAATAGCTTTATTAAATAATCTAATTTATCAACCTACCTTATTAGTAGATGATTTGAAAAATAAATCAAAAATAAAAAATTGGATAAAAATTTTAGTTAAATGTTTAACCGATAACGAAGAATATGGTAGTACTTATAGTTATTATATTAATGAAAATTATAAATCTAAATTATTTGAACCAATTATATGCATTAGAACTCATGGTGTTGATACTAATTATCACTTGGATTTTAATTTTATTCATGGTATTGAATATACATGTATTACTAAAATTAGACGATTAATAGGAGATTTAATTAAAGATGGTGCTTATGTAGAAAAAGGAGAACGTCGTCAAACTATTTCTTCCTTTGAAGAAGCATTAAATTGGCTATCAAAAGAATCGCGTCGTGGTTTAACAGTACAACGCTATAAGGGGTTGGGTGAAATGAATCCAGAACAATTATGGGAAACAACTATGAATCCAGACACTCGTTGCATGATGCGTGTTACTATTAAAGATGCTATTGCAACTAATCAACTTTTAATTACATTAATGGGTGATGCAGTTGAACCACGTAGAATTTTTATTGAAGAAAATGCATTAAAAGCAAAAAATATAGATGTTTAATTTTAAATAAAGAATTAAATCAATATTTAAATTTATTAGTATCTAAATATCGATTAAAACAAAACTATTAATCTTTAATATATATATGACTTGTCTAATATTAAAATTAACATATAACTAAATTGTTAATTAATTATTGTTTATTAAATAAAACATATGAAAACTATTATTAAATTAGTTTTTGTTATTAACAATACTTATAAATATTTAAAAATAAATTTTATAATTACATATCTATTTATGGATTTCTTAATAACAAAAGATTTTATTCAAAATAAAATAAAATAACTTAAAATAAAATTTATCTTTTATAAGATAAAATAAATAAACAATATTAACATTGTTAAATATTATTTAGTTATTATTTAAGTATTAAGAAAAATTCTTTAATTTTATTAAAAAATAATATATATTACATGTAATTAAATGCATATATTTTTTTAAATTAATAATTTTATTAAATAAACTCATCTAATGTTTTTAACATACAATATAATGACTCTGTTGATCCCCATAATAATTGATCACCAACTGTAAAAGCAGATAAATATTTTTGTCCAATATTTAATTTACGTAAACGCCCAATCGGAATATTTAATGTTCCTGTCACTGCAGCAGGAGTTAGTTCTTGAATAGTTAATTCTCGATCATTAGGAATAACTTTAACCCAATTATTATGTGTGCTTAAAATTTGTTGAATATTCTTAATAGAAACATTTTTTTTTAATTTAATTGTAAACGCTTGACTATGACAACGTAATGCGCCAATACGAACACATAAACCATCAATAGCGATAGTATTGTGGTGATGCCTAGTATTTAAAATTTTATTAGTTTCTTCCTGCCACTTCCATTCCTCAAGACTTTGGCCGTTAGGTAGCTGTTTATCTATCCATGGAATTAAACTACCTGCTAATGGTACACCGAAAATTTCTGAAATTATTTCCTTACTACGCATAAAATTAGTTACTTTTTTTTCAATAGATAAAATAGCCTCTGCAGGATTTTGTAATTTATCAGCAACCTGTAAATATAATTGACCCATTTGAAGTAATAATTCACGTATATTACGTGCACCCGCACCAGAAGCGGCTTGATAGGTTGCAATGGAAATCCATTCAATTAAGTTTTCAGCAAACAACCCAGCTAAAGCAATTAACATTAAACTTACAGTACAATTACCACCAACAAAAGTTTTTATCCCTTTGTTTAAACCTTGATTAATATATTGATGGTTTATAGGGTCAAGAATAATAATACTGTCATCTTTCATTCGTAAAGATGATGCTGCATCTATCCAATAACCCAACCAACCAATAGCACGTAATTTATGATAAATTTGATCTGTATAATTGCTACCATGACAAGTAATTATTATCTCTAATTCTTTTAATTCTTCAAGATTAAAAGCATCTCGAAGTATTTTTTGATATTGACCATATTTTGGTGCAAATTCACCATACTGAGAAGTTGTAAAAAAAATGGGATTAATTTTATTAAAATAACCTTCTTCAACAATACGTTGTAATAAAACAGAACCAACCATACCTCGCCAACCAATAAATCCAACATTTTTCATTTTCCTTATATCCAATCTCTAAATTTTATTACCAAATAATAGTATTTATATTTATAAAAATAATCTATAAATTTTAATTATTTATATGTTTTAATGCTTTTTATTAAAAATAATAAAAATAGATTTTGTCATAAAAAATAATATGATTCAGTTTTAAATTGTATATTACTTTTACTAATAAATTTTAATGTATAACTTAATATTATCAAATTATCTAATTAACTAATTATTTTTTAAAAAATATAAAACATTTTATTATTTTTATAATAAAAAAAATAAATTTATTATGAATATAATCTAATATTAGTATACGTTATATATTACCAATAAAATAATTAGCATTAGCATTAAAAAAAACCTCTTAAATCATATTAAGATATTTTATTTAACATCTTAATATGATTTATATAAAACTCAACGTTAGTAATTAACAGATAAATTATTAAAAAATATTTTTATATTAATGAAAAATATTTTTTTTAAAACTATATTTATTTAAAAATTTTTCACTATACTTCTAATATTAGAATATCATTAAACTTTTAGAAAAATATTTAATAATTTTTTTTAAAATTGAATTCATTAATATAATGTTTTCATTAATTTATAATCAATATTTTTACTTAAATTATAAACTTAAAATGATTTAAGATTAAAATAAAACAATTACAAAAAAATCTCTGTATCTAATATTTACGTAAAATACACATACTAATAAAAAAAACATATTTTAATATAAAACGATAATTTTGTTAATGAAATTTATTTACTTTTAATGCAAATTTATTAAATTATAATTTACTTTTAATAAATAAATATTATTTATTAAATAAAAAATTATTCAACCGTTACAGATTTAGCTAAATTTCTTGGATGATCAACATCTGTACCTTTAATTAAAGCGATATAATAAGATAATAATTGAAGAGGAATAGTATAAAAAATAGGGGCAATCAACTTTTCAACATATGGTAATGAAATTATTTTCATATTTTCATTCTCAATAAAACCAGCATTTTTATCAGCAAAAACATAAAGTGATCCGCCTCTAGCATGAACTTCTTCAATGTTTGATTTTAATTTTTTAAGTAATTCATCATTTGGAGCAATAATAATAACTGGCATATCAGTATCAATTAACGATAATGAACCATGTTTTAATTCACCCGCTGCATAAGCTTCTGCATGAATATAAGAAATTTCTTTTAACTTTAATGCCCCTTCAACTGCAATTGGAAATTGATCACCGCGACCAAGAAAAAGTACATGGTTTTTATCAGAAAAATTTTTTGCTAGAGCTTCAATTATTTTCTTTTGTAATAAAAGACTATCAATACGAGCAGGCAAAACATGTAGTGCTTGAACAATATCTCGCTCAAGAGAAATATTTTTATTTTTTAAACGAATTAGATAAGCAACTAATAACAATAAAATTGTTAACTGAGTAGTAAAAGCTTTGGTTGATGCTACACTAATTTCTACGCCAGCTTTTGTCATTAATGCAAAATTTGATTCACGAACTAAAGATGAATCTAAAACATTGCATATTGTTAATGATGTCAAATAACCAAGAGTTTTTGATAAACGTAATGCAGCTAAAGTATCTGCCGTTTCGCCAGACTGAGAGATCGTTATTAATAAACTATTTTTACGTCTCACTGATTTACGATAACGAAATTCAGAAGCAATTTCTACATCACAGGATATATCTGCTAAAGATTCAAACCAATAACGAGCAACCATTCCAGCGTTATATGAGCTTCCACAAGCAATAATTTGAATATGTTCAACTTGATATAATAAATTTTGAGCTTTTTTGTCTAATTCTGTGAAAATAATGCGATCATATTGATCAAAACGTCCTTCTAAAGAATTTTTTATTGCTAAAGGTTGCTCATAAATTTCTTTTTGCATATAGTGACGATAAATTCCTTTATTACCAATATCATACTGAAGATTAGATTCTATTTTCTCTCGTTCAATTTCTATTCCTTGATGATTAAAAATATGCACTGATCGACAAGTAATTTCAGCAATATCACCTTTTTTTAAATATATAAATCGACGTGTAATAGGTAAAATCGCTAATTGATCTGATACTAAAAAATTTTCGCCAACACCTAAACCTATAATTAAAGGACTACCTAAACAAGCAGCTACCAATAATCCAGGTGTACGACTATCCATAATAACTATACAATAAATACCTTTTAATTGTTTTGTAACAAATTGTACTATTTTTAGTAAGTTACCACCCTTTTGTAATTCATAATGAATTAAATGCGCAATAACTTCAGTATCAGTTTCTGAAGAAAAAATGTAGTTTTGTTTTTTAAGTCTTTCACGTAATTCCTGATAATTTTCAATAATTCCATTATGAACAACTGAAATGTATTCAGATATATGCGGATGAGCATTTTTTTTTGTTGCTGAGCCATGAGTTGCCCAACGAGTATGAGCAATACCAGTACCGCCAATCACAGTATGTTTTTCTATCTCATCAATTAAAATCTGAACTTTACCCGTTTCCCGTAATAATGTTAAATTGGCGTTATTATCAACAATAGCTAAACCAGAAGAGTCATAACCTCTATATTCAAGTCGACGAAGTCCTTCAGTAAGAATCTCAACTATATCACGTTGTGCTACTGCACCAATAATTCCACACATTAATTTTTACTATAAAAATGGAAATACATTATTATCACAGTCTCATAGCTTTAGTAATATATTTACTTTTTAACATTTATAAAACCTTTAAATATTAAAATTATTTATTATTTATATAATTAATTACATACATAATTACTATTTTATTTTATTATTATTAATTGGCCGTTGCCAATTAATAATATGTTGCTGCTTTATACGACTAACAACAAGTTCATTTTCTTTAACATCATTAGTAAGCGTAGTTCCTGCTCCAATAGTTGATCCTTTAGCAATTTTAATGGGTGCAATTAATTGTGTATCTGAACCAATAAAAACATTATCATCAATAATTGTTTTAAATTTATTAACACCATCATAATTACAAGTTATTGTTCCTGCGCCAATATTAACATTACAACCAATTTCAGCATCCCCTAAATAACTTAAGTGACCAGCTTTGGAATTAGTGCCTAAAACACTGTTTTTAACTTCAACAAAATTACCAATATGTACATTTTTTGCTAATTTAGTTCCTGGACGTAAATGAGAAAAAGGACCAACAATACATGCTGTGGATAATTCAGAAACTTCTATAAATGTATATGGATTAATAACTGAATCATTTCCTATAGTACAATTTTTTAATATACATCCAGCATGAATGTATACATTATTGCCAAGTATAACGTCACCCTCAATAATAACATTAATATCAATAACTACATTACGACCATGTCTTAATGTGCCACGTAAATCAAAACGAGCAGGATCAATAATCATAACCCCTGATAATAATAATTTTTTTGTTTGTTCTTTCTGATAAATACGTTCAAGAATTGAAAGTTGTAAGCAATTATTTACTCCTTCTATTTCATTTAAATTTATAGGATGAACAGTATTTATTTTATAACCTTTTGTATGTATTAATGAAATGATATCAGTAATATAATATTCACTTTGAGCATTATTATTATTAATTTCTTTCAACCATCGTTTCAAATCACCACCATTAGCAACTAATACACCGGTATTAATTTCATTAATTTTAGCTTGTTCTTCTGTCGTATCTTTTTGCTCAACAATACCAATAACTTCATTTTTTTCACGAATAATACGTCCATATCCTGTTGGCTTATTAACTATTGCTGTTAATAAACTAATTCCATTGTTAGGTTTAGATCTTATTAGGCGTTCAAGTGTTTCTTTTGTAATTAATGGAGAGTCACCATAAAGCATTAGGATATCTTCATTATCAGAAAAATAAGGCGCAGCTTGTTGCATCGCATGTCCTGTTCCCAATTGTTCTGTTTGTAAAATAAAATTAACAGGTTGATTAGCTAAAGCTATTTTAATTAAATCAGCACCATAACCATAAACTAAATGAATATTAGATACTCCAAGAGATAATGATGTATCAATAACATGTTGTACCATTGGTTTACCTGCGAGTGGATATAAAACTTTTGGTAAATCAGAATACATTCGACTACCTTTACCTGCTGCGAGAATCACGACACTTTTTGCGTTTATAGACATAAAAACTTAATAACTCAATTAGTTAGGTAACATATATTTATTCATGAATAAATTACTATATTTAGCTCAAATAAAAAGCTTATTTTTTTTAAATAAACAAAAAATAGAACATAAATAAAAAAAAATTATTATTTATATTATTTTTTTTTAAAATTTTTTAAAATTATATCATTTTTTATTAACTCAATAACACGCAATTTAGCAATTGCTTTAGCTAACTTTGCTGATGCTTTAGCATAATCAACATCACTATGTATCGAACTGGCAATATATTTTTCTATCTTATGTTTAGAATTTAATGCTTTATCCTCATTTAAATCTTTACCATAAATTGCTGTGTCAGCTAATACAATAACATTATTTGGTTGAACCTCAAGGATACCGCCAGAAAGATAAATCAACTCTTCTCCACCAAATTGTTTAGTAAAACGTATCATTCCAGGTTTAATAGCAGTTAATAATGGTGTATGCTGAGGATAAATCCCTAATTCTCCTTCGCTTCCTGTCACTTGAATTTTTTGAATAATCCCTGCAAACATTTGTTTTTCAGCACTTACTATAATTAAATAATATCTTTTTATAGACATATCAGACTCCTAATTATTGATATTATATATTTTTTGCTTTTTCCATTGCTTCTTCAATAGTGCCTACCATATAAAATGCTTGCTCTGGTAAATGATCATAATTATTATTTAAAATACCTTTAAATCCATGAATGGTATCTTTTAAAGATACATATTTGCCTAATAAACCAGTGAAAACTTCAGCAACAAAAAATGGTTGAGATAGAAAACGCTGAATTTTACGGGCACGAGAAACAACTAATTTATCTTCTTCAGATAACTCATCTATTCCCAAGATAGCAATAATATCTTTTAATTCTTGATAACGCTGTAAAATAATTTGAACACCGCGCGCTACATCATAATGTTCTTGTCCTACAACTAATGGGTCAAGATGACGACTGGTTGAATTCAATGGATCAACAGCTGGATAAATACCTAATGACGAAATTTGACGACTAAGAACAACTGTTGCATCCAAATGAGCAAAAGTAGTTGCTGGTGAAGGATCTGTTAAATCATCAGCAGGAACATATACAGCCTGAATAGACGTTATTGAACCAGCTTTAGTTGATGTAATACGCTCCTGTAATGCACCCATTTCTTCTGCTAAAGTCGGTTGATAACCAACTGCTGAAGGCATGCGACCCAATAATGCTGATACCTCTGTTCCTGCTAGTGTATAACGGTAAATATTATCAATAAACAACAATACATCTCGACCTTCGTCACGAAATTTCTCAGCAATAGTTAATCCTGTTAAAGCAACGCGTAATCGGTTCCCTGGAGGTTCATTCATCTGACCATAAACTAAAGAAACTTTATCTAAAATATTTGAATCTATCATTTCGTGATAAAAATCATTACCTTCACGAGTTCGTTCTCCAACACCTGTAAAAACAGAATAACCAGAATGCTCAGTTGCAATATTGCGAATAAGCTCCATCATATTTACTGTTTTACCAACACCAGCACCGCCAAATAAACCAACTTTACCCCCTTTAGAAAAGGGACAAATAAGATCCATAACTTTGATACCAGTTTCGAATAGTTCTGTTGAATTAGATATATCTTCATAATTAGGAGCGGCACGATGAATAGCCCAGCGCTCTTTTTCACCGATCTCACCCTTCATATCAATTGGATCACCCAATACATTCATGATTCGTCCTAATGTTTCTTTACCAACAGGTATTTCAATTGGATGATTCAAGTCAATAACATTTAAACCACGTTTTAAGGCATTAGATGTTCCCATCGCTATACAACGTACAACACCACCACCTAATTGTTGTTGAACTTCTAAAATTAATTTTCCTTTTTTATTTATTACTTCAAGTGCATTATACACTTTAGGTACTGTATCTTGAGAAAATTCGACATCTACCACTGCACCAATTATCTGAATGATTTCTCCAGTAGCCATCTTTAATCCTCTGCATAATTTGTAATTCTAGCCATTAAATTATAATAGTTCCAGAAATTATTTCGGTAAGTTCTTGAGTAACACTGTCTTGACGAACTTTATTATAAATTAACTGTAATTCTTTAATTAAATTACCACCATTATCAGTGGCTGCTTTCATTGCTATCATTCGAGCAGCTTGCTCACTAGCTAAATTTTCAACAACACTCTGATAAACTTGTGATTCTATGTAACGACGTAACAACATATCTAGTAGTGTTTTCGAATCAGGTTCATATAAATAATCCCAAGATTTTTTTTTTAATATTTTATTGTCATTTGAAGGTATAGGTAATAATTGAGTAATCGTTGGTAATTGAACCATTGTATTGGCAAATTTATTAGTCACCACATACAACTTATCTAGATACTTTTTATCATATGCTTCTAACATAATTTTCACAAGTTCAATAATATTTGAGAGAGAAAAATTATCTTTTATTTCGCTTACTTGAGTGATAATGTTGCTGCCAATTGAATTAAAAAATGAAATTGCTTTAGAACCAATTAAAGCTAGATCAATTTGAATCCCTTTATCAGTCCATATTTTCATTTCTATTAAAAAATATTTAAATAAATTAACATTTAAACTACCACATAAGCCACGATCGGTTGAAACAATTAAATAACCAATACGTTTAATATCACGTCCCTTGAGGTAAGGGTGTTTATATTCCAGATTACCTAATGTCAAGTTATTAATTACATTACATATAGTTTCTGCATAAGGACGACTGGCTGCCATACGCTCCTGTGTTTTACGCATTTTTGATTTAGCAACCATCTCCATCGCTTTAGTAATTTTCTGTATGTTTTGTATACTATGAATCTTAGAGTATATATCTTTTCCGTGAGCCATTTCATTTCCTCTCTTATTAAGCAAATAATCTCAATAAAAGTTAAATAAAATTACCAAGATTGGCTTGTTTTAAAAGCAACAAGTAAGGCATTCAATTTAGCTTCAATTTTATCATTATATTCACCTGTTTGATCGATTTCTTTCAGAAGAATAAAATACTCACGAGTAGCATAAATTAGTAATGCTGATTCAAAATTACTAATTTTTTCTAACTTAATGTCTTCTAAATAACCATGTTCAGCAGCAAATAATGATAATGCCTGCTGTGAAACTGACATAGGTGCATACTGTTTTTGTTTTAATAACTCGGTAACTTTTTGTCCATGATTAATCTGCTTACGTGTCATATTATCTAAATCAGAAGTAAACTGTGAAAATGCAGCTAATTCACGATATTGCGCTAATGCTGTACGAATACCATGAGATAACTTTTTCATAATTTTAGTTTGAGCTGCACTACCTACACGTGATACTGAAATTCCAGGGTTAATTGCCGGACGTATACCTGTATTAAATAAATCAGACTCCAAGAAAATTTGTCCATCTGTAATTGAAATAACATTAGTAGGTATAAATGCAGAAACATCACCAGATTGTGTTTCAATAATTGGTAATGCAGTCAATGAACCTGTTTTACCCTGTATTTTACCTTTTGTAAATTTTTCAACATATTTAGTATTAACACGAGCTGCTCGTTCTAATAAACGAGAATGAAGATAAAAAATATCACCGGGATATGCTTCACGTCCAGGAGGGCGCCGTAACAATAGTGAAACTTGCCGATAAGCAACTGCTTGTTTAGAAAGATCATCATAAATAATTAGCGCATCTTCACCGCGATCCCTAAAGTATTCGCCCATAGTACAACCAGAATAAGGAGCAAGATATTGCAGTGCCGCAGATTCAGAAGAACCAGCAACAACAACTATTGTATTTTTGAGAGCACTGTACTCTTCTAGTTTATGGACCACATTAACAATAGTTGAAGTTTTTTGTCCAATTGCTACATAAATACATTTTATTCCTGAATTACGTTGATTAATAATTGTATCAATAGCCAATGTTGTTTTACCAGTTTGCCGATCACCAATGATTAATTCACGTTGACCACGACCAATTGGAATCATAGCATCGATTGATTTATATCCTGTTTGTATAGGTTGATCAACTGATTGCCGATCAATAACACTAGGCGCAATAACTTCGATCGCAGAGAAGTTATTATATTCAATAGGTCCTTTACCATCAATAGGTTGACCAAGCGTATTAACAACTCTTCCAAGTAATTCATTACCTACAGGTACTTCAAAAATACGATCTGTGCATTTTACTATCATACCTTCAGATAAGTCAGAATATGGTCCCATAACTACTGCACCAACTGAGTCACGCTCTAAATTAAGTGCAATAGCATAACGATTACCAGGTAATTTGATCATCTCACCTTGCATAACTTGAGTTAAACCGTGAATACGAATGATTCCATCATTAACAGAAATAATTGTACCTTGATTATAAACTTTACTTGCTATATCAAACTGAGCAATACGTTGCTTGATTAATTCACTGATTTCGATAGAATTAAATTGCATATTCTTAAATCCCCTTAAGATTGTAAGATATCAGTTAAGCGCTCAATATAACCACGTACACTACCGTCAATAACTAGATCTCCAGCATAAATAATTACTCCTGCAATAAGGAACTTATCAATTTTGTAATTCAATTTAACTTTAGATAAGAATCGTTTTTCTAATGTTATAGAAATTTTAAACTGCTGTTTTTTATTTAACTTAATAGCAGAAATTACATTGATATTAATAGTTTTTTCTAAAACTGCTCGTAATTGTATGAATTGTTTTATAAGCTCTGATAATATATTTAAACGTCGATTTTCAGCCATGATACGAATTAAGTTTCGAACATGTTCATTAATTTGATTATCACAAATAATAATAAATATTTTCGCTAATATTTTTGGGGATATTGAACTGTAAAGTAACTCATTTATTTGTTGATTATCTGCTATTTTAGCAATAAAACTAAGCATATTTTCCCATTTATCAACAAGCTGATTTTCTCTAGCAAAATTAAAAGCTGCTTTAGCATAAGGACGAGTAATTGTACTAATTTGAGACATATTTCCTTCCTTTCCTTCACCCTTTATAGTTCTTTGATTAATTTATCAATAATATCGTTATTGGCAGCTAT
This sequence comes from Arsenophonus sp. ET-KM2-MAG3, assembly GCA_052174135.1. GTDB lineage: Bacteria > Pseudomonadota > Gammaproteobacteria > Enterobacterales > Enterobacteriaceae > Arsenophonus. Next base: position 236,622 of record JBQMRZ010000024.1, read on the forward strand.
ATTAATGGAACGTTCAATTATTTTTTCTGCTCCTAAAATTACTAACATAGCAACTTGCTTGCGCAATTCTTCACGTGATCGTTTAAACATAACATCAATTTCAATTTGTGCTTTAGTGACAATCCTTTTACGTTCACTTTCAGCTTCTATTTTAGCATCTTTAATCATTTGAACTCGTTGTTTATTGGCTTGTTCAATAATGATTTGAGCTTTTGTTTTTGCTTTTTTTAGTTGTTCTTCCGCACTAGCTTTTATTAATTCAGAGTTTTTTTTAACTTGTTCTGCAGACGATAGATTATCAGCAATTTCTTTTTGCCGCTTTTCAATTACCGCCATAATATGTGGCCATATGTATTTCATACAAAATAAAACAAAGAAAAAAAATGAAATAGCTTGGCCAATGATTGTTGCGTTAATATTCATAATATAATACTTTTAAGAAAAAAAAAATAACAGTCTGGTATAACCTATATTATTACTTATATTATTAAGCAATTATAAACATTATATATAATCCTAAACCAACAGAAATCATTGGAATTGCATCAATTAAACCCATAACAATAAAAAACTGTGTGCGTAATAGAGGTATCAAATCTGGTTGACGAGCAGCTCCCTCTAAAAATTTTCCACCTAAGATAGCAATACCAATTGCGGCACCGATTGCTGATAACCCCATCATTATAGCGGCAGACATGTATAGCAAATCTATATTTAAGTTTTCCATGATATTTTCTCCGATTTGTTTAGTTGAATGAAATTTATTTAGAAAATAAAATTAATGTCTTTCTGATGCCATCGATAAATAAACGATAGTTAGAACCATAAAAATAAAAGCTTGCAATGTAATAATTAATATATGAAAAATTGCCCATGGTAGATTAATTGTCCACTGTAACCACCAAGGTAATAAAGCTGCCACAAGAATAAAGATTAATTCACTCGCATATATATTACCAAATAATCGCAAACTTAATGATATAGGTTTAGAAAGCAAGTTAACACCTTCTAGAATTAAATTGATAGGAATTAAAATAGGATGATTAAATGGTTCTAAGGTTAATTCTTTCATAAATCCTTTTAATCCTTTTATTTTAATGCTATAAAAAATAATTAAAATAAAAACACCAATCGCCATTGATACAGTTATACTTACATCTGCAGTTGGAACGATGCGTAATGCAGGTAAATCTAAATAGTATTCTGCGATATAAGGAAATAAATCGATTGGTAATAAATCCATAGTATTCATTAAAAATACCCAAACAAAGACTGTTAAAGCTAAAGGTGCAATAATTTTACTTTTATTTGGATATATATCACAAACAGTATTATTGATAAAATCAACGATTATTTCTATTGAGGCTTGTAGCTTACCAGGTACAGTACTAGTTGCACTAATTGCAATCTTTCTAAAGAGCCATAAAAAGATAATTCCAAGAATTATTGAAAAAAAAAGTGAGTCAATATTTAAAATCCAAAACATTGAGTTATTATTGTCATTTAAATTAATCAATCTAAAAGTACGCAGATTTAGCTGAAGATTATTTAGATGGTGTCCTATATAATTTTCTATAGTCATCACTTCTTTTGATACAGACATGATAATTTTTACCTTTTATTATATATAAAATATTTAACATCTAAACAAAGTTGATATATTCATATGAATAATAAATTTTTATCAATCACTTTGAACTTTAATAAATGAATATCGCTTTTAATCTACTCATAAAACATTTTTTAATATAAATATCGTTCTAATAAATTTAATTTTTATCAAAAAAATAATGAGGGTTAAATAAAATATCTTTTTTTTATTTTAACTCCATATACCATATTAATGGTATAAATAAATTATTAATTAATCAATACTTTTATTTATCAATCAAAAGATACAAGTTCTATTTTGTAATATTTACATAAAAACTACATTGAAAATTACAACCTATATTAACTGAAATAACAATAGTTTTAAGTTTTAAAAATATTTAATAATTGATTATAAAAAAATAATAAATAACTTTCATATACTTTCAGTATTTTATATTTTAAATTTAGAGGTTTATATAAATTAATTTTTTAAGAACGTTAAAAAAAATATAATATTTATTATTTTAATGATCAAAATGATATAATTAAAAAATTAAGTTAAATATAAAAAATAGTAATAAAATCTAAGATAATTTCTTAAAAATTAAAAACATCACACTTTTTCAATTAATATTGTTTTAATTTATTTTTAATAGATTCTAAATTTTAGAATTAATTTATATTGTTTTGTTCTAAATATAATTTAGTTTTTTTGAAACTAAATTAATAACGCTAATATGTATTTTTTTTAAATAAAAGAAAGTAGTATTATATTACATAATTTTAAGTTTATTCAAGAATTAGTAAATTACTTACTTTTAAAATGCTTATCAAGAATCAATCTTGTAATTTTATTTAATATGATTATATTTTTATTTTTTTTTATACAATTTAACAATAAAAGTTGTATATTTATTCTGTTTATTTAAAAATTTCTCGAAATAATATTTGTTTTATCTGATAAAACTTTAAAATAAATTATTAAATTTATTTAAGCGTTTTAATATTATAAAAATTCTTTTTCAGCCAAATTAATAATATAGATATTGCGGATGGCGTAATACCTGATATGCGCGTTGCTTGACCAATAGAGGTTGGTTTATGATCACTAAGCTTTTTAATTACTTCATTAGAAAGACCAGGAATTTTTTCATAATTTAAATTAGTCGGTAACATAATATATTCATTATAAAGTTGTTTTTTTATTTCTTTTTTTTGACGAGTAATATATCCTTCATATTTTACTTGAATTTCAATTTGATTTATAATTTGAAGATCATCAATTGATGGTGAAAGATAATTTAATGAAGTAAGTAATTTATAATTTATTTCAGGACGACGTAGTAAATCTTCAGCATTTATTTTTTTTGAAAGTGGAAAGGATAAAACTTTATTAAGATTACTAATCTTATCTGAATTAGGTTGTAACCAAATATTACGTAGTCGCTGACGTTCTTGTTCGATTAATTCAACTTTACGACAAAACTTTTTCCAACGATTTTCATCGATTAAATTAAGTTTATATCCTTTTTCGGTTAAACGAAGGTCAGCATTATCTTGACGGAGCATGAGACGATATTCTGCTCGTGAAGTAAATATTCGATAAGGTTCCTTAGTACCTAATGTACAAAGATCATCAACTAAAACACCAATATAAGCTTGATCACGGCGAGGATACCATCCCTCTTGTTCAAAGGCATAACGAGCTGCATTAAGTCCTGCTAATAATCCTTGAGCTCCAGCCTCTTCATAACCTGTTGTTCCATTAACTTGACCAGCAAAAAATAATCCTTTTATAAATTTACTCTCTAAAGTGAGTTTTAAATCCCTGGGATCAAAAAAATCATATTCAATAGCATATCCTGGCCGAGTAATACGGCTATTTTCTAGTCCTTTTATTGAATGCAAAATTTTCATTTGTACATCAAAAGGTAAGCTAGTAGAAACTCCATTAGGATAAATTTCATTACTTGTTAATCCTTCTGGTTCAAGAAAAATTTGATGTCTTGAACGATTTGTAAATTGTATGATTTTATCTTCAATAGAAGGACAATAACGAGGTCCTATACCTTGAATAATACCCGTATATATGGGACTACGATTTAAGTTATCACGAATTATCTGGTGTGTTTTTTCATTTGTATAAGTGATATAGCAAGGTAATTGTTTTGGATGTTGATCTGAAGTTCCAATAAAAGAAAAAACAGGTGTTGGATTATCACTAAATTGTGACGCCAACTGCGAAAAATCGATAGTTTTCGCATCTATTCTAGGTGGTGTACCTGTTTTGAGTCGATTTACTCGTAAAGGTAATTCCCTTAACCTATGTGATAAATTAATAACAGATGGATCACCTGCTCTGCCTCCACTATATTTTTTGAATCCTATGTGAATTTTGCCATTAAGAAAAGTACCTACAGTTAATACAATAGATTTTGTATAAAATTTTAATCCTATTTCGGTTACTATGCCAGTAATTTTGTTATCTTTTAAAATTAAATCTTCAACAGTTTGTTGAAGAATCATTAAATTATTCTGATTTTCTAACGCAGTTCTAATTATTTGCTTATAAAGTATACGATCAACTTGAGCTCTTATTGCCTGTACTGCCGGACCTTTATTTGTATTAAGTGTTCTAAATTGGATTCCTGCTTTATCTGTTGCAATACCCATAATACCACCTAAGGCATCAATTTCTTTAACTAAATGCCCCTTACCTATTCCTCCAATAGCTGGATTACATGACATTTGACCTAATGTATCAATATTATGGGTTAGAAGTAAAGTTTTTCGCCCCATGCGAGCTGCTGCCATGGCTGCTTCAGTACCAGCATGCCCCCCTCCAATAATAATAACATCAAATTGTTCTGGATAAAACATTATAAACCTTAATATTAAATGTAATTTATAAAGTAAATTTTACTCAAGTTTTATAAAAAAACAAGTTATATAATTTTGTTTAAGATGTTAAAACAATAAATTTTCATTAGATATTAAAGTCTTGTTATTATTTTAATGAAATTACGGTTTTTTATAATGATATAAATAACTTAACATGATCATTATTTTTTTATTTTTATCTATTAATAACACGTAATCTTTATGTGTTATTAATTAGCATTAATGTAATTAATTACATATTTATTTTTTAATGTATAGGTAGTAGATACTAATTGTTTCCTTTTTATAAAATTATTTATATTTATTTTTATTTTATTCATTTAAATAAAAATATTATTTTTTTATTTTCAATCCAAATTTTTGCGATATTTTGTATGTTATATCTTAAAATATCGATCTATAATAGCTTATTTACTTGTTTTACATAATAATTTTTTAGAAAAGTTAATTTTCTAATTTATGAATTTCGGCGTAAAAGCAATATATTCCTTGTTACTTATTCTAATTTCACCATAATTAATTTAACTAATATTTGATTTTTCCTTGCTTATCTCTTTTAAGAGAAATATATATTTTAAATAATTCTCTTAACTCATATATAAATATATAACCAACAAAATATCTTTTATTGTTAGTTATTTTAATGGAGATTCATACTTTATCTCAGTATCAAAATTATATTTTCTTAATGTTTTAGTAATGTGTTTACAAATATATTCAGTATTACTCATAGTGCCATATATTAGCGCTGTTATTAATATTATTTTTATTATTATAACAAGAAAAATATTTAAAATAATAGTAATAATTATCACATATTATAAATATGTCATCATATATATGTTTGTTTGATGAGAATAATATAGTTATTATATTTTTTATAGATTAATAACACGCATATTATTAGTTTTGTAAAGAGATAAAAATTTTAGTAAATAAAATTTTATTAACTAGCCTGTATTATATTAATAATTAAGTCCTCTAGAAGAGAGTAATAAATTAACACGTTATTTAATGGAAATATTTTAGCTGTAAAGTACATACTTTCATAATTCCATCTAATTTATCAAGTTTTTAGGATACTATATAATATTTAACTTTTTAAAAACTAAATAAAATTATAGAAAATAAATTGAAATTTTTCGTATTAATATTTAATAAATGATATCTCCATAATAATAAAATTATTTAATTTATTTTTTCGTTTGAAAAAACATATTGTAGTAGAGCGTGCAATTTTTTTATAATTTCTATAGATGATTTATTCGTATATATATTATTTATTAATTTATTTAAATATATTACGATTTAAATTATCACATCAATAATTTATAAATACTTAAAGCATCTTTTCAGAAATTATTTTTAAGATCTTTATTTTAAATTTTATAATTAAAAATATTTTTATTAAGTATATTAAATGTATAGCTTAATTTATTATTTAATTTTTAAATTAAATAATTCTACAGAATAGAAGGTAAAATGAAAAAATTATTCATAGAAAAACAACAACAAATTAATTTTGTAAAATCTTTTTTTTCACTTTTATTAGAAAAAAAATTAACTTTAATTAAAGTTCAAGCTCCTATTTTAACTCGTCTTGGTGATGGGATTCAAGATAACTTATCTGGTTATGAAAAAGCAGTGCAAGTTAAAGTAAAATCAATACCAGATTCTATTTTTGAAATTGTTCACTCATTAGCTAAATGGAAACGCAAAACGTTAGGCCGCTTTAATTTTAAACCTGGAGAAGGGCTCTATACTAACATGAAAGCATTACGACCTGATGAAAATTATCTGACGTCTATTCATTCTATATTTATAGATCAGTGGGATTGGGAAAAGGTAATGCTTAAGGATGAGCGTTCTCTTGATTATTTAAAACAAACAGTAATTAAAATTTATCAAATAATAAAAGAAACAGAAAAAGCAGTTAGCATAAAATTTAATTTAATACCATTCTTACCTAAGAAAATTCATTTTATTCACAGTGAAGAGCTATTACAACGTTATCCAAATCTTGATGCTAAAGAAAGAGAGTATAAAATAGCTAAAGAATTAGCTGCAGTTTTTCTTATTGGTATTGGTGGAAAATTATCGCATGGTTTTGCTCATGATGTGCGTGCTCCTGATTATGATGATTGGACAACACTTAATAGTGATGGATATGCTGGTTTAAATGGCGATATTATTGTTTGGAATCCTATATTAAAAGATGTATTTGAAATTTCTTCAATGGGTATTCGTGTTGATGCAAAAACACTTACACAGCAATTAGAAATTACTGGTGATGAAAATAGAATATCTCTTGAGTGGCATCAAGCATTGCTGAAATATCAAATGCCACAAACAATAGGAGGTGGTATTGGACAATCTCGTTTAGTAATGTTATTGCTTCAAAAAAAACATATTGGTCAAATTCAATGTAGTGTATGGTCTCATGAAAGTTATTCGATTATAAAAGACATACTATAATTAAAATTTTTATTAAATTAATAATAAAAAAATAAATAAAATTACATTATTTAAAGAATTTAAAAATAAGAATAAAATTAAATAACAGATAATAAATCATACTTTTAAATATTGTAATTGTTCTATTTATTAGTATTTTTATCAATTTAATGTTCTAAACAAAATTTTTAAATTTAAAATAATTAAATATTAAGGTAGTTTTTACACTTTGATATTTTATCGATCTTATTCATAAATATTATTCAAATATTTATTTTGTTTGAAGTAATATTTATTTTTTATTTATTATCTTGCGCCTAATAGCATTAGCATTTAATGTTGCTATATTTGTATATTTTAAAATTAAAAATTGATTTTAATATTAAAATTGTTAAATTGATTTATAGAAATCAATTTAACAAAATAATAACAATCGATTAGTTAATTTGCATAAAATATCTTATTAATTTTTTATTATTATATCGATTATATCAATTATAAAAAATAAGTTTTTAACTTAAAAACATGGAATATATAGTGAATAATTAATATTATGTTATTTTAAATAAATGAAATTACTTTGTTAGATCATCAAAAAATTTTTTCACACTATCTAAAAAACTCTTTGAACGTGGACTATTTTTACCACTACTTTCACCATTTAACGATTCACCAAACTCTTTTAATAATATTTTTTGTTTTTCATTTAGTTTAACCGGAGTTTCCACTAAAATGCGACACATTAAATCACCAATTATACCGCTACGAACAGTCTTAACACCTTTTCCTTTCATCCGAAAAATGTTTCCTGTTTGTGTTTCAGCTGGAATTTTAAGACTAACTCGACCATCAAGTGTTGGTACATCAATTTCACCACCAAGTGCTGCAATTGAAAAATTAATAGGCACTTCACAGTATAAATTATTACCATCTCGTTCAAAAATAGTATGTCTTGCTATATTAATTTGAACATATAAATCTCCAGCTGGAGCATCATTTTCACCAGCCTCACCTTCACCATTTAAACGAATACGATCATCAATATTAACACCAGGTGGGATTTTTACTGATAATGTTTTATATTTCTCTATTCGGCAATGACCATGACACTTAACACAAAGTTCTTTAATAACTTGCCCGCGTCCATGACAATTTGGACAAGTTTGTTGAACTGCAAAAAACCCTTGTCGGATTTGAACCTGACCCAAACCATGACAAGTTGAACAATTTTCTGCCTTTTTACCTGGTTTAGCTCCACTACCGTTACAAATGTCACATTTCTCTAAAGTTGGAATACGAATTTCTTTGTTAACTCCATAAACTGCTTCTTCTAAAGTTAATGTAATTTTATACTGAAGATCAGAACCTCTCGCTGAACGTTGACGCCTACCTCCAGAAAAAATATCACCAAATACATCACCAAAAATATCACTAAAATCAGAAGAACTAGAAGTAAAACCTCTACTAAATCCCCCGCCTATATTATTTTGTTCAAAAGCCATATGTCCATATTGATCATAAGCGGCACGTTTTTGTGCATCAGTCAAAATTTCATAAGCTTCTTTAATTTCTTTAAATTTATTTTCTGCCTTCTTATCACCTTGATTGCGATCTGGATGATATTTCATTGCTAAACGTTTATATGCTCTTTTAATTTCTTTCTCGTCAGCTGTTTTAGTAATACCTAAAACTTGATAATAATCTCTTTTTGTCATATTTATTTACCATTAACACATGCAAACGGGCGTAGAGTTACCTCAAACGCCCGTACTCGATTCTAAGAGTAATAGAAGAAATAATTTTCTTAACACCGTTACTATATGCCTGCTAAAGGCCACTATTTTTTATCTTTATCTTTGTTGTTAACTTCTTTAAATTCAGCATCAACAACATTATCATTCTGTTTAGATTGAGTGTCTGTACCTGCATTAGTAGCATCTATATCTTTTTGAACTTTCTGTTGAGTCAATTCGAGCAGTTTTACTGAAGCTTGAATTAAAGTTTGAATTCTTTCTTCAATTAAGCTTTTATTTTCACCTTTTATAGCTATTTCCAATTCAGAAATGGTTTTTTCTATGTTGATTTTATCATCAATAAGTAATTTATCAGCCGCTTCTTCAATTTGTTTTCGCGTACTATGAATTAATTGATCTCCCTGATTACGTACTTGAATTAACTGTTCAAACTTAAAATCTGCTTCCATATTTGCTTCTGCATCGCTTATCATTCTTTGAATCTCGCCTTCTTTTAGGCCAGAAGATGCTTTAATTATAATCTTTTGTTCGCGACCAGTATTCTTATCTTTAGCTGATACATGCAAAATACCATCGGCATCAATATCAAAAGTAACCTCAATTTGAGGTGTTCCACGAGGTGCGGCTTGAATTCCATCTAAATTGAATTGTCCTAATGATTTATTGTCACTTGATCGTTTACGTTCACCTTGTAATACATGAATAGTTACTGCCGATTGATTATCTTCTGCTGTTGAAAATACTTGACTATGTTTAGTTGGAATAGTTGTATTTTTGGTAATTAATGTTGTCATTACTGCGCCCATTGTTTCAATACCTAAAGATAAAGGGGTTACATCAAGTAATAAGACATCTTTAACATCACCAGCTAATACACCACCTTGCACTGCTGCACCAATAGCAACTGCTTCATCAGGATTAACATCTTTACGAGGTTCTTTTCCAAAAAAATCAGCAACTGCTTTTTGTACCATTGGCATACGTGTCTGACCACCAACTAAAATTACGTCATTTATATCCTTAACATTTAAATCTGCATCTTGCAATGCAACTCTTATCGGTTCCATTGAATGTTTAACTAAATCTTCAACTAGTGACTCAAGTTTCGCTCGAGTCATTTTGATATTCATATGCTTAGGGCCGCTTGCATCTGCACTAATATAAGGTAAATTAACATCAGTTTGCTGAGTAGAAGAAAGTTCAATTTTAGCTTTCTCTGCTGCTTCCTTTAAGCGCTGCATTGCTAAAGGATCATTACGAAGATCAAAATTTTTTTCTTTCTTAAATTCATCAACTAAATAATTAATTAAACGATTATCAAAATCCTCACCACCTAAGTGAGTATCACCATTAGTTGCTAGTACTTCATAAGTTTTTTCACCATCAACTTCGTCGATTTCAATTATTGAAATATCAAAAGTACCACCACCTAAATCATATACCGCAATAGTACGGTTACCAACTTCGCGATCTAAACCATAAGCAAGTGCTGCTGCTGTTGGTTCATTAATAATACGTTTTACATCTAAACCAGCAATGCGGCCCGCATCTTTAGTTGCCTGACGCTGCACATCATTAAAATAGGCAGGTACAGTGATAACAGCTTCAATAACAGGTTCACTAAGATAATCTTCTGCTGTTTTTTTCATTTTTTTGAGAACCTCAGCAGAAATTTGAGGAGGAGCCATTTTTTGATTATTAACATCCAACCAAGCATCACCGTTATTTGCGATAATGATTTTATATGGCATAATAGAGACATCACGTTGAACTTCTTCATCTTCAAAGCGACGTCCAATCAAACGCTTAATTGCAAAAAGTGTATTTTGTGGATTTGTTACTGCTTGTCGCTTTGCTGGCTGACCCACAAGAATTTCACCATCTTGAGTATAAGCAATAATAGAAGGTGTGGTACGGTCACCTTCACTGTTTTCTAATACTCGCGCCTTTGTACCATCCATAATAGCTACACAAGAGTTAGTTGTACCTAGGTCAATCCCGATAATTTTACCCATCTAAACACAGCCTCCAATAGGGGAAATTCTTTAATTAATCTAATTATCAATCTTATATGAGGCTAAATGCATTTTTTTCAAGGAATTTTTTCCTGACTTTAAAAAAAATCTAGATAATGAGATATTTTTTAATAGATTGATAAACGATAGATTTTAACCATTAATAACTGTAATTTTTATTAAATGAAAGAATGAAAATACTTATCAAGTAGAATATAAAATATTTATTTTATTTTCATATGATTAAATTATTTTAATTTTCTATTATGAATCAATATTACTATTATTACGTATGTTTTATGATACATTTTATTTTGAATAAGATTTTTTTTAGAAAATGAGAACAATAATATTGTTAGAATTTAAATTTATAATTATTTATTAGTTTATTTTGTTATTTTTATAAGGAAGTAATTTTATTAAATATTTAAAATAAAGTAAATTTTTTTACTTCACTAGATTAATACAATCGAACTTAAAAGTTAATTAATCACATTAATATTATATGATTTTTGTAAAAAAATAAATTAATTTGCTTAAAAAATTTATTATTTAATGATTATATGAAAAAACCTTAGTGATATTCGACAATTTCTTAGTAAAAATAACTATCAATAAAATGTTTGATCTTATTATGCTTACTAATATTTTTTGCTAAAAAAATTTGTCAGTGCTTATATTTTTTATTATTGAAGTATATTATTACCATAATATACTATAATTTTCTTATAATACTATTTTAAACTAGTTTAATTTCTTTTTTTTGATAAAAATCTAAATTTTAAAAAAAAGAATTAATAATAGTAATTATATAAAAATGATATTATTTATTAAAAAAAACATTTAAATAGGAAATTTTATAATTAAATAAAATTTCCTATTTAAATACTATAAATTCTCTTTACTCTCAGAAGATGAGAGAGTTGTATAAGATATAAATATAGATAGACTAAACATGTGAATATAGTGATATATTCAACTAATTAAGGCTAATATTATTAATAATTTATAATCTTAATCTCAAAACATTAAAAATATTTCTATCGTTAAAAAAATTTATTTTATTCATAGATAATAGTTAAAAGAGTTTAAATTAAAGTAATTTAATGGTTGTAATGGAAATTAAAAATAAAAATATCTAACGATAATAATAGTACGCCGATTTAGCTTAATCTTATTTAGAACTTAAAAATTAAATATCATAATATAAAATACGTTTTTTATAAAAATAACTAAAATTTATACTTATGTTTTTATTTGAGTAACAATTAATGTTGATATTAAAATTTACAAAAAAAATTAAATTAATATAATTAATTATATATAAATACTATAATTAATAGTTTAACTTATTTTGATAAGAATAAAATGTAACTGATATTTATCATGAAAATTTCGATAATAATTTGCGTCGAATTTTAAATTAAAATATCGTTAAAAATAGTTTGCGTTTTTAATGGGTATTGCGTAGTTGTTTTGATACATGGTAATTCAAACGAGATTATTTATTACTTTATAACATAAATTTTTATGATGCTAACTGTTATTATTTGTAATTCATATTAATTTTATTTTGATATTATTATTTTAGTCAAAAAATCCAGTTTTTATCTAATAATGTTGATTACTATAAGTTTATGATTAATTTATTAGTTTTATGGTTTATCATTGAATTGATAATATCAATCATTTAACAGAGAAATTTTTTAAAAAATTTCTCTGTTAAAAACTATTACTTTAGACGAATATTATTTTCGTATATTCACTTATTTTATTTTATTAATAATTTTATTAATCTTAATATTAAGTTTTATATATTTTTTTGTATTTATTTGTTGTTTTTTTTATATAAAATATTAATTTTTCACTAATTATTAAATATATTTTCTAATAAATAATTAGCGAAGTTGGTTATTACCTATAATATGCATATACAGTACAAATTTAATATTCACAGAATCATCTTATATTTTAAGATGGATTAATAATTTGTATATTTTATGTGTAATTTACAGTTTATATATTTAAAAAAAAATTTTATTATTAAAAATAAAATAATAGTTATATTTTGTTGATTTATATTCCAATAGATTTTCATTCTAACATTACTCTTTATTTAAAGAGTTCTATTTGATAGGTTTATAATATTATCCATTATGATAAAGCAACTTAATAATAGTTAAATATCAATTATTAAAACATATGAGAATTATGCTAAAGAAATTACATAAATTTAACAATATTATAATGTAAATATGTAAGCGCCTATTCATGATTATATATAATTGGTCATTATTGCTAATGAGCGTATTAATTTAAGCAATATTTTGTAAAAAATATTTACCGAACTATGAAAATAAGTACTCGTGAAATATATCACTTTTTAACTAAAAAGTATCTCTTATTACTAAGAGAAATTATTTAATCTTATTAGATCTCAAGTAAAAACAAATTCTTTCAAAAAATAATTTTTCTTTTATTAACAGAAAGATTCATTGTAATCTAGAACTAAATGTATTTTATAAAATAAAATGTCTGCATGAGATAATTTTAAAATTTACACTAAAATGATTTAGTTTTTTATTTTTTAAAATAAATATGATATTTTAATCTAATTATTAATATAAGGATTAATTAGTTAATTTTATATCATATAATATCATATAATGAAGTTATTTTATTTTAAAATTGTTATTCATCTTTATTATTAAAATCATTAAATTTTAATAAGTATTTATTACATTCATTGTTTAGTAGATTATTGTTAATTTATAATATATGTATATATTATATTTAAAATTTTAAAAAATACCACTCTTTAATTAAGAAAAACAATATAGTTGACAGGAAGTCTTCTTGACAAGAATCGTTAAGAGTTTTATTGTATTTTAACTATAGTAAATTATTTAAACAAAATTATTTTTAAATATAAAATAAGTGAAAATAAGATACTTTTTATAAATCATTTTTTTCGAATATTAAAATCCAACTATTTTTAATATACGCATTGATTTTTTGTTAAATATTAATAATAATAATCTATGTGTTCTATAACAGTTAAATATTAACATAAATTATATTTTTATATTAATAATATTTAGTAATATAATACATAATTTTTTGTTAATAATCATTATTTTTAATTCTTTATAAGTCTAATGAATAATTATAAAATCTAATTAAAAGATATTTAATTTAGTTAATAACAAAATAGACTGTTTTTTAGAAAGTAAAAAAAATTAATATAAATATTTTTTGTAATTAATTATCAATTAATTGCATCTACTTATTGGTATCAATAAGATAATAAATTATTTTTCATTTAAATACCGTATTTAATATTGATTAAACTTTTAAAAAATATAAAAATATTTATTTAAATTAATTATTATAGAGAAATAAACTTAATTATAACTTCTTTATCTTTAAACATATTAAAGAGTAACATTGTATAACAATAAATAAATTTAATAAAAATCTTTATACAATAAAATAGATATTCAATTTTAAAACAAAAATATAAATATGCAAGATTAAAATCGTATAATATATTTAATATTTAAATAAACTTCAATATATTAAAGTTATTTCAATGGATTATTAATAATTATTTGAAGTTATTTTTTAATAAAAATCATTTTATTTACATTAACTTAATTTTTGCTATTAAAGTCATTTTGTGACGCGCTGCTTTATTTTTGTGAATCAGGCCTTTAGTAGCACAGCGATCAATAATTGGTTGCATATTGTTAAATGCAGTTTGTGCCATTTCTTTATTGCCAATAGCAATACCAGCATAAACTTTTTTGATAAAAGTACGTACCATAGAACGGCGACTAGCGTTATGTTGACGACGTTTTTCTGATTGTATAGCGCGCTTTTTAGCTGATTTAATGTTAGCCAACCTTTATCTCCTAAATATTTATTTTAATGGTAATCTAAAATTTGATAAATATGCTATTTAAACAATTATTTGTCAATATAATTACAATAATAAAAAATTTATTTAGTAAAAGTATAGTTTTAAAAATAAAAATATGCTGAAATAATAAGAAATAATTAAATTAATTATTTTATTAAAAGAACTAATATTTATTTTTAAATAAATATTAGTTAAATGATAGCTTAAGCTTCAAAGTAGTAAACGATATAGTCTAAGAATTTTTATTATATTGAGCTGATTATGAAGTTGGTACGTGGTATACATAATATTCGTACATGTCATCAAGGTTGTGTATTGACTATTGGTAATTTTGATGCTGTTCATCGTGGGCATCAAGCTTTATTAAAACATTTAAAACAACAAGCTAAATACTTAAGATTACCAACAATGGTTATGATTTTTGAACCTCAGCCATTAGAATTTTTTTTTGGAAAAAATGCTCCAACACGTTTAACTCGATTGCGTGATAAAATAAAATATTTTATTGAATATAACGTTGATTATTTATTATGTGTTAAATTTAATATCATATTTGCTTCATTGAAACCAGAATCTTTTGTTTCAGAACTACTAGTAAAGAAGTTAAAGGTTAAATTTTTAGCGATCGGTGATGATTTTCGTTTTGGAAAAAACAGAAAGGGTGATTTTGAATACCTTTGCGAAGCTGGAAAACAATATGGTTTTAAAGTAGCAAATACTGAAAGTTTTTATAATATCGGACAACGAGTGAGTAGTACAGCTATCAGGGAAGCATTATTAAATGATAATCTTACTCTTGCTGAAAATCTTATGGGACATTCATGTCGATTAAGTGGTCGAGTAGTATACGGTAATCAACTTGGTAGTTCAATCTGCTTTCCTACAGCAAATATATTATTTAAATGTCTAGCTATGCCTTTCAAAGGTGTTTATGTGGTAGAGGTATATGGTTTAGGTAATCACCCATTTCAAGCAGTAGCAAATATTGGTACGAGACCAACAATAAATGGGGTTGATCAGCAAATCGAAGTGCATTTGATAGATATGCAAATTAATATATATCGATGTCATATTGATATTGTATTGCGTAAAAAATTACGTAATGAGAAACGATTTGCTTCTATTAATGAATTAAAACAGCAAATCGATAAGGATATAATGGCCGCAAAACAATTTTTTCGGTCATCCTAATTAAAATTAAATTTTTTACTAGAAAATTGGAATTAAAAATTTAAATGAGTGATTATAAAAATACCTTAAATTTACCAAAAACAAAGTTCCCTATGCGAGGTGATTTACCTAAACGAGAACCAAAAATATTAGCACGTTGGTATAAGGAAGAGTTATATCAAGTTATTCGTCAAGCAAAAATGGGGAAAAAAATATTTATATTACATGATGGTCCTCCTTATGCTAACGGTTGTCTTCATATTGGTCATTCAGTTAATAAGATTCTCAAGGATATTGTTATTAAATATAAAGGATTAGCTGGATTTGATTCGCCATATATTCCAGGTTGGGACTGTCATGGTTTGCCAATTGAACATAAGGTTGAACAAATTATCGGTAAACCAGGTGATAAGGTATCTGTTACTAAATTTCGTGAAGAATGTCGAAAATATGCTAAAGAACAAATTGAATCTCAAAAAGCTGATTTTATCAGAATGGGCATACTTGGTGATTGGGAAAAACCTTATTTAACTATGGATTTTAATATTGAAGGTAATATTATTCGTTCGTTAGGTAAAGTAATTGAAAATGGCCATTTAATAAATGGCGTTAAACCAGTTCATTGGTGTACTACTTGTAAATCTTCCTTAGCTGAAGCTGAAGTTGAATATTATGATAAATTATCACCATCTATTAAAGTTCGCTTTATTGCTGTGGATTCTAAATCTGTTTATGAAAAATTTAATATAAAATCAATAACTTTACCTATCTCTGCAGTGATTTGGACAACAACAGTTTGGACATTGCCTGCAAACCGCGCAATTGTAATCAACGCTAATTTCAAATATCAATTAATTAAGGTTAATAATAAAGAATGTTTTATTTTAGCAAAAACATTGGTTAAATCAGTATTGCAACGTACCATAGTAACAGAGTGGGAAATATTAGCAGAATGTAGTGGTTATGAATTGGAATTATTACAATTTTATCATCCATTTATGAATTTTAAAGTACCTGTTATTTTAGGTAATCATGTTACTTTAAATGTAGGTACTGGGATTGTACATGCCGCACCAGCTCATGGTATTGAAGATCATATTATTAGTCAGAAATATAAACTTGAAATAACCAATCCAGTTGGCCCAAATGGTTGTTATTTACCTAATACTTACCCTAGTTTGGATGGCATCTTTGTGTTTAAAGCAAATAAATTAATTATCGAGCTTTTAAAAGAAAAAGGTGCACTTCTGCAGAAAGAAATATTGCAACATAGTTATCCTTATTGTTGGCGACATAAGATACCTGTTATTTTTCGCTCAACACCTCAGTGGTTTATGAGTATGGAAAAAAATAATTTACGAAAACGATCACTAAAAGAAATTAAAGATGTTAAATGGATCAAAAGTTACGGTAAGAGTCAAATTGAATCTATGATTATAAATCGACCAGACTGGTGTATTTCTCGTCAACGTACTTGGGGTATACCAATGACATTATTTATACATAAACAAACAAAAAAATTACATCCTCGTACATTAGAGTTAATTAAAGAAGTAGCTAAATATGTTGATAAATTAGGTACTCAGGCGTGGTGGGATCTTGATCCAATCACGCTATTAGGGAATGATGCAATTAATTATCTTAAAGTTTCTGATACACTTGATGTTTGGTTTGATTCTGGTTCTACTCATTATACCGTTGTAGATGTTCGTCCTGAATTTAAAGGTCATTCTGCTGATTTATATTTAGAAGGTTCTGATCAGCATCGTGGTTGGTTTATGTCGTCTTTAATGTTGTCAGTCGCAATGAAGGGTAAAGCACCTTATCAAGAAGTATTAACACATGGTTTCACAATTGATGAACAAGGATCTAAAATGTCAAAATCTCTAGGAAATACTATGAGCCCACAAGATATTATGAATAATTTAGGTGCTGATATTTTACGTCTATGGGTTGCTTCAACTGATTATACTAATGAAATTAGTATTTCAAATGAGATCCTGAAACACTCATCTGATAATTATCGGCGTATTCGTAATACAGCTCGATTTCTATTAGCCAATTTAAATGATTTTGATCCTATTTTACATAAAGTCAATCCAAAAGAAATGATAGCATTAGATCGCTGGGCAGTAGGGCGAGCTAAAATTGTTCAAGAAGAAATTATTATACATTGTGCGAATTATAATTTTCATTTAGTTGTTAAACGTTTAATGCAGTTTTGTTCAGTTGAAATGGGTTCTTTTTATTTAGATATTATTAAAGATCGTCAATATACAACAAAACATGATTGTTTGGCGCGTCGTAGTTGTCAGACGGCTTTATTTCATATAGTGGAGGCATTAGTACGTTGGATTGCGCCTATTCTTTCTTTTACGGCTGATGAAATTTGGCAGAATTTGCCAGGTAAACGTGTTAAATATGTTTTTACTGAGGAATATTATATTAATTTGTTTGGTTTATATTCCAATGAAATGCTTAATGATGAATTTTGGAATATGTTATTAATTGTTCGTGGTGAAGTTAATAAAATTCTTGAACAAGCGCGTATAGACAAGCTTATTGGTAATTCATTAGAAGCCGCAATAACTTTATATGCAGATACTAAGTTATTTAAAACACTTAATCACTTAGGAGATGAGTTACATTTTGTATTATTAACTTCACAAGCTAGAGTAATTGAAATTACAAAAGCTCCAGTTCAAGCGCAGAATACTAAATTAAATGAATTAAAAATTACTTTCCAGCAAGCAGAAGGTGATAAATGTTCTCGTTGTTGGCATTATGAAACGGATATTGGTTTTGAGGCAAAATATGCAGAATTATGTAGTCGCTGTGTAACTAATATAGCTGGTAATGGCGAAATGCGTAAATTTGTCTAATGAAAAACTCTATTTGCTCCACTGGTTTACGTTGGTTATGGTTAACAATTTTAATATTTATTATTGATTTTTTAAGTAAAAAGTTCATTTTAAATAATTTTCAATTAAATGAATTCATAAGATTAATTCCATTTTTTAATTTAACTTATGTTCAAAATCCAGGCTCAGCATTTAGTTTTCTTGCTAATAAAAATGGGTGGCAATGTTGGTTTTTTTCATTTATTGCGATCGTTATTTGTATAGTATTTATAGTAATAAGTTATTATCAAAATATTAATGAAAGATTAAGTAATATTGGTTATGCATTAATTATTGGAGGAGCATTAGGAAATTTGCATGATCGGTTAGCTTATGGTTTTGTAATTGATTTTATTGATTTTTATATTGGCGATTGGCATTGGCCAATTTTTAATATTGCTGATATAGCAATTTGTATTGGTGCATCATTTATTATTTTGGATGGTTTTAATAAAACTAATATAAAGAAAAAAATATGAATGTATCACAGTTTATTTTTTGTTTCATAAAATAAATTGATAATTTTTAATAATAAATTTTATTTATTTATATTCAAAGTATTAGTATAAATAAAAAATAGCACCATTTTATTAGATTTTACTATGAAACTCTAAAATAATTTAAGTATTTATTTAATTTATATAATCTAAATATTTTTTATAAAAATATTTAGATTAATGTGTTTAAAGGGATTAGTATGATCTCATTTATAGTGATAAATAGATAGTAGCCAATATATTAGCAATTAATATACTAATGTTGATTAAATTTATCATTATTAATTTTAATCATTAAATTAACGATTTAAAATATTGTTTTTAACATTTATATTAAAAATTAATCTGAAATAAAAAGGGGATAAAATGCAAATATTGCTGACTAATCCTCGAGGTTTTTGTGCAGGCGTTCATCGAGCAATTAGCATTGTTAATCGTGCACTAGCACTTTATGGTCCTCCGATTTATGTTCGTCATGAAGTTGTTCATAACCGTTATGTCGTTGATAACTTATCTAAATCTGGTGCAATTTTTATTGAACAAATCTATGAAGTACCTGATGGTGCAATTTTAATTTTTTCTGCTCATGGTGTTTCTCAAGTAATTCGTCAGCAAGCTAAGAAGCGTCATTTAACTATGTTATTTGATGCAACTTGTCCATTAGTAACTAAAGTGCATATGGAAGTAGCACGTGCTAGTCGTAAAGGTAAAGAGGCGATTTTAATTGGTCATGTTGGGCATCCTGAAGTAGAAGGTACTATGGGGCAATATAATAATCTAGCTGGTGGTATCTATTTAGTTGAATCACCTGAAGATGTTTGGAGGTTACAAGTAAAAAATGAAAATAATCTCTGTTTTATGACACAAACTACTTTATCGGTTGATGATACAGCATGCGTTATAAATGCACTAATTACTCGATTTCCAAATATTAGTGGGCCACGAAAAGATAATATTTGTTATGCAACAACTAATCGCCAAGAAGCTATACGTGAATTAACTAATAAATCTGATATTATATTGGTTGTTGGTTCTAAAAATTCTTCTAATTCAAATCGTCTTGCTGAATTGGCACAAAGATCAGGAAAACATACATATTTAATTGATTCTGTTAATGATATTCAAGAGAATTGGTTAGAAAATATGCAGATTATTGGTCTTACTGCTGGCGCTTCAGCACCAGATATTCTTGTTCGTCAAGTTATTGAACGCTTAAAGGTTTTAGGTGCAAATGAAATAATCGAACTTACTGGTCATAAAGAAAATATTACTTTTAAAGTACCAAAAGAACTATGTATTAAAATTAAGGAAATATAATAATAACTATTTTGATATTTATTAAATTAATTTTAACTTAATGAGTTAATCATTAATTAAGTAAAAGTTAATAATTTTATTATTTGTTTTCTCGTTGCTAACATTAAGTTAAAGCATTATTAATTATTTCTAACGTAGAATATATTTGATCTATTTAAAATAAAAAGAGAAAAAATATGACTAATTCAGATATTCGCATTGCTGTTGTTGGTGCTGGTGGCCGCATGGGACGTGAATTAATTAAAGCAATTTCAAATCAGGATGGCGTTGTTTTAGGGGCAGTATTAGAAAAAAAGGGCTCAAGCATAATAGGTATTAATGCTGGTGAATTAGTCGGTATTTTACATTTGAATATTATAGTTCGTGATGATTTAATTAATGTTTTGGATAAATTTGATATTTTAATTGATTTTAGTTGCCCGGAAAGTACACAGTATCATCTTTCAATTTGTAAAAAATATGCAAAAGCAATGATTATTGGTACTACTGGTTTTAATAAAACCGAACATAAATTAATTGAAGAGGCTTCAAAAATAATTCCTATTGTATTAGAGGTAAATTTTAGTGTTGGTATTAATTTATTATTAAAATTAATAGAAAAAGCAGCAAAAGTAATGGGTGAATATAGTGATATTGAAATTATCGAGGCTCATCATAGACACAAACTTGATGCTCCATCAGGAACAGCTTTAGCAATGAGTGATATTATTTCTAAGTCAATTTGTCGTAATTTAAAGAATCACATAGTTTATGATCAAAAAGATATTACTGGTAAAAGAAAAAATAATAGTATTGGCTTTTCAATAATTAGAGCTGGGGATATTGTTGGTGAACATACGGTGATTTTTGCTGATATTGGTGAAAGAATCGAAATAACTCATAAAACATCAAATCGAATTATATTTGCAAACGGAGCTATTAAAGCTTGTTTATGGCTAAAAGGGAAAAATTGTGGATTATATAATATGAGAGATGTATTGAATTTAAAAAATATTTAATATTATCATTTTAAACCTCTTTGATAAAGAAAAATTATTTTATACTAATAATAAATTTATTGTTTTTAAAAAAAATAAGTT
Organism: Arsenophonus sp. ET-KM2-MAG3; assembly: GCA_052174135.1. Classification (GTDB taxonomy): domain Bacteria; phylum Pseudomonadota; class Gammaproteobacteria; order Enterobacterales; family Enterobacteriaceae; genus Arsenophonus. Next base: position 258,224 of record JBQMRZ010000024.1, read on the forward strand.
TTTATTAAAAATTAAATTGATATTAAATTATTTTTATACACTTATTATATTAATGATTATTTATGTGATATTTTATAATTATTTTAGCAGCTAATTCAATTATTTAATAAGATGATTTATTATCTTATCGTTTATTATTATTTTTAATTATAAATTAACTAAAAATAATAATAAATTATTGTTAATAAATAAAAAAATTTTATTAACTGGTATTAAATTATTTAAAAATTTAGTAAGTTTATTATTTTGATTTTAAATATTAATTTTATTTGTTTTTTCATAAATAAATATAATAAATATATAATTTTTTATTTTTATCATGAATGGAGGACATTTTGATTAAGCCAGCTATATTCGTTTTGGAAGATGGAACTCAGTTTAATGGCGATTCTATTGGGTATGAAGGAATTGTTGTTGGAGAGGTTGTTTTTAATACATCAATCACTGGATATCAAGAAATTCTCACTGATCCTTCTTACTTTTATCAAATTATTACACTTACATATCCGCATATTGGAAATACAGGAATAAATCATGATGATGAAGAATCTGCTAGTATTTATGCTCAAGGACTTGTTATTCGTGATTTACCATTAATTTATAGTAACTTTCGCGGAAAAGAAAGTTTATCTGATTATTTAAAACGCCATAAAACAGTAGCAATTGCTAATATTGATACTCGTAAACTTACACGATTGTTAAGAAAAACGGGCGTACAAAATGGTTGTATTATTACAAGTAATAATTTAAGCGTTAATTTAGCATTAGAAAAAATAAAGTTATTTGGTGGAATAAAGGGATTAGATTTAGTTAAAGAAGTTACAACTAAGGACATTTATACTTGGAAAAAACAAAGTTGGCAATTTGGCATAAATAAATTATCGCTTATCAAAGCGACAAAACAATTACTTTATCATGTGGTTGCTTATGATTTTGGTGTTAAACGGAATACTTTATGTTTACTCGTTGATCGAGGTTGTCATTTAACAGTTGTTCCAGCAACAACATCAGTTAATGAAGTATTAAAAATGTTGCCTGATGGTATTTTTCTTTCTAACGGTCCAGGTGATCCAGCAGCTTGTGATTATGCAATAACAGCAATCAAACAATTTTTAAGAACAGAAATTCCTATTTTTGGTATTTGTTTGGGTTATCAACTACTTGCACTAGCAAGTGGAGCCAGTATTATTAAAATGAAATTTGGTCATCACGGTGGTAACCATCCAGTAAAAGATTTAAGGAATAATAATGTTATGATTACTGTACAAAATCACGGTTTTGCGGTTGATGAAACAATATTATCTGATAAATTACAAGTTACTCATAAATCATTATTTGATGGTAGTCTTCAAGGTATACATCATACTGATAAACCTGCATTTGGATTTCAAGGACATCCTGAAGCAAACCCTGGCCCTAAAGATGCAGAACCTTTATTTGATTATTTTATTAAACTAATTAAAAATTATCGTCAAATAAATTTAAATACTTAAGTTGGTTAAGTGATTAGGAGCAAAAAAGGTGAAGCGGACAGATATAAAAAGTATCTTGATTTTAGGCGCAGGGCCAATTGTCATTGGTCAAGCTTGTGAATTTGATTACTCAGGAGCCCAAGCGTGTAAAGCGTTACGTGAAGAAGGTTATCGAATTATTTTAGTTAATTCTAATCCGGCAACAATCATGACAGATCCTGATTTAGCGGATGCTACTTATATTGAACCGATTCAATGGGAAGTTATAAGTAAAATTATTGAAAAAGAATGTCCTGACGCTATTTTACCTACGATGGGAGGACAAACTGCTCTAAATTGTGCTTTAGAATTAGAACGTAAAGGTGTATTGAAAGAATTTCATGTTAGCATGATTGGTGTAACAGCTGATGCAATTGATAAAGCAGAAAATAGACAGAAATTTGATAAAGCAATGAAGAAAATTGGTCTTAAAACTGCCCGTTCAGGAATTGCAAATTCTTTGGAAGAAGCATTAAAAGTAGTAGAAAAAATAGGTTTTCCGTGTATCATTCGTCCTTCATTTACTATGGGTGGTTCTGGTGGTGGAATTGCATATAATTATGAAGAATTTCAAGGTATTTGTTTAGCTGGTTTAGAACTTTCACCGATAAATGAGTTGTTGATTAATGAATCGTTGATCGGTTGGAAAGAGTATGAAATGGAAGTTGTTCATGATAAAAATGATAATTGTATTATTATTTGTTCTATTGAAAATATTGATGCAATGGGGATCCATACTGGAGATTCTATCTCTGTTGTTCCTGCTCAAACATTAACCGATAAAGAATACCAAGTTATGCGTAATGCATCAATAGCAGTATTGCGAGAAATTGGTGTAGAAACAGGTGGTTCAAATGTACAATTTGCTGTAAATCCTAAAAGTGGTTGCTTAATTGTCATTGAAATGAATCCACGAGTATCACGTTCTTCAGCTTTAGCATCTAAAGCAACTGGTTTTCCTATTGCTAAGATTGTCACTAAACTTGCGATAGGTTATACACTTGATGAATTAATGAATGATATTACTGGTGGACGAACGCCTGCTTTTTTTGAACCTTCTATTGATTATGTAGTAACTAAAATCCCGCGTTTTGATTTTGAAAAATTCCAAGGTAGTAATGATCGTTTGACAATTCAAATGAAATCTGTTGGTGAAGTAATGGCTATTGGGAGAACTTTTCAAGAATCTATACAAAAAGCATTGCGTGGATTAGAAGTAGAAGCAACTGGTTTTGATCCTAAAATAAATTTAAATGAATTCGGTTCATTAACAAAAATTTATCATGAATTAAAAGAAGCTGGTGCTGAACGTATTTGGTATATAGCTGATGCTTTCCGCGCAGGTATGTCTTTGGATGATGTGTTTAATTTAACTAATATTGATCATTGGTTTTTAGCGCAGATTGAAGAACTTGTTCGTTTAGAAGAAAAAGTTACTAAATTTGGTGTTAATGGATTATCAGTAAAATTTTTACGATTATTAAAACGAAAAGGTTTTTCTGATAATCGTTTGTCTAAATTAGTTGGTATTTCTGAAATTGAAATTCGTAAATTACGTCATAAATATAAATTACATCCTGTTTTTAAGCGAGTTGATACTTGTGCGGCAGAATTCTCAACTGATACAGATTATTTATATTCTACTTATGAAGATGAATGTGAAGCTGATCCTGATAATACTAAATCTAAGATTATGGTATTAGGTGGTGGACCAAATAGAATTGGCCAAGGAATTGAATTTGATTATTGTTGTGTTCATGCTGCGTTAGCTTTACGTGAAAATGGTTACGAAACAATAATGGTAAACTGTAATCCTGAAACAGTTTCTACCGATTATGATATTTCTGATCGTCTTTATTTTGAATCGGTAACATTAGAAGATATATTAGAAATAGTTAGGATCGAACAACCTGAAGGTGTGATTGTTCAGTATGGTGGTCAAACGCCATTAAAATTAGCTATTGCATTAGAAGAAGCTGGCGTTCCTATTATTGGGACTAGTCCAGATGCGATAGATCGAGCTGAAGATCGTCAGCGTTTTCAACAAGTAATAACTAGTTTAGGGTTAAAGCAACCAAAAAATACCACAGTTACAACTATTGAAGAGGCGATAGAAAAAGCTTATAGTATTGGCTATCCATTAATTGTGCGTCCTTCTTATGTTTTAGGTGGTCGTGCAATGGAGATTGTATATAATGAAACTGACTTACTTCGATACTTTCAAAAAGCAGTGAATGTTTCTAATGATTTGCCTGTTTTACTGGATCATTTTCTTGATGATGCAATTGAGGTTGATGTAGATGCTATTTGTGATGGAGAAACAGTTTTAATTGGTGGTATTATGGAGCACATTGAAGAAGCTGGAGTTCATTCCGGCGATTCTTCTTGTTCTTTGCCACCTTATACATTGAGTGAAAATATACAAAATTCCATACGGGAACAAGTAAAAAAACTTGCTTTTGAACTACGAGTTCGAGGATTAGTAAATATTCAATTTGCAGTTAAAGATAATGAAATTTATTTAATTGAAGTGAATCCACGTGCTTCACGTACAGTTCCTTTTGTGTCAAAGGCAACAGGAATACAGCTAGCAAAAGTTGCTGTTCGCGTTATGGTTGGTCAATCTTTAATTAAACAAGGGGTAATAAAAGAAATCATTCCACCTTATTTTTCTGTAAAAGCAGTAGTATTACCATTTAGTAAATTTCCTACTGTTGATCCTATTTTGGGGCCAGAAATGCATTCTACTGGTGAAGTTATGGGTATTGGTCGAACTTTTGCTGAAGCATTCGCTAAAGCGATGTTTTGTTGTTCTTTTACTATTAAAAAATTTGGACGTGTATTGCTCTCAGTAAGAAAGAATGATAAGACAAAGATTATTAATTTAGCGGTGAAATTAATTGAACATGGTTTTAAGTTAGATGCAACTCATGGCACTGCAATTATGCTTGGTGAGGCAGGAATTACTCCGCGTTTGGTTAATAAAGTACATGAAGGGCATCCTCACATTCAGGATAGAATAAAAAATGGTGAATATAGTTATATTCTAAATACTATAGAAGGACGTCGTTCAATAGAAGATTCAAAGGTTATTCGTTGTAGTGCATTACAATATAAAGTAAATTATGATACTACTATTAATAGTAGTTTTGCAGCACTGATTTCATTTAATGCGGATCCTATGGAATGGATTATCTCTATTCAAGAGATGCATAAAATGATTAGATATTAATTATTACTAAATATTTGAGATAACCTTTTAATTCAGTTACTTTCATTAATATTTGAAAATATTAATGATATTTAATTAGTTTTTTTTATGTTTCCAATACACAATAAGTGAACTAATGAACCCGATAATAAGTAGTGATATAGATAAAAATATTAAAATGTTCATAACAATATTTTCATAATTTTTGACAAAAGGAATTTGATTGATTATATAACCCAAAGAAACAATGATTCCAATCCATAATATACCACTAATCCAATTAAATAATTGAAAACGCCCTTGGCTTAAAGTAGATAGTCCAGCTAAAATCGGTAATAGTGTTCGAACGAAAACTAAAAATCTACCAAGTAATAATGCATATAAACATTGGTTGTTAAATAACTTATTTGCACGATCGTAATACTCTTTTGGGATTTGTTTTAACCATCGTTTTATTATATCGGTATCACTAAGCCATCGCCCTTGTAAAAAACCTAACCAATATCCTAAGCTAGCAGCAATAGTTAGAATAATAATTGTTGGAATAAACGAAAGAACATTTTTTGCAATTAAAGCACCAGAAAGAATGAGTAACGTATCTCCAGGTAGAAATGATGCTGGAAGAATGGCATTCTCCAAAACAACAATGATAAAAAATAAAACATAAATAATCCATAAAATATCAGGATTAATTAATTTAGAAAAATCATTATGCCAAATTGCCATCATGATTTCATTGAGAATTTGCATACTAACCTGTTAGTAACAACAAAATGAAAGATCGATATAGTTCTTAGTTTATATTAAAAAATTTAAGTATGTTAAATTTATTCATATGTAAATATAAAAGCAAATTAGATAAAATATCTATTTATAGTAAAAATATTGAAATTATAAATATTTATTATAATTGTCAGTTATTAATAATATTAAACTAAAAAAACTTATTAATAATAAATAAATAAAATTTATTATAAACAGATTACTTAATATAAACTATGATTAGTTTAAATATAATTTAAATAAAAAATGATAATCCAAATAATACATAAATTAATATATTTAGTTTATTTGAAATTTGTTTTATAAATATAATGTTCATCGAGATAAACTCGATATCCATTTATCTAAGTAATTTCAGCTTGAAAATATTTTTTTTAGTTAAAGATATATTCATTTTTAATTAAATTTAAATAATTTTAATAAATAAATAGAAATTAAATAAAAAATTTTAATTAAAATTTTAATGATTCTAAAAAATAAAAATTTAGATTTTTAATTTTATAAAAAGATTTAATTAAGATTTTTTATTTAATTTTATTAAACATAAACATTTTACGTGTACATGCCATAAAAATTTTATAATTAATTATTATTTTGATAATTCATCTTAATACTATGTTTCTAACAAAATCGAGTTAATTAGTTATATAAATATCTAGAAAAAAATAAAAAACTATTTATAATAGAATTAATTTATGATACCTAAAATCGATGTAATATTAAAAAATAAGAAAAATATTATTTATGTCTTATACAGCGAGATTATAATTAAAATATTATTAATTAATAATTTTAAAGTTGTATTTTAAACAATAATATTAAAATATATATAATTAATATTATACTATTTATTGATAAAATCTTTTTATTTAAAGAATTTCATTATTTGACTAACATTATATGAAATAGGTAATATATTTAATCAATTTCTCTTTATAAATAAAATTAATTTTACTCAAAAAGTCGTTTTTAATATTTAAAGTAATAATTAAATATGCATTAAAAAGAAAAATATCAATTAACAAAATTAGATATAATTATTAATTATAAATGGATAATTGATTCAATATATTTATTATATAGATATATCTATCTCAAAATAAGAGTTAATTTTTATGAAGATTTTATTTTATACAAATAGTATATTTTTATTTTTTTTAAAATTAAAAACTTACTATTTATTTAAATATCATAATGATACATATAATTATATTGATATACTAAGTCTGTGAATAAAAAGAAAATTTATTATTTTATTTTAAAGTTGTTGGCTATATTAATTTAATTTTTTAATTAATATAAGATAAATAACTATTGTTATGATTTTTAACATTAAAAAATCTAACTTATACATAAAAATATTAATTTATAGATTAATATTTTAAAATAATAATTTATATTAGTTATAATTAATGTTTATAGTTAATAATTAAATATATAATAAAGTTTTGTTTATTTATTATTTAATAAATAGTAATTTAAAATGATAAAATTATTTAATTGATATAATTAAATATATAATTAATATTTACATTTTAAGTATTTGTTACAATAAAAATTATCACTTAAAATAATTTGATATTATTTTAGTGATGAATTTAATTAGAAATATATTCTAGACAAATAATTTTTTTATAAAAATTTTTAATAGAATATACTTGATACTATTTTTTCGTTATAAAATAAAAAGGTCTCTTAAGCATTGTATAAATATATAGCTAAGTTTAGAAGAAGTAGTATAGTTAATATGTATAAATTACTAACAAATATTGCTAAAGATAAATAAATTAAAGATATCAATAGATTTAAACAAAAAAATCTTGATAATTAATTATTTTATTAATTTTAGAGGTATACAAACATAAATGATAACTGTTAGTGATGATTTAAAAATCTTTATTTACTTTGTTATTTAGGTAAAAAGTAGCATATGTTTTATTAAAAAGTAATTTATTAAAAAATATTAATTTTATGTGAGTATAAATTTATAAAAAGGAAAATGTACCATTTTACAATTAAATAAATATAGATAAATGGTAGTAAAATTATCTAAACAAAAACATGAAAATTTTCATTACATTTTATTATAAAAATGAATATTTTATAATAAAAAATAAAAAATAATACATAAAATATTTCATTTAAGTAAAATACCTTATTAATAGAGAGCACATAATTATCTTCAATAAATTTAATTATTATTTAATATCATATTAGAAAATTCAAATGATTTCTATGCTATATAAGAATTCAGAAGAAAAATTATATAAATTTCCATTATAATATTAGAGAGAATTAATATGTATAGATAAAAATATTTATTGTGAAATTTTAGAATAAATAATAGAAATTTAATTCTAGAAAATTATTACTTTTTTACAGAATAGAGCTAATAATTTTATTGATTAATTACAAGTAATATTATTAATAGTATTTTAAATATATTTAATAACACAAAATATATTTAGATTGAAAGTTATTTATATTTACATAGTTTTCATTTAAAATATACGTTTTAAAAAAAATATTATTAATGAATAACTAGATAGTAAAATGATTGTGATGTATTTTTCGTTTAATTAAGATAGGATTAAATAAATAGTAAATTTAATTTTATTGATAATCTAATAATATAGGATTAATTTTATTAATTAAAAATTTCTTTTAAATTTGATCAAATCATAGTGATTATAATTATTTTTTTTAGGTTTAACAAAAGAAGTTATTCTTTTAATTTATACAAAATAACTAAAAAGTATTGTACAATCTTAATTGTTTAGAACTTTTATACGATAATATTTTATTAAACTCTATTTATCTGATTTAATTAAGATTGAATATTTTAAAATATTACATATAAAATAATATTTTAAAATATTATTTTTCTTTGTTTTTAAAAGTAAATTAGAGATAATTATCATCATTCATAGTGAATAAATTATATAAATTGTTTCAATTCCACAATATGTTATTTCTTAAATATAGTGATATATAAATTACTTTTTCATTATTTTTTCTGATCTACGTTAGATGTAACAATAACACAGATTAGAAATCTAATTAGTCATAATTTTTTTATTTTAATGAAATGGTCAACAAGAGAGTTCTCATTTTTAACAAAAAGTCATTAAATAATTCTTTTAATCTAATATATTAATAAGTTTATTTTATCTAAATTAAATGCTTCAGTGGTTATATAATCAAAAATAATTTTTATATTTTTTTATTCCCTTTTGAATTGATTAATAGTTATTTATCTATATGTTATAAAATAAGTACGTATTTTTTATTATCATATAGGAAACAAAAGAGAATAACAAGAAAAATAGTAGTAAATTATTTTTTAGAACATAAAGTGTATCTTATAAATTAAATAAGTACTATAGTAGTATACTAATAATTGAAGATTTATTTAGAATAAAAATAACGGTTATATATGAAAATTAATGAGAATATATATAAAACTTAATTATTTTAATTGTAATTTTATTGAGAGATAATAATTAAATTAGATATATTTTATTCTGATTTAGTAAATCGTGAAAATATTATTTTATATAAAAAAAGTGATAATCTTTATTATAAATACTACTAATTCAATAATAGTATCTGAAATATTAATTATTAATTTTAAATATTTATGAATATAAAAATAATTATATAAAAGTTCTATTATGTAGGTTTTAATTTGTCTTTAATTATTTTTTTGAAATTATTTAACTATTGAATTTTAATGGTAGTTTTTAATAAGCAGAATATAATTCTGAATTTACATTGTAATAATTTATATTAATATTCAATTAAAATCGTTAAAATTCATTATGTAAGAAAGTAAATTTTTATACGATTTTTGATTCAAAATAACTTAAAATATTAGTTATATAATTGTTATCACTCATTTTAATTCTAATATTTTATTAGTTTAATTTTTATTTTATGTAAAACATATTAGTGTCATATGGCATGATGCGTATTTTTTCAATTATTTTATATATATAAATGATAAATTATTTTTAATAGAAAATTATTTCAAATATTAATTTAATTAATATCATTTGTTTTAAATAGATAATATAAATTTTAATGTTATTAATAACTTGATTTATCATAAATAATAAAATTTTCTATTTTAAAAATCTTAGGATATTATATATGATGTTTTAATTTAATAATTAATATATATAATTTATATATTTAATAATTAATTTTATATAAAATAATCTATCTAATTTTACTTTAATATTTAAACGGAATGTTTTTATAATTTTACTATGTTACATTAATGAATGTTTATTAAATATTATTAAAGTTTATATAAACTGATTATTTTTAATAAAAATTAAAATAAATTTAAAATTAGTAAATAATTTTTTTTCATTTTATATTAATAATAATATAATAAGTAAAAGTTATTTAGCTACACACTAAAATAATTTTTATTTATATATAAAAGATTTAAAAACTAAATATGAAAATATTTTATTTAAATTATTTATTTTTATTAGATATGATTTAATCATTATAAACTATAACTAGTAAATTTTATTATTATTTTAATTACTATTAATAGTGTTTTTATGAGAAAATTATTTAAGCAATTATGACTATACACATGTAAGTATTTATTAATATTACTTTTTTTTAATATATATTCGCTTTTTAAAATTAAATATAAAGTTTTTGTTAAAACAACATCAATTAGTTATCTTAAATATAATAGCAACTATCATACTAATAAAATTAGTATCTTTTTATCAAATGAATATCGTTATTAAAAATAAGGTATTCATTTGATAAAAATAAAGAAATATTAAAAATTTAAATATTTAAAAATATATTTTAAAGATATATGAATGAATTTTTTATATTTAAAAAAGATTAATTCTAAAATTATAAATAAAAATAAGTCAAAAGTGATATTTTAATACTTTATGTTTAACAAAATTTAAATCAAATAATATTGATTATTTTTATAAAAAATAGTTTAAATTTATTTTTTTATTAATTTTTTATTTTTTTAAATATTTATTAATAGATTAAATCTAACTAAAATTTTAATAAATAAAAATATTAATTTGCTCCATTTATTATTAAATAGATTATGATTATTTAATAAATTAGTTACTACTTTTATAAAAAATCTCATCAAATTAACAATGATTTAAATTAAATTTAGTTGAATTTTAAATATTTTTTAATTAATTATTGAATGATAAAAAAAACTAATTAATTCGAGAGTTTTTAGAATAAAAAACTAATAATTTTTATTATTTACTTAAAAAAATAAATTTTACAATATATAAAGAATTTGATCTATTATTGATAGCGTTGTAATATTCCTCTAATACAAGGTTAATTTTAACTAAATATTATCGTTTTTTTGTTGTTTGTAAATTAATTTTAAACTTTTAGTAAAATCCATACAAACTCTTATATCAAAATTAAGTGGATGTTATATATCATATGAATTTTTATCTTATTTTATAAAATATGTTTTTTGATTAATATGAAATTTTATTTTAAAAATCTTTAATTAAAAGTTACTTATATAGATAAGTATCAGATTTAAAAGTAAAGATTATAAATTTTATATTTTATACAATAAATCAATATATTTTATTAAAAATAAGTTATATTTGAATTAAGTAGATTTTCAATAAAATATATTAAACCTCTACTTTTCTTGTAAAATAAAATTTATTATTGTTTTTTAAAACCAATTGTTTTGTATACAAGTTGGTTAATTAGATTAAATCTAATATAATATTTTTATAATTAATTATTTTAATTAATAAAATTATTATAAAAATAATTAATATCAACTAGAATTTATGAATAATTAAGTATTATCAAAACAATAAATTACTATCATTGTATTTGTAAGTTTTATAGTGCTTAATCTTAATTATTATTATGATTAAGAATAATTATATTTTTAAATAAAAGCACTAAATTTATTTTTTTATAACAATAGTTTATTAACTTATTTATTTTAAAATATAAGTATATGATATATTAAAAAAGAAGAGATGGAATTAAAAATGATCGATAAATTAACTTCTTTACGTAAAATAACAACGGTTGTAGCGGATACAGGTGATATTAATGCAATAAAGATCTATAAACCTGAAGATGTAACAACTAATCCTGCACTAATCTTTAATGCAGTTAAAATTCAAGAATATCAATCATTAATTTATGAAGCAATTGACTGGGCACGTAAACAAAGTGATGTTAAAAAACAGCAAATCACTGACGCATCCGATAAATTAACGGTTAATATTGGATTAGAAATATTGAAATTGATTCCAGGAAAAATTTCAACAGAAATTGATGCACGCTTCTCTTATAATATCGATGCTTGTATTAAAAAAGCACAACGTATCATTAAACTTTATAATAACGCAGGAATTAAAAATAATCGTATTTTGATAAAATTAGCTTCAACTTGGCAAGGAATTCGTGCAGCAGAACAATTAGAAAAAGATGGTATTAATTGCAATCTAACCTTATTATTTTCATTTGCTCAGGCACGTGCTTGTGCTGAGGCTAATGTTTATCTTATCTCACCTTTTGTTGGTCGCATTCTTGATTGGTATAAAGCGAATACAAATATAAAAGAATATACCCAACAAGAAGATCCTGGTGTTATTTTTGTTACACAAATTTATAATTATTATAAACAATATGGTTATAAAACAGCAATAATGGGAGCAAGTTTTCGTAATATCGGTGAAATTTTACAATTAGCTGGTTGTGATCGTTTAACGATCTCACCACATTTACTCAAAGAACTTTCAGAATCACAAGGTGAAGTTATTCGTAAATTAATATTTAATGATCAAATACAGACGCCGCCTCGTTCAATGACTGAATCAGAAATCTATTGGTATCATCATGCGGATGCAATGGCGACAGATAAGCTAGCAGCTGGTATTCGTAAATTTGCTATTTATCAAGAAAAACTAGAAAAAATGCTTGAGGAAAAACTATAATTAATGGTTTTTATAAAAAAACTATTTTTTATTTTATTTGTTGACTTTTGTTATAAAAAGATATATAATAGCTACGTTTATTCTATATTTTCATAAAAATGTTATTTTTAATATTAAATATATTATCTTTAATATTAAATTTAAGGATTTATAGATAAAATCTAGATAAGTTTTGTTTTTTTCTTTAAATCTTGTGAAACTTATATTTATATTAATGAATAAATTTATATATTTAAATATTTTTTAAATGATATTAAAATTTTTATAATTAAATTACTTTTTGATATATGATGAATAAAGAATTATTAAATTTTTAAGCTTATAAATTAGCTAGTAAATCAACTTCTTATTTAATTTTAATAATTGGCCAACATATTGAAGTAGAATCATGTTTATGTATTTATTTTTATTAAATAAATACATAAACATGATTTATATTTTTTCAAAAAATAATTTTATTATATCAAATTAAATATAATTAGTTAGTAATTAATATTTTTAAATTAACTAGAAAGTTAATGGCTAAATTATAAAAACATTGGTTGATATAAAATATAAGTAAGAAAGAAAAATATTATTGAATTTTTTAATTTTAATTTATTAGTACCAATAAATTAACTACAGTTATTTAATTGTTTAGATAGTTAATAAACATGAGTTATATTTTTTAGGATTACTCTAATGTTAATATATTTTGTATTTGTTACTTAATATTTTTATATTTTCCTGCTTAATAGTATTTAATTTTTCAATGTTTTTATTTTTTTTTATCGAAAATCACTACTTGATCAAATTTTTAATAATAACAAATCATTTTATAAAAATACTTTTAGTGGTATTTATTTTTAACCTTAAGCATAAAAACTATAATTTACTTTATTGATAATTAGATAATATAATTAATGCTATATTATTTTTTATTTTAATGTAAACATTATTAATATAAACTAATTATTTAATTTAATATCATATTGATAAAATTACTTATTTAGTATCGTTATTAACTTAGTAATTTGAGAATAAAGATTCTATAGTTAATGATAACATCACAATAATTTAGTTATTATTTCTTTAATGTTTTATATTAAATTAAATACTTACACTAACACATAAGTTGCATAGCAATAAGTACATTGGATAAATGACATTAATTAAATACTTTATTGTATAGAAGTTTAAAGAAATATTGAATAAAATATAAATAGATAATTTTTATAAAAATTATATTTAATTAAATTAACTCTCAATACAACAAAATCATAAAAATTAATATTAATAAATTTAATTATGGATTAAGTAATTAAATTTACTGTATTTTTATTAAATAATAATACAGTTATTTTCAATGTAATGTAGGATTATATATGAATCATAAAACTAAAGTATAACAATTAGCACAATGAAAATATTTTTTATATAACTATGATTTTATTAAAAAAATACATAAAATATTATTTTTTAATAAAAGAGGTTTTTTAAAAAAAATCTATTTAATTAGAAAATAATAATTGATAAATAAAGTTAATAAATTTAATTGTAAGTAAATAAATTATTGATTACAATCAATATTATATGATAAAAATAATAATAAATTTTAACAATTTAATTGTTATTTATTTTTCATTAAATAACAATTAAATTAGATTATATATAAAACATACGATTTATAAAAAATAAAATATTTTCATAAAATTATTATGAATATAAACTAATCACAAAATTATCATGATAAATTATATTCTTTATTCAAGAGAGACACATTAGTCATCAAATAATTTATTTTTATTAAAATAGAATGTATTTATATGGTAAGCAGTTAATATCGATTATTATGAACTATTGATATTAAGTAATCTTATAGATATTTTTTATATGTTTTCTAGATGAAAAATTATTAGTAACTAAATACTTATTATTATCAATATTAAAATACAATTAATTAACTTTTATACTATTATCATAGTATTAAGTATATTAGAAAAAATTAATATAAAATTTAGAAATTAAAAAACTATTGTTTATTTTAAAAAACTTTATCTTAAAGAGTTAATTAATAAAATAAACATATTTATATTATTTTTAAATGGTATGTAATAACAATATTATTAAAATAAACTAATTAAAATTAAATTTAGTATCATATGAAATGATTAGTAATTTATTATATAAAATGAAATTTAGAGAATATAAATTATTTTTTTTATAATTAATCCATATCATTTAAATTATAGTTTAAGATGTTTTTATTTATTATTTATTTTTTATTTTTTTTTAAAACATTGAATATTTATTTTGAATGATTAATAATTACTTTATGTTTTTTACTAATATATCAATTATTATTTTTTATTAGTTATTTTATTTATATTAAATATTTTTTTTAATTTTACTATTAGTTATTTAAGAATAATTTGTCGTACCATTTAAATTAAAATGTGTAATTATAAATTAATTTAATAGCATTTACTTAAAATAATATAATTATAAATATTAATACAATTAATATAAATTATTAAGTAATTATAAAATTGCAGGTAATTACTTTTAATTTATTTTATTATCTTGATTTTATCTTTGACTTCAATTTTTATCTTATTGGAGCGCTTTATCAGATAAATATATAAAGATAATTCAGTTATAAAATAACTTCAGATTTTTTCTTTTTAGAAAAGTATTTTTTATTAATCTGAATAAAGAAATTAATATTTAAATAAATTTAGATACAATTGAATTACAATTCAATAAATTTAAGTTTGAAAATATAAAAATATTTTTAAAATGAATAAAAATTAGAATGTTACAATAAAAATGTTATTTAACATCTTATTTATAGTAGTTTAGTTCATCTATTACCTAAAGGAGATGTATTTATATTTTAGAAAAATATTAAATACATTAAATATAAAGTATTTTTTTTTATTTACAATGAATAGTCAATTAATTATTAAAGTAATTTTTTTATTTAATTAAATATTTTAATTAAATAAAACGTTTTATTAAAATAGATATTATTACGAATTATTATTGATGTTTGTAAATTATATTTTAATAAAATAATATGCTTAATTAAATATTAAAAATTTAATTTTTTATTTATTATTTTTAATAAATCTTATTAAATTAATTAAATGTTTTTCTTGATTAAAAATAAAAAACTAATTATAATTAAAAATTAAAAATGATTTATTAGTTTTTGATTCTACTTAAACTAAATCATAAATAATAAGAAATTAATAATAATCATGGAATATCGCTTAACAACTACAACTATTTTAGCATTAGGGTTTATGACTTTTGCTTTTTTTGTTGGAGCAGGAAATATTATTTTTCCCCCTGTACTTGGGTTACGAGCAGGCGAACAAGTATGGGTTGCAATAGCAGGATTTCTTTTAACAGGTGTTGGGTTACCTGTTATTGCCGTTATAGCGCTAGCAAAAGTAGGTGGGGGTATTGAGCAACTTAGTGCTCCAATTGGGAAATATGCTGGATTAGTATTAGCAATTGTTGTTTATCTATCTGTAGGGCCACTATTTGCAGTGCCCCGTACTGCAACAGTTTCTTATGAAATGGGAATTGCTACATTATTTGGTGGAAAAATCTCATCAATTTCATTATTTATTTATAGCTTATTTTATTTTGCTATCGTGATAGCTATCTCACTTCACCCGGGACGACTACTTGATAATATTGGGTATATCTTAGCTCCAATAAAAATGATTGGATTAGCTATTTTGGGTGTTTCCGCTATATTTTTTCCAGCAGGTAAACCTGTTATATTAACACCATTATATAACGATATTGTTTTTTCCAGTAGTTTTATTAATGGTTACTTAACTATGGATACTTTAGGGGCGATGGTTTTTGGGATTATTATTGTCAATGCTGTTCGTTCACGTGGAATTAAAAATCCTACTTTTTTAACTCGTTATACAATGTTGGCTGGATTAATTGCTGGATTTTTATTAACATTAGTTTATATTTCACTATTTAAACTCGGAGAAAATAGCGGTACATTATTGCCTAATGCTAATAATGGTACAGATATTTTGTATGCTTATGTGCAATATACTTTTGGTAACTATGGTAGCTTTTTCTTAGGAATACTAATTTTTGTTGCTTGCATGGTAACTGCAGTGGGGCTTATTTGTGCCTGTGCTGATTTTTTTTCACTTTATCTACCAATTTCTTATCGTACATTAGTTTGGATTCTTGGTGTATTTTCTATGTTAATTTCAAATTTGGGATTAAATAAATTAATTGAATTTTCTTTTCCAGTATTAATTGCAATTTATCCGCCGTGTATTATGTTAATTTTAATGAGTTTTACATTAAAATGGTGGATACACGCATCTAATGTAATCGTACCAACAATATTGATTAGTTTAATTTTTGGTTTATTAGGTGCAATGAAATCTTCTAATTTTTTAGAGGTATTTATCCCTAATCTTGCTAAAAAATTACCACTTTATAATTATGATTTATCTTGGATTTTACCTTCATTAATCGTTTTAATTTTTTTTGCATTGTATGATCGCTTTAATATTAAACAACGTTAATGTGAAGTAAAATAATTAAAAATATTTTTATTAAAAAATTTTAAAAAAGAATTTTATATAAAAGTTATAAAAATTGATTAATTCAACTAGTTTAGATAAAAATTATGGATAATATTTTAGTATGCTATTGAAGCAATTTATATTTTAAATAATAAATCAATTAGTTTTATACTTGATTATTTTCTATTTTTTTATAATTTAATATATAATTAAATTTATTATCTTTACAAGAGTAATAAATAAATTAAGATAAAATCATAATTTTTTTATTTAATTTAAATAGAAATCATATATCTTAAAATTTATTTTCTGGAAATTTATTTCATTTTATATAAAAATATCAAGTAAATAATAGTTTTAAGATAATTTAATAATAAATCTAATACTATTTTTTACAATGTTTTTTTTTGAAAATTTATCTAATTTATTTTAATTAAAAATATAAAAATTTATTTATCTAATATCTTAAATTATTTAATAAGTTAATAACTAATAATCATTTAATTAAATGTATATTTCTTCAGCTATTTTAGAATAATTTAACAAATAAGTTAAGTCATAATTAGTATTTTTACTGATAATTTTAATTTACCAAAATTATTTAGTCTTCTTATTTTAATAATACGTAAGTTACAATAGTTTATTTTAAAATAAAAATATCAATATTTAAATAAAATTTAAATATTATTAGATAATGATAAAGATTTATAACACTACTGTTGGCGAATAAGATGATATCTTATTTTGAGCTTAATCTTGAGTATAAACAAATATTTTATTTTTTTAAAATTAAATAACATTGATCATATGTAATTATATAATCCACATCCTACATTAACTGATATAACAAAAGAGATAATGATAAAATAAAATTAATTTATTAAATAATTATAAAAAAATATAGCTTAATGTTGTTGTTATTTAAACGGCAAAATTATATTTTGATAAATTATTGTTTAATATACTGTGTTAAAGAAAATATCAAAACTATTGATATTTTTATATTGATATTTATATATTTTAATATATTAAGATATAGAGAGTCTTCTTGATTAGTAGCACATAACACTATGTTCAATATATAGTAAAACACTACATAAGGTGTGGTTTAATTTTTCTAAAACTACTATTTAAGCAATAAATAAATAGATTAATTTAGTTCAAATAATTTCAAATTTATTTTTAGAAATAATCACTTGTAAGTATAAAGAAAATTATTATTTATTTTTAATAATATTTAAATTTTATTTATCAAGGCTTTTATTTTTATATTAATTGATATATTGATTACATTAATTTCATTTATCTGAATTTATTTAAATTATGTTTGTATTTGTTTCTATTGATTATTTAAATACAATAAATGTATATCAAAATGGATATCAAAGAAATATCATTTTTAATTATAATAATAATATATTTATCACATATAGCTTTAATATTTAGATTAAAAGTGATTAACTAAATATGTAAACAATATATCAAATTATTTTGATACTCGAGAAATATAAAGTGAAATATGAATTACAAAATCAAGATGGAAAAGCTCGTCGTGGTCGTTTAATTTTTAATCGTGGAGTTATAGAAACACCTGTTTTTATGCCTGTTGGTACATACGGTACAGTTAAGGGTATGACTCCAGAAGAAATTAAACAAACTGGAGCACAAATTCTATTAGGTAATAGTTTTCATTTATGGCTTCGACCTGGACAAGAAGTAATCAAATCTCATGGCAACTTACATAATTTCATGCAATGGCAATTACCAATTTTGACTGACTCTGGTGGATTTCAAATTTTTAGTCTTGGTGCAACATGTAAAGTTAAAGAAGAAGGTGTCTATTTCCGTCATCCAGTTAATGGGTCAATAATATTCTTTACTCCCGAAAAATCAATAGAAATTCAATGTGATCTTGGTTCTGATATTGTCATGATTTTTGATGAATGTGTGCCTTATCCAGTAAGTTTGAATTACGCTAAAAAATCAATGGAAATGTCTCTACGTTGGGCAAAACGTAGTCGTCAACGATTTGATAAATTAATTAATAAAAATGCGCTTTTTGGTATTGTTCAAGGTGGTGTTTACGAGAATTTACGTGATATTTCAATAAAAGGATTGATTGAAATTGGTTTTGATGGTTACGCTATTGGTGGATTATCTGTTGGAGAGTCTAAAAAGGATATGTATAGAATTTTATCTCATGTTTGTTTACAAATTCCGAAAAATAAACCACGTTATTTAATGGGAGTTGGTAAGCCAGAGAATCTCATTGAAGCAGTTTATCGCGGTGTTGACATGTTTGATTGTGTAATACCAACCCGTAATGCACGAAATGGTCATTTATTTGTCACCGAAGGTGTAATTAAAATTCGTAACGCTAAATATAAATTAGATACTTTACCATTAGATACTTATTGTGATTGCTATACCTGTTCTAATTATAGCCGTTCTTATTTACATCATCTTGATAAATGTAATGAAATTCTTGGAGTGAGGCTTAATACTTTACATAATTTACGTTATTATCAACGACTAATGGATGAAGTTCGGCAATCAATTGAGAAAAATGAATTTGAATCTTTTATTATAGAGTTTTATAAGCGAATTAATAAATTCAATAAATCAATTTCATTAAATTAAAGTATAATTTTAATATTACTAATTAAGTTAGATCCATATAGAATTTATGAATTTAAATTATTTTTAGTTAAATATTATTTAGTCCACTAATGAGGAAATTTTAATGAGTTTTTTTATTTCTGAAGCAATTGCTTCATCAGATAGTCAAACACAAGGAAATCCATACTCTTTAATTATTATGTTAGTTGTTTTTGGGTTAATTTTTTATTTTATAATTTTACGCCCACAATACAAGCGAGCCAAAGAACATAAAAAATTAATGGATTCCATTTCTAAAGGTGATGAAATACTAACATCCGGTGGATTAATTGGTCGTGTTACTAAAATATCTGAGACAGGTTGTATTATTGTTGCGTTAAATAACACAAATGAAGTAACTATTAAACGTGATTTTGTTACTGCTATACTACCAAAAGGTACGATGAAATCTGTCTAATTTCTAATTTTCCAGAAGGGAATTATCGTGTTAAACCATTATCCTTTGTGGAAGTATTTAATGTTGATCGCTGCGCTATTCATCGGTCTACTCTATTCGCTTCCTAATCTTTACGGAGAAGATCCAGCTATTCAAATCACTGGTGTGCGAGGAATCGCTGCTAATGAACATATTTTAAATAATATTTCTGATATTTTGAAGAAAAAGAAAATTGAAAGTAAATCGATTACACTGAAAAATGGTGTAATTCTTATTCGTTTTAATAATTTTGATTCTCAATTATATGCGCGTGAAGTTTTAGTTGATAGTTTAGAAAAAAAATATATTATTGCGTTAAACTTAACGCCTGTTACTCCTTATTGGTTAAGAGCATTGGGTGGTGAACCAATGAAATTGGGGTTAGATTTGCGTGGCGGTGTTCATTTTTTAATGAATGTGGATATGAAAACGGTATTAAGTAAATTACAAGAACGAAATATAGATAGACTGCGTAGTGATTTACGTGAAAAAAGAATCTCATACTTAAATATAAAAAAAATAGATAATTACGGTATTAAAATTAATTTCCATCATAATAGTGATTTATCACAAATAAAATCTTATTTGATACCACGTTATCAAGATTTACTTTTTACCAGTAATAGTAAAAAAATATTAACGGTAATAATAACAGATAAATATATACGTAAAGCACATAATTATGCAGTGTTACAGAACATTAATATTATTCGTAACCGAATCAATCAATTAGGTGTTACTGAAGCATTGGTGCAACAAGAAGGCACTGATCATATTGTAGTTGAATTACCTGGTATTCAAGATACAGCGAGAGCAAAAGAAATTCTTGGAGCAACCGCAACTCTAGAGTTTCGTTTAGTTAATACAGATATAGATAATTCTGCTATTTATCGCGGCCATATTCCTGGTAATTCTGAAATAAAATATACCCGCGATGGCGAACCTGTTGTTCTTTATAAGCACGTTATTTTGACAGGAGATCATATTACTGATTCTATATCAGGTTCGGATGAAATTGGCAACTCAGAGGTAAGCATTAATCTAGATAGTACTGGTGGTTTTATTATGTCCAATTTTACTCGTAATAATCAAGACAAATTAATGGCAACCTTATTCATTGAATATAAAGATAGTGGACAAAAGGATATCAATCATCGTACTATTTTTATAAAAGATGAAAAAGTTATTAATGTCGCGAGAATTTCCTCTCATTTTAGCAATAAATTTCGTATTATTGGTATCAATAATCAAATAGAAGCTCGCCAATTATCATTATTATTACGAGCTGGCACACTAATTGCGCCCATTCAGATTATTGAAGAGCGCATGATTGGGCCAACTTTAGGTTCATTAAATATAAAACAAGGAATAAAAGCATCATTAGCTGGTTTATTAACTTCTGTGTTATTTATGGTGATTTATTATCGTAAATTTGGCTTGATTGCTAGCTCTGCATTATTAGCTAATTTAATTCTTATTGTTGGTATTATGTCTTTATTACCTAATGTTACATTAACTATGTCGGGAATAGCTGGTATTGTTTTAACTCTTGCTGTTGCTGTTGATGCTAATGTATTAATTAATGAACGTATTAAAGAAGAGTTAAAAAATGGCCGTGCTATACAACAAGCGATACATGAAGGCTATAAAGGTGCATTTTCAAGTATTTTAGATGCAAATTTGACAACTGTGATTATTGCAATCATTTTATATGTGGTTGGTGTCGGTTCAATTAAAGGTTTTGCTATTACTACAATAATTGGTATTGTGACTTCTATGTTTACTTCAATCATAGGAACGCGTGCTATTGTAAACTTATTATATGGTAATAAACGTATTAAAAAGCTATCTATTTAAGAGGCTCTTAATTATGGCAAAAAATTACACAATAGAACAGTTAAATCATGGTCGTAAAGTTATTGATTTTATGCATTGGGATTACTTAGCATTCAGTATCTCAATTATTTTATTTTCTTTTTCTGTTACCCTAATTTTATTAAAAGATTTTAACTTTGGATTAGATTTTACTGGGGGAACTATTATTGAAATTAATCTCAGTAAACCACTAGATCTTGATAAAATTAGAGCTAACTTAGCTAATAGTGACTATCAAGATCTTATAATTCAAAATTTTGGTAATACTCGAGACATTATAATCCGATTTCCTCCTACCACTAAAGGTAGTATAGAAGATCAAGAAATTAGTAAATCTATTATTTTAGCAATTAATAAGAATATTGATAATCAAGCAACAGTTAAGCGTATCGAATTTATTGGGCCAAGTATTGGTAGTGAATTAATTCAAACTGGAATAATAGCACTTTTAACTGCTTTAATTTGTATTTTAATTTATATTGGTTTTCGTTTTGAATGGCGGTTAGCTGCCAGTATAGTAATATCATTAGTTCATGATGTTATTATTACATTAGGCCTTGTGTTAATTTTTCAGATTGAAGTTGATATGACCATCATTGCTTCATTAATGTCTATTATTGGTTATTCATTAAATGATAGTATCGTCGTTTCTGATCGTATTCGTGAGAATTTTCGCAAAATTCGTTATGGCACTTCTTACGAAATAATGAATATTTCATTAACACAAACGTTAAATCGGACAGTTATTACATCAGGAACTTTTTTATTAGCAGTGTTAATGCTCTATTTTTTTGGTGGTTTAATTTTAAAAGGATTCTCGCTAGTTATGTTAATTGGTATTCCGATTGGGACTATTTCTTCAATTTATATTGCTTCTGCTTTAGCGTTAAAAATGCAAATGAAACGAGAACATTTTATTTATTATAAAATAAAATAAAGAAATGGTGGATCAATATTTCTATCGGTTTTAAAAGTAAATTTTATTAACCTTTTTCAATTCTAGTTAATTAAAGTTAATAACGATCTTTTTTGCTAAAAATTGAATTAAACTAAAAATCGGACTTTTTTTTAAAATTAGGAAATTTTATGTATTGTCCGTTTTGCACTGCTGTAGATACTAAAGTAATTGATTCACGCCTAGTTGCTAATGGTTTACAAGTTCGTCGACGTCGCCAATGTCTTGAATGCTGTGAGCGTTTTACTACTTTTGAAGTAGCTGAATTAATTATGCCTTGTGTTGTAAAAAGCGACGATATACCTGAGTTATTTAATGAAGATAAACTTAGACGAGGTATGCAAAAAGCATTAGAAAAACGCCCAGTAATTTCTGATGATCTAGAAACAGCTATTAACAATATAAAATTAAAACTTAGATCGAGTGGAGAGCGAGAAATTTCTGCAAAGATAATAGGAAAAATTGTTATGGAAGAATTGAAAAGATTAGATAAAATTGCATATATACGCTTTGCTTCTGTATATTGTAGTTTTGAAGATATTCGTGAATTTGGTGAAGAAATCGCCAAATTACAGGATTAATAATAAAATGACCTTATTTGATAAACAATTTATGAGCCGCGCTTTGCTATTGGCTAAACAAGGGCGATTTACTACATCGCCTAATCCAAATGTAGGGTGTGTTATTGTACGCGATGATAAAATTGTTGGTGAAGGCTTTCATTATAAAGTAGGTGAACCGCATGCTGAAATTTATGCGTTGAAAATGGCAGGTAAAAAAGCTAATGGGGCGATCGCTTATGTCACATTAGAACCTTGTAGTCATTATGGTAAAACACCACCATGTGTTGATGCATTAATTAATTTAGGTATTCAACGTGTTGTTGTAGCAATGAAAGATCCAAATCCAAAAGTTTCAGGACGTGGTTTACTTAGATTACAGCAAGCCGGTATTAAAGTTGTACATGGTCTACTAATGAATGAAGCTGAGCAGTTAAATCAAGATTTTATAAAAAGAATGCAAAAAGGCCTTCCTTATGTTCAGGTTAAATTAGCCACATCACTTGATGGGCGGATAGCTCTTGCATCCGGTGAAAGTAAATGGATTAGTTCATTAGAAGCTCGTCAAGATGTACAAAGTTTTAGGGCTCAAGCAAGTGCAATTTTAACCACTAGTACAACTGTTTTAACTGATAATCCCGCCTTAAATGTTCGTTGGAAAGATTTTTCACAGGAATTACAAGATATTTATCCTAAAGATAAAATTCGACAACCAATAAGAATTATTTTAGATCGTCGTAATCAAATAAAACCAGAACATATTGTGACAAAATCAGATGGTGAATGTTGGCTTATTCGCCCCAATCCAATATCACAAAATTGGAGTAAAAACGTTAAGCAAATTACGGTTCCAACGTATAAAAAAAGAATTGATTTAGTTTTATTAATGAACCAACTAGCTAAAAATGATATTAATTCAATTTTTATTGAAAGTGGGCCAACACTTTCAGGTGCTTTATTAACATTAGGATTAATCGATGAATTGATTATTTATATTGCTCCTAAAATTTTAGGTAAAGCAGCAAAAGGATTAATTAATATTCCAGAATTAAAAAAATTAAAAGACGCGCCTATATTAAAATTCATTAACATTAAAATTATTGGTAATGATTTACGCTTAAGACTTCGTCCATTATAAAAATGATGTTTGTTATTAACTTATTATATAATTACAGTATAGTGCATAGTAAAAGTTAGATAATATCTAATTTATTTAATTTATTATTTATAATATTTATTAAAATATTTAATTAAAGTTAATAACATTAAAACATAAATATGTTAAAATTATTTATTTTCTGAAAAT
This sequence comes from Arsenophonus sp. ET-KM2-MAG3, assembly GCA_052174135.1. GTDB lineage: Bacteria > Pseudomonadota > Gammaproteobacteria > Enterobacterales > Enterobacteriaceae > Arsenophonus. Next base: position 283,070 of record JBQMRZ010000024.1, read on the forward strand.
AAATAGCACTCAAGTGAAGTCATGAAGATAATAAAAGGCACTATAGCAGCACCAAAAGCTCGTATAGCAATCGCTGTTGCACGTTTTAATCATTTCATTAATAATACCTTATTAGAAGGTGCTATTGATACTTTAGAGCGTATTGGTCGAGTTATAAAAGAAAACATTACTGTAGTTTGGATACCTGGCGCTTATGAATTACCTCTGACGATTAAAATATTAGCAGAAACAAAAAAATATGATGCAATAATTGCACTTGCTAGCGTTATACGTGGCGAAACTCAACATTTTAAATATGTTATTGGTGAGTGTATTACAGGACTTTCTAATATAACGATAAAAAATAATATTCCTGTTTCATTTGGTGTATTAACAGTAGAAAATATTGAACAAGCAATTGAGCGAGCAGGTACAAAATCTGGCAATAAAGGCGCTGATGCTGCATTAACTGCATTAGAAATGGTTAATATAATTAATCTTATTAAAGAATAACTATATTTTATTGAAGAGGAATTTTGTGTGAAACCTGCTGCTCGTCGTCGTGCACGCGAGTGTATTATCCAAGCAATTTATTCATGGCAATTATCGGGTAATAATATTAAAGATATTGAAATAGAGTTTTTATCTAATAAAAATATGTTTGATGTTGATAAGATTTATTTTACTGAACTTCTTAGGGGAATTTCAATTAATGTGTGCGAGTTGGACAAAAGGATAGCTCCCTATCTTTCTCGTAAGTTTACTGAGATTGATCAAGTAGAAAAAGCAGTTTTGCGTTTAGCTATGTTTGAATTTTGTTATCGTGATGATATACCTTATAAGGTTATTATTAATGAAGCAATTGAATTAGCTAAAATTTTTGGTGCAGAGGAAAGTCATAAATTTATTAATGGTGCATTAGATAAAGTCGCTTCTATTATAAAAAAAAATCATAATCTTCAAGTTTTTTGAATAAATTAATCTTTATTTTAAATATTAAGTATGCTATTTAATTATAAATAAAAGCATATTTTATTGGAATATTATTATGGTTTGTAGTGAATTTGATATAATTACGCGTTATTTTAATCGTCAAAAAAATAAACGTTATGTTAATATCGGGATTGGTGATGATTGCGCATTAATAACAATACCTGAAAAACAACAATTAGCAATTACTACTGATACATTAGTTGCTGGTATTCATTTTCTTGATAGCATTTCACCAGAAGATTTAGCTTATAAATCTTTAGCTGTTAATTTAAGTGATTTAGCAGCAATGGGAGCAGATCCTTCTTGGATTTCTATATCATTAACATTACCAGAAATTAATGAAGATTGGTTAGATAGATTTAGTTCTAGCCTATTCGAACAACTTAATTATTATGAAATACAACTTATTGGTGGCGATACAACGAGAGGTCCAATGAGTATAACTTATACAGCTCACGGTTTGATTCCTCAGGGAAAATCATTAACACGATCAGGAGCTTGTAATGGTGATTTAATTTATGTTACAGGAACATTAGGAGATAGCGCTGCAGGACTTGCTATTTTAGAATCACATCTGATTGTTAATAATATAAATGATCGTAACTGGTTAATTCATCGTCATTTAATGCCAGAACCTCGTGTTTTAGAGGGAAAAATTTTACGTAATTTTGCTTCTTCTGCTATAGATATTTCTGATGGTTTAATTTCTGATATTGGGCGCATTTTAAAAATTAGTAACTGTGGCGCTAAAATTAAATTAGATTTTTTACCAATATCTAGTGCATTATTTAGACACGTTAAATTAAAACAAGCATTAACTTGGGCATTAAGTGGTGGAGAAGATTATGAGTTGTGTTTTACAATACCTGAGGTAAAGCGTAGTGAGTTAGAATATGCATTAACAGATATTGATTTGGTACAATTTCATTGTATCGGTCAGATAACACAAGAACCAGAAAATATTCAATATTTTTATCGCAACAAAGAAATTTTAGTTAATTTAATTGGATTTGATCATTTTTTATAAAAACTTGTTATGATTGATATTAAATTTCGTTTAAATATTTTTAATCCCTGGCATCTATTGGCAACAGGATTTGGTGTTGGTTTATCTCCTATTATTCCAGGAACATTTGGATCAATAGTTGCTATTCCGTTTTGCCTATTAACCTATCGGTTATTACCAATTTGGTTATGTTGGTTTATTGTTTTATTTTGTTTTTTTTTGGTATTTTTATCTGCAAACGGGCATCTAATGATATACAAGTTCATGACCATAGCAGTATTGTTTGGGATGAATTTATTAGTATGTGGATAATTCTTATGCTGATACCAATTATTAATTGGCGATGGATATTAATCTCATTTATACTTTTTCGATTTTTTGATATACTAAAACCTTGGCCTATTAGTTTCTTTCATCGAAAAATAAGCGGTGGATTTGGAATCATGTTAGACGATATTATCGTAGTTATTTTTGTTATTTTTATTATAACAATATTTAAAAATTTAATACTGTTATGATAAAAAAAATTAAATAACTCATTAAAAATCAAAAATAATTTAACAATTACATTTGATTTTTAATGCAATAATTATTAATTGATTTAACAATTCCTTCTGCATTAAGTCCTAGTTCCATTCGAATTTCTTCTTGATTTCCTTGTGGAATATAGTAATCAGGTAATCCAAGGTTAATCATAGGTATGATATGGTGATTTTTAAATAAAAATTCATTAACTCCGCTACCAGCCCCTCCCATAATTGCATTTTCTTCTAATGTTACTAATATTTTATGAGTTTGAGTTATCTCAAGAATTAATTTTTCATCTAATGGTTTTACAAATCGCATATCCACAACTGTAGCATTAAGTAATTTTGCTGCTTTGATTGCTTCAGTAAGCAATATTCCAAAGTTAAGAATGGCAATTTTTTCTCCTTGTCGACGAATTAATCCTTTACCGATCGGAATTTTTTTTAATGATTGCAAAACGACGTCATAACAAGTTCCTTTTGGATAACGAACAGCAACAGGACCATCTTGATAATGATAACCTGTATGTAACATTTGACGACATTCATTTTTATCACTAGGAGACATAATGATTATGTTAGGTAAACAGCGTAAAAATGACAGATCAAAAGCTCCTTGATGAGTTTGTCCATCAGCCCCAACAATCCCTGCTCGATCTATAGCAAATAGAATTGGTAATTTTTGAATGGCTACATCATGAATAACTTGATCATAAGCACGTTGTAAAAAAGTTGAATAAATAGCCACGATAGGTTTATAGCCTGCAATAGCAAGACCTGCAGCAAAAGTTACAGCATGTTGTTCTGAAATAGCTACATCAAAATATTGTTTTGGATAAATTTTAGAAAACTCAACCATCCCTGAACCTTCTCGCATAGCCGGAGTGATTGCTATTAGTTTAGGGTCATTGGTTGCTTCTTGACACAACCAATCACCAAAAACATGAGAAAAAGTTAATTGGTTATTATTGTTATTTTTTGGCAAACTAAAAGTTGCAGGATTAAACTTAGGTACAGAATGCCAGCCGATAGGATCTTTTTCGGCTGGCTCATAACCTTTACCCTTTTTAGTTATGATATGTAAAAATTGTGGACCTTTTAATTCACGAATATTTTTTAATGTTTTTATTAACGTAAATATATCATGACCATCAACAGGGCCGATATAGTTAAATCCTAATTCTTCAAACATAGTACTAGGAATTATCATACCTTTAAGATGTTCTTCTGTTTTTTTTAATAACTCTTTAATCAATGGGATATTACAAAATATTTGTTTACTTTTTTCGCGCAAATTAATATATAAATTACCAGATAATAATTGTGCTAAATGATTACTTAATGCACCAACGTTCTCTGAAATTGACATTTCATTATCATTAAGAATTACTAATATATCTTTATGAATACCCCCTGCATGATTCATTGCTTCAAAGGCTATACCTGCTGTAATAGCCCCATCACCAATAACACAAACAGTTTTACGATTTTTATTTTCATATTCAGCGGCTACTGCCATTCCCAATCCTGCACTTATAGAAGTAGAAGAATGACCAACACTAAGAATATCATATTCACTCTCTTCTCGACAAGGAAAGGGATGTAAACCTTTTCTTTGGCGTATGGTACTAATTTGATCACGACGACCAGTTAATATTTTATGTGGATATGCTTGATGGCCAATATCCCAAATAAGATTATCAAATGGAGTTTTATAAATATAATGTAAAGCAACAGTGAGCTCAATAGCACCTAATCCAGAAGCGAAGTGCCCACTAGAATTACTAACGCTATTTAACAAAAATAGTCGTAATTCTTCACATAATTTAACAAGATTTTCTTTTGGTAAAAGCCGCAGTTCTTTTGGTGTTTTTATTAATGCTAAAGTTGGATAAAAAGTGATATCAATAGTCATGTTTTCTCATTTAATAGTTAGTTTTATCTGTATAAACATAAATTATAATATAATAGAGTAACTAAAATATTATTTTTAATTTTTTATTATCTATATTTTTAAAATAAAGAAGATTAGTTTTTTCGTTCAACAATAAAATTTGTTAAGTTTTGTAGTGCTTCTGTATTAAGACCATGTTGTTGTTCTAATACATAAAGTACATCTAGTGCTTGTTTGTATAAATTATTTTCTTTTTTTTGTGATTGTTCAAGACCAATTAATGATGGAAAAGTACTTTTATTATGTTTTTCATGAGTACCTTGATTTTTATCCAAAATATCTGTATCACCAATAATATCAAGAATATCATCATGAATTTGGAATAGTAGTCCAATGGCATTGGCGTAATTATCTAATAATGGTAATAATTTATACCCTTGATTACCTGCTGTAAATGCACTAATTCTAATAGCAGCGCGAATTAAAGCTCCTGTTTTATAATGATGAATAGATTCCAACATTGTTATATAAATTTCTTTACCTTCTGATTCCATATCAAGCGCTTGGCCTCTACACATACCTGCTGCTCCAGTAGCGGTAGCCAATTCAGCTATCATAGCAAGACGATTGGTATCACTAACATCAGGCATAGCAGATCGAGATAAAATGTCAAAAGCAAGGGTTTGTAAAGCATCGCCAGCTAAAATTGCATGAGCTTCACCGAATGAAATATGACAAGTAGGGTGTCCACGTCGTAGATTATCATTATCCATTGCTGGTAAATCATCGTGAATTAAAGAATAAGCATGAATACATTCAACTGCTGCAGCAGGTATATCTAAATTTTCTACAGCAACATTTAACATATCACCTATAGCATAAACTAAAAAAGGTCTTAACCGTTTTCCACCAAATAATGTACTATATTTCATTGCCGCTACAAGTTGACTTTTATTAAATGGAAGGCGCTGAAATTGATCTAATAGTGTTTTATTAACGTGATCTTGTACCCATTGATATTGATCTGAAAAAGAAAGTGCCACTATTTTAGACATCATTTTATTGATTTTCCAACTTAAAATTATTTAACTGTGTGTTATCGACATTGCTTTATGAGATAAAATTTTAATGTACTATGTCCAAATTTCTTGTAACGTTTTAGTTTTGTTATCTAGATAATTGGATCTTATATTCATATTTATTTGATTCTTTTCCAATTGTAAGATTATTTAATTATAATATGTCTAATTTTTATTCTATGAGGTTATTAATAAAAGTTCAAAAACAGAAGATCTTATAGATTAATTATCTTCTTTTTTGATAATAAACATTATATTTAATTTAATCTTAGGTAAATATATTTCAAAAAGATTTATTTTAAAATATTTATATATTATAAAATTTTATTTTTTATGCTCTTTAGTAAATGAACTTACAATACAATAATATATTCATTGCTTAAAAATTAAATACTTTACATAATAAATATGTATAATATTATGTGTCTATTTGTAAAATAAAAATTGTTTTTTATATAAATATTATGAAGTTTATAATTAAATTATTTCCCGAAATAACCATTAAGAGTCAATCTGTACGATTACGTTTTATTAAGATCCTTGCTAGTAATATTCTTAATATACTAAAAGTTTTAGATGATGAAATTTCTGTTATTAGACACTGGGATAATATAGAGATTTACATAAAAAAAAATATATATCATGATGAGATTTCTGATGCTTTAACAAAAATTCCTGGAATACATCATGTTTTTTTAGTTAAAGAATATCAATTCCAAGATCTTAATCATATTTTTGAACTAACTTCAGAAATTTATGCTAAACAAATAATTAATAAAACTTTTTGTGTGCGTGTTAAACGATACGGTAAACATGATTTTACTTCAATGGAAGCAGAACGTTATATTGGTGGTTGTTTAAATAAACAAATTTTATCCGCTAAAGTAAAGCTAAATCAACCAGATATAACTTTAAATCTTGAGATTAAAAAAAATAAAGTAATTTTTATTAAATCACGCATTCAAGGTATTGGTGGTTTTCCTATAGGTACACAAGAAGATGTTTTATCTTTAATATCAGGCGGATTTGATTCAGGAGTATCTAGTTATATGTTAATTCGGCGTGGTTGCCGAGTCCATTATTGTTTCTTTAATTTAAGTGGTACTAATCATGAGATCAACGTAAAACAAATTTCATATCATCTTTGGTATCGTTTTGGTCGTTCCCATAAAGTACGTTTTATTATAATAGATTTTATGCCAATTATTGCAGAAATTATTGAAAAAATTGATGATAACCAGATGAACGTGATACTAAAAAGAATGATGATAAGAGTAGCATCTAAAATAGCGGAACGTTATAATATCCAAGCATTAGTAACAGGTGAAGCTTTAGGACAGGTTTCTAGTCAAACGCTATCTAATTTATGTTTAATTAATAATGTTACAGATAAATTAATTTTACGACCGTTAATATCACATGATAAAGAAAATATTATTAATGTTTCTCGTGAAATAGGAACAGAATATTTTGCTCGTACAATGCCAGAATTTTGTGGTTTAATCTCGAAAAAACCAACAGTAAAAGCAGTAAAAGAAAAAATTGAAGAACAGGAAAATAATTTCGATTTTTCTCTACTTGATCATGTCATTAGTACAATACAAAATATTGATATTCGTAAAATAATCTATCATAATAAAAATAAAGTATCAAAAGTAGAAACAGTTAATGTATTTTCTCCGGATGATATTATTCTTGATATTCGTTATCCTTATGAACAAATAGCTCATCCACTTAAATTATCAGGTGTTAAAGTGAAGTTATTACCTTTTTATAAATTAAATAGTCAATTTTGCCAACTATCACTCAAAAAACATTATTTACTTTATTGTGAACGCGGTGTAATGAGTCGTTTACAAGCGTTTTATTTACACGAACAAGGGTTTAAAAATGTAAAGGTATACCAACCTTAAATAAACAACTAATTAGTATTTTATTTTAAAATAATTAGATCATGTTTAAAGTTAAAATATATAATTTATTATTTTATCTTATATTTTAAGATCTTTAAAGACAGAAGAAATAATAAATTTAATTTTTATTATTTTATTAATTAATAAATCATAAATTTAACTTAAAAATTATTGTTAAAATAGTATTTATTTTTTTTAATTAAAGAATAAAAAAATAATCATACCGACATAATTAATTGCATAAATTAGCAATTAAGTACTATAAAGATAGTGCTATTATTTTTTTATCTTACCGTATCTATTAGTTTTAATAAATTTTAAACTTAAATATATATTACTTACACTAAACAATACATTATTCTAATGTTATTAACAATCATCATGTTATAAAATATCTTATTATTTTATATAATTTTGTAATTTATATGTATAAATTTTTTAATGCTATTTAAATGTTTAAGGTGAACCAATATTAGATATAATAACTTTTAAGAAGCTTAAAATCAATTTTAATGTAAATAAAATAATAAATTAATTAAAATAATAAGAATATTCATTCTAAATAAAATAATTAACAGATATCTTATATAAGTAATTGTTTAAATATGAAATTAATAATATTATTTTAAATATATTTAGGCAATTTTATTAAAAGATAAAAAACTTATAGTTTTAATTGTTTTTCAACGTAATTCAAAAAAATAAAGAACATATTTATTATATCTATTAATATTACATATTATATGTCTAATCTAATAAATTATTAATGATACTTTCAATTTGTTTCCTAGTAATGATTTTTTTATCTATTTTAATAAATACATTAAGTGCTTTAAGATCAAATGTTACTTCGCGCACACCTTGTTCATTCATTAATTGAATTTCAAGTAAGCTAAAATTTTTGATTTTTTGTGGTAAAATTAAACATATATTACTAATATAAGAGGGTTGATTCATGTTTATAGTAATAAAAAACCAAAATACACAAAGTATCAAATTAACCATAAAAACTAAAAAAGCACCATTTAATTGAAAAAACCATCCACCTAAAATACCACCTAAAGCAACACCTAAAAATTGGCTAGTTGAATAAATAGCCATAACTGTTCCTTTGTATTTAATAGGTGCTTCCTTACTAATAAGTGAAGGTAATAATACCTCCATAATATTAAATCCAATAAAAAATAACTGAAGGCCTATCATTATTAACCAAAATTTTTGGTTAGAAAAACAAAATATTAATTCAGATATAAATAGGATACTAATACATAATAGAAAAATTTGTTTTATTCGATGTTTTTTTTCAGCATAAATGATAAATGGTAAAATTGTGACGAAAGCAATAAATAAAGTAATTAAGTATATTTTCCAATGTTGATTAATTTTTACACCTGAATCGATAATAATTAATGGTAAAATAATAAAATTTGCCATAAGTAATGCATGTAAACATAATATACTTAAATTAAGTTTAAGTAATTGAGGGTTGTTAATTATTTTTTGTACACTATTTCTTATAAAATGAGTTTCATTATTAATGATAGAATATCGATTCTCTGGTACAAGAAAAACAGTTATTAATATCCCATTAAAAGCAAAAAAACTTATCAACCAAAAAAGACCATGTAAACCGAAAATATGAGTAATAATAGGACCAATAACTATTGCAATAGAAAAAGTGATACCAAAACTGATTCCAATAAAAGCCATCGCTTTTGTTCTATTTTTCTCGCTAATCAGATCAGAAAGTAATGCCATAATTGTTGCAGAAATGGCTCCAGCTCCTTGTAAAGCACGTCCAATAATAATCCCCCAGATTGAATCTGTTATCGCTGCGATTATACTGCCAATAATAAAAATGAGTAACCCTAAAATAATTAATTGTTTACGACCAAATTTATCAGACATTAAGCCAAATGGAATTTGAAAAATAGCTTGACTTATACCATAGATCCCAATTGCTAACCCAATTAATAATTCGTTAGCACCTTTTAATTCTTTACCGTAACTCGTCAATACAGGTAATATCATAAATATTCCTAGCATGCGTAACGTGAATACAGCTCCTAACCAAAAAGTTGCTTTTAATTCCTTTAATGTCATTTTACTATCATTCATAAGTTATTTCAAAAAATTTAGAGATTAGTATTATAAGGTGGTTTTATTGATTAGTTAATATATTTTCTTGCTCAAAAAAAATAACAAAGCATGAATAAAAAAAGAATAAGGAAAATATTTTTTATCCTTATACTTTAAATATAGAATAGTTGTAATTATCTTTTATTATTTAAGATAAACAAAAGTCTGTTCAAAAATAGCAGTTGAATCAATGGACATCATAATGCTAAGAGAGGTAATTGCTATAATAGAAAATATAAATACTTTTCGCGCCCAAAGGTAATCATTATTTTGATTTTTAAAGCCAGAAAATGCCATACAAAGCCACCATAAACTAATAATTGCGGCAACAATAAGATACTTATAACTAGCATAACCACTAACTGTAAGCATAATAGTTGCTATCATAAAAGCAAGGATGTATAAAAAAATATGAGTTTTAGTGACATGAATTCCTTTGATTACTGGTAACACAGGAATATTAGCAATTTGATAGTCATTAAAACGAAAAATAGCAATTGCATAAGAATGTGGTATTTGCCATAAACTAAATATTAATAATAAAATTAACGCTCCAATATCAAATTGATTGGAAACACTACAGTAACCAATAACTGGTGGTGTAGCTCCAGATAAGCTACCTATTAAAGTTCCATAAATTGATTTACGTTTCATATAGAGACTATAAATCCCAACATAAATAATGAAACCGATAAAAGTAAGAAATATAGATAAAATATTAGTACTAATATAAAGTAAAACTATACCACTAATGAATAATATAATCGCGTAGATTAAACAGAATTTTTGATTAATAAGCCCCTTAACTAAGGGTCTATTTTTGGTTCTATCCATTATTCGATCAATATCTTGATCAATATAATTGTTAAAAATACAACTAGAAGCTATAACAAGAGATACACCAAGTAGTGTAGCAATAAATATCGCATAATTAATTACCCCTTTAGCCGCAAGCAAAAATCCGCCAGTAATAGAGAATAAATTACTGAAAATAATACCTGGTTTTATTATTTGTAAATATTCTTTCATTATGATTGTGACTCATTTTAGTCTAGCATCATATTAATATTTATGTGATACATTATCCATAAAGAACCAATAACAATAATGCTAATAATTAATATAGTAAATAAAAATGCAATAAGATTCCAATTTCCATTTAACGAAGCATTCATATGTAAGAAATAAATAAGATGTACCAAGATCTGGATAATTGCTGCGCTAATAATTATCCATAGAGTAGCATAATAAGATATAGTATTATTCATTACTATCAAGAATGGAATAACCGTTAAAATAAGAGAGAGTATAAAACCAATTAAATAAGTTTTTTTCCTATCGTGTTTAATTTTATTATTAATAGAGTACAATCTCTTCATATAACTCATGTAATAGCTCCTAATAAATCAACAATAGTAAATACACAAATCCAGATAATGTCTAAAAAATGCCAAAAAAGACTTAAACAACTCAAACGAATTTGATTAATAAGAGTAAGATTATAGCGTGAAATGTGAATTATCATTATAATAATCCAAACTAAACCAAAAATTACATGAACACCATGCGCACCAACTAACGTAAAGAAAGCAGATAGAAAAGCATTACGATCAGGGCTATAGCCTTTAGAGATCAATTCCTGAAATTCATAAATTTCCATTGTAATAAAAGTAAATCCGAGTAAAAATGTGATCAATAACCATAATTTAATTAAATTTATTTTTTGTTGATACATTGCAAGCATAGCAAATCCATAAGTGATACTGCTAGATAATAAGATGAAAGTTTCAATCAATACAAAATTAAGATTTAAGATATCTTTAACCCTAAAACCAAGAGCAATAGCACCATTAAAAAGAACAACATAAGTTGCAAATAAACAAGCAAATAAAATTAAATCGCTCATTAAATAAATCCAAAAACCAAATATTTTTATTTCACCTATTTCATTTTGCAAATAATTTTTATGGATTATTTGTTGGTTATTTATTAAATTAGTTGACATGATGGATTCCTGTTTTTTTTAATTCATCATAATGGTGATTTTCAATGTGTTTAATTTCTTCTATAGGGACATAATAATGAAGATTGTTATCAAAGCTTTTACCAATCCAGATCACTATAATGCCTACAAAACTAATAATTGCTAGCCACCAAATATGCCAAATCATTCCAAAACCAAAAATTAAAGAAAATGCTGAGATAATTATCCCAGCAGAAGTATTTTGTGGTATATGAATAGTTTTATATTTAGTTATTTTTTTATAAGCTATACCTTTTTTTTTCATATCCCACCAAGCATCACGCGTATCAATTTCTGGCTTTTCAGCAAAATTATAAAAAGGTGCCGGAGATGATGTTGACCACTCTAATGTACGTCCATCCCATGGATCGCCGGTAAAATCACGATTTTCATGGCGATCACGAATGCTGACAATTAACTGAATGACTTGACAAACAATACCAATCGCTATCAAAATAACGCCAAATGAAGCAATTATTAACATAGAATGATACTGTGGATCAATGTTTTGACTTAAACGACGAGTCATTCCCATAAATCCAAGTATATAAAGTGGCATAAATGAAATAAAAAAACCAATGATCCAAAACCAAAAAGCACGGACTCCCCATTTTTCATTTAATGTAAAACCAAAAGCTTTAGGAAACCAGTATGTCATACCAGCAAAACAACCGAAGACAACTCCACCTATAATGACATTATGAAAGTGAGCAATTAAAAATAAACTATTATGTAGCACAAAATTTGCACCTGGAATAGCTAGTAATACGCCAGCCATCCCGCCAATAGAAAATGTAATAATAAAGCCAATAGTCCATAGCATTGGTGTTTTGAATTCTATACGTCCATGATACATAGTAAATAACCAATTAAATATTTTTACTCCAGTTGGAATAGCAATAATCATAGTGGCTATACCAAAAAATGCATTGACGTTAGCCCCACTCCCCATCGTAAAAAAGTGATGTAACCAAACTATAAATGACATTACAGTAATAGAAATTGTTGCACAGACTAAAGATGTATAACCAAATAAACGTTTTTTAGCAAAAGTTGCGGTGATTTCAGAAAATATACCAAAAATAGGTAACACTAATATATAAACTTCAGGGTGACCCCATGCCCAAATCAAATTAATGTACATCATCATATTCCCGCCCATATCATTAGTAAAGAAATGGGTACCTAAATATCGATCAAGTGTAAGTAGTCCAATGGTAACTGTTAGAATGGGGAATGCCGCAATAATTAGCACATTAGTACAAATTGCTGCCCAACTGAAAACAGGCATTTTCATCATTGACATGCTAGGTGTTCGCATTTTTAGAATGGTGGTAAAAAAATTTATTCCACTTAATGTAGTACCTATTCCTGATATTTGTAAGCTCCATATCCAATAATCTACCCCAACTCCAGGGTTATATTCCTTCCCCGATAATGGCGGGTAAGCAAGCCAACCAGTCTGAGCAAATTCACCAATACCTAATGATAGATTAATTAAAATAACTCCAACTACAAATAACCAAAGACTGAGAGAATTTAAAAATGGAAATGCCATATCACGAGCACCAATTTGCAATGGTACAATTAAATTCATTAATCCAATTACAAAAGGCGTTGCCATGAAAAAAATCATGATCACACCGTGAGCAGTAAAAATTTGATCGTAATGATGCGGTGATAAAAAACCAGCATTACCACTTGACGATAATACTTGTTGACCTCGCATCATAATTGCATCAGCAAAACCACGAAGTAGCATTACCATGGCGATAATAATATATATAATTCCAATTTTTTTATGATCTACGCTAGTTAACCATTCATTCCATAGCCATTTCCACTTATTCAAATAAGTGATAAACCCTAAAATAGATATACTAATTAATAAAATAATGATCACAGTAATAATAATAATTGGCTCGTTAATAGGGATTGCATTGATCGTTAATTTACCTAACATACTGTTAATTCCTTGTATTGATATGAGCAGAATGATTCATATGTATTAATTATTATTTACTAAATATCTCATGTTTTGTTTTATTAGCATGAATAACATGATGTTCATGACTGAATTTTAATATCAATTCTTCATAAAGATTTGGTTTTACATTTGAAAAATAGATAACAGGAACATTATTACTAGGTTTAGCAAGTTGCTTAAATGCAGACATATTATCCAATCTTTTAGTAGATGCTTTTACTTTTTCTATCCATTTATCAAAACTTGCTATATCAGGTGTTGCAATTACATTAAACTTCATACCTGAAAAACCATGTCCACTATAGCTTGATGAAAAACCTTTATAGATACCAGGCTCATTAGCAATTAAACTAAGTTTTGTTTGCATGCCTGCCATTGCGTAAATTTGACTACCAAGTGCAGGAATAAAAAAGGAATTCATAACTGATTCAGCTGTTACTTTAAAGTTAATTGGTACACCTATAGGAATGGCAATTTCGTTAACGGTAGCAATATTTTTTTCTGGATAGATATATATCCATTTCCAATCTGTAGAAATAACTTGAATAGTGATAGGTTTTTTATCGCTTTCTAGTGGTTTATAAGGATCTAGTTGATGTGTAGTTTTCCAAGTAATCACAGCAAGAATTGTGATTATAATAATCGGAACTGTCCAGCAAGCTAATTCAATTTTACTTGAATATGCCCAATCTGGCCAATAAGTTGATTTTTTTTTGTTATTTAATCGATATTTTCTACTAAAAATAATTGTCATAAAAATTACAGGAATAACAATAGATAGCATTAAACAAAGAGCAATTAGTATCAGTTTTTTTTGTTCAACACTAATAGAACCTTTTGGATTCATCAATACCATGTCACAACTAGTTATTAAAAAAACAATAGCAAGCAATGAAATAACCTGAATACTTTTTTTATATTTCATAAGTCTCATTTAACAATCCAAAATGACAACGATAAATTATTGTTGTTTTATTTAATGTAGGAATTTTACAGTATTGTAAAATTAGTATAAACAATTATAAGATTTAAAAATATAATTGTTATTAATTTTCTATTTAAAGTGATTATATTATAATGCTCCATTTATTATAAAAGGGCTTAAATAATAGTCTAAGAGTCATAATTATTTAATTTAAACAATCCATTTTTAATAGTAAAGAAACAGATAAAATGAAATAAAGGTGTGATTTTTATATACTAATGAAATATCTTTCTATTAATTGATTAAAATTATTAATTATTTTATTTAAAATTAATTATATATAAAAATGAATTTTTTTTAAATAAAATTTGATTAATTTTTATATAACAAATTTTATATAATTTAAAATTGTATTCATAATATAAATAATTCTTCTGCAACAAAAAATGTTTTGCAAGCCTATTATTTGTTATAAATACATTTAGAAAAAGTAAGCATTATAAAAATATATTTAGTGTAAAAAAGATACTATTAATATTTTTGCTTTCTTATTAACATAACGAGTATTTATGGTGATGAAATTTTATTTCAAATAATTAAATTAGAAATTTCTTCTAAACTATAATCTGTAAGTTATTAATTAATTATTTAATTATAATATAATACGTAATTATTATTGCAATCAAATAATACTTAATTGCTATGATATGAAACCTAAAAATAAATTATGATTAAAATTCTTTTGTCGATAAATTCTAGTTAAAATCATTGAAGTTTATTAATTTCATAGAAATTATTGATATTTTTATATCGTTTAGTATGAAAGAAAATGGTATAAATATACTTATTTAAAAATTTAAATCCATTAATATTCAAATAGCATAAATTTATTAAGGTATTTTATCAGTGTAATAAATTAGTTTTAATTAATTTTATTTTTTTTTCATGGATGAAATAAATTTTAATACTAAAAAATCATAAAATATTATAATGTATATTTATACTTATAATTAAAATCTATTTTATTAAATCAAAGAATAAATATTCACATATATTTATTTATTTTTTTTCTAATAGTATTAGAATGTTGTATTAAAGAATAGAATAACTTACTTTCCGTCAAGTATTTAGATAAATACTGCATAATATTATCAAAAACAATGAGCTTAATAAAAATATAAATTTATTTATTATCATCTCTATTTTTATATATATACTATAATGGATAATCTATAAATGAATTTAAAAAATTTTTAATGATTTTTAACTATCTTTCAATCATTGAATACATTAAATTAATGTATAAATTATAGTAATCATTATTAATTTTTTAATAAAATATTTATTCTTTTTTTTAAAATAAGAAATCAACGTTATTACGAATATTTATTATATCTTATTTCATTCTGATATTACTTAATGAATATTTTTTGTGCAATTAGTCTTTATAATAGTGATTTAATGTTCTAATTACGAGATTATCTATTTTTATATCATCAAATTATTTAAATTTCGTTATATAAGTAACTGTAATTAAGATTCT
>JBQMRZ010000025.1:0-2958 GCA_052174135.1 Arsenophonus sp. ET-KM2-MAG3
TGAAGGCTGTTATATGTATTTAAACTAAAATAAATAATTGATAGGTTAATTGTGAATTCAATTAAATGTTAAGTAAGTTATATTTGTAATGAAGATTAATAGAACTTATTGTAAAATGATAAGTATTCACAAAAATCAATATTAATCTAACTACTTTGAGTATTTTATCTAAATAATCATAACTTTAATGAAATTACATAGATTCCACATATATTGATAGATTATTAATGACGAAATTTTAAATTTTTCTTCGAGATAATTTCAATTAAAACAACTATTCATGAATGACTTCATATAAAACTAGTTCTAAAAATTTATTGCTATAGCAATATTAACATGGGAGCTTCTTCATTAATAAATTATGTTAAGATATTAAAAGTTTAGTCATATAAATTAAAGTATATTGAATTAGAATCATAATTTTCTGTAAAAATATTTATCTTTCAGCATGTAAATAAGAATTTATATGAATAATAGAACTATATTTAAAATTAAAATTTATCACCAATAAAACCAGTACTCTGATGTAACCATAAACGTGCATAAAGACCATTATTAGCAATTAATTCATGATGAGTTCCTTTCTCAATAATACGTCCTCCTTCGATAACCAGGAGATGATCCATTGCTGCAATTGTTGATAACCGATGTGCAATTGCTACAACAGTTTTCCCTTTCATAAGCCGATATAAATTTTTTTGAATAGCTATTTCTATTTCAGAATCAAGAGCACTGGTTGCTTCATCAAGTAATAAGATCGGAGCATCTTTAAGTATAACACGTGAAATTGCAATACGCTGACGCTGCCCACCTGAAAGCTTAACACCTCGTTCACCTACATGTGCATCATATCCAGTGCGACCATTAGCATCAGTGAGTGTAACGATGAAATCGTGAGCACCAGCTTGACGAGCGGCAGCTATCATTTCAATATCATTTGCTTTAGAGCATCCATATAAAATATTATCACGAACTGAGCGATGCAGTAATGAAGTATCTTGAGTTACCATTCCGATTTGCGAACGCAGACTCTCTTGAGTAACTTTTGCAATATCTTGACCATCAATTAAAATTTGTCCGTTATTAACATCATAAAATCGAAGAAGTAAATTAACTATTGTTGATTTTCCAGCTCCAGATCGTCCTACTAAACCTACTTTTTCTCCAGGAAGAATATGTAAAGTAAGATCGTTAATTACTGTATTTAAATTAGATTTTGTATTACTATAAGCAAAATTAATATGTTCAAAACGTAATTCACCTTTTTTTACTTGCAGTGGTTTAGCATCAGGTAAATCATTAATATCATTTGGTTGTGATAACGTATTAATACCATCCTGTACAGTGCCTACATGTTCAAATAAAGCTGCCATTTCCCACATTATCCAATGCGAGAAACTATTTAAACGTAAAGCCATTGCAGTAGCGGCAGCAACAGCTCCAATACCAACACTTCCATTAACCCACAACCATACTGCTCCACCGGTAGAACCTATAATTAATATCATATTAAGTAGGTGATTAACTATTTCAAAACTACTAATTGCGCGCATTTGTATATTTACTGTCACTAAAAATTCTTTCATTGCCGCTTTTGCATAAGCAGCTTCAAGGCCAGCGTGTGAAAATAATTTAACGGTTATGATATTTGTATAGGCATCAGTTACACGTCCTGTCATTAGAGAACGAGCATTAGCTTGATTTCGCGCTAAATTAGATAAATGAGGAACAAAATAACACATTGCAATAATGTAAAAACTAAGCCATATGAAAAAAGGTAATAACATCAAAAGATCAAAGTTTCCAATAATTGTAGTCATTGTTACAAAATAAATAATTAAAAATACAATTATATCTCCAATGATCATTGAAATGTCACGTACTGCTAATGAAGTTTGCATTACTTTTGCAGATGCTCGTCCAGCAAATTCTTCTTGGTAAAATCTCATACTTTGCTTGAGCATTAGGCGGTGAAATTTCCATCGTAATATCATGGGAAAATTACCAGATAAAGTCTGATGTTTAAGCATTGTTTGTAATGCAATCAATAAAGTACTACTAATTAATATTAGTGCTAATTTCAATAAACTTATGCGTTCTTGCTGCCAGAGTAAACCAGGTTGTATATTACTTAACCAATCAATAATATGTCCCATAATTGCAAAAAGTAACGCTTCAAATATAGCAATTAATGCACTTAATAGCGTCATAGCAAAAATATATCTTCGTACCCCATAAGTACAAAATAAAATAAATGAAAAAAAATCTTTTGGCGGTGATTTCTCTCTATCATCAGGGTATGGGTTAACTAATTTTTCAAACCAAATAAACACGTTATCTCCAAAAAGAACGCATAACTTAAGAGATATAATATTACCATAATCAAAATAACTATATCGAAAAATTAAGATTCAATTTTAAGAATTATTATCATAAATTAAAATAAACATTTATTATTTTAGGAAAACATAATAATGACTTTTATGTAAATAAATATAAATTACTAATTATGTTATGAATACAATAACTTCAACATATTCATTTTTTCTATAACAATTAATAAATTGATAAAAACATTGAAATAGTATTTCAACATATATAGAGCTTCAAATAGTTATGTTATTTTTATTAGATGAATAATAAAAATGATAAATTATAAACTAAAAAAATTTATTTAAAGTAACCCAATAAACATTTAAGTTCATCTTTTTAGATGATGATCACATCAATTATAACAAATCATAGTATTGAAAATATTTTTATATTTTTGTGATTCTTATTAATATATCAAGGTATTTTCGTTCCAATATCATTTATCTTATTGGTTATAAAGTATCTATCATTTTACAATAAGTTCTATTAATCTTCATTACAAATATAACTTACTTAACATTTAATTGAATTCACAATTAACCTATCAATTATTTATTTTAGTTTAAATACATATAACAGCCTTCA
>JBQMRZ010000026.1:0-404 GCA_052174135.1 Arsenophonus sp. ET-KM2-MAG3
TCCAAATTTGTTATTGTAATACAGAAACTGAACAACTATGTAATATTTTGATAATATAATATGAGAAATAAATTTTTAAATTCTTAAATATAGATTTAATACATTTGAAAGGTCTAGTATATTTTCTTAGTAAGGGAAAAACGGAGTACATTATTTCTACTCTAACTATTTTCTTTAAAGACAGCATAAATAAATATAATATATTAAGTTGTATATGTATCATTATCACTAAAAAAGGTTATTTATATTTCTTTACAATTTTTTGAAACATCCTCTAACATTTGGCCATCTTTGTCGATCGTTTTATCTCTACTACTATGTTTTATCCCTGTAATTATGGTTATATTAATCGCACTTTATCCTTAGATAATGATCCTGTTGATGTTTTAGTCCCAACACCTTAC
>JBQMRZ010000027.1:0-619283 GCA_052174135.1 Arsenophonus sp. ET-KM2-MAG3
ATGAAAAATTTTTATCAATTATATTGATTTTTCAATTTATAAGTGATAATAATAATTAAATATTTTACTTTACCAGAGAAATTAAAATTTATAAAAACATATCTAATGAATGTATTAGTAAAATACTAAGAAAAGAGTTATTTAAGTTTTGTATATAAAATTAAAAAAAAAACTAAATATCGATAAATATTTATATTTAATATTTATTTTAATTATAGTTAATAACTATAATTTATTCAGTTTTTTAATTAATCTAAAAGTTTTTAAAGTTAAAATGGTATTTTTATACTTATAATAATGTTTTAAACATAAAAATAATTAATAATATTTAATTACTAATTAATAATTCATGTTCTAATGTTTATTAGTTTTAAATAATATTTTTAAAAATATTTATTGATACCGTTTTAAATTTAAAAATACGCTTGTTAATTACACAGTTTTTATATATAATATTCTAATTGTAAATATAAGAGCTAAATTTAATATGTTTATTTTTACTAAATATTTATCAAATAAAATGGAATAGTTAAATGTCATTAATTAATACAGAAATTAAACCTTTTCGAAATACTGCTTTTAAAGATGGAAAATTTATTGATATATCTGAAAAAGATATTAAAACAAAATGGAGTATTTTTTTCTTTTATCCTGCTAATTTTACTTTTGTTTGTCCAACAGAATTAAGTGATTTAGCCGATCATTATGAAGAATTGCAAAAACTAAATATTGAAATTTATTCAATTTCAACGGATACTCATTTTAGTCATAAAGAATGGTATAATTATTCAAATACAATTAGTAAAATTAAATATACTATGATTGGTGACCCAAGTTGGACGTTAACTCAAAATTTTGATGTGATGCGTAAATATAAAGAAAATAATCAAGAGAAAGAATTAGGCTTAGCAGAACGCGCTACATTTATTATTGATCCAAAAGGTATTATTCAATCGATTGAAATTATAGCTGAAGGTATTGGACGCGATGTTTCAAGTCTTTTGCGAAAAATTAAAGCTATACAATATGTAACAAATCATCCAGGAGAAGTTTGTCCAGCAAAATGGGAGGAAGGAGAACCAACCTTATTGCCTTCAATTGATTTAGTTGGAAAGATTTAATAAAAATTTTGTTAATAATTTTACTAGCTTTAAGTAATCTGATAATTAATGTTTGTTTTTAAATAACAGAGTTCAGTACTTGATAATAATATTAAATTTCAGTAAGATAGACTAAGATAATTATCTTATCACAAAGTTGTCAGATAAATATTTTTATTAATTTGATAAAAACTTATAGAAATATATAAAAAATTATATATTTTATGTTTTATATTATACATTATATTTTATATAAATTATAATGTATTTATTAAACAATATATTTAAAAAAAATATTTAATTATATAAATAGAATTCAATGAAATGAAAATATTTAAAATATTAACAAAAAATTGGTTATTAACCATAATAGTTTTGATGCGCTTGTTACTTAATTAAATTAATAGCTAAATTTTATTTTTTATCAACATTTTATTTAATTCATTAAATTAATTATTAGAACAAATTAAATTAAATTAAATAGTAAAATTTATCAGTGATATTTTATTATTTTAATATCACTGATTTAATAAAAAAAATTAAATTATTTCTATTTATTTAATATAATAAATTTATTTACTATAATTGAATATTAAACTTTAATATTTATTTAATATTAGTTATTTACAGAACGCTAATATAGCTTATGAATTAATATCTAATTCTTAATTTTTATATTGAATATTTATTTAATAGCAAATAAAAATATTATTTAATAAAAATATTAATTCGATTGTTATTTGCAGTAGAAACGTGAATTAATGAATATTATTTCAGTGGTTTTATTAGTGATAATTAAATTTATTTAAATTTTTAATATTTGAAATTAAGATTTTATGATTTTTATCAGAATTATTTTTTAATAAAAAAATTTATATATTATGTATTATTCAATAGAATAATTTTTTATATAAATAAATTGATATTAGTGTTAATTGATTAATATTAATATTTTATTATTATTAATTAAATAATTTAATCCAAAAAAAATAAATTACTTGATAATAAATTTTCTATATTTATTTAAATAAATATGAATTTAAAAATATAATAAAATTATTAAATATAAAAATATTATTTTCAATTTTATTAAATTGTTATTTCAACTTATGTAAGTTTTATTAATTACGCTTTATTATATAATACTATATATAGAATTATTATATTTATATATAATATATTTTTATCAAAATATTAATATTATAAGGTTTTTTATTTATTATATGTTTTTGTATAAATCGGGGTCTATCAAGCAATTATTCAAAAATTTATTAGTTTATAAACATAATTTTTATTAAAATGGTAGATGAAGGTGATAATTTTAATGCGATCATATTTATTCATCAATTAGTATCTATATAAATACTAATCTTACTTTATAAAAAAGTAAGATATAAATATATAAATAATATTACTATTTTTTTAAATGAAATTAATTTATTTGATATAGAATTTTATTCTAATTATTTTAATAGTAATTAATATAAAATATTATAAATTTTATCGATATGTAATTTTATAATTTAATTATTAAAGATAGTCATTATGATATAATAAGTGATATTAATGGATTATTTAAATATAAAAAAATAAGATAATTTAATTTTATTTAATAATAGATTTGTATACAATTAAATTGGTTATTAATGATTATTTAATTAAAATATAAATATGTTATTTATTTTTAAGTTTTTTTAATATTAGTTTAAGTATTATTAATAATCTATTTTCTAATTTTTTATATTGATGTTTAGAAAAACAAAACAGACAATAAAAATGATAATTTTAATTATATAGCATTAATATTTTTAATAAAAAAATTAAGTTTTATTAACTATAAGTAAATAAAAAATTAAAAAGTTAAATACTTAATATAAATTTATTTTTAATAGCAAAATTATAAGTTACTTTTAAAATATAAATATTAAATTTAAACTAAATTTTAAAATTAGTTATGAAAATATTTTTTTCAATTCAATTATTTTTAAGTTTTTATTTGTTTTTATAAAAAAAATCAAAATTTTAAAATTCAAAAAGCATAAAACATTTTAATATCATGGACTAATATAAAGTTAATATTATAAATTCATATATTAATAAAAATTTCTATAAATAATAAAAGTATAATATTATTTTCATTTAAATAAAAAATCTCTTAAAATTACCAAATTATTCATTTTTTATTTGTATTCAATGATTGAATATCATCTTTCATAGTCGTAAAATTTTGTTAAATTTTTATTTCTATTTAATTTAAGGCAGTTTTATTTTTTAATAAATAAATAAATTATCATTAATATCATAAGTAAATTATGGGAAATTTATTTCAGGATGTTTTTTTTTGAATAATAAAAAATTAAACCTAATCACTTTAGTCGCATTAGTATTAAGCTCAATGCTTGGAGCTGGTGTTTTTAGTTTACCACAAAATATGGCAGAAGTCGCTAGCCCATTAGCAGTTATGATAGGCTGGAGTATTACAGGTATTGGTATTTTATTCTTTGCTACATCTTTATTGTTACTTTCGCGTATTAGACCTGATCTAGATGGAGGAATTTATACATATGCAAAAGAAGGTTTTGGAGAATTAATTGGTTTTTGTTCAGCCTGGGGTTATTGGTTATGTTCGGTTATTGCTAATGTTTCTTATTTAGTCATTATTTTTGCGGCTCTTAGTTTTTTTAGCGATAACATAAATAATATTATTTTTGGTAATGGGAATACTTGGCAATCTTTGATTGGTGAATCTATCTTATTATGGATTATTCATTGGTTAGTATTATTAGGTAAACAGACTGCTGTTTTAATAAATAAATTAGCAACTTTAGCTAAATTAATTCCACTTGCTTTCTTTATTGTTTTAGCTATTTTTTCATTTAAAATAGATATTTTTCAATTTGATTTTAGTGGCGTTGAAATTGGAGTATCAATTTTAGAACAAATTAAAAATACGATGCTAATTACTCTATGGGGATTTATTGGTATTGAAGGGGCGGTAGTTGTTTCAGCTCAAGTCAAAAGACGTAAGGATATTGGTTTAGCAACATTATTTGCTGTAATTTTAGCTTTAAGTATCTATATATTAGTTACCATACTTTCTTTTGGTATTGTTTCTAGAACTGAACTTTCTGAAATGAAAAATCCATCGATGGCATCACTTATGATTAATATGATTGGGAATTATGGTGAGATTATTATTATAGTTGGTTTAATTTTTTCTGTTTGTAGTGCTTATTTAAGTTGGACAATCATGGCAGCTGAAATTTCTTACATAGCTTCATTACATGGTTCATTTCCTAAGATATTTAAATATAAAAATAAAAATAATGTCCCTTATGCATCTCTTTGGCTTACAAACGGTGCGATACAATCATCGTTAATATTAATTTGGTTCAATCACAGTAACTATAATATATTATTAACAATAGCTTCAGAAATGATTTTAATTCCTTATTTTTTAGTAAGTTTTTTTCTGATTAAAATTTCTTTTCAAGATAAAAACAAAACTTCGCTTATTATCGGTATAGTAACAAATTTATATTGTTTATGGTTACTTTATGCTGCAGGAATAATCAATTTACTTTTATCTATTATTCTTTATATACCTGGTTTATTTATTTTTCTATATAGTCAAATTAAAAATAATAATAAAAAATTATTTAATTGATTAAAAATAAAATTAATAATAATTATTACTTTTTCTATATTTTTTTTATTTACTTTCTCTTTTATTAAAAATAAACTAAAAAAGTTAATTTAAAGATCTATTTCATTTTTATTAATGACATTATTAATTTCATTTATAAAGTATTTTATAAATGAAATATAAGTTAATAATTATTTTATATACTTTCTATCAATGATTAAAAAAAATAAAAATAATAAATAAATTTAAATAGAATTAAATATTACTAAAAGTAATATTTATAGAATATATTATTATTATTAATATATATAGCAGTATTAATAAATATTATATTATATTAAATAATAAAAAATAAATTAATGATTAGAAAAGATTATTTAAAGTAAAAAAAATTCCCATTAAAAATAACCATCAGAATATAATTATTATTCTTAATATTGATATTAAATATAAAATAATACCTTTAACCTAACATGTATGCAATACAATCCGTTTCTATCAATTTTATTGTTTTATTTTTTTTATTTATTCATTTTATGAAAATTTTTTTCTTCATAGTTAAAAGCAATAAAAGTTTTTTGTTAACTAGACATAGAAAAATCAATTAATAATATAGAAAAATCTATAAACAACTTAATATCTTTATTCGCTTAATAATACTTATAATTTAATTTAAAGAGATTTATTTAAAATTATTTATCATAACGGTAATAATTAATCATAATTTTTACTTATAATAAAAATTATGATTAATTATTTATATTATAATCTAAAATATTTTAATTAAATATTTTATTGTTAATTTTGATTAAATATTAATATTAAAATATAAACTATGAAATATCATAATGTAATCAATAAACTAAAAAAATAGATATTTTATATTTTTAATAAAACATCTTTGCTATCTTTTCTCTAAATGAGTTTTACTTTCTCCAATCAATTTCACCTCCTATCAATTAATTAAACAATAACACTATTTTCAATATAAATTAATAAACTTAAATTTGATATATACTTCAGTTTTAAATTGTATTTATTTTTTATTTAGTTTAATAAATCTAATTGTATAATTTATTTGAATTTATTAGAGATTATATCTCTATAAAAAAATAAATTACTAATCATTATCTTATACACAATATTTTAGGTATAAGTGCGAAATTTAAAAAGAATTATTTTGATAGAATGTAAATAACATGTATTTTGTAACCTTTCTTTGATGATATATATTACTTTTATATTGACATAAATCTCATTCTTGTTATTAATATATTTTTTCATAATAGATTAATCAACAAATATGTTAAATATTGTTATTTTTTCTATCGTTCATAAAACAATATAAATATCTACATATATTTAGTCATTTCTATTTTTTTTTAAAAAATTTAAATAATTTATTCATTGAGTAGTTTAATTAAATATTTTATAATATTGATTAATATCAATAAATTCACTAAAATATTAGGTATATTTTCAGTATTTTTACTATACAATCAAGAAGTTTATAGAAAAACTTATTAATTTTAGTTTTTTTTTTACATATTTGGTTCATTTAATGCACTAAATTAATATTTAAAAAAAAATAAAATAATACTTGTTATTATTGAGTTTCCTAATAAAGTATTTATGTTCTATGAACTAGAGATAGTATGTAATTAATGATATTATTTTTCAGTACCTTTTTATTTTAAATTTTAAATTACATAAAATATAATTAATAAAAAATCTCTTTATTAATAAAAAGTAACTATATCTATATAATGTAATCAATAGAATTCATGTGTATGTTATTAGTTTAAGTTAAAATGATCTATATATTAATTAGAAAATTTTTATCTATATAAAATCTTTATCATTTGTAACATAATATTGTTATGTAATTAATAATAATATTATCATCATATTATGTATATTTTATATCTATATGTAAAATAATGTTACTAAGATTTTTTGAAAAACAAAATATTATTTTTTCTTATGCTTATCTTTTTTATTTTTTTTTTAGAAAAATGTATTTTATGTTTTTCTATAATAAAAAATTTATTAAAAACTAATTTTTTAATTTAAAATCATCATATATAACATATATTTAAAACTTTAATTGAAAGTATTAATTATAACATAAAATATATAATAAATTATAAAAACTTTTTAATTTATAACTTTTTATATCTACTAATGATTAAATAAAAATAATCTTAAATAAATTAAGAGTATTTTTTTTACTGTTAATAAAAGTTATTCTATCAATGTTATCTAAAAAAATAATATATAGTAAACAAATTGACCTTAAACATATTTAATATTTTTTATACTAAAAATCTTTAGTGATTGATATCACCTTGCTATTTTATCTATAATATAAATATTTTGTAAATAAATATAATAACTGAGAAAATATCAAAGAAAAATAAAAATTAATCATCAAATATCAATAAAAATAAAAAATTATTAAAAGATTTTTTCTTATTTAATGTTATTTTGTTTTAAATTCATTAAAATATAATTTTAAATTTTAAATTTTAATATATTAAAATAGAATTAATATCAAATTTTATTTGTCGTACGAATAAAATCATAAAAAATAAATAATGATAACTTTTAAATTATAAGAAATTAATATTTATTTTTTTATTCTTTAATATATCCTAGTATTATATTGAGATATAATAAAGATATATCAAAGAATACGGGTAAATAAGATATTTTTCATTTATATCATCAATAAATAAAAATTAATTAGTATAAAAACTCAAATATAAACATTTATTGCTTTTTATTTAATAAATTTAAAAAATAGAAATCAAAAATTAAAATAGTAAGATAAATGATAATAATGGTTATGAATAAAAAAATATTAATAAAATAAATCATCTTCATTGAAAATGCACAGATTTTTTCGTTTTGTAAAAAAAAAATAAGATACGCGGAGAATAATTTATTCTATACAAAAATGTGAATAAAGAAAATACGTTAATGGCTAGTAAATTAATAATAAAAGTTATTAATTTAGGAGATAAAAAAATAAGTTATTCAGATAATGAATTTAATATTGCTTACGGAGTTGATAAAAATTTTTTATTTGGTACGGGTATTTCTATAACTTCTATACTGATTAATAATAAAAATATAGATTTTCATTTTCATGTTTTTACTAATTTTTTTAATGATAAACAAAAAAAATTATTTTTACAATTAGCCAATAAATATAATACAAAAATAACTATATATTTTGTTCAAAATAATAATTTACCAGAATTACCAACAACTCAAAATTGGTCAAGTGCTATTTATTTTAGATTTATAATTGTTAATTATTTATTTTTAAAAATTAAAAAAGTTCTTTATCTTGACGCTGATATTTTTTGTAAAGGAAATATAAGTCAATTAATTGAAATTAATTTTTTAAATAATGAAATTGCTGGAGTTATACAAGAGGGCGGAAAAGAAAAATTCAAATCAATAGATATTAATAGTATTGGTGAAAAATATTTCAACTCTGGATTTTTATTAATAAATATTCAACAATGGCAAAAAGAAGATATATCAACAAAGGTTATTAATTTAATTTTAAAAAAAAACCTCCCATTCCCTGATCAAGATGCTCTTAATTTATTATTAATAGGGAAACTTATTTTTTTAGATAAAAAATGGAATAAAATTTATAGTCTTGATGAAGCAATAAAAAATAATAAAAAAATAGAAATATATAACAGTGATCTATTAATACATTATATAGGATATACAAAACCATGGCATAAATGGGCAAATTCATCGTTAATACAATCATTTATAATAGCTAAAAATGTTTCTCCATGGAAGAACGTTGTTTTTAAAAATCCAAAAAATACATATTTATTTAAATATCAAGTCAAACATTTAATATATCAAAAGAAATATATTTCTGCATTAAATGCTTATTTGCATTATTTATTCAAAAAATATAGGATAAATAACTTTTTATAATTATAAAATGAATTTTTTAGAAATCCTATATCAATTTCATTGATATATTTTATGATTAAAACATATAGAATATTTTTTGTTTTATAAGTTAAAATTTATTTTTTTAAATTAAAATATTTAAATCAATAATATTTTCAAAATAATTTTTATTTATTAAACTATAATCGAATCATTGATAATTTTTTTTTATTTTAGATTTTTTTTAAATAAATTAAAAATATTTTTTATAATTTTAGTATTTTAATTTAATGATAAAAAAGTTGCTTGTATATTTCATTTATATACATATATTATATGATAACATTATTATTGATACTATTCAAAAATATTTTTTTATTACATTAAGAAATATAATTAATATATATATTAAATAATTTATAGTTTTTACGTAAGAGTATATTTTATTTTTTAGAGAATACTTTATCATCTTACCAATAAAAGCATTTAATCTCATCTAAGAGATGAATAAAAAATTTTGATTTTAAAAATACTTTTATTTATTTTAGTAAAATATAGTTTCTTTTTATAAAGTAAAAATAAAATCTATTTAATTAAATTTTCACAAACTATGATAAAATGATTTATTTATTAAAATATAATAATATTATTTTTTAAATAAAATTAAAATTTTTAAAATATTTATATTTTTATAATAAATAACTTTTATAGAAAAAATAATAATATACGTGGTGTGAATAAGTATATCTATACTAGAAGTAAGATTCATTAGTAATTTAGATTTTAATAACACATAATAGTTTTTTATTTTCATTCTTAAATTTACTTTCTTTATTCTCAGTTTTTATTTTTTAAATAAAACATTTTTATGAAATAAATATAATTGATAGGTATGAACTAATTCATTAATAAAATAAATCTATTAAAATAAATAATAATATAAAGATATAATTAAATAATTTTATGTTAATCATTTAAATATAGTTCTTTAAAAAAAATAATTAATTAACTTTTTAATATAGTAAAGTTTATAGTACATATAAAAATATAATATTTATTATATGATTTAAATAATAAATATTATTTTTTCTAAAAAAAGAATTTAATTAAAAAATTAATTATTAAAATACTTTTAATTATTAATTAATTTACATTGATAATCTTGAATTTCACCAGCTGATCCAAAATTGAAATAAAGAAATTTTAATCGAATTGCTAATAAAATAAATTTATTTTTTTCAGTACTTGGTATCATGGCTAAACCGTAATAAGAAATATTATCACCACACTCTGTAACATATTTTTTTAAATAATTAAATGGTGATATTTTATTTATATCTAACCATGAAACCTTAATAGCTATATATTGATGATTATTAATTCTTTTTTTTAATGGTTGCCAATTATTAGTCAATATATCCTCATTTTCTTTTATTTTCTGAAAAACTTCATGTTTTAAACAAGCTAAATGAATATGTAATTGATCTTGCGTTCGACCATATTTTGAATTTATAGCAAGAGAAAGAAATTGTTCATTAATAGGTTTTTTTGATATCTTAATAAAATGTTCTCGATTTTGCCATGCTAATATGAAATAATTTTCAGTATTTTTTTGTTGTAAAATAGAACTTTCAATACCAGATATTCTATCTAATGGTAATAATAAATAATGTAATTTTCCTTTTATATCTTTATATATAACATATTTATGTTGTTTATCAAACTTAATACATGGTGATTTTAAGGTGTTATTTTTAAATTGAGAAATACATTGTTTATTAATGGTTTCCCATAATTTATTATTATTTATTTTTATATAAACTAAATAAATTAATATAAATAATGTTAATATAAAAAATATTTTAAGTAATAATTTAATAATTTTTTTCATAAAAATCCTTTATAATAATTTTATTTAAAATGTTTTTAAATGATCAATTTAATGATTATAATATTTTTTTTGTCTAGAATAATATATATCTAAGTTTTTATATTTTTATTAATTTTATGCTATAAATATTGTTTTTTTAAAATATAATTTTCAGTAACTAATATCCTTTAAAGATATTTTTTTTAATTTTATATAAATAAAAGATTATATAAAATTAAATTAAAATAATAATAAAATAAATAATGATAATTATTACGATTAATCTTGTTATATTTTAATAATGTATTAATATTTAAAATTAATATTAATATCAATATTAATATTACAAAAGAAATAAGAAATATAATTTTAAAATAATATTAACAGTTAATAAAAATAAATTTATTATATTATATATAATCAATGGTTAAGTAATTTTTACTATAATTAATAAATTATCTAAAAATTTAAAAAATTAATATATTTTATTATTATTTTAATCTCATTAAAATTTTATATTTTTATTACTAACTTGTAATATAATCAATTTTAATCATAATGATTTATTTGTTTCTAATCTTTTTCTCTATATTAATGAAATATTTAAATTTTTACTATATAAATAAATGTTATTTATATTAAAAAAACAGAAGGTTAAATTTTTATTAATAATATTAACAATAACTTTATTTTATGTAATAAAAAATCTATCTTGAATAATTGAATTTTTAGTGATTTTATATTTCATTGTGCATATAATTTTTTTTTAAAAGAATAAGAATTATATTAATATAAAGTTATTTTTAAATCTAAGAAATTGAATAGCTTTAACGGATTAGTGATATATGAATATATTACTTTTTCGAAATTAATGTTTTTATGCTTAAATATTATTCATTAAAATATTCATATATCTTTTAATTGAATTTAATTTTTTCTTTAAGATAAAATATCTAAATGTTATTATTAGTTATATATTAAAATATATATAATTTTAAATATGTTAATTTTACTAATTAATAAATTATTTTGTGCCTTACAAGTTAAGTCGCTTTAAAAAATATTTTTAAACATTATTTTTACTTATATTAAAGTGTATAAAATTAAGATATAACTAACTATAAATATTCAAAGAATAGATATAGATATTTTATTTATTTTAAATTTAACAGATTTTATTATAAATAGTTTTTATTTTAAATAAAATATTTATTATTAATAATAACTAAATAATTTTTTAATGATAATGTTTTAAATATTTTTAAGGTTTTAATTCTAAAAGAATATAATATAATTATAATTATATTATATTTTATAAAATAGCTAGTTGATAATTAAAGATTAAAATAACTATAAATTACATCTACACTAAAAATTAATTTCATTATTTTAAATAAATACGAAATACTTATTGTATATAATGTAAGAGATTTTCTATAAACAACTTAGTAAAAATAAAATATCTATATATTAAATAAATAAAATGATATTTAATATTTTAATAAAAAACAAATAAGTATTTTTCTTATTTTTTAAATAAATTATAATTTTTTATGATATTTGATTTATTAATAATTAATATCTATTAAAATTTATATTTATGTAAGTATAATTTATTATACTAATATAAATAACTGTTAATTAATTTAAATAAAATTATAAATAATAATTATTTTATTTAGAAATAAAAAAATAAATTCATATTAACTTTATTTATTAATAAATAATTTAATATAAATTAATCTTATATAAATTTTATTTTTTTTAAAAAAATTTATAAAACACTTTATGATAATAATAAGTATTTAATTTATCACTATATTTTAAATATATTATTAATAATATAATTATTATAAATAATTATATTAAAAAATAAATAATTAAAAATTTTTTATTAAAATAATATTTTTCAAAAAAATCTTTAATAAAAAATAAAATATTCGATTATTTTCAATAACTATTTATTAAATAAGTAATTCTTATTAATAATCAATATTAATAATATCTTTATTTATTTTTTATCTAGTTTACAAAATAATATAATTAATTAACTACACCTAACTTTAGTAAATGTAAACCTTTAATATGAACTAATAATTTATAAACTAATTATTAATTTTACTTTAAATTATAAAATATGTATTAAAAAATCAATTTTATTTACTGAAATTAAAACCATTAAATTCTTTAATAATTTTTACAATATTACTAAAACTAATGTTATTTAAGTTTTTTTTTATAAAAATATGAAAAATTAATTAAAGTTAATGAATAAAATAACAAATAAATTTGAGTTAAATTATTTAATTAAATCAAGATGATTTTACTTATTTATTTATATAAATTTTACTCAGTTTATTAAAATAAACAATAAGTATAAAGAGGATTTTTATGTAAGTTTTACTTTTTATTTAATAATTTAAAATGCAATAAATAAAAACATATTATAAAAAATATTAATAATTATTATATTAATAGTCTTTATTATTATTTTATTAAATTTATGGTATTAAAAAAAATTAATATAAATAAATATATTTTATAGTAGAAATATACATTTATTAAAAATATTTTTAAAAATAATCTATTTTACTAAAAAAAATAAAATTACTATTTTAAGTACATGTATTTATTTTTTTTTGACCTTAGCTGTATATAACTAAATAAACTAAAAAAATAAAGTGATATTAATTTAAAGATTATTAAAAATTGACAGAAAAATGAATATTAATGTTATTGAAAAAATGTAATATTTCTAATTAACAATTAATCACCAAAACGATATAAATATAAAAAAAATAAAATTTATTTTAAAAAACATCTAAATAACAAAATATATAAAATTAATTGTTAATAATGATAATAATAATATTATTGTTTAAAACACTATAATTAAAAGCATCATAAATATGATTATTAAATTAAATTACAAATTCTATATTTTAAAATAATTAATTATTATTAATAATATAAATAAACGACTAAGTCTATTTTAAATATTTCTTTTTTATATTTTATATATCAAATAACATAATAAATTATGACATAAATAAAATAAAAAATAAGTTTCAAATTAATATATAATACATCAGAAAAGATCATTAATATAAATAATATAAACATTATAACTAATATTAATTCATTCATTATATATAATTTATTAATTCTATTTTTTTAATTTATCAGATTTAATTTAAATATATTTAAAATATAATATATAATTAAAAAATGAATTAATAAACAAATAAAAATAATTAATACTAATAGCTAGCCACTCTAAAATAATAAATAATATTTATATTAATTAATAAATTTATTATAAATAATTAAAATCTTTTATATTTATATTTTTAAAACATATTTAATTTTAATTTACGTATAAAATGCGATATTTTATTTATTATTATTTAGTTATGAACTTTATCTTTACTTTATTTAATCTAATATAATTTAGATATTATATATTTATAAAATATAATTAAATATCTTAATTTAATTTACTATATTAATTTTTAATAATTATAAATAGACATAATCTTTATTAATTATATTTACTAAATACAATAAACTATAAAATATTATAATAATCTATTTTTACTAAGTACTAATATTTTATTTTTATCATCATTTCAATTAAAATATTGAAAGATACTTTATTAATTAAAGAATTTTTCTTCTATTTATTTTATAAATGATATTTTATAATAATTACTATAGTTTTTCTTAGTAAAAAAATTCATTTGAATTATTTATCAATTTTTATAATATTAAAATTGATAATAACTCTATAAATAAAATGAACAGTGATAGATGTTTTTAACTAATTATTTTAGTAAAAATAATTGTTTATTTACTGTATTTATTTTTAATATTACTGTCATTTTTATGTTTATTGAATATTTATTAAATTTTAAAATATTTTAATATCACTATAAACCTTTTTATTTATGATTAATTTAGTATCAAAAGAAATTTCATAAAAAATACAATTTATATATATTAAAATATAATTATATCAAAGATATTTTTTTTAATTTATGATATTAATGTTTTTAATATAAAAATAAGACAAATTAAAAATTATTTTTTTTATTTAGTTAAATTTTTATAAAAATTTAAAATATAAAAATTATTTTTTTATCGTACCTATCATATTTTTAGGTTGCACCCAACTATCAAATTCCTCTTCTGTTAAGTAACCTAGTTTTAATGCTGCTTTTTTAAGCGTCATTCCTTCTTTATGTGCTTTTTTAGCAATTTTAGCAGCTTTATCATAACCAATATGAGTATTTAATGCAGTAACTAACATTAATGATTCATGTAATAATTTATTTATACGCTGATGATTAGGTTCAATACCTTTAACGCAATAATTATTAAAACTAAACATACCATCTGTTAATAAACGAACTGACTGTAAAAAATTATTTATAATCATAGGTTTAAAAACATTAAGTTCAAAATTACCTGATGAACCTCCAATATTAATAGCAACATCGTTGCCCATAACTTGAGCACAAATCATAGTTAATACCTCACATTGAGTTGGATTTATTTTCCCTGGCATTATTGAGCTACCAGGTTCATTTTCAGGAATCATAATTTCACCAATACCACAACGCGGACCTGATGCTAACCATCTAATATCATTGGCGATCTTCATCAATGAAACCGCTAAACCCTTTAATGAACCATGAGCATGAACTAAAGCATCACAAGTAGCTAGAGATTCAAATTTATTAGGTGAAGTTACAAATGGTTCACCTGACAATTTTGCAATTTTATTAGCGACTTGAATAGAATATTTAGGGTGAGTATTTAAACCCGTACCAACCGCTGTCCCACCCAATGCTAATTCGCAAAGATGTGGGATACTCCTTTTGATATGTTGAATATTATGATCTAGCATTGCTACCCAACCAGATATTTCTTGACCTAAAGTTAATGGTGTTGCATCTTGTAGATGTGTACGACCAATTTTGATAATATCATTAAAAGAATCAGATTTTTGTTTTAAAGTAGTTTGTAGTTTTTTTAATTCAGATAAAAGTTTTTGATTTAAAACAATAACAGCAGCAACATGCATCGCAGTTTGAAACACATCATTAGAACTCTGGCTTTTATTTACATCATCATTTGGATGAATTAAGCGTTCTTGTCCTCTTTTCCCACCTAAAATTTCACTTGCTCTATTTGCTAGTACTTCATTTATATTCATATTAGTTTGTGTACCAGAGCCGGTCTGCCAGATTACCAATGGAAATTCAGCTATATGTTTATCTGCTAAAACTTCATTAGCTGAAGCGATAATAGCATTAGCCTTATCTCTTGCTATTAAACCTAAATCAATATTTACTTCAGTTGCTGCTTTTTTAGTTAATGCCAATGCATGAATTAAAGCAGTAGGTATTTTTTCTATTGAAATACAAAAATATTTTAACGAACGTTGTGTTTGAGCACCCCACAACCTATTCGCAGGGATTTTAATTTCTCCCATGGAGTCTTTTTCAATTCGATATTCTAACATTATTATTCCTTTTTTTAGAATAAAAAATTAATTTACATTAATCTCTTTTTTTGTGGATAAAAATTATGATGATTAAAATCATCCGCTATTTTAGTTGAAGCATAAAATATAAATAATTTATTATAAGACAATTAAAAATTTTTCTTAATTAAGAATAACATTCTATGTTAAAATCATTAATAAAGCTCAATTTTATGATTAAAAAATAAAAAAAATTACATATTTAAACGTCATTAAATCAAAAAATTCTTTTTATTTATTAATAGATAAATAATAAATAGAAATATACAAAATAATAAATTTTATTATTAAATATTTTAGTATAAATATAAAAATATTTTTTATAATAAAGAGATATTTATAAATTAAATATATTATATCGATAAAAATCATAAAAATTTATTAATTATCTTTTATTTAAAATATTTATTTAAATTAAATAACTTTTTAATCTAAATACTTCTAACTAAAGTAGTTGAAGTTGGTTTAAACATAAAATATAATTGAAATTACCATTAATTATTAAGGTTATAATTATAAAATTATAACCTTGAATTTAAGTTAATTTATTTTTAGCGCTTTTTAAAAAAAAAGTTAAATATGTTTTTTATTTTTTCTTTTTTTTTTAAAAAAGAATTGCTAATTTATTAATATTGATTAAATATATATCATACTTTTATCGATTAATTAACTTATTTTATGCTATCAATAAAAACTTCACTAACGTATGACTTTTTAATAATTTCAAATTCATTAAATCTAATAACAAAATAATTACTATTTATTTTGTTATTTTAAAATCTGTTTATAAAGAAAATAGAACTGCAATAACATAATTAAAATTTCCGTCATTATAAATATCTCTAGATGATGATAATAAATTATTTACGTAATTATCATGGACAATATTAATTTTTAATGGATAAATGATGTTTATTTATATTAAAACATTATATATTTATATAAAAGGTATTTTGATTAGAATTAATTAATAAAATTTTAAAATACATTTTTACAGGATTTAAACTAAAAAATATATTAATAGTACTAAATTACTAGTTAATTTAATTTCATCACAAAATTAAAATTAAAATATATTACATTTAGAATAAATGAATAAAAAACAAAAAAATAAATTATATTAATTTTCATTTAATATCATGTATATGATATATAATTTATATTTTTTAGTCATTAATAATACCTCAAATAACATTATAATTAAATTGAATGATAATAAAAATGATAAGAGTTATTTAAAATATTAACGATTTTATATTAATTTTAATACTAAATAAGAATATGTAATAATCTTACATTAAATAAAGTTTTTTAAGATAAAATTCTTTAATTGATATGATGATAAATTATTTATTATAGTTAAGTTTTACATAAAATTGATAGATTATATTATTAACTAGTTACTATAATAAAATTATATTTATATTTATAGTTTTTTATTGCAACTAATGATTTTAAAAAAAATTCAGGTATTTAAATGACAGATTATTTTTTAATATTTATAGCTATAGTTTTAATAAATAATTTTATTTTAATAAAGTTTTTCAAATTATATCCATTTATAGAAAATTACAAAAAATTAGAAACTACTATTACTATCGGGCTTATAATAACACTTGTAATAACATTAATAACCATCTTTTCATGGCTTATTAATAAATTTATTTTAATACATTTAAATCATATTTATTTACATATATTAAGCTTCATGCTAGTTATTAGTATTCTTATTCAACTTATTAAATTGCTCATTTATAAAACTAATTTAATATTATGTCGTCTTTTAAGTATTTTTTTACCATTAATTACAATAAATTGTGCAATGCTTTATCTAACTTTATTACTTAATACTAATCAATCACATAATTTTTTACAATCTATTTTTTACACCTTTACTGTTGGAATAGGATTTTTTTTGATAACAATACTATTTTCTTCCATTCGCGAGCACGTTTTTATGGCAAATATTCCAGCTACTTTGAGTGGTTTATCTATTGAACTCATTACTGTTTGGTTGATGTCTTTAGCATTTATGGCATTTAGTTGTGGTTGATCGAACTCTAATGAATATTTTGTTAATTATAATCAGTATTATTGTCGGGTTTTATTTTATTTTTAATTCTATTTTAGAGTTTATCTTTCTTTATTTTAAAATAAAGAAGAAATTAATAATAGAAGAAATTGATAATATTTTACCACAAAATCAATGTGGCAAATGTGATTATCTAGATTGTCGCAAATATGCTGAAGCAATAGTCAGTAATAATCAAACTATAAATAAATGTATACCGGGCGGCAAAAAAGTAATGTTAAAAATTGCTAAATTATTTAATATCAAGCCACAAGTACTTGATGGAAATAAATTAATAAGACAAGAACAAAAAATTGCTTTTATTGA
The DNA here is from genome assembly GCA_052174135.1 of Arsenophonus sp. ET-KM2-MAG3. Classification (GTDB taxonomy): domain Bacteria; phylum Pseudomonadota; class Gammaproteobacteria; order Enterobacterales; family Enterobacteriaceae; genus Arsenophonus. The sequence goes on from JBQMRZ010000027.1 coordinate 18,493, forward strand.
TGAGGAAAATTGTATTGGTTGCACTAAATGTATTCATATTTGTCCTGTTGATGCGATTATTGGGACAAGACATGCTATGCATACAGTGTTAAAGGATCTTTGTATAGGCTGTGATCTTTGTGTTTCCATATGCCCAACAAATAGTATTATTATGTTGCCAATAAAAACTAAAATTGAAAATTTAAAATGGAATTCTTCGATTATTTCATCGAAAAATATTATTACTGAATCAAATTCAATCTTAAAAGTTATATTTCATAATAAAAAGATAAATAATAAAATATTTAATTTTTTAAAAAAATTAATCTTAACCGAAAAAAAAACTTATTCTTCTTCAAAAAGAATATATCAACCACAAATAAAAACACAATCAAACCAATTTTCCATATTAAAGCTCCCATTAGCTAATGAATTGATTATTCCAATTCAACAACATATAGGTTTACCTGGAGATATTATTGTTAAAATTGGTGACTATGTTTTAACAGGACAAGCCTTGACCAAAGGCTGCAATTATAGGCTTCCTATTCACGCAGCTACATCTGGTACTATTACTGCTATAGCACCACATATAACGGTACATTCTTTAGATAAAAAAGAGCTTTGTATTTACTTAAAACCGGACAATAAAGATAAATGGTGTGAACGCAAACCTTTACCAAATTATTTACAATATTCTAGTGAAATTTTATTATCATGTATTGAAAAAGCTGGCATAGCAGAATTAAGTGGTACAGGTTTTTCTACTGCAATAAAGTTAAAAAATGGAAATAAATCGATTAATACTTTAATTATTAATGCTGAGGAATGTGAACCTTATATAACTGCCGATAATCGACTAATACAAGAGCATGCTAATGAAATCATTGAAGGTATATTAATACTAATATATATACTGAAATCAAAAGAAGTTTTTATTGCTATTGAAGATAATAAACAAAAAGCAATCATAGCATTAAAAAAAGCACTTTTAGATTTAGGTATAAAAAGTATAATTAAGATAAAAGTAATTCCAACAAAATATCCTTTAAACGAAATTAAACAATTAACTAAAATATTAACAGGTAAAGAGATACAAAACGATATTCATTCTTCTTTTATCAATATATTGATGCAAAATGTTAGCACTGTATTTGCCATTAAACGTGCTATTATTAATGGTGAACCATTAATTGAGCGCGTAGTAACACTAACTGGTTCTGCAATACAAAATCCTGGTAATTATTGGGTACGCTTAGGTACTCCTGTTGAATTTCTATTACAACAAGTCGGAATTATTCCACAATCAAAACAAAATGTTATTATTGGTGGACCATTAATGGGGATTACTTTATCTGATTTAACCGCTCCTATTGTTAAAACTAGCAATTGTGTTTTCATTCCTGTTTTATCAGAAATAAATAAACATAGAATTAATGAAGATGCTTGTATTCGCTGTGGTCATTGTGCTCAAGTTTGTCCAGCTAATTTATTACCACAACAACTTTATTTGTTTAGTCGGTGGCATGATCATAAAAATACAGAAAAATATAATTTATTCGATTGTATCGAATGTGGTGCCTGTGTTTATGTTTGTCCAAGTAATATTCCTCTTGTTCAATATTATCAACAAGAAAAAGATGAAATCAAAATAATCGCTCAAGAAAAAAAGCGTATCTCTGAAGCGAAAAAACGATTTAATGCTAAAAAAACTCGAATTAAAAGAGAAAAAATTATAATCCAACAACATAATCAAAGTGCTATTAAGATTGAAATTAAAAATAAAATAATGATCAATAAAGTATTAATGCGAATTAATGCACAAAAAAATAAAACTAAAAATAATAAAATTGAATTATTTAATAATCAAGCAGCTATCCAAATTAAAAAACCTAAGCTATACGATGTTCAATTATCTAAAAAAATAATAGAAAATAAATCAGATTTAATAATAAAAAAGATAATAGAACAAGAATTAACTAATCAACGTAAAATAATCGTTGCTTCAGCTATTGCTCGTGTTAAGGCAAAACGTGATGCACAAAATGAACTCTCTAACAACAAAAAAATAAATGAGTTAAAAAATGAAACTTAGACAAATATTTACTTTCTTTAAAATTAATCAATTAAAAATTATCAACTTATTTTTTGCTTATAAAAAACAAAATATAAGTAAATTCATGTTATGGGTTATTATTGCTGCAATTCCTGGTATTAGTTGTCAAATTTACTTTTTTGGAATAGGAGTAGTTTACCAAACCTTATTAGCTATTATAACTGCTTTGACAGCTGAAACCGCTGCTTTAAAATTACGAAAATTACCAATTATTAAACATTTAAAAGATAATTCTGCTCTAGTAACAGCACTATTATTAGCTATTAGCATACCACCTTTATCATCATGGTGGCTAATTGTTTTAGGTACTACAATTGCGATATTAATTGCTAAGCATGCCTACGGCGGATTAGGTCAAAATATATTTAATCCAGCAATGGTTGGTTATACAATATTATTAATTTTATTTCCTGTCAAAATAACTAATTGGACATCACCAATAGAAAATCAATCTATTTATTTAAATTTTTTAGCTGCCACACAACTTATTTTTATAAACCATCATTCTACTGAAAAAACAACCTTAAAAAGGATAACCCTAAATCTTAATGGTTCAAATGAACCATTAAGATTTAATAGTTTTAAAGAATGTTTCTTATTAACACATTCAATTAATAAAATATTCCAAAAGCCTATCACTTTAGATGATTCGTTAACTAGCATTAGTTGGCGATGGATTAATCTTGGCTATTTATTTGGTGGAATTATTATACTCGCTCGCCGAATAATTACTTGGGAAATTCCTGTAGCATTTTTAACTACATTAACATTCTGTTCATTGTTAACTTGGTTCATTATGCCATTACAATTCACTTCACCAATGATATATTTATTTTCAGGGAAAATAATGCTTAGCGCTTTTTTTATTATCACTGATCCAGTTACGGCGGCAATTACTTTTCGTGGCCGTCTTATTTACGGCTCAATAATTGGATTATTAACTTGGATTATTCGTATTTATGGTTGTTATTCTGATACTATTGCTTTTGCTATATTATTTGGTAATATTTCAGTGCCACTAATTAATCATTATAGCCAACCACATGTTCATTTAAATAAATAAAAAATGATTATATTAAAATTAATTAGATATTATTCTATAATATATTAATTATTCATTTCCACCATAAAATTAACAATAATCTTTCATGTAATAATCAAAATTATCATTAATAAATAAATAAATTATTAAGTCTCTTTTTATATTATATTTTTAAAAAAACCAAAAATCATTATTATAATCATAAAAAATATCATATTTTAAGAAAATATTAAATTTTATTGATATTAAAACGATAAAATATTTGTTGAAAATAATTTCTATAACAAAACTAAATTTTTATATAATCCAAGTATTATTTGAACACTATAATTAAATTATATGATAAAATGAATATGAAAATAACCCAATATTATTAGATAAGCAATATAAATTAGAATGATTTTAAAGAATTTATTACATTGCATCATTAAGAGTTATTATTAATACACATGAATCATTTTCTATTTTGATTTATAGAGTCAATTTTATCTAATTATCAATATTTTGAATATACTTAAATTAATTATCATAAATAAAATTAAGAGTTTTTGTTAAAAGTTATAAAAAAGAATTTTATATTACTTTAATTATTAAATTTATATTAATTGTTAGTAATTTATTTTATTACTATTTGATATTTTAAAATTAAATTCTTAATAATATTAATTTTTTATCAAAATTATGAACTCAATATTTATTTCATTATTAATATTAAATAGGATATTAATCCTATTCTATTTAATGAATTTAAATAAAATTTTTTAAATTCATTAAATGTTAATTAATATCTATACATTTTATTAATATTAATATTTATATTTATATTTTAGTCTAATGGTTCTAACCTTACTAATTATGCTTTTATGTAACAAATTAAATTTTATATTCCAAAGATAACGATTTATAAATATAATTTAGAAATTAATAGCTTAATAATAGAATTTATTATAAAAATAGCATTTTTAAGTTTAGAATGAAGTTTCTTAAGTCATGGAATATCATTAATATTAAAAATTTTTAATTATCAGAATTGATTAAATATTATCCATTTAGATTATTTATTATATTTTTTACTAAAAATTAGTACATTTATAACTTTTATTAAATTAATTTTTTAACAGATAAACATTTAATTGATAAAAAAATGCAATATAACAGTCAAAAATAACAACAATTTGTTTTAAATAAAATATTTTTCTAAAAAATGCAACTGAGGATTAGGAGTAAATAAAATATGAATAAAAAAAAACAAATAATTATTTTAACTCGTTTACGTGATAAAAATATAATAACAAAAAAGCTTATTTTTAATTCCTCTTTTGAATTGCTTATTTTTGTATTACTTTCTGCGCAAGCTACTGATATTATCGTTAATGAAGCAACATCAAAACTTTACAAAACTGCTAATACGGCTAAAAAAATATTATCACTCGGTATCGATGGAATAAAATGTTATATAAAAAAAATTGGCTTATTTAATATTAAAGCTAAAAATATTATTAAAACCTGTAAAATATTAATTGATAAATATAACGGAGAGGTACCTGAAAATCGCGAAGCACTAGAATCTTTACCTGGTGTTGGTCGTAAAACTGCAAATGTAATATTGAACAATGCTTTTGGTTGGCCAACAATTGCTGTTGATACTCATGTTTTTCGTGTTTGTAATCGTACAAATTTAGCACCAGGTAAAAATGTTATAAAAGTTGAAGAAAAATTACTTAAAGTAGTACCAATTGAATTTAAAGCTGATTGTCATCATTTATTAATATCACACGGACGCTACACATGTGTTGCAAGAAAACCGCGATGTGAAAATTGTATTATTGAAGATTTATGTGAATTTAAAAATAAACAATATCAAAATTCACTAAAATAAAAAACATATTATATTAATTAATGATATGATTTAATTCAAATTAAATCAATTAAGTTTTAATTAAATAATTAAAACACAAATAGTTTATTTTAAAATAATTTAGTTACATAATATGTATGTAGTTAAAACAGAAATTACATATAAACATCTTGTGATAAGAATATATAAGTGTTTACATATATCTAATTTTATTTTTTTTTAAAAAAAATAAAATTAGATAATTATTTAAATAATAAGTACATATTATTTAGCAATGATGATAATAAATGAGCAAAAGTAACCAATGATTTTTTGTAAATATTTTATATTTATAAAAAATATTATAAGTTTTATTTTTTTTTAAAACTATAAAAAATACAGTATAGTTAAAAATATTCATTATAATAATTAATTAATATTTAATTTAAAAAAAATTAAATTAATATTTGCAATATTATTAAAATAATAAAGAAATAAAATCAGTATGTTTTAATAAAAATAATAAAAAATTATTAATTATTTAATTTATTTATAAATTTTATTAGTTACTAAAAAATAAAGTTTTATGTTATTTATTATCTAAAATTATGTAAATAAATTCTTTATTATGTTATAGTCGATTAATATTCTTTTATTTTATTTAAAAACATAAATTTAAATTATTTTTTTTGAATTAAACAGTAATTGCTGTTTAATTGTTTTTTTATTTAAATCTAAAATAACAATAAGAGAAATAATTTTATTTTTTTTTAATACAACCTATTCATATTATATTATTGTAAATCAAAAGAGTTTCAGTTATTTTATCCATCCAATCGAATGATTAATCTTTGCTAAGCTTAACGCGGGATTTGAACTACAGGTAATTGGTCGGCCAATTATCATGTAATCAATAGAAGAATTAATAGCTTGCTGTGGTGTCATAATTCTATACTGATCATCTGTTTCAGTATCATTAGGGCGAATACCTGGTGTAATTGATAAAAAATCACTACCACAAACTGATTTTATTGTTAATACATCATGTGCTGAACATACTACACCATCCAAATTACACTTCTTAGCTAATTTTGCTAATTTTAAGACTTGATCAGAAATCTGCTTTTGAATTCCAATCTTATTAAGATCAGATTGTTTCATGCTAGTTAATACAGTAACAGCAATTAATATAGGGGCATCTTTACCATATTCAATTAATGCTTCTTTAGCTGCCATCATCATTCTGATACCGCCACTAGCATGTACATTAACCATCCAAACACCAATTTCTGCAGCAGCTCTAACAGCCTGCATGACAGTATTAGGAATATCATGAAATTTTAAATCTAAAAAAACTTGAAATCCTCGTTGATGCAAAGTATGAATAAATTTTGGACCATATAAGGTAAACATCTGCATGCCAACCTTCAACTGACAATCGTGATAACTAATGTTATCAATAAAAGATAACGTCTTAGTTAAATCATGATAATCCAAAGCAACAATGATTGGAGAAGTAGTGATTATTGGAAATTTATTTTTTACAGAAACTATCATCTTTAACCTTTTTGGATTTATTAAATTTAATATAAATTATATTATTACTATTAATCATCAAGACCCTTTATTGGTTTGATAGTATCCCAAGACCGACATGAAGGACAATACCAATATAAAGAATGAGTTTTAAAACCACACTTTCGACAACGATAATCAGGTTTAGAACGAATTTGTGCACCAAGCATATTACGCAATAATTCTAGACTCTCTTTTGCCTTACCTTCTTCTGTATCTGCTAAATGATAATCAATAAGTTTACAAAACAATCGCATAGTTGGATGACATTCCAGTTGCTGTTTAATAAACATTTGAGCTTTTTCTGATCCCTTTCTTTTTTCAATTATTTCAGCTAGATATAATTGAGCAATTGCTCCACAATTACCAATAACACATTGTTGAATGTAAGCTTTCCATTCGTTCCATTTAGCTAGATGATGATAACTTTCATAAAGCATAGATAGAGAATCACTAACTAAATCTCTATCTTGATCAAAAACTTTTTTAAGTACAGTGACGGCTTTTTCATACTTACCACAAGTAATATGAATTCTCCCTTTCATAATAGAAACCCTAGCACAATTTTTATCTGAATTAGCGGCTTTATTTAATAATAAAAATGCACCTTTAAAATCATCACTGCTAAGTTTTAATAAAGCAAGTTCACAATAGAAATGTGCGATTTCTTTTTTTAATTGAGAATTTCCCATTTTAACTAATTTTTCTGCAACATCTATTGCTTTATCCCAATCACTAGTTAATTGATAAATAGCAAGTAAAGATTCTAATGCACTAAAACGAAAATCTTGTTCATCAAGGAGCTCTAAAAAAATATTTCTTGCGCGATCATAAACACCAGCTGCTAAATAATCTCGTCCGAGTTGTTGCCCAGCAAGTAATTTTTGTTCAAATGATAATGAGTTGTTTTTAAATAAGGACTGATGAATACGAATAGCTCGTTCAATCTCACCTCTTGAGCGAAAAAGATTAGCCAATGTTAAGTGAGCCTCAAACGCCGAACTATCTTCTTTTAGCATATCTAAAAACAAATCAACTGCTTTATCTTGTTCGTTAGATAGTAAAAAATTTACACCAGCTACATATTCACGAGATAAAAGATTAGTATTTTTTTGTTTATTTTGTTGAGCACTTCTGCATCCCATATACCAACCATAGGCAGCGGCAATAGGTAGTAGCAGAAACAAGAGCTCTAACATAAAATTACCTTTTCATTTGCAATAAAGGCTACTTTGGTGTTATATTTACTTTTAATTGATCAAATTTAATTAATTTTCTAATTTTTAATTTTATATTTTTGAATTTACAATAAAATTATCTCCTTAAGATAGGATATCAAGAAAATAAATAAATTCTGTACGAATCCAGTTGCAAAAAGGATTGCGAATGATATTCGATATTAAATAGTTGTTTTTCAATCAAATAATTAAACGTTAATATCTAAATGATACTTAATATAAGTATCATGAAATAATAAAATTCGTATAGTAAATAATCTCATTAAAAATATTTCAAATTTTTTCTATTATTGCTTTATTTTTAATAAAATAATTTATTGAAAAATTTTTTTATTAACTTAATATCTGATAATGCAATAAAGAAAGTGAATTATATCAACACTTACGCTTTTATTTAAAAATATTTAAATATTAGATAATGAAATAAATTATCAAATTTTTTTTTCGCGTTAATTATGAAAGATATTTATAAAAAAATTTTTATTTATCCATTTTCAATAAAAACTAATGTTATTTGCAATTCTTAATAAATAACTAAAATTAGATCGTTTATTTATATTATGTGTTAATTTTAATTACTAAATTTTAATTTAAATTAATAGATAAATACGTTTATATTAAAAAATAATTAATTTTAAGTTAATATATTGTAATATTATGAATATAATCTTTATCTTTAATAAAGATTCACTTCTCTAATAAATGGATAAATACAACAATTTGATATTATATTTAATTATTTTTTAATATATTTTCACTTAATTTTAAATCTAGAGTTTTGTTCATCATGTATAATACTATGCAGCTAAAACGTATAGCTGAAACAAAGTTACCCACCTCTTTTGGTGAGTTTCTACTTGTTGGTTTTGAAGAAGTTGTTAATGGTAATAATCATATAGCACTTATTTATGGTGATATTACTGATGGAAAGCCAGTTCTTTCTCGTATCCATTCAGAATGTCTAACTGGTGATGCTTTATTTAGTTTACGATGTGATTGCGGTTTTCAATTAAAAGCAGCACTTAAACAAATTACTCACGAAGATCGCGGAGTTCTACTTTACCATCGTCAAGAAGGACGTAATATCGGATTATTAAATAAAATTCGTGCTTATTCTCTTCAAGATCAAGGTTTAGATACTGTTGAAGCTAACTTAAAACTTGGATTTAAACCAGATGAGCGTGATTTTACTATCTGTGCTGACATGTATAAATTACTAGCTATAAATGAAGTAAGATTATTAACTAATAACCCAAAAAAACTAGAGATAATGAGAGAGGCTAAAATTAATGTAGTAGAACGAGTTCCACTTATTGTTGGTCGTAATCCAAAAAACACTAATTATTTAAATGTAAAAGAGAAAAAATTAGGTCATATATTTTTTAGCGACATTAAAAAATAATCGATTAATCAATTAAGTATTATAAAAAATTTATATTTTTAAACTAGTTTTTTGATAAATTAAATCTATTTATTTAGTATGTTACGAATAACATAATGAAGAATGCCGCCATGACGAAAGTATTTTAATTCAGTCATCGTATCAATTCTGCAATGCATAGCGATTTTTATTAACTTTCCATTTTTATCGGTAATATTTACAGTGAGCATCCCATTCGGTCTTATCGATTGCAAACCTATAATATCAATTATCTCATCACCACATAATTTTAATGTTTTACGGTTTACATTAACCGGAAATTCTAACGGTAAAACTCCCATATAAATCAAATTTGTGCGATGAATTCGCTCATAAGATTCAGCAATAACCACTTTTACTCCTAGTAATACTGTTCCTTTAGCTGCCCAGTCACGACTTGAGCCTGAGCCATACTCTTTACCGGCAATAATAACTAACGGTGTTTTATTTTTTTGATACTGTATGGCAGCATCATAAATAGTTAATTGAGTTTGCGTTGGGATATAACGAGTAAATCCACCTTCAACATCAGGTAACATTTCATTACGAATATGGATGTTAGCAAATGTACCTCTTATCATAACCTCATGATTGCCACGTCTTGAACCATACGAATTAAAATCTTTTTCTTGTACACCATTGGATTGCAAATAATGGCCAGCTGGGCTATTTTTTTTAATATTACCAGCTGGTGAAATATGATCAGTGGTAATATAATCACCTAAAATAACAAGAATATTAGCATTATAAATATTAGTAACTAATGCAGGTATTATTTTCATATCATTAAAAAATGGTGGATTATTAATATAAGTTGAATTTTTCTGCCATGAATAAGTAGGCGATTTTTTTACATTAAGTGCTTTCCATATTTTATTACCATCAAAAATAGTATTATACTCTTCATGAAACATATCAGATTTTACTAATTCTACCGCATTTGCAATTTCTTGATTTGTTGGCCAAATATCTTTTAATAATATATTTTTACCATTTTTATCCTGTCCTAACGGCTCATTATCAAAATTTATTTGCATGTTACCTGCTAAAGCATAAGCAATTACTAAAGGTGGTGATGCCAACCAGTTACTTTTTACTAATGGATGAATTCTACCTTCAAAATTTCGATTACCTGATAGCACAGCACTAACAGTAAGATTATATTTTTTAGTAGCTTCTTCTATTGATAATGGTAATGGTCCTGAATTACCAATACAAGTAGTACACCCATAGCCAACCAGATTAAAACCTAATTTATTTAAATAATCAATCAATCCAGCTTTAGTTAAATAAGCAGTAACAACTTTTGAGCCTGGTGCTAAAGATGATTTAACCCAAGGCTTACACTCCAAACCTTTTTCTACTGCTTTTTTAGCTAATAATCCCGCTGCCATTAAAACACTTGGATTTGAAGTATTTGTGCAAGAACTTATTGCTGCAATAACAACAGCTCCATTTTTTAATTGAAAAATTTTATTATTGTAACATACTAATGGTGCTGATTCTTTTGTTGATTTATTTAATTCAACATTAATTGAATTTTTAAATACACATGGAACTTTACTTAATCGAATTCGATCTTGAGGACGCTTAGGCCCAGCTAAACTTACTTCAACTGATGATAAATCTAATGTTAATGTACTTGTAAAAATAGGCTCTTCACCTGGATATCGCCATAATCCTTGTATTTTAGTATAGTTTTCAACTAAAGTGATTTGATCCTCTGAATGTCCCGTTAATCGCATATAACTTAGCGTGATTTCATCAACTGAAAAAAAACTACATGTAGCACCATATTCAGGTGCCATATTGGCAATAGTTGCTCGATCCACAAGTGTTAAATCGGACAAACCATCACCATAAAATTCAACAAACTTACCAACTACTCCATATTTACGTAATATTTCAGTTATAGTTAAAACCAGATCTGTTGCAGTAATTCCTTCTTTTAGTTTTCCAGTTAACTTATAACCAATAACATCAGGAATAAGTATTGAAATCGGTTGCCCCAACATTACAGCTTCAGCTTCAATTCCGCCTACTCCCCAACCTAGCACTCCAAAACCATTGATCATTGTCGTATGAGAATCAGTACCAACTAATGTATCTGGATATGCAAATAATCTTTTTTCTCTTTCTTCAGACCATACTACTTTAGCTAAATACTCCAAATTTATTTGATGACAAATGCCAGTTCCTGGTGGAACAACTCTAAAACGATTAAATGCTTTTTGACCCCAACGTAAAAATAAATAACGCTCATGATTACGTAGCATTTCAAATTTTACATTATAAGTAAAGGCATCAGAGCTAGCAAATTTATCAACCATAATTGAATGATCAATAATTAAATCAACTGGTAAAAGTGGGTTTACTTTATTAACATCACCACCTAACCGTTGTACAGTTTCACGCATTGCAGCAAGATCAACAACTGCTGGCACACCAGTAAAGTCTTGCATTAAAACTCGAGAAGGTTGATAAGCAATTTCACTATCACTATGTCCGGTATACTGCCAATTGACTATAGCTTGTAAATCTTTTAATACAACATATTTTCCATCAAGATGGCGAAGTAAATTTTCAAGTAATATTTTTAGTGATTTTGGTAGATTCGAAATATTACCTAATTGTTTTTCAGCTATAGATAAGCTAAAATATTCATAGTATTTACTTCCAATAAACAGTTTAGAAATACAATCCATTTTTAATTTTAACGACATAATTTTTTCCTTTTTTATTTCATCCAAATAATTAAAGATAATGTAGCTTATAAAGTTAAGTTATTAAAAATACTTTTTGTTAAGTGATAACACAATAATAGTCTTAAAAATATTTTTTTTAAAAGAATCAAAATATTATTAATAAACAACTTTATTAACTTAATATAAAATTAAGATATAAGAAAAATATAAAATAAAGATCAATAAAAAATAAATTTTAACTCAACTATAATTATATTGGTAATAAATCAGTTTTTTTAAAAATTTTTATATTTTTGAATATAATGATATTGTTTTATGTCAATAAAATATTAATTAAATTATTAAATAAAATAAATAAGTATATCTATGTAAAGATAATTTTAATGAAAATTTATTTCTTTATGATACAACTAAACTTATCTAGTGCATCAATAATAACTAAATTTTCATCCTCATTAAAATGAATTACCATACTAACAATAATTTTTTTATTTAAAAAAAATTTACATAACTGTTAATAACATTTAATACCTATACAGTTCTAAAAATAATTTTTAGTATTTGAAATAATTTTGTAAAAGTATTGATCAATATATAATATTAATTATTCTTACAACACTCTTTATTGGTAAAGTTATAACAAAAGCATCCTAAAAACTATTTAAAACTAGTTTCCTATCTTCATTTATTAATAAAAAAATCAGGATACATATTAATCATCATTAATATGATTAAGTTTTTCTACATACGCTTTCTTCAGGTTATTTATTTAAAATTCCAATCTAACTAATAAAAGTAATAAAAATTTACCTATGTATTCTTTTACTCAACACAATCTTATGCTATTAAGTTAAATTAATCTTCCATTTTAATAATGCAATCATAATTGATTAATTCACTAAGATTTCATCCAGCAGAACAGTGAGCACCTTACCTATTTTTTTGGCATAAAACAACAATTTTTAATTTTATATAATCTTGTATTTTTTAATAATTGAAATAATAATAAGATAAGTTAATAATAATCTAATTTCATATTTTTAATTTTCTAATTAGAAAAGCTTCGTTAAAGCATGCTGGATGATTTAGTAAAATATTAAATATATAGGAAATTATTTAAATTTAAATTGACTATTAACTTTTTTCTATTTGAAAATTTTATTTTCAATAGTTTTATTTAATATTAATATGACTTTTGTCTAATAATCAAAATGTAAAATATATCATTTAGCTTTCAACTCAAGATCTTTATTTTTAATAGTTAATATTATTGAGTAAAATTTTATTATTATCATTTTGAAGCAATAAATTAGCTTCAAATCAGGTGATATATTTTTTAGTATCATAGTATCAATTTTTTATTTTTTAGATGATAAATATTATTACTAACATTAATATAAATATTAGAAACACAAATAGCTTCATTCACTTTCTTGGAACTTTTCTAATTCTCATAAATATTTTGCTTCCATTTAGATAAATATTTTTTTGATAAATTTATTGTTAATGTAATGACTCGCTATATCTAAAATCTCTTAATTTAAATTGATTGAATCAGTATATATGCACGTAATATATTTTATTTCATAAAAGGATTATGCTGTTATTATAGTTTTTTAATACTAAACTCAAGATATTTTTTTTGTTGCTTATTTATAAGATTGAAATAATAAAAAAATATTAGATTTATTGATTATAAATGAATCTTCACAATCTGAAATACAATAATATGCATTTTTTAACAATGTAATAACACTACTAATTTATATTTAGTAATAAGTTTAAATGGGTTGCTATTTATACGCAACTTGTATTCAAATCAATTTGAATTGAGATTAAATAAATTTACATAAAGTTACTAATATCTCTATTAAAAAATACTTTAATTTTCGTTCTCATTTCAAAAAACAGACATATAACTACTGATTGAATATAATCAAGAGAAAAAAATAACAATTTTTTCTATAATAACAGTTAAAAACTCAATATAACCACAATAACACAGTCTAAAAATGTCTTATTTTTGAGTATTAATACGATTATAATATCTAAATTTTATAAAATTAGTAAAAGCATTTTTTAATAGATCCTTTAGTGATTTCACTAAAAATTACTCTATTAAATTATTGATAATTAATACTAATCACCTTTCGTATATATTATGCGATCGTTTCTTTTTCGCGTTTGCGATTGGGTACTAAGTATATATGTTTAGTGCTAAAAACTAATGATTTTAATTTAGTAATAACTTTTCTTTATATGATAAAATTCAATAATGAACTTTTCATCAATGATATGGATTAATTATCATTTAATTTAAAAGTTTCTCATATTCATTTTTTTTATTTTTTCTGATACTATTATTTAAATTTATATTTTAAGATATAAATTATAATATCTCAATAAAATATATATTCTATACTATGGTTAGCAACATAGTTATCATCAGTGTATTTTTTTTAAGTTCTCTTGACTTTTATTAAAAATTCAACAATAACAAGAACTTTATCCATAGTTATTTTCACCTAAAATATTAGATAAAATACTAAAATTTTATAACGATATAAAGTTAAACTTTTTAAATTTAATTATATTAATAATTATGTTAACTTTTTTATTAAATATTTTTTATAAAGAAATGTAATAAAAATAAAAAAAAATAAAAAAACAAACAAAAGTATAAGATTTTAAAAAAAAATCAACTCTTATTCTATCTAATAAAATAATTTACAATAACTAAATATTTTATTAGAAAATAATTCTTATATTAAAAATAAATTAAACAATAAATTACTAGTAGATTATAAAAAAATAATAAAATTATATAAAATAATAAATTGACATTTTAATTATATATAAATCTAGTAATTAAGAGTAATTAAGTAATACTTTACTTTTAATAAATAATTATTTTTAAATATCAAGTTATAAAGTATAAGCAAAATCAATAATATTTATTTTTTCTTAATTATATTTTAAAGTAATAATTTTTCTCTTTTTTGCCAAAAACGTATTAATAAGTTATCTATTTTTTTTATAATTCCACTCATTAAACGATCAACAAATCGCTTAACTGGAATATAAGTTACTTCGATAATTTCATGAGTATCAATTTTGTTGATGATAATATCATCACTAACTCCGATCTCATCAATTAATCCTTTTTCTTTCGCTTGAATACCATACCAATGCTCACCTGTTGCAACAGCATTTATATTAAGTGTTGGTCGGTTTCGATGCACAAAATCTTTAAATAATTGATGTATTTCATTTAAGTTTTGTATAAATTTTTTACGACCTTGTTCAGTGTTTTCACCAAATAAAGTTAATGTGCGTTTATATTCGCCTGCTGTATGTAATTCTAGATCAATATCTCTTTTTTTCAATAATCGATGAAAATTTGGTAATTGAGAAACTACACCAATGGAGCCAATAATTGCAAATGGAGCTGCTATAATGCGATTTGCGACACACGCCATCATATAGCCACCACTTGCAGCTACTTTATCTACAGAAACAGTTAATTTAAGGCCCTTTTCTCGTAAACGATTTAATTGAGAAGCCGCTAATCCATAACCGTGTACAACACCACCTTGACTTTCAAGTTTAAGTAAAATTTCATCTTTATTATCAGCGATTAATAAAATCGCGGTAATTTCTTCACGTAATGTACTAACTTCATGAGCATTTATACTTCCTTTAAAATTAATTATAAAAAAACAAGGTTTTTTTATAATTAATTGAGCAGATTTAAAATCTGCTTTCTGTTTTTTTTCTTCAATTTTACGTTGTTTCTTATAAGCTTTTAACCAAATTTTATATTCAATATTACTCATTTTAATTTGTTTCATTTCACGTTGACGTTCGCGATATGCTTTACTCAAATCAATAAGTTTTAAATCACCTTTTTTATTCTCCTTTCGATGTCCAAAATTAAAAATAAATAATGGAATCAACATAATAATAAAAAATATTGTTACTGTTTTAGCAAAAAACAACCCGTATGATGAAAAAAATTCCACAATTCTATCCTTTTTTACAAAATATAAATAATAAACTATTGTAACAAAAACTTTAATATAGTATTTATAACTCTTATTAATAAATTTAAATAATTATAATGGAAAGATAATATTTTTTTTCTTTTGAAACTAAAATTTATTTTTTTTAAATTAAAAACTATTTAATTATAGATATTGCATTGTTACAATTAATAATAAGTTGTAGTAATTTACTATGTTATTGTACTGATTTTATTTATAGTTTATAGAAAAATTATAAAGTTAGAATAAATTAAACAAAAAATTACTTACAATAGCAAATTTATACCTTGAGTTTTTATTTATATTTTTAATCTATTAAAGATAATGGAATTTTAATTCCACTAATTATTAATCGATATTAACGAAATTTATCTCTATATCTTATAACATATTATTAATAATATACCATATAATATAAATGTTTTTGAAAAAATAAATATTTTTTTAAAATTTTTATTTATAAGAAGAAAATAAATTTTCTTTAAAAACTACACTTAACCATTGATAAACTAATATAATTTGTTGATAAATTTAGTCTATCCATAAAATCATAACGTCAAATTAATTTAAATAATTATTTATAATAAATAAAATATAAAGAGACTAATTTATAAATTAACTTTATTGACAAAAAACTAAGAATGTAAAATATAAAAACTAATATTTTTTGAAAGATCCTTTAAAAAATTAAAATTCTATAAAATTAGATCAGGATTTATTTTTAAAGAAAGAAGCGCTATTAAGAAAAAACTTATTTTTAATTTTTAATTTACTTATGAATATAACATAATAATTTTATTAACATATAAAAACTTAATAATAGTAGTAATTATAATAAATAATAAATTATATAATCAATTCTAAAAAAAATAATTATTTAATTGATATAATTTTTAATTATTTTTAAATTTTATTAAAATATTTTATTTTAAAATATAAGTTTTATTAAAAATTAAAAAAAATACTCATCAAAAATATATTTATATTTTATTTTAAATAGAAGATAGCATAAATTTTAAGATATTTAAATATGTTAATAATATTTTTCATAAATTTTTTATAAATTTGATTTACTTTTATATTTAAAGGTGGAAATAACTTTAAGGATTTTATTATCGTAAATTTATAAATAAAAATTATTAAAATTTATAACTTTAAATTTATTTATCAAAATAAAATACGAATATTTTTAATGTTAATTCCACTAACTACCAATAAAAATATATTTTATTTTTAAATAACCTATTTAACTATTCAGTTTTATTTGAAACTTAAAGTAATTTATTCTTAAAATTTTTTTTAATTAAATATAAAAATATTTATATAATATAATTTTATTTATTAAATAATCGTTAAAAATTCTAAATATAAAATTTGAGTTAAACTATAATTTTATATTTATTTTAATTGTAGTTTTATACAAAAATACTTGTATTACTCTATTATTGAGATATAATTTACTTATTTATTTATTTTCTTAAAAATAAATTTATATATATTAATTTATAACGTAAGAACTTAATTTTATTGTAACACAAGATCTATTTTATTTTATTAGTAACTCTCATTTACCCTTTCAATTATATCTATAAAGCAATTAATTAGTATAAATAATTAATCTAAACTCAACCCTATCTATTAACAATAATTATTTTTATTTAATAAAATATCACTATAATAAATATATCAATGGGGTAATAAATTTATATACTTATGCAGTTTTAATAAATATTCTATTTTATGATTTACGTTTTTAAAATTAAAGTAACAAAATTTACTTATTCATATCTAGCTTTATATCATAATATATGATAACTTTAAAATTAATTTAATTATATTCTAATTGAATGTTTTATCAACCAATGAACTTAATATTAATAATTATATTAAATGAATATACATTGTTGTATGTTTATGATTAAGTTTATAACTTAAATATGCTTAATTATCAATTAACCCTTAAATTTATAGTATAAATAATAATGAATTAGATGTACTTATATCTTCTAAATGTTTAATTCTATTCTAGAAATGATAATTAATTAAGTAAGAATTGAATATGGTTAAGAGCTCTACTCGTAATTATTATTAATACATAATTTATTTTCTGATTTATATTAAGCTAGTATCTAAAAACTATTTTTGTTTTTTTATAAAAAGATCATAAGATTAAATTTTATCACTAGACTTAACTTTAATTTTATGAACTATAATGATACTAATTATTTATCAGTACCAATTTTACTGAATTAAATAAAATTTTTTATTTCTCTTAAAGAATCATGGTTATGATAAACAAATATTTTTTAACTTTTTAGTTTTTTTGCTTTCAATATTCATAAAATAAATTTTATATTTTATTTTCATTGACCTCATAACTATGAAGGTTACTAAAAAATAAATTATACTCGTTGTATATAATTTTTTATTATTATATTACAAGATATTTCTATTGAAAATTGTTGTTATTATGTTTTTATTTGAATAAAAATAACATTTTAAGTATTTTATTATTAAATCAAAAAAATTATTTCACTTATTTTTTAGCTAATATTTTATGTACTAATTAAACTTTTATTTAATTTCTTTATTAAAATTTTTTTTAAAACTATCACTCAATGATTTTAAACTAATTAATAAAAAGAGTTTATAGATCTAATTAAGAAAAATTTTTTTAATTTACTTAATAAGTAAATTTATTATTTATCCCTATTGTTATTTTATATTTTTTGTTTATTATATATCAATTTTTATTTTTTTATTAAAGAAAAAAATTGATTATTCTATAAGCGTACAGTTTTAACTGACTTAAAGAATTAAGAATATACTTAAATAGATAGATTAATAAACCTATTTATGTAAGAATGACGAATTAGGGTAAATTTGCAATAAAAACCAATCAATATAATCAAATAGACTTATCTAAGTAATCATATTATCTAATTTACATTATAAGCTACATAAACAGAATTAATAAAATATATAATAATATTATTTTTAATTAAATCACATACTATTAGTTAATTAAATAAAGATTCTAATTTTACAGATGAATATATAAAAGGGGGGGTTATTATCATGAATCGTTTTTATGTTTTATTTAAAAAAAATTATTTTATTAGAATTAAAAAATTAAATTATTAATATAAAATGAGAAATTTGCTATATAATATTTAAGTTTTTAATGATAATTAAAATTTTGTTTTTAGTCATATTTGTTAAATTAATAAAAAAAAATAAAAAAAAATAAAAAATAAACTATAGCACTTAAATGATCTAATCTAATTAATTTAGTATTTATAACGTAATTTACAGCATTGAATAATTTTATTTATATCAACATATTACTTTAATATTAAACTATTAATATAAATTTACCAATAACTCATATTAGAGTATATTATCTAATAAATTTTAAAAAAAATAAATCAATCAATTGATTAATAGTTATATTAATTGATTGATATAGCAGGTATAACAAATATAGCAAAAATAAATAATCTTTTTATTTAAAATTGCACTTAATATAATCATAATAATTATTAATCTTATTAATCGAAGTTAAGAGATATCGACATATTTATAAGTAATCAATAAAACAATAAAAAATGCTTCATATGAGAGGTTATTCATATTCTTATATATCTTAATAGATATATAAGAATCATAAAAGTTAACAATATTGTTAGTAACCTATTAATCTAAATTAAAATCTTTTATCTACCACGTCGTTTAATTATTTTTAAATTTTAATTTATTAAATAAAAATTGTTATTTTATTTAATAAAAAAATAATTTAATTAATTATAATATATACTTTAATAATTATTAGATTATTTAAAGTTTATCATTGGTGATCTTCTATCTGATTAGATCATTTAAATAATTTATTTTCAAATAATAATAATTATATAAACAATTATTTTAAAATAATCAGAAAATATATTTTTTTATATTTATAATTCTTAATTATTAATTATTAGATCCTAATAATTAATACATTTAATGAGTAACTATTAGTGTTAATAACTATTATTTATAATTTACTTATATTTCATTATTAATTATATAATTAACTGTATACAAATATTTATTTATATATTTTTATTAAAAAAAAACTACTATTTTCATAGATAATTAAATAATAAATTATATTAAATTAATAAAAAATTATATCTATGTTATTTATAAAATTATCTTTCTATTATTTTTTGATAATAGAAATAGAAGTAACTAATATGTATCAATGATACAATTGGTAAAACTAAATTAAAAAACAATATCATAAATAAAAAACTAAAAATTAAAACTTTTAAAAACCATATGAGATACATGATTTAGTCAAATCAATTCATAATACTTTAATATAATTTAATTAATAAAAAAAGTTTTACAACACGCAATAATTTTTGTATTTTAATCAAAATTAAATTAAAATAAATATAATTTATTTATATTATGTTAATAGAATTACAAATCAAAATAAATATTAATATTTTAAATTTAAAATAAATAATTATTTTTTCACTCAACATAATTATAACATAAATTTATTTTTAGTATTTATTTTTATTATAAAATAACTATAAAATTTATTATTATAGCGGATAACCTTATTTTTTTATAAAAAGCTACATGTACCATTTACTGTAAATTATAATATATAACTAAATGTTTAGTAATAAACATAAGTTATAAGATATAGGAGTAGTTTTCATGTCCATTACGGCCAACTCACTTATCAATGATAGTTTTAATTTTTTTAAAAATCAGCTAAGGGATCTTTTTATCTTATCATTTATTTCAGCTAATATAAGCCTAATATTTTATTATTTTTTAGTTCCTATCGACGAAATGGCAACCATTATTAAAACACTTAATACTCAAAATAATTCAATTTCACTTTTAACATGGGTGGGGCAACTTTCTAATAAAGAAAAAACAGTAATCATAAAAGTTTCATTACTCTCATTAATTGCAATTTTTATTGGATTAGTATTATTAGTTTCTTCGGTAATTACTTATTTATCAGAATTTAGTGCCGGTAATAATATTAATTCATTGCAGGCTTTTATACTTTCATTAAGTAAAATACCTAACACCTTAGTTTTACTAATTACTTGTATTATAATAACTTATTTTGGATTTATGTTATTTATATTACCAGGTATAATTTTAAGCGTTGGATTTTCATTATCGCCTATTATTTTGATAAGTGATAAAAATATTATGCCACTACGAGCTATTGGTGAAAGTTGGAAGATAGCATTTCGTTATTGGTGGTTAATTTTATCAATTTTATTATGTTGGTTAGCATTACAAATATTATTCAGCATATTACTTGGAGAATTTCGTTTTTTACCGAATGTAGTGAATAATATTATCTCCTTTACATTGAATAATTTACTTACATCTTTTACATTAATCTATTTTTTTCGTCTCTATATGTTAGCAGAAAAAATAACAAATTAAAGAGATAAGATATTATAATTATTACTTTTTATTAAAAATTGCTATTTTTTTAATTTAAATAATTAATAATATATCATAGAATTAATATTCTTATTTAATTTTTTATTTAATTAAAATTTTAAGTTAATTACTTTAATTTGTTATTTAATTAAAAAAAATACATAAATAAAAATTGTATCAATTTATAATACTGAGTAATACTTTTAAAAAAAAATAAAAAATATTATAAACTAAATTAGTAATATGATATTTTATGATTATTTTTAATAAATTATAAAACATCATATTTATTTAAAAAGAATCAGGATAAACGCTTTTATGAGACATCTATTAGATATTTTTCCTCTTATTATTTTTTTCATTGTATATAAAAAAATAGATATTTTTTATGCATCTGGTGCATTAATGATTGCAACTTCTTTATCTATGTTTGTCACCTATCTTATTTATAAAAAAATTGAAAAAAGCGCCTTTATTATCTTAATAATAGTGATAATTTTTGGCGGATTAACACTTATTTTTCATAGTGATCTATTTATTAAATGGAAAGTGACAGTTATTTATGCTATTTCTTCATTAACACTATTAGTTAGTCAATTTTTTTTTCAAAAACCCTTACTAAAAAAAATGCTTAGTAAAAAAATTTATTTAACTAATAAAATTTGGAATAAATTAAATCTATCATGGGCAATTTTTTTTGCTATTTGTGCCTTAGTTAATATTTATGTTGCTTTTTGGCTACCTCAAGAGACTTGGGTTAATTTTAAAGTTTTTGGTTTAACAATAATCACTTTAATATTTACAATATTTACTATGATGTTTATTTATAAGCATCTCTCTAAAAAATAAAAATAATTTTTATAAGAAAAATAAATATATTTATTCATTACAAATGTATATTTATAAAAAATAACAGAGTTAAATTTTAATAAAGTATTAATTTTTATTTAATTAATAACTAATTATTTATATTTATTTAGAAAAAAAAGAGTTATTAATAAATATTAATAACGATATATTTGATTATTTATCATTGATATTGAAAATAAATATCAATATTGCAATTTAAAAGAAAAACTATATATTGTCATATTATTGTTTTGTTATTAATTTGAATTATGTTCAAAAAAATAATTTTTGTGGTGTTTTATATATATTATTATACTCATTTATTAAGTTTTAATTAATATGTTGATTAAATCATTAAAAGTTATAAATTATCAAAAAATATTAAGAACTCAAACTCTAGATTATTAGAATCATATGTATATTTTTAAAAGAAAGTTATTAAATAAAAATTGTTTTATGATTCAATTTCATAAACTTTAAAAATATTAATTAAAAATTAATTTTATTAATTATAATTATTATTTAATTTTATAGCAATAAAATGTTAACTTTCTATTTCTAATCTATTATTTTCATAATTTTTTCTTAAAATAACATCATAATAATTACTAAATTTTAAATCGTATTTAACGATTATTTTTACACATAAAATAAAATTTATTTTATAAAAAAAATCATTTTAATTTAAAAATCAAACTTTATTTTAAATTTAATAATTATTTCTAACTTATTAGAAGTTATATTTACTAATTTATTAAAATTTAATAGGTTAAAAACTAAAGGCTTTCTAATTATAGCGATTAATATAATAATAATTAATAAGTTCAATAAATATAAATATTATAGAAAAACAAGGTACGAGAAACTATTAGGTATATAAAGAAGTAATGATAAAAAATAATACGAATATAAAAGTAATCATTAAATATATAAGGAATTTTTTTTCTTTACTGAAGTAACTAAAATAATTTATATTATAAATATAATTTAAACACAAATATATATAGACATCAATCATATTCAATAAAAATATTCTATTAAAATTTAAAAAATATCTTATGTTTGCCATAAAACTTATGACAGCTATTTAATATTAATTAACAATAGTAAAATTATAAATCATAAAGTATTAATCAATTATCAATTTATTACTGTTGATTTAACAGTAAATCTATTTTATTTATAATATAAAGTAACAAATAAATATTTGAATTTATAAATTGCAATTCATACATATGATTATAAAAGTAAAAAATAATTATAATATTTATCAAATAAATTTTGATTATTTTTAATTAAATTAAAAATCATACTTTTAATATTCATAACAAATTTTGTTTTGTTTATAGTGAATAATCAGATAATAAATAATATATTCAACAATTTCTAAGATAGGAACGTCTTTGCCTATGCTAACCTTCTTAATTTTATTAAACTGGATTTTTCTTTTTTTATACTGGCTAATGATTGCCGGAGTTACTATCCGTATTTTATTGGAACGCCGACCAGTTACCTCTATCTTAACCTGGTTATTGATTATTTATATTATTCCACTTATTGGTATTATCATTTATTTAGCTTTTAGTGAATTAGATCTTGGCAAACAACGAATAATAAAAACAAAAGATATGTGGTCTTCAGTTAAAATTTGGCTTCAGGAGCTTAAACAATCAAAACATATTTTTTGTAAAAGTAATAGTCAAGTGGCTGAATCTTTATTTGAATTATGCGAAAAAAGACAAGGAATTTGTGCTGTTAAAGGTAATAAAATTCAACTTTTAACTAATTACCAAGACGTATTAAATACGATAATATTCGATATTAACTCTGCTTATTACAACATTGAAATGGTATTTTATATTTGGCAAAATGGGGGATTAATCGATGAAGTTACAAAAGCTTTAATTAATGCCGCAAAACGTGGCATAAAATGTCGAATTATGATTGATTCTGCTGGTAGTTGGTGTTTTTTTCATAGCAATCAACCAAAAAAAATGCGTGAAGCTGGAATAGAGTTAATAGAATCATTAAAAGTAAATTTATTTCGTTTTTTTTTACATCGAATAGATCTTCGTCAACATCAAAAAATAATCATTATTGATAATTATATTTCTTATGTTGGTAGCATGAACATGGTTGATCCTCGATTTTTTAAACAAAATTCTGGTATAGGGCAATGGGTAGATATCGTAATTCGAATGGAGGGGCCTATTTCAACAATACTTGGTATTGTTTATGCTTTTGATTGGGAAATGGAAACAGGGCAACGTATTTTTCCTTCTTCTCCTGATATAAATGTTATGCCATTTGAACAGACTAATGACAACATAACACAAATCATTGCTTCAGGGCCCGGTTTTCCTAAAGAATTAATTCAACAATCTTTAATGACTGTTATTTTTTCTGCCCGTAAACAACTTATTATTACAACTCCATACTTTGTTCCAAGTGATAATTTAATTTATGCTATTTGCACTGCAGCAATGCGTGGCGTAGAAGTATTAATGGTGATTCCTAATCAAAATAATTCTTTTTTGGTTCGTTGGGCAAGTCGAGCGTTTTATTCTGAGTTATTAGAAGCAGGTGTTAAAATCTATCAATTTAATGATGGCCTTTTGCATACTAAAAGTTTATCTATTGATGGTGAGTTAACCTTAATTGGCTCAGTTAATTTAGATATGAGAAGTCTTTGGCTTAATTTTGAAATTACCGTTGTTATTGATGATAAAAAATTTGGTAGTAATTTAATATTAGTTCAATACGATTATATTGCTCGTTCTACACCTATAATTCAAAAAAATTGGAATAAACGCCCATTATGGAATCGTATTGTAGAACGTATTTGTTATTTTTTTAGTCCACTATTATGATTTTTCATAAAAATAAAAAATATAAAAACATATTCCATAAATATAAGTGATTAAATTATTTTAATGTAATACTGTTAATGGCTTGATAACAGAAGTATAATATTAATTAACTTTAAGTTTAAATGCTTAATTGAATTCTTATTAAATAAAAAAATAAGACTAAGAATAAAAAAATATTAATTTTAATATAAATTAATATTTTACCCATATAAACATTAAAATAATTGATATATAAATTATTTTTTAATTTTAAATTGTTAATTGTAATACTAAAGTTTTATTTTTAAAAATAATAAAAAATATTAAATAATTTTAAACTAATAAACAAATAACTATAAAATACATAAAATAGTTGTTATTAAAAATAATATTAATTATTTATATGATACATATAAAATATTTCAAATTTTTATAATAAAATATTTATTTATCAAAAACATATAAATTAATTCAATTTTCTTTAATTCCAAATATATCATTGTATAAATTATTTTTTATGATTATTAAATTTATTTAAAATATGCTGTTTATTACATATATTTTTTAAAGATAAAAAATTTGAAAATTTTAATTTAACTCGAAGCATAAATATTTTTTTATTTTACTATTATTTAGTTATTAACTATTTTATTTTTAATAAAATTAACAAATTAATTTAATTCTAGTATTCTTTTTATAATTAATCGTACTTTATAAACAATTTTTTTTTTAAACTATTTAATTGATCTAAAAAAAAATATAAATATTTTATTCATCTTTTTACTAAAAAAAATAAAATAAAAAAATACTTTCAAAAATTACTTATAAATTATTTTTCTGTTACAATAAAGTGTTATTAATCTATTTATGAGTTATTTATATATTTAAAAACACCAATACATATCTTATGCTATTTAATCTTTGTTTTTAAAAACAGCTTTAAGTATTATTTAATAGAAATATTTTTCTAATTCAGTAAAATTAATTATTAAAGTAAATATAAATAATATATCTTTAATTATTAAAAGTTCTATCAATATTAAGATCTGATTTCTTTAGTTTTAAAATTAAAATCTCAATAATTATATTATTTATTTAAATCAATTTTTATTATTGAAAAGATTTATAATAAATTATATAAATATTTTATTACTAATCATGATTGGTTTTATTAAAAACTAAAGAACTTAAAATAATATAAAAGATTATTTAAAAAAACTTAAATTCAATGATTATCGATCAATTTATAATTAACTACTAAATTAGTTATAATAAAAATGAAACTAAATATTAAATTTAAATTAAAAATACATAAAACAAGGTATGAAAACAATTTTTTTATGAAAAATTTTTGCTATTACTTTTACTGTTTACTTTATAAAAAACTTCTTTGATTTCATTAAAAATAAAAAATTAATTGAAACATTGACCTATTAATTATATTTAATATTTTACATCAAAAAAAAACTAAATTAACTAATTATCTCTGTGAAAAATAAAAAATATTAATTAAAAATATTTTTTTATTTTATAGTCTTAGAATTATTGTTAGATGATTCTTATAATTTAAAAATTAATTTATTTATTAGTTTTACAAAGCATATCTATTGAAATAAATTTCTTTTTTATAAAACTTATAAACTAAAAGTATTTAATTAATATTACACTAAAATAACAAAAAACATATTTTACCATAAAATTATTAATTTTACTTATTTTCGAGTATATTTAGCTACTAATAATCTAGAAAAAATATTGTTACTGGAATAAAGAAAAACTTTATTTTTATTAAAAATTATTTTTAATAAAAATTATTTTTAATAAAATTCATATTACTAAATTATTGATACATTCAAAATTTATCATGTAAAAATTTAAATATTTTAAAATTAAAAAACTGATTAGTTAATTAAAAATATTTAAAGAAATTTATTTAAAAACTAGCATTAAAATATATTTAGCATTTTTTAATATTTTAAAAATTATCAATCTCTATTTAGAAATAAATTAAACTTAAAATAGTTTTTAAACAATCAATTTTTATTTAAAAAATTAAAATTTAATAAAAATATCTAAAATTATGTTATATTAAATAACTAAAAATTTATCCACTTTATCCAATTAGTATAATTAGTTGTACTAATATAATTTAATGATAAATTTAAATATATTATTAAATTCATATCAATTGAATCTATTATTCATAACTATTATTTATAGTAAATGTTTTTCACAAAAAAATAATTTTTTTTTTTAAACTAAGAGTTAAAATAGTAACTATAAATAAATAGTTTACTATAAAATATGTTTATGATTTACAAAAAAAAATAAAATTAATAAATATAAACAATTAATGATTTCATGAAATTAATTAAATTATTTTTTAATTAAAAATTAAGACTTATCAATAATTAAATGAAATTCAATTGATTGTTTTTGTTAATATCTCTTTATTTAATGAATAAAATTATATTTTATTACTTTTAATCAGACTAAATTATAATATTATTTTATCTTTAAAATTAGATTTCATATCACTAGTAAAATAACTTTATTTATTAAAAATAATTTTAAACCATATTAATACTAAAATAGAAAAACAGTTAAATTAATAATTTATTTGCATTCATTAGTAAGTAACGAAAATAAATCTGAATCATTATTTAACTGTTTAATTTTATTTTTAGAAAAATATTTTAATATTTCATACATATATTATTGAATAATATTTCATTTCATTTATTAATAAACATTAATTATTAATAATTTTTATGTATTAAATATTTTGTTAAAGTAAATTGAATTACTTACATTGAATGATATGAAAACATGATAATTTATTTATAATAATAAATATCGATAAAAATCTATTATATTAATAATTAATGTTTATTATAAATTTAATATATTTAATTTTACCTTAAAAACTTATAATTAAATTATTTACATATATTAAGTTATAATATAATATATATTATTTATTATAAAATTAATAAATATAAAAACATTTTTATATATAAATCAAATTAAAATATAAAAGAAATATTGTTATCTCAACAAAGATTTTAAAAAGTTATCTGTATTTAATACAAAATATATAATGTTTTTAACAAAAATTTATTATTTTTAAAAACTTATATTTTTAAAAATAATAAATTTAACCTTATTTTATGACTTCACTATTGCAGAAAATAAAATAGCATTCTATTATTAAGATAATAATAGTTAACATTTATTTTAATTTGAGACGAGGAAAATGACCGATTCATTGAAATATTTTAAATCATTAAATAACATTCGTACTTTACGCGCGATAACAAGAGAAATATCATTAGAATTATTACAAGAAATACATGATAAGTTTAATACCGTTGTGGATGAACGTCGCGAAGATGAAAATCAAACGAAAGCGCAATTAGAAGCTCATAGTCAAAAAATTGCAAAATATATTAAATTACTTGAAGGAGAAGGACTTAGTTTAGATGATTTAGTTACTGCAAAAAATCCATTAAAAACATCAGGCCATATTAAACGTGCTACAAGACCAGCTAAATATCAATATAAAGATGAAAATGGTCAAATTAAAACTTGGACTGGTCAAGGTCGTACACCAGCTGTCATTAAAAAAGCAATGGAACAAAAAGATAAGAAGTTAGATGATTTTTTAATGTAAATGTTCTTTCTTTACTTTTATAAATACCTTTTATATTATAAAAGGTATTTATAAAATATATTACAATTATATATCAGATGATAAATAATTGCTATTAATAATAATTTAATAAAAACTAGAAGCATAAAATTATATTTGATAAATCAAATCACAAGTAATAATTAAATAATTTATGTATATATTATCTAAAATAGATATACCAATACTAAATTATAAAATATTCATTATTAATATGTTTTTATATATTTTCATTATTAATAGATAATTTATTTAAAATTTATTATAAATAATACTAAATTTTATTTTAAATTAACAAAAAATAAATAATTAATTTTATATAAAATTAATTAGAAATAAAATAAATGTGAATATAAAATATAATTATTATTATTTTAAGTTATATTTAATGCATATATTTATATCGTATGACATAATAGTTATAAATTTAATAAATTTTATTTTAGTTCAATGCATAAATAGAATTCATTAGAATTAGCTCTTAAAATAAAAAAATAAATACTTCATGATAATAAAATAAGTTTTTATTAACTTTAATCAAATTTATTGATAACTAGTAATCTAAAATATTTTTTATCCAATTAGAAAATTCATTACCTAAATATTCATGACGCATACTATATTCAAGAAATGCCTTCATATAACCTAATTTATTACCACAATCATGACTCTTACCTTTTAAGTGATATGCCTCAACTAATTCGTTTTCTATTAACATTTGAATTGCATCTGTTAATTGAACTTCATCTCCTGAACCTATTGGTGTTTTTTCTATTAATGCTAAAATTTTCTCTGATAATACATAACGACCAACAATAGATAAATTAGAAGGTGCTTCCTCAATTTTAGGTTTCTCAACAACGCCTTTAATAAATTTACTTTCACCAGGTTTTAATTTATAACCATCGCAATCCACAATGCCATAATTGGGTATATATATACTTGGCACTGACTCAACAAGAACTTGACTTGCTGATGTTTCATGATAACGTTTCAGCATCGCTGTTAAATTATACTGTTTCAGATCAAATGAATATTGATCAATAATGACATCAGGTAAAACCACAGCAAAGGGCTCCTCTCCTATTAATGGTTTTGCACATAAAATAGCATGGCCAAGTCCTTTTGCAATGCCTTGTCTCGTTTGCATAATTGTGACATGACTTGGGCATATTGATTGTACATCATTTAATAATTGTCGTTTAACACGTTTTTCTAAAATTGCTTCTAGTTCGAAACTAGTATCAAAATGGTTTTCTATTGAATTTTTTGAAGAATGAGTGACTAATATAATTTCATGAATACCAGCAGATATACATTCATTCACTACATATTGAATAAGTGGTTTATCAACTAAGGGTAACATTTCTTTAGGAATTGCTTTCGTTGCTGGTAACATACGAGTTCCTAATCCAGCTACAGGAATAACCACCTTACTAACTTTTTTTTCTGCTTTCTTTAATTGCATTTTTTCTTCCAAATTATCTAATTAATATTTTTTAATAAAATAAACAGATTTTAATAATTTTAATATATACAATAATAAAATATATAAAATAAGTAAAAATTAAAAATAATTAGATCAATGTTATACTATTAAAAATAAATAATTATTATATAACACTAATAGATTAAATATTAATATTATTCAATGTTTTATATTATATATATTTAAATTATTTAATAATAATTAAATAATGTATTTAATTTTATATTAAAATTTATTTAATAATCATTTATTAATCATAATTATTATTATATAAATGTTAATTATCAACATAATATAAACGTATTTATTTATCGGATAAATAAATAATATATTAATATTATTAATATATTTCTGAGTATAATAATTTACTTTTATCATAATTTTAAAAAAAAAAAAATAAAAAAATAAATTTTATCAAATTTTTTAAATAAATTAATTATATATCTTATTGTCTTTTAGTGATTTATCTATTTAATTAAATATTATAAACTTATAAAAGTTTGTAATATTTTACAAACAATCAACTATATAACAAAATAAATATCTATATTATTAGTAATTAATGAAAATAATACAAAGATAATATTATAAATATTTATTCACAAATATCAATTAAATATTATTGATGATAATCAATTTACTGATTATTATATAAATAATTTTTTATGGATATATAGTATTTTATTTTTATTTAAAAAAAATACTATATAATTTAAATAATATTTTGCTAGTATAATATAAATTAGTATTAAATATTATAAATTAATGATGTATATTATAGTAAATAAAATATTAGGATTATTAGTTAAATAATTTAATATATATTTTATTATATTTATAGATTATTATTCAATAATAAATCATCAATTATGATCATCATGTTAATATATTTATAATAAAAATATCTATATATTTATATCTAATTTTGTTTAAAATTTTATAAATAAAATTATTGATATAATTATTATTTTTGAATATTTTATTAACTAATAATTTTATTATTAAAATGCTAATAAAATTATTATTAGAATAATATGTTTTTAAAAATAAATGAAAGCCCTATTATAACATAAAAATCTAATTAACATTATTTATAATTATACTATCAATAATATAATCTAGATAAATAAATGTAAAATATTATAAATTATATTTTATTAAAAATAATAATACGTTTTTATTTATAATAAACACTATATTTTACTTTTATTTATCTTTTATTTATCAAACAAATAAAATTTACTCGATAAAACTATATTAATAAAATATTAACTATATTTTTATATTAAAATTTTACTAAAAAAATAAATATAATAATATTTCAACTAATTAAATAAATTTTAAATAAATAAATTTTTAACAAATTTCTTTAACAAGTAATTAGAAGTTATAATAATAAAAATATAATAACTTTATATTTTAAATTAATTACTATTATATATTAATAATTTTTAGACCTTTATCTATTCCTATGGAAAGAATATATTTTTACTTTGATTTCTAAAAAAGATAATAAATGAATAAAGATAACAAATAATTTCTTAATTATTATTAATTTTGAGTATGAAATAACTAAATTAAATTTATTGGTAATTTCTATAGAAAAACTTTTGTTTAAAAATCAAATAAATTAAATATTGTTTACTATAAAAATCCAATATAAACTTTATTTATATTAATAACCATCCCACGCTTATAAACAATTTCTGTTATTAAATAATTAATTTTATTTAAATTACTAATATATAAATATTACATAATATCAATACTTTTAATTTTAATAAAGAATAATATATTTTTTCATAACTCAATTATTTTGAATAATAAAAATGTAATCTTCTAAAATAATATTTATATTATAAGGTTGACTCTATTTTACTTTAGCTAAAGAAGATATAATAACGGAATATAATTCCAATTATTTTTAACTCTTCGTTTTTATAAGAAATACTTTAAAATTTAAAATTATTAATTAATAATGCTAAACAATATTTTTCATTATAAAAAATAAACATAATATTTATTTATTAGAAATTATTTTTCGTAATCAGAGTTTATTATTGTAATAAAGTTATTGATATAATCTAATTGATTTTGATAAAAAAGTTATTTAATAAGTAAAATTATAGATTTATTTTTTTTAAAACAATATGTAAATTAGTTAACAAAAAAAATTATTAAATCTAGATAATAAATTTTTAATTTTAATTTATTAATCTAAATAATTTATAGACTAAATTCATATATTGAAATTTAATATTACTATTGAAAGTAAAATAATTTTTTTATTTATTTAGTTTTAGTAAAATATTAATAATAGAGATATACACTAAACTTTTCTATTGCTAGAACAAATAAAAAGTAGATAAATAATTCGATCATTTTAATTACTATTCTATCAAATTTAATTTTAGCTAACTTAGCTTTATAATTTTATTACAACAATATTATTTGATCTAAAAACAACTATTTTTGAAAAAATTATATTAAGAATAACATTAGTAATAAATATACTTTTATTTAATATAAATTTTATTATAAGCTAATTCAGCTATTTTAAAAAAAACAAACTCTTTATTTATCTTCTCTTTTTTATTAAGATTTTTAAATAAAATATTATATAAGATTTTAATTAAATCATTTAATAAACTATAAGAAACTGCATTATAAAAAGATATACAATTACTATAATATTTCTATAATATTTAATAAGTTTAATGTTAAGTTATTTAATTTTTTATATAATTTAAATTGATAACATTTTGTTTCGAGATAAAAATTTTAAAAAAGGAAATTTAATATAAAATACAATAAAATTAATTTTTAATATAATAGATTCATATAAATATTACTAATTATATTAATAATAGTGATATTAAAAAAAATAACCTAAAATATTTACATTTTAAATAAAAACATATCTCCATTAATAATCATTTCTAAAATATTGATAAAATCATAAATAATAAAGTTAAATTTAATTTTATTTTCAAACAGCAGAAAGAAGATTATTAAATTTGATATTTACTTTACTATACAAAATAGGTAAAATGATTCTAATATATTTAATAAAGATCATAAGAACTATATAAATCGCAATATATTTTTTAATTAATTTATAATAATACTTTTAAAGTAAAAATAAACCATAAAATCTATCTGTCTTATCAAAATTTTTTTTAGAAGATTGAATATTTATTTTAATCTTTACTATAAAAATTTTATTTTATTAAAATTTTACGTTTTAATTAAAAGATTATCTCAATCAATGTTAAAAACTAATAAGAAAGAAGATCATATATATACTACTAAGTAACAAGAGAGCTATTATAAATAATATGGATACTACATTATTATCAATGATAATTTACTTCAAAATAAAACGTTTTAAATTGATGCTAAATTATTAATAACAAAATTACTAAATTAGTATATAAAACTGTTTTTTATTAAAAAAAATAACTTGCCAAATTTATAGAGACTTTAATTTTAGTTTATCATAAAATATCAAAACTATATATAATGTACCGTACTATATAATTAAGTTTTCGTGTTATTCTACTTATAAATATTATTTAATAGACATTTATTTAGATATTAGTGCTGTTAAATGGTAATAAAGTGATTAATTAATAATAACATTTAGATTATTCATGGATTCTTTTTTGTCAAAATTAACTTTTATTTTAACTAATTAATTTTTATTAATATTAATGTAACAAGAGGTGAAATTTACAGGTAGTTTGAATAGTAATAAAATTTTATTTTATTACTATTCAAATCATAACTAATAACTATCTTATATTCTTTTAATATAAATATGATAATCATATAATTGGAGATTAAATGCAAACCCTGTTGAATTCAATTGTAACATTTTTAAAATTTTGCTGGCAATTACTTAATTTTATTAGAAAATTTTTCACAAATTTTATTTGTCTTTTTTTAATATTTATTATAGCAAGTGGTTATTTTTCTTATAAAAATGAAAAAAAATCTATTAGCGAATATCATGGTGCATTACTTATTGAACTACAAGGTATAATTGTTGATCAAATTTCTATTTACAACCATCTAGACAGAATGAGCCGTGAATTATTAGGTTTATCAAAAAAACGTATGCAAGAGAATTCATTATTTAATATTGTAAATATTATTCGTCTAGCAATATATGATAAAAAAATTACCGGTATTGTTTTGCAACTAGATAATCTAATTAGTTGTGAACAGTCATCTTTACAATATATTGGTAAGGCATTAACAGAGTTTAAACTGGCAGGTAAACCTGTTTATGCAGTAGGTAATAGTTATAATCAATCACAATATTATTTAGCTAGTTTTGCTAATAATATTTACATGTCACCGCAAGGTAATGTCGGTATTTATGGATTTTCTACCAATAAACTATATTATAAAACATTACTTGATAACTTGAAAATTAACACTCATATTTTCCGTGTTGGAACTTATAAATCAGCGGTAGAACCATTTATTCGTAATAATATGTCAGAAGAAGTCCGTGAATCAGACAAAGTCTGGATTAGTTCACTATGGCGTTATTATTTATCAACTATTGCTAAAAATCGACAAACCACACCAGAAAATATTTTTCCTGGTGTTAATAGGTTGATTGAAAAAATGAAAAACGTTCATGGTAATAGTGCTAATTATGCGATTAAACAAAAATTAGTCGATCATATTTTTACTAATGCAATGATAGAGAAAGAGTTAAGTAAAAAATTTGGTTGGAATGATAAAGAAAAACATTTTAATTACATTAGTATTGATGATTATGCTGATAAACAGCCACAAAAAAATAAATTAATACAACAAAAAAAATCTAATAATCAACCCGCTAATATTGCTGTAATTATTACACAAGGTGTTATTATTGATGGACCACAAGAACCAGGTATGGTTGGTAGCGAAACAACTGAAACACAAATACGCAACGCAAGACTTAATCCAGATATTAAAGCAATTATTTTACGTATTAATAGTCCTGGTGGCAGTGTTACTGCTTCAGAAACAATACGTAATGAATTACTCGCTGTTCGCGAGGCTAATAAACCAATTATAGTCTCAATGGGAGGAATTGCAGCATCAGGTGGTTATTGGATTTCAACGCCAGCTAATTATATTATTGCAAGTCCAACAACTTTGACCGGTTCAATTGGTATTTTCGGTATGATAAATACATTTGAGAAAAGCTTAGATACAATTGGTGTCCATACTGATGGTATCTCCACTACACCATTGGCGGATATATCAACAACAAGAGGAATTAATAAACAATTCTCTGATATGATGCAGATCGCTATTGAAAATGGTTATTATACTTTTTTAAAATATGTTTCTCAATCTCGCCATAAAACACTAATAGAAATGGATAAAATTGCTCAAGGTCAAATATGGATAGGTTTAGATGCACTAGAAAATGGCCTAGTTGATAAACTTGGTGATTTTGATGATGCAGTGAATAAAGCAGCTGAATTAGCTAAAATTACCACACCTTCACTTGACTGGATGCAATATGAACATTCTTTTATTGATCAATTGATGCTTGAATTAAGTTCAAGAGCTGATAGATTAATGATTGATACACTACAATTTCTGTTTCCTAAAAAAGAAATTAATAATCTTTATCAACAACTCAGATTTTACAAATATATGAATGATCCACAAAATTGCTATGTATTTTGTTTAAATTGTAGTGAAGTTTATTGAAACTCTATATCTTTTATCATAAAACTCTAAGACTAAATATATATTAGTGTTTTATTTTATATTAAAATTTAATGTATTAAAGATTTATTAGTTTTAATTACTTATGAATAATTAAAACTAATTTAACTTTACTTATTTATCCTTTTGGGTGAAAATAATAAAAATCTGTCCATATCACTTATATGGGTGAGATATTTATTTATATGTAATATTTATAAGCAAAATATATAAATATTTACCTTTCTAAAAATAATAAATAATACGTCAATATTTTTATTTCGATAAAATAGTAATATATCGTTTATTTAAAATATTAAAGTTTAATTAATTATGTTAATACGGGATATACAATACTCATGAATATAAATTTAATTATAATACTTGTAAATATAATAGCGTTAGTATCGTATAGAATAACAAAAACATCATAATTATGATTAATTATATTACAAAATATTCATATTCACTATTATTTTTTTTTAAAAAAAATAATAAAAGTAATATTTTAATATAAAATATTGTGTTTAAAGAAAAATATTATATTAATAAAATAATATTGTTTTTTAAAAAAAAATTCTTAGAAATAACATTTACTTTTAAGTCATATGATATTAGTTCCTAAACTTTTAAATAAAAAATATCTTCCATTAATTAATATAAATATTTATATATTTTTTATAAAAATCTATCTTTTTTTAAAAATGATAATAATTTACATATCTATAAAATTAAATTTTAATTTATTTATATTGCTGTATCTATTTTAAAATTTTAATAAAAAAGTATAAAATACTTTATTATAATCAACTGAAATATTTTTTATTTTATTAAAGCGTTGATAATAAATATTTATAGAATTAAGTTTTAAAATATCTAAAAAAACTATTAAGTCGATATAAGATTAACTAATCCGATACAATACTTGTATTGATACGTTAACGTGAATTGTTATTTTTTTTAAGAAAATTTATTAATTAATATTAATATTATTAATTATAATCATAAAAAATTTAAAATAATTTTTCAAAATTTTTTTTAGTTAAAAACATTATTTTAAAATAAAATCTGTATTATGATAGAAATAATTCTATGAATTAAATTGTAATAATAATTACTAAGAATAATATTATGACTTATACTGCTACTGCATTATTATTGATCGATCTACAAAATGACTTCTGTAATAATGGCGCCTTAGAAATATTAGATAGCGAAAATGTTATTAATATAGCTAACAATGTTATTTCTTATTGCCAACAACAAAATATCGCTATAATAGCAAGTCAAGATTGGCATCCTATTAATCATTCAAGTTTTACAATAAACTCAACAACTCAAGTTGATATAGAAAATGATCGTAATAGTTTTCGTCAAACTTGTTGGCCAATGCATTGTGTGCAAAATCAAAAAGGAGCGGAATTTCATCCAACACTCAATCAATCAGCAATTCAAAAAATTTTTCAAAAAGGAATTAATGTTGCTATCGATAGTTATAGTGTTTTTTTTGATAATGATCATCAACATGCAACTCAATTGCATCATTGGTTAACGACAAATAAAATAAAAAAATTATATATTATGGGTTTAGCAACAGATTATTGCGTAAAATTTACTGTATTTGATGCAATAAAATTAGGTTACCAAGTAACAATTATTCAGGATGGCTGTAAGGGCGTTAATCTGGAGCCAGAGGACAGTTGTAACGCATTAAAGGAAATGGTGTTAGCTGGTGCGAAATTAATAACATATTCTAATTTGTATGCTTAATCCCATATTTATGTTAACTATATTTATTTTTTATATTAAAAATAATTTAATTATATCGACATATAGTGAATTATACTTAATAATATTATATAAACATTTTTAGTTTATTTTTATTTTTAATATTAGATATATACCATAACTACAACCATATATTATATATTTTAATTATAGTTAATTTATTTATTTTTCTATCATAAAATTATTTATTTTCTGTTAAGAAATATTATATTACATAATAACTATTAAGCTAATATTAAATAAAATTTCAACTATTTTAACCTAAAAATAGTTTTTCTGATTTGATTTTTAAATATCATTTAAATATATTATCAATATTTACTTTGAACCTTTTTATCAAGATTAATAATAGTAAATTAAAGCAGTAACTTTAAGTTTATTTATTAAAAATATAAAATTTTATGTATAAATTTTATGATAAATGACATAAATTTACATGATCGATAACAAAGTTTTAATAACGGATGGAAAAATATTTTTTTTTAAACTAAATATAGCTAATGGAAATACTATGACTATTAAAGTAAGTATTAATGGATTCGGTCGTATTGGCCGTATTATTTTTCGTGCTGCTCAAGGACGTAAAGATATTGAAATCGTAGCAATTAATGATTTATTAGATGCTAATTATATGGCTTATATGCTAAAGTATGACTCAACTCATGGTCGTTTTAATGGGACTATTGAAGTAAAAGATGGGCATAATATAATAGTTAATGGTAAAACTATTCGCTGCACAGCAGAAAAAAACCCTATTAACTTAAAGTGGAATGAAATTGGTGTTGATGTTGTTGCAGAAGCAACAGGTGTTTTTTTAACTAACGAAACAGCATATAAACATATTACTGCAGGAGCAAAAAAAGTAGTTTTAACCGGACCACCAAAAGATGATATTCCAATGTTTGTTATAGGTGTTAATCATAATACCTATAGTAATCAAAACATTATTTCTAATGCCTCTTGTACAACTAATTGCTTAGCTCCGTTAGCTAAAATTATAAATGATAAATATGGTATTATTGAAGGTCTAATGACAACAGTTCATGCAACAACAGCAACTCAAAGAATAGTTGATGGAGCTTCAACTAAAGATTGGAGAAACGGGCGTAGTGCTTTACAAAATATAATTCCTTCATCAACTAGTGCCGCTAAAGCTCTTGGTAAAATTATTCCTGAGCTTAACAAAAAAATAACAGGTATGGCTTTTCGTGTTCCAACACCTAATGTCTCAGTTATCGATTTAACTGTTCGCTTAAATAAACCGGCTACTTATAAAGAAATTTGCAAGACGATTCAACAGGCAGCAAATAATGAATTTAAAAATATTCTTGGTTATACTGAAGATGATGTTGTTTCCACTGATTTTAATAACAACAAATTAACTTCAATTTTTGACGCAAAAGCAAGTATTTCTTTAAATAATAATTTTATAAAATTAATAGCTTGGTATGATAATGAAACAGGTTATTCTAATAAAGTTTTAGATCTAATTGCACACATTTTAAAATAAATAATATAGTTATTATCTATTCTAAAGCCGCAATTTATTAATAGCGGCTTTTTATATTTTAGTCATAATTTAAATATAAAATACTTTAATTAATTAATTTTTATAATTAAAAACACAAAAATATCAAAATTATAAATGAAATTTATATTTTTAATTTATATTCATGGATATAAATTTCCTGTATTTAAGTTTTAATAACTCTATGAGCTTTTAGTTATTATCATTTTATTATAAAATAAATAGCATTAAAGTTGATTTTTTCATAAAGTATAACTATTTATCAATAGTGTCAATTTAACAAAAAAAAATATATTTACTATTAATAACTTACTATATTTTAAATCAAAAACTATTTCTAATAAAGTTTTTACCTACTTTATTTATATTTTTATTTTATGGCTCAATCAATCATCATGATTTTATATATTTATGATAATAGTAACTAGAAAATAATAATGATTATATAATTACATAACATTCATACTCATATTTTATTAAAAATAATTTAAAGATTTAATAATATTTATTTTTTTAATAAAAACTTAAAATTAATATCAATACATAAAATTAATTATAATATTATATAATTAAAAGGAATTAATTATATTTATACCTATACTAAGAGTTAGAATATAATGTGTAATAAATTTACAATATTTTTAAAAGTTAAATGATTAAATCATGATAATATAAAGTATTGAAATTATGGAACATAATTATTGTTATGACAAACAACAAACAATCTTTATTAAATAGGAGCTAAAAATCTATTTATATGTTATTAATTTAAAATTCATATAATTTTAAGATATTAAATTTAATACTATGACTTTGTTATTATTCATGTGCATAATAATGAAGTTTAATTAAATACTCATAAAATTTATTAATATTTGATGATAAATAATCATTATATCAATAAATTCTATCACTTTTAATTATTATCTTTGATATTTTAAGATAATGATATTAATATTTACCCTATATATAATTTAGTTAATACAAAGTTTATATATAATATGATTTTTAATTAATTATTTTAGTTAAAAAAAATAATACCAACTTTAAATTAGCTAATAATATTAAAAATAGAAGTATTAAAAGAAACTTTCATCATCAAATAAATTATTTTTATTTTTTTTCTTGAAAAGAAAAATTCTTTAAATTAAATCTATCAATAATAACAATTAGTAATTATAAATAATAAGAATATAAATATATTTATATTCTTATTATTTATAGTTTATTGCATTTTAATTTTATTAACTTATACAAATTAAGCTATTATTTAAACAATAACTTTTATAAACATTATGCTTATATATCAAAACAATTTGTTAAAAATAACTAATTTATACCAATAAAAAATATTTTAATATATTATTATAAGAGAAAAATTTAAATTCAATAGAGAAATAAAAATATAAACTCTTTAATTTTTTAATTAAAATATTAAAGATATAAAAATGATTTAGAAAAAAATCCTTTATATATGTTGAACATAAAAATGATTTGATTTATTGCATGTAAAAATTAAGTTTATATTAATATAATATTCTTACTTTAAGTGATATAAATGTATTATAAAATAACAAGATAAAATACTATAATAGATATTTTATTTTTACTTAATAAAAAATACTTATTTATATATTATATTTAATTATTTTTTTATAAAAACAATTAACTTTATTATATATAAAAATTTATTAGTAAAGTTAATCATATAAAAGTTAATAAATAATTTTTTTTAGAAAAAGATACTTTATTGTCAAGTATTATTCGGAATAAAATAAAATATAATAAATTAATTACATTAATTTTACTAAATATTAAATATTTTTATATTGAACTAACCAAAAAATAGGAAAGGAATATTAATTCTTATTGTTAAAAACAGAATAATATTCTGTTAGGTCAATTAATATTTGACAAGTATGGTTTATTTATTATTTTGCTTAGTATATTTCATATCTATGATTAAAAAAAAAATAAAAAAACTAAGCTTATATTTTTTATATATCTATATATATTTTACAAAAGAGAAAATGATAAGAAAAGTATAGAATCGACTATTTAGTAAAATTATCAATTTTATCAAATATTATAGAATTGTTATTTAAATAATTAACAGAGAATTATTTAAATTATCCATTATAATATTAAAAATAATTAATTATAATATAAATGCTTATGTTTTTTAATAAAGAAACATAACAAGATAACATCTTGTTATTAATTAACAATAAATTTAACATAATTCAGATAAAATATCTATTATATTATCTTTCATTTTACGCCAAATATTATTACTCTCTTTACCATATCTACAAACACTATCTAAAATTTGATCATAATTTTCTTCTTCACATATTTTAGTTAAATCATAATAAAAATTGTAAGCAAGTTGACGTGCTTTGGGATCAGAGAAATAATAACGACTAATGCGCGTATATAATCCTTTCAAACTATTTAAAATTAATCCATAAATAGAATTACCAGAAATAAATGCTAATCCGCGAAAAATATTATAATCTATTATAGTGAATGATTTAGAAGAATCCTCTATATTTTCTTTTATCGATAAAATCTCTAATGATTTTAGTTTATTTTTATGAAATGCAGTTTGAATAAAAATAGCTGAAATACTTGTTCTGACAGATAATAAATCTTCAATTAATTTTGGTACTCCACCGTGATCTAACCGAGCTACTGTTTCTAAAATATTAAGACCTGAAGTTTCCCAAAAATTGTTTACTTTAGTCGGTTTTCCGTGTTGAATAGTTAGCCATCCATCTCTTGCGAGACGTTGTAAAACTTCTCGTAATGTTGTTCTTGTTACTCCAATTAACTCAGAGAACTTACGTTCTGCCGGTAAAATTGAACCAGGTGGGAAATGGTTATTCCAAATATTTTCAATAATATACTCTTCTGCAAAATTAGCTGGACTTTGTGCTCTGATAATCATATTTTCTGTACCTAACTAAATAAATTTTTAATAATTTAAAAATAAAATAATATCAGAATGAGGTACTTTGAGGTATCTGAGTTGTTAAAGAAATACTAATTTAATTATAAAGACTTAATGAAATTTGTTATTAATCAATAAAAAATAATACTTATAATTTATGATATAAAATATAATATATTATATTAATTAATATTATCTATAGATTAGTAGATGAGATTAAGTAATTATAAATATAAATATCATATAAATGATATTGAAAAATTTCTTTGATAATCCTCTCCTAAATTTAAATAAATAAATTATTATATCTTTGATAATTAATTTATTTAATTTTTATTAATTCTTTTATTATACATTAACCACTAATTATCAAGTTTATTTTTATTCTTATTCTAACATTAAAATATTATTTACTTACATTTACTAAAGTGGTTATTATTTAAGTAATAATAATTTAGATGACATAATATAAAAAAAATTATAGAATAAGTAATAAAATTAAAACAATATTATTATTGATCTTTATTACTCTTAGCATTTATTTTATAAAATTATTGTTTTTAATTCATTTTAAGCATTTAACTTTACTATCTTTTATTTAGAAAAATACTTTTTTATATTTTTTAGATGAATTAACAATAATTACTATCGTGATTAATATATTTATTAATTTTTATTCTATTTATTATAACTATATATCATAGTAAAAAAAATTTAATTAAAATAACAATTTTTTAATAAAAATAAAAAAATAGTTAAATAATTTAGTTTTTTAGATAATTTAATGATATATGTTAATATTTGAAGTACATTAATCGATGTAATAATAATGGTTTATAAGCTTTAATAAATTTAATTATTGCTAAATACGTTAACTAAAATTTTAATACTTTTTTTTACATCTGATCTTAATAATATTAGTAATATTTTATAAAACATAATTGTTTACTGTTATATTGAATATTTTAAATTATTTTATAAAAATGTTAAATTACTTAAAAAATTTATGATAGATTTTAAATCTATCATAAACTATTGGCAACCAATGGAATAAACAAAAAAAATAAGATTAATAAAACAAATATTAATAACTTTTAGTTAATTATTTTTAGTTTTTCAGTTTAACATAAAATTAATTTAATTTGTTTATCTGTAATTATTCTAATAATTGTATTTTACGATATCACTGATAATTATATAATTAATAAAATATTTGAAAAGTTATAATTTTAGTATCTTGTTAAGCATATTTTAATTTTTAAAATAATTATTAATTAGAATCTTTTTGTCATTTATTTAAAATAAATATTATAGTTTTAAAGTCATCATATTTTTATTCAATTACTTATTTTCTATTATTTTTAAGAAAATTTTTATTTAAAAAA
The DNA here is from genome assembly GCA_052174135.1 of Arsenophonus sp. ET-KM2-MAG3. Lineage (GTDB taxonomy): Bacteria > Pseudomonadota > Gammaproteobacteria > Enterobacterales > Enterobacteriaceae > Arsenophonus. Next base: position 62,176 of record JBQMRZ010000027.1, read on the forward strand.
TATGTAAATAAAGTAATAAATGCATTAAAATAACGGTTTATATCACATTCATAATATGATGAATACCTGGAAATTATTGTTAATATTGTTATAAATTTACTCTTAATAGCAATATTAAATAGATATGCTTTTTATTCTTATTTACTACATCAATTTATTACCTAATAGTTTGGCTATTTTATTGGTATTAAATATTTAATATATTTCTAATATTTTAATTTAATTAAATTTAATTATTATAATATTACTAATCGTTTTTTTAAAAAAACTTCCATAAAATATTTAAAATTTACATAAAAAAAAATAAAATTCATTCAAGGAAAACATCAGATATAAAATACTTTACTATTTTTGTTCAGAGTCATTGATTATTCAATCTATCATTATAATTTTATTGCATTATTTCTAATAATGGGTAATAAATAACAATAGTGTTAAATTAAATGAACTTATTAGAAGAAATAAAATTATAATTTATTTGGTTCAGTTATTTATATATTGTCTTCAATATAATTTATATGTATTTATAAAAATAAAATATTAATTTTTAAAGTTTAAATTGAAATAGATTTTCATTATTTTATTAATAATTTTTACTATTTTTTATCTATTTATTAATTGATTTCATCATATACTTAAAATTAGATTAAATTTTAAGTAAAAAGTTATTTTTATGCTAAATAAATAAATTATAAATAAATCTATTTACTTAAAATTTTAATTTGATGATATCAATAAACCTATAATAGAATATTTTATAATATAATAGCCATACAATAATTTAGGTCTAATATAATTAGACTTTCAAGTTATGTAACTTACCTGTTATCAACAATAATATTATCAAAATTCGATCAAATATTATAAAAAGATCATCAGTTAAAATCTATAAAAACTAAATAATAGATAAAATTAGTTATGAAAATAATATTAATTTTAATTATTAAAATATTACTAATTTTCTGATAATTATATTTTTATTACTAATAATATTTATCAATACTATTCATGAACCATAAAACTTTATAAAATCAATAAACTCAATATTTTAATTATCTGAACTAAAGATTAAAAATTAATATAATATATAATTATACAGCAGATACTCTCTTTAAAATTATAAAATAATTAGATTATATTATAGATCATAATCTCAAACGAATTTATGATTATGTTTGATTAATACTTTTCGCTAATAACTTATATTTATTATTAATTTAAATAAATATATTAATTAAATTTACTAATTATTTACATTAATCATGTTTTTTTTAAGCAAGTATCATTATTTGTTTATTGAATGAGATTAATTTTATATAATAAATTAAATAAGTTATAATTAATTAATTAATTAATTTTTAAAGAATTTTTGATTAAATCTAATTAAAGTTTAATTTAATAGAAAGTAACATAGAATATGTTGAGTCATTAAACTTACAAAGTATATAGGATTATATTTTTAAATAACGATTTAATCAAATTTAGCAAAATATCTTTTTAGTTTTTTTTATTTTTTGTTTAAAAACGTTATTGTAGAAATGAAGTTAAACGATAATCATGAAAATCAAAATATATAAATTAAAATAATTATTATTATTACACCTTAATTAATGAAAATAATTTAAAATTAAACTAGTTAATTAATTATATTAAAATTATTGATCTTTAAATTTATTTATTACTATACAGGAATAGTGTTTGTTGTATGAATAAAATTTATTTGATTTCATTTTACTTAATCTTATACTAGTAAGTATGAGTTATGTAAAATATCTATCACCATTAATTAGGTTAACTTTTAAAATACTATTATTATCATAAAGATAATTAAAATCATAAAAATAAATTGCTTAATTGTGTTATAAATTTAAATTAACAACTATATTTATAAGTTATTTAACTCATATAAAGTGATTACTAGAATTAAAAAATATTTAACATTTTTGTTATGAATAAATTAAAACAAAAAAATAACTATTTTAAATTAACTATTGGTGAAATCACATATCAGATGGATTATTAAAATCAAATCATTAAATTAACACTTTATTAATTTAAATTATTAAAATTTTATATCAATACCCTGAAAATACCAACAATAAGTTATTGAATATTTTTCACGATGATTAACATATTAATACTTAATTACGTCATTAATGACAATAAAAATTAAGCTAAATTACAATTATTAAATAAAATAATTCATTGATTATATATATAATATATAGTGATATTAAACTACTTCAATTAAAAATTGCTAATTTTTAGGTTATCCATTAATTTTGATTTTATTACATGGAAGCATTAGAAAATTAACTATTTAAAAACTTATCGAATTAAAATAAGTGATAATTTATAATTAAATAGAGATTTTATCATGTTTAAACCAGAATTACTTTCTCCAGCAGGTTCTTTAAAGAATATGCGCTATGCTTTTGCTTATGGCGCTGATGCTATTTACGCAGGCCAGCCTCGTTATAGCCTTAGAGTTCGTAACAACGAATTCAATTATGAAAATTTAGCTAAAGGTATCAAAGAAGCTCATGAAATAGGAAAAAATTTCTATGTAGTAGTTAATATTGTGCCACATAATGCTAAATTAAAAACATTTATTCATGATCTTATTCCTATTATTAAAATGAAACCAGATGCTTTGATTATGTCTGATCCAGGCTTAATTATGCTAGTAAAAGAAAAGTTTCCAATGATGAATATTCATCTTTCTGTACAAGCGAATACAGTTAATTGGGCAACAGTAAAATTTTGGAAACAAATAGGACTAAGTCGAATTATTTTATCTCGTGAACTCTCGATTGAAGAAATTGAAGAAATTCGTCATCAAATACCTGATATTGAATTAGAAATTTTTATTCACGGCGCACTTTGTATGGCCTATTCTGGTCGCTGTTTACTATCTAGTTATATAAATAAACGTGATCCTAATCAAGGTGCTTGTGTCAATGCTTGCCGTTGGAAATATAAAATACAAGAAGGAAAAGAAGATGAAATCGGTAATATTATTAGTTATCACAAACCAGTTAATATGAAAAATATTTACTCAATGCTAGAGGATAAACAACCAACAACAAAAGTTTTTTTAATTGAAGAAACAAAACATCCAAATGAATATATGACTGCCTTTGAAGATGAGCATGGTACTTATATTATGAATTCAAAAGATCTGCGCGCTGTTCAACATGTTGAGCGTTTAGTTAAGATTGGTATTCACTCATTTAAAATAGAAGGACGAACAAAATCTTTTTACTATTGCGCTAAAACTGCCCAAGTTTATCGTCAAGCTATTGATGATGCTATAGATGGCAAGCCTTTTGATCTTACATTATTAACTGTATTAGAGGGATTAGCTCATAGAGGTTATACTGAAGGTTTTTTACGTCGTCATACTCATGATGCGTATCAAACTTATGAATACGGTTATTCTATTTCTAACACACAACAATTTGTTGGTGAATTTACCAATCAACGCAAAAATGGGCTCGCAGAAGTAAATGTGAAAAATAAATTTTATTTAGGTGATAGTTTAGAACTGATGACACCAAAAGGTAATATCCAATTCACTTTAACTGATTTATTTGATAATAAAAAATTATCCATTCAAATTGCGCCTGGTAATGGATATAAAGTTTATCTTTCTATTCCTGAAGATATTAATTTACATTTTGCACTATTAATTCGAAATTTAACTAAAACAACAGTAAAAAAATCCTCATGATAAAAATAAATTGAAATAGTTAAGTTCATTTAAAAACTAAAATACCCATTAGTATATTTATTTTATTTATGAAATTTATTTTTAATTTTAGAGATTTTAAATAACGATAATAATAATATATAATTTAAAAAATTCTATTTTAAAATATTAATAATATAAATTTTTTTAAATTAATTAATTAATTAAGTAATTAAAAATATAAAACTAGATTGATATTAAGACTAGTAATTATTTTTAGTAATTTAATCTCTATTGATTTAGAGTTTTTTATGCTTTATAAAATTATATTTTACTATTAATATTTTTAATAACAGAATGTTAGTAAATAATTAATGAAATATTACATATAATTTTTATAACTAATACATTAATTAATGTTAAATTCGAAATAATCAATCTATTTTAAATTAAAGAGATATATTTTAAAATTAAAATATATAAAATTTAATTAGATTATCAATAAAAATAAGTTTCAATTAATATTGATAGATTATTAATCTTAATACTATCAATTTATTATATCACTGATTGCAAGGAAGCTATGAAATTATATTCATCTAATAATTAATTTATTTATTAAATAATGACGTTTAATAGTGACTAAAAATTAAATTTTTATAAAAAATAAGCGATATTTAAAACTATTAATTTTAAATATACCAATTAATTATTATATATATTTTTTTTGAGTTAATTAATTGAGATTAAGTTATTACTTTTTAAATAACATAAAAATTAATCCATACCATAATGATAAATAAACTTATCAATAAAATTTTTTAATCATGTAATCTATTATTAATAGAATTCAATTATTAATTTTATTTTTATTAAAAAAATTTTATTAAAAATAATTCATTAAATTTATTTTTATATTTTTTCAATTATTCATATATTATTTTTCAAATTATAATAAATTTATTATTCTGGATATAATTATAACTATTAATAACAACTAATTTAAATTAGTTAGAATTTTTTATTTTTTTTTAATTATAGTCAATAATTAAAATTATATTTTATATTTAATTTATATTAAAAATTAACATCAAATGATTTGATTGATTCTTCTTTTTTTTTTAAAAATCTAATTAATAGTTGATTAATTAGATTTTGAGAGATATTTAACCATTAGTCCTGTTAATTTTATTAAGAAGATTAATGGTTAAATATAATGATTAAGATAAATAGAAATATAAAAATAATCAAAATTATTAATAAGTTATTAACTATCAGATAAAAGATAAATTAAAAAACATAATTATAATTTAAATAAAATTATTTATTTAAATTTTAAAAAATCTAATTAATCTTAATAAAAATATTAAATTTAAAGAAAATAAATGTTATTTTAAAATATCAACAAGATTAATACATGTAATATTAGACTCTATTTTTATTAAACTGTTTTATATGGAAAATATAATTAATTATAAATAGATAATTTTTATTTTATATTCAATTAAAAACTACTTAATAATACTCAGTGATATATAGCTTATATTTTATATTCGGTTTTTTTTAAAAAACTATCATTTTTTATTGATTTCTCTTTTTTTATTAAAAACCATTTTATTTAAAAATAAATTAAATGATTAGATAATAATTTAATTAACTATTACTATCCATAATAATACTTTTATTTATAATAAATTTAAGAAATAGATAAAAATAAATGATTATTTTTTATAGTACATTTGTACAATTTAACTCTTTATATGCGAGCTCTAAACGCTTAATCATAGAAATTTGACCAAGGCGTAGCCAAACACGAGGATCATAATATCTTTTATTAGGTTTATCTTCACCCTCTGGGTTACCAAGTTGATTTTGTAAATAATCTTTATTTTTTTTATAATAATTTAAAATACCATCCCAAACAGCCCACTGAATATCAGTGTCAATATTCATTTTTACGACACCATAATTAATTGCTTCTTTAAGCTCTTCAGTAGAAGACCCAGAACCACCATGAAAAACAAAATTCAGGCTATTTTTCATTGATAAATTAAACTTCTGTACAATATATTCTTGTGAATTCTTAAGAATTTTAGGAATTAATTGAATCTTACCTAACTTATAAACACCATGTGCATTACCAAAAGATGCTGCAATGATAAATTTATGACTAATTTTACTTAATTTCTCATAAGCATAAGCTATATCTTCAGGATGCGTATAAAGTAATGAGCTATTTAAATTAGTATTATTAATAAAATCCTCTTCACCACCTGTGCAACCTAATTCGATTTCTAGTGTCATATCCATTTTACTCATCCGTTGAAAATATTGAGAACAAATTTTAATATTCTCTATCAATGGCTCTTCCGATAAATCAATCATATGGGATGAAAATAATGGTTTACCATTTATTTTATAATATTCTTCACCGGCAGCTAATAAACCATCAATCCAAGGTAGTAGTTTACGTGCGCAATGATCTGTATGTAAGATTACCGATACACCGTAATATTTTGCCATTTGATGCACATGATAAGCTCCTGAAATTGCACCTAAAATCGCGGCTTGATGACCATTTGTTTTTATTCCTTTACCAGAAATAAATGCAGCACCACCGTTAGAAAACTGAATAATTATTGGAGAAGAAACTTTAGCAGCAGTTTCTAAAACGGCATTAATCGAATCTGTACCTATACAATTAACTGCCGGTAAAGCAAATTTTTGCTCTTTTGCGATTGTAAAAATTCTTTGCACATCGCCGCCAGTTATAACACCTGGTTTTATAAAATCTAAAAACTTAGACATGAGATAAATCCCTATTATTTAACAGGTGATCAATACTAGTTATCATTTTCTTTAGATATAATTATTATTTTGCTCGCTCTTCTAACACAATAACTGCAGGTAATTTTTTACCTTCTATAAATTCAAGAAAAGCACCACCACCAGTAGAAATATAAGAAATTTTATCTGCAATACCAAATAAATCAATGGCTGCTAACGTATCGCCACCGCCTGCAATAGAGAAAGCTTTACTATCTGCAATTGTTTTTGCAATTATTGCCGTTCCATGACGAAAGTTAGGAAACTCAAAAACTCCAACTGGACCATTCCATAAAATTGTTTTTGCTTTTTTAATAATGTTAGCCAAACGTTCAATGGTTTCATTGCCTAAATCTAAAATTTGTTCATTATCTTTAATATTCTTGACTGATTTCATTATCATCTCTGCAGTTTCAGAAAATTCAGTCGCTACACAAACATCAGTTGGGACAGAAATATCACAATTTGATAATAATTTCTCTGCTTCACGGATTAAATTATCTTCATATAGAGAGCGGCCTACTTTATGGCCTTCAGCAGCAATAAAAGTATTAGCAATACCACCTCCAACAATAATTTGATCGGCTATTTTTGCTAAAGAATCTAAAACAGTTAATTTAGCGGAAACTTTTGAGCCACCAACAATCGCAACCATTGGGCGAGCAGGATTTTTTAAAACTTTGCTCAATGCATTTAACTCAGCAAATAATAATGGCCCAGCACATGCTATAGGTGCAAATTTTGCTACTCCATGAGTTGATGCTTGAGCTCGATGAGCCGTACCAAATGCATCCATTACATAGATATCACAAAGTGAAGCATATTGTTTGGATAAAGTTTTATCGTCCTTTTTTTCACCTCTATTAAATCGTACATTCTCAAGAACAACTAATTCTCCATTAGCAATTTCAACTTTATTTAAATAATCTTTTAATAAACGAACCGGGTAATTTAGTTTATCTACTAAATAGTCTACAATGGGTTTTAATGAAAATTCCTCATTATATTCACCTTCAATTGGACGACTCAAATGAGACGTTATCATTACTTTTGCACCTTGTTTTAAAGCAATTTCAATTGTTGGTAAAGATGCGCGGATCCGTATATCAGAGATAATCTGACCATCTTTGATTGGAACGTTTAAATCAGCTCGAATGAATACTTTTTTACCTACTAGATCTAAATCAGTCATCTTAATTATAGACATGAAGAATCCTCTTGTTAACTTTCTAAATTATTAATTTTCTGTTTTTATCTAGAAAATAATATTTCCATACTATCTATTAATAAGTAAATTTATTGAAACTACTAGTAGTAATTATTGTGGATCTTTGTATCAAATATTTGATCAACAAAACTATATTTATTATCACAACAAACTAAAATTTTAATAACATAGCATCGATTAACTCGTTTTCGAGTACTCATTTATATATAGAATATTATATATTACTTAATCACGGTTAAAATCTATTGATGGTAATAATAATTAAATATAATTAATTATATATACTATGTAACTCTATTATTATTTTTTACAATAGTTGTTTGATTTTAATTGCATTTATTTATACCTTATTATAGTAAGATTAACTATTGTTATGTTAATAATTGATTAAATAATCGATATTGTTTTAAAAAATGATTTTTGAATTTAAGAATATTTATATAATTTTATCAAAAATTAATTTTCTATCAATAAGAATAATATATTTCTAAATAGGCATTACTCGATTTAAATCTGAGTAATGAACATCAATAATCAGTTAATTATTGATTAAAATATGAATTGTTATCACTATACAGATTTACTATTTAAGTATTATTTAATCTTTTTTTATTAAAAAAAAATAAAATTCATAATATATGATATATTTATTACTAATTAATTATTGTTTTGAATTAATTTCATCACGATATTAAGATAACAAACAATATTTACATTAAAATTAGCACATAAATGTAATAGGACAATAGAATTTTTTTTGTACAACTAGATAAATACGTATAACTATATGACTTTAAACTATAATTAAAAACCAATATATTGAATACTATATTAATGTTTAATACTTATTTTAGTATTTTTAAGTTTGAATTAATTTAATGAGAATAACTATTCTTATTGTTTTTGTTAATAAATTTTTTTATATATACATCATAGGTAATCGTAATAACTAGAATCACATTTCAATAAAATAATTATCGATTTCAACACTATAATTTATTAATTTTAATAATAACAATTTATTTCAGTTATCTTTTTTTAATCAAAACTCTTAATTGTTACTCTAACTATCATAAATTTTACTTCAATTTAATAATTAATTTATTATGAACTAAAATATTTATAATTATAATTTTCTAGTAAAATTTTTTATTCTTAATCATAAAGATTTACTTTTGATAAGTAAATTTATCAAATTTAAAAATTAAAACATTTAAATATTAATTTAAATAAATTTTAACATTGAAAATATTATATTAAATTTATATAAGTTTGATTAATATATTTATATTATTTTATTAATTACTCTAATAGAGACTTAGCTTTTTCAATTACATTTTCTATACTAAAACCAAATTCTTTAAATAAAACATCCGCAGGCGCTGACTTACCAAAAGTATGCATACCAATAATTACTCCTGCTGTACCAATATATTTATACCAAAAATCTGCAATACCAGCTTCAATAGCAAGGCGAGCAGTAATTGATGTTGGTAAAACAAGTTCTCGATAAGATTGTTCCTGTTTATCAAAAGTATCAGTTGATGGCATAGAAACTACTCGTACTTTATAACCTTCGGCAGTTAACTGTTCATAAGCCTTAACTGCTAATTCAACCTCAGAACCTGTTGCAATTAAAATGAGTGCTGGCTTTCCTTTGCTATCTCTCAATATATAAGCCCCTTTAATAATATTAGTTAATTGCTTGGTATCATATACTTGTTGATTAAGATTTTGGCGAGAAAAAATCAAGGCTGTTGGCCTATCATTATTCTCAATTGCATATTGCCAGGCAATAACTGATTCAACCTGATCACAAGGACGCCAAGTACTTATATTAGGTGTCATACGTAAATTTGCTAACTGTTCAATGGGTTGGTGAGTTGGACCATCTTCACCAAGTCCAATAGAGTCGTGAGTATAGATAAAAATACTATGAATTTTCATTAATGCAGCCATACGGACCGCATTACGCGCATATTCAATAAACATTAAGAAAGTTGCAGCATATGGTATAAAACCACCGTGTAATGCGATACCATTCATAATTGCAGACATACCAAATTCACGCACACCGTAATGAATATAATTGCCTTCTTGAACATTATTTATTGGCTTAGAAGCTGACCACATAGTCAAGGTGCTAGATGTTAAATCAGCAGAGCCGCCTAAGAGTTCTGGCAACACTTTACCAATAACTTCTAATGTATTTTGAGAAGCTTTTCGACTGGAAATATTTTTAGGATTATGTTGCAATTCTACAGCTAAATTATTAATAATTACCTGCCAATTGGCAGGTAATTCACCTTTTACACGACGTATAAATTCACTAGCAAGTTGAGGAAAAACTTTTTGATAAGCAGTAAATTTTTCATGCCAATTACTTTCTTTTTTTTGACCTATTTTACGAGCATCCCAAGCTTGATAAATATCTGAAGGTATTTCAAAAGGTGGGTATGGCCATTTTAGTGATATTCGAATTTTTTCAATTTCAATTTCGCCTAATGGCGAACCATGCGCTTCTTCAGAATCAGCCTTATGTAACGAACCATAACCAATTATCGTTTTACATATTAATAAAGATGGTTTATCAGTAACATTGCGAGCTTCTTCTATTGCTAATTTTATTTTTTTAGAATCATGTCCATCAATATCTTCAATAACATGCCAATGATAAGAAATAAAACGCTGACCGGTATTATCCGTAAACCAACCATCTACATTACCATCGATTGAAATACCATTATCATCATAGAAAACAATTAGTTTACCTAACTTTAATTTTCCAGCTAATGAACAAACTTCATGTGAAATTCCTTCCATCATGCAACCATCACCCATAAAAACATAAGTATAATGATCAACAATAGTGTAATTTTGGCGATTAAATTGCGCAGCTAATGTTCGTTCGGCAATAGCAAATCCTACAGCATTCGCGATTCCTTGTCCCAATGGACCAGTTGTTGTTTCAACACCGGGAGTATAATTATATTCAGGATGACCGGGTGTTTTAGAGTAAAGTTGGCGAAAATTTTTTAATTCTTCAATTGATAAATCATAACCAGTGAGATGTAGTAAACTATAAAGTAACATAGAGCTATGCCCATTAGACAACACAAAACGATCACGATTTATCCAGTTAGGATTAGTGGGATTATGATTAATAAAAGTACGCCAAAGTACTTCAGCAATATCTGCCATTCCCATTGGCGCACCTGGATGCCCTGACTTTGCTTTCTGTATTGCATCAATACTAAGAAAACGGATAACATTAGCAAGAACTTTATGACTGATCATTATTTACTCCATATCAAATAAATAATAAATTTAATATTGATTTTTCAACATTATTTTTATCATTCTAATAATTAGAATTTAATTTAAGTGTTTTATTAAATAATAAACGATAATAAAACACTAATTAATAGGAAAGAAATTAAAACAAATAAATAACAAGAACAACAATACAGTTTTTTATTCTATTAAGAATAAAAAACACAAAATATTTTTTTAACCAATACAACTATAAACTTACATATAAATTTAATTACGAAAAAAAATTCAATTATCTTAAAAATTAAAAATTAAAAAGTTTTCTTTACTTGAGAGTTTTATAGTATAAATGTTGCATAAGATGTAAACCTGTAACTAAGTATTGATAAGATAATTTTCTAAAAAAAACTATTCATTTATATTACTATCAAGTTATTAATATTAATAATCAAGGATTTGTATGTCAATATTTTATGAAAACTATTTTTAATTTTTAATTAAAAACTATATTGGATATTAAACTGACTATTCTTTTTTACCATTCAAGCGCCAAAGAGAAATTTTTTCACTTTTCTTTTCAATCAAATTAAGTTGCTCTTCATGAGCAACAATTTCTTCCTTATTAGCATAAATTATATTTAATTTAATTGTTGATCTATCTATTCGTTTAATATCACTTATATAAGTTTTACTACTAAATTCTGAATCGACTGAAAAAGTTAATAACGTTTGACCCCCAGTCATTGCCATATAAACTTCAGCTAATATTTCAGCGTCAAGCAATGCACTATGTAATGTTCTCTTTGATTTATTAATATGATAGCGATCACATAAAGCATCAAGATTATTTCGTTTTCCTGGAAATAATTTTCTTGCTAATAATAAGCTATCTGTAACTTGACAAAAATTTTTTATCGGCGGAAAATATTTATTTAACTTAGAAAATTCATAATCTATAAATCCAACATCAAATGGAGCGTTATGGATAATTAATTCTGCGCCTCGAATAAAGTCTAAAAATTCATCTACTATTTTAGTAAAATCTGGCTTATTTTCTAAAAACTTATCACTAATTCCATGAATTTCAAAAGCTTCAGGATCAATTAATCTAGATGGTTTTATATAAGCATGAAAATAACGACCTGTTAAACGACGATTAATAACTTCTACTGCACCAATTTCAATAATATTATGTCCTTCATAATGAATTCCTAACTTATTCATACCAGTAGTTTCTGTATCAAGAACAATTTGTCGTGTAATCGCTGTGCTCATAGTGCTTTTTTATGTCAAACTTAGGATGGTTGTAATCACGAATAAAATGAGTTTATCAGAAATGACGAAGAAAGTAGAAATTTTCACTGATGGTTCTTGCTTAGGAAATCCAGGGCCAGGTGGATATGGTATTTTACTACGTTATCATAAATATGAAAAAACATTAAGTAATGGTTATTTTCGTACAACCAATAATCGTATGGAGTTAATGGCAGCAATTATTGGTTTTGAAGCTCTTAAACAACCATGTCAAGTAATTTTAACAACAGACAGTCAATATCTTCAACAAGGAATCACACAATGGATACATAACTGGAAAAATTGTCAATGGCGGCGTGCTGATAAATCACCTGTTTTAAATGTTGATTTATGGCAGCGATTAGATATAGCAATCTCACAACACAAAATAAAATGGCATTGGGTTAAAGGCCACTCTAACCACCCAGAAAATCAACGATGTGATGAATTAGCAAGAAATGCGGCGGATTCACCAACAACAGAGGATGCTATTTACTAGCCATGAAAAATAAAAATATTCATACTGAATATTTAACAGTGTTTAACATATTACCTATTTTCATCCGTGCTCGCATAAATTTTATTGGTATTGGGGTCAATGGTAACATTCTTTTGCGAGCAATAATAAGATTTATGCAACCTAAAAATTGTAAATTTTTATTAATAAAATGATCAGGAGTTATCCACGGTATAATTTGAAAACTTTGTTGATATAATACTTCATAGTTTAATAATTTTAACCAATCAAGTTGACGCCAGATCGAAAACATACGAATAGGATAAAGTTGCCGCTTATTTAAAAAAAGAATATATTTTCCTATTCCTAATAAACTAAATGGATTAAAATTAGATAAAATTAGCCAACCATCATCAACTAAAATCCTATCGGCTTCACGCAATAACCAATGTGGATTAGTACTATAAGATAGTTGTTGTATCAAAAGACAGACATCAATTGATTTTGTTTTAAAAGGCATTTCATTAGGAGAACCTAATAATTGAAAATTATTTCCTGCTATATTCATGCTAAATTGATGAATAATTAAAGATGATTGAGTGTTAATTTGTAAACTAAGCTGACCAATTTTTAATAAATGGAAACCAAATATTTGTGGCCACCATGATTGTAACTGCTTGTTCAATGCAATACGATAATACTCCCCCCATGGGATATCCCCCCAGGAGTCAGGCATTTTAGACAATTGAACAATACGGGCTGACTTCATTTTAATATCCTTTTAACCCACTATTAACTATGAGGTATTATTATATTATGGAGCTTATCAGAATTCCTTCTCTACTTAATAATTATATATGGCTATTAATCTATCAAGGTAACTGTGTTATTATTGATCCTGGAAGCGCTCAACAAGTAGAGGAATTTTTAAAAAAAAAAACTATAAGACCAATTGCTATTTTACTTACACATCATCATTATGATCATGTTGATGGAGTTAAAGAATTAAAAAAAAATCATAAAAAGTTAGTTGTTTATGGTCCAATGGAAACTAGCAGCAAAGGAATAACACGTATAATAAAAGGCGGAGAACAACTAAATTTTTCTGGATTTTCATTTCAAATTTTTGCGACTCCAGGACATACACTCGGACATGTTGCTTATTATCAAAAACCTTATCTATTTTGTGGTGATACCTTATTTTCTGGTGGTTGTGGTCGTATCTTTGAAGGAACAACAGAGCAAATGTATTATTCAATGGAGATGCTTAAAGCATTACCTGATGAGACTTTAATTTGTTGCGCTCATGAATATACCGCTGAAAATATGGCATTTTCTAGTCATTTATTACCTCATGATGAAATGATAAAAACTTATACTTTAATGGTAAATCAAAAACGAGCAAAAAATAAATCTACTTTACCTTCAAAACTTAAACATGAAAAAAATATTAATATCTTTTTTAGAGTTGATGATCCTTTTTTACAAAAAAAATTGGGATTTTCTCTTGATATTTATTCAAAAAGTGATATTTTTGCAAAAATTCGTAAACTAAAGGATCGTTTTTAAATCACTAGTTTTTATAAGTTAGAGAGATCAATATCATTAATCTGTTTATTAAAAAGTAAACAAATAAGAATATGTTAGAGTAATAAAATGATATTTTTTATTTTTTTATAATATTTTTATTTTAAATAAATGAGAAATGTTTTTCTTTGTTAAAAATTAAAATATTAAATTACTTACTAAGTATTTATTGTTATCACTAACTAAAAAATAATAAATTATGTATCAAATTTTTAATTATTAATAATATATATAATAATTGATCAAAATATATTTGCGATAATAAACTACTAATATAATAATTTCATTATTTAAATAAATATTGACAAGTAATTTATTTTTGATTTTAGCATCTAGTCACCTTAAACTATTATTAATTATTCTTATAAGTTTAAATTTTAATTTTAGGCATAGCATAGCATAGCACATAGCACAGCACATAGCATAGCACACAATATTATGTTATGTTTTCTGTATTATTATTGTATTAAAAGATAAAACATAGTCACTTTAAATATATTTAATAAGACAATAACTATTAAAAAGTATTCAATTTATTTTTAAAAAAACATTAAATAGAAAGAATTAAACTATCAGTAGTTATAAAATTAAAAAGGATAATTCTTTATATATATTTTTATTAAATACTTTAACATAATGACCGATAAGATTAAGTTATTAATGTCATAAAAATCTTTTTTAAAACAGGAAAAACATTGCTAATTATAATAAATTTAATTCTAAAGATCTTATAAATTAAAACTTAAACATCAAATTTATTAAATTGATATTTAAGTTTTAATTATTCATTTTTAATAAAATTAGATAATTATCTATTTTTATTTTAAAAATTATGATAATAATTTATTAACATCCAGATTTATTAATTATCTAAACTGATATAATATAAATTTTTATAAAACAAAAAATAAAAAAATAAAATAATAATGAATTTTAAAATATGTTTTTATATTAAAAAACTCTATATAAGTTTAAAAATTTTATATAATAATAATTATTAATTATACACTATACTCATTATTCTCTTTAACATTAAACATAAAAAAATTTATTATATTAAATGATGAAATGATAGAGGAATATAAAAAAATAAATTTTGTTTTAAATAGACTAAAATAGTGAATATAAAATTTAAGTAATTATATAAGTTAAAAATTTATTATATTTTTGTTTATATTTAATTTTCTATAAAAATCTGTTAAATAACATATAAAATATAACTAAATATATTATATATAGTTATTAAATAAAACTTTTATTATATTTTATTTTAAAAATATTCATTTAATTTAAATAAAAAATTTTTATATAAATAGTTAAAATTTATTATCTTAAATTAAATTTTTAATAGATTAATAATCTATTGTTTTATAAGTAAATCAGATATATTTCATATAAGATATAGATATTAAAAATAATAATAAACTATTATTTAGTTTTTTTTAAAATTAACTATAAATATTTTGTAATCCATTTTAAATATTGTTAATAAATTTATTTATATCAATATTTCTAAGATTAAATTTATAAAATTATCAAAACATAATTTCATATAAAATATTCTCTAAACTTCTTTAAAATAAAGATTTTTTTTTAAAAAACTATTAAATTTAATCCTAAAATATAAAAAAATAAAAATAATATCACGTATTTTAATGATAAATAAATATTTTAATTTATAAAATAAATAAAGCATTGAAGGAATTAATTTAAATTTTGCTATCACTAACACCAATAGATTAGATTAAAAAATAAAATATCTAATATTAAAAATCTATCCTTTATTATAAATAAACTTAAAATTTCATCAAAACATTACAATGAATAAAAATGTTAAAATTAATTATCATAATATATAATAACATTAACTTAATGATAAGAAATAAATTTATTATATTACTAATAATTCAATAAATATTATGACTAAATTAATATTATTAAATTTAATATCTTTAACAAAATTATCATTAATAATGAAATTATCTTTTTATTATTAACCCAATATATCATATTATTCATTATACTAATATTAAATATAAGAACCTAATCAAATTGAGTAGAACTTAAAATATATTTATACAAAAATTGATCTAAAATTAATTAGTTAAAAAATATTGTTTTATAGATTTATCTAAATAAAGAAAGTGATAGTTATCTAGACAAAAAATAATAACATTCTATTAGAAAATTTTTACCTTTCATCAATTCTCTATTTTTTAGAGAGGAACGATAGTTTATTTTAAAGTTTAACATCACTAAATTTTAATTAACAGACATTCTAAATAAATTAATAATTTTACTAAATTTTTCTAGTTATTTAAAATAATAAAGATATAAATTAGATTTAATTAATTTTTAATAAAAAATTAATTAACAATAAGTAATTCACCTTTAATATAAAATTAATTAAATAATGGTCAAAATTAAATTTGATTTTTAACCTCTCTTAGTCCATTAAAAGATACTTTTTCACCTAATGCTTCTTCAATTCTAATTAATTGGTTATATTTAGCTACTCGATCAGAGCGACTCATTGAACCGGTTTTTATTTGTCCTGCTGCCACTCCTACTGCTAAATCTGCAATTGTAGCATCTTCAGTTTCAGCTGAACGATGTGAGATAATCGTAGTATAACCACTATCTTTTGCCATCTTGATTACTTCTAATGTTTCAGTTAAACTACCAATCTGGTTGAATTTAATTAAAATAGAATTAGCAATTCCTTTTTTAATTCCTTCTCTTAAAAATTTTTTATTGGTAACAAATAAATCATCACCAACTAATTGAATTTTATCATTAAAAACTTTAGTTTGGTAAACAAAACCCTCTAAATCTGATTCATTAAGTCCATCTTCAATAGAAATAATAGGATATTGTTTTGTTAATTCTTCTAAATAATGCGTAAACTCTTGTGAAGTAAAAGTTTTACTTTCACTTTTTAGTTCATAATTACCTGTTTTATTGTTATAAAATTCTGAAGCAGCACAATCTATTGCTAAAGCAATATCTTTACCTAAAGTATAACCTGCCAATTCAATGGCTTCCTTAATTTCAGCTAAAACTGCAATATTAGATTTTAAATTTGGTGCATAACCACCTTCATCACCAACTGCTGTAATCATCCCTTTACATTTTAAAACTTCTGATAATCGGTGAAAAACTTCTGAACCCATCCTAACCGCTTCTTTAAAGTTTTTTGCACTTACTGGCTGAATCATAAATTCTTGAATATCAAGGTTATTATCAGCATGCTTTCCACCATTAATAATATTTATCATTGGTAAGGGCATAGAGAATTTACCAGCTGTACAATTTAATTCGGCAATATGCTCATATAAAGGCATACATTTTGACGCCGCGGCAGTTTTAGCATTAGCTAATGAAATAGCTAAAATAGCATTAGCACCGAATTTAGATTTATTTTCTGTACCATCTAATTCAATCATGATTTGATCAATATTACTTTGATCTTTGGCATCTTTACCAATCAATGCATTAGCAATCGGGCCGTTTACTGCCTCGACTGCTTTTAGAACGCCTTTACCTAAAAAACGAGCTTTATCGTTATCACGTAATTCAAATGCTTCTCGTAAACCAGTTGATGAACCAGATGGCACTGCAGCTAAACCAACAAACCCTCCTTCTAAATGAACTTCTGCTTCAACAGTTGGATTTCCGCGAGAGTCGATGATTTCGCGACCAATAACTTTAACGATTTTAGACATTAAATTCTCCTCGATTGATATAAATTAAATTTTATAAAATACTAACAAATTAATATTATTAGGTAATATTTATTTTAAATTATTTTGTTGATATTCTTTTGCCGCTTTTATAAAACCAGTAAATAATGGATGGCCATCTCTCGGTGTCGAATTAAATTCAGGATGAAATTGGCAAGCTATAAACCAAGGATGATTGGGATTCTCAATAATTTCTACTAGTTTATTGTCTGCTGAGCGTCCTGAAATACATAATCCAACGTCTTCAATACGAGATAAAAACATATTATTTACTTCATAGCGATGACGATGTCGCTCTATAATTATGTTACTATTATATAAATCACTCGCCTTACTACCTTTCACTAAATGGCATAATTGGCTACCAACTCGCATTGTACCGCCGAAATTACTTTTTTTATTGCAAACCTTAATATTACGGCTATCATCAAACCATTCTCTAATTAAAGCAACAACAGGATATGGGCAATCTGGCGCAAATTCTGTTGAGTTTGCCCCTTCCATGCGAGCAACATGACGAGCATATTCAATTAGAGCAACTTGCATTCCTAGGCAAATACCTAAATAAGGAATATTATTTTCACGTGCATATCGTACTGCTATAATTTTACCTTCAATACCACGTTTTCCAAAACCACCTGGAACTAAGATAGCATCAAGTTCTTTTAATAATTTAATACCACTCTCTTCGATATCTTCAGAATCAATCAGCTTAATATTTACTGTTAAACGGTTTTTTAAACCACCATGTTTTAATGCTTCAATAACTGATTTATAAGCATCAGGTGACTCTATATATTTACCTGCTATACCAATAATTACTTTACCTAAAGGATTTGCTTGTGCATCAATAACTTGTTCCCATTCTGATAAATCAGCTAATGGACATGAAAGTTCAAATTTTTCACAAATATAATCATCCAATTGTTGAGATTTCAATAAGGTTAGAATTTTATAAATTGAATCAACATCTTCTAATGAAATAACTGCATTTTTTGCTACATTGCAAAAAAGCGCAATTTTTAGTCGTTCATTAATTGGAATAACCCGATCTGATCGACATATTAATACGTCTGGTTGAATACCAATAGAAAGAAGTTCTTTTACTGAATGTTGTGTTGGTTTAGTCTTAACTTCACCTGTAGCAGGTAAATAAGGTACTAAAGTAAGATGAAGAAAAAGAGTTTTTTTACGACCAATATCAACAGCTAATTGACGAATAGCTTCTAAAAAAGGTAAAGATTCAATATCACCTACTGTGCCACCAACTTCAATTAAAATGATATCATGACCTTTTGCGCCGCGAATGATCCGACTTTTAATTTCATCAGTAATATGAGGAATAACTTGAATAGTTTCACCTAAATAATCACCATGTCGCTCTTTACGTAATACCTCGGAGTATACACAACCAGTTGTAAAATTATTAAGCCGAGTCATTCTTGTGCGAATAAATCGCTCATAATGCCCTAAATCAAGATCTGTTTCTGCACCATCCTCAGTAACAAAAATTTCTCCATGTTGAATCGGGCTCATAGTACTTGGATCAACATTAATATAAGGATCTAGTTTCATAATAGTAATTTTTAATCCACGGGCTTCAAGTATAGCAGCCAAAGAAGCGGCTGCTATACCTTTACCAAGAGAGGAAACTACCCCACCAGTTATAAAAATATAATTTGTTTTCATGCTAAACCTGAAAATTTAGGTATAAAATGATAAGTATGACAGACGGGAAAGTAGTATACTCTAACTTTAAATTTATTACAAATACTCTAAAACTATAGAAATTTAATTCATAAATAACTTTTCAATATTAAAAGTTATCTTCTTATAAATTCCTCTTAAGAAACAACTAATCGATTATGATTACCTAGTTGATATTTATTTTTTTTAAAATAAAACAATGATTATTTTTATTTAATGTACTTTTCTAATAAATTATTAGCTTTCCCTAAAATCATTTTTTATTTAAAAGTAATATTAATTTTATTATACATTTTATAATGTTAATTAAAAGCTTATAAACTGATGTGACACAAGGGATTGATTATATTAAAATGAATTACTAATTCATTTTTAAAAAAAAATTAAATCATCCATTTATGAACATTTATTTTTATCGAAACTTTTTTTAATTTCTTTATGAATTTTACTTAATTTTGAATAAATTTATTTTGATGTAATCAGATAGTTGTACGTATTTTTTTATTTTATCTATCATTAATACCATTAATTTTACTAAAAATATTATATAAATTTTAAATATATGTTTTTTACTAACTTTTAATTTTATTTATAAAAGAAATATTATTTCGTAATTAATTACAAAATTGCTTATTAAGTATAAAATATAAGTAATATAATACTATTTATCCCTTAAAAGATAAATAATCTTATTTTTCTATAATATTAAAACTTGATAACCTACCTACTATATATAAAATAATATTATAGAAAAATACACTATATAAATACTATAATATTCTTAATTAAAATGAAGTAACTATATTATAAATTAATGATAATAAATAACTTTATCATATTTAATTCCATTTATGTGCTAATTTATTTAAATTAATAAAAATCAATAAATAATTAATAAAATATTTTTAATGGATGATTTATAGTAACAATGTTAATATAATGTTTAACTTAAAATAAATTAGTAAGTTAATTATTTTACTAAAATATGAGCTAAAATAAATAAATTATGAATTTAATATTCATGTTGATGATACTCATCAGTTATTATTTTTTTATTAAAATTGCTAATATATTAAAATATCAAGTATTTCTATACTACATGCAATTATGTTTTAATCAAGTTATTAACTATTAATATACTGGAACAAAATGTCCTAATTTTAGCTAAAAAAAATAAAAAATATATTTTAAAAAAAAAATCAAATAATAATATCACTAATTAAGTATTAATATATTAAATTATCAAGGTCTTATACAGTGAATTGTCTACTACCTTGTTTTTAATAAAAAACTAATACAAAATAATTTATTTATTAACATATTTAAAGTGAAAAATCTATTTTTTAAAAATAATTTATTTAAATTTATTCTATAAAATATTACCTCTTAATTAAAGATAATATTGCTAATATAAAATATTTACTAAAATTATCATGCAATAAATTAATATTCTTGATGTATTAATAACAACTTTTTTGGCTTTTTTTTAAGCTTATAGCTATATAGTTAAGTTTATTATATAATAAACTTAACTTGATTCTTAACTTTTCTATAACTAGTAACTAAAAAGAATAATCTAATTGTTCATTTTATCACCAATATAATGACACTAAAGATCATTGTGAATACAGTAAATAAAAAATTAACTGAGATTTTTAAAATAAAAATAAATGACATCACTTTTAGATATAAAACATATATACAATTAATAGATTCAAATATATGCTCTGTTGAGCATATATTTGAATCACTCATCTCTTTTTCTAATAGGCTATTATTTTTTTTAAGCAAATTATCTTATTTTAATAGCTATTCTATTTCCTACTTATTAGTATTTCTTTTATATTTCTAACGTTCAGTTACATCTAATTTAGTATTTTATGCATTTTTTGAATATGGATTTCTGTATATTTCAATAGTTTTATTATTTTGTCTTTATACAAAATAGTATGAATAGATTGATAGCTATTCAACTTAGGATTAAGAAGATGATCGCCAACAAATTCATCAGGTAAATGACGAAACGAATATGGATAAGTATTTAATGCATGACATAATAATCTTATAAAAGTGCAAGTATAATCCATACAGCGCAAATGACAAAGGTTTTGTCAAAATCTAAATTTTTATATCTTTCACGAAACACTATATATATTGGTGACTATAAATTTCTTCTATAATATTTTTCTGTAACATAAAATGTTGTAATGACGACACAAAGTCATTAATATATTTTTTCGCGATCGATGTGATACTCATAGAGTAATCAGAATTATTTTTATGTTTATAAAAATATAAATAATGAAAGAAAAATCTTTTAATTCCGATTTAAATTTTTCTATACCTAAACACTTAGGTATAAGCAGATATATATTTACGTGCTTTTTCTCCATTAAAATTCTTTTATTTTCAAATTGTTTTCTTGTCTCATATAAATTAATAATATTTTCTGCTATTTTAATAAGCACATAACAAAACTTATTTATCATGGCTATCAATACTTATTTAATATTATTCACTTGATTTAATTTTTTTTATTAATTGTCTATTTTAAAATTAAAAAAAATTAAATTAATATTAATGAAATCTTCATAAAGATATAAATCAATTTAGTAAATTAAAAATTAATAATATTCCTAGTGATAATTTTAACATCAGTTAAAGGAAATAATATTTTTAAACAACAGCCTATCAGTATTCGTATTTAATATTGAAAATATCTTTCTTATTTCGATTTTATACCAAAATAATAGTTAACTATTTTCATATTGCTGAATTTTTCAGTAACAATAACAAAAAAAGTTCAATTAACTTTTGTTCTGAGCTATTGTTTATGTATTTAAGACTAGTAACCGATTTATCAACAGAAAATTTTCTAGAAGATATCAAATAAGTGTTTTTAATTGTAAACGCAGTCCCTCTTTCCCTTAGTTGTTTATTTAAATCAAGACAAAATATAATCTAGACTCTAGATAAGCAAGATTTGAGAATATATCTAATGATTTAATACTCATAAGTTATTAATTGCCTATAAGTAATTTTATTATTTTAGTAAAATTATTAAAGTTATAAGATGTATAGAGAATTTATTTTAGTTTTTTAAATTTAATAATAAATAATATTTAAATCCTTTTAAGTCATTTAAATCTCTTATTTGCATTTACGTAAAATTTATTTTTTTATAAAACTCGTTTTCTATAATATTAATATTTTATATCAAAATTAAAATAACTTGATAAAACTCGATATTTTCTAATTAATGAAATATAATTTAATGTCATTTTTCACACTTAAATTCACTTAATTTTTTTCAGAATTAATGAAAAATATAATAATTAATAAATAATTTTTATACTTAGTTATAACCATAAAATAAATTCAAAACTCTATTTTTAGCTAAAAGTGTTAATTAACTTAATAAACAAATAAACATTTTTATTGATTTTCTTTGATTTAAATCGTAGTTTAACAAATTTCTACACTTCAAATATTTACTTATATTTTTAAAAAAAAATAATAGGTATCACTTACTTTACTATTTTTAATAAACTAACAAATTTAAATCTATTTATATTATCTATTATCAATAAAATAGACATTGAATTTATAGCCTCCATTAAAATAATTAATAATATTAAATTATTACTAACTATTATGGCTTTAAAAACATTTAAAAATAATATTCATATCATTATCTACATTAATAATATTACAATATAGCTTAATATTTGTAATTATTACTAATTTGTTTAAATAGTCAAAAATAAAAGTAATAATTTTATGGCTTTAATTATAATGTAAAATATATGTTAATATCATTAATACATTAATTACCTTAATAAGATAAAAGTAATAAAAAGAACATTTAAACATTAATGATTAAGATAAAATTATATGCTTTGAGAATATTAATTGTACTAACTATACATATAATAACTAATAATAAGTTTATTACTTTTCCTTTCTTTACTTTAAAGAAATACTGTAAATATTATTATTTATCATTATTTTAAGTATAAAAATAATAACAAAATTATCATCTGATTAAATAATATTAATCAATCGTTTATTGATTTTTATTTCTTTATATTATATTTTTTTCTTTAGCAAATTAAATTTATTTTTATATTATAAAAATAATTTAAAAGAATTTTATATATAAATATTTTCAATTATTATTTTTAGTTCATTTAACTTAACTTTAAGTTATCTTGAATGATATAAATATACTATATTATTCAAAGCATATAATTTGTTAGTTTTTTAATAAAAAGGAATAATATCTAATCTATTATTATAAAATCAGATTTCATTTGTTTTTTTAAAACAAAATAAAAATATCATTTTTTAAGATAATTGATATAAATCATCTATTATTAAATAATTATTTATTTATAAATTAAAAAAAAAGAAGAAAAATATATATTTAATTTAAATATATAACTATAGTTAAATATCATTTAATATAGTTGCTAACCTTTTTATCAATGATTATTTTTATTATTTAATTAAGAAAAATTATATTTTTAATATTTAGTTGTAAATTTCAATATTTCTAAAAAATAAAATTACTTTTAACAAATATAATTATTTCTGATATTACTTACCATTAATACAGCTTATAGTTTTATATCAAATAAAAAATTTGATATATAAATTTTATATATTTTATTCAATCAACAATAACATTATATTCAATAGCTTTATTATAAACTAAATTATTTATTTTATAATTTATGAAATTGGTATCTTTTATAAAACATTTCTCTTGAAACTCATCCTCATGAAAGTAAGTAAAATTAATAAGTGATATTAATCATAAGTGACATTAAAAATCTAGTAGTTACTATTTATTAAATAATTTTATAATTATGATTTTTAACTCAAGAATAAGTGAATATGTATTTATTGTACCCTTTTTAAAAGGTGATGAGAAATAGTACGTATCACTTTATTTTTTTGTAAAATACCATTGAAACTTTTAATATAAATTAAAATAAAAAAATAATAAAATAATTATACCATAGAATAATTATTTAATAATGATATTATCATATATGTATATATAAATAATATTATTTATTATAAGGTTTATTATATAATGATTAATATTTTATTGTATTTTTTTTAATATCTTTTTAAATAAATCATTTTTTATTTTTATAAAATATTATGTTTTACTTCAAATTAATATCAAATATACTTTTATCTAAAAATAGATATTAATAGGTAATTGATAAAATTAACTTTTTTATTTTTAATATTAAAATTAAAGAAGTTTTAATTTATATATAATCAATAAAAAACATAAATATAAGAAAATAAAATCTCATTAACAAATAAAAAGAAATAAGAAGTTGTATTTTTATAAATAAGTTTATATTTAATATTCATTAATAATGTAGATGATATTAAAATTTACTATAGAAAATTTAATAATTTTGATGTGGTATAATTATGACTAAATATTAAAATTTTTATGGTAAAATAAACAGTATTTAGAAATAGAATATTTTTATATAAATTTATTATTAATATCAGTTTAGCCAATTTATCGATTCTTATTTTTCAGGTTAATAGATATTTTAATTTAATTAAAGTTTCCTATTATGATTTCATAGTGGTTTGTTTTTATTAAAAAAAAATATTAAAATATTAACTATATTTAATAGAAATGAATGTTTGATAAGACTCACTAAAATTTAGTGAAAAATTTAATTTTTATTAGTTTATTTTTTTTACTTTTACTATTTTAGATTTAAAAAATCTATCAAATATTTCATTATTAATTTAGTCATGATTCATTTATTATCCTTTATTTTATTAAATTGAGGATCAAATCTCATTTATATTTTTAATAAATTATTCTTAATTAAAATTTATTAATTAAATTTATCATTAAAATGATAGAAAATTTAACTTATTAAATTCAAAACCATAAATAAACTATTAATAATTATTTTTATAAACTATAATATAAACTCATATTAAAGAAAAGTGATTAAATACTAAATGAAGAACCACAACCACAAGTTGTTTTTGCATTTGGATTAGTTACTACAAATCGAGAACCTTCTAATCCTTCGATATAATCGACAGAACCACCAATTAAATACTGTAGGCTCATTGGGTCAACAATTAATTCAACCCCTTGTTTTTTAATTGTTAAATCCCCTTCATTTATTTTATCATCAAAAGTAAAACCATATTGAAAACCACTACAACCTCCACCAGTAATATAGATACGTAAACGTAAATTTAGATTTTCTTCAACCTCAATTAATTCTTTAACTTTTTTTGCCGCAGCATTAGTAAATTGTATAAGTAGTACAGTATCATTATTCATCTTTAACCAAACATTAACGTTTTAATTAATAAATATAAAAAGTATTAATATCTCATTTAATAAAAATAATTATCTAATAGATACATAATTGATTCAAGATCTAGATTAGATTAACTAGTTTTAAAAAATTCTTATTAAATTTATTATTTGCTTTATTACTAATATTTCTTTAAGATGCACATAAAATTTCTACTTAATAAATATTATGAGTTATCTAATCAATTAATCTAAAGCACTTTACTTAAAAAATAAAAAATATTTTTTGAAGCATTAATTTACACATGAAAGAGTTAAATAATATTAAAATGGCTATTTATTATTTATCCTATAAGCTATAATGGTATTTTATTCTTATGATGTTGATATAAAATTTGCATCTATTATATCAATTCTTATAGATTTATATTTTTAGGTCACAGTCACACATAAATAACAAAGTAATTATTTAAGGAGTAAGAAATGATTTGATTTTTATGTTCTAATTATTATTAGGATAAAATTATAAAAAAATTATTAATCAATTTATTTTATCTATCAAAATAATTTAAATATTAAAATTCAAAGATAGAACTATAATAAGTAGAATGCAATTCACTTACAGTTATACATTTCATGGTAAGATTATTAAATTTAAAAACTGTTATCTTGAACATATTAATTGTCTATTAGTCAACGTTTATTGGGGGTACTTTAACTATCAGTTAATTTAATTTTCTTTACATCAAGAGTGATATTACAAAAATACTCTTATTTTATATTTAATATCTTAAATTCAATATGAGATGTTTTAAACAATATCTAAAATAAATTGATTGTATTGTTGTTGAGCTAGTAGTTGGTTGATATGAGTTTATATGCTCTAAGTGAACTTAAATTTCCTCTAGAGTTATCTATAATATGCGATTAATTTTAATATACTTTATTATTGATCAAGTAATAAATTTAATTTCTTATTAGGTTAAAAGATATGATCATGTTATCAAATTAAATTTTAATTTTATTTGTTTAAATAAAATAATTAATGCTAATATGACAATTAGTATATTTTCAGTCACTGTGAATTTATTTAAAAATTAATTGTAATATAAATAGGTTATTATTTTTGTATATTATCAAGAAACTTATTAATTATATCAACAAATTTAAAGTATCTAACTAAAATTTCTAGACTTAGAATATCCACAAATACTTTATATAGCTCACAACAAAACTTAGTTAAAATTAGATTGCAATAAAATCAAAAAAAATCCTATCCTATTTATTGTTAATAATATAATTAATGAATATATTTTGTTATTTTTTTTTATAAAACACCATAAACTAATTATTATTAATATATCATATAATGATTATTTATAACTTTTATTATTTGAATTGTGTTTCGTATTTATTGTATATAACAATAATGATATTGATTAAATAAATAAAACAGTAAAAACTGATTTATAAAATATGTAATGATCATTTTTATTAAGATTGTACTATATAATTTATTATATTCTTTTTTTAAATGCTATTCAAGCATCTTTTTTATTCAATTTGATACATTATTACTATTTATATTTTGTTTGCTCAGGTTCATGTTTAGATTTGATTGTTTTTCTAAATGACATAATGCTTCTGGATTCTCAGTCCATACTGGTAGGATGTAATAACCAGTACCTATACAGTTAAAACTACCATCAGTATTTACCAGCATTTCAATAATACCTTCTGGAGGGCGATTATCTAGTATTAATGGAGTTTGATTTTCTAGGTAATAACGATAGATATTTAATGCTCCACTTGATCCAGTAAGATTTGTTGGTTCATTATTATCATGACCAGTCCAGGTAATCGAAACTTCTTTACCATCTATACCAACAAACCAACTATCACGTAGATCATTAGTTGTTCCTGTCTTACCAGCTAGATGGTATTTAGAAAATTTATTCATTAATGAACGTGATGTTCCGCGCTCAACTACTTGTTGCATAGCATAAAGTGTTAAATACGCTCCTTGTGGGGATACTGCTGACTCTGCAGATGGATGGCTTTGGTAAAGATTATTACCATCACGATCAAGAACGAAACGCAATGAGGACAATAATGCTCGATTTCCGCCGCCACTAATTGTTTGAAACATTTGAGCTGTTTCTATCAGTGTTAAATTTAATGCACCCAACAACATAGCAGGCACTTTTTTAATAGCATCACTTGGTACACCAAGACGTATCAATATTTTATTAATTTGTTCTAAACCAACACTTAATCCAATATTTACTGTTGGAATATTTAGCGAATTAGTTAAGGCATCAATCAACATTACTCGTCCTCTAAAGCGGCGATCATAATTTTTTGGTTCCCATATTTGATTATAAAATCTAATACTAATTGGCTCATCGGATATCAATGTATTTAAATGAAACCGATTAGGATCACTTAACGCAGCAAGATATGTTGATGGTTTTACCAATGAGCCAATTGAACGACGCGCATTTAATGCTCGATTAAAACCAGAATATTGTGGTTGAGCTCCACCAACCATAGCGTGTATTTCCCCGTTAATACGATCAACAACTACCATTGCGCCTTCAAGATCAGGCAACTTATTTGTTATACGTAAATCAGCTATTCCTTTCTCAACAGCATTTTCCGCCGCTTGTTGTGATATTGGATCTAAGGTAGTAAAAATTTTAGCTCCAGAAATGTTATTTATTTTATCACCTAACTTTTCAGTTAATTCTTGTAAAACAAGTTGCATAAAAGCAGGTTGTGGTGTAAAAATAGTATTTTTATGTTTAATACCTAGGGGTCTAACGCTTAATATATCATACATCTTATGATCGATAATTTTGCGTATTTCTAATAATTTTAATATTAAATTTCGTCGTTCAAGAGCAAGTTTAGGATTGCGCCATGGATTATATAATGATGCTCCTTTTACCATACCAACCAATAATGCTTGTTGATCAATACTCAATTCATTAATTGGACGACAAAAATAATAAAAACTAGAAAGAGGAAAACCTCGAATTTGGGCATTTTTATTTTGTCCTAAATAAACTTCGTTTAAATAAAGTTCAAGAATACGTCCCTTGCTATAATAAAAATCCATTAAAATTGCCATATAGGCTTCATTAATTTTACGCATTAAAGTTCTTTCATTATTTAAAAATAAATTTTTAACTAATTGTTGGGTTAATGTGCTTCCACCTTGAACAGCCTTACCAGCTATTAAATTAGCAATGATTGCGCGTCCAATAGAATAAATATTTATTCCATCGTGTTCATAAAAATATCTATCTTCAGTTTCAAGTAATATCCTAATCAAAGAGTCAGGAAAATCTTCTCTAGGCAAAATTAAACGCTGTTCATTATTAGTGGATTGAATCATACTGATAAGTTTAGGATCAAGTCGAAAAAAACCAAATGATCGTCCATTTTCCATATTAGTAATATCTATTAGTCGAAAATTTTCAAAACTTAATTTAGCTAAAATTTTCTCTTCTCTTTGATCCGGAAAGGAAAAAGGACGACGTAATACCTCTATTGTATTATCTTTAGTAGTATACTCACCTGGTGAAGTAATTTTATTTACTTGACGATATTCTATACTATTTAATAATCGAATCATTTCTTCTTTATTGTAATTCATCCCAGGTTCAAGATTAACTATTCGACCATAAATAGCTGCGGGTAAATCCCAGACTTTTCCATCAAGACACTTGGTAATTTTTTGATATAAATATATACCATAGAGACCAATAAATAATGTTAAAATTATTATAATTTTTATAAAAAACCAAAACCAACAACATTTATTTTTAAATAATTGAAATTTATTTTTTTTATTTGGCATTAGTTCTTTTGCTTTATTTTTATTAATAAAAATTATGCTCATAATTATCTGATCAATTTTTTTTGATGAAATTTTAATTTTTACTAATGATTTTTGTTTAACTATTTGATTAATAAGTTTATAAATATCTTTTTAAAATATTTTATAAAGATATTTATTTAATAAAGTTTATTATATTAATAATAATTCAATATATTAATCATAATTTAGATATTTATGTATTTTTATTATACTACTATAATAGTAATGTAACTATTAATTGTATAATAAAGATTTTATAAATAAAAAAATTTTATCTACTGATAAAAATCATTTTATGATAAAATCAATCAAATTTAATAGATATCAAATATCCTTTAGTTTATATAAAAATAAATAAATATTAATTTAACTACAAGCTCATAAATATGATAATATCATTTTTTATAAACATTCATCATAATTTAAGTAATAATTAATTTGATATTTATCACTATAAAAATAAACAAAATAGCAAAATGATGTATTTTTTAATTAATCTTTATGTATAAAATGGATTACTAATCATTTATTTTAAGCATATTAAAAACTAAATATATAATATTAATTATATACTAGAAATTTATTTCTATACTTTTTATACTACTTTATATCAGATAATATTAAATAAAATGTTTATATAGCTAAAAGTTTATCTAACAAACGTAAAATATCCAAATAAATTAATATTTGTTTTTATTAAAAATGATTTTATTTACTTTATTAAAAAATAAAATTTTAAAATAGTTTAATTATAAAAAAATTAATTAACAATAGATTAAATCTAATATTAAAATAGAAAAGATCACTTTCTAAAAATAGTAACGATTATTTTTTATTATTGTTGATGTTTTATAATATTCTCCCTTGTCAAGATAAAATATTTGTTATAATCGTATTATATCTCAATAGTAGTATACTGGTATCTTTTTTTTGGAATAAGAGATTATTTTTATATTAAAGTTTTTACTATTAATATAAAATTTTAAAAAATAAATAATAATAGATTAAATATCATTTATTTTAAAAAACATTATAGTGCCTTAAGTATAATTTATTTTATACACAAAATATTGATATGAAATATGAATTATTCTTATTTAATAAAATGAATTGTAAGAATCATTGCTAAACATAGAATATTCTGTTATTTATAGCGACCTTTATTTTCCCCCTTTTATGGGTTCTTTTTAAATATTATCTATGTAGGAGAAACGTTATGCAAAAAGGACAAAAACATAAAACCTCATCCTTAAGCGTTCTTGCTATTTCTAAGGTAAACCCTTATCAAGAAAAACCAGGTGAAAAATATATGAGCGATGCCCAATTGATGCATTTTAAATGCATTTTAGAAACATGGCGAAATCAACTCACAGATGAGGTTGACCGCACTATAACTCATATGCAGGATAAAGCAGCAAATTTTCCCGATCCAATTGATAGAGCGGTGCAGGAAGAAGAGTTTAGTCTAGAACTAAGAAATCGTGATCGTGAACGTAAGCTAATTAAAAAAATAGAGAAAACGCTAAAAAAAGTTGATGAAAAAAATTTTGGTTATTGTGAAAGTTGTAGAGTTGAAATTGGTATTCGTCGATTAGAAGCGCGCCCAACAGCTAATTTATGTATTGATTGTAAAACACTAGCTGAAATACGTGAAAAACAGATCACTGGTTAGCTAACATAGTTTTGAACTATAAAATACGGTAAATAAAAAAATTTACCGTATTTTATTGAATTAAACGAACAATTAAATTTTCACTAAAATTTTAAAAAATTTTGTCTTCTTTTTTTTTAAAATTATAATTTTTTTATTTTTATATCGTTAATTATAGCGCCTAATATAACTATTTATAATCAAAAAATAATTAAAATAGTATACAAAAAATTAATGATATTAATCAGATAAAATTAACATGCTAAGTATGAGTAATTATATTTTAAAAATTTTAAAAAATCATATCTTATGTCAAGATAATAAATTATTTATCACTTATAAAACTAGTACATTTGATATAAAATTTTAGTATAAATTAAATGATACAATAATTTTGTTATTGTTATTAATATATGATATTTCATATATTATATATTAACACTGTTAATGCTATCGATTATTATTTTATCGTATATCTTTATAATCTTATTTTATTTATTTTACAGCAGTATTATAGATAGTATAAACAATACTTATTTATACTTTTATGATTAATTATTTTGTAATTAATCATAAATTATTTAATTCTTTATCTAAAAAAAATAGTTTTTTATTGTTTAAAAATATAATTTATTTACTTATAATCTTTTTTTGTTGTCAATAATGAATACGACTGAAATATTACAAATATTGTTTATGATAATGACTTTATCACATCAAATTATATATAATAGATAGATAATTCTTCTTTATCAATATCTAATTTTTAGATATCTAATTATCTGCATTTATCTTTAATATTAAATTATTTTAAAAATAAATTTACTAAATAAAAATATATCTGACTAATTTTCGATTAGTGGTTTAATACCTACTTTTTAATTAAAGTATTAGATCCTTTAATATAATGACCGTTATTAACAGGCAAGAAATTATTAAACAATTATTTAGAAAAATAATATAAAATTGATAATTAAAATAATTTTAAATTAAATTAAAGAATTGATATTAATTATGATTAATTAATAATTTATCCAAATTAAGCAATTTTAAAAACCCTATAAGATAGGATTAAATATTAATGTTTTTTAAAAAAAATAAATTAGATATCGAGGTTTATTATTTTCATCAAGATAACTAATTTTTGTCGTAATTTATTGATATATAAACAATCTAAGTAAAAAATATTTTTATAGCTAAGCGATTAACACTAATTTTAAAATTAAAGTAAAATTTTTACTAATAAAAAATATTGGAATATAAAGATTATTAAAAATACTAAATTGATAGATAGAATTAGATTGCATTCTACTATAAATACAAACAATTCAATATCCATAATTACACGAGATAATCATCCAATCTCACGAAAAGAAATTAGTGATAATGCGCTAAAAGTTCTTTATCGTCTAAATAATGCTGGTTATGAGGCTTATTTAGTTGGTGGTAGTGTTAGAGATTTATTATTAGGTAAAAAACCTAAAGATTTTGATGTTAGTACAAATGCGACACCTGAACAAATTCGTAAATTATTTTGTAATTGTCGTTTAATTGGACGACGTTTTCGATTAGCTCATATCATGTTTGGTTATGAAATTATTGAGGTTGCTACTTTTCGAGGTTCTCATAAACAAATTAATATTAATAATAAAAATATGGTTCATCAAGAACAAAGTGGGATATTACTAAGAGATAATATTTTTGGTACTATTGAAGACGACGCTATTAGGCGGGACTTTACAATTAATAGCTTGTATTATAAAATTAATGATTTTAATTTATATGATTATGTAGGTGGATTTGATGATCTAAAAAATGATATGATTCGATTAATTGGTGACCCAAAAACTCGTTATCGAGAAGATCCTGTTCGAATGTTACGTGCTATTCGATTTTCTTGCAAACTAAACATGAAAATAGATATTGAAACCGCTAAACCTATTCCAAAACTTGCATTTTTATTAAAATACATTCCTTCAGTACGTCTATTTGAAGAATCGCTAAAATTACTTCAAAGCGGTCAAGGTTATAAAACCTATCAACAATTAAAATATTATAATCTCTTTCAATCATTATTTCCACTAATTGAACAATATTTTACTGTTAACAATAATTCACCGATGGAGATTATTATTAATCGAGTATTACAAAATACTGATTTTCGAATAAAAAACAATAAACATATAAATCCTGCATTCCTGTTTGCAACTATGTTATGGTATCCATTAATAAAACATGCAGAAAGGCTTTCTCAAAAAAGAAAGCTACCATATTATGAAATCTTTACTATCGCAATAAATGACATTCTTAATGAACAGTGTCGTTCTATTGCAATTCCTAAACGTCTTACTTCAATAATGCGTGATATATGGCAGTTACAATTAATATTACCAATTCGTCAAAGAAAAAAAATAAATAAGTTACTTAAACACTCAAAATTTCGCGCTGCATTTGATCTGCTTGAGTTACGCGCTAATGTAGAACAGCAGCGTGAATTAGAAGAACTAGCACATTGGTGGGCTGAGTTTCAACAAGGTAATAATAATATACAGCATAAAATGATTTCTGAACTTAATAACATACCAACTAACCGGCGAAATTGGACGCATTATCGACGTCATATAAACCATAAATCAAAAAAAATAGGGTTTAACTAAATATGGAACATGTTTATATCGCAATTGGTAGTAATTTAAATATTCCATTACAACAAGTAAAAATTGCTATTAAAGAATTAAATCGATTACCTAATACAAAATTAATTACCACTTCTTCTTTTTATCGCTCTAAACCTATGGGACCGCAAAATCAGCCTCATTATCTCAATACAGTTGTTGCTTTAAATACCGAGTTATCACCAGAAATACTATTTAAGTACATTAAATTGATTGAGTTAATGCATGGCAGAACATATAAAACTGGTCATTGGGGAGCAAGAACACTTGATTTAGATATTATTTTATATGGCAAAAAAATCATTCAGACGGCCTATTTAACTATTCCACATTATGGTCTTAAAAAACGAGAATTTATGCTTTATCCTTTAATAGAAATTGCACCTAAACTATATTTTCCTGATGGTGAATCTCTTAAAGAAAGATTATTACTAGTTGATAAAAATGAATTAATTTTATGGTAATTTAATGAATACTTAATTAGTTGTAGCTATTATAACTTATATATTAATTAATATTTTTAAATGAAATTTCATTATAAGTGTTTTTATATTATTGCTTTAATAATTTACGATATTTTTAGTATAAAAAAAATAAAAATTAATTTTAATTATTTTTAAAAAAATTATAAAATATGCAAAATATTACTAATTTATTATATTAAATAATTCATTATTATTTTATTATTTTGAATTATATTTACTTATCTAAAGTTGTTATAAATATTAATAATTAATAATTTAAATACTTATATTTATTTCATGAAGATAATATAAATTCCTAACATTAATATGTTTATTTACTTTGGAATTTTAATTCCAAAGTAAATAGAAAAAACACAAAAATAAATTGCTATAAAGTTAATATTTCATCACAGAGTTTTATTGCTATTAAAAATAATTAAATATCATTAAAACAAAAAAAACCATAAAAGTAATATTAGTTATCAAAATAATAATAGAACTCAACCTAAAAAAAATAACGTAATTTTTTATATATTTATCATAGATGTTTATCTATTAAGTTTTTAATTTCTGTCCTTTTTCAATTAAACACCATGTTATAATATATAGAATGACAATAAAAATCACTAATATTGATAAGGTAATAGATAATCTAATATCACTAATACCAAGAAATCCATAACGTAATCCACTGATCATATATACAATTGGATTCAATTTAGATATCTTTTGCCAAAATTCAGGTAAAAGAGATGAAGAGTAAAAAACACCACCTAAATAAGTTAATGGCGTCAAAACAAATGTAGGAATGATACTGATATCATCAAATGATTTAGCAAATATTGCATTTATTAACCCAGTCAGAGAAAATAAAATTGCAGTCATTAATATGATAATAATTACTATCCACCACGAATAGACATTTAATTGAACAAAAAATAATGAAACTATAGTAACTAAAATACCAACTAATACACCTCTAGCAACTCCACCTCCAATAAATCCAATTATCATAATATGACTAATAACTGGTGCAACCAATAACTCTTCAATACTTTTTTGAAATTTTGCACCAAAAAAAGAAGAACAAACATTTGTATAAGCATTAGTGATAACTGACATCATAATTAATCCAGGAACAATAAATTGTGAGTAATTCACACCATCCATATTTCCAATTCTTGAACCAATTAAACTACCAAAGATGATAAAATAAAGAGTCATTGTGATGACAGGAGGTAATAAAGTTTGTATCCAAATGCGCAAAAAACGTGTTATTTCTTTTTTCCATATGGTTTTTATTACTATCCAATATAACTGAATCATCTATTTCCTCCTTTCTTTTCTGATAGTAAATGTTGCTTATTCATTAAACCAATAAATAATTTCTCTAAACGATTTACCTTATTACGCATGCTAGTTATTTGTATGGCTTGTGCAGATAATTGATTAAATAAACTTTGCAAACCTTGATTTCGAAATACATCAACTTCTAATGTTGAAACATCTACTATCTTGAATTTATAACCATCTAGTATTGGAATAGGACTCTTTGGCGCTAAATCAAAAATAAACGTTTCTGATTCCAACTGATTGATTAATTTTTTCATACTTGTATTCTCAATCAATTCACCATATTGAATAATACCAATATTTCGGCATAATATTTCAGCTTCTTCAAGATAATGAGTTGTTAAAATAATCGTGGTGCCTTGTACATTTAATGTTTTCAAAAAACTCCATATTGATCGACGTAGTTTAATATCAACACCAGCGGTTGGTTCATCTAAGATTAATAACTTTGGTTGATGTATTAATGCTCTGGCTATCATTAAACGACGTTTCATACCTCCTGAGAGATCTCGAGCAGGTTTTGTACGTTTATTCCATAAAGCTAGTTGAGAAAGATAGATCTCTGCTCTAGATAAAGCTATCGAACGAGGGATTCCATAATAACCTGCTTGATTTAGCATTATTTGTAATACTGTTTCAAATGGATTAAAATTGAACTCTTGTGGTACTAAACCTAATTGACATTTTGCATTAACTACGTCTTTATCAAGATCATAACCAAATACCTTTACTTTACCGCTTGTTTTATTAATTAATGAACTAATAATACTAATTGCTGTTGATTTACCTGCACCATTAGGTCCTAATAAAGCATAAAAATCACCAACTTTAACTTTTAAATCAATTCCAGTTAATGCTTTTACGCCATGAGGATAGATTTTTGTAAGCTTGAGCAGTTCTAAAGCATAAGCCATAAAAAAACCTTTCTTATATATTTATTTCACATATGAAAACAAATCACACCATTGTCGATTTTTTTAATTAAATTAAAACAAAAAACCAATAAATATTAAAGAATAAATTGATTTTAATATCATTGTGACTGCAATCAAATATAATTAATTTACTTAAATATTATTAATAAAAAATTAAATAACCATTTAAAACTAATTTAAAATATAAAAATTATTTGCTAGAATTCTTTTTAAAAAAATTAAAATCTCTATTTATCTATAGATAAATCACGCGCATATATTAAAAATAATTTAAAGGAATTATGTAATTTATTCGTATATTAATATATAGCTAATTTTATTATAAATACTTATTTAAATTATCTTTTTTATTTAACATATTGGTAATATATTAAAAAAATTAAATATATTATTATTTGTAGTTAATATAGTTTTAGTAATGCTTATATTATTTTTAATAAAAGGAGTTAAAAATTTATTAGTAACCGATTAATACATAACTACTATGTGTTTATCATGTGTTTCTTGAATAAAGTTCCAGTTCATTCTTAACTAAATCTTCACTTCAAAATAGAATAATTGATTTTATTCTATTCAATATCATTAAATAAATTTATAGAGTTTTACTCACTTAATAATAAAATTAACTTAATATCACTTCTAAAATTTTTTTATTTATAGCTTTATTTAAAATATATATAAAGTAACAAAGATTAATAATCGTGGTGTTATCACCATTGCAATTGTAAATAGTTTCAATCTATATATTAATAAATTAATATTAAGTTAAATTTCTAAATTTATTAAAATAAAAAAATTAATGTTTTATTATTACTGTAATAAATAATTTTTTTCTTAATTAAAGACAAAAAAATAACACATTAAATATGGAGTAAATACTGATATTTAGCACCTAAAATTATCATCACATCAATAAATTTTTTTTAAAAATTATGAACGAACTTATTTAATTATTAAAATATTTTTTTACTTAAATATTTTATCCTATAAAACATTTAAATAATATATATACTAATTAATTTAGTATTATCTTTAATTATTATTAAAAACTGTTAACTCGATTATAAATTTATAATTAATTTATCACAAAGAGATATCAAAATTAATAAGATATATTAAAATTTAATTTTTTAATTAATAATGAGGATTATTTACTATTATTACATTCTTCTTGGTATTTTAATCTAACTTAATATAATATGCTGTGGTATCAAAAAAATAATCGATTATATAAATATAAATAAAATATTTTAGCTTAATTTAAGTGTGATAGCTAGGTTATTTGATAAGCCATAAAAGTAAATTTATGTTATTATTGATTTTATTAATAAAAAATAAATATATATTTTTAATATTTCTAATCTTAATTTTTAAGTGATTATTGAACATTTTGCCATAATAATAAAATAAATAAAAGAGAATAATAATTTAAAGATAATATAGTAAACTTTAAATTACTAATAAACTTATCAATTCTATTTCCGTGATTAATTTAACAAAATATAAATACAATATTTCTAAATATTTTCGTATTAAACGATGATTGATAAATAAAAACATAAAGATTTTATATATTTATTAAACTTAAAAATTAATTAACATTTAAATATATTATAATAATGTTTCATCTAGTTTTTATTAAAAAAACTATATGGTGAATAATCTCATAATAATCAATAATATTGATTATTATTTAAGTCATATAAATAATTAAATGTTAACAAATTATTTTATTTTAGATACAGTTCTATTTTTTATTTTTTAACTAAAAATCTTATATATCAATTTACTAAAACAATAATTTTTTATTTAAGATCAATTTATATATTTTAAAATAATAGTTATAGTTACTTATGAATTTCTAATTATAAAATTAAAAAATAATTATTTTATATTCTTAAAATAATTATTAAATAACAAAATAATTAGAACAAAATACTATAGCAAAATAAAATAAGGAGCATTATGATAACTTTAAAATCCTTATTAACTCATCACAAAAAACCCAGAGTTCTTACAAATAATATTTAGTGCACATTATTTTCTTATGTAAAATAAATTCTTTCTTTCATTTATTTAGATAAGAAATTCCCAATTTATCATTGAAAACAAAAAAATATTAGCCACATCTTTTAACTCTGTTAGAAAAGAAAAAAAATATGTCAAAAAAAGAAATTTGGTTCGAAACACTCCATTGTAATTTAGGTCAATATTTTACTGTCGATAACATACTTTACCATAATAAAACAGCTCATCAAGATTTACTTATTTTTGAAAATGTTAAGATGGGGCGCATTATGGCTCTTGATAATGTAATACAAACTACTGAACAAGATGAATTTATTTATCATGAAATGATGACTCATGTTCCATTATTTGCTCATGGTTATATTAGAAAAGTATTAATAATTGGTGGTGGGGATGGAGGAATTTTACGTGAAGTATGTCGCCATCAGTATTTGAAAAGTATCACTATGGTTGAAATTGATGCAAATGTAATCGAATTTTGTCGTCAATATTTACCTAATCACAATGCAGGAGCTTATAATGACCCGCGTTTTAAATTAATCATTGATGATGGAGTTAATTTTGTTAGGACAACTAAACAAAAATTTGATCTAATTATTTCTGATTGCACAGATCCTATCGGACCAGGAAAGAAATTATTTACTTCAGATTTTTATCAAGGATGTTTCAATTGTTTAAATAAAAATGGCATTTTAGTTGCACAAAATGGTGTTTGTTTTCTTCAACAAGAAGAAGTTATTAACAGTCATAAAAAATTATCTAATTATTTTAAAAATTATAAGTTTTATCAAACCACTGTACCCTCTTATTACGGAGGAATAATGATTTTTGCTTGGGCAAGAAAAACACATAAATTACAACAAATATCTTTGAAAATACTAGAAGATCGTTTTAAAAAAGCTGATATTGTTTGTCGATATTATACGCCAGCATTACATCTAGCTAGTTTTGCTTTACCACAATACTTATTAAATTTAATAGCTAAAAAACCTTAGATTTACTTAATAGGGGTAAAATAAATTGCAAAAATTGAAATTATATGGTTTTAATAATTTAACTAAAAGCCTAAGTTTTTGTATATATGATATTTGTTACACTAAAACAACAACAGATCGCCATAGTTATTTAGCATATATTGATGAGCAATATAATGCAACACGATTAACTGAAATCCTAACTGAGACTTGTTCTATTATTGATGCTAATATCTTAAATCTTGCTAGACAAGATTATGAGCCTCAAGGCGCTAGTGTTACAATTTTGATTAGCGAAAATCCAATAAATCCAAAAGATGTAGATAATACTGAAAAACCAGGACCATTACCTGACTCTATCGTAACTCATCTCGATAAAAGTCATATTTGTGTTCATACTTATCCAGAAAGTCACCCAGATGATGGCATATGTACTTTTAGAGCAGATATCGAAATTTCTACATGTGGGATAATTTCACCATTAAAAACTCTTAATTATCTTATTCATCAACTTGAATCAGATATTGTTACTATTGATTATCGTATTCGTGGTTTTACACGAGATGTTAATGGCATTAAATTATATATTGATCACACAATCAACTCTATTCAAAATTATATGACAGAAGAATTTCAATCTCAATATCATATGATAGATGTTAATCTTTATCAGGAAAATCTTTTCCATACAAAAATGATGCTAAAAAACTTTGAGCTTAACCTTAATAATTATTTATTTAATACAACTGCAGAACAACTTTCTCCTGAAGAAAAAAAACGAATTATTTATCTATTAAAAAAAGAAATGCAAGAAATTTATTATGGCCGTAATTTGCCAGAATTTTAATTCTCTATCAATAATTGAAATAAGAGTAAATGTTTATTTGGAAAATATAAAGTATTTATTTAATATAAATATTAAATTTTTACTTTATTAACAATTATGTACTAGATGCTTATTATTTAATAATAAATCGATTTATAATCTATTTATTTTTTTAATTAATTAAAAATCATTTTATAAAAGTTAATTAATTAAATTTTATTATTTTTGAATCACCTATATTACATATATTTTTCATTACTAATGAGTGATTTAATAATCATAAATAAAAAAACATATTTTTTTTATTTTTTTTTAATGATTTTAAATAAAAATTCTTTTTTTATAAATTTAATTTTAATTATAAAAAATCATTTTAATATTCATGAACCAATAATTTTTTATTTTGATTGTTAATAAATTTTTTGTTTATTATTTTCTTAAGAAAAGTTATATGTTTTTCTAAGCTCTCTTTTATTAAAATTAATATATTAACAAATAAAAAATAAGACTATTTATTAGATTGATTTTTAATTTTTCTATTTTAATGAAAAACTAAAATAAGTTCTAGACTTCTTTTATAATTAAAATTAAAGAAATTAGATTTCACCATGAGCTCTGAGGGATAAGGGTAATTCATAACAATTATGAATATAGGTATATGATATAACTCTATAATTTAAATATAATTTAAGTATTCAATAAATTTTATTATATAAAGTGATAGTTTTAAGAACTATTTAAATATCTTTTATTCCAAATTAAAATTTATTGAGAACA
This sequence comes from Arsenophonus sp. ET-KM2-MAG3, assembly GCA_052174135.1. Lineage (GTDB taxonomy): Bacteria > Pseudomonadota > Gammaproteobacteria > Enterobacterales > Enterobacteriaceae > Arsenophonus. Next base: position 103,872 of record JBQMRZ010000027.1, read on the forward strand.
TAAAATTTATTTATTATTTATAATATAAATGAATTTAAATATTATTTTTATAATATATTTATAATAAAAGATTAAATAAATTGAAATATTTATCTGAATTTATAAAAATAGCAAATAATAATTTATTTTTTTATTTTTTTTTTTTGATTTTTATTTATAAAATTAAATAATTTTCAATAAAATAACTAATATGAATTTTTTCATTTTTTCTTTTAACTGTTAAATATAAATTATCCTAATTATTGAATTAAAATAAAGTGCAAAAACAATAGTTATATACAAATTCTCTAAAACTCTAATACATTTAAGCTAAAATAATTCATTATTTTATTATTGTTCCTGAAACTCTGTTTATCATATTTATTTATAATAAATATTTTATTTCTATTATATGTTAATTAATAAACTCAATAATTCAATTAATGATGCAATAGTAATCATTACTCTAAAAAAGTATTTTTAAGATAATATTACCCAAGTTATACTTACTAACTTTTTTATCTTTTTTAACTGACTTTTCATATCATTAATTATTCATAAAATTCATATTTTAGTGTATTTAATTCAAATCAATATTTTATGTAAAATTAGATAAAAATCATTTATTTAAAAACTTATATTACAATTAGCTGATTTTATATCTTATTTTTTGTAATAAAAAATTGATATTTATATTATATTGTTAATCATAATTCGAATAAAATATTTTTACTTTAGATGATAATTAATTATTTTAGAATAAATTTGTATAAATATTTAATTTATTATTAATTCTATTCTATTTTAACATAAATTATATAGCACAGTTAGGATATTGATTTTTCTATAACCATTCAAAGTAACTCAAAAAAATATCTTGTACTATGAATAAATAATAATAAATTATTAGTTAACAAATATATTTATTAGAAATAATATAATGGGATACTTTTAAGTTATGCAAATAAAATTAAATTCATTAGAGTTATTAATAAACATAAAACATATGATATTATTTTATAATAATATTTAGTTTTATAATTTAATATTGATACTAACTTAAAATAGAGCTATTTAGTAAATATTTACTTGTTCTACAAGTGTATCATAAAATATGAATAATTATTGATTGTTTAAAATAAATAACTCAGCTTACATGTAATTTTTTTCCAAAAAAAACTAAAAAAGCTTAATGGAATAAATTTACTGTAAATTTAAATACATATACGCTTTAAAAAAAAATTAATTACAATGAATATTAATATCAAATCTTAAAATATAAATATATATCTATACTATAGTGATAGTTAATATTATGAGTATGAGATTTTTTTATATTAAATAATTTATAATAAATAAATTTAATAATAGTTATGGTTTATTTAAAAGAGCTCATAAACTATCATTCGTGAAAAAGAGAATGATCATTCTTAGTTAATTATAGAGGGTAAGTAATTATAGTTATATATAATAACATTTAACAAAAATTCATTGCAGTAAAATTTACTCTTGACTACTTTAAACTAGAATAAATTTTATTTTAGTAAATAATAATGTTATTATTTACTTTCTTTAATTTATGTTTCTAAATTTTAATGATAACTTCTTTTTTTTTGATATTTAAGATTATATTACCACTAGTAATGTATCCACAATATACTAAGTCATAAATATTTTTTTGTTTTAAAGCATTTATTTTCTTTTTTAAAATCATAAAATATCATCACTCAAATTGAAAACACTTTATTTTTTTTTAATTTTGATTATCAAAATTAAAAAAAATGATAAATCAAGATTGATTAGCACTAACTACATTTAGTATTACAAGATAATATATTCGATATTTCATAAAAATTAGATATTTATTATAATTATTTAGTCTATAATCTAAACAAAAATGAAATAATACTCAAGAATTAATTGGCAATTAATTATTAAACTATGTTATCGATAGAACAGTTATTAAAGTTTATGTTTTTTCTCAGAAAATAACAAAATACTTTTCTATCATAGAAATTATTTTTAAATCAAATTATATGTAAACAAAAGTTATTTATTATTTTTTTTGAATACATTAAATACTATTAACTTTAATTGTTAAATAATAATCTCAAATAAATATAAAAATCGCTATTTTTATTATAAAAAATAAATTATATTAATAATACAACAATAGATAATAATTATTTAGGTAAGATTTAAGATTATGTAAAATAATCAAACATAAAAACGTTATTACTTTTATTATTCTAACGAGAAGATTTTTAATATTAAAATCAAAGATAAAATTTTATTTACTCTAAACTAATAAAAATTTCATTAAAGCATTCATTTTAAATTATTAAATATAACTTAATACAAAATTAATGATCAACTTTAATTACATCAACTAAATAAAATTTAACATAAATAAATAATTAATTTTTTATAAAAATTAATTATTTATTTAAAACCATTAAAGTAGTAATAAATAAATTTATTATTATAAATATTTTATATATGATTTTGACATATTGTCAATTAAGCATTGATGATTATGCTGGTAGATAGGTTTATTAGCAATAATATAGTTTTAAAACTAAGTAATTAATTTTAAATGTATTTATAACAATAATTTCTATCTATATAGATGGAAATTACTTATTAATGTTTTTAGTTAAGAAAATATTTTAGTCATCAATTAATTATTGTATTAGTGATATTGCCTTATTTATAAATTTAATAAGCACTTAATTTATCTGAAAATAATTAGATCTACTAAAATATAAATTTTCTATTATTAGTTTAATCAGTGATAATTAATGGAATAATTTAAAAAAAACAAATACAGATGTAAATCTATATTAAATATTAATTAAATCTATTTTTTATTAAAATATTTATTAATAATTTTTTATATTTTTTTGTTTAATTCATATTTAAAATATGATAAAAAGAAAATCAATATTACCTCTATTATATAGAGTTAATAATTAATGATAATTTTAAAATAAGAAATAATTTATTTATTAATAAAATCATAAAATTTATTGATAAAAAAGATATCGTTAATATATTTAAATTTATAAAATATATTAAACTACCGATCGTTGAGGGAAAATTATAATAAATATACTTATGTATATTATAGAATTTATAAAATAATAAAAAAAAAATAGTTTTTGCATATAAATAATATATAATAATTTATAATTAAATGTGTAATTAAATTATTAATTATTCATTTTAGTTAAATGACACATATAAAATTTAATTTTATTAATTTATAATAATTTTATTATAAACTTTTAAAGTTTTATTTTTTTATATAAAATATTTTTTATAAAAAATTTTAATTTAAATTAACTTAACCTTTAACAAAATAAAACATAGTTTCTCAAGTTAAAAATTAAAAAAAACTATAATAATTATTTTTTAATTATTTATAATTAATTATATATCACTTTATTACTTATAAAAATAAAAGTAAATAATAAAATAAGTTGAAAATTAGATTTAAATTATAAATTATAAAATAATTTATTAGTTAATATAGTAAATAAATTAATGATTTTATTAATTTTTTTTAATTTATTATTAATCATAATATTCATGTATTTGTCTTTTTTCCCTTAAGAGAAAATTAAATACTTAAAGTGATAAATTAATCTTTTAATTAAGTTTTTAAATATATAAAAGACTTTAATTTATGGAAATTATTATATAATATATTTTATTGATTATGGATACGATTCAATTTTCTATAATTAATTAGTAAATTTATATAAATATAAACACTCTTCTTTTATCTACGATAAAATTTAACATATCATAAATATTCATATAATAGTAAAAAATTAAATTATGTAGCAATATAGTCTATCGTATAAAATATAACTATTGTTGTTTGTAATAACAAAAATTTTTATTTTTTGATTAATAAAATATCAGTAATAATTATTTGTATTATGAAATATGAATATTTTAATAATAAAAAAATAAATAAATTTAGAGCTAGATAAACTGCTAAAATATCGAAATTAAAAATTATTTTTTATAAAAAGTAATAAAATAGAAAATTTTAATAAAATAAATAGTTATAAATAATGTTTAATTAATTATTAAGTTAATATCATGTTTAAGATTAACGTATTAAGCTAATTTATTTAATAAAATACTAGATATAACATCGTATTTTAGTTTTAAAAAATGCAGATATTTTATTAAAATTACTAATAATAAATATTATTGTTTATATATTAATTTTATGTAATCAATAAATTAAAAAAAAAAAATTAAAAATATTAAAACTTATAGGTTTTCTGTCAGCTATTCAAGATATTTATAAAAAGAAGATGTAATTAAAGTAATGTATTTATTATTTATTTTAGTGAATTTATTGATACTGTCAGATACTATACAGTTATTATTTTAATCCTTGATAAAAGAATTATATAAAATTTTAGTGAAATATTAGAGGCGAATAAATATATGTAAATATTCATGCATAGATATCATGTGATTATTTTAGTTTAACCTAATTAATATAAAATTAATGATTATAAAGATAAGAAAATAAATAATTAATTACTTATTAGAAAAAAAAAATAAAATATATAAATATTTAACCGTTTTTAACATTTTAGTAAAAACTTTTGTGTATATTTAAATAAGGTACATAATGCATTCATCTAATATTACTGAGTATTCACTATACTCACTAAGTTGGCCCATCTTTATTGATGTTTTACTACATTTTTCGACATTACTTATTAATACTTATATGGTTAGTCATGTCTCTACTGCTTATTTAGCAGCAATGGGAGTAGGTAATCAAGTTTTTGATCTTTTTATCACCATATTTAACTTTATTAGTGTAGGATGTAGTTCTGTTATCGCTCAATATTTAGGTGCGGGTAAAAAAGAAAAAGCTAATCAAGCCATTCATATTGCAATTGCTTTTAATTTTTTATTAGGTTTTTTTAGTGCCTCCATTATTTTATTATTTGGTTATAAAATACTTGGTATCATGAATACACCAGTGCATCTGTTAGATTATGGTTATGCTTATTTACACATTCTTGGTTTATGTTTAATACCAGAAGGAATTTCAATTATACTAGCAGTTTGTTTACGTGTTTATGGTAAATCAAAACCAGCAATGTGGGTGACATTTATTGCTAATATAATTACTATTTTTGGCAATATGATAGTTTTATATGTTTTTTTTGGTTTACCAGAATATGGTTTAACTGGTGTTGCTTGGTCTACTGCTATCGGTCGTATAGTTGCTATTATATTGCTTTTTTTATTATTATTCAAAAGTTTAAAGATTAAATTTATTCCAATTTTACTATTTCGTTGGTCAAAATGTATGTTGAATAACATATTACATATTGGACTCCCATCGGCAGGTGAAAATTTAGCCTGGATTTTACATTACATGGTTGCTTCTGCTTTCATTGGTTTAATGGGAGAAACCCCCCTCGCCGCTCAAACTCTCTATTTTCAACTTTCATTATTTATTATGCTATTTGGTATTTCTATTAGTATTGGTAATGAAATTATAATTGGTCATTTAATTGGAGCTAAGCGCTTTGAAGATGCTTATCAGAGAGGATTTAAAAGTTTAAAATGGGGATTTTTTATTACCATTTGTATTGTGTTTTTTTTCTGGTTATTTCGTATACCTTTATTAGAGATAATTACTGAGGATCATAATATAATAAAATTATTACTTCCGCTTTTTTTACTCTCTATTTTCCTAGAACCTGCTATAACATTAAATGTTGTCATGGTAAATGCTTTACGTGCTACTGGAGATGCTCGTTTTCCTTTTTGTACAGCACTTATTTCTATGTGGGGTATTGCGATTCCAATTAGTTATTTTTTAGGTTTAAAAATGGAAATGGGGTTATTAGGAATTTGGTTTGGATTTTTATGTGACGAATGGTTGAGAGGCTTAACTAATGCTTGGCGATGGCGTTCTAAACGCTGGCAAACTAAACGATTGAATATTTAATATTATTTTTAATGTACTTTTTTAAAAAAAAATCTAATTAATAAAAACTATTACTTTTTTTTAATTCGCTTTAATATTTTATTTTCATAACTTTAAAATAAGCAGTAAACTCCTTAAAATACTAATCAACATAATTCATATTTAATCATTAACATTCTATGTTATTAATAAAATTTATTAACTTAACTAAATAATAATATCTTTATTATTTTTTTGTAGTTCTGATAACTCAAAAGATTTATTAAAATAAAAAAATTATTGATTAAATAATATTTAAATTTTAGAAATTAAATTTAATTAGATTCATTATATATATAATGAATCTAATTCTTGAATAATATATAATTGAATTATTGTTTAAATTTTATTCAAAAACAATAGATAATAGTTATTAGTATTTCTACTTACAACATTGAAGATATTGCAAATAATTAAAACTTTTTTGTTAAATAAATTAAAACTTCAATTTATTATTTATTCTAAAAATAATATTAAAAAATAAATTACTAAGAAAATTTAATTTATGAATTATAAAATAATTTATTACATAATATAGCCAATAAAATATTAATAATACCTTTATCTATAAAGACAATTTAAATACATTACATGTAAAAGCTAAATTCATATAAATACAATTTTATTCTCTTATCTAGAATAAAATTTATGATACTATAAATATCTATGTAATATTAAAAATTAAATTATATAAATGATGAACTATCATATAAAATATAATTACTATTATTTATAGAAAAGTTATTTTTTTTATAAAAAACATCAGTAATAATTATTTATATAATAAACCATAAGTATCTTTATATTATATAAGAAAACAAATAATTTTACATTTAAATAGAGTATTAAGGTGTGAAAATTAAAGCTTGCTATGCTATAAAAATAATGATAAATATAAAATATTTTAACGAAATAAATAAGTAACAAATAATATTTAATCAATTATTTTGTTTATATTATTATTGAGATAAAGAGTTAAGATATTTTAACTTAATAAAATTCTAGATATTATATTAAATATTAATTTTAAACATATATATCTCATTAAGATTATTATTAATAATAAGTATTATAATTTGTTTATTTATTCTAGTTTATTCAATAAAATTGATATGTTTATTATTAAAAATAATTAAACTAAATTATATATTTTAAACAAAATTAATTAATAATATATAAAATACACTTTAACAGATATTAAAAAATAATGATTAAATATATTAAAAATTTTATTTATTCATAATTATGGATATACTAATCATAGTTATCGACTTAATATTTATATTTATTTTTTTATATAATAGAAATAAATATTTTATTATATCATTTATAATAGCATTTAAATAAATATTTTTTTAAAAAAATCTTATTAAGAAATTATTTAATAACAACTTAACTATTTTACAATAAAATTATTAAATTAAAATTTAAATTAATAGATAAAAAGATATTTCTAATTTTTATATAAAAATTAGAATATATTAAATACATATATATAAATATATTAATATTTATTTAATGAATCTTCATGCATATATAAAATATATAATATATATAAAATATAAATAAATTTAACATTAAAATCAATTTTTTTATTAAAAATATAAAAATACATAAGTGATTAATTGTTTATAATTAATTTTTATTTATGATAAAAATTATAATCTAATTAATATACTATATTATAGTGATAAATATCTAATTCATATTAAAAATTAAATTTAATCAATATATTGAATATATCAATATAAATATATTAATATGATATATGAATATAGTTATTAGCTAATTTTTAGCTAAATTATTTAATTAATGAATTTATTTTCACTCTTATTTATTATAAATAAACAATAGCATAAATTATTTTAAATTCAAAAAAAATAATACATAAATATTTTATTTAAAATATATAATATATATAAGTGAATTAATATCACTAAAAAATTAATAATAAATAAATTTTAAAAATCATAAATTGAACCATTAACCGCTACTAAATAAATACTCAATCAATGTAATTAATTTATAATTAAATATTTATATATAATAAATAATTTTAATAATAAATAATAATTCTATTAAAAATAATTAAATATAATTAAAAGTATAATAACGACAATTAGTCTTATGATTTAAAAATTTAGATAAATCTTTAAATTTCTTAGAGCTATCATAAAACTATTAATTTTATTAATAATTTTTAAGTTTTTAAGTAATAAGTCTAAAATTTACTTTTTAAGATAAAGTGATATATTTTGCTATATAATCATTTTTAGTAAGATATTTTAAAAATTATTCATTTTAATAAAAATTTATTTAAATTTAACATTCCGTTTATATACATAAAGAAACTTCATAGTTATGATAAATAGAATAATAATTTAACCTAATTTAAATTTAATCTATATTAAGAAATAATAATAAATTATTTAATTCTCAAATTAAAAAAATTAAATCAATTAAAATTAATATCAGTTTTATTTGTATTTTATTTCAAAAATTATAAGATTTAATATAATAACATTATTAACAAAATAAATATTATTACTTTTATAATAATTTTATTATTAAAGTAATATAAATTAATATTTTTTATTTTTTTATAAAAAAACTTATTTTTAACTTTTAAACAAATATTTATTTATATTAATTTTTAGTAGTTTTACAATTTATTTTGTAAATAAATATATTAAAAAATAATTAATTGTCAGTAACAAGCGTTTTTAAGCAGAAACGAGATTTTTCTTAAATTTCCTTACTAGAATGTTTTATTAACTATCTTAACTAAAACTAATTATTTTTTAAAAACTTTTATATTTAGATTAAGCACTATCAATAATGCATTAATCAAATATTAATTAGAAAAAATGATTATCAATATAGATTTAAAACAAAATTTAATAAACTTTATATCTTTATTAAAAAAGTCATCTTTCAGATAAAACAAATAAAAAAAATATAGATTTAATTAAATAATAATATATTATTTTTAATATATATTTGTTTTTATGATTTTTATCTAATTTATAAGTTATAAAAATAAGAAATCATCATTTATAAAATTTTGAGTAATATATTTATATAAATATGTAATGTTATAAAGTATGAATAAGATTTCCATTTATTATTATCAATAATATTTAGCAAACACACTTAATTATCGTATTTCTTATTTTAACTTAACGTCTATGTCAATATTGATAAAAATAATTTATTAATTACTAATTCAACTTAAATAGTTTTTGATAAATTATTTTTTTAAAAAAAACTTAATAATGATTTAATCAAAGAGTTTATTTTTACTATTTATAATTTTATAATTTTATAATTTTATAATTTTATAATTTTATAATTTTATAATTTATATAATACTTTTAATTAATTTAAGAAATAATTAGTATTATTATCTTTTTATTCAATATTCATCTTGATAATTTAAAAATTAAATAATAATTCTTTTATTTTTATTTTTTTTTAAAAACAAAAAATATTTAATGATTTTTATAAAAATTCAAATTAAATAATTATAAACAATAATTATTTTTTTAATTTAATAGATAAAATTTAATCAATTTTTTTTTAAAATTAAAATAGAGATATTATTATAGAAAAGAAAAATTTTTAGTTACCACTAACATGATAAATACACTTAACAATGGTGCATTACTTATATATTTGTAATATTTTAATTAAAAAATATAAAAAAAAACTATTATCATTAATTGAGTTTATACTAATTATAATTTTAATTTAACTCAAAAATTTATTTGATTATAATAAAAATACTGTATCTACTACATTAAATTAATATATTTTACTAATGAATAAATCGTACGATAAATATCAACTATATACTTTATCATATAATTTGTATACATTATAGAATAATAATAAATAATAAAAAAATTATATTTTTTATTTTGATGGAATTTTTTTACAAAAATTTATTATTTATAATAATACTTATTCATTTAACGATAAGTTTAATTTTTACAAAAATGTTAGCTGATATATATTATTTTTCTAGAATTTACTAATAATTTATATTTTATTTAAAATAAAATATTATATCCTTATATAAAAAATTTTTTATAAATTAATTTGTTTATATTTATTTAAATTTTATTAAAGAACTATTATTAATGTAATTTTAGGTTTTATTGTAATATTCTAATAATCAAAGTTGAATATAACAGTGAATATAATAAATGGTCAAAACCAGCTAGATAGTAACTTATAATTATTTATAAAAAATTAAATTATAAAAATTAAACATAAATAATTTAAAAATCACCTTAATATAATGTGCAATTATTATTTATAAGATAAATAAAAAATAAAAATTATATTCTATTATTGATTGTATTCATTACTAAATACTAAAATTCTAAACAATATATTGTTATCTTGAATGAAAATATAAAGATAAAATCTTAACTTATTAAGAATATTATATTAATATTTAAAAGTTTTATGAAAAATTATTTAATTTATTATTATCAAATTATCAATATTAAAAACAAATGTTATAGGTCCATAATATTTTTATGTCTTAAATTATATTAATTAAATTTAATAATAATTACAATTAATAAAATGTTAAAAAATTAAGTTTTATGAAATATTGAAACTTACGAAAAGATTATAGTTTATTTTTAAATATAAAAATAATAATATAATTATATTATGTAAAATTATTTAACAAATTTGTTATTCTTAAATTAGTAAAATGTTACAATATTTATAAATAAATTTAACTAAATTGTGTTAACTATTATTTTGTATATTTATTTGTCTTTTAAATTAAAATAAAATATAATAACATTATTATTTTTAAAATTTATTTTTAATAAATAGAACAATTATTCTGATATTACTATAGTGATAATTACAATCTTTCAGAATTTTATTTGTAATAAAGCTTATAATATTTTAAGTTAAATTAAAAATAATCCTTATAAATCCATATAAAAAAATCAATATTTAATTAATCTTTACTTAGTCAGATCACTTTCTTAACTAAAGAAAGTTTTTATTTTATCAAAAAAAATACTAATTAAAAAAAATATTAAATATTAAAATAAAATATTAATTGTTTTATATTATTCATTTACCTTCCCATATTGCTAATTATATATAAAATTAACTAATCGATAAATTGAGTTCAATAATATACTTATATCAAAGTATATTATTATAAATATTTATTAAAGTTTTTTATCTATAAAAAACAATTAGCTAATTTTATATTTCACTACTAAAATCAAAATTTTTATCGTTATAAAAAACATTTAATTTTGTTATAAACAATTTCTCTTAAAATATTAAAAATAAAATATTTTATTAAAAAAATACTAAATTGATTTTAAATTAAACAGAAATTTTAAATTTAATAGTAAACCTCTAATATGTACCAATTTAAATTAAAAAAATAAACTTTTTCTTTTTTTAATATTATTAATATTAATAAAATATTAAATTTTAATTTAAGAATTAAAGTTAAAACTTTAATTATGTAATATTTTTATTAATCACTACAGGGATTTTTAATTTTAATTTAATAAAAGTAATTTTCAATAATATAAATTATAACCATACTTTTTTTAATATTTCTATTAATTTTAAATAAATATTTAATATTATTAAGATTTTATTAAATAAGATAGTATCTTATAATAGTCAATAATTATTTAGTTAAAATATTAAAATATTTAAATCATAATTGATTCTAATATCAATTAGAGTAATCTGCTAATTTAACTTTAATGTTTAAGTGATATTATTCATAAATTTATCTAAATATTTTAGAATTTTTCTAATATAAAATCCATAATTAAATTTCTAAATCAATTGTTTTTAATGAATTTAAAATTTAAGTATTAATAATATAAACTGATATTCAGATAGTTTATTGGTAATTAATGATTACTTATTTAATAACTTTAATTGATTGAATTTATATTAAAATAATAAGAATAAAAAAACTTATTTAAAATAAAATTATAAATTTTAAATTTAATTTAAGATTATTTAATCAAATACAGTATGTGAATATTATGATTGCTATAATAAAAAAATATTAAAATTAAATATAAATTAATTTCAATCATACACTATATTAATACTATTTTTTTATCTAAATAGCATATCTTCAATAAGATACTTATTGTTTTTAATTGTCATAATAAATTAAGAGATCTAATTTTTATTGAGATGGATTTAAATTCAATTTAAGATATACTAATTGATATTCTGAAATAAGTTTCAGATTATCAATTTATATTAGATTCAGAAATCTTTTAATAATATTTTATCAAAAGTTTCTATATTTATATTTTTTATTTAAATCATTAAATTGTAAAAAATTTTCTTTTAAACGATTTATAACTAATTAATCATTCCTATCTTTAAAAATAAAATTATATTTATAAACAATTTTATTTAAACTATCGCTGTGAAAGATAAAGTAGTGGATTTACTGATTTTCCTTTATAACGAATTTCAAAATGTAATTTTACCGAACTTGTATCAGTACTACCCATGGTAGCAATTATTTGTCCTGCTTGAACTATTTGTTGATCACGAACTAAGATAGTATCATTGTGAGCATAAGCACTTAAATAATCATTATTATGTTTTATTATTATAAGATTTCCATATCCACGTAACGCATTTCCAGAATAAACTACTTTTCCTTTTGCAGTTGCAAAAATAGACTGACCGTGAGATCCAAGAATATCAATACCTTTATTTCCACCTTGCAGATCAGAAAAGGCTTCAATCACCTTCCCGTTAGTTGGCCATACTGCATTTAGTATCTTATTATTATTTAGACTTGAAAACACTGTTTTTGATGTTGGTGTAGAAAATGTTAATAACTCATCTCTTTTTGAAGATATCTTTTTTGAGTTTTTTTTATTAATAGAGGAAAAATACTTATTAGTTGATTTAAAATTAATATTTCTATTATTTTTGTTCACAATATAATTATTAGTTATATCAAGTATTTGTCCAACATTTAAATTATAAGGTTCTATAATTTTATTACGCTTTGCTAAATCACGATAATCGGATCCTGTTATCCATGAAATATAAAATAGCGTATCACCTTGTTTAACAGTATAAATGTTACCATTATAAGTTCCTTTTTGTATATTATTATAATTTCGATTACAAATGATACGATCATTTATATTAATCTTAGGTATCAAATTAACTGATTGATGTACACGCTTGCTTATACAACCATTTTGATTGTTAATAGAAACATTTTTATGAAAAGATGATATTAATGTATTTTTTGATAATGCATTGATAGGGTGATGAGTGTTAATTTTGTAACTACTATCACAAATACTATTAATTGGTGCTATCGGATGATATAATGTTGAACATCCAATTAACACTGAAGTTATTATTATATAAATAATTACCAATCGAACCGTAAATTTTATAACATTAAAATTCACACTTCTTCTCCAATAAAGATTAATTTTTATTTAAAAATTAATAATTTATTTTAAATAACTAAATTATTAATAATAATATCTTTCACATTAAAAATTAGTAAAAAATTAAATTATTTTTTTATTAAAACAGCATCTATTCATGCTAAACCTCCAAGAATTAAAGGAACAAATCGAACCGGTTCTATTGTTATAGAATGAAAATCATTACCTTGACGTTTAATTACTTTTAACATTTGTTTTTTTTCACCAATAGGTAATACTATTCGGCCACCATCTTTCAATTGTTCAAATAACATAAAAGGAAGTTCTACAGGCGCGGCTGTAAGAATTATTCCATCAAAAGGTCCTTTAGAAGCCCATCCCATCCATCCATCTCCATGGCGCGTAAAAATATTATGCAAATTAAGCTGTTTTAATCTACGTTTAGCATTCCATTGTAATCCTTTAATACGCTCTACTGAAAAGACAAACGCAACAAGATGAGCTAAAATAGCAGTTTGATAACCTGATCCAGTACCAATATCTAATATGTGATCAGTAGGAGAGAGTTCAAGTAATTCTGTCATACGAGCAACGATATAGGGTTGTGAGATCGTCTGATAAAATCCTATAGGTAAAGGAATATTTTCATAAGCCTTATGTGAAAGTGCTTCATCAACAAAATGCTCACGAGGAACTTTTGCAATAGCTGCTAATAGCTCCTCATCTTTAATCCCTTGATGACGTAGTTTTGTCAATAAATCTCTCATTGACCATTTTAGCATTCCTAATTTGCCTCTGTTTTATAACATAAATCTTTAATAACTGCCTATCTTTATAAGTAATTAAATCTATTTTAAGGATTATAATAAAATATATATCAAACTGGTTACTACAGTGAAATCTACACTCTGACTAGGATCATATATTTTCCAACAGATTCTAATCAATAAAATATAGATTTAATTAAATCTTTAGATAAATAAACTTATTAAATTATATTGTAAGATTGTCTTACAGCAGCGCATCACTTTATAATCTTTAATTTCTGATATAGAAGTATCTAAAACATTAATATCAAGAATATTATTTGATCTTAATACTATTTTTTGAAAATTTTAATAAATAATAAATTATCTACAGTGTTGTTTATAGTTCATTTTTTTTATTTAATAAAACAGTAAATATAAGAGTTTCAAGGTAACGACCTGTTATTCCTACTATAATAATACAAGAATAAATAATATTATCACTTAAATTATAGCTATAATTAATATAAAATAATAAATTTAAAGGATCTCGAATAAACTGATTAATATTTAAATAAATACAAATCCATTAGAATTCTTTGCACTGAAATATTTCCATTAGTTGTTTTAATTATTGGTAATGCTTTATTAATTATTAATTCATTTTATGTTCTATTTTTGTTTTCTATTAATAACAACAATTTGAACGAAATAATTTTCAATCTTTTATATAATTATTTTGATACATATTTGATGAAAAAACAATAATCGCTCATCAAATTGAGTTTATTTGTTTATTTAACACAGTTTAGAATAATTACAATAAAGCAATAAATTATTTATTTTTTTTTTAAAAAAACAAATACTAATTAAATTAAATATCTAATTTTTATCATAAAATAAAACTATTATTTAGATTTTACCAATCTATAAATCTATATATTAATTAAAGTTATTTTTATTAATAGCAACTAAAATTACTATTATCGATTAACTGTATAATATCAGCGTTTATTTCTTAATTATTTTTTATTTTTAGATAAAAGCTACTAATTAATGAATATACTTAGGAGTAATTTAATCTAAAATAACTAACACTAAATAAAAAAATGTTAAAACTCAAACATTTGCTTAATTATAAAATAAAAAATTATATTTTATAATATAAACTATTAAATATTAAGCTTTATATTTCAATTAAAAACAAAAGATTTTTCTAAACAAGAAAATTTTAAAAATTAATTTTAATATTTATTTGTTATTAGTTTATAACTCATACAATTATAATTGTTGTTATCAACAATTCTCTTTTTTTAATAAAACTACTGCTTCACAAGCAATACCTTCTTTTCTACCAATAAATCCGAGTCTTTCCGTTGTTGTAACTTTAATATTTATATCGTCAATATTGCAACAAAGATCATTTGTTATATTTTCATACATATCGGTAATATATGGTAATATTTTTGGCGCTTGAGCAATGATTGTGATATCAATATTATTTATAAAATATCCCTTTTTTAGGACACAAGAATATACATTACGTAATAAATTTCTGCTATTTGCATTTTTAAAAGTTGGATCTATATCAGGAAAAAATTTACCGATATCACCTAATGATGCTGCACCAAGCAAAGAATCAATCAATGCATGTAAAGCAACATCACCATCAGAATGCGCCATTAATCCTTGTTTATAAGGAATTTTTACTCCACAAATTATAATTGGTCCATTTCCACTAAATTTATGTACATCAAATCCATGCCCAATACGCATAAATAACATTTCTTTTTAATAATAGGTTTATAAAATATTAGAGAGGTAAAACTCTATTAACATCAAATCTTCTGGATGAGTAACTTTTAAATTATCAACCCTACCTTTAAGTAATCGAGGATGGTAACCGCAATATTCAGCTGCTGAAGCCTCATCGGTAATTATTATTTTTTTTGCTATTGCTTGAGTTAAACAGTTTTTAATTAGTTCTAAAGGGAAAAACTGTGGAGTCAATGCAAGCCAAAGTTCATTTCGTTCAATAGTATGACTAATATCTATTTTCCCTTGAAATGATCGTTTTATAGTATCTCTTACTGGCGACGCTAAAATACCACCACATGAAAATTTATGATTATCAATAAAACAAATAATACTATTTAAGTCAGCTTGATGTAAACAAGGTCTAGTCGAATCATGAACTAAAACCCAACACGGATCATCTGCCTCTAAATTATCTGATAAATAATTTAGTCCAGTTAAAACTGAATTAGCTCTTTGATTACCACCAATCACTGTTTTAATTATTTTATTTTTAGAGATAGCCAATTTATTAAAAAAGGTATCATTTTTATTTAATGAAACAATAATTTTAGAAATTCTTGGTTGTTTGAGTAAAACAGATATTGTATGTTCAATAATTGTTTTTCCAGCTATTTTTAGATATTGCTTTGGACAATCGACCTTCATGCGGCTACCAATACCTGCGGCAGGTATTAAAGCAACAATTTGAATTTTATGTTTAGATATAAATTTATTCATTATTTTGAATTATTTTTATAAATTGTAATTGGTTTCATTTTAATATTTTAAATAATTTTATAGTTAAATAAGCTATTTTAAATTTAAATTTTATTTATGATCAAAAAAAGAATTCTCATTAATTATTCGATAAAAAGACTCCCCAGATATAATCATACCAAGTTCAATTCGAGCTCGTTCTTCAATAGCTTCACTTCCATTATCTAAATCATTTATTTCAGTAAACAAACATTCATTACGTTTTTTAAATCTCATATTTAACATATTTAATGATGCAATTTGTTTTTTTATGCCCAAATAATCATGAATACCATTTTTACCAAACCATAATGAATACTGTAACCAAAAAAGTACTATTAATAACATTAGTGTTAATTTATGCACCTGAATCTACCCGTAAAATTTACTTATTATCCTATAACTTACTTCATGATATTACTATCATAACAAATATAAGTTATTAGTAGTAAAAAACTAAAAAATAAAAATATAAAATAAAATTAAACTAGATTTCTTTGTTAATAAAGTATACCTTCATAAGCTATATAATAAAAATTATTTATTACCTAATAAATTCTTAAATTAAAAATATTTAATTAACAAAGTATTTTTTAACTAATAATAAAATTATGCATAAATTTTTTATTCCACTTATAATAATAAATATATTCTAATTTTATTAAATTATACCTCATCATTGAAATAATTAAGTTTTTTTTAATACATGCAATAAAATTAATTAATTAAAATTATTTATACATTTATTGAATAAAAGTTTTTATTAATACAATTAATAATTTCCGTAATGATAGTGATAATTTATTAAAAATTTAAAATTAAAATTTATAATTTCCACTTAGATATCTAATGCCCTTAAAATATATAAATATGGAATTTTCATATAGATATTTATTTATATAACTAGATTGGAGATAATTAAATATTCCAAGACAGATTAAAAAATATTTTATTTAATTTATCATGAATTTAATACTGTCATTAATATTTTACCTACCATATATCACCATTCATAGTAATACTATTCAGTAAATTTATTAAAAATATCATTTATTTATTTATTAAAACTAATATTAAAAAATATAAGTTATAAGTTAATTTATTTAAATCCATATAATAAAACTCTTAATTCATAATTACAATATTAGAATTAATATATTGTTTCTGTTAAAACAAATTAATAATTTATTCATAATTATAAATCACTTAGTCATTATTTTGACTTTTTTATTAAATTTATCGATAATAATCATTATTATTTCTTATTTTTAACTAAATACACTTAATATCAAATTAATACTATATAAAAAATATTTTTAAAAAAATAAAAATTTTAACTATTATAGTAATAATATTTATTATTCTATTGATATATCAGTTAAAAACATAATTAATTAAATAATTTTCTAAAATTTTTAGAAAAAATTAATAAAATTAATTCATTATTATAAATATTTATATAAATATTTTTCTTTTTTTTATCATAGTAAACAAATTTTAATTTTTAATTATCTAAAATTTATATTATAAATGAAAAATATATCCATCTTAAAAAGAAAATAAAGAATAATACTATATAATATGAATCACTTTAAACAATTATTAATTAAAAGATATTAACTTTATTTTCTTGTTAAGCTCCATAATTTTAATATATAAATTTTATTGCTTATCTCAAATAAGATAGAAGATTAATTTAGCAGTACTATTTATTTATCTTCTCAATAGAGAGAAGATAAATAAATATATTAGCTTAACGAAATAAAAATTTATGATAACAATACCTTATTCTTTTTTTTAATATATTAATCACTATTTTTTATTAATCAAGTTTTCTAAATAAATGTAATTTATTTTTAAAATATTAATTGATTACATAGTAATATAATGGTTTTATAACTTATATACATTTAAATTTTTTCATATTAATTTAGTAAAAAAAAGAGTACTAAATATCATTTTATTTATTAAAATATTAAGTTTATTTTATTTTTAAATTTTATTAAAATTAAATATTGATTTTTATTTATTAAACTAATTGTTATATTCGAATAATGATTATAGATCATATTACTATATTATTTATTTTCAATTAATAAAATAAAAAACATATTTCATATTTTTTGAAATTTTATAATTTTATATTAATAAAATATAAAGAATTATTATATTTTAATATTAATTATTATATTCACTTTTATTGTATTAATATAATCGCTTATTATCATAAATAAAATTAAAAGAACAAAAACTATTTTTAAAGATTATTAAATATTAATCGATTAAATGTATTCTTATTTTATTAATTAGTATTATATATATTAATATATATTTTACTTTTCAAGAAAAGTAGTCTAAATATTAATTAATTAGTATAAATTTTATAAATTTAAATATTATTCAAGTTAATATCTTAAATATTTTTACTATTAATTATTTTACTATTATACCATTGTTAATTATGGTATGTTATTGTAAATAAATATATAATTTATTAATTAATTTAAATTACAAAAAAAATCATGCTTATATAGAAAAAATAAATAATCATAGTATTCATAAGTCACTTAATTGTTATATCAATTCTTATATTAACAATTATCAATATAATTAGATTTTATAATAATTATTTCTTTTATGAAGTTTATTATTTCTTTTTCTTTAGTTATTAACTATTAATCTATCAAATTATTATGTGCCATAAAATAATTAATAAGCAATAAAAAACTAAAATTTAAAGTTTTATTTTGCAGATTATATTAATTTATTATTATCTTCTTTATAATTTCTATAATCATAATATGAGACTTTTAAAAGATATTATGTTATATTTTACCTTATAATAAGGAAAATTTTTTAATCATATATTTATTGAATATTTACTATCCATTAAAAAAAAATAAACATATTAATAAAATTAAATTTATAACTAAAATTAACATAACAAAATTCTAGAAATAATACTTAAAATAAAAACACTAAATCAATATCTAACATTATCAAAATTATTTGATGCTAAATTTAACAGAAATAGGATTATGATCAGAGGATTCTGTTTTAATTACTTTTGTATCGAGAAGAGTTAAGTTTCGGTAAAAAACATAATCTAATGGATAGCCAAAAATTATAGTACGTTCATCAGTATCAAAATTAACTTCTTTCATCCGTAAGCTACATGTAAAATGTTTAAGTACATTTATACGTCGTCGATTCCAGGTGTTAAAATCTCCAGCAAAAATTACAGGACCTTTATGTTTTTTAATATATTTTCCAATGTTATATAATTGACGACTATAAATATTAACACCAAAACTAAAATTAATGGCATGAATATTAATAATCATCAGATTTTTATTATTATGTATGCGATAAACGGTAATTAATGCTGATTTTGGTAAACGAAGTAACGGTTCTTTTTCCTTTAATGGATAGCAATAAATTGGATGAGATTTTGCTAGCGTCATTACTCCAGAAATATATTGAGAAAAAATAATTGCTGGAACTTGATCCGCAATTAAATGTTGAAATATGATAAATTCAAGAAGTTTAGGTGAAGTTTGAGCTTCTTGTAATAGAATCAAATGGTTATCTATAACTAATTTATTTAAAAGCGAACACCAATTAGGACGTTGCTGTTTATAAATATTCCATGAAGCAATGTTTAATTCATCACTTTCTGAAAATATTGGCATTTTTTAATCGACACATTATTATTAAGTGTATATTCAGATACAGATAAAATATGCTTTATCGTTGATCGGAGATATAACGAGAGAATAAATTATATTTACCATTTCAAGTGGCCATTGAAGATTAAATAATTATTATTTTACCTTATAAATATAGATAATAAATAATCTCTTATTTAGTGACATAGTTATATCTTAAAGTTAAAGAAAAATAAAAATAAAATATCTTATACAAAATCTTTATCTATTTGAGAATTTTTTATTAAATAATAATATCCTGTGATATTTTAATGAAGTTTATACTTTTGATATTATTGGCGGTGCGGACGGGACTCGAACCCGCGACCCCCGGCGTGACAGGCCGGTATTCTAACCAACTGAACTACCGCACCATTTAATTTTATTAAAATTTTCCATTAATAATTTTAAAGTAAAATATACTAGTCTCCCTTATTCTTAAGTTAGAAACTATACGTTATTATTAATGATAATAATTCACTTATAATTTTGATTATAGTTATATTTAATAAAATATACACTTTTATCTATATAAAAAAATATAGATAAATTATTTGTGTATCTTTTTTACCTTTAATGTAATTTAAATAAAAAAAAATTATAGTTCGAATTCTTATTTTAAGATAAGAATTTTTATTTAATATATAAAAGTGTGCTCTTTTTAGTATAAAACTTATATATTAAGTGCTTTATCTATCTAAAGTTTTCTTGTATTAAAAATAACTACTTTGATTTATATCTTTTATCCAAATATATATGAGTTAAATTATTTTCATAATATTTTATATTATAAATTAGTATAGTGCATTAGATTTTATCTAAATAATAAATTAAATTTATACTTACTTAATGTGCTTAAAATAAAAGATATAATAAGTTAACATTAAAGTAACAAAAAAAATAAATATCAGTATATTTTTTTTACAATATCTGCTTGTTATTATTTTTGCAATATATTTTATCTATTTATTAATTGCTAGTTTATTCAAAATAAATAGATTACTAATATTTATTTTCATATTTATTTATAGAATCGCTTCAAAAGAATAAACTAAGATTTATGTTTTAATATTTGCTTGATAAGTTAAACTACTAAACATACAATTTTATTAAATAAAGTCACTAACTTATTGTTGTTATTATATAAAATATTAAAGAATTTTACTTTAAAATTATCGTCATGTAGAGATTGCTACTTAAATATCTAATTTTTCTATTTATCCTAAATAAATTAAATTTAAATATTTAGTATAAAAATAATAAAGCTTTGCTTAAAATATTTACCTGATAAATAAGAAAATAAATTTTATTTTTTATAAAAAATTTTAATTTTATTAAATTTGAATAAAAACTCTGTATATAATGAAATTTATTTATATGATCGCCTGAAATTTATATAAATAAGATGTTTTGTTATTTTTATTTATAATTATTATAATTATATTTGTAATTTAATTTATCGGTATTTTGAATTTAAAATATTTTTCTATAAAATCATGGATTAATTAAATTTTTTGGATCCAGAATAGTATTACACCATATATCTCTATTTTTATGTTTTTATGATATTTTATTTTTAATAATTCTCTAAAATTAACTAATATATTAAATTTAATTTAAGATTTAAGTAAGTTGTAATTTATATAATTAAAAATGCAATTCTTGTTATAAATTACGATAAAATTTTAACTTATTTTTAAGTAGAATTTTTAAAATAAATTAATGTTATCTATTTAATCTCTTATATCGATTTTTATAGAAATAATAATTACTTAATTTTTAAAATATTGGCTTAAAACTTAATATTTACTTTTGAATCTTCATCATTTTTTTATCTATTAAATAAACATATCATACAATTTTTTTATTATCAAAAAATAATGATTTTTATTCATTAAACTCCTATCTTTTTTTTAATTAAAATAAAAATGTCAATAACTAACCTAATAACTCTTCAATATAACAGTAATATAACTTATTTATCAAAAAACAATTTAATAATTAGTAAAAACTAATTGTTATTTTATATCTAATATTAATATTAGATATAAAATATTTATATTTTTACGTAGTTTTCAACTATTTTATCTTTCTTATGTAAGTTCTATTACTCATGATAAATCTATAAGATTTTTATCTTATTTTCTATGATCTAAAAAAAAGTGTTTTTTAGAAGAAATACTTTTATTATTAATACGATGCTTATATATTATCCAGCATGATTAAATTTTTTAGTCATAGGTAAATAAAATAATAAGTTATTATATTTTTAAATAATTAATTTTTCTAAAAATAATATCTTTTAACTATTCCAGTCTTAAAATTTTCTTAATATTTAAAATATTTCTTTTCTTTATGAAAAGCATTAATATCTAATTTACAATGTCCATTTTAATGATATCTCGCTTAACATTAAGAGATTTATTACTTTCTATATAAGTATAGAGATTAATAAACAAAAGCATTCAATTGCTTAAAGATAAATCTTACACCTACTTATCCGTAATATATTTTTTACCTTTTAAAATTAATTCATTAAATTTTTTAATTATTATTACTTAATTTTTTAATTTTCCACCTAATTAAATCACTTTGCTTGTCTATAGCTATTTTATATAATTGATCTTTACAAAGAATGATTACTAATACACTATATAAAATAGTATTTAGTGATATCTCTATTTACTCTAAATATTAGGGTATCTTATAAATCCATAAAGTAAATATTTAATTTATGAATTAAAATATTAATCATTAATTTAGATTCGATGAGTTATTAGTTTATATGTTAAAAATTTCTTTTCTATGTCATTATCTAATGATAATTTCGATTTTAACTATTTTACTAAAACATCTGCGTTTTATTAACTAAAAATCCATCTTCTATGTTACTTTATTTAATTAAAATATTTAAATAATGTTTCTTTTTGATAACTATTATTGCTGAGTTTGTTTATTTAAGACTTTTAATATTATATTTAAATATTCAAAATCTTTAGAAACGCTATTTTTATAGAGAACATGATAAAGTTCAATAAAAGATAATATCATCTGATTTATATTAAATAAAAACTAAAGCTTTTATTAAGGTAAGAGTGCATTTATAATTCTAGAACTTTCAATTATATGATCAGATCTTACTTGTTCTTTCGATAGTTATAAAACAAACTTTTTTTTTATAGAGAAATTTTATGCATATATTAATGCTTTCAATGAAAGAAATAAATTCTATTTAAACTTTTAATTAAATAGTTTATTATTTTGAATAAGATTATAATTATGTTCTTAACGCTTAACACTTAATACTTAAAATATTAAAATTTTAAATATATTATTAAAATTAATATAGATTAGTTAATTAATTATTTATTAATACAAAATCAAATAATTATTTTTTTATTTCTTATTTTGAATTGATGAAATTAATTTCAATTTATTTTATTTACACGAACGATTCTTATAAGAATAAACTATAACTTATTTTTTCAGCTTAATTTAGATGAATAATAATTTGTAAATTTTAGTTTTTAATGAAATAAAACTATCGACTTTAATTAAATTTTATTTAAGAGCATTAAATTCACGTGCAAAACATTCGACTTTTTGCCAATCAGTATATTCAATTTCTTTATTTTTGTTTATTTCTCCGCTTGTTATTTTCATAATAAATTGAATCATGATACGTTCAAACCAGTTATAATTTTCATAAAAAAGTGCTCCAGCAAATACATTAATAATAGTTGGCCGCCACATAGTTTTGGCTAAAAATTCTTTTATATAAATATTTGTTTCAGGTGTATCTTTACCCTTTTTTCTTGCTGTTAAATTAACTCCAAAAAATACACTTGGCATTGCATTTAACTCTTTTGTATAATTTTTCGCAAAATTTAACACTGTAGAATTGAAATGACCATACCGCACTGAAGCACCAACTAATACTTTTTTATAAATAGAAAGATTTATATCTCTTTTCGTATTTAAATTTATCACATCACATTGTTTACCTTCTTTGGATAAATATTCAGTGATTTTAAAAGTTATCTTTTTAGTCTGACCATTTTCGCTAGAATAAAGCAACAAATAATTCATAATATGTTACCTATAAGTTGTTACATGAATAATTATTCTCGCCAAAAAGTTGGCGTGAAAAGAACAAGTAAAGTAAAAACTTCTAATCGCCCAAATAACATAGTGGCTATTAAAATCCATTTTCCAAGTGTATTCATAGTACTAAAATTTTCAGCTACTGTTCCTAATCCTGAACCCAAATTATTTAATGTTGCTGCAATTGAAGAAAAGGCAGAAAATTCATCTACACCAGTAGCAATTAATAATAATAAACTTATAATAAAAACTAATGCATAAGCAGAAAAAAAGCCCCAAACAGCTTCAATAATACGCTCAGGTAATGCCCTAGCACCTAATTTTATCGTATAAACAGCATTCGGATGAACCAACCGCTTTAACTCTCGTGAACCCTGTAAAAACAATAATAAAATTCGAATAACTTTTAATCCACCTCCAGTGGACCCTGCACACCCTCCTACAAAAGCAGCACAAAGTAATAATATTGGTAAAAAAAGTGGCCAATTAGCAAATCCATCAGTACTAAAACCAGCAGTTGTTACTACGGAGATAACTTGAAAAAAAGCTTGATCAAGTGTTTGTGGCAGTGATTCATAAACTGAATAATATAAAAGCATTAATGTACAAATAACTATTAATACTAATTGAAAACTAATAAATACTCTAAATTCATGGTCGCGCCAATAAATCATCAAACTACGACCGGATAAAACGGAAAAATGAAGACAAAAATTACATCCAGAAATTAATAAAAAAATAGCAATTATTATATTAATAATAGGACTATTAAAATAACCAATACTTTGTTTATGAGTTGAAAATCCACCGATAGACACAGTAGAAAAACTATGAGATATAGCATCAAAAACATTCATGCCAGCGCACCATAATACTATTGCGCATACTATTGTAAGCAAAATATAAATTAACCAAAGTGTTTTTGCTGTTTCTGCAATTCTTGGGCACATTTTGTTGTCTTTAAGTGGTCCAGGCATTTCTGCCCGATAAAGTTGCATTCCACCTACACCTAATAAAGGTAATATAGCTACTGCTAAAACAATAATACCCATTCCACCTAACCACTGTAACATTTGTCGATAAAATAGTATTCCTTTTGGTAAGGTGTCTAACTCAATTAAAATAGTTGCTCCAGTCGTTGTTAAGCCAGAAAAAGATTCAAAAAAAGCATCGGTAGCAGAAAGATTAAGTTGGTCAGAAAAAATAAAAGGCAATGCTCCAATACTACCCAATACAGTCCAAAAAAGACTAACAATAAGAAAACCTTCTTTAGGTTTTAGATCACATTGATTATTTTTATTTGGTATCCATAGTAGTAAACCTATAATTAATGTAGCAACAAATGTTTGGCTAAAAACGCTTTTACATCCATCTTGATAAATTAAACTTACTATCCATGGAATAATCATAGTAACAGAAAATAAAATAACGAGTAGTCCAATAATTCGAATTATTACTCGAAAATGCATGAGTTATTCCTTGAGAATCTGGTTATAATATTAAGATTTAAGGATTAAATTTAATTTAGTTTTAGATAAATTATGTAAATTATTAATAATATTTTTGATATTATTAAAATAGCAATCTTTAATATACTATTTAGTATTTTTTTATAAAATGATTTATTTTATAATTATTATTTTTAATATTTGATCGATCATCTTATATAGTCATATTGATGATATATTAAATACTATTTATAAGAATTTTACCATACTTAAAAATCCGATATTTATTAAATAAAAAATTATCTCATAAATTTCAATTAACCTCTAATAATTAAAAGCTTTATGTAATATAAACAATAAACTTACAGTAATAGTAAATTTAATGATATTGATTTCTAATAATTAAGTTATTAATAGCTTAATTAACTTTTCGTTTATCTTATTTTTTATTGTGAGAAAAATTTATTTTTTAAAAAAAATAGAAATATGCTAAATAATTACTTTGATATTATTTAATATTTATATTTAATAATTTTGATAAAATTTTCGCTCAAGAAAATATATTAATATATTTATATAATAAATAAGTAATTATTTTTATAAAAAATAGCATTTATTATAAAATAGAGATAAACCATATAATTAATAAATATATAAAATTCTAAAATCTTTATAGAAATTAAATAAAAATAACATCTTTAAAAAAATTGTTTTATTTTATATCAACCAAACTATATTTTAATATTTAATCATAGAACATAAATTGTGCAAAGAAAAGTGTTGTAGTAATTTATTTTTTTATAATTTATTTATTTTTAATAAAATTAATATACTCATTATTATTTTGGTTTCATAAATTTCCATTATATCTGTATATTATAATAATATTAAAAATAAATATTAATAATTTTGATAACATATATTTATTTGTTAATATTTCAATTTAGTAAAGTTTTAAAAAATTCATTAAATAATTTTTTATTAAAAAATAAGAATAAACCTTGTTTAAATGTCTTACTTTAAACATAAGATAAACTATTATTACTATATTTATGTTTAACATAAAAAAACATAATCAATATTTTATATTGTAAGCATATTTAAATTAATCAAGTACTAATTTTTAATTAATATTAATTACTAATGTATCTAATTATTTTTCTTAATTTATATTTTTTGTTTATAATAACCTGTGTATTTTTATTTAAAAGATTAAATATATTTTAATAGCATAAATATTTTTAATGTTAAAAATTTAAAATTCTGTTTAAAAACTTCCAGCAATTGGATTATTAGTGTACAGAATTAATCAATTAGAAAATAAAGTTAACAATTAGCTTTGCTAACTAAATAAATTAATAATGAACAATCTAAAATTTTAAAAAATAAATTATTTTTACTAAAACATAAATTAATT
Organism: Arsenophonus sp. ET-KM2-MAG3; assembly: GCA_052174135.1. Classification (GTDB taxonomy): domain Bacteria; phylum Pseudomonadota; class Gammaproteobacteria; order Enterobacterales; family Enterobacteriaceae; genus Arsenophonus. Next base: position 131,296 of record JBQMRZ010000027.1, read on the forward strand.
TAAAATAAATAATAATAAAAACATCAAAATATTTAATTAAAAAGTAGCTTTTTAGAAAAGATAAATAAGTACTTAATTTATTTTTTTTAAAATATTTTATATATATTACTATATTAGTATTGTATATTATTAACATTGATTAATTAGATTTTCTATTTTTAATTTTTTTTTTTATTTTTATCTTTAATTTTATTAAAATATCTTAAAATAATTAAAAAATAATTTGTTATAATTAAGTTAATTTATTTTATATTTATTTTTTTTAATATAAAAATATAATTTACTTTATTTATTCAAGATATTTAACTTAATTAAATAAAGTAAACCTTGAAAAAACAATATTAATTTAGTTAAAAATATTTTTAATTTAAATAAAAATTATTTTTGTTATTTTAAATATAAAATAAATTTTATTATATTTAATAAAAGAACTATTATTTGATGCGCAATAACAGATAATTTATTAAAGTCATGTATTTTAGAATTATTTTGCTAAAAGTTCAATTAAATTCATACTTAAGTGTGATAGATCAATATATTTATTTCTTTATTTAATTTATTTAAATAACATAATAAAAGTGAATATTTAAAAAATATATTTAATTTAAAAGTAACTTTAAAACTTCAATTCAAGTGTTTATCATCTAAGAATAATTATTAATTTTAATATTTTAATATTAAAATTAATAATTTAAAAAAAAATAAATTAATAAAAATCGAATCAATATAAATTTAAAAGAAATTTATCTTATAAAATATTATTAGTAATAATATTTTATAAGATAAACGAAATAATTTATAATCTCATATTTTTATATACCTAAAAATTACTATAAATGTCATTACTATTTTCATATAGACATCAATATTTTAATAAAAATATTATTTTTTATAAAGATATTAAGTCTTGTTGTTGTAAATAATAAAATATAAAATAAGCATAAAATTTCTATATAATGGTAATTAATATATTCGAAAAATAATTTATATAGTATAATAGTAAAAAAAATAAATACTATACCATCTTACTTAATTAGATAATTTACTTTTAAATAAAGTATATTATTTTATTTTATTCTAAATCTAATGTTAGAGTACCATACAGCTTAGATTTTTTATCACAAATAAAAATATATATATAAATTTATTGGTTAAAATTAAAAAATAAACTTTAACTTACTTAAAATATAACTTTTTAAGTTATTTATATAAAAATTTTTTAATTTAAAACAAAGTAAAAATAAGAAAATTATTTATATTATAAATCAACCTTAATAAGAAAATAAATCTGTTTGTAATATAATGACTAAAGAAGTAAATATTAGCTTTAATAAAAATAATATTGATAAATATATTTAATATTATTCAAAGAAACTATTTTATCAGCTTATATTCTTAGTACGTCATTTTTATGACGATATTTAATTATATTTATTGTTTATTTATATAAAATTAAATAACATCAAAAGATGTCATTATTGTATCAGATGATACAAATGTCATTTATTACTGATAATATAAGCTATATATATAATATATTTTTTATATAAAATAACATTAATATTAATCTTAAATCTTCTTTTATGATCTCATTATCACATTAATTTAAAATTAATTAAAATGAACATAGATGTTTTTTTTTAATTGATATAGTTATTATCTTGAAAAATCTTATCTTACATGATCTAAAATTAAAAATTTTAATGAATAAAATTGAAATGAATTTAATGATAGATAATAGTAATTATAAAAATAATTTTATTAGTAATCTAATTATAATTAATTAATATTAAGTGATTTTTATTTTACAGAAATTTAATCAACTTAATACCTTTAAACCTAATCTTTAACATAATTTCTATTTTTTAAAATTATAACAAGAAAATAATTGTTATTATTAAGTATCATATTAACTCTATACTAATATTATTAGTAAATTTGTTTAAAAAAAATAAAAATTAAGAACAGAGATTGAAATATCATATATATTTTTTTATTTACTGTAATCGAATTATCATACAATATAACATATTTCTCTAACTTGAATGATGTTGAATATACTAAATAATATTTCTTAAAAATATAAATGTTTTTAAAATTAATTAAACCTTTCATTTAAGTTCTATATTTAACTCATTTAATATACCTATATTTTACAAATATAAAATAAAAAAGTTAATTTTTAAGATAAAATTATTATATTATATCACCTTTTTATATAAGGAGCATAAAATAAAGTGTTTTTAACATATTATTATATTCAGATAAATTCAAATGCATCACCATAAAGGTATTTAGGATTGATATTTTTTTCATTACAAAAACGATCCTTAGCTATTTTAACCATTTCAAAACGCCCAGCGATATAAATTTCATATTTTGTAAGAGAAGTAAAATCATTAAGTACAGCACTTAAAACTGTACCTGTACGTCCACACCAATTTGATTCATTGTATTCAACAACAGGGATAATTTTTATATTTCGATAGCGTTCTGAAAGAACTTGTAATTCCACTAAATCATATAAGTCTTTTAATCTTTTTCCACCCCAATATAAAGCAATATCTCTATTAGAATTTTCTTCTAATGCAGCATATAAAATAGCACGAATATAAGAAAATCCTATTCCTCCAGCAATAAGAATTATTGTTTTTTTACTTCTTTTGCGAAACCAAGCTTTACCATAAGGAATATCAATATTAATATTATTCTGCGTGGAAATATGTTTCATAACTGCCATAGTATAAAGATTAAATTCTGATGTACTAATATGAATTTCAATTAATTTTTTTTCTGAAGGAATTGAAGCTAAAGAAAATGAGTACTTATCACATTCATTCATAATGACGGTCAAATATTGACCAGCACGAAATGAAAATTGACCTTCAGGTAATAATCGAACACGATAGACTGTATCAGTGATAGTTTCAATGGAAATCACCTTACAATTTAATATCGTCATTTATACCCTCATATAATTTTAAGATATCCAATTTATGCCAAATTTTATCTATTCGTTTTTTTATTTTTTCTGTCATAATTACTGGGCGCCCCCACTCTCTTTGTGTTTCACCTCGCCATTTATTAGTTGCATCAAATCCCATTTTTGAACCTAAACCTGAAATAGGTGACGCAAAATCAAGATAATCTATAGGAGTATTTTCTATTATAACAGTATCTCTTGCGGGATCCATTCTAGTTGTTATTGCCCAAATAACATCATTCCAATCACGAGCATTAATATCTTCATCACATACAATAATAAGTTTTGTATACATAAATTGTTTTAAATAAGACCAAACTCCAAACATAATATGTTTAGCATGACCGGCATATTGTTTCTTCATTGTTACAATAGCTAATCGATAAGAGCACCCTTCAGGAGGTAAATAAAAATCAATAATTTCTGGAAATTGTTTTTGTAATATAGGAATTAAAATTTCATTCAAAGCAGTAGCTAAAATGCTCGGTTCATCAGGATAGCGTCCTGTATAAGTTGAATGATAAATAGCATCATTACGTTGGGTAATATGCGTAACAGTAAATACAGGAAATTTATCAACTTCATTATAATAACCAGTATGATCTCCATATGGTCCTTCTATTGCAAATTCTTCAGGATCAATATAGCCTTCTAAAATAATTTCTGCGCTAGCCGGCACTTCAAGATCATTAGAAATACATTTTACAACTTCTGAACGGTGCCCACGCAACAACCCAGCAAACGCATATTCAGAAAATGTATCTGGAATGGGAGTCACTGCAGCTAAAATTGTAGCTGGATCAGCACCTAAAGCAACTGCGATAGGAAAAGGTTTAGTTGGGTTTTTGTTAGACCACTCTTGAAAATCTAAAGCCCCGCCTCGTTGGGGAAACCAACGCATAATCAACTTATTTTTTGTTAATAATTGTTGACGATAGATTCCTAAATTTTGTAATGCCCTATGAGGACCTTTAGTAATTGTTAGGCCCCATGTTATCAACGGAGCTATATCTTCTGGCCAACAACGCATTATAGGAAAACGAAATAAATTAACATCATTTCCTTGCCAAATCTGTTCTTGACAAAAAGTTGACTTTAACCTTTTTGTTGGCATATTAAAAATTTGTTTAAATTTTGGTAGTTTATCAATTAAATCAGAGAATCCTTTAGGAGGGTCTGGTTCTTTAAGAAAAGATAATAACTTTCCAATTTCATGTAATTCATGGATATTTTCTTTGCACATTCCCATTGCTACGCGCTCAACAGTGCCAAACAAGTTACATAAAACTGGCATAACAAAACCTTTAGGATTTTCAAATAACAACGCTGGTCCTCGCGCTCGAAGAGTTCTATCTGCTATTTCTGTCATTTCTAAACAAGGGTCAATTTCATGACTAATTCGTTTAAGTTCTTTTTTCTTTTCTAAGAATAATATGAAATCTCTGAGATCACGGTATTTCATTATATATTTCTACTTTTTAACTTATTATAACTTCATTATAAATTTTTATATAAAAGTTACTATTAAAAGTTTTATTTATTATGATTGCTATAGTTTTTAATTAAACTTTAAAACTTAAATTTAGAAATAAAATGCATTTTTAATATTTTAGTATCATTTTTCTAAAAAAATTTATTATAATTAAATTTTTAACTCATTAATTTTAAAATTAAAATAATTTAGTTGCTTATTTTAATATATAAAATTATTTTTCTAACTTATTATAATAATAATTTTATAAAGATTTATTATATATAATTAAATAATAGAATTATCTTTAATTTTCAATATATGTTTTACTATATAGAGATTAATAAAATTTAAATTAATTTTATTTTAAAAACAATGATTAAGACATTATAAGCAAATCAGTTAAAGACTTATCATCTATAACTGTTATCTATTTACTAACAGAATTACATTTAATATTAGTTCAGTAACATTAATATATATTGTATAAAATTTTTTTTACTTTATAATCATTGCTAGTTTATTTTTATTTAAATATTTAACCAATAAATATTTTTTTTGTTAACTAGCATAAATTTCACTAATTCCATTATTTTATTAGCGACTTAAAGTCTATAATTAAAATAAATTAAATAGCTAATAATTAATTAAGATTTAAAAAATAGTAATCACGATTACTATGAAAAACAATATTGTTTTACAGTCTGTTAGTAATAAAAATATTTCTTTTAAACTTATTATGTATATAATTTAGTCATTAAAGAAGTAATTTTGTAGTTAATCAATTTAATTTTATTTACTAAAAAAGAATTAGCTACTTCTTTTTTATTTTTTTTTAATATTAGAATAAAAAAATATATTTTCATTTTAATTATAATAAAATGATATTTAGATATCGACTATACCATTAATAAGTTATAATTTAATATAAAAATATAATAATAATCTTATTTTTAGTTACAATATAAAAAATAATATTTTCTTTATTATAGATGCTAACCAATTAACATTGATGTTAAAAAAGTTAAAAACAATAACATATAATTTTAGTAGTAAAGTAAAGATAATACAAAATATTATTTGTGCTTATAAAGTACTGATAAGATGAAAGCTAACAACTGATATCAAATAACTGAAATAAAGATAAATATTGCTATTATCAATATAAATTAAATTATAGAAAAACTGTTAATACCATATCGGTTTGTGTTTATACATAAACCAATAAAAACAACCAAATTAACAGCGCAATAATAAAATACTGAATTTTATTTCAAAATATATTATATAATAATGAAATCATTTCAATGGTAAATAAATTATAAAAAATATATCTATATAACTTAATTAAATAGCCAATAAACAACTAAAGATTATTGATCAATATATACTAATTTTTACTATTAGTTTGATCATAATTTTTTTATGAGATATTTTATTAGATTTTACTTTTAATAATTTAGTTTTTAGCTATCAAAAGTATTTTTTATTTACATTTATTGTACTTCTGCTTTTTATTAAAAACTATTAGTATTTTTTTTTACTTTAGCAAACTTTTTCCATAAAATTACTTGGTGATTGTTTTTTTAATAACTTAATAGATTCTCACAATTGTTCTATAAATTATTTAAGTTCCGGTGAAAAAATTTCAAGTTTTACCTTTTCTTTTATTTTCTTTGATTTTTTTTTTATAATTTCTATAATTTTATTTTTTATAAAAAATTCATATTAAATATTATCAGATAATAAATACAATCTGCATATCAAATCAACACTCATTTTAATGGGTATTGAAAACAATCCTTCTTTTAAAAATAATTAATCTTATTATCATAATTAATAATAGTGCACTAAAGCCTATTCCAAACAAATTTTATACTTAATTTTATTTTTTTATTTTTAATTATTTCTTTTTTGCTGAGTTATTAGTATCTTTTAGAAATATTTTTTAGTTTTAAATTAGCATCAAAATAATATTTTATTATTTTATTATTATCATTAATTTCAAACAATTATCATCTATCTTTTTTTAAAATTTTTTTAATAATTTTTAAGAATTTAAGTCAAGTGAATACTATTTCTTTAATTATAAATATTAGAATAACCAATAAAAATAATAAGTGTTAACTAAAACTATCAGATATAGCCGTAATAATTCTCGTTCTTATTAATATATATTTTTGTAAAATTACGTTAAACTATACATAATTTTATTATGTATAGTAATTTATATAAGAAAGATAAAAAAAATCTTAAAATATTTTTATGAAAAATAAATTTTAACCGATTTTATTTATTCGGTACCATCCAATAGTGCATGAAATTATACCGAAAAATATAAAACTAATAGCGCTAATTTTTAAATTAAAAATTTGAAACAAAGTAGCACATAACAGACAAATTATTCCAATTCCAAGTAAATATTGAGATTGTATCTGCCTTACTTCCTTTCCTTTGATTTCAAAGAAAAATTTATCAAAATTATCTTGTAAATATTTATGTTGCTTAATTGCCCCATAAATAAGATCTGGAATTTCTGGCATTTTTTCAATCCAATAAGGCGATCTTTTCTTAAATGCACTAATAATTGCCGTCAATCCAATTTGATGATGTAACCAGTCTTCAAGAAAAGGTTTAGCTGTTTTCCATAAATCTAATTGTGGATAAAGTTGCCTTCCTAATCCCTCAACATATAGTAATGTTTTCTGAAGTAATACTAATTGAGGTTGAACCTCCATGTTAAAACAGCGTGCGATATTAAATAAATTAAATAAAACATACCCAAAAGAAATTTCTATTAATGATTTCTTAAAAATAGGTTCACAAACTGTGCGAATGGCAAATTCAAAATCTTCTACATTAGTATTTTTTGGAACCCATCCTGAATCAATATGTAATTCAGCTACCTTACGATAATCGCGATTAAAAAAAGCAATAAAATTTTCTGCTAAGTAACGTTTATCTTCTTTACTTAATGAACCAACAATACCACAATCAATACCAATATATTGTGGATCTTTTGGATGTTCTCGGTTAATAAAAATATTACCAGGATGCATATCAGCATGAAAAAAATTATCACGAAAAACTTGTGTAAAAAAAACCTTTACTCCGCGCTCAGCCAATAACTTCATATTAATTCCATGTTTATTTAACGCATTAATATCAGAAACAGGTATACCATAAATTCGTTCCATAACCATTACATTTTCTCGACAGTAATCTATATAAACCTCCGGAATATAAAGCATAGGACTATTTTTGAAATTACGTCGCAATTGAATAGCATTTGCCGCCTCACGTAATAAATTTAACTCATTAATTAATGTTTTTTCATACTCTCGAACAACTTCTCGCGGGCGTAAACGTCGTCCGTCTAATAAAAGTGGAAGCCAATTAGCTAATCGATACATTAAACCTATATCAGCTTTAATAACAGGTAGTATATCTGGACGAATAACTTTAATTACAATTTGTTTGTTATTTTTTTTTAATTTTGCAGTATGTACTTGAGCAATTGATGCCGAAGCTAATGGTACTTCATTAAAATCATCAAACCAAGTTTCAAGAGATCTACCTAATGATTCTTCAATCTGCCTACGAGCTAATCGGCCATCAAATCCAATAACTTTGTCTTGTAATAATGCTAATTGAGTAGAGATTATAGCGGGAAAAAGATCATGACGAGTAGATAACATCTGACCAAATTTAATCCAAACTGGACCTAAATCTTGTAAAGCTAAACGTAAACATTCACCAACAGATTTATCTTTATGTTTGTTTGATAACCAAAATAAACAACATCGTCCAATTCTTAATGGTAGAGTAAATTTAATTTTAGGAATTAACTTATCTAAACCATAATTTATTAATATTCGAACAATAAAATAGAGTCGTCTAATTTCTTTTGATCTCATATTTTCCTCCAATTTAAATAAAGATTTCTCTAATTTTATGATATCTATTATCATCTTTAACTTTATCAAAAAATAGAACTTTTAACATATGAATAGATACTTTCTATTTTTCTATTAAAATACTTTAATATATTTTTTTTGGTTAATAACTCATTAATTTATTTAAATTAAATCTTTTTAATTCATTAACTTATCTCTCCTATAATTATATTATTGATATAAATTAATAAATGATAAGAAAAATTTGAGTAAAATAAAATCAAATAATATTTAATAATTCTAATGAACTTATATATCATGTACTACTATAACAATCTTAGAATTATGGATTAAAAAGTTAAAAACTATTATTTTATCTTTAAATGTACTAATAATTTTGTTAAAACTGTTTATTATTTAATTTAAGTTAAAAACTATTTTATTTACTATATCAATCGTATTGCCTATAGAATATAACCACTAATAATTTGATAATCTTTAAATTAATTAGTATTATTTTTTGATTTTAATCTGATTTCTTGATAAAAATTTATTTAAAAATAAGGTATAAAGGTGAATTATTTTCATATTTAATAATTGAATTTTTAAATAATTTTAAATTGAGTAAATATTTATTTTAAAATTTAAACCCTCTATGTAGCGCAACAATTCCACAGGTCATATTAGTATAAGAAACTTGTTCAAAACCCACCAATTCTATCATTGCCTTTAAAGTATTCTGTTCCGGGTGCATACGAATAGATTCAACCATATAGCGATAACTATCAGCATCATTAATTATTATTTTACCAACAAATGGTAAAATATAAAAAGAATAAGCATCATAAATTTTAGTTAATATTGGAAAAATTGGTTTAGAAAATTCTAATATTAATAAACAACCATTGGGTTTTAATACCCTGAACATTGATCTAAGTGCTTTATCTTTATCAGTAATATTACGTAGACCAAAAGAAATACTAATGCAATCAAAGTAGTTATCAGGAAAAGGTAGATCTTCAGCATTAGCCTGAATGTAATTAATATTACCAACAATACCAAGATTACGAAGTTTTGCGCGACCAACTTTTAACATAGAACTATTAATGTCAACGAGAATAACTCTACCTTTTTCGCCAACTATTTTTGAAAATTTAGCTGTTAAATCTCCAGTGCCACCAGCTAAATCTAAAATATATTGCCCACAACGAACACCACTTGCTTCTATCATAAAATGTTTCCAGATTCGATGAATCCCTAATGAAATAAGATCATTTATAAAATCATATTTTTCAGCTACTGAATGAAAAACAGAAGCAACCATAGCTGCTTTCTTATTTTTATCTACTTTATTGAAACCAAAATCAGTTTTTTCTTCGACCGGATTTATCATATTTACCTTTATTTAATCATTAAATAATTTAAATTATAACAATACTATTACATGAACCTATTCATAATTTAACATTTTTTATTAATTAGAATTTAGTAGTCAGGCTTGCTAAATGCAGTATCAATCGGACGTTTAACTTCTATTCCTAATTCTTTTAAACTTTCTACTTGGCTAATTAAATTACCTTTTCCTTCTGTTAATTTTTTTATTACAGATTGATAATTTAATTGCGCCTTATTTAAACTCTGGCCTAAAATTTGTATATCATCGATAAATAACCGCATTTTGTCATATATTTTAGCAGCGCGATCAGCAATTACTTGCGCATTTTGACTCTGTTGTTCATAACGCCATAAATTATTAATTGTACGTACTGCTACCAATAAAGTTGAAGGACAAACAACTAAAATATTATTTCGTAAGCCCTCATCAATAAGTTCAGGTGCTTCACGCAAAGCAATCAAATAAGCTGGCTCAAGCGGAATAAACATTAATACATAATCCAACGATCTTAATCCATTTAACTGATTATAATCTTTTCGTCCAAGCTCTTTTATATGATTACGCACTGAATTAACATGACTTCGTAATGCCATAGTTTGTTGCTGTTCATCTTCACTATTGAAATAGTGTTCATAAGCTGTTAATGACATTTTAGCATCGATAATAACATCCCTTCCTTCTGGAAGACGAATAATCACATCTGGTTGATAACGGCCATTTGGAGTATTAATGCTAACTTGTGTTTCAAATTCATATCCCTGCCTTAATCCAGAAGCTTCTAATATACGAGATAAAATTATTTCACCCCAATTTCCTTGAATTTTATTATCACCTTTTAAAGCTTTAGTTAAATTAATTGTTTCTTTTGCCATTTCTGTATTTAATTTCTGAAGTTGGCGAATTTCATGAGCTAAAGTATGACGCTCACGTGATTCCTCATTAAAACTCTCATTTATCTGACGACGAAAACAATCTAATTGTTCACGAAAAGGCGTTAAAAGTACAATTAAACTTTGGCGATTTTGTTCAAAAACTCGACGTTCATTTTGTTCAAAAATACGATTTGCTAAATTTTCAAATTGAACATTTAATCGTTGTTCGTTATTAAACAATAACTGCTGTTTCTCTTTAAAGATTAGTTTTGTATCTTCAAGACGTGTCATAGCTTCACGTAGTTCAATTTCTTGATTATGATTAATTTTTATTTGTAATTTTAATTCTTTATCACAGTTTTCGCACTCAACTTTCCAGTATTTAAGGTGAGTTATTTTTTCTTCATATGTAGCTTGAATCCTATAAAAGTCACATAATTCAGATTCTTTTTTATTTATTTTTTTTGAAATAACTAACCAGATAAAACTAGAACCAAAAAGTATACCAATAAGAAATGCAATAATTGCATATAATAATTGAAAATCCACCTTATTTTCCTTAAAATAGTTTTTTGTTTTATAAAATAATTTAGTGGTATGTTACATAAATCTCTAAAATAAATTTTTGTTTATTTTGTTTTATAAAAATTAGACTAGATTGAGATTTAGGTATTATTTTACATTATACATTGAACGAATAAAGATAAATAAATTACATTGAGTGGTCATATAGATAAAATATTAAATTATAATATGTTTTATCGTTAAAATAATTATCTAATTAGTAATAATATTTAGGCATAAATAAATACTTTCTAACAAAAAAAATAAACTATTAATAGAGTAAGATATCCAGTAAAATAATTAAACAAACTGTAATCAAAAAACATATCAAAAAAGTATTATAGAATAATAAGTAACACTTTGATCACAAAATATTATGAAATAACTTATTATTTTAATAAAAATCAATTAATTTTTTATTTATTGATTTTATAATAAACAAAAATTTACTGAGCGATAGCAGTAATAACGAAAAAATAATGGTTAAGCTATAATTAAAAGATTATCATAAAAATAAAGATAACTAGTATTTAATTAGCGTATTTATGTTTAATGATAAAGTTAATAATCTTAAATGATATTAACTTACTATTTTAGTTCAATTAAATTTTCTTATTACTAAAATTATAAATTTTATATTATTTATTTACGTTATTATCTTTGATTTTATTAAAACAAAGACTATTAAATAAATAAAATAATATTTTAAAAATAAAAAAAATTATACTATCTTTATTTATAAACTAAAAATAACCATATAGTTCTTATTGTAATTTGATTATTAAAAAAGTTTGTTATGAACAATTCTTAAAAAGAAGATATCCCACTATTAGATAATATTAGGATTATTTAAAGTTTTTTATTATATACAAGTATATATCTCGATAAAAATCATAAAATATGATAGTGGTTAATTGATGATTTTTAACTATATTATTATTAATAAATAAAAATTCATACCTAATTTTATGTTTTATTATATCAAAAAAATGAGAAATTAAAAATATTCATAAATTAAATAAAAAAGAATTTTTTAATAAAAAACTAATGACTAATAATTTTATACATTATATCTTAATATACTAATGTTGTTTATCAATCAATAAAGTTTCCATTAAATCAAGATCTAATAGTAATGTTTGCATGGTTTCATTATTTATCTCTTTTGTTGCGCGTAAATGATATAATTCTGCTCTTTCTGCCCGTAACGCTGTTAAACGAAAACGGCGTTCTAAATCTTCTATCAACAAATTATGATCTATTTCATCCTTACCAACAGTTCTACGACGAAGGTAACCAGTAACACGCGAAGCAATCTCACTAATAATTTCAGGATCTAACATTTCTTGAACATCATTAGAAAGGCGTTCTTCCATCTTATTTATACTTACAATAGCTACTTCTGCCATAGCCGCTCTTGCCATTCTTATTTCATTAATATTTGCTAATTTATCACATACTTTAAAATTATACAATAAAATTGGTAATGCAAGTACACCAATAAAAATTGATAACATGATTACACCTGTTGCAATAAAAATTAATTGATAACGCGCGGGAAAGGGTGTCCCATCAGTAAGAAATAACGGTATAGAAAGAACACCTGCTAATGTGATTGCTCCACGTATTCCAGAAAATGAAGCTAACCATAATTCACGATATGTATAAAAAGCAAACTGTAAGGGCCGTTTTTTTAATAAAAGTCGACTAAATTTTTTCATTAGCCATAACCAACTAAATCTTAGGAATAATAAAGCGGTATAAATAATAAAAACAGTGATAAACAGCATCCAAGTTTCAATACTTGGATCAAGTTTAGCTTGAATAACAGAGTTCTCCAGTATACCAGGTAACTGTAAACCAAGCATAACAAAAACTAAACCATTAAAAACAAACTCAAGCATCGACCATATATTATCCGATCTTAACCGCATAGCTAATGGTGCATTACGAATAACACCAGCTTTAGTAATTGTCATACCAGAAGATACGGCCGATAAAATACCTGAAAAACCAATATGTTCAGCAATAAGATATGCAGCAAAAGGTAATAGTAACATTAAAATCATTTGAGTTGCCGAATCATCATTACTCCAGCGGCTCATAATGCGAAGTGATTTGCTATAAATCCAGGTCACTGTAATACCACTCAATAAACCACCAATAGCAACTTTAAAAAACTCAAACGTAACACCAGATATAGTAAAAATCATGGTTCCCATAGCAATGGCGACAGAAAATTTTAATGCAACCAAGCCGGAAGCATCATTCATAAGCGCTTCTCCAACTAATATATTCATCATTCGCTTTGGTATTCGATCTCTACCAACAATCGAAGAAAGTGCAACAGCATCAGTAGGAGAAAGAACCGCTGCCAAAGAAAAAGCTGCAACAAGAGGAATACTAGGTAACAGCCAATAGATCACATAACCTATTCCAACTACTGTTACTAAAACTAAACCTAAAACTAAAATGAAAATTTCACGCCAATTTTGGAAAAATTCACGTGTTGGAGTTTTCCAGCCATCAACAAATAATAACGGTGGAATCAACAAAACTAAAAAAAGCTCTGGATCAAAATTAACATGTAAACCAAAGTGTGGCCATGCTAATAATGCCCCTATCGCAATTTGCATAATAGGAAGGGGTATACGAAAGGGAATAACTTTTGTAACTACACCTGATACTGAAGCCACCAAAATCAAAAAGAGAATGGTAAAAAATATTTCCATATTATCTCCTTACTGATAAATCTTGGTTATAAACTAAGTAAAATTATATTTTTCTTAATAGATACTGATAAAATACAAAACTATACTATAGAAAAATAAATTAACTAATCACAAAAAATGCGGTATTTTTGTTGTTTTTATTCTTAATTATAAATTATTAATAGAAAAATTTACCTTTAAATTTTAAAACATATTAGTTAATGTTATATTTCATTTTATTTGTTAATTAAATATTAATAATTTTAAATTTAATATAGGTAATTTGTTGATATATAAAATAATTTTCTTAGATGTACTAAGAATAATAACACTAAATTAAACTATAATTTAAATATTATAAAATATACAAAAAAAATCTTGATAAATTATCTAACTTTATTGCTATATTTCAAAAATTATTCAATTTATAATTCAATGATAATTTAAATATAAAATATTTTTATTCATTGTGTAAAAATTAAATATAATATTTCTCTATTTAAATAATATAATTATATTAAAATTAAGCATTTATATTATAGACAATAGGTTTATATAAAAAAATAAAAATTTTAAATACAAAATTGTTTAGTAAATTTTATAAAATAATCAAGCATTCTAAATTATAGAATTTATCATCAGTATTTCACTATTATAAAAGTGAATTTAACATGTTTATTTATTTTTTTTGTTGATTTTATTATTTTTTAATTAAAAATTAAAAAATAATTTAGCTCCATAAATAGAGAGTAATTTATTTTTAATAAAAAATGATTTTATTTATATAAATATTTATAAATCTAAAATAAAAAAATAACTAACATTTGTGATAATATAAAATATTTAAAATTAATTATTTTTTAAAAAAAATAATGTTTTATATATAAATAATTATTTAATTTAATTAAAAATATATTTGAGTTAATTAACTGATTTTATTTTAAAGTAAAAATAAATAATAATTACTTATATAAAATATATATAAAAATGTTGTTGTGTTCTTTCTTTTTTTTATTTAGCTAATATTGATTTTGGTTTTAATTTAAGCTTTTAAAAGTGATATAAATTATAGTTTTAGTATTAAAGAAACTATTTATGAAAATTTAATTTAATAAAAATAACATTATTGAATTCTTATTAAATTATTTTCATTATCCCATTTTATTTTTATATTAAATTATTGTGTTATTTATTTTTAAATTTTATTTATATGTGAATATGATATATTCAAAATTAATTTTTATTTTATTTTTTTTTAAATTCATTTAATTTGATTTTTTATTTTTTTATTTTATTTATTCACTATTTTTTATTGTTGTACTTAGAGACACTAACTTAGATTTATATCAGTTGTTAATTATACTGCTATACTATAATAATGATATATTTACTTTTATCAATTTAATTATAAAAAATTTATTTATGTATATAAGTTCTTAAACTTAATTGAAAAAATCATTTTTTAATTAACTATATTATAACTGACATAATGCTATTATTAGTATTTTATTCTATTTTTAATTTATTAAAAAACGCCTCTCAATATACAATGCATTGTTACTTTTTTTGGATTACGATTATTTTTATAATACCTTTAAATTAAAATTAATTTGTAATTAATTTTAATTTCTCATAATAGTTACGAATTATCTAAAATTTTATTTTAGATATAAATATTATTTAATTTTTATGTTTCAATTAAAATATTCATAAGAAAATATTTTTTATATTTTTTAAAAAAATACTTCTTTTTATCTTTCTACTATAGTTAAATTTTATCTTTATTTTTTTTTTAGAAGCCATAGTAGAGTATTCTAAAATCATTAAATAATTTTAGAATTATTTAATCTATCAAAGATATTAAAGAGACTCCAGTAACATACTGAATTCAATAAATCATGTTATCACAAGAATTTATATCTTTTGATATGTACAACTCAACCTTTTAATATATTTATTAGTATGTTTTTTTTAAACTTCAAGCAATCATAACTTCTAACCATTCGCATTAAATAGAATAGTTAAATTTTAATTTATTTAGTTTTTTCTATCATTTAATAGCAAATATACTATTTTGACACAATAAATTAAGGCATCAAAATAAATAAAAATATTTTCCTAATTTTTTAGAAAAATTATCGATTTTCACCTTAAAAAAAATTAAGCTTAAATATTTTTTTTATAATGCTCTTTCTTTCTTCTAAAAAGAAATCTAAATTTTAAAAAAAGTCATCAATAAAATAGTTATTTATTAGTAAACAATCTAGTTAATATGGTTTTTAAATAATTTATAAAACAATTAATTAATATTAAATCTGTTCAACTAAAACTCTAATTTTAAGATTAATAATAATATAATTATATTTTCTATAAAATTGATTAAATTAAATTTACTATTTAAACTTAAGACATTCATTATTACCTAGTTTTAAAATTAATAATTTTATTGTTAACTCTATCAAAAAATATTTTTTGTTACTATTTAACAATTTTTTTTATTTTATTTACTTTATCATAAAATTAAGTAGCGTAAATAATTTTAAGATTTTTCTTTTACACTCAACAATAATTAAATTAAGTTTAACTTAATTTTTATTAAATTAGGTGCGATATACCAAATTATTCATTTGAATTTAATTATAAACTAAATATAATAAATGAATATAATTAATTGGTGAATTTTAAAAAAAACATGTTTGTATATATTCATTTAATTTTAATATGATATAAATAGATATTTTTTTAAGATAAATTATCCAAATGAACTTTAGTTTTATTTCTTTATATCCAAAATAATTGGTGTTATACATTTATTAGTTTAAGATATTAAAATTAATATCTTCATTGTTAAATGAATATTTTATAAATTGAATTAAAAAATATTTTTATAAAACACAAAATTTTATCAAAATTAATATTCACTATTTTATATAAAACTAAAAAATCACCATTAATCTATATTAATATAAAAAATAAACTTATACATATTAAAAAAAAGATCTTTATTACATAAATCTATATATCTATAATTTTTATTATACTATTTTAGTAGATTTTGTTAAAATAAAAAATTCAAATTATTTTTTTATATTATTTACTATTTTTAATTGGAATGAAAAATTCCATTCACTATTAATATTAACTATACAGTAAGCACTCTTAAAAACTACTAATATATATCATGCGAATTTTAATTTTTTTTCAATATTATTTGAAATTTCATAACCTATTTAATCAAATGAAATAGTAAGTACATTTAATAATAAAATACGTTTAAATAAATAAAACAAAATATTTATTTTCTCTTTTTTGTTAAATAATTTTGAAAAACCCTTTATTGTAATAGATAAGCTCGTGTATTACCAAAAATTTTTAATAAAATATATACACCTTTTATTGGGGGTTTATTTTCTTTTTTTGATTAAATTATTTTATTTTTTTTAATCCACATATAATATCCTTTTATGAAAAAAAATTTATCCTTTAATAAATATTAAGGAGAAATAAAGAATTTTTTTATATATATAATATTTAAAATCATTAAAAAATATTTTTTACTTTTTTTTATAAACAACTATGCAAATTATAAAGGAACAACTTTTTCCTTATGCACTAAATTAATAACAGAATAAACTATAAAATAAAAAGAACTTCTGTAAAGCTTTATTGCTATAATTAATATTTTACGATTTATAAAATTTAAATAATTTATCGCAAGTAATTTCTTATAAAAAATATCTTTCCTTAATTTATACTAGTAATAGATATCTAATTATTAATATGTTTTATACTGATGAATATATTATATTAAAAATAATAATTATTCTTAAAATAAACATATTATCTTTAATACAGCTTAGCTTATAACGCATATTAATAATTTTTAATTAATTAATATTTTTATAGAAAAAAATAATAATTTAGTTTCAATTCACTAAGTTATAACTAATTTTGTTTTTTTAAAAAAAAACAAAAAAATATCCTTAATAACGCTTAAAATGGAATTTCATCATCGAAATCCATTGTTGGTTCAGTGGATGAAGCCTTTTTATTTTTATCGGAATAAGAAGAAAGAGCTGATAAATTATTATTAAATTTCTTACTTTGTTGAGACTGCTCTAGGTCACCACGTGCTAGATTATTTTGTAACACACCTTCTTGTGAATTACCCCTTGAACCTAACATTTGCATCGTACCAGAAATATTTACAATAACTTCGGTTGAATAGCGATCTAAGCCATTTTGATCTTGCCATTTACGAGTTTGTAATGAACCTTCGATATAAACTTGTGATCCTTTACGCAAATATTCACCTGCCACTTCCGCTAATTTTCCAAAAATTACAATTCTGTGCCATTCTGTTTTTTCCCGCATTTCACCACATTGTTTATCTCGCCAACTGTCAGAAGTTGCTAAACTAAGATTAGCAACTGCACCACCATTTGCCATATAACGAATTTCAGGATCTTGTCCTAAATTACCAATAAGTATAACTTTATTAACGCCTTTGCTGGCCATTCAATACTCCTAATAAATTAATTTTTAGTATAAATTTAAATATTCTTATTATTTTAACATGTGAATATTCTTATGAATATAAAAAAAAACTTTTTTAAATTAAAATTTGAAAATATCTTAAAAATTATACTGCAATATTGCTAATCTTTTAAGATTGATTATTAAATTATAAAATATGATTAATAGTACTTTAAAGTGCTATATATTCATAGAATAAAAATTATGTAATAATAAAACATTTCATTTACTATTTGAATATATTTTCATTCGGGATCTGATATATGGATAAGATTGAAATCAGAGGTGCACGCACCCATAATTTAAAAAATATCAATTTAATTATTCCTCGTGATAAATTAATTATTATTACTGGATTATCAGGTTCAGGAAAATCTTCACTTGCATTTGATACCTTATATGCAGAAGGTCAACGCCGTTATGTTGAATCATTGTCTGCTTATGCAAGACAATTTTTATCTTTAATGGAGAAACCAGAAGTTGATCATATTGAAGGATTATCACCAGCCATTTCAATTGAACAGAAATCAACTTCACATAATCCACGCTCAACAGTGGGTACTATTACTGAAATTAATGATTATTTACGTTTACTATTTGCTCGTGTTGGAGAACCTCGGTGTCCTGATCATGATACTCCATTAGCCGCTCAAACAATTTCTCAAATGGTTGATAACGTTTTGATTCTACCAGAAGGTAAATGGCTAATGTTATTAGCTCCAATAGTTAAAAAACGTAAAGGTGAACATATTAAGATAATAGATAATTTATTAACTCAAGGTTATACACGCGCTCGTATCGATGGTAAAATTTGCGATTTATCTGATCCACCTAAATTAGACTTGCATAAAAAACATACTATTGAAGTTATCATTGACCGCTTTAAGGTTCGTGCCAATCTTACGCAACGCCTGGTAGAATCATTTGAAACTACTCTTAAATTATCAGGAGGTACTGCTATTATTACTGACATGAATAACGACAAAACCGATGAATTAGTTTTTTCCTCTAATTTTGCCTGCCAAATCTGTGGTTATAGCATCAATGAATTAGAGCCGCGTTTATTTTCCTTTAATAATCCAGCAGGTGCTTGTAGTTCTTGTGATGGACTTGGTGTACAACAATTTTTTGATCCAGATCGAGTAATTCAAAACAAAGAAATTTCTTTAGCAAACGGAGCAATACGCGGTTGGGATCGACGTAATTTTTATTATTTCCAAATGTTACTATCATTAGCTAAATACTATAAGTTTGATGTTGAAGCTACATTTAAATCTTTAGATCCAGTAATTAAACAGGTAATCTTATATGGCTCTGGTGAAGAAGCACTTGAATTTAAGTATCAAAAT
Source organism: Arsenophonus sp. ET-KM2-MAG3 (assembly GCA_052174135.1). Classification (GTDB taxonomy): domain Bacteria; phylum Pseudomonadota; class Gammaproteobacteria; order Enterobacterales; family Enterobacteriaceae; genus Arsenophonus. The sequence goes on from JBQMRZ010000027.1 coordinate 151,074, forward strand.
GATCAAAACGATATTACCGTAACATATCATCCTTTTGAAGGAGTGATTCATAATATAGAACGGCGTTACAAAGAAACAGAATCAATAGCAGTGCGAGAAGAATTAGCAAAATATATTAATAATCGATCATGTATCGCTTGTAATGGTTCTCGTTTACGACAAGAAGCTCGTTATGTATTTATTGAAAACACTCCACTATCTGAAATTTCAGATTTTAGTATCGGCCATGCATTAATATTTTTTCAAAAATTACAGCTTAGCGGTCAGCGTGCTAAAATTGCTGAAAAAATTTTAAAAGAAATTAAGAATCGATTGAAATTTTTAGTAAACGTTGGATTAAATTATTTAACTTTATCTCGTGCAGCAGAAACATTATCTGGTGGTGAAGCACAACGTATTAGGTTAGCGAGTCAAATTGGTGCTGGTTTAGTTGGCGTTATGTATGTCTTAGATGAACCTTCAATTGGCTTGCATCAACGAGATAATGATAAATTGTTAAAGACTTTGCTGCATTTACGTAATTTAGGTAATACAGTTATTGTGGTCGAACATGACGAAGATGCAATTCGTACTGCTGATCATATTATTGACGTTGGTCCTGGAGCGGGTATATATGGAGGGCGCATCGTTGCTCAAGGTAACCTAAATGATATTGTTGGTAATCCAAATTCATTAACTGGCAAATATCTTAGCGGTGAGCGTAAGATCAATATCCCACAAAAACGAGTCCCCATTAATGCAGAGAAAACCTTGAAACTTATTGGTGCAAAAGGTAATAACTTAAAAAATGTAACGCTAGAATTACCAGTTGGCTTATTTATCTGTATTACCGGTGTTTCTGGATCAGGTAAATCAACTTTAATTAATGATACATTATTTTCTATTGCTCAACGAAAATTAAATAAAGCTACCAATGCTATTCCTGCACCTTATAGCGATATTGAGGGATTACAATTCTTTGATAAAGTTATTGATATTAATCAAAGTCCTATTGGTAGAACACCTCGATCAAATCCAGCTACATATATTGGTCTGTTTACACCAATTCGTGAATTATTTGCTGCTGTACCCGAATCCCGTTCCAGAGGGCATTCACTTGGGCGATTCAGTTTTAATCTTAAAGGTGGGCGTTGCGAGGCGTGTCAAGGTGACGGCATGATTAAAGTTGAAATGCATTTTTTACCCGATATCTATGTTCCTTGTGATCATTGTAAAGGAAAACGCTATAATCGTGAAACTTTAGAAATAAAATATAAAGGAAAAAATATTCATGAAGTATTAGAAATGACTACCGAAGAAGCCTATCAATATTTTTTAGCTGTTCCAACATTAGCTCGTAAATTAAAAACATTAATCGATGTTGGGCTTTCCTATATTAGTTTAGGGCAATCTGCAACAACTTTATCAGGTGGAGAAGCTCAACGAGTTAAATTATCTCGCGAACTTTCTAAACGAAGTACTGGTCAAACACTTTATATTTTAGACGAACCAACTACTGGTTTACATTTTTCTGACATTCAACAACTTTTGAATGTATTACATCAACTCCGTGATCAAGGAAATACTATTGTTATTATTGAGCATAATTTAGATGTGATTAAGACAGCAGATTGGATTGTTGATCTTGGTCCAGAAGGCGGCACTGGTGGTGGCGAAATTTTATTTACAGGTACACCCGAAAAAATTATAAAATGTAAACAATCACATACTGGTAAGTTTTTAAAACAAATCCTAAAACGCGGTTATTGATATAAATACTATTAATATGAATGATAATCAAATAAAAATTAAATTTTTATAGCTATATTTATAATTTGTATTTGATTTCAATAATCAAGTTAGTTTTTTTTTAAAAAATAATTTTGAAATTAAAAAATAAATAGTTAAGAAAATTTTTTTTAATCAAATAATTTGTCTTAATATATAAAATGTAAGTAAAGTTATTAAGTCAATTAAAAATTTAAATTTAATAAATAATATGTAATAATTAATGTTTAATGAAATTTTTTAATAAAAAGTTTTTTATCTAAAATAATTTTATTTTTAATAAATAATAGATTATTCAATAATTAATATTATTGATAATAACTAAATTTAATTAATGATATATTAATTAAATGGTTAAACAATACATTTAATACTTTATTTATTAGAAGATTTATGCTATATAATTCCTCTTTAGCTATTAGATAGATTTAAAATCTATCATAGAATTTTAATGCAATTTAAGCTAGATTTCATTAAAATAATTCATATGTTAATTTTTAATTATCAAAATATTCATTTATATAATTTTATTAATTTTTAAGAAAATTGACAAAAATATTTTCTTTATAACTTATATATGGATTAATAAGATTTCAAAAAAATAAATTATTTATAAATATAAATAATCCTGACTAAATCATAATTAAAATAATATAAATATTATCATTTATACCCTTAATAAGCACTTAATTTTATATAAAAAATAGGTTTCTTTCTTTTATTACTTCGTTTATTCAAAAATATTATTATTGTAGCATTAAATTCAAAGTTAATTGAATAATAGCGACCCAATCTTAATATATTAAGAAGGTGATATTCTAAAAATTATTTAAAAACTGTTAGTTTTTAACAAACTTTATCTATTTATTTTCTATATTAAAATATAACTAATGATGAAAATTAATTTCTTAATCTTATTCGGATAAATAGACAATTTTTAGAATAAAATTATTATAAATAAATTTTAATTAATAAAACAATAATATAGAACAATCTATAAACTATTAACAAGATTAAGTAATTAATAACTTATTTTTTATAATTCGTCATTATTTTGCCAATAAATTATTAATATTAAAACTAATTTTTAATTATTAATAGATAATTATCTAGTCTTTATACCAAAAAAATAAATAGAAATCCTTATAACTATAATTAATTAAATTAAATTTTAAATCTATAATTAATTCAAAAATTTATATTATCATCTTTTTAAAAATAACAGTAAATTTAAAAGTTAATTTTATTTTTAAAAAAAATATTAAAAATAAAGATCAATAATTTAATAAATTTAGTTTAAAAATATCAATATTTAAAAGTAATTAAAACATAGTGTTACTATTATTTTTATTTTTCATTAAAAGATCCATTTTAAATCTATTCGTTTATGTATTCCATTGTTACCCGCGAGGTTAACTTTGATAGTAGTTCATAATTACTAACTCCAGTATATGTTGCTATTTCTTCAATAGGTAACGGATCCCCCCATATAATTACTTCATCACCAACTTTATCATTAGTTTCAATCCCCAAATCTACTGACATCATATCCATTGAAATTCTACCAACAATAGAAACTTTTCGTCCATTTATTATCACTGGAGTACCTGATGGAGCATTACCTGGGTAACCATCACCATAACCAATCGCGACTACACCAAGATTAGTATCTCGTTTGCTAATCCAAGTTTCACCATAACCGACTGGTTCTCCAATTTTATGTTGACGAATAGCGATTAAATTAGATTTAAGTGTCATTGCTGGTAAAAGACCAAAATCTTTTCCTTTTTTATTTTCACACGGGGAAACACCGTATATCATAATGCCTGGACGCACACAACTAAAATGTGATGTTTTCCATAATAAAATACCGGCTGACGCTGCGATTGATTTTTCACCTGGTTTATCTTTTATAAAAGCATTAAAACGAGCTAATTGCTGATTTGTAGCAATTGGTAACCATGGTTTATTTGCGCAACTAAAATGACTCATAATATTAATAGGTTTTTGGATATTTTGACATTTCATTAAACGAGTATAAAGTTTTGGTGCCTCTTCAAATCTAAATCCCAACCTGTGCATACCAGTATCAACTTTCATCCAAACTTTTATCGGTTTCTTTAATTTAATTTCTTCTAAAATTTCAAGTTGCTCAATATTTTGAATAACAATATTAATTGTATGCTTAGTGATAATAGTTAATGTATCTAAATCAAAAAAACCTTCTAATAATAAAATAGGTTTTTTTATTCGATTTTTACGTAATTCTATTGCTTCATTAATACGGGTGACCCCAAAACTATCAACAAGATCTTTAATTATATGCGCTGTTTTTAATAAACCATGTCCATAAGCATTAGCTTTAACAACAGCAATTATTCGACTATTTGGCGCAATTTCTCGAACTCGTTGTAAATTATGGCGCAAAATCTGACAGTGAATAATAGCTGTTACCGCTTTCATTTTATTCTCCATATTAAAATTAAATAGCTAAAATTATTCAATGTGATAAATTTGTCCCGCATAGTTATCAAAACGCGACCATTGTCCATTAAAAGTTAAACGTATTGTTCCAATTGGTCCATTACGTTGTTTACCAATAATAATTTCAGCTACTCCCTTAAGATCTGAATCATCATTATAAACCTCATCTCGATATATAAACATGATTAAATCAGCATCTTGTTCAATAGAACCAGATTCACGCAAATCTGAATTGAGTGGTTTTTTATCTGCTCGTTGTTCTAAACTACGATTAAGTTGTGATAATGCGATTACTGGAACTTGTAACTCTTTTGCTAAAGATTTAAGTGAACGAGAGATTTCGGCAATTTCAAGTGTTCGATTATCAGGCATAGAGGGAACACGCATAAGTTGAAGATAATCAATCATAATTAAACTTAAACCACCATATTCACGATAGATTCGACGTGAGCGTGAACGAACTTCTGTTGGTGTTAACCTAGCAGAATCATCAATATACATGTTGCGTTTTTCCATTAAAATACCCATAGTACTAGAAATACGTGCCCAATCTTCATCATCAAGCTGACCAGTACGAATACGTGTCTGATCAACGCGAGATAATGAAGCTAACATACGCATCATAATTTGATTTGCAGACATTTCCAAACTAAAAATTAAAACAGGTTTTTCTTCCGTCATTGCTGCATGTTCGCACAAATTCATTGCAAAAGTAGTTTTACCCATTGAAGGACGAGCTGCTACAATAATTAAATCAGAATTTTGTAATCCTGCCGTTTTTCTATCAAGATCTTGATAACCTGTAGATACCCCTGTTACACCATCATGAGGATTCTGATAAAGTTGTTCAATTTTTTCGACCGTTTCAGATAGAATCTCTTCAATCCTTTTCGGACCATCATCTTTATTAGTTCGAGTTTCTGCTATTTGAAAAACACGTGATTCAGCTAAATCTAATAACTCTTCACTTGTTCGACCTTGAGGGTTATAACCAGCATCAGCAATCTCATTTGCTACTGTAATCATATCACGAACAACAGCACGTTCGCGTACAATATCAGCATATGCATTAATATTGGCAACACTTGGGGTATTTTTAGCTAGTTCAGCTAAATAAGCAAAACCACCGACGCTATCTAATTCTCCTTGTTGTTCTAATGATTCAGATAAAGTAATCAAATCAATTGGTCTACCGCGTTCAAACAAGGTTTGCATTTTAGAAAAAATAGTACGATGAGGGCGACTAAAAAAATCTCCGTTTGTTACACGCTCTGAAACATGATCCCAACGCTCATTGTCCAACATTAATCCACCAAGTACAGATTGCTCAGCTTCTAAAGAATGAGGTGGCATTTTTAATCCCTCTATTTGAGGGTCTTTCTGACCAATAAATATGGTTTCTGAAGGGTATTTCTTAACCATAGTATTTTATATTTACCTGTTAACCAATAAAATCGTCTATTAATATAAGCAATTTACTGTTTATTTTTAAATTTTTTTTATTTATATAAATTTTAGATTAGAGTAACCAACTTTAAAATGCCTATTAAAATAGTTAATTAAAAAAATATAATCTTCTATTTTAATGTAATTAAAGCTAAGTTATATGGAAATTATGCTTTTTTATCATTATGAATTAAAGAATATTTTAAAAGTTCTGTTTAGAAAATAATTTAAAATAATTTTTTGTTTTATTTATCTTATTCTGATCTATGATATTTATCTTTAAAAATATTTAAAAAAAATATCTTTAGAGATAATAGCTTTTAATTAAAATTTTATAGTATATACGTTAATTTTTCTTCTTAAAATTTATAAAAATTCAGTGCTAAAATAATTATTTATTTAACAATTAAAATTATCATATATTAAAATCAATTATAACAAAACAAAATTATAACTCATCACCATGAATAACCTTCTCCATCTGGAGAAAATATTAATATGTTATGAATTTTCAATATTTTATTTTTATTTTTATTACTAAATTTCATTATTTCATTCAAAATATTAATTTATTAAATTTAGAAGATTCAATTATATAAATATTAATAATGTTAATTATACCATTTTATGGATAAATAAATTTATAAATATAAGTAAACTTATTAATTTTATCTATTTATTATAGTTATAAGTTATATTAGTAATAGATCTTGATATTATAAAATTTTTTCTGCATAACTATCGTGAAAATACTTCAAAACTTGTTTTTGAAACATTAAATATAACTGATTTTTATAAAATATTTAAATAATGATGATGATTTAAATTTAATTTTTCTTATCACTATAAAATTGATACGATATACATTAATAATATTTTCTTCTTACTTATTATTAAACATGTTGTAATATTTTACAAATAAAAATATATTAAATTAATATAAGACTTTTAAGTTTTATTAAAAAATATTTTAACAATTCTTTATTTTCAGTTATGTTATTATAAATATTTTATTATTTATTTATACTGAAATATTTATATTTAATATAAAGATATAAATAGATGTTATGGGTTATAGAAGATATAATGATAAAATAAATAAAAAATAAAAGATAAAGGATAAAAAATAAATATAATCATAAAATTAATAATAAATTTTTATGTAACAATTTACTAGCAATTAATTAATTTTTTTTATTTTTTTTTTATTTTTTTTTAAGAAAAATAACACCTAAACTTAAAGTATTATATTGCATATATAATAAATAAAAAATACTTAATTAAGTTATTCCTAAAATTAAATTTATTTATTAAAATAAATAGAGTCGTTAATTATTTTAATTTTCTTATATAACCTTATTATCAATATCTTTTTTTACTTTAGAACGTAATGACAAATTAAGGATTTTAAAATTAATACTAAAACTGATCTTACTAACTATAATTTTTAATATAATCTAAAAAAACTTTTTATTAAATAATGAAAATAACTAATTTACAAAAAATAGTTATGATATAGAAATTAATTTTGTTAATATTTTATTGGCTATTATATATATAATATATAGATAATATTTATCTATACACTAAAACAATATAAAATAGTAAATTTAAAAAAATAAATTATATAATAATTACTATTAACTTAACAAAATTAATAAATAATCAGATTTTTTATCTTATTAATTCTAAAAAAAATACTATTAATCACTCTAATAAAAAATATTTAAATTACTAAAAAATAATAATAAGATATTTATTTAATTTTTTTAATGAATTTAATTTATAAATATCGTTTAACTAAATAATTAAAAAATAAAATGTTAATAAAAATCTTATTGTTAATAACAAGTTTTTATTAAATAGAGTTCTTTATAACATGTATAGACTATTTATATAATTAGGTAGTCAATAAAAAATTATAAGTAATAATATATATAGGGATATAAGTTTTATTTTTTAAATTTGAAAATATAAATATATTTATATAATTAAAATAGTATACATAATAAAAATAAAATACAAAAATAATTAAAATTTATAAAAGTAAGTTAACTATTTCAATTATGAATTCATTACTGATATAAAAAATTAATTCTTAACAATTAATTTAAATTATTTTCTTTATGGTTATCTTATTGATTTATATATAGATGAACTCTATTTCATTTCTAAATCTGTATTTAGTTAATAAAAAATGTTTATTTAATTGTAAAACCCTTACATATATACTTGATTTTAAAACCATAAAAATTCAACAAATTAATCTAATAATTTTAGTATTACGACTACTATTCCATTTGAGAATATAACCATGAGGTTTTTAAGAATCTATTCTATAAAATCAGTTAATTTATGTAATCAGATATCTTTAATTATTATATTTATTTATAGTAATAAAGTTTTTAAATTACTTTAATTAATCTAAAAATTTATTTAATGAGATGAATAATATTTTAGTTTTATAAAAAAATTGCTTTACATGCTGATTAACCTAAATCTAAATTAGATTGTTATAAACAATATTATAAACTAATTTAAATCTAGAATAATAATTCTAATTTTGATATCTTTATTTCAAGTACTATTTTAAAGTTATAAAACAAAATTTTTTAGTGTTAAAATTATGAATGTAATATTTTAACAATAGATAATTGTATTCTCAAATGAGAAATAATTATAAAAACGTTCGATTTCTACACTTAAAACACAACACATTATAAATGATATTTAAAATTGCATTATATAGATTATATTTAGAATAATTATGTTAAATAAGTAAATAAAAAATTAAGTTTATGAATAACGCATTAAATAAATTAAATTTTAAAAAATATAAAATTTAATAAAATGAAATTTTAAATAAAAAAATTTAAACGGTACACTTAGAATAAGTAAATTATATATAATTTAAAATGTCTCTTATATAAGAATTTTAACTAAATCTTAACTAACTAAAATTACTAATAAACAACTTTGTTTAATAATTTTTAATAAGAATTAAATCATATTTTAAAAATATCCATAATGAATATCTATTTAAATTAGATAAACAAAATAAAATATATCTACAATATCAATATTTATTGACTGTTATATTTTATGGTTTTACTATAATTCAAAATAATAAATATTACTCTAAACCAAGATATTATTATTACTGAATAATATATAAGTTAATTAAATTGTTACTAACAATAAACTTATTATAATTAATAAATTTTTTATTAATTATAATAATAAAAAAATTAACTATATGAATATATAAAATATTATAAGAATAATTTAAATAATCAAAAAAAAGAAACTTATTTCAGCAAAAAAAAATAAAAATAAATTAATTATTTTATTAAAATTAGAAGAGGAAAATTTTTTAAGAAAATATTATTTATTTTGATACAATAAAAGTCATTAATTAAGTAAAACGAATGAAAATAATAAAATGATGATAATTTCGACTAATATTGTTAATTGATATCTAAAAAAATAACACTCAGATCATATTTTTTTTTGAAATTAAAATTATTGAAAATATGAAATCATTATTTTTTATATTAAAAATTTTTCTATTAATGAATAAAGAATAAACAATATTTAATAAATAAAAAAATTTATATTGAGATGCTACATTATAAATAGAGAAAAAATAAAAAAAGTAATATCTTTTTTTATTTTATTTTATAAAATAAAATAAAGTAATCAAATTTTATTTGATAAAATTATTTATATATATTTAAATATTATTATTAATAATAATTAATAATATCATTAACTTATATTTTAAGGATTAAAATAATTAAAGAATTATAAAAAATAAACTAAATTTAGAATTTAAAAAAAATAAAAAAATCTGAAATATTAAAAAAAATAAAATTTTAATTAATAAAAATTAATTATCTAAAAAAAATATAATTAACATAAATAATATTTAAATAGTATTTAATTGTAAATTAAAAAAATAACTAATAAATATTTTTGATAATGATAAAGAATAATAAAAAGTTATTATTTATTTTAATATTTAATTTTTATATAAAATAAATAGCTAATAAATTAAATAAGAGCAAAATAATTAAGTTTTCATTATTAATTAAACTAGAATAAAATTACATATGACTGATCACAGCATCGCCAAACTCGCTACATTTTAATAAATTTGCATCTGGCATTAAACGTTTAAAATCATATGTGACTGTTTTAGCAGTAATTGCTCCTTTCATACCTTTAATAATTAAATCGGCAGCTTCTGTCCAACCTATATGACGTAACATCATTTCAGCGGAAAGGATGCTAGAACCTGGATTTACTTTATCTTGCCCCGCATATTTTGGTGCTGTTCCATGGATTGCTTCAAATAATACGCAGTTATCACCTATATTTGCGCCAGGCGTAATACCAATACCCCCAACTTGTGCTGCTAACGCATCAGAAATATAATCACCATTAAGATTCATACAAGCAATAACATCATATTCGGCTGGACGAAATAAAATTTTCTGTAAAAATGCATCAGCAATCACGTCTTTGATAATAATATCATCACCTGTATCTGGATGTTTAATTTTCATCGATAGTCCATTATCAAATAATTTAGCATCAAATTCTTCTTTTGCTAGTTGGTATCCCCAATTTTTAAAAGCACCTTCAGTAAATTTCATTATATTACCTTTATGAACTAAAGTGACCGATTTACGATTATTTTTAATAGCATACTTAATTGCTGCTCGTACTAACCGCTTAGTTCCTTTTTCTGAACAGAGCTTTATACCGATACCACAGTTGTTTTTAAAACGAATTTTATTTACCTTCATATCATTTTGCAAAAATTTCATTACTTTATTAGCTTCATAGCTGCTAGCTTTCCATTCAATACCTGCATAAATATCTTCAGAATTTTCACGAAAAATAATCATATCAGTTAATTCTGGTTGTTTTACTGGGCTAGGAACACCTTGATAATAACGTATAGGTCGCAAACAAATATAAAGATCGAGTTGTTGACGCAAAGCAACATTTAAAGACTGAATTCCTCCACTAACAGGAGTAGTTAATGGTCCTTTAATAGATACATAATATTGTCGAATTAAGTTAAGCGTTTCAGTTGGTAGCCATATATCTTTTCCATAAATTTTAGTTGACTTTTCACCAATATAAATTTCCATCCAAGAAATTTTTTTATCATTATGATAAGATTTTTTTACTGCTGCATCAACAACTTTTAACATCACTGGAGTAATGTCGATACCAACACCGTCTCCTTCAATATAAGGAATTATTGGGTTTTTAGGGACATTAAGTTTACTTCCTATTAATGTAATTTTTTTACCTTGTTTAGGAATAATTACTTTACTTTCCATTAATATTTCCTTTTGTTATTTTAATCTAATACCTGTTAATTTATAATAAATATTCCATAATACTTGAATAGTTTTTTTGTGTTAATGTATATTAATTTAGAATATAATAGATGTTTTATTTTTTAATATCTCCTTGTTATATAAGTGGTATGTTATAAAAAAATAAATCGAAATAATACCTGATGAAAATTAATGAAATTATTATAATTTTACTATAAATATTTATGTTTCAAAAAAAACTTAATTAATATTAATTAATAACTTATTAACATTTATGAATAATGATAAATTATAAACAAAAATAATCTTTATAAAAAAAATAAAACAACAATTTATTATTGTAATATATAATTTAAGGTTTTTTGTAATAAATAGCGTTTTAAAAACTTTAAAATATAACATAATTAAAAATGAAATAATAAAACTAAGAAAAATTAAACTTATTACTAAACAAAAATAATTTTTGTATTTATTTTTATAATAAATAATGTATATCAACTTTTTACTTAAAAATAGCTTATTTTAAAAAAAAATAAAAACCAATAAATATATTATATATAAAAAATAAACATAAAATTTTAATGTTTAAAGTTTATTTAGTATAGTATTTCTATTTTTTTTTAATTAGAGATTATTATTGTGTAATAAATAAAAATAAGTTAATCTTAATTAATTGATAGATTACAGTTTATAACATAATTTACATTGAATATGTTTTAGAATAGAAAAAATTATTAATAAGAAATTAGTTTTAAATTAATCTGTTTAAAATTTAGAAGCAAAGAAAATTATTTCTTAACGTTATAACTGTTAATTATATAAAAAACCAGTATTAATTTATTTAATAATCAATAAAAATCAGTAGATAAAAAACCTATAGTCACTGTGCTTGATTTTACTATAGTTTTTTATTAAACTAAATGAAATATTTAAACATTTTTAATAAGATAATTATATCCACTAGTTTTTATATTTTATATTTAAGATATATTATCAAAGTCTTTACTTTCTTTCTTTTAATTTTAATTAAAGTATGAATTTATTATTCTATAAAAATTTTTATTAAAATTAATAGATCTTTATTAATTTTATACTAAATAATAAAATTAATTTTATTTTGACGTAATAAAACTCATTATAACATATTAAAATATTCGCTTTATATTCACTTATAGTAAGATTGAAGATTGAGATCCATTCATGTTGGATAATAAGTTAAAAAAAGTTATTGTTGCTATATCTGGAGGAGTTGATTCATCAGTATCGGCTTACTTGTTAAAAAAACAAGGGTATCAGGTTATAGGTCTTTTTATGAAAAATTGGGAAGAAGACGATACTAAAGAATATTGTTCAGCAGCTATAGATCTTTCGCATGCACAATCTGTATGCGATAAACTCAATATAGAACTTCATACTGTTAATTTTGCTACTGAATATTGGGACAATGTTTTTATCCATTTTCTTTCTGAATATAAAGCTGGACGTACACCGAATCCAGATGTTTTATGTAATAAAGAAATTAAATTTAAAACATTTTTAGAGTTTGCTATTAAAAATTTAGAAGCAGATTACATTGCAACTGGCCACTATGTTCGACGAAAAACTATTAATGATGGTCACTATCAATTATTGCGTGGTCTGGATAATGATAAAGATCAAAGTTATTTTCTTTATTCTTTAAATCAGACTCAATTGGCACAAAGTCTTTTTCCAATTAGTGAACTGAAAAAATCAACTGTTCGCCGTATTGCTGAAGAAATTGGTTTAATTACTGCCAAAAAAAAAGATTCAACAGGAATTTGTTTTATTGGTAAACGTAATTTTCGAGATTTTCTTGCCCGTTATCTCCCTGGTAAACCTGGTAAAATTATTACGATTAATGGAGAAATTTTGGGTGAACATACAAATTTAATGTATTATACGCTAGGGCAACGCAAGGGATTGGGTATTGGCGGTATAAAGGGAACCAATAATGATCCATGGTATGTAATAGATAAAGATATTAAAAATAATCGCTTAATTGTTGCCCAAGGTCGTAACCATCCATATTTAATGTCTATAGGACTTATTATTCAACAAATTCATTGGATTAATCCATTAGAATTACCAAGATTTTCGGGATTGAAAGAAAAAAATAAATATACAGTTAAAACACGTTATCAACAAGCAGATGTTCCCTGTACAATTAAGCAACTTACTGATAATAAAATCTCCGTAGAATTTGATTATCCTATTTTAGCTGTTACGCCTGGCCAATCAGCAGTCTTTTATCAAAATGAAATTTGTTTAGGTGGGGGTATTATTGAAACACGTATTCAGAAATTAATTTAAGTAATTTTTTGAAATTACATTCACTTTATTAATATATAATAACTATATTATTTAGTTCAGTAAATAGGTCATAAAAAAAATTTCACAATATAACAAAAATAGTAATTAATAGTATTCTAAATCTTAATTAAATGTTTTATCTAAAAATCTTGATGGAAATAATAAACTAAATCTTTACAGAACCTTAAATTCTTTATTTTTTTTATTACTTATAACCTAAATAAAGTACCTTATTAAGGTTTAATCTGTTATTTACTAAGTTTTATTGGAGTTAATATACTAATTAAAAATCTATAATCAAATAGCAAATTTTAATAACGCATTAAATTATTTAGGAACAAAAAATTGTTTTAAGTTATGTCTAATAATATTTTTTAATACATTAGTAAACGTTTATATTTGTTTTTATTAATTTCATAAACTTATAATTCAGATAACCAATTTTATTGATATTCTAAAATAAATTTATAAAGTTATAGTATAAATATTATTTTTTACTTATTTTTATAAAAATATTTTTTGTAACAAATCAATTATAGCTCTTTATAACTAATATTTTCGACAATACTTAATTACTCATGCAAAATAAATTATTGCTTATTATCAATAAATTTGGAGTCATTTTATCAATGAAATTATCTTCACTAACTGCTATATCACCAATTGATGGTCGGTATAGTGATAAAATCAGTATATTGCGTCCAATTTTTAGTGAGTTTGGCTTATTGAAACATCGTGTTAAAGTTGAAGTGCGTTGGTTAGAAAAATTATCTATATGTTCTGATATTAAAGAGGTTCCAATATTTAGCACTAAAGCAAAAACTTATCTTAATGAAATTATAACTAACTTCAATGAAAATGATGCAATTCAGATCAAAAAAATAGAACAAACAACTAATCATGATATAAAAGCAGTTGAATATTTTCTAAAAGAAAAAATGGCATTGATGTCTGAATTAAAAAAAGTAACAGAATTTATTCATTTTGCCTGTACTTCTGAAGATATTAATAACCTTTCTTATGCTTTAATGCTAAAAACTGCCAGTAATCAAGTTATTCTTCCTCAATGGCGTAAAATCATTAATAATCTAAAAGAGATAGCATATCTTTATCGTACTCTACCATTATTATCAAGAACTCATGGTCAACCAGCAAGTCCGACTACTATAGGTAAAGAATTTGCTAATATTGCTTATCGCATGGAACGACAATATCAGCAACTAGAACAAATAGAAATTTTAGGTAAAATTAATGGCGCAGTTGGTAACTATAATGCCCATTTATCAGCTTATCCTGATGTAAATTGGCATCTACTTAGTGAAGAGTTTGTCACTTCATTAGGTATAAAATGGAATCCACTTACAACACAAATTGAACCTCATGACTATATTGCTGAATTATTTAATTGTATAGCTCGATTTAATACCATTCTTATTGATTTTAATCGAGATATTTGGGGTTATATTTCCATTAATCATTTCAAACAAAAAATAATTCCCCATGAAACTGGTTCTTCAACTATGCCACATAAAGTTAACCCAATTGATTTTGAAAATTCAGAAGGTAACCTCGGATTAGCAAATGCTTTATTAAATCATTTAACAAATAAATTACCGATTTCACGTTGGCAACGTGATTTAACTGATTCAACATTATTACGTAATTTAGGTGTCGCTATTAGTTATGCTTTAATTGCTTATCAAGCAACATTGAAAGGTTTAGATAAACTAGAAGTCAATGAAAAAAATTTAAAAACTGAGTTAGATGCTAATTGGGAAGTACTAACTGAAGCTATTCAAACTGTTATGCGTCGCTATGGAATTGAAAAACCTTATGAAAAGTTAAAAGCTTTAACTCGCGGAAAAAAAATTACATCAGATGATATTAAAATTTTTGTTGATAATTTAGATTTGCCAAAAACAGAAAAAAATCGTCTAAAGATGATGAGCCCAGCAAACTATATTGGTTATTCAATTAATCTAGTTGATCATTTAAAATAATGTTAATAAAGTGAGTAATATTTATAATTTATCATATTTTAATTTAATTAAGCAATAAATTTACATAATTATTTTGTTTTTATTTAAAAAAAATTTTATAATATATTTTATCTTCTCATTAAAAAAGTTTAAGCATATATCTAGTTATTAATATATAACCAAGTAGGGATTTATTTTAAATAACCTTTCAATTAATTAATTATAATTTAATTATATAAAGAATTTATTTTTAAAAATATTGAACTTACCGTATATCAATATATAATTTTAGAAATTTTAATCAATAAATGATAATAAAGTGCTTTTAGTAAAACTAACTGGTACATTCAGTTTTATTAAAATACAAATTATATAAAAATCAATACTATTGATACTTTGATAGAACGACTATAAAAAATATCTAAATAATTAACTAATAATATTGTTATTTTAATTAGTTAATAACATTATAAATTTTATTAAAAGTATTTTGATAATATCATTTAATTTTTAAAATATAACAACACTTTTTATTAAAAACTTATTTTTATTGAAAATTTTATAAAATATCAAGATTAACCAATACTAGTATATTTGTTATAATTCATAATTATTTGTTATTTAGGATAAATTTATTATAAATAATCTATACTTTATCATGCAATAAAATTATATATTTATATTTTAATTTAATAGCATTAAAATAACTTAAACATCTATATTTTAAATAAATTTATCTTAAAATTTTAGTTTTCATTTTAAATTATAATTAAGGTTATAAAGTTATATAATTAAAAAATATATTACTTTTGTTATTAAAATAATTAAATTATATTAAATATATTTAAATTAAATAAAATTATTGATGTTTAAACAAATATTTTATTAAATTTAATTATTAACTTAATTAATAGTAATTTATTTATATTGCAATCACTTATCTTTTAATATTTTTAAAAGTTTGTATAATTACTTCGATGAATATTTAAATAATAATTTTTTCATAAAATTTAGTGTATTTAGTAAACTTACCAATAATATATATATTTATTATCTTCTTTTTATGGACACCTGAAGATCTTTGGAAAAACTTACTGTTTTTGATATTTTTTAATTTGTTCACTTTGATGAATAAATAAAAAAACTAATATATAAAATAAGAGTTTGTATTATTAATTAATTTAATAAGATGTTTTTGATTTTTACCTTATTATTAATACGATTCGATTAATTAATTCATCAACAGGTAGAATAATAATAAATCATATAATGAAAGTATTAAATTTTAAAAACACTAAATTTGTAAAGATTTTTAATAAAATATCTTTCTTTCTACTTCATTTAAAAAAAATGATTTAAAGTCAGTAATTAATGATTAATATAAAAAAGTTATTTTTATTAAAATTTTCAATATAAATTATAAATATAAAATAATAATTTATTTTTTGAGGTTAGAAAAAAATAAAAAAATTAGTGTATATATTAATATAATATTTAAAGTATATAACATGTATTTTGCTAGCTTTAATAAGGATTTTTAGTTAAATAAATATTAAGTTTTTTATTTAATATCATTCATAACCTGACAATAATAGTGATTTTTAACATTTTAATAAAAAATATAAAATTACAATAATGTATATATTATTATATATAGCAAAAAAATATTAATATTAATAATTAATATTTTAATATTACAAAAACTTTCTAGATTAATTCTGCTGTATATTAAAAAGTATAGTAGAAATAATAGATTAAAATATTTCTTTTCTAAATATATAAAATTTATTATAAAAATATCAAGGCAACAGTAATACAAACATAACACAAAGTATTTTGTTAAATAAATTTTTATTGCTTTTATTTATATTTAAATAAAATCTTTAAAATTATGATAATAATAGGTAAACTAAATAAATTATAATTAAACCAATCAAAGTTTTTAAAAAAATTTATTTATTTAAGATATTTCATTAGTAAATAAAATAAATAGACTTCGTATTAATTTAGTTTTAAATTAAATGATATTTAATTTTTAATTTTCTAAATTTTATTATTTTAATAGAGAAATTATATTCTGAATTACGCGTTATTTCATGGACAAGTATTTGAATAAAACACTAAAAAATATTTAAGCATATCTATTATATAATAATATTAAAATATTATATTTAGAAAAATTTTAATTTATTTTTTTAAATTTTAAGTGATAAATGAATAGATTTAGATTTTTAACAAAAAAGCATTTCTAATAAAAATATTGAGATTATTTTATTTCTGGATGAGCTTAAAGATTAATAGATATAGCATTCTTTTAAGAATTTATTTAAATAAATTCTTAAATACTTAAAATATGCGTAATATTATTCCCATGAAGTTATTATTTAATAAATTTTAAAAAATTTATTTTTTTTGATAATCAATAAAATTTTTTTATTTTACTATAAATAAAAGTTTATTTATTTTTATGAAATTTTCTGATTGAAATAATTATTTTTAATATAAAAGCTTATTATTTTATAATATCGATGTATTTTAGTAGTTTATTTATCTATATTTAAATAGGCTTTATAAAGATTTTTAATAGTATATCATATATTTTTACTGATTCGATTAATTCAATTGTAGTAATAGTAAAAATTATTTAATTCAATAAAGATTCAATAAATAACTTTAAACAAATAATAAATAGCATTTTGCATTATTATTATTTAATAAATAAAATAAAGATATCTATATTCTATATATATTGATTTTATTAATATATTTGATTAGCAATCATATTATATTTTAATTTTAAATAAAATTTAATACACTAAATGGTTACTATAAATATTTATATTTTAGTTAATTCGTTTTTCATAAATAGAAAAATAATCTAAATAATATACATGAGTATTTGTTATTAATAAAAAAGTCAATAGAATTCCTTGATAACTAATTAATTAATTATTAATGATTGTTATTACATAATTAATTAATCATTATTAATATAAATATAAGTTACTATTTACTATCATTGTATAAATATATACAAAAAATAAGATAGCACATTAAGCCTCATTTAATTGGAGGAGACATTATTTCTTCATTAAAATAGCCGCATTCAGGTAACTTAGAATTATTTATAAAAATTGAATTATCAATCATAGTTAGTTGACAATTAAGTAACCACTTAATAACTAGTGGATAAATACGATGCTCTTCTGTTTGAACACGCGCAATAATATCTTGTAATTTATCTTTGGAAAAAATAGGTACCTTGACTTGTAAAATAATCGGGCCAGCATCCACTTTTTCGGTAACAAAGTGAATTGAAGTTCCGTGCTCTTTATCACCATTTTCCATTACTTTACGATGAGTATCTAATCCAGGATACTTAGGTAATAAAGAGGGATGAATATTAATTATTTTTCCTAAATAGTGGTTAATGAAACATGATGTGAGAATACGCATATAACCGGCCAATACAATTAGGTTTGGCTGATATTTTTCTATCTTAGTTATCAATGAGGAATCATATGCATGATTATTTGGATAATCTTCTTTTTTCATCACGATAGTTGAAATGCTAGCTTTTTTGGCTCGCTCTAAACCATAAGCAATCGGATTATCTGTAAAAACTGCACTAATTTTTATTGCAACATTTTGTTTTTGATAAGCATTGATAATAGCTTGTAAGTTTCCACCATTACCAGAAATTAATACCACTATATTTTTCATTTACTAATTATTATTTTTGGTTCATTTACGTTAATTTCAACAATTTTACCAATTTTCCAAGCTTTTTCACCCAACTGATTAAGTAATTGTAATGCATCACAAACTTCTTCGATTGGTAAAATTATTACCATACCAACACCGCAATTAAAGGTACGATACATCTCATTGATTGTTAGATTAGCTGTTTGTTGTAACCAGTTAAAGATTGACGGCCACCCCCAACTTGAACCATCAATCTTAGCCTGAGTATTTTTAGGTAAAATACGCGGAATATTTTCTAAGAAACCACCACCTGTTATGTGAGCAATCCCATGAATATTTTGTTTTTTTATTAGCGTTAAGATATTTTTAACATAAATACGCGTTGGAATCAATAAATGATCTGCCAGTGATTTATTTTCTAATTGCATAATGGTTGGATCAATTTTATTGATCTCTATAATTTTTCTAATTAATGAATATCCATTTGAATGAATGCCACTAGAACCTAAAGCGATTATGGCATCACCAGCTTTAATATTTTTACCATAGATAATTTTTGTTTTTTCGACTATACCAACGCAAAAACCTACTATATCATAATCTTCTTTATGATAAATACTAGGCATTTCTGCTGTTTCTCCACCAATCAATGCGCAACCTGACTGCTTACATCCCATTGCAATGCTTTTTAATACGTTAGTAGCTATATCAATTTCTAATTTACCAGTTGCATAATAGTCCAAAAAAAACAATGGTTCTGCACCTTGAACAACAATATCATTAACGCACATAGCAACCAAATCAATACCAATTGAATCATGGTATTTTAGATCTATTGCTAATCGAAGTTTTGTCCCGACGCCATCTACACCTGAAATTAATATTGGCTCATGATATTTTTTTGGTAAAGCACATAATGCACTAAATCCGCCTAAATCTCCAATTACTTCTTCGCGATATGTTTTTTTTGCTATTTCTTTAACACGTTTAATAAATTTATTACCTAGATGAATATTCACACCAGCATCTTTATAACTAAGAGAAACTTTATTTATCACAATTAACTCACAAGGGGCTATTAATTTAAATAAAATAGATAAAATTAAAAAATAATTTTATCAAAAATAAACGAACGTTTATAAAATATTTATATTTAATATAAAGAATAATAATTAGTAAAAATTAATTATATGTAAATAAAAATTATTTTACCACAACAATAGATTTAAAATTATTAAAATTTAATAATTTATTTATAAATTGTTTATACATATAAATAGCATAATAAAAATTATTTACATTTAATACTTGTTAGTTAAATAAAAATTAAATTTATTGCGAAATAAAATATTAACATTAAATATTTTTATAATTTTTCATTACAGAGTATCCTTTAATATATGAAATAATAGGAATATTATAATCAGAAATAATTTCAAAAGAATTCCAATATTATTCAATTAAATATTTAAAAAATTAAAATATCATTATATAAATTTACACATTAAATCTAGGAATAGCGGATAAACACTAGAAAATATATTTTAATAAAAATATAAATATTTTATATTTTTATTATGATTAAAAGAAGTTAGAGTTTATTCATATTTCAAAAGTTAAATTAAAGCATTAATAAAAATATAGATCATTAGTTATTGATTTAATTATTAGTAATAAACAATTTATCAATTATCATGATTAATTTATCAAAAAGAATTATAATCTTATGTTACTAAAATATTAACATTAATTATCATATAAAAACTTTGATTTATTTAAAATTATTTATTTTAAAATAGAATTTTATATTAGATCTATTTGTAATAATTTACATGGGGATAGTTATATCTATTCTAATTTAAGTGAAATCAACAATAATTTTTATATACTAAATAATATAATATTCTTAAGCTTATTTTTATTAATTATAATAATTAAAGCCAATGAAACTGTGTATAAATATTATTTTTTTTTAAATTTATAAATTATTACCTCAATATAATTAATTAATTTTAATAGATTTTTATTTCATAATGATCTAATTAATATTTTAGTTTTCAATATTTTATATAATTTGATTTTAATATCTTATACTATTGTTTTTTGGATAAAATAAACTCTTTATTTACTAATTAAGATTATATTTAAAATCATAATTATGATAAAATATAAAATATAAAATATAAAAGTATTATTTGATTATTTCGATTTTATTATTTTTTAAATAAATTAAACAAAATATTAAAAATTTATTCATAAAATATTTAACTATCTTAATCATATTGATGATTTCCATGATACTCATCATTTACAATATAAAATAAAAAATGACAAGATTAATTTTCAGAATTTCGATTGATTAATATTTATTGTGTATTTTATAAATAAAAAAAAATTATATTTATTTATTTGTGTGACTTTATATCTATATTTATTTTTAGATTAATAAATAAGAAATTAACTCTTTATTTGGTGAAAAATAAATTCACGATATTATTATAATTAATCACTATTTTAGTATTACCTTAATTATATTGTGATATGATTTATTTAATAATTAATTTTATTTATTATATAATGAATGTATTTAGAAGGGTTGCATAAAATCAATGATTGTTACAAACTAATTTTGTAGTATTAATTTAAATAATTTAATGTATCAGATAAGTAATTATTTTTTAATAAATTAAAAAGTTATAATAATATTTTAGCTTACTTTAGTATATAATTTCTCTGCATAAATCAACTGAAATTTTCAATACATCAGTTAATATTCATCTCAGTTTTATGTAAATATCTATATATCACATTATATATCAATCGTTAATGGTATTTAATTAAAATATACATCTATCTAAGTTTTTATTACTATTTTTATTCATAATTTTTTATATAAAAATTAAAGTGTTTTTATGTTATTTTTAGATGGTTTATTTATCAAATAAAATAATAATTTTATTAAAAACTTTAAGATTACTCACTTATTATAAAAGCAATTAATGAATTAATAATTTTTATATCTATAGATCATCAATTATCAAATATATTGATGATTTAATTAAATAATATTTTCATGATAAAAGAACTTACTAGATAACCTATTAATCTTTATGTTTTTCTATTAAAAACTAATTTAGTGCATTTAAAATTAAATGTATATTTAATGATTTTTTGTAATGAAACCCTTATTAAAGGGTTTTAACCACCTAAAGTTATTATATTATTTTATCTATTTATTATTCATTATATCATATTAGCTTCTTTATTTGAATCCCTAAAAACAATCTGGTTAATTAGGTTTTAATAAAGTTTATATCAATTATGATAATGACTTTATTTATATCATTTATACCCTTTTATTATTATAATAATTTTATTTTATATTTGATAGAATAGAATAAAAATTAATCAATTACTTAATTTACTTTATGATAGATAATTTAAATGAAATATACTAATGTATTACAGTGTACATTGTATCTATTTTATAGAATACCTATAAATAATGATTTTTAGTATAAATCAAAATACTCTTTATATTTAAAATAAGGTCTTAATCATAAAATAAGACACTATAATTAATTATTAATTAATAAGTTTTGGAAGAAATAGGCAATGTATTATTAACTATAGTAGCGGTAAAATTATTGATACAATCATTATTAATATTTATATCATATTTATTTTTATGGATTTATAATTTTTCACTGTTTATAACTATTTGTTAGTTTTTATTTCTATCTTTTACTTCTATATTCGTTATGATAATAGTAATTAATATCAATAAGTATTATTTTTTTTAATTTTAGTATGAAATATGAGATTCATAGACCTTGACTTTATTAATAATTTATTCAATTATTAAATAGCATAATAATAAATATATTGTTATTCTTATATTTTATAAAAAATTATATTCATTAATTATTATCCTATTTATAATGATTTTTACATATTTAAAAATATATTTTTTGCTATTTAGATACTAATAATTTTAATTAAAATTATTATGGATTTATAAGAAAGGATCATTTAGTAAACAAAGAAATAATTTCTTAACTGTTAATTGCCACTTAAATATACATAAAAGCAATTAACAGTTAATTTTAATCACAAAGATGTGTATTAAGGTAATCTAATATAATTTGGTGATGATCAGTTATTTTAAATGTGTCAAAAACATGTTTAATGTCACCTTTTGCATTAATCAAAAAACTAATGCGATGAATACCATCAAAAGTTTTTCCCATAAATTGTTTTTTTCCCCATACACCGAATTTTTCAGCAACTTCATGTTTATAATCAGATAATAATGTAAAATTGAGCATTTCTTTTTCAGTAAAATATAATAATTTTTCTGGTTTATCAGTACTTACACCAAAAACTTCAATACTCATTTGTTCTAATTTATACATCTCATCGCGTAATCGACAAGCCTGTATTGTGCAACCTGGTGTCATTGCTTTTGGGTAAAAATAAATTAAAACTTGTTGACCAAGATAATCAGATAAATTAATCATTTCGCTATTTTGATCAGGAAGACTAAATTGAGGGGCTTTATCACCTGGTTTTAACGGACTCATTAGGTTTTCTCCTTTTAATTCTATATGTTATTATGATTTATTTATAATCTTAATTACATCCTCAGTATTTAATTTTATGCATAATTGTTTCTTTAAATCTATTTTTAAAATTTATTTATTATAATTAATAATACTTTTAGATATTTATTAGAAATTCAATTTTAAGTTGTTCATCTTATTCCTCTGTAATTAAATATATTTTTTAATGCACTCTATAGAATTAAATTTAAAAATTATAACTGATAAACAATCAAGTAAATCACTTAACTATATTTTAATTAATATAATCAATGAATTTATTGATTATTATTGATAAGTATTTTTTATAAACTGAATAAATATTTTTATAATAAATATTAAATTTTAATTTAAAATTTTTAAATTAAAATCGTTTATATTAAAAATTAATTATTAATTATTTAATATAATTAAATAAAGTAAAATTCTTTGTTGAATATGATTATTTAATTATTTTAAATTTTAAATTAATAAATTGATAATTAATTAAATAATAGAGTTAATAACTACTGTAATATTCTGCAAGAAGTGCAATAATTATTAAAGATTATGGTTAATAATACATGAAAATCATTTCCTTATATATTTTTAATATTTTAAATATCTTATTTTTTATAAAAAGAAGTTTTAAATTTTCAAGTCAAAATATATTAGTATATATTTACATATTAAGAATTAAATGATATTTAATAAAATTAAATAATATGTTTATATTTTTATTAATTTTAAAAAAAAATATCTTATAAAATAGAAATAAATTTAATAAAAATAAACTTAAATAATAATATGATAATTATGAATTATTTTTCTTGAAAAAAAATAACTATTAATAAACTTCATTAAATTTTATAAAAAAAAATTTATTTAAGTTAAAGCACTATAGTTTAACCCATTATTTAGGAAAAATTTATGGTTAATGATTCCATTAAATGTCAAAATTTTCTGCGTGGAAGTATTGTTGCAATTATAACTCCAATGGATTTAAAAGGAAAAATAGATAAACATAGCTTAAAAAATCTAATTGATTATCATGTTAAGAATAAAACAACTGCTATTGTGTCTGCTGGAACAACAGGAGAATCAGCTACACTTGATGATAGTGAACGTCTAGATTTAATATTAACTACATTAGAATATGCTGATGGTAGAATCCCAATTATTGCATGCAGTGGTGCAAATGCAACAAGGCAAGCTATTATAATAACTAAATCTTTAGAAAAAACAGGTATTGTTGGTTGTTTATCAATAACACCTTACTGTAATAGACCATCACAAGAAGGGCTCTATCAGCACTTTAAAACTATTGCTGAACAGACATATTTACCGCAGATTTTGTATAATGTCCCCTTACGTACTGGATGTGACTTATTACCTGAGACAGTTGCTAGATTAGCAAAATTAAATAATATTGTTGCTCTTAAAGAAGCTAGTGGTGATTTAAGTCGTGTTAATCAAATTTACAGATTAATTAATAAAAAAAATTTTTATTTACTTAGTGGAAATGATGTAACTGCATTAGATTTTATGCAATTAGGCGGCCAAGGTGTAATTTCTGTAACAGCTAATATTGCCGCTAAATTAATGACTGAAATATGTAATCTAGCATTGGCAACGAAATATATCGAGGCACATAAATTAAATTATCAACTAAGTGAATTACATCATCAATTATTTATCGAATCCAATCCAATACCAGTTAAATGGGCTTGTTATCACTTAGGACTCATTAACTCTAGTACACTAAGATTACCAATGACTCCATTAACTTTAGCGGGTCAGATAGCTATACAAAATGCGTTGAAGATTGCTAATTTAGAAAAATTTATGGAAATTTAATGATAAAATTATTGAATAAACTAAAATTTAGTAAATTTAAAAAATTATTGCTTGTTATATTTTTAACAGCTTGCATTGATAATCAACATTATAAACGTCAAATCATTAGTAATGAGTCGTATTTAAATACACCATCATTAAAAAAATTAATTATTCCTAAAGGTATTTTATTACCACTACGAAATATTGAATATGATATTTTATTAGTTAATCAAGACGGTCCTATAGGTAAAGCATTAGATATTCGCCCACCAATTCAAATACTTTCATTATTTATTAACAGCTATTTATATAATAGTTTAACAGAGAGTCGCTTATTTTTAAATAAAAAAGTTGAAAAAAACACTATTTGGCAAATAATTAACATTATTTTGCAACAAAAAATGATTAAAATAAAATACAAAAATAATTTTGATTATTCTTTAATTACAGATTGGATTACTTGGCCAAAAAGAAATAAAGACATTTTTTTACAAACTCGACAGAAAATTCGCCTGAATTCACGAAATAATCAAACAATCATTACAGTAAGTAATGAAGGTATAAAGCATGGCAAAAAAAATATAGCCGATCCTGTAGAAATACAACGTTATAATATTTTAATGTTAAATAAGTTAATTGATTCAAAATAAAAAAAATTATAAAATAACAAAATTGGTTTTAATTATAATTCATTAAAATATTATACATTTATTGATTTAAAAACTAATAATCATAATAATAAATTATACTGAATTATTTTAAATTCACCTTATGAATAATTCGTATCTATTTCCTAATTATGGAAAATGATAATTATAACTTAAAAATTTTTAATATTAATAATTGAAGTAATATGAAATTTATTATAATAAAAGCAATAAAATTAACATAAAAATAAAATGATTATAGTTCTTGAGACTAGTATTTAATAAAGTTAGTTGTAATTAATTAATAAAATTTATTTATTATTACTAATAAGACAGTTTATAACCTTATATAAATAATATATAGTTTATAGAGATTTATTCACTGAAAAATAGTTATTTTAACCTTATTAAAAATAAAATCTTTTTTTTATTACAAAAAAGTTTATATTTTGATTAAATATTTTGTTTTAATTTTTATTAAAAATATTGATTTTAGAGTAAATAAGATGCAAAAACAAGCTAAATTATATCATGGAAAAGCAAAAACTGTATATTCTACAGATAATCCTAATTTATTGATATTAAAATTTCGTAATGATACATCTATACTAAATGGTGAACATACAAAAGAATTTGAATGTAAGGGAATGATAAATAATAAATTTAATTATTTTATTATGCAAAAATTAGAACAAAATGGCATTCCAACTCAAATAGAAAAATTACTGTCAAATACCGAATTATTAGTAAAAAAATTAATAATGATTCCAATTGAATGCGTTATTCGTAATCGAGCTGCTGGTTCTTTAGTTAAAAGATTTGATATTAAAGAAGGCATTCGGCTTAACCCCCCTATTTTTGATTTATTCTTAAAAAATGATGCGTTGCATGATCCAATGATTAATGAGTCTTATTGTGAAACTTTCGACTTAGTTAATAAAGAGAATTTAAGTAAAATAAAAGAATTGAGTTATAAAACAAATAAAATATTAAATATGTTTTTTGATAAAGCAGAATTAATTTTAGTTGATTTTAAACTTGAATTTGGGTTATTCAACGAAAAAATTATTTTAGGTGATGAATTTTCACCGGATACTAGTCGTTTATGGGATAAAAAAACTAAAAATAAATTAGATAAAGATCGTTTCAGACAAAATTTAGGCGGATTAATTGAAGCGTATGAAGAGGTTTCTAAACGCATAGGGGTTTATCTAAATTAATTTTTTTACAAAATTAAGTAGAAATTATTTAGAGAATAATATCATTTTATTTATTACTTATATCATAATTATTTTATGTTTGTAATAAAAAAATTAAAATATAGATATTACAATTAAATCTATTAATATATTTTTAATTAATTTGTGTATTAATAACTAGATTTTATTTTTGTTAAAACTAATAATTATAAAAGTTAATGATAATTAAGGTATTTTAATAATAATTTTGATCTAAAAAGATTTCTAAAATAAATTCATTAATTATAAATTATAATATAAAATCTAACTTAAATTAAATAAATATAAAATAAATATTATTCCAGTATATCTTTTAAATATTTAAATATCTAAAAATTTTTATACAAAAATAATACTCATTTCTTTGATATAATCTCAATTGTATCAAGTAATATATTTTAAATTTAATTTAATTCGATTTTATTTATTGATTTATTAGTTAAAGTTATTTAAACATATTTATTATTTTTTATAAAGATAAAATCAAATTTATTTTTATGATATTCCTTCAAAAGGAAATCAAGAAAATCTTGAAAGATCAAACTTAGTTTGACTAATATTGATCGGCATAATATTTAAATTTTCCAGTATTAAAATAATATTAAGAAAAATTTAATATTATTTTTCCTTTGTAGTTAATGAGTTAATTAAAAATATTCAATGAATGATTATTTAATATCAGTAAATTATTATTTAACAATTAAGTTTTATTTATTAAATAATGAGTTTTAATTCATTAAATATCAAATTCAGAGAAATATTTTTTATTATCATCTAACATTAAAATAAAAGCATATTCTAATGCCGTATCTTTTAAAGAATTAAAGCGACCAGATTGACCACTATGACCTGCGTTCATATTTGTTTTAAGTAATAAAATAGTATTACCTATTTTATATTCCCTTAATTTAGCTACCCATTTTGCTGGTTCCCAATATTGAACTTGGGAATCATATAATGCTGTCGTAACTAATAAATTTGGATAACGTTGGCGTTTAATGTTATCATAAGGACTATAAGATTTTAATCTAAAATAATCCTCTTGTTCAGCAGGATTACCCCATTCATCATATTCTCTAGTTGTTAATGGAATAGATGGATCAAGCATTGTGGTAATAATATCAACAAAAGGGACTTGAGCAATAATTCCTCGATAAAGTTCTGGTGCCTTATTAATTATTACACCCATTAATAAACCACCAGCACTAGCGCCCATCGCATATACTCTTTTTTTATTACCATAACCTTTCATAATTAATATTTTAGTTGCATCAATAAAATCATTAAAACTATTAATTTTATTTTTAAGTTTTCCTTGTTTGTACCAAGTTTTACCTAAATCACCTCCACCACGAACATGCACTAATGCATATACAAATCCTCTATCTAATAAACTTAAACGTGAAGAACTAAAAATTGGATCTAAATTAATACCATAAGCACCGTAACCATAAATCAAAATAGGATTTTTACCTTTTTGCCATAAATCTTTTCGATATACTAATGAAACTGGTACTTTTATGCTATCTTTTACTCTAATCCATATACGTTTGCTAATATAAAGTGATTTATTAAATCCATTAACTTTTTGTTCTTTTAGTAATTCACGTTGCTGAGTTAACATATTTATTTGCATAACAGATATTGGTGTAGTTAATGACGAATAATTATAACGTAAAACCTTACTATCAGGATCTGGATTATAACCAATCCAAGCACTATATAAAGATTCATCAAATTGAATATTATTTTGTTTTTTTGTTTTCCAATCTATCTGACGAATATTAATCAATCCATTACAACGCTCTTCAACGACTAAACAACAATTAAAAAGAGAAAAATGTTCTAAATCAATATTTTTATTGGGTGAAATTACTGTTTTCCATGGTTGTTCAATTGATTTAGTGGTATATAAACCAAAGCATTCAGCTTGATGATTAGAACGAATATAGAAATGATTACGAAAATGATCCAATTCATATTCATGCCCTGTTTGACGTACTGAAAATATTTTAAGTGCTTTATGATATTTATTAGCATTGATTAATCGATATTCTGATGTTTCTGTATTGTTAATAGATAATAAAATATATTTTTTTGAACTACTTTTTTTGATGCTTAAGTAAAATTTATCATTCATTTCTTGATAAATTTTTTTGTCTTTAACGCCATCTTTTCCATATTGATGATAATATACTTGATAAGCTAAAAGTGTTTGAGGGTGGTTGCGAATATAATAGAGTCTTTCATTATCATTGCTCCATACAATATTACCAGAAGTATTTTTGATTATCGCATTCTGCCATTTTTTAGTATCTAACTGTTTAAATGAAATCTGAAACTGACGACGCCCTTGAAAATCTTCAACTATTGCTAAGTGTTTATTGTCTTCAGAGACCGCAATACCATTTAATGTATAAAATTGATGTCCTTTAGCGCGATCATTACCATCAACTAATATCTGCCAAATAGTATTTGAATTAATTGGTTTACGTTGATAAACAGGATAATCTTTACCTTCTTCATAAAAAATACGATAAATATAAGCATTATAAATATAAGGTACCGATTGATCTTGTTGCTCCATACGACGAATCATTTCAATAAATAATTCTTTTTTTAGTGAAAAACCAGACTTTAATATCGTATTTGTATATTGATTTTCTTGAGTTAAATATTTTATAATTTTATTATCTTTTCTCATATCATCACGTAACCAATAATAATCATCAATACGAATATCGCCATGTAATATCATTTTATGTGGTTTTTTTTCTATCATCAGAGTTATCATTTTCTCTCTTAAAAGTTAATAAACGTAATTATATTTAACGACAATTGGATCCAATATAATGTTTAAATATTAATATAAGAATACTGAATTAATTGTACATCTATTAAAATATCCTATTGATATTTTAATAAACATTTAATATTAGATTAAAAATAAACAAATATTTTTTTATTTTAATAAAATAACTATTTCAAAAAAATAACAAAATTATCAATCATTAAGATTAGTGCGTATATTTTATGTATTTCCATAATATAAAATCTATATAATTAATATTAAAAAATAAATTAGTAGTTAATTTTATTCTATAATTTTATGTTTATGTTTCTACTTCTATAGATACAACAATATATTAATTATATAATAGTAGAAATAAAAATAAAGATTAATATATTTATTGATTTATATTATTTCTATTAATATAAATCTTATAGAGTTATTTAATTGTATTAATAAGATATCATAAGATATTGTTAATATATTTAACTGTTATATCAATGATAAATAAGAAACAAATTAATTATTTTATAATACAGTATCAGAAATTTTAGCTCACCAAATAAAATAATTTTAATTTAAAATCTATCATTTTTATGCATTAAAAATATTTAGTTTTTATAATTTAATTCTAATTTATTATCAGTTTTAAACTAAATAATCATTAAATTATTAATATTTTAAAAATTATAAAATATTGCATTGTATATAATTTGATTATTTCATTATAATTTATCAGTAGAATCAATAAATCATTATCCTTAGCATTTTATATGACAATATTCTATCAAAATTGATTATACCAAAAAAATAATCTAAAAAGTTAATCCATTTTTAATAAAAAAAGATTAAATTGATAATTTAATCATATTTTTATATATTTAAATCAAGAAATAAAATTCTTTACTATTGATTTATTATATTATAAAAGTAATTAACTGATAAATAGATAAAATTTATAATAATAATATAATTATATTTTTGTATTTTTTAATAAATAAATGGATTAAGTTAATATTCAGTAATAAATAAAACTAAAAAGATATTTTTATTGTATTTATCATTGATATTCTATTTAATCAAAATAACCATAACGTTCAAGAAATTTTCGAGCTGTCATCGGATGAGATAACGGATAGTTAGTTCGTTGCATGGTTATTGGACGATAAAAATTTGCATCAGCCCAAATATAAATTAAATGTAAAGTAATGAATGCTACAATAAAAATACTTACTAATGGTTTAGTAAATCGTTGACGATTTAAACTACGTAATTTTCGCCAACTCCAAGTAGCAAATAACATTTCCGTTAAGAATATGATCGGGACACAAATAAATATTAATGGCAATTCTTGTGTCATTTCATTATTTTTAGTATTTAGAAATAATTCCCATGTTAATGGTATTAAATGAAGATTATAATGTGAACAAAACGCAATATCAAAAACGAGAAAAGTTAATATAATTGTAGAAAAAATAGTATATAGAAATCTTAATAGCTGCTGTGATTTAATAATAAAAGTAATAGGAAAAAAAATAAAAGATAACAAGCAAAAATAATAAAACTAAAATGACCAAGCCAACTAATAATAGCATAAATACGACCAAATAACGTATTAGGCCAGTTAAAAATAAATAAATATCTGCTACTTAATATTAAACTAAGTATTATATTAAATAACGTAAACCAATGACCCCAACTTATCATTTTTGAGATTTGTTCATGATAATTTTGATAGTTGTTCGTCATGTAATCTTTTATTTATCAAATTAATTAATTTTTTTCTTAACGAAAAAAATTAATATTTCAAGAAAAATTTGTAATTATTAGTTTAACGTTTTTATTAATTTAGTTTGTTGTTTATTGTATTATTTAATATTATCAATAATAGATTAGTTGATACTTTATATTTTTATTATTTACTTGATCTTAAAAATAGATATTTAATTTATTTATTGCTAAATTAAGCTAATTAAAATATGTTATATTTATATATATAAAAAATTTTAAATGAATAAAATTTCATATTTTATTAAATTTTAAATTATTATTATTCTTCTGATTTAATAGCATTATTTATTTGAAAATATTTGATATCAATCTATATTGATAAATTAAAAACTATATCTTACCTATATAAAACAAATCATTTTATCAAATAAACGTTAATTTTATCACAAAAATTATCTTTATTTAAATACAATTTAATGTTATAAAAAAAATAAAATACTAAATTATAGAATTAAATATTTTAAAATTTTTTTTCCATTAAAATTAATTAAAATATAATAAATAAACAGTAAAATTATACCGTTTAATCTATCTTATGCAAAGATAAGATAATATAAATAATAATAAAATTATATTAAATTTATAACACTAAAAAATAAAAGATTTATAATTTTAATCAAATAAATAAATTATCTAATAATAATAGTGTTTTTTAAAAAAATAAATTTTTGAAATTTAATTGTATGAATTACAATTATCTTTTAGAAAAATTGAAAATAGATATTTTCCAATAAAATTAAAAATTATTCTTTTTAG
Source organism: Arsenophonus sp. ET-KM2-MAG3 (assembly GCA_052174135.1). GTDB lineage: Bacteria > Pseudomonadota > Gammaproteobacteria > Enterobacterales > Enterobacteriaceae > Arsenophonus. Next base: position 183,785 of record JBQMRZ010000027.1, read on the forward strand.
AAGATAAATTAAATATACTTTTAATTTTTTTTATTTAAATAATTTACAATTAAATACTATTTATTACTTTAATACTTTAAATAATAATATTTTTGCTTATTTAAATTTTAAAAAATAAAAAAAATCATAAACCCAAATATTATTATTTTTTTTAAAAAAATATGTTTAATGTAAATTCTTTAATTTTATTGATTTTTCTGTTGATTAGAAAAGTGTAAATATAAAACTATACTTTAAAATAAACAATTATTATAGCTTATAAACTATCATGTTAGTATTTTAAAATAAATAGGTATTAATGTAATAATATTTATAGAAAATTTATTTCCATAAAATTAACAATAAAAACTAGAAAGGAAATTAGATTGAAATATCTATCAAAAAATGTCTAATTTAAAAAAAGAAAATTTATTTCAATAAATTTATTAAATAAAACAATTTTCATTTAATATAAAGTTCTTTAAAATTAAATTATTTTTAAATAATTAACTAAATATTCAGATATTACTCTGTTAATTTTAACAATTAACTTTAATATTTTATTAGTTAATTAGGTTTTTTTTGATTTTAATAAATCTAGTAATAAATATTTCATCAATTAAGTAATATAGTATCAAACCTATATGGTTAATTATATTTTTAGAAAAATTTATTGATTATATAAGCTTAAAAAAAATAATTACTAATTAAACGCGTAAAAAATCTATATGCATTAGTTTTGGTTTAAAAAGATGTCGCTGAATGGCCTGCACTTTAACTTTAGTTTTTTTTCCATCAATTAATAGAGTTAATATTTCATAAAATTCTTGTTTATTTTCTTGATTAATAACTTCATCATGATTAAGTTTAATAGAAATCGGCTCTTTATTGCCACCATAGATAATAGCTGGTAATTTATTTTTTTTATTCAAACGACGACTTGGGCCCTTACCCTTTTTTTTGCGGATTTCTGCATTAATAGTTAACATTATTTTTTTCTCATAGTATTTAAATTTTTTAAAAATCAAGACAACAGTAGAGTTGATAATAAAACTTGTTAAAATATTATTTGTATATTTTAACGAAAAAACTTTTTTAGAGCAAATATTAAAATATTAAAACTATTAAAAACATTAATAATTAATCTAAATGAAACTATTATAATTGAATAAATAAAAATGAAATCATTTATTTTTTAAAAAAAAAAATCAAAAGACTATATGATTTTTATATAAAAGAAATTTTTTATAAAAATCACTTTATTTAGATACAATAATAAAATTAGATTAGAATAATATTCTTCTTAATATAAGAAATTGTTTTTAGTTTTTTTATAAATTAAAAATAATTTTATATTTTGTAAATTTTAAAATAGAAATATTATTCAAAATTCTGCATGAATGTATAGAGTTATTAATTTAAATATTTTTGAAATCTTTTTATTTTAATCATAAAAATAATTTTTAATTATTTTATGATTAGATCTAATAGTCAATTATATCTTAATATAATATTATAATTAATTACAGAAAATATTAATATAATTTAATATTATTTATATTTTTAATAAATAAATAAATTTCTTTAATATTATATTGTTGCTTAAATGCTATTTTATTAAAATAAATTCTAAATATAATTTCTCATCTTTTATTTCAATAATTATCATTATTTAAAATAGCTCAATTCATAACTTATGAGTTAATAAATTTATTTTTAATAAAATATAAAATATTAAGATATCTATTGATTTTATCAATTTTAAAGATTAGATTACTATAAAATTTTTTTTCTATTTTATTTACTCTTCAATATACAAAAATTAATATTTTTAATATTATCATAAAATATACATAATTTTTCTAGTTTACATTATATAGTAAAATTTTTTATTTTAATTTTTAAAACTGTATACTTCTTTTAAAAAAAAAACTTATAATATCTTATAAAATAATTAAGAATATTCCTTGTATAATTTAATTTTATAAATTATAAATAATTAATATTAAAAATAATAATTAACGTTTAAAAGTTATTGATTTATTTTTTATTACTCTCATGTAAACTTTTTATTTAAATAAATTTAAAATATTTTATATTTTAGCATTAAAAATTTATGCTTAGCTTTATATTTAAACACAAAAACAATCTATTTTCTTATTATTTTAAAGAAAAATAATTTATTTATTAAATCATTAATATTTTACTAAAAAGTATTTTAAAAATAAGAATATTTAGAGAATAATAAAAATCACTTAATTAATGAAAGTTATTTAAAATTAGTTAGTAATATCTTATTAATTCAAGATAAGTTTTTTAAAAAAAAAGTTCAATAAAATTCATTCTTTTGTTTTAAAATACCTTAAATCTTTTAAATAAAAAATTTTTTATATAAATATAAAAAATTATACTTAAAGAATTTTTCTTAAAGCTTTATTTACTTCATCACTTTCTATTTAAATCTAATATTTTATATTTTATAAAAAGTATATTCAAGTAAATGTTACACTAGAATAATTAATCAATAACAAATTTCTTTTAATAAAAGAAATACTTATTATTTTGAAGTAAAAAATTATTTATATTAAAATGAACTATATTATTTTATTTAACATCAAAATAATATTTGAAATATAATTCACTTAATAGTACTAGTGTTACTAACTTTAGTTTTAAATACTTTAATAATGATAAAATATTAAAAATAAACTGTTCTAGTTAGCATGAAAATTAACAATAACTTAAAAAATAAATGCAAATCATTAAAAAAACAACTGTTAACTTACTAGTCAAATATTTAAAACTCGCTTTCATAAGTTAAAATAAAAATAAAAATAAAAAATATACTAAAAAATAAGAATTATTAATTTAATTGAAGTTAATTAATTTTAATTTATTAAAATAATTACTTTTAGTTAAGAATATTTCTTATCTAATTTATCAACTTTAATTGCAGAATTTATATAAGAGCTTTTATCGCAATCTAAATAAAAAATCATTAATAATTAATAAATATTCTAAATTTATATTATTTAATTCAATGTTATTGAAGTTGATTTTTGTTTTTTTATTTAAATACTCTTTTAATATCAAGTTATATTTTTTATAGCTATTATATTGACGGTTTAAAAAAAACTATTATGTATCTTTTTTTTAAGATTTTATAAAAATAAATTTATTCATTATCCATAAACATATACTCATTAATATCAATATAAAAATTTACTCTGTTATCAACTAAATTGATTACCTCTATACTATAAATTTCTTTTGAATATTTTTCATCATTTTTTAAATTTAATTTTAATAATTCTAATCCATTAATTTAATTTCAAAAAAAACTTTTTATTTTTTTTTAAATTTAAATATTAATATATTTTAGAATAAAAATAACTTAACTATAATAATTAAAGTTATATATTTATTTTATTTAATGAATTTTTAATTATATAAATACTTATTATTAAATAATTATAATTCTTAATTTTATTATAAAAATTATCTAAAGTTAAAATATTAAATAATATGTTTAATGAAAATTTTTTCATATAGCTATAATTGATCTGACACAAGAGGTTAAATTTAATTTTATAGAAAAAGTTCTACTTGTAATAAATAAAATATTAAATATTAATAATATATGATTAATGATGTTTATCATACTAATGATATATTAGATAAATGAATAAATTAAAGTTATCTCTATAATAAATAATTTTATGGAATTTTTTATGATTAACTTTATGTAAAACATAATAATATAATTATTATTAAAATCACTAAAATTAATAAAATAAAATTAATGAGATAAATATAAAATTATTAAGATAATTTAAAAATAAAATAATAGAAAAATGAAAATTTATTAACTCAGACTTTAAGCTCTTTAATTTATTATTTATTAAATTCAATAAATAATAAATTAAATTAAATATTTTAAATAAAATTCTTAAAAATAAACTCATAATTATAATATTAAATAAATTTAATATTATTTAACAATATTATTATTAATACTATGATTAATTTATTTAAAAGAAATAATATACGATATTTTATCATGAAAAAATATAAAATGCATAAATATAAATAATTAAAATGATATATGTATCATAGAATAAATTAAAATAACTACTTATAATCTTTATAATAATATTTTATCAACTTAAATATATTGCTGTGGTAACTAAAAGAAATAAAAATAAGATAGAATAATAAATACATAATATAAATATCCTATACAAAGGTATCTTATCTTTAAATAAGATAAGATTTAAAATATCATTAAACACACATTTGCTCATAGAAAATAATAAAGGTAATACTTATTTATAAGCTAAAATAGGCACATAAATTAAATAAAATCAATATATTTAATTTGAATGGTATTTAATAAATTTAAACATAAAACAATATAAATATATTTACCATAATAAATATATAAAAAATTTGTATCAATAAAAAATTATTTTTTAAAAAAATAATTAAATTAGAAAATATTTTATATGTTTATAAAATATTTAAAACTAATAAAATAATTAAACTTATCAATAAACTAGTCATTAAGGTCGTTAATAAAAATAAAAAATAAAAAATAAAAAACACATTTATAATTATATATTTATTACTAAAATTACGTTATTTATTATTAAATAATACTGTTTAAAAATTTAACTACTATTGTAATTATTATTACTTTTGAAATAGTATTTTTATACTAACTTAATGGTGCATCATATGGAATTTTAAAATAAATTAATATTTTTATATACAATAAATAAACCTAATAATATAAAATAACAATTATCTACAATTATTAATTTTAATAAATTAATAAATAAATTTTATTAATTTTATTTTATTAAATTTTAATAAAAAATAGTTAATTTGACCCTATAATTAAAAAGATAAAATGTAATGTTAATTTATTTTTATAAAAAATAATAATAATACTTTTATAATATAAAATTATTACTAATGAAACAAATAAAACTAGATAAATTTTAATTTGTTATACAGGATGTATATAGCTCTTTCATAAAGATTAATTATTCTTGAGATTTTAGCCATGCGATTTCTTTGTGCCATATTTCAGGATTTATAGTTTCTATGATTAAAGGAATGTTATTAAAGCGTTTATCTTTCATAATATAACTAAAAGCCACATAACCAATATTACCTTGATTTAAGCTTTGATGGCGATCAAGATGACTCAGAAATTGACTTTTTGCATCATTTAGATGCATTGCTTTTAGATATTGAAAACCAATAATTTTATTGAATTGAATGAAAGTATTATCACAAGCTTTTTTTGTTCGTAAGTCATAACCAGCAGCAAAAGCATGACAGGTATCAAAACAAATACCAATTCGTTCTTTATCTTCAACAGCCTCAATTATTGTTGCTAAATGTTCAAATTTAAACCCTAAATTAGAACCTTGACCAGCAGTATTCTCAATTACAGCAATAACATTTTTACTTTTTGATAAAGTAATATTAATTGATTCAGCAATACGAGAAAGACACAAATCAACAGTAATTTTATTTAAATGACTACCGGGATGAAAATTAAGTAAAATAATGCCTAGTTGTTCACAACGCTGCGTTTCATCAAGAAACGCAGCGCGTGATTTTTTAAGTAATTCACTTTCAGGATGACCTAAATTAATAAGATAACTACTATGTGGTAAAATTTGATATTTATTAAAATTATATTTTTCACAATTTAATTTAAATTCTTTAATTATTTCTAATTTTAATGGCGGAGTTTGCCATTGTCGATGTTTTCTTATAAAAATAGCAAAAGCAGTAGCGTTAATTTTATAAGCTCGTCGTACTGCTTGATCAATTCCACCTGCTATGCTAACATGAGCTCCAATAAATTTCATTTTTTTCTAATTTTAATTTAAAAATATTTTTAAATTAAATATAAAATACATAAAGTTAAGTTACTTATGAATCATATATCAATAGTTTCTATTTAATAGAAAACGATATTTAAAAAAAATAAAGTTTTATTAAATATTTTCAAAAATTAATTATACCTATAAATTTATATGTAATTTACTGATAGTTAACTAAGTAAAAGCTATCTATAGATATAACAATTTCTTTAAGTTTTTATCTGTAAAATTTAATTAAAATATATAATTAATTTAATATATACTTAATTTAAATAAAAATTTTATTATACAAAAAATATAATTATATACAATAGAATAAAATTAACGTTAATAATAAATTGAATTAAATTTTATTATACAAAAAATTTAATAATTTATTAGTACAATAATAATAAAATTTTATAAACAAAAAAACAAAATAGAAAATTTTTTTTCAATAAAGCATTGCATATGATTCCTAAAATAAAGCTAATTTTATTAGCATCAATGATTATTGTTAAAATAATAATGCAGATCATTTCATTCATCCAATTATTGTTTTATAATTAATTTTGTTATTAATAACAAATACTTGAGTAATTTTATTTAAAATATATTAAATAAGGTATCAAATTTAACAGTATGAATTAAAAACTAATAATTAATTTAATTTAAATAATAAAATCATAAATAGAAAAATAATTATGATATCTAAATAATGTTTAGATAATACATTTTATTAATAAAATCGCAGATATTCTATAAATGTTATTAATAACTTTAATTAATACATTTATTTAACTCTCAGATTTTAAAAATATTTTTTATTAACAATAAAATTAAAATATAAAAGTTAATATTATTAAAATAATAATGATATAAATTCTATTTACTCTTTTAAGTTGTTAAAGCATTGAAAATTATATAAATAATTTTTATTGAATATAATTTATTATTTACAAAAGAATTTTGAAATAAATGATTTTTTTATAAAAAAACTAAATAAGTTTTAATAAATCTAGAGTATTTAATTTAAGTTTTTTTTAAAACTATTTAATATTATAAAGATTAACGGTAATTATAACTATAAAACTTATTAATAACATGATATATATAAGTTAAAATTTAAAGTTTTTAAACTTTATTTATGTATCCATTTTTAAGCATAGAGTTTTTATATAATATTTATTATTCTATAAATATAGAAATATTAAATTAATGAATACTTAGATTATTAATATATAATTTTTTAAAATATTTATGATTATATAACTCAAATAATATTTTTTATTATTATACTTTATTATAAATAGATATGATTTCTTTTTAGCAAATTTAAAATCCTAGCTTAAAATAAAATTACTTAAAATTTAATTAATAACTAATTATTATTTCGATGGATATTAATGTTTTATATCTAAAATATTAATATTTTTCAACAATCGATAAAATTTAAATAATTTTAAAAAAATAATAATGAACTTACTGGTAAATAGAACGATTATTAATTTATAGGTTTTTGTAAAAATTGTTATATTATTAACACAATAATCCTATTATTCATTTATAAACTTAATAAAATATCAAGAAATTAATTAAATTAACACTAGAATTTAAAATTAACTTAGAATTAATTATGGATATTTATTGATTTATAATATAAAAATACCTTCCTTATATCATCTTACGATAATTTTAAAAAAAAAATTAAAGAATTATTTATTACATGTATTAAATACTCATAAGTATAAAACTTTTATTTATATTGTAGTAATTTGCTATAATATATTTATTACTATTACTTAAATATTTTTAATAATATTTCAAACTAAAAATTAGATCTTGAATAATATTATAATAATTTTTAATTAATTAGAAAATATCTTATTATTAATAATAAACACTTTTTTTACAGTAAGGTTTCTACCTATTAAATTCTTTATCGTTAAAATATTAGTAAATAAAACTTATTTTATGAATATAATCAAAATATATATTAAGATGCTATCTTAAACTGTATTAAAAACAAAAGCATATTATTTAAAGATAATAATTATTGGCGATTATTTTATTAATACTTTGTTATTTATTGTTTTTAATACAATGATATATTTTAAATAAAACTAGGTAATATTTTATTATCTTATATTATCTATTTGTTTTAACAATTTATTTTGATAGCAAATTTAACTGGAATTTACATTTCATTTACCTGTTTTCTACTTATTTTCTACTTATTATTTCGATATATTAATGAAGGCTTTAGTTTTTCTTGAACAAATCATTTATATGATTAAATAATAATTATAACTACTTAACTTATTTGAAAATTCAATTAGTTATTAGGTATTGATTTTTAAAGATTAATAACTAGGTTTTTGTTATAATTTTAACGTGTTTATACTCTTAATTATATTTTTGATTAAAAATTTAATTAAATAAAGGATTTGTTTTCTTTAATTAAAATAAACTTCTACCTTAGAAGTTTTAATTTAATTATAAAATTTAGGATATTTTCGTAATATCTTTACAGACTAAATAAGACACTAATTTTATATGTATTAATAGAATTATTTAATCATCAAAGATTAAATTTATCTACCGAATATTTTAGTTAAAATAATTATTTAATTTTTTTCGTCCAGCACTATCTCAAAAAAAATAATTAATAAATTAATAAATTAATAGTTAAATTATTTTAATTAAAATAATGATATTAAATCAAGTTTTGAATTACAAATAAAATAAAAAGTAATATAAATTATATTTAAGTTTAAATTAATAATTTATTTAATAAATTATTAAATATTTAAAAAAAAAATAAAAGATAATTCTTTTTTTTTTAAAAAATATTATTTATTATAATTATATATATTTTTATTTTTTATTAGTTTTTATAAAGAAATAATAATTAAATATTTTTATAATAGAATTTTTTTTAAATAAAAAACTAAAAATAATTTAGATCTATTTGAATCATACGATTAATCAAAAATAATTAAAAAATAAAACTTAGCATGTTGCTAGATATATATTAAAAATCTATTTAATATTTACTTGATAAATGAATGAAAACTATATATATAAATATAAAAGATATTTTTTATAAAATATATTTTAATTTTAATTAAAAAGAATTTATTAAATATATTTGATACTTAACTAAATAATAATAACTTTAACATAAAATAAAGCTAATTGCTTATCAATTAATTTAATTGAATTGATTTAAATTTCAGTTGAGATGATGATATTTTTACTCTTTAATTTATAATTCACTAATCAAATTAATCAAAATTATTATTCGAAAATAGATAAACTTAATATGATATTTTATAATAAATATAATTATAACTTAGTATAATATTTGCTAATAATAAATAGGTATTTTTTAAAAGAAAATAATTGACATATTTTGATTGTAAAAAATATTTATTATTTTCATCGTGATAAGAAAAATTTTCTTGTTGTTAAGTAATGATTATGTTTCAAAAAAAACATTTAATTATCTTCAACGATAAATAATAGAATTTTTTTCTATATTAAACATGTTGAATAATAACATAACTCAATTATTCATAAAATCTATAATAACATTAAATAATCATATGAAGATAATAAAATACCATTACCAAATAATAACTATATATCAATCTATAACATAAATTATTAATAAAGTTTGATTAATGTATTTATTTAGCATATTTAAGTAAATAACTAAAATAGAGAAATAAAATATAATAATTTTTTACTTTAAAATATATAATATTTAACTTAAAATATTATCAAATCAACACTGACAATTAGCGTAATTATAAAGAATTTATATGATTAAATTAACTAATTATTAATTATAATAAATTTTAATAAATTAATATTATAAATTTTAGTATTATTTATAGAAAATAAAATTATTATCAATAATAATTTTAATATAAAATCTATATATTCAAATAAATAAAGATAAAAATCTTATTTTTCATTTAAATCTAGATTTATATTTATATAATACTATATATTAATAATTAATTAATATTTAAAGTAGAATATTATTGGATGTTATTATAACTTAATTTATGCTAAATTTCAATTTATTAAGAATAAAAAATAACCAGTTAAAAATCATTAAAAATTGTTTTTAGTGATCTTAACTTAAAATTTTATAAAATATTAATCAAAAAAAATTAATATCAGATGTAATCATTAGAATAATATAAAAAATAGTATAATTATTTAATGCAGATTTAAAGAATAAAATTATTAAATATTTTCTTTATATCTACACAGAATTACATTTTGATAATATTATTATATAGTTAATAGTAAGCATAATTTTATTAGTTATTTGCTATAGTATATGGATTATATTAATAAAGTAAATTTATAGAATATTAAGATTAAATTTAATTTATAAATTGTGTGTATTTTAAAAATTATAAAAATTTTTTATATTTAATCCTTAAATAACAAAATTATAATTTTAAAAATTAATTCTTTATTAAGTTTATATAAAAACATATGATTTATATCATTAATTTAGAATGAAATACAAGGTATTAATTAGAAGCTCAAATAAGATTGTTGCTTATAATAGAACAAACAAATATTATTATTATTTACCAATGACAAATAAATTATCTTTTTTATATTTTATTTATTTTTTAATAAATTGTTATGTAAGCAATAAATTTTATTAATAAATTTTATTATATTTTAAAAAAATATTTAGTAAAAAATAATTATTATCTCTTGTTAATCAAATGGCGCTATATATCTAAAAATGGAGTTAAATTATAAAATTTAAAATCATTTTATTAAAAATTAAAAAAATATTGCTATATTATATAATGAAATGCAAAATGATCCATTAGAAATAACTAATGCTTATTTATAGGTATCAGTTATTTTTTATTTATAAATTAATTTTTTAATTTTATATAATACTGGAAACCTCTCCAAAATTGACAATAATTATTAAAACCTATGTAGTTATACTACATAGGTTCTATTACCGTAATGAGAAATATTATTATCGTAAAATTATTTATTCTTACATCCGTTACCATCTATATTTTTGATAGATGGTAAATAATTATAAAGTGTTATGATTTGAAAATATTTTATACTTTTTCAGTCTATAGACAAAAGCAAAGTTTTTTTATAACTATCAATTAAATCGGAATACAAAAACAAAATCTGAAGTTGTAGGAAGTTTTATTTATGTCGTATAATATACAATTATTTATAAGTAAAGAACCAACCGAGATAAATGACAAAACCCAACTAGTTAAGACGTTAACTTTAATTCAAGTTCTTATGATGGGATTAGCATATTTGCAACCAATGACAGTTTTTGATACCTTTGGTATAGTGTCATTAAAAACTGATGGACATGTTCCATCTTCTTATATTATTGCTTTAATTGCTATTCTTTTTACTGCATTAAGTTATGGTAAATTAGTGAAGCGATTCCCTTCTGCAGGATTGGCTTATACGTATACACAAAAATCTATAAGTCCACATATAGGTTTCATGGTTGGATGGTCATCTTTGCTTGATTATTTATTTATGCCAATGATTAATATTTTATTAGCGAAAATTTATTTAGAAACCATTTTTCCAGGTATTGCACCCTGGATTTTTGTTGTGATATTAGTATCATTAATGACTATTTTTAATCTACGTAGTATCAATTTAGTTGCTAATTTAAATGGTATTATTGTTATCATCCAAATTGCTTTTATATTAGTTTTTTTAGGAGTATTAATTCATGAATTATCTAAAGGAGAGGGTTCTGGTCAGATTTGGTCACAACGACCATTCACTTCTGAACAGGCTCATTTAATTCCCATGATAACAGGAGCAACTATTTTATGTTTTTCGTTTCTTGGTTTTGATGGTATTAGTTCATTTTCAGAGGAAATACAAAATGCGAAAAAAGTGATGCCAAAAGCGATTTTTTTAACAGCATTAATTGGTGGTTTAATTTTTATTGGTGTTTCTTATTTTTTACAAATGTATTTTCCTGATGTTTCGCATTTTAAAAAACCTAATGAGTCACAACCTGAAATCATGTTATATGTTGCTGGTGCACTTTTTCAATCTATTATTTTAGTGTTTTCATGTACAACTGTATTAGCATCAGGTATGGCTGCTCATGCTGGAGTTTCTCGTCTTATGTATGTTATGGGAAGAGATGGTGTTTTTCCTGAACGGTTTTTTGGTTATGTTCACCCAAGATGGCGAACTCCTGCTTTTAATGTCATTTTAGTTGGCATATTAGCATTAACAGCAATTTGGTTTAATATAAAAATTGCCACGGCATTAATCAATTTTGGTGCATTAATTGCTTTTACTTTTGTTAATTTTTCAGTTATTTCGCAATTTTATTATAGAGAACGCCGTTGTTATACTTGGCGAGATAATTTTAATTACTTAATTTTACCTATTATAGGGGCGTTAACCGTATCAGTACTTTGGATTAATTTAGAAAAAACTTCCATGTTACTAGGGATGATATGGGCAACAATTGGTATTTTTTATATGGCAATTATTACTCAGCATTTTAGTAAACCATTACCACAAATGAATGACGTTTAGTGATTTTAAATATTAATCCTATTAATAATTTACTAGTAAAATTCGTAAATATTAGAGTTTTTCTATGTTAAACTAATATATTTTAATTATATGATACGATTCAATCAAAATTGATAGAAATTTTATTTACATAATCTACTAGTAACTTTAGTTGCCTGCATTTTTCTTTATCTTTATAATTTTCGATAAATAATTGCTCAATAGTTTGTAGATATTTTGTTATTCGTTCTTTATTTATCATATTGCGACAATGATTTAACCAAATAAGCCGTTCTTCTTTTGTCAATATTGTTGGATAATTCCTAGCTTTATAACGAAAAAATAATTGACTCATGCGTGGATCATGAAATTTAAGATTTAATGTTGGTAAATTCTCCGGTAAAGTTTTACGAATAATACTCATTATTAAAGCGTCTTTATTAGTAAAGAGACAGGAATAAAGCTTAGTATCTACATCAATTGTTTTAGAAAAATACTCTTCTTGTTTATTAAAGAGTCGAACAACTTTAGCTCGAATTTTACTGTGTTGTTGTAATATAGCTAAATTATTTAAGCAAACATTAAAATCAAATGCTATGTGTCGCTCGTTTATTAATTTTAATGTATTTATTGGCGCTAGAATTGGACATTTATTAATATATATTAGCTTAATAGGAATACTTAGTTCACCATCTAACTTAGATTTAAGTGTATATAAACGATCTTTTATTGCATCAATACTTAATGTTAACAAGGGACTAATATCTTCTGCTAAATCACAAGCAATAATTATATTTTTATTTTTAGGGTGCCTTGCAAGTGGGGAAATTAAACTATTATTATAACGAGTTGCACCAAATGTATTTGAAACAAAAACTAATGGTGTCATTGCATTAATATCAATTAATCTATTAACTTTATTTTTATTTCTTAACTGGAAAAAATAAGTAAACAATCTTGGTTGTGCTTGTTTAATTAATTTAGCTATTTCAATGGTAGCAAAAACATCGGCTACTGCATCATGCACATTTACATGCTCAATATTATTTGCAATAGTTAAGTCTTTTAATTTAAAACTTGGTAAGCCTTTATTATTAAGTGGCCAATTAATACCATCAGAGCGTAAAGCATAACAAGCATATAATATATTAAGTATATCCCAACGCGAATTACCTTGTTGCCAACTATAAGAATAAGGATCATAAAAATTACGATAAAAAATATGACGAGTTACTTCATCATCAAATTGAATATTATTATAACCAATAATACAACTATTTTCTATACTAAAATTTCTATGAATACGCTTAGCAAATTCAGCTTCATTGATACCATGTGCTATTGCATATTGAGGGGTAATACCAGTAATCATAATTGCTTGTGGTTGAGGAAGATAATCATCTGCAGGAATACAATAAAAAAATTGTGGTTCTTCAATGATATTAAAATTTAAATCAGTTCTAATACAAGCAAATTGTGCTGGCCGATCAAGAGCAGGATCTTGACCAAATGTTTCATAGTCATAAAACAAAAATGAAGATTTATGTTTATTCATTAATATATTTTCTCAATTCTTAGATGACATAATGTTTGCTTTAATTAAATTAAATCTTTATAGTTTCATGAAGAATATTTTTTGTTGTTTTTAACAATCTTATTAGAAGGCTATTGATATATTTTATTAAAGAAAATTTTTTTTTTAAATTATCAAAAAAATAATGCTCACTTAATAACAATTAAATTAAATTTAATTGTTATTAAGTGAGTTATTATTTAGGTGCTGTTAATTTTAAAAAATTTTACTTATTTAAAATTATTTAATTAATTTAATCAAAATTATTCATAATATAAGGTTAATTGATAAAAAACTAGTGTAATTATAGAAAATAATAAAATAGTGAGTTTTTAAAAAAAAAGTTAATTTTATTAAATTAACACGTTTATTACGTAATATATTATTTATAATTAATATATTTTAAGAATAAAAATAATAAATAAATAAAAAATATTATATAATAACCTTATCATAAAATATAATTAAATTTTAATTAAAAGATAACAAATTCTAATAATTAAAATCAATTTTTATTGATTAATTATAATTTAAATAATTATATTAAATATTTCTATTAAAAAGATTAGCATTATAACTATCAAAAGTATTAACTGATAATTATAATAAAATTTAAAAACATAAATAATAGTATTAGTTAATAACATTAATATAAATTACATTTTTATAAGATTATTTTATTATGTTAAGTTATTAATTTCTAATTAAGATTAAAATTTAAATGTAAATCTTACATAGCATATAACTTTATTGATAAATTAATTTATTTTTAGTAATTTTGAATAAATTTAAAGTAACATTTCATATTATAATTTAATTATATTTTATGAGAAAATATTTTATTTATTGCTCATATAAAACAAAAGATAAATTATTGTGTTAATTAAACAAAAAAGATAGTTTTTTTCAAAAAAAAAATCTAAAATATTAGATAATCATTTAGATTTTTAATCTATCATATTTTAATATATTGAATATCGATTTAATTTTAAATTATAAAAACTCTTAACTTTTACAACCTTTAATATAAATTAAGATTCATTAATAATCATTTAATATTTATTTTTTTTAAAATTACTTAATAATATTAAAATCATTTATTAATTTTAGATTGTTATTATTTTATAAAAATTTTATTCTAGTAATAAAAGAGTTATTTTATTATTATAAATATATACATAAATATTTTATATATTACTGTATATCAATATTTATTGATATTTTATGTGTGAATCTGAATGATTATTATTTTTATTTTATATTATAAATATAATAAATAATTAAAATCTCATTAAAAGTTATACCCAATGATTTAACAACTGATTCTTTTAAATTCTTTTTTAAAAAACAAAGAATTTAAAAGATACATATTTATTTTTAATTTTTATAATATAAAGAACTTATTATTTATTTAAAAATATTTAAATATAAAAGATAAATAAATAAATTTTATTTTAAATTTAGAATAATAATATTAAAAATATGGAATTTTTATTAATTATTAATTTTTTATTCAATCAATTTAGAAAATGATAATATTTATTTCTACATGATTATTAATTTTTAAATAATCTATAGTAATTTTTAACAACAATATTTTGAAGTATAAACGTAAGAATAATTTATTTTTATCTTTTTTATAAAAATATTTTTTCTTTGTAATTATTATCTTTATTTTAAAAGATTAATTTTAAAGAATACGTGTAATTAAATATAACCATGATTTTCATTTAATTGAATTATAATTTCCTCTAATAATTTTATTTATTAAATATTTATTCTCTAATTTTCTATAGCTATAGAAAATTTTTCATTAATAAATTAATTATTTTTATCAGATTTTTTGTATTGCTACATATCATGCTGGTATTTCAAAAATGAAATTTTATCAATATTTTTAATATTACTTTTACTTTAATAAATAATTAATAATTTTTAAATTTTATTTAATGTCTTAATTTTTTATAAAAATAAATGACATTTTAGTTAATAGTAGCGAACTTTCTATTATTACTTACTTTTAGTTAAAGATCATATTTTTTCTAATTCAATTATTTTATTAATTAACATTATTTTTTCTTTTTTGCTCAACTTGATCAAGGGTATTATGATAATTAATTCGATTAGTAAAAAATGTTTTTTTTTCATCAATTTTTATTAATTTTTTACTACCTAATGATATTTCATTTGACTTATTTAACTTAATAGGATACTGAATCCAAACTTTACCTAAAGATAATTCAGGAGAATCGACAGCCATTTTTAATGGTACTAATGATTTGTTTTGATGTTCATTACGATATCGACGACGACGTTGTCCACTAACACGTAAGTGACGAGGAGATCGTCTTGATCGTCGTGGGATAATACTTTCTTGTTGTTCATGAGTATAATTAATAGTGATTTCTTGAAATTTAGTTTGTTTTGTAACATGTAATATATTTGTTTTTTTTCTTTTCGATACTGATTTAGTTTGTGTGATTGACTCAGCAGTTAAAAAAGTAGGTATTTTATTTATTCCGTGCTTAATAGGTAATTTAATATTCTGATATTCGTTATTAGGAGGTATTTTTTTTTCATCAGTCGCATTATTTTTAATTAGTATGGATTCAATTAGTTGATGCTGTTGGTGGTTAGAATGAATAGTGATTGTTTTTTTCAATTCAACTTCTTTTTTATTTAGTGATTGTGTTTTAGTTTCACGTTGCAAGTGTCGTTTTTCTTCTTGATAATGCTCAACTTGCTGTTTGTAATCTTGAGTTTTTAAGTAATTATTAGGTCGATTATCATTATTGATTTTTGATTGTTTATTTTTTTTTCTAAAAAATTGTTGTAATTTAATGAATAATTTTTTAAAAAAAGAGGTAATCTGATTAAATAGATTTATAAAAATTTTGTTATTTTTTAATTTAACTTTTTTATTTTGTTTATATTTATCGATCTCTGTATTTTTTATATCTACTTGAGATTGTAAAGCAAACGTAGAAATAATGGGCCGTTCAGGTAATTTTTTTTCACTAGTAGAATCATCTATTAGATTATTTGTTTCAGTTTCGTGATATTGTACAAGATAATAACTTAATGCTGAAATTTCTTCACCTTTACGAATTCGAATTACATTAAAATGAGGTGATTGTATTTGATCATTAGGAACAATAATAATACGTATATTATGTTGACGACGTTCAATTTCATTGACAGATTGTCGTTTTTCATTCAATAAATAAGAAGCAATTGGTACAGGTACAATGGCATGTATTTCATGAGTATTTTCTTTTAATGCTTCTTCTTCAATCAAACGTAAAATAGAGAGAGAAAGTGATTCGTTATCACGGATTGTTCCTGTACCGTTACAACGAGGACAAACGTGATGACTGGATTCACCTAACGATGGACTTAAGCGTTGACGTGATATTTCAAGTAAACCAAATCGTGATATTTTAGTGATTTGAATTCGCGCTCGATCTTGACGCACCGCTTCTCGTAGACGACTTTCAACTTCACGTTGATGACGAATTGGTGTCATATCAATAAAATCAATAACAATTAGTCCACCTAAATCCCGTAATCGTAATTGACGAGCGATTTCATCTGCTGCTTCTAAATTTGTATTAAATGCTGTTTCTTCAATGTCTCCACCACGGGTTGAGCGTGATGAATTTATATCAATAGCTGTTAATGCTTCAGTAGTATCAATAACTAAAGCTCCGCCTGATGGTAATCGAACTTCACGTTGAAAAGCAGACTCAATTTGTGACTCAATTTGATAATGACTAAAAAGAGGAATATCTCCATTGTAGTATTTTATTTTACTTGCAAAATCATCTCGACCAATCGCTTCAACATGATCTCGAGCTATTTTAACAATTTTTTCATTATCAATGAGAATCTCTCCAATATCAGGGAGTAAATAATCACGAAATGCTCTTACAATAACATTACTTTCTTGATGAATAAGGAAAGGTACAACTCGATTTTCTGCTGCCTTTTTTATTGCTTGCCAGTGTTTTAAACGAAATTGCAGATCTTGCTGTAATGCCT
Organism: Arsenophonus sp. ET-KM2-MAG3; assembly: GCA_052174135.1. Classification (GTDB taxonomy): domain Bacteria; phylum Pseudomonadota; class Gammaproteobacteria; order Enterobacterales; family Enterobacteriaceae; genus Arsenophonus. Next base: position 201,839 of record JBQMRZ010000027.1, read on the forward strand.
CTGCTGATTTACCTATACCAGCAGTACGAACAATTAAACCCATACCATGTGGTATTTCCAATAAAGATAACGCTTCTTTTAATTCCGTGCGATCTTCACCTTCAATACGTCGTGATATCCCACCAGCTCGAGGGTTATTTGGCATTAAGACTAGATAACTACCAGCCAAACTAATGAAAGTTGTTAATGCAGCTCCTTTATTTCCACGTTCTTCTTTATCAACTTGAATGATAACTTCTTGACCTTCTTTTAAAATATCCTTTATACTAGGAGGACGCCCATGAGATTGATAACGACTAGGGAAATATTCACGTGCAATTTCTTTAATAGGCAGAAAACCATGTTTTTCTGATCCATAATCAACAAATGCCGCCTCTAAACTAGGTTCTATACGAGTAATTTTTCCTTTGTAAATATTTGCTTTTTTTTGTTCATGCCCAAGACTTTCAATATCCAAATCATAAAGGCGCTGCCCATCAACGATAGCAACGCGTAATTCTTCTTGTTGAGTTGCATTAATTAACATTCTTTTCATTATAAGTACTCATTATTCGATTAAGTCAAAAAAGTTTCAATTAAATGGTCATTTTTATAACCAATAATTTCCTGACTTTTATATAACCGTGTCAACTGTGTACAGTTGACACGGTTATGGTTGTATTGAAAAAATTGATGAATCTAAATTTAAATAAAATGTTAAATCTTTAAATTATAGCTGTTATTAAATTTATTTATTAAATTCATAATTTAACTAATCAAAATAAATTATTTAAATTATAAATAAAAATTTATTTTGATTTAACAAATCGTCTTACGCCATTGCTGCGTTCATATCTCATCAAAATAAATTAGATAGATCTAAAATTATGACAAATTTTATTTAAAAAATATTATATCAACTTTCTATTATTCCATTGCTTATGGGTAGTTATCAAGATAACTTTTTATGTTTATTATTTTTTTTGTAGAGAAAGATTTAAAATAAATTTGATAAAAATAACAAAGTTAAAAATACTAAAATAGGATATCATTATATTTAGTTATAACATTTAAAAAAAAATAAACATTAATAAATTTAATAATTAAATAATGAAAATAGAAAATCAGGTTCAATTTGTTACTGTGAGTAATGATGAAGCGGGTCAACGTATTGATAATTTTTTACTATCACGCTTAAAAAATGTTCCTAAAAGTAAACTTTATCGTATTATTCGAAAGGGTGAGGTAAGGATAAATAGCGCTAGAATTAAACCTAAATATAAAATTCAAGAGAGTGATTTAATTAGGATTCCACCTATTTGGAACTCAGAAAAAAAACAAAATATTATTTTACCTAAATTTTACAAAATAGCTCCACTTACACAACATATACTTTATGAAGATGAATATTTGTTAGTTTTAAACAAACCTTCCGGTATATCTGTGCATGGTGGTAGTGGAATAAATTTCAGTGTCATTGAATCCTTAAGATTACTACGTCCTGAAATATATTTTTTAGAACTTGTTCATAGATTAGATCGTGAAACATCTGGAATTTTATTAATAGCAAAAAAACGCTCAACACTTAGAGTATTACATCAACAATTTCGTCTGAAACAAATAAAAAAACAATATATTATGCTTGTAAAAGGACAATGGCCGCTACATATTAAAGTTATTAAAGCTCCTCTATTAAAAAATACTTTACAAAGTGGAGAGCGAATAATGAAAATTAGCAGTGATGGTAAATACTCAGAAACACATTTTAGAGTTGAAAAATGTTTTCATAATGCTACTTTAGTTAAAGCTATTCCAATAACAGGACGAACACATCAGATTAGAGTGCATGCACAATACGCAAAACATCCTATTGCATGTGATAATCGTTATGGTGATCTCAATTTTGATCAGCAATTAACTATTACAGGATTAAAGCGACTTTTTTTACATGCTAGTTCATTAATGTTTTTTCATCCAGCTAATATGAAAAAATTAACTTTTTATGCAAATTTAGATAAAGAACTTAAAAAGTGTTTATCACTATTATGTAAATAACAATATATAATTAATAAAATTATCAAGTAATATTTAATTATAAATAAATATTATTTTATACAAAAATATATCTTGAATATGATAAATACATTTCGTTAATGTATAGTATTTAAATTGAATTAATTAAAAATAAGTTTTTTATATATTAATATCCAACTCAACATTTTTCAAATAATTAGATAACTAAACTTTCTTATAAAAATATTTATTAAATAATAGAAATCAAATATAAAAACTGATATTTTATTCTATAAATTTCAAGCTTCTCTATCAAATAAATACAGTTGAATATAAAAATAGTTTTGATATAAATTTATTTTAGTTATTTTATATTAAAATAAATTTATATTTTTCTTATAATCTTCCTAAAAAATTGATTACTACTTATTATTAATGGATATAAAAAAATAATTTATAATCATTTAATTCTTTAATAACAAAATAAATTAAAGAAAATTATTGATTTACTCACGAATACTGTTTTATATATATTAATTTTATTAGCAATAAAAACGTAACTCTACAATATAAATATCATGAAAATGATCTTTAGTAAGATACATTTACTTTAATTAAATAACCAAATCTATACTCAGTAAAATATCGATTTTTTAATGAAAATAAACAAATAATTTTGACTATATTTTATTAAAATATAATATATTTTATTTACATAATAAGTTAAGTTATAATTAATAATTAACGCGCTTTAAACAACAAAATATGAATTATTTAATTTTTTTTTACATAAATAACTATTTGTATTATAGAATCAATAATAAATATTAATAGTTATATAACTAATAGATTACAATTTATGACAAGTGATTAATATTTAATCATTATGATAAATTATTTTTATGTAAATATTACATTAAAAACGAATGTTATAATAAAAACTTTAATTTCTATATTTATCTAATTTATCATTTATTTTTCTTATTGACGATTAGAAGTTTAAATTATCACTTAAAGAATATAAACTAATTAGTATTGATAAATTTTATAAAATAGATTTATTTATGATAATAAGAATTATATATTATTTTCAGTAAAACATAATCTTATAACTATAAATAAAAAAATTAATAAGATATGATTTTTGTAAATTACTTATAAATAAAAAAGATAAAAACAAAAATAAATCAAATTACTATACAATCACTCATATTAACTAGTTTATTAAAAATATTAAGGATAAAATTAATGGCCGTACAACAAAATAAACCTAGTCGTTCTAAACGTGGAATGCGGCGCTCACATGACGCATTAATAAACGTTGAGGTGTCAATAGATAAAATTTCCGGTGAAACACATTTACGTCATCATTTAACTGCTAATGGTTACTATCGCGGACGTAAAATTATTAATAAGTAACCATTATTATGTTGATTATTAAATAATTAATATCTCGACTAATTTAACTTTAACGTTAGATGCGATGTACAAAGAAGATAATAATTTTTATATTTTCTATATACTAAATATTTTTTTAACTTAAAGTTAAAAAAAAATATTGATCATTATTCTCGAGATCTTTAAATTACTATTTATATTTTTATTAAAATATTAAATTTAGAATAATAATTCTAGATTATTTCTATTGAAAATACCATTTCTAAGTGTCTAAAATTATTAGAAATAATTAAATAAAATAAAAGCATGTTAATGCGAATTATTTTTAACTTAATAACATGTAACTAAATTATTTAAAGATATATTAATAATAAAAACAGCAATCTAGTTGTGTAACTAAATTAAAATTAATATTAAAAATAATAATTTATATTAAAATAACAGTGATAATAATATCTTATTAAGTTAAATATAAAAATATTTCATTTGTTTTAGCACTAGTTTTAAATAAAATAATAATTTTTAATACAATTTAAGTGTAGTCGAAGAAGAAATATGTAGCATTAATCGCTAAAAAAATACGAAAATAACTAATCAATAGATATTTTATTGAGAATAAAAAAAAGTAAGCACTTAAATTATATTTATAAATCTCTTTAATATCAATAAAATATCTTTCTTTATAAGAAGCGAATCAATTGTACAAAGGTAGTAAATCATTAAAATATAAATTTGATATATTTCTTTTATAGTAATTTCTTAGATAATCTGATATTAAAAACAATAAAAAACGTGATATACATCATTTTTAATAAAATCTTTAATTAACACCTATAAAAAATAAGATCTCATTGTAACTAATAAGGTTAATGAAGCCATAATTAGAATCACAGCATAAAATACTTTAAGTACTTTAGATCTTAATCAATATATAGTGATGTTTTACTTTTAGTATTACACGGTAATATAATAAAGAGTCATGGGAGTAATAAACTAAAAACATTTAATGCTGTAATTAAACAGGTAATTCTGGAATAGAAAAGAAAATTTCTTATAGAGTTTCTAGTAGTTTAAATACATTATTACCAAAGAGTGATTAAAGCAAAATGTATACAAAAATTTTAGGTACTGGCAGTTATTTACCTGTACAAATTCGTACGAATGCTGATTTAGAAAAAATGGTAGATACCTCTGATGAATGGATAACTACGCGCACAGGAATTAAAGAACGTCGCATTGCTACAAAAAGAGATAATGCATCTACAATGGGCGCTAAAGCTGCACAAAAAGCATTAGCAATTGCAGGTATCATGGCTGATGAAATTGATTTAATTATTGTAGCAACAACTTCTTCAACCTATGCATTTCCAAGTACGGCATGCCAAATTCAACAAATATTAGGAATTAAAAATTGTGCTGCATTTGATGTCGCTGCCGCATGTGCTGGTTTTACTCATGCATTAAGTATTAGTGATCAATTTATTAAAACAGGGATGATGAAGAAAGCATTAGTGATTGGGTCTGATGTATTATCTAGAGTGCTAGATCCAAATGATCGTAGTACACTTATTTTATTTGGTGATGCAGCAGGTGCAATTGTTGTTGGCTGTTCACAAGAGCCTGGTATATTATCAACTCATTTGTATGCTAATGGTAATTATGGTGATTTATTAACATTACGGCATCAAGAGTATAGTAAATATTTGGAACCAACTTATATCACAATGTCTGGTAATGAAATTTTTAAAATTGCAGTAAATAAATTAACCAATATTGTAAATGAAACATTAGAAAAAAATTCATTAGATAAATCACAATTAGATTGGTTAATTCCTCATCAAGCTAATTTACGAATTATTCAAGCAACAGCAAAAAAACTAGCTATACCAATTGATAAAATTATTATTACTCTAGATAAGCATGGTAATACTTCAGCAGCTTCAGTACCAACAGCATTTGATGAAGCAATTAGAGATGGTCGTATAAAACGAGGGCAAATGGTATTACTTGAAGCGTTTGGTGGTGGTTTTACTTGGGGTTCAGCGCTAATTCGTTTTTAAAGGGATATAAAAGGAAAATAAAAGTGTCTAATTTTGCAATGATCTTTCCTGGTCAGGGTTCTCAATTTCTCGGTATGTTAGCAGGTTTAGCGAAAGAGTTTAAAGTAGTAGAAGAAACTTTTGCTAAATCTTCTGATATTTTAGAATATGATCTATGGGATTTAGTTCAGAATGGACCAGAAGAAGAATTAAATAAAACTTGGAAAACACAGCCAGCACTTTTATCCGCATCTGTAGCAATTTTTCAAGTATGGCAAGAAAAAAAAGGAAAAATACCTAAACTAATGGCTGGTCATAGTTTAGGCGAATATTCCGCATTAGTTTGTGCTAATGTTATTGATTTTAAATCAGCTATTAAATTAGTTGAGCTACGTGGGAAATTAATGCAAGAATCTGTGCAGATAGGAGTGGGTGCTATGTATGCAATTATTGGTTTAGATGATCAATTAGTATTGGCATTATGTCAACAAGCCTCACAAAATCAAATAGTTTCGGTGGTTAATTTTAATTCTCCTAAGCAGGTCGTTATTGCTGGCGAAAAAAATGCTATCAAAAGAACGCTAAAACTATGTAAAGCTGCTGGTGCAAAATATACTTTACCATTACCTATTAGTGTCCCTTCACATTGTGCATTGATGCAGCCAGCAGCAAAGAAACTATCACAAATATTAGAAAAGATTGTATTTAATAAACCTAATATCAGTGTTATAAATAATGTCGATGTTAAAATAGAACATTCTGTAGATAACATTCGGTGCGCTTTAGTCAGACAACTATATAATCCTGTACGATGGACTGAAACTATTAAATTCATAACTGAGCAAGGGATTACTCGGTTATTAGAAATAGGACCAGGTAAAGTATTGACAAATTTAACTAAGCGTATTGTGAATACAATTGATTCAACAGCGATTAATAATACAGCATCATTGAACACTGCGTTAACAATAATTAAGGATAAAAAAACATGAGTTTTAATGGAAAAATAGCTTTAATAACTGGGGTAAGTCGTGGTATCGGGCGTTCAATAGCTGAACTACTTGCTAAGCGTGGTGCTAAAATAATCGGTACTTCTACAACTGAAAAAGGTGTTGAAGTGATTAATAATTATCTTAATAATAAAGGTAAAGGCTATATTTTAAATGTTATAAATAGTGAATCTATTAAAAACACTCTATCTAGAATTTGTGAAGAATTTGGTGAAATTGATATTTTAATTAATAATGCAGGCATTACAAGTGATAATTTATTACTACGAATGAAAGAAGAAGAATGGAATATAGTTATTAATACAAATTTAACTTCTGTCTTTAATTTATCTAAAGCTATAATACGTTCAATGATGAAAAAACATTATGGTCGTATTATTTCTATTGGTTCAATTGTTGGCACATTAGGTAATATTGGACAAGCAAATTATGCAGCAGCTAAAGCAGGTGTTATCGCTTTTAGTAAATCATTAGCACGTGAAGTAGCTATTCGTGGCATTACAGTAAATGTTGTTTCGCCTGGTTTTATAGAAACCGATATGACTCGAGCATTGACAGATAAACAACGAGCAGGCATTTTAGCAGGTATCCCTATTGGACGACTTGGTAATGCAAAAGAAATTGCTAATGCTGTAGCATTTTTAGCTTCTGATGAAGCAGGTTATATCACAGGTGAAACATTACATGTTAATGGTGGAATGTGTATGTTTTAAAAACTAATTAATCATTTGCATGATTAATGTTAAAATAACATATAATAATGCAAAAATCAGATTTAAATAGCCTAGGATTGGATTGTGTCTTTTCCTGTATCTAAACTACGAAAACTATCGTGAAAACGAGTTTTAATAGGAATTTAATAGTATGAACACTAGAGAAAAATGTATTGACAACGACATTGAAAAACGTGTTAAAAAAATAATTGCTGAGCAACTAGGTGTTAAAGAGGATGAGGTTTCAAATAATGCTTCATTTGTTGAAGATTTAGGTGCAGATTCTCTTGACACCGTTGAACTAGTCATGGCATTAGAAGAAGAGTTTGATACCGAAATTCCTGATGAAGAAGCTGAAAAAATCACGACAGTGCAAGCAGCTATTGATTATATCAATAACAATAAATCTTAAATTTATAAACTTAATTATAGAGATCTTTTATTTACATATTTAGACGGTCATAATCGACCGTCTATATTTTATTAAAATTTATTTCTTTTCTTAAGAGATATAAACACTTAAATATTAAAAAAGTATTGCAATTAAATTTGAATATTATCTCTTCTTATCGTGTATATAGTTTAATCAATTTTAAATTCCATATGATGCTTTTGCGAAAAATTGTCATTATAAATTGCTTTAATATTGAAAAAATATAATAAAATTGATCAAGCTAGTTAAAAACTTAATTATAATGATTATAGTATTTTATTTAAAAAATAAAATAGCATATATATTTAACAAATAAAATTAAGTTGTTTTTATAATTTTATTATTAAAAGATTGATGTGTCTCGCTAATAATTAATTCTAAAATATTAATAATAAACAAAATCAATTAGTAAAAAAAATTATCAATTAAATTTTATACAAAGTAGTTAGTGAAAAAAAAATCAAAAATATAAACTATGTATTATTTATTTTTTTTGTTTTGCGATACATATAAATAGTGCGATTATTTTAGTAAAACTATTTAAATTGAAATTTTATAAAAAAAGATTTTAAATAAATAATCTATTATATTAAAGCATAATATTAGCATGAATAATGGATTTCTAATAAACTATAGCAATAAATAATTGATATTTTAATTTAATCAAAAAGTTAATACAATGATTTGTTAGATTAATGGTAAATAAAAAAATAATATTTTTCTAGTGAATAGAACTGTTCAATTTAGCGATAACTATTTTACAACAATCCGCATAATTAGGTATCAACCTGCCTTATTAAAATATCACATTCATCGATTATAAAAATACTAAACAATTATTTTTTAGATAGACTAAATTGGCAAAAATTTATTTTTGATATACATATCAAGTGGCAAAATTAAATTAAAAAATCTAGTTGTTTTATTAAAATTATCATCAGTTGTTGTGATAAAGGTATGAGAGAGGAATAGTATAACTGATCCTCAACAAGGTAATTATTATTATAATATTAACTGATTATCTAAATATTTACTTAAATCAGATCCAAACTGGTGTTAAATTAAGATTAAAGTACTATACCAGTAAATAATAATCGGTATTTAGCGAGCATTAAGCATTTAAATCGCTTAGAATGAATATTAATAAAACAATAAATTGGATTATTGAGTACTTATAAATAAATCGTAAAATAAATACTAACAATATACTAATTGGATGTTATGCAGCAAATATTTTCGAAAAGAAAAAATATATCACAAAATTTAAATTATGAGGATATTGAAGACGTAATGCAAAAAAAAAGTTATTACTTGTTTGTCTAATACTAATTAGAAATATTATTTCTTCAGGAATCACCCTGATGTATCAGCATATAATGACAAGGTAGTTATTAATTAATATTTGATGAGAATATTATGAGTTAATCATATTAACTCATGAAAATAGTCTCTATATTATTATTATTTTTGTGAATTATTCAATTTTCTTTTACCATATTGTTTGAAGTTAAATTATTTTTTTTATTAATATTAGATTAATTTTTATAATATAATTTTAGGAAACTAAAATAGAAATGAAGTACATAAGACAAATATTGTTATTGATTAGTTTTTTATTAATATTATGTGGATGCATTCTATGTGTATTTTATCTTCAGATACAAAGTTATGCCAATGTACTTATTAATATTCATGAAACAACTATTTTTAATTTACCTGCAGGTACAGATCGAGCAAGATTAGAAATATTATTAACAGAACAAAAAATAATAAATCATGATAATAAGTTTAAATGGCTACTGAGGTTAGAACCACAATTAACGCAATTTAAAGTTGGAACATATCGATTGAATTTTGGAATGTCTTTGCGAACTATGTTAGAAATGTTCTTTACTGGAAAAGAAGCACAATTTAGTTTGTTATTTGTTGAAGGCTCTCGTTTTAAAGATTGGAAAAAAATATTAAATCAAGCTTCTTATTTAAAACAAACTATTGAAAATCAACCTATCGATAAACTAATACAACAACTAGGATTACACCATGATCAACTACTAGAAGGATGGTTTTATCCAGATACTTATTATTATACAGCAGAACTTAGTGATATTGATATATTAAAACGAGCGCATCAGAAAATGATGATAGCTCTTGAATATGAGTGGAAAAGACGAGCTCCTAGTTTACCATATAAAAACTCATATGAAATGTTAATTATAGCGTCAATTATTGAAAAAGAGACTAGTATTGATATGGAGAAACCAAAAGTAGCTTCAGTATTTATTAATCGATTAAAAAAAAACATGCGATTACAAACAGATGCTACTGTTATATATGGTCTAGGTGATAAATATCGTGGTGAACTTAATTATAGTGATTTATACAAACCAAACCCTTATAATACATATTTAATTTTTGGTTTACCACCTTCACCAATTTCTATGCCTGGTATGGTTTCAATTAAAGCAGCGGCTCATCCTAATGAAACTAATTATTTTTATTTTGTTGCAAACGGTAATGGTGGACATACTTTTACCACTAATTTTAATGATCACAGTCATGCGGTTAAATATTATCGACGGATAAAATATAAAAATAAATGAAAAATCATTATATAGTTGTTGAAGGTCTTGAAGGTGCTGGAAAAACTACAATAATAAAAACTATTGTAGAAACACTCTTTGAAGTAAAAAAAATAACTAAAATTAATTTAACACGTGAGCCAGGAGGAACACCGTTAGCAGAAAAATTACGTCAATTAATTAAATATGGAACTTTAAAAGAAAAAATTACTGATAAAGCAGAGTTACTAATGCTTTATGCAGCGCGCATCCAATTAATTGAAAATGTTATCAAACCTGCTCTTGCAAATGGCAGATGGGTTATTGGTGATCGGCATGATCTTTCATTACAAGCTTATCAAGGAGGGGGACGTGCGATTTCTTCTGAATTAATTAAAATATTACGTAATAACATATTAGATAATTTTCGCCCTGATTTAATATTATATCTTGATATAGAACCAGTTTTGGGTTTAAAACGAATACGGGATCGCAATAAATTAGATAGAATAGAAAGGGAGTCATTAGAGTTTTTTAAAATAACCCGTCAACGTTACCTTGAAATAGCATCCAAAGATAATACAATCATTACAATTGATGCTAATAAATCATTAGAAAATGTGAAAAAAAACATTCGCTATATATTAACGAATTGGTTAATAACTAAAGGAAAAGTAGAATGAATTGGTATCCATGGTTAAAAGATGCATATAAAGAAATAATTTCTTTCCATCAGAAGAAACAAGGACATCATGCATTATTATTACATACTTATGCTGGAATGGGAAGTGATGCCCTTATTTATGCTATTAGTCGTTGGCTAATGTGTCAACGACCGATAAATATGAAAAGCTGTGGTATTTGTCATAGTTGTCAATTGATGTTAGCAAAAACACATCTAGACTGGCATAAAATTATCACAGAAAAAAATAATAACATGATAGGAATTGAAAGTATTCGTTATCTAACAGAAATTTTAGTTAATCATGCTCACCATGATGGCGCGAAAGTTATTTGGTTTCCTTACCTTGAAGCATTAACAGAGGCGGCAAGCAACGCGTTATTGAAAACTTTAGAAGAACCAACAAGCAATACTTATTTTTTATTAGAATGTCGTAATCCATCACTTTTACTTGCTACTTTACGTAGTCGATGTTTTTATTATCACCTTTCTGTGCCGAAGCATAAAACTGTAATTTCTTGGTTAAAAAAACAAAAAATACTATTAACATTAATTGATATTGAGACAGCAATAAAACTTAATGCTGGAGCACCTCTTGCAGCTTTAACGTTATTAGAACCGAAAAATTGGTATAAAAGAAAACAATTTTTTCAATCATTAATGCAACATTTAACAACTAAAACACTTTTTAATTGGTTACCTGAATTGGATCAACCAGATACTATTGAACGAATAAAATGGTTAATAACTCTTTTACTAGATGCTGTAAAATATCAACAAAAAATAAATAATTATTGTGTTAATCAAGATCAATCATCATTATTTATTAAATTATCCGCTATTAATTCTGCTGATATTTTATTAAAAAGTGCTACTGAATGGCAAAGTTGTCGTTATAAATTAATGTCAGTAATGGGATTAAATCAAAAGTTACAACTAACATCTCAATTAATTAATTGGCAAAACAAACTTTATCATTATCATTAAAAGAGTTCATTATGTTTTTAGTTGATTCACATTGTCATCTCGATTGTTTAGATTATAAAAATAAACATAAAAATATCGATGATGTTATTAAAAAAGCGGCTGCTAACGAAGTAAAGTATATTATGGCTGTCTCAACAACACTTTCAGATTTTATTAGTATGAAAAAACAGATAAATGAACGTAATAATATTGTGTTTTCATGCGGTGTACACCCGCTTAATCTTCATAAAAATTATAATTTTAATGAATTTCTACGTTTAGCATCAGACAATAAAGTTGTTGCATTAGGTGAAACTGGGTTAGATTATCATCATAAAAATAAAAATATTAAATTACAACAAAAATCTTTTCGTCAACATATTCGTATTGGCTGTCAATTAAACAAACCTATTATCATTCATACTCGAAATGCACAACAAGATACATTAATAATATTAAGAGAAGAAAAAATTAGTAACTGCGGTGGTGTTTTACACTGTTTTACAGAAAATGAGCAAATGGCTAAAGTATCATTAAATTTAGGACTTTATATTTCATTTTCTGGTATAATGACATTTAATAATGCTGAACAGGTTCGTAAAGTTGCGCGTATGGTTCCTTTAGATCGCATTTTAATTGAAACTGATTCACCTTATTTATCACCTGCTCCCTATCGCGGTGAAGAAAATCAACCAGCTTATCTAAGAAATATAGCACAGTTTTTAGCTGAATTAAGAGGAATTGATATTGAAGAAATTGCGCGCGTTACTAAAAAAAATTTTTGTGATCTTTTTCATTTAACGATTAAAGATAATTAAAAACACTTGTAGCTCTATAAAAAAAAAGATTTAATGGATGATGTCATGGTAATAGAAACAGTTTTTAGTAAAATTATACGTCGTGAAATTCCTGCTGATTTTGTTTATCAAGATAATTTAGTAACAGCATTTAGAGATATGGAACCACAGGCTCCAATTCATATTTTAATTATTCCTAATATTTTAATTCCTACTATCAATGATGTAGAACCTGAACACGAAAAAACATTGGGGCACATGATTGTAGTCGCTGGAAAAATTGCAAAACAAGAATCTATTGCTAACGATGGATATCGTTTAATTATGAATTGCAACAAACATTCTGGTCAAGAAATTTTCCACATTCATATGCATTTAGTTGGAGGTTGTCAATTAGGGCCGATTTTAATAAAAAAATAAATAAATTTAAAATTGTTATTTTTAAATTTGTTATTAATGAACTAGGAATAATAATACTATTATTAAATTTTTAATTATAACTAATTTATATTAGTTTTTAACTTAAACTTTATTATTTAGTTTTTTTTCTAATTTTTAAAGTATGCAGGAAAATAATAAATGAGACGTATTTTTCAATTTATTGTTATGATATTTATATTAGTTGGCTGTTCATTAATAAAAAATAAAAAACCAGCACCCATCATTATAATTAAACCAATTAAATCAATTAAACCAATTAATCAAGGAATATCTATAATATTTTCAGATTCTATACCTGAAATTAAAAAACTAAAAATAATAAATTGGTCAACATTAATTATTCCTTTAATAAATAAATTGATAGAAACTCAAGATGTTAAATTAGGAAAAATATTATTAATTGAATCAATCAGTAATAATACTAACATGACAATTCAATCAATGCAAGTAACTAATGCTATTATTAATGTAATTAATAACCAAAATGTATTTAAATTAGTTTCACAAGATATTGCAATAAATGCACGAAAAGCTTTAAACTTATCTCAAAAAGATAGTTTAATTACTCGAAGTAAAGCCATTGGATTAGGGCGTTATATACAAACTGATTATGTGCTTTATTCTATTATTTCTGGTGATCAACAACGAAGTGAAATTGAAATGCAATTAATGGAAACTCAAACTGGTGAAATCCTTTGGTCTGGGAAGAATTATATTGAATAAATTAATAAATATTTATAATATAATATTATATTATAAATATTTATTAATTTTAAGAAATGGATAAAAAATTAATATCTTATATATATTATTTAATGATAATTTGATTACAAATATTATATTAATAATAATATTAATTATATTTTAATGGAATAGTAGATTTGCCTTCTAATTAATAAATATTTATATTTAAAAAATATGTTGATAATATTTTTAAAAGAAAAATTAATTTATTTATAAAGTTAAAAAAATATTTCTATAACGAATATTATAAGTTAATAACGCTTATTATTAGTATATATTTTTATTAAAAATAGAATTGTTAAAATTTTCAAATAATAATAGAAAAAGAATGATTTTCTATTATTTGTAAATTATTAAATAATGAAATAAATTAATTAGCATTAATAATATTATTAAAATTTAAAACAAATAACAGTATTCAAATTAATGATGATTATATTAATAATCTCATCATCAATGGCTAAAAATATAATTTCATTTTGAGATAAAAAAAATAAGACATCATTTTTAATCTATTTAATTCATGTTAAATTTATTAAAAATAATGGTATAACAATATTTATTTCTAAAAATAAAGTATTCTTATTTATTAAATAAATAAGTTAAAATATTAATTTTTATTCTAGTTTTTTTGATATTTTATCTAGTTCATTTATTATAAAATATGATAATTAAAATGTTATTATTAAATTGATATTTTAGTATAGTTAAAATTTTAATATTAATTAAGTCACTTATACATCTGTCTCTTTCATAAATCCAATACAATTAGTTAATAAATTCTTTTATTTTGCTGAGAACAAAAGAATAAAAGAATTTATCTATTATTTATTTTTAATAAAAGTAATTTTTATACAATAAATAACTAAAAATATTTAAAATAAATTAATTATAATAAATTAATTATAATAAATTAAGATTAATGGTATTATTATTGGAATAATAAGCAGAAAAATCAGAGTTTTTAATTAAATTATGTAATATAAATAAATTTTATAATATAAAATTATTGTTATTTTTTGACTAGTAAGATAATATTTATACTCTAAATTATTTAATTTATATCTATAATTATTATTTTATTTTTAATTATATCATTTAATTAACTTAATCAATAATATAAATATTATGCTATAAGCAATATATATTAATAATAATTAATAACCCATTAATAATAAGTAAAATTTTAATATTTTATTTAAAAAAAAATAAAAATAATTTTTATTGTTAACGCATAAAAATATTATTTTTTCTAAATAATCATTAATAAATAGTTTTTATCAAAACTATTAAATCTATTTTAAATATTTATTAAAAAATAAATTTAATTATATAATTAATATTATAATTATTCAGAATAAAGTAATAATCAAAGTTAAATTTTAATTTAAATAATAAGTAATTAATTACAATCTTTTAGGGATTAAATAAAAAATATTTAATGTATTTTTTTTTAAATAAGATGTTATATTCTATTCATTTTATCTATGTAGATTTATATAATTAATTATCATAAATTAATCAACTAAATTAATTCTTTCTATTTTAACGTAGCTTATACTGAAAATATTATATAAAGATGCCGATAACATAAACATAAAAATCAATAAAAATTAACCTTTATCTTGTGTTTTTTAGGAATTAACATGAAATATTTGATTTATATTTGATAATTTGATTAAGTTAATTAACTGTTAAATCGTCAATTAATTATTATATAAAAATATAAACGACACTATAAAATTTTATTTTTACAATTTATAATTGCGCGCTTGTTTCTAAAAAAGGTGGATTTATATATTTAAATATATAAGTTATTTATGTTAAAAATATTTATATTATTTAATATAAATAATTTAAATATTTTTAACTTATTTATATTACAATTTCTTATTTAATTGTATTTAATAATTTAATATATAATACTTAAATAAAAAAACATTAATTTTCCACTATATTTCACTTTATTTGAGATATTAAATATCATTATACAAAAAAATATTTAAATACTGTATTATAATCTTAATAGATATCATTAATCGTATTATTCGACCTATATTAAAATCATTTAAATTTAGGTTAATTAAAATTGGCAATATTAGATTTAATCTAATGACTAATTTTATTTAATTAAATCAAAAAATATTAATCAAAATTATATTTGATTTAACTGAAAATCAGTCATTAATTGGTTAATAAAAGTTATTCTTTCAACATATTCGATTAATGGCTTAACAAATTTTAATTTATTAGGCCCATCTAATTGATAGATATCTGGTGAATTATTTAATAATGTAATAAGAAAATTAGCATTTATTCTATTTTGTTTGCTAAATTCAATAAATCCACCTTTTTCATTAGCTTTTATTCGCTTAATATTCAATACTTGCGCATGCATTCGAATAGCGGTAATTTGTAATAATTGTTTACCTGCATCAGGTAATTTACCAAAACGATTTATCAGTTCAATTTTTAATTCATTTAGTTCACCTTCATATTTAGCACTAGCTATCCTTTTATAAAAAGATAATCTGAGATTTATATCTGGAATATAGTAATCTGGAAACAACATCGGCATTCTCAAATCAATTTCAGTTTGTTGACTACTAATCAATTCTTCTAAAGAAGGTTCCTTACCTTTCTTTAAAACTTTAATAGTATTTTCCAGTAATTCTATATAAAGATTAAAACCTATACTTGTCATTTGTCCGCTTTGTTCTTTACCAAGTAATTCTCCTGCTCCACGAATTTCTAGGTCATGTATAGCTAATGAGAAACCTGCACCAAGATCTTCTAGCGCAGTGATTGCTTTTAATCGTTTTTTCGCATTAGTTGTCATAACCTTTTTGTCTGTTATTAAAAAATAAGCATAAGCTTGATGGTAAGATCGGCCAACTCTACCGCGTAATTGATGTAACTGTGCTAAACCAAAATGATCGGCGCCTTCAATAATAATTGTATTAACATTAGGAATATCTATTCCTGTCTCAATAATTGTAGTGCAAATTAATACATTAAAATGCTGATGATGAAAATCGATCATTACAGGCTCTAAATCTTTTTCACGCATTTGTCCATGACCAATAACAAAGCGTGCTTCAGGTACAAGTAATTCTAAACGTTCTTTTACTTTCTTAATATATTTTACATCATTAAATAAATAGTAAACTTGTCCACCTCGTGATATTTCACGGTAAATTGCTTCTCGAACAATTAAGTCATCATATTGATGAACAAATGTTTTAACTGGTAATCGATGAAGAGGGGGAGTGGCAATAATAGATAGGTCACGCATTTCAGTTATTGCCATATTTAAAGTTCGAGGAATAGGAGTTGCAGTTAATGTTAAAATATCAATATTAACGCGCATTGATTTAATTAGTTCTTTTTGATGAACACCAAAACGGTGCTCTTCATCAACAATTAATAATCCAAGTGTTTTCCAGTATATATTATTTTGTAATAATCCATGAGTACCAATTAAGATATTTATTTTTCCTTCAGCTACTTCATTAATAATCAGTTGTTGTTCTTTTGCACTACGAAAACGTGATAACATTTCAATTCGCACTGGCCACTTAGAAAATCTAGAACAAAAATTATCGAAATGTTGTTGTGCTAATAGTGTTGTTGGAACAAGTATTATAACTTGTTGATTATTAGTTACTGCCAAGAATGCTGCTCGCATAGCTACTTCTGTTTTACCAAATCCAACATCACCACAAATCAAACGATCCATTGCAGTTGGTTGACGCATATCATTTAAAACGGCATTAATTGCCTGTTCTTGATCAATTGTTGTTTTAAAAGGAAAATCCTGACAAAAAAGTTGATATTGCATTTCATCATATTTAAAAGCAAAACTAAATTTTATACTACGCTGAGCATGCATATCTAACAACTCAGCTGCAATATCACGAATTTTTTCAATAGCTTTTTGTTTTATCTTACCCCAAACTTCTCCACCTAATTTATGTAAAGGTGCGTTTTCATCATTATCACCAATATAACGACTAATTAGATTTATTGATGAAATAGGAACGTAAAGTTTATCATTATCTGCATAAGTTAATATTAAATATTCAGCTTGAATGCCTCCAGTTACTAAAGTGATTAAGCCTTGATAACGTCCAATCCCATGTTCAAAATGAACAACTGGTTGTTTTATTTGTAATTCTGCTAAATTACGAATAAAAATATCCATATTGATACTTTTATATTGATTAATTTCACATAAAGTAGTTCGTTTACCCATGATCTCTCTTTCACAAATAATGGCAATTTGTTGATATTGATTTATAAAACCTTGATCAATTAAACTAATGATAATATAAAGACCAGGCTCATTGGCTTCATTAAGAGTTTTAATGAAAGTAGGATTTATTTTTATTCGTGCTAAAAGCTCTTGTACTATTTCACATCGCTCGTTATTTTCTGTTGAAAAAATAATTCTACCATCAAAATTTTTAATAAATTGCATTAATTTATTAAATGGATTTTTATGTTGATAACTAATACTTAAATCAGGTAAAACTAAATAGGGTAAGTTAATATTATCTAATTTTTGAATAATAGATTCAACTGAGATTTTAATACAAGGCCATGCTTTAATGTTTTGATTAAGTTGTTTACTACTTAGCCAAAGTTTATTTGGTGGTAGTAGAGGACGCATAAGATTAATATTTTTTCTTTCATAACGCTGATAGATATCAGCTAAAAAACTATCAGTAGCAGCATCTAAATCTTGCGTAATTAATAAAGTGTTAGCAGGAAAATAGTCAAATAGGGAAGATAATGGATGATTAAAAAAAAATGGTTGCCAATATTCAATTCCTAACGGAAGTATCTTTTTACTAATTTGTTGATAAATATGTTTAGGATTATGTTGTATATCAAAATGTTTTCGCCATTGATTACAAAATAATTCAATAGCTTTGTCATCTGTTGGGAATTCGTTGATAGGTAATAAATTTATTTTTTTAACTTTACCAATAATTAGTTTTGTATTAATATTAAACTTTCTTAAATTATTAATTTTATTATTAAAAAAATTAATTCGATAAGGATCCTCGCTACCCATTGGAAATAAATTGAGCGATTCTCCGTAAGTTGAATATTCACCATGCTCAAGTACTTGAGCAACATATCGATAACCGTTTTCATCAAGATTATTACGCAACTTTTCATATGATAATTTATCACCATTATAAATAATTAGTTTGTTATTAGTTATAAAGCTAACAGGACAAACTTTTTGCATTAATGCATTAATAGGAAGAATTAATAAACCTTTCGTTAAATTTGGTATGCAATAAAGATTAGCTAGCCGCTCTGAAATAACTTTTTTATAGGGTGAAACATTATCATAGGGTAGTGTTTGCCAATCAGAAAAAATTCTGATTGAATTTTGAGAAAACAGTTGTATTTCATCACGTAATTTTAAGGCATTACGCATATCTTTTGTAATTAAAACGACAAGGCCAGGATAGCGTTCGATAATATTAGCACATTCAAGAGCAGCTGCTCCACCAAATAGACATCCCAAATGGCAAGTATCATTTTTCTGTTTTGGTAATTGATAATAATATTTTAAAATCATAAGGATTAATTGATTCTCATTAATAAAAATTTTAATATATGGTTTTAACATTAAAAAACGAGGAATAGGAATTTAATTTATTAAAATAGATGTAAAATTGATAATTATTAAATTTAAGATAGTTCCATTTACTAATGTTACCCTTTATTATTATCAAATATTTTTTATTTGTAATAGAGAAGGCGTATTTAATTTCATGTTTAAATCTATTATTTTTTATATTAGCCTTCGTTATATTCGCGGACAAACTAGTAGTCGATTTAATCGGTTTGTATCGAGTTTATCTACGATTGGGATTGCATTAGGTGTTATGGCATTAATTACTGTTACTTCTGTTATGAATGGTTTTGAATATTCATTACAACAGAATATCTTAGCATATATTCCACAAGTTATTATAACGACACCTAAAGGTAATTTTAATCCAAGTCAATATCCAGCAAAAAATATAACTTATTTGCAAGGAATTAATCGTATTACTAAAATTGTGAAAAATAATATTATATTACAAAGCAGACAAAATATAGGGGTTGCTGTAATGATTGGCGTTGATAAAAAATGGACTGAACCTTTATTAAATCATCTACAAGATATTGATTCTAGCACATTAATAGCTGGTAGTTATCATGTTATTTTAGGTATAAGATTGGCTGAACAACTAGAAGTAAAACAAGGAGATCAATTAAGGTTAATTGTTCCTGATGTTAATCAGCTTACACCTATAGGCAGAATACCTAGCCAGCGTTTATTCACAGTAGTTGGTTTTTTTTCAACTAAAGGTGAAGCTGATAATAGTGAATTATTAGTCAATCAACAAGATGCGGCACGATTAATGCGTTATCCTATTGGTAATATTACTGGTTGGCGACTTTATCTTAATGAACCTTTAAGCGTTGATAAATTAAGCAAACAAACGTTGCCGACAGGTATGATATGGAGAGACTGGAGGGAGCAAAAAGGTGAGTTTTTTCAATCAGTTAAGATTGAAAAAAATATAATGAGATTATTATTGAGTTTAATTATTATTGGAGCTGGTTTCAATATTATTACTTCACTTTCATTATTAGTCATGGAAAAAGAGTTTGAAGTAGCTATTTTACAAACACTTGGTTTAAAACCATATCAAATTATGTTTATTTTTATATTACAAGGTATTAGAAATGGGGTTATTGGTACGATTATTGGTGTGTTATCAGGTTTATTTATTACAAGCCAGCTTAATATAATAATGCCAATATTTGGTTTGTTAGTTAAAGGTGTAGAATTACCAATATCTATTAATCCTATAGATATTATATTGATTATTTTATCCTCAATCATTATTTCATTAATAGCTACTATTTATCCATCTTGGCGAGCAGCGGCCATTCAACCTGCAGAGGCTTTACGTTATGAATAATTATCCATTATTAATTTGTCAAGATCTCTGTAAATATTATCAAGATGGTAAAATTTTAATCAACGTACTTAAAAATATCTCTTTTTCTATAAAAAAAAGTGAAATGATAGCAATTCTTGGTAATTCTGGCTCTGGAAAGAGTACATTACTGCATTTATTAGGTGGGTTGGATACTCTAACTAGCGGTAATATTATTTTTAATGGTAAAAAAATTAATTCTCTTTCTAGTAATGAAAGAGCAGAATTACGCAATCAAGAATTAGGCTTTATTTATCAATTTCATCATCTATTAGCGGATTTTACTGCGATAGAAAATGTTATGATACCATTATTAATTGGTGGAATGACGTATATAAAAGCTCAAAAAAAAGCCGATAAAATGTTAGCCGCTATAGGATTATCGCATCGAGTAAATCATCGATCTGCTGAATTATCTGGTGGCGAGCGGCAGCGAGTTGCAATTGCTCGCGCGATAATTAATGAGCCTGCTTTAGTGCTAGCAGATGAACCAACAGGTAATTTAGATTTGCATAATGCAAGTATTATTTTTAATTTATTAATCGATCTTAATCTGCAAAAAGGAACAGCATTTTTAGTTGTAACCCATGATTTACAACTCGCTAGCCGTTTGACGCGTCAATTGGAAATACGTGATGGTTGTTTGCAACAATGATAATTTAATTTTAATTGGAGTATAATGATATCATGGAAAAATTACTTTTTACATTAAAAATTGCACTTCGTTTTAATCAAAATAAAAAAAAGACTAGCTTAGTTTCATTAATATCAATTATTTCTATATTTGGTATAGTACTTGGTGTTTCAGTTTTAATTATTGGTTTAAGTTCAATGAATGGTTTTGAATATGAACTAAAAAAGCGTATACTTTCAGTTATTCTTCACGGACAAATTTCAGCAATTAATCAACCTTATTTAAATTGGCGAGCTGATTTAGATAAAGTTCGACAAACACCAGGTGTTCTTGGTGTATCACCATATATTAATTTCACTGGATTGCTTGAAAAGGGTAGTGAATTAAAAGTAATCAAAATAACTGGTGTCGATTTATCATCAGAAAGATTAGTCAGCTCATTACCCAACTTTATATTAAATGATGCATGGCAAAAATTTAAACCAGATAATAATGAAATTATTTTGGGCCAAGGTATAGCAGAAACATTAAAGGTTTCACCTGGAGATCATCTTACCATTATGATTCCTAATCATAATGGTAAGATGCATATTCAACAACAAAATAAAATTAATGCTAAGGTTATCGGAATATTTAAATTAAATAGCATGTTAGATCATCAACTAGCAATCATACCATTGCAAGATGCGCAGAAATATTTAGAATATGGTGATGGTGTTACTGGTTTTCAGATCAGTGTAAATGATGTTTTTTCAGCTAATAAAATTGTTTATAATGCAGGTATAAATACTGGTCATTATGTTGCTGTTAAAAGTTGGATAACAGATTATGGCTATATCTATAATGATATTCAAATAGTAAGGAGTATAATATATCTTGCTATGATACTAGTAATTGGTATTGCTTGTTTTAATATTATATCTACATTAGTGATAGCAGTAAAGGATAAAAGTATCGATATTGCAATATTAAGAACTCTCGGTTGTAAAGATAGTTTTATTCGTAATATTTTTTTATGGTATGGAATAATAACTGGAACAGTTGGTTGTTTTATTGGTGTGTTATTTGGTATCTTTATATCATTAAATTTAATGACTATTATTAAATATATAGAAAACATTATAAATCACCAAATTTTATTTGGTGATGTTTATTTTATCGATTTTTTACCATCTAAGATCCATAATATGGATATATTTTATATCACATTAACTACATTAATTTTAAGTTTATTAGCTAGTTGGTATCCGGCTAAACGAGCAACAAAAATAGATCCAGCACGAATTTTAAGTGGTCAATAATAGATATTATGTTGTTTTATTTAAAAAAAATAGAATCGTTTAATTAAAAAATAATGGAACATTTAAGTATAAAAAGGATACTGTTCAGTGAAGCGATTTTATTGCCGACTTAGAAAATTACGTAAAAAGAAAAAATTACATATACGAAGATTTCGTTGTTGTCTTTTTATTAAAATAAACAGCTAATTGATAATATAAAAGAAAATGCTATTTAAATGATGCTAAGATTACCGTTAAATCTATATTTTTTTATTTTTTTAAAAAAAAATACTTTTTATTAAAAAAATAAAATCAAATTAAAATATTATTAATATTAATAATATATCCCCTAAATAAATTATTAATTTATTTTTTTGATTTATAACTTAAATCATCTGATTACTTATTTTTAGATATTATTTGCTTTATAAGTAGAAAATATTATTTATTTTAATTTATTTATAAATGCACTTATGATATAATTTTATTTCAATAATTTTATGAAATAAAATTATTTTTAATAAAATACTTATTTTATTATTTTATCATATTTTTAAGATACTTTTTTTATTTTACATCATTATTTAACTTTAAAATCAATTTAAAATAATTTATAGTATTTTATAGGTTTTTATTAATTAAATTAAAATAGAAAAAATATTTTAAGAGGTTTCTAGAGATATATTTTTATAAAATTAAAATTTTATAATTTTTAAGGATAATTTTGAGTAGTTTTAACTAGTTTTATTTATTCTTAAATATAAGAACTTGAATGGTACCAAGAGTAATAATAAAAAATACTTATAAATTAAGATCGTCATAAAATTAATAAAGTTATGAAAAATAAATATATTATATATGAATTTTACACTAATAAGATTTTCTTTTGATACCTTAAAAAAAGTAAGCATAAAAATATAAAATGATATTTTAAAATTTTAAAAATTATTTTTCTGATTAAAAATATTTAGATTACTAAAATTTTACTTATTTATATATAATAAATAAGTAATTAACAAAATAACTCATAAAAAATTCAAAAAATAGCAAAACAATTATAACTATGAATAAATTATAATATAAAAAAAAATAAAAGATACAGTTTAGGCGATTAATGTAACTAAATACTTTGATTATATGAATAATAATATTTATATTAATAAATTATTTTTATAAATAAAATCCGATATATTTTGATTTTTAAAAAAGAAATTTACAATTTAAATATTGTTTATATAGTTAAACTAAATAATAGAAATACAATTTATATGTATCAATTTTTTAAAAAAAATATTAAAAAGTAAAGTGCTTTAATATTTTTTATTAAGAATTTAAAACTTAATCTTTAAAAAGATAATTTAAAACATTAGAAAAAATTTAAATATTTAATGATCAACTTATCAAAAGATTTATATTTAAAATTATTGAAAAGGAGTTAATAAAATAGAATGAAAAATAATAAAATAAATAAAATTTCAAAAAATAAAAGTCAGTCAAAAATTTTTCTTTAAATATAAAATTATTAAATCTTAAATCTAGTACAATTAAATAAATTATCTATTATAATTATAAATAGAATTAAAAATATTTTTATATGAAATTTATAATTCATTACATTAAATAATGTACTAGTATGAATAAAATAATAACATTTAAATTAACTCTAAAATTCTAAAATAAATATAAAATAATTTAGTAATATATTTTGAAATTAATTTCTAAAAAATTTAGAATTAAAATATAAAAACTTAATATTTTTCTGAAGTTAATTTATTCTATTTTAATATAAGATAAAAACTATCATACTAAAAACTCTAAAATTAAAAAAATAAATTTTATAATTTTAAAAAGTATTTTTATTTCATAATATATTTTATTAAAAAATATTTAATTATTAGAAGATACAAATAAACTATAAAAATTTTTATATAAAATAACGTTATTGATATAAACAATAACAAAATTTTTTACTAAATGATAAGTTAAATAATAAAAAATAACATATTTATATCTAACTTATTTATAATTTCTACTTTTACTTCATTACAAAATAACTTAAGAAATATAGAAATTTTAAAATATTTAATATATATATTATATTACAATTTATAAATTAAATATCTATTAATCTATAAGAAAAATCATTTAAAATTTTAAAAAAAAAGAAAGTGTAATTATTTTTTAATTTTAAATTAAGTTATTAGCTATCAAAGAAAATTATATTTAATTTTCATAAAATCTTTATTTTAAAATATCTAAAAAAAATAAAATAATATAATAATAATTAGAGTTAAATAAAATTTTTAACAAAAAATTTTTTTCTAAATTAATATTATTATTTGTTAAATTTATTTTGCCATGAAGTTAAAATATTTTAATATCATTAATATATAATAATTAAAATTAATATATAAAAATAAATTTTATAGATTAACAGTTAATCGTTTAAAATTAAATTAGATAAATAAATTAATATCATAAATAATATTTTTCATAAAATTCTTTAAAAAAAAGAAATAAAAAATCAACATGAATATATATATTCATATAAAATTAAAAATCGGATCAAACAAAATAATAATTCTTTTTATATAAAAGAGAACTTAATTTAAATGCTGTATTATTAATAATATTAATATAAAAATAGTAAAATTTCATCTTAATAATTTAAGTCTTACATGAATAAGTTAACGATTAAATACTTATTTTAATTAATTAGTTATTTTTTATAAAATAAATAATATTAATATATATAATTTATATATATTAATATATGAAATGAAATTATATTAAATAATAAAACAACATGTGTATACTAATTTTATTATTTTAATTATTGAGTCCTATATAAATTTACATTTATAACTTATTTATTATAAATTTCCACTTAATTCTAGTTAACTGAATTAAGTTAATAGAACTTAACGGAAGGATAGAGATTCGAACTCTAGAATAGTTTCCTATTGGCGGTTTTCAAGACCGCTGCCTTTGTCCACTCGGCCATCCTTCCATAACGAGAAATTATGACAAAATCTAATAATTTTGTCTAGGTTTTAATATAAAAATATTATTTTTATTGTTTATTTATAATCTTTATTATTAAAATAATTTTATAATCTCAATAAATCATTTATATTATTCTTATTTATTTACGGTTAAATCTTATAATTTAATTAATAATAAAAAATATATTTTTTAATTTTATTAAAAAATTAAATATAAAGTTTCAACATTACTATTATTAAATAATTTAATTTATTATTTTAATAATTCTGATAAATTCTAATTTAAGATTAAAAAATAAAATATTCTATAATAATTTATTTCATTTTAATATTATACTAAAAATATGTTAAAGTTTTTTTATTATCATTAATAATAAATAAATAATAAAATTTTTAAAAAAAAATAATTAAATAAAGTATAATATTAAATTTAAATAAAAATTAATTGATATTATAATTTTTTATTAAAATAAATTTTTCTTAATAAAGATATTAATCTTTGATATTAATGAATTATCTTTTTAAATAATATAATAAACGATAATGAAATCTAATTAGTATTAAATTTAATAGTTTTTCGTAAATTATTAAAATTTTTTATAAAAATTTTTTAAATAAAAATTAATATTTTTAGTATTACTTATGGTATTATCAATTTTATATAAGATAAAAAATCTCATTTAATGAGAATAAAGATTAAAATTACATAGTATCATTAAGTTATAATTTTTAATTATTTTAAAAAATAATTTATAAAAATAGTAAATAAATGATTAAGAGTAATTAATTTTAGTAAAATAAATAAAATGATTAATTAGTTTTTCATTCATATGATTCATGATAAATATAATTATATTAATATTAAAATATTAGTTAATTAAAAATTAATGTTACTAATATGTAAATAATTACAAGACTTAAGAATTGATTTTTATTTTAAAAAAATAATATAGATAAAAAATTACCTATTCCTATATTTAAGTATATTTTTTATTATTTAATTTTTTAGTTAAAATACTTATAAATATAAAAAATATTTCATTAAATCAATCCTATTAATTTTTTTATAAAATTCATTAAATTTTTATGTTTCATAAAACTAATTATTTTTAGATATTTTGATAATTTATTAATAAACTTAAAAATATCTTAAGTATAGATTTTATTTTTATTATCCTTATTAAAACTATTATTAAATTAAAGTTATTTAAATAACGTTTAAATATAGTTTAAATAAACTATTAAAAAATTATTAAAAATATAAATCAATAAATAAAATTTCCTTATAACTTGCATTTTAATAAATTAGATATCCATTATTATATAGATATACTTTAATGATAAAGTTATTCTATTTATACTAAATAAATATTAATTTAATATATCAATAATATATTTAGTTAATTAATTTTTCATGGATAAATAATAATAAATGAATTCTTTTTTTTAAAAAATTTTACAATAAATCCATATATTTTATTTTTTTTTAAAAAAACTAATACCATTATGTCAATAACTAAATCAATTATAGATCTATTTTATTATAGATAATAAAAATTCTTTTTTAGTTTTAAAATTAAACAATGTTATCAATAAAATTAAAATAATTAATTTAAGATAATTAAGAAATTTTAGTATTTAAATGTTCACTCTATATTAGAATAACTTTAAAAATTTATCAATAAAAAAGATAATCTATTTTGTTATTATAAACAAATAAATACTATTAATATATGTTAGATAAAATTTTTTATAAAAAAACTAAATATATAAAATATAATTATAAATTATAATTTTAAAATAGATAATCAATATTATAATAATAAACTAAAATACACAAGATATATCTTAAAATAAGTACTTAATTTATCTATTAAGATAAAACTAATCGATAATTTATTAAATAAAAGATTTTTTACGCTATTAATACAAAATCTTGATCTTTTTTTACATTAGTTACATCTTCTATTAAGTTTTGATTATTATTTTTCTTTTCTTTATTTTCAGTAACTCGCTGTAAACCAACTACCTTTTCATCTTTATTGGTGCGAATTAAAATAACGCCATGAGTATTTCTACCAACAATACTTACTCCTATAACAAAAGTACGCACTAAAGTTCCTACATTAGTGATCATTATAATTTGATCAGTTTTTTCTACTTGAACCGCTCCAACTACATTACCGTTACGTTTATTAACTTTAATTGAAATAACACCCTGTGTAGCACGAAATTTTATTGGATATTCATCTTGTTCAGTCTGTTTACCATAACCATTTTCTGTAATAGTTAAAATAGTACCTTTCTCACGAGGTATAATTAGCGAAACTACTTTATCCTCAGTTTGTAACTTAATACCTCGAACACCTATTGTTTTACGCCCTGTAGGGCGAACTGAGTTTTCAGAAAAACGAATAACTTTGCCGTTAGAAGAAAAAAGCATTATTTCATTTTTACCAGTAGTTAAATCAACACCAACTAGTTCATCACCTTTATTAAGATTAACTGCAATAACCCCAGTTTTTTTTCGACGACTAAAATTTTTTAGTGATGTTTTTTTAACTATGCCACGTGCTGTAGCCATAAATATATAATAATCTTTATTAAATTCACGAACTGGTAAGATTGCAGTAATGCGTTCATTTTGTTTTAATGGTAATAAATTAACTATAGGTTTCCCGCGCGCGCTGCGGCTTAATTCTGGTAATTGGTAAATTTTTATCCAATAAAGACGACCATAACTAGAAAAACATAAAATTGTGTCATGAGTATTGGCAACTAACAAATGATCAATAAAATCTTCTTCTTTTATACGTACAGCTAACTTACCTTTACCTCCGCGCCCTTGAACCGCATAGTCAGATAATGACTGATACTTAACATATCCATGATATGATAATGTGATAATTACATCCTCTTGATCAATTAAATCTTCGATATTAATGTCTGCGGTATTTTTAGTGATTTCCGTACGACGAACATCATGATAGTGTTCTTTAATAATTTTTAATTCTTCACAAATAACTTCCATTAGCCGATTTTTAGTGGTTAATATATATAGCAATTTAGTAATCTTTCTTAATACCTCACTATATTCATCTAATATTTTATTATGTTCTAAATTTGTTAATTTTTGCAAGCGTAAATCAAGAATTGCTTGTGCTTGTAATTCAGTTAAATAATAACTACCATTTCGCACGCCATATTGAAGCTCAAAACATTTATGGTGATCTTTATTATCAATTGAACTTTCTAACATAGAATAAACCTTACCTAATTGCCAAGGTCGAATAATTAAAACCAATTTTGCTTCATGCGGCGTTGATGCTTTACGAATAAGTTCAATAATTGAATCAATATTTACTAAAGCAATAGCTAATGCTTCTAATATGTGCGCACGTTCACGCGCTTTACGTAATTCAAAAATACTCCGTCGAGTAACTACTTCTCTACGATAACGCACAAAAGCTTCAAGAATTTCTTTTAAATTTAAAATTTTAGGTTGTCCATCACATAAAGCAACCATATTAATGCCAAATGAAATTTGAAGTTGAGTAAGAGCATATAAATTATTAAGTAAAACTTTTACTATCGTATCTCGTTTTACTTCAATAACAATACGCATACCATCTTTATCAGATTCATCGCGTAATGCGCTAATCCCCTCAATACGTTTTTCTTTAACTAATTCAGCAATTTTTTCAATTAAACGAGCTTTATTTACTTGATAAGGAATTTCGTTAATAATGATTATTTCACGACCATTTTTGTCATCAACTTCAACTTTAATACGTGCACGAATATAAACTTTACCACGTCCAGTACGGTATGCATTAATAATACCGCAATGACCATTAATGATTGCAGCGGTTGGAAAATCTGGTCCTGGAATATATTTCAATAATTCTTCAACACTAATATTTTCGTTTTCGATATAAGCAAGACACCCATCAATGACTTCACTGAGGTTATGAGGTGGAATGTTTGTAGCCATACCAACAGCAATGCCTGAAGAACCATTAATCAATAAATTTGGAATTCGTGTTGGCATAACATCAGGAATTTTCTCTGTACCGTCATAGTTAGAGATAAAATTAACAGTTTCTTTATCTAAATCTCCTAATAACTCATGAGCGATTTTAGCCATACGCACTTCAGTATAACGCATCGCAGCAGCAGAATCACCATCAACAGAACCAAAATTACCTTGTCCGTCTACCAACATATAACGCATTGAAAATGGTTGGGCAAGACGAACTATAGCATCATAAACAGCACTATCGCCATGAGGATGATACTTACCAATAACATCACCAACTACGCGAGCTGATTTTTTATAAGGTTTATTCCAATCATTACCTAATACTTTCATTGCATATAATACCCGACGATGAACAGGCTTTAGTCCATCTCGTACATCTGGAAGGGCGCGCCCAACAATTACGGACATCGCATAATCTAAATAAGAACTTTTTAGCTCTTCTTCGATATTAATTGGAATAATTTCTTTTGCTATATCATTCATGAAATCACTTCCCTCAACATTCCTATTTATCAATAGATAAATATACCATAAAATCCACTATTGTATAAAAATAAGAAATATATAATGATTAATAAAACATATATAATGACAGAATAATATTCTATTACTCGATCAATTTTAATAAAAAATAAGGAATAATTTTTTATAATGAATTATAAAAATTTTAAAAAACAAGAAAATATTGATATAACTGAAATTGATAAATTCAACTCTATTTCAGATAATTGTTGGAATCAAATAAATGAATTCAAATCTCTCCATCAAATTAACCCATTACGGTTAAACTATATCCTAAAATATGCTAATGGTTTATTTGGTAAAAAAGTATTAGATATAGGATGTGGTTGCGGAATTTTATCGGAAAGTATGGCTAGAGAAGGCGCATTAGTAACAGGAATTGATATGGCAACAAAGCTTATCGAAGCTGCTAAGTTCCATGCATTAGTGTATAATATAGAAATCACTTATCTTAAAGAAACTGCTGAGAACTATGCAGAAAAATATCCTAAAGTTTATGATATTGTCACTTGTATGGAGATGCTAGAACATGTCCCAAATCCAGAATCAGTAGTTCAATCATGTGCAAAATTAGTTAAACCAAATGGTCATGTATTCTTTTCTACTATTAATCGCAATAAAAAATCCTGGTTATTAGCAATAATTGCTGCTGAACATGTTTTGAAAATTATTCCAAAAGGTACTCATAATATAAAAAAATTTATTCGACCTTCTGAGTTACTAAGTTGGACAGATAAAACATCTTTACAAGAACAACATATTATCGGATTAAGATATAATTTTACAAATAACAAATTTTCATTAAGATCGAATGTTGATGTTAATTATATGTTGCATTTATTAAATACAAATAATTATTAATATTTACCAAAATAAAATAACAATAATCAAATTATATCAATACATTTATTTTTATAATTACTTTAATATATATTAAAAGACTTTCTTATTATTAAAAATAAACTGTAAACTATTTGATAAAAATCAGTGATAACTTTTATCATAAAATTTTTTTAAATATTTCTATAAAAAAATTAAATGCCATCATTTTTTAAAGCATTAAATATAAAAATATATTATTTTAGTATTTTTAGTTTATTTTATTTATACCTATTTATAAGTAGTAGTTTATTGAAATTTAATTATAACATAAATAAATATAAATTAATCTCGATAAAATAACAAAATAATCGTTCTATAAATAAAAAGTATATTAATTTAAAAAAACAATACTATATTTTAAATTTATTTTTTTATAATATCAAAATTTTTAACATTTAAAAACATGTTAAAATTTTAAAAAAAATTCATATTATATACATAATAATCAATAACTCAATGTTAGTTATTTATTTTTTATATAAATCTATAAGAAATTTTAGTTACTTTCATTATGTAAGCACCTTACGCTATATCTAATATAAGTAAGCATAATAAATGTCTACTAATATAGCTTTTTATAAAAATAAATAACTTCATATAAAAAAAATTAATTGATAAAATTTATGAAGCTCTAAGTTTTTCTATATTTTTAATATTTTTTATTTTTTTTACTCTATTTGAAAATCTAATGAAATTAGATTCATTTCTTCTTCTAAAATTTTAATTTTTAAAATCTTTTTAAAGTTTAATATTTATTAAACATAAATATTTTAAGAATACTTAATATCTTTAATATTAAAGCAATAAATTTAAATAATCTATTTACCGAGTATTCAGATAGCAACTTTGTAATGCCTAATAACAATGATAAATTTATTAAAATAATAAATTATATTTTTATATCACTATTTTTTGTAAGTAATGGAAAAATACATAAAAATTTATAAAATTTAGTATTTAAGTCTTTCTTTACTTTATTATTTTATATATAAAATAAGACATAGGTCATATAACTTTAATATTATTAATTAACCTTAATAAAGTGTCTTTAAACTTTTATGTTAATATTCAATATATATTTTGTGATTTTCATTAATTTAAAAAATAAATCGATATTTCGTCTCTAATAATACCAACAAAATTAATTCATTAAATTTTATTTAATTTTTCAAATTACTTAAAACAATAGGCTATTTAGCTAAAATATTACTTTTATCATTAATTTTTAATTAAATTAGTATTAAAAAATATTTTCCTGAATGTAAATTTATTTATTTTCTTATATCAATGAAATATTTATATTTTAATATGAAGTAAATATTACTGATATTTTGATAATTATAAAATAATTTTTTTATTCTTATAATTAACAATAGTTATATTTTATACAATAATTATGTCTACTATATAAATCAATTCTCTGTGTACTTTAGTATTCCATTTTATATATCTAGTATTAATTTAAATAAGGAAGTTATATTTATTTATATTTAATTCTCACATATAATAATTAAATTACTTTAAAGATCAATGGTATATAAGATATACATAACTTCTTTCTATTAAATTAAACTATTTTATACCTTTAATCTCTTAAGATAAAAAATTTACACTTTTCTTCTAAGTATTTAATTTTTATCTTAAAATAAAATAAGGAGCATCATCATTAATTAATAAATTAAAAAATTTTAATAATTAATAATTGATTTATTATATTAATTACAATACCACTTTATAATTAAATAAATAAACCTTATTGATACTTTATTTTAACTATTGTTTTTATTTATATTGTTAATAACATTACGATATAATGGATTATAAATAATTAAAGTATAATTATTATTGTTTTATTTTATTTTCATAGTTAATAAGCTATATTATTAGCTAATTTAACAATAAAAATTTTTTTCTTAAAAAAAAGAACGAAGATTTTATTTAAAAAAGGAATTTATTTTTAAGAAATTACAATATATTTAATACATATAAATTAATCAAATGATACAGTTTAAAATTGTTACTTATTAAAAATATAATTGATGATTTCGTTATGTGTTTTTATTAATTATAATATAGATTGAATATATGCTTGAAAATTAATATATTTTAAAAAATATGTAAGTATTTATACTTATTATTATACTACGCATATATAATT
This sequence comes from Arsenophonus sp. ET-KM2-MAG3, assembly GCA_052174135.1. GTDB lineage: Bacteria > Pseudomonadota > Gammaproteobacteria > Enterobacterales > Enterobacteriaceae > Arsenophonus. Next base: position 235,151 of record JBQMRZ010000027.1, read on the forward strand.
TAAAACAATTGATTAATTCAATTTTTTTATATATTAATTTAATCATTTTCAATTATAATATAGTTATCAAATATATTTTTATAAAAATTTTTTAAAACTACTATAAAATTTTTTTATAAAGAGAATTCTTTCTGTGTAGTGTCCTGTAAACACATTTATAAAATTTAGCATCTGATGTATAAAGTATCTATATGAATTTTCTAATAAAAAATAAATAATAATCTTTTTTATAATTACATTAATAATCAAGTTATATATAATATAGAAAATATATTTTTAGTAAAATATATTTAAATACTATTAAATTCTATTTAAAATATATAGTATCGCAACATAATAATATTAATTATTATTTAACTTTTTTTAAGCTTTAAAATATTAAAACAGAAGTCTCATTATTTTAGGACTATTTATTTTTATCCTTATATATCTTTGTTACTTACAATAAAATAAATAATTTATTAATTATTTTTTTAACATTATGATTAAAATAGAAATTTAAAAGATACTTAAATCCATTATAATTTTTGATTAAAATAAACAATTATTATTATATATCATCTTAAAAAGAGTCTTTTAATTAATGTTAAAAGACAATCATTTTTTCATTTTTAAAAAAATAACTCTAATCTATATTTATATTTGATAAGACATAAATATTTTAAAAGTTATTGGTTTTTATGTTATTTTAACTATTTATCAACTTTATTAAAAAGTAACTAATAATAAAAATAAATTTAATAAATTTAAAGTTTATTTTTATAGTAAAAAACTATATTTAATAGATATTTAATATTTTTTATAATTCTAATACATTTTTAGACAAAATAACTTTAATAAAATATTTTTTTATAAAAATCTAAGATTATAAATAATAATTTAGTTACTAAAAAAACAGTGAATTTTATTCTCATTTTTTAGTTTTACTTATTTTTATATTTTTAAAAAAGTTTAATTTAAACTAATTTATGTTTATAATGCTTTGTTTGTATTAGAGCTTATTTTTTTATTCATCTTACAATTATATTGATTAAAAATTAAAATTAATGAAAGTAATTTCATCCCTTTAAAAAGCATCAGCATTACTTATAGTAATTATTATATTGCGCTGTTGTGATTTTAATTTTAGATTAATTTTATTATTAATATTTTAACTATTGGTAAATAATTCTTTAATATAAAATAATTAAAAATAGTTTATTAGTGAATAATTCAAAAAAAAAGTTAGAAGTTCATTTCTACATCAAAAAAATAAAACAATCTAAAAAAGCGTTATTATGGTGATCACTAATTGTTTAATAATTTCATGCTTAAAACAATAATTTAATTCTTATCTACTAAAATTAAAAAATTTTAAAAAATAAAATTATGACAAGAAAAATCATAAAATTTCACTATATAAAATTATTTACAACATAGCTCTTATATAAGCATTTTTAAATAAAGTAACATAAAAATTATTATTTTATTTATTAATAATTAAATATTATATCATTTAATAAATATAAATTACATAATATTTATTATTTAAGATAAACATGTATTAATTAGATTTGAATACATATAAATTGTCATTTATATGTAAACTTATTTATTTTAATATAAGAATTATAAAAAAAAAAATCAACACAATTTTTTCTAGATTATTGATTAATATAATTGATGTATTTATATAATCTTAAATATATAAATTCATAATTATTATTAATTATAGTATTAATTTATATAGTTCAGATAAAATTAATAAAGATTTTTATACACTTAATGATACTAATCATAATTAATATATTCTTAACTTACAGTTTAATAAATAATTTTATTACCTTAATTTGTAAATCTACTATTTATTTTAGTATTTTTATTTTTATAAAACTATCTATTAATTTGACTATTAATAATATCGATCATAAAAATTTTAGCATATTAATATTAAACCATTAAATAATAATTATATTTATGCTGCTAATAAAGCAATGGCTGCGATCTTTAACAAAGGTTGTGGCCATACTCCAAATAAAATTATAATAACTGCACAGAATAATACAAATAAAGTAGCTAAATTAATATTTAATTTTTTATTGAATTGATTATTTTCTATTTTATCGTAGCTGTATAAACTAGCTATAAAATATAAATAATAATATAAACTTATCATATTACCAATAATAACAATAGTTATTAACAACCATAATTTAGCGTTAATAGCAGTAATAATTATATAAAATTTACCAATAAAACCTAAAGTAGTTGGAATACCCGCTAATGATAACATCATGATAGTTAAAATAACGGCTAAAACAGGTTCTCGCCAATATAATCCACGATAAATATTAATATCAGCTCTATCATTATCAGAATAAGGAGGACTAGATAGAATACTAATAATACCAAAAATACCCAAGCTAGCAAATAAATACCCAATAAAATAAACTGCTACAGTAATTTGAGATATATTAGTATCAATATGTAAAGAAATTAACGGTAATAATAAATAACCCATATGGGCAATAGATGAGTAACCCAATAATCGCTTAATACTTATTTGTGAAATTGCCATTAAATTACCAAATAATATAGAAGCAATAGAAATAATAGTAAATACTAAGAGTAATTCTTTATTTTTTGCTATTGGTGATGTAATTAATAAACGCATTAAAACTGCAAAAATACTAATCTTGCTAGCAGTTGCTAAGAATGTTGTTACTGGCGCAGGTGCACCTTGATAAATATCAGGAGTCCAGAATTGAAGAGGCACAAGAGAGAGTTTAAAACTAATTGTAACCAACATCAAGCCGACACCAACCATAATAATTGGATAGTTAATAATATGATTATTTAAACTTAAACCTAATTTAGAAAATACTAATCTACCTGATTCAACATAAATTAAAGCCATACCAAATAATAAAAATGCAGAGGTGGCACCTGATAGCAACATGTATTTAATGCTAGCTTCGAAAGAACGCTTATAAATGAAATCATAACCAATTAAGCCAAATAATGGTAATGAGATTAATTCAATACCAATAAATAATGTTGCTAAATGATTGGCCATCGATAACAGAATTCCTCCTGTTACAGCAATGCTTAAAAGCAAATAAAATTCTTCTTTATTATCTGGGTACTCTGAAAGCCATCTATAGGCATAAATTGAAGTTCCAATACTAGCAATTAAAATCAGCGCGCTATAAAATAGTGAATATTTATCTATATAAATTAATGAGGTTACTTCAACTGGTAATCTATCTCCAATTAAATAAAAAATAATCAAAATAATGATAAAACAGGATATAGTTAATGTTGGATTAATTAAATCATGACGCCGCCAAGCGATAGATAACATCATAATTACCACTAATAAACTACTAAGCAAAAGTGGTGATAATGCAATTAATTGTTCAAAAGTTATTGTCATGATAAATTATAGCCTTAATATTAAAGAAAAGTAGAATATAAACTATAAAGCGATTCCATAACATTTTTTGAAGTATCTAATACTGGTTGTGGATAAAAACCTAATATCAGTGATAATAATGCTAACATTAATAAAACAAATATCTCACGATAATTTAAAGCTTGTAGTGTTTTTTTTGATTTTTCAACACCATAATAAATTTGTTGCATCATCCAAAGTGCATAAATAGATGTGAATATTATACTGAACACCATAATAATTGTCATCAATTTAAATTTTTCAAAGGTACCAAATAAAATAATAAATTCACCAATAAAATTTCCAGTACCAGGCATTCCAAGAGTTGCAACTACAAAAAATAATGATAATGCCGGTAACCACCGAATCCTTTTCCATAATCCCCCCATCATGCGCATATCACGTGTCCCGATACGTTCATAAAGTTGTCCACTAATAATGATTAGAGCTGCACCTGATATACTATTACTTATCATTTGCAATACTGCACCTTGATAAGAAAGAATAGAACCAGCATAAATTGCAATTGTTACAAATCCCATATGTGATAAATTACTGTAAGCAACTAGACGTTTAATATTTGTTTGTTTAAACGCTAACAATGCACCATAAAATATACTAATCATTCCTAACATCATTGCTATAGGTGTAAATTGAATAGATGCTTCGGGAAATAGCGGTAATGCAAAACGTAATAAACCATAAGCTGCTGTTTTAATCATAATACCTGAAATATCAAGAGAACCAGCTGTTGGTGATTGCTCTTGCGTATCTGCCAGCCACCCATGAAATGGTACCAAAGGCATTTTTACTGCAAATGCAATGAAAAATCCAAGCATTAATAGATATTGTGTTTGTGGTGACATTTTTATATTTAAGAGATCGTAATAAGAAAATGACCAATTACCTAATGTTTGATAATGAATTAACGCCAATGTAATAATCGACAATAACATAATTAACCCACTTCCTTGGGTATAAATAAAAAACTTAGTTGCTGCATTAACACGTAAATTTTCCTCTGAACCTTTATGCCCCCAATTAGTGATTAAAAAATACATTGGAATCAACATCATTTCCCAAAAGAAAAAAAATAAAAATAGATCTAGTGTCATAAAAATTCCAATTACGCCGGTTAAGATCCACATCAAATGAAAATAATAGGCACCTTGATTATTTTGATTTTCACTCCATGAGCTCAATATAGAAAAAAATCCCATAATACCTGTTAAAACTATCATTAATAATGACAAGCCATCAATAGCTAAAAAAATATTAATACCTAATGATGTGATCCATGGCATAAAAAAGATTATTTGATTTTGTGATAATACCAAAGTATTAGTTGGCGAATAACTGCCATATAACCAAAGATGTATAGAGAAAAGTAAAGTTAATCCAATGAAAAATAATGCTAAATAACGCGGTAATTGTTTATTAAATCGCTCAAATTGCCAGCATAGTATACCACCAATGAAAGGAAGAAATATTAGCCAAAGTAATAACATGGCGCAATGTGCTCCTCCCTTTAATTAAGTTAAAAGTAACAGCATTAAAATTAACACTGATCCTAATACCATATAGGTTAAATACCAACGAATCTGTCCGTTTTGAGTAACAGTTAAACTTTTATTAGCTAAACGTGAAATAATTGCTGGTATATTCATTAATGAATTAATAGGATCATTTGCTAATAATTCAGCAATTACTTTAAATGGTTTTATAAAAACAAGATTATAAAATTGATCAAATCCTAACGATTTATATCGAAAAATAATAAAAAAATGCTTCACTATATTTTTGGCTATTGATTTAACAACATTATGTTTATCAAGGTAAAGAAAGAACGCTAATATTAGGCCAAGTAATGTACTAATAACTGAAATTATTTCTAGTATAATTTTATTAGATTTATTAATTATATCAATAACAGGAAATATTCCAGCTAACGGCCAAGTAATTAATTTACTAATAACTATAGATAATACTGCTAATACCACTAATGGTATAGTATGACTAATATCGCTGATAGCTTGAGGTATAATCTGTTTTTTTCCATGAAAAATAATAAAAATCATACGAAAAGTATAAAGTGAAGTCATAAATGCCCCAAATATTCCAATAAATAATAAAATAATTTCTCTTTGATTGGCAATTCCAAATAATATATACTCTTTACTATAAAAACCAGAAGTAACTAATGGTATCGCTGCAAGTGCGCTTCCACCAATCAAAAAACAACCATAAATAAATGGTAGAATTTTACGTAACCCACCCATCTTAAATATATTTTGTTCATAGTTACAGGAAATAATAACTGAGCCGGCAGACAAAAAAAGCAAAGCTTTAAAGAAAGCATGAGTCATCAAATGGAAAATAGCTGCATCCCAAGCTTGAACGCCTAAAGCTAAAAACATATAACCTATTTGACTCATAGTTGAATAAGCTAATATACGTTTAATATCCCTTTGCATTAAGGCTGAAAATCCAGCAAATATTAAGGTAATTGCGCCAATAATAGCAATTAAATATAATATTTTTGGCGCCATCAAAAAGAGTATATGTGTACGAGCAATTAAGTAAACACCAGCAGTCACCATGGTTGCTGCATGAATAAGTGCAGATACTGGAGTTGGACCTACCATTGCATCTGCCAACCAAGTTTGCAAGGGTAATTGAGCAGATTTACTGATTGCACCCCCAACAATCATTAATGTTGCAAAATTAATAATTAAAGAACCAGTAGTAATTTTCTGTGGTACTAGTATACTCAATTGATAAAAACTTAATGTACCAAATTGGTTATAAAGAATAAACATACCAATAGCTAAAAATATATCACCAATGCGGGTAATAAAAAAAGCTTTCATTGCTACTCTTCCATTTTTAGGATTAGTATAATAAAAACCAATTAGCAGATAACTACATAATCCTACACTTTCCCAACCAAGATACATTAACATCATGTTTTCCGCTAAAACTAAAACAACCATACTAGCAATAAATAAATTAGTATAAGCAAAAAAACGAGAATAACCTTCTTTATCGCGCATATACCAAAAAGCGTATAAAAGAATTAAAAAACCAACGCTTGTTATAATCAGTAACATGATTAATGATAAACCATCAAGCATTAGTGTAATAGGGAGGTTAAAGTTACCTATTTCTATCCATTGCCATAATGTTTGAGTATAAATATATTTAACGTCAACATTATTAGTGCAAAAATCAATTGCTACTAAAAATGTTATAAGCATAGCAAAACCAATTGAACTTATTCCGATAATGGCAGATAAATTTCTAAATAAACACCCAAAAGAGAATGCTAATATCAAAAATCCTGATAGTGGTAATAGAATAGTTAAATAAAGTAAATTCATCCAAACATCTCACTAACTTTATCAATATTTAGGCTATGATAATGGCGATGAAGTTGTAGTAATAACGCTAATCCTATACTTGCTTCTGCAGCCGCCAAGCTAATAGCTAGAATATACATTATTTGTCCATCACTTTGTGTCCAATAACTACCAGCAATAACAAAAGCTAATGCGGCTGAGTTAATCATTATTTCTAATCCAATTAACATAAAAAGAAAATTACGCCTAATTAGTAAACAAGTTAAACCTAAAACAAATAAAATCGTTGTTAAAATTAAACCATGTTGCAAAAGAATCATATTTATTGATCCATCTTAGATCGATTACTATTAGGATAGTTAAGTCGTTTTTCACGTCCTAAATGAAATGCTACAATAAGACCAGCTAATAACAATAAAGAAGTCAATTCAACAGCTATCACATAAGAACTAAATAAATTAATACCAACTACTTTAGCACTAATTATCTTTCCATTTATTCTGTCACTTTTAATCGCTACAATGGCATAAATAATAATACTAAGTAAAGCTGTTGAAAGAATTATTGGGTAAATCCATGTTTTTAACTGTATCCAATTACGTTCCTGTTCAATAACAAATTTACTTAAATTAAGCATCATAACGACAAATACAAATAGCACCATAATTGCTCCAGCATAAACGATAATTTCTAATGCACCTGCAAAATACGATCCAATAGAAAAGAAAATGATCGATAAAGCTAATAAAAAGACGATTAAATATAACAAAGCATGCATCGGATTAGTATGTGTTATTACTTTAATCGCAACCAAAATAGCAATTAATCCAGCAACATAAAATATAAACCACATAAATATGACCTCTTACGGTAATAAATCTTTAATATTAATAGGTTTATCCTCATTATCACCATCGCCTTTATTTTTACCACTAACTGCTGTACCAGTTTTCTGATAAAAATTATAATCTGGATATTTACCTGGTCCTGAAATCAATAAATCTTCTTTTTCATAGACAAGATCTTGGCGTTTATATTCTCCCATCTCAAAATCAGGTGTTAGTTGGATCGCCGTAGTCGGGCAAGCTTCTTCACATAAACCACAAAAAATACAACGAGAAAAATTTATTCTGAAAAATTCTGGATACCAACGCCCATCTGGATGCTCCGATTTTTGTAACGAAATACAACCAACAGGACAAACTACAGCACATAAATTACAAGCTACACAGCGCTCTTTACCACTAGAATCACGAGTTAATACAATACGCCCATGATAACGAGGTGGTAAATAAACCACTTCTTCTGGATACATTCTTGTTTCACGTTTATGAAAAATATGTAGTCCAATCATATAAATACTACGTATTTGAGTAGCTAAACCAATCACTAACTCTTTTAATGTCATGATTCAACAATCCTATCTTAGTTAAACGTTGCATAAAATAACTGCTGCAGTTACTAATAGATTAATTAATGTTAATGGTAAACATATTTTCCAACCAAAAGCCATTACTTGATCATAACGAGGACGCGGTAATGAAGCACGAACAAGAATAAATATGAACATAAAAAAAACGGTTTTTATTAAAAACCAAATAAAACCAGATAAAAATGGGCCAAGCCAACCGCCAAAAAATAAAGTAACAATTAATGAAGAAATAGTAATAATACTAATATATTCTCCGATAAAAAATAGACCGAATTTCATTCCAGAGTATTCTATATGATAACCATCAGCAAGTTCTTGCTCTGATTCAGACTGATCAAATGGATGACGGTGACAAACTGCAAGTCCAGCGATAATAAAAATTAAAAAACCTAAAAATTGTGGAATAAAATTCCATATCTTTATTTGTGAATTAACAATATCAATTAAATTAAAGGATCCAGCTTGAGCAACAACACCCATTAATGAAAGACCAAGAAAAACTTCATAGCTTAAAGTTTGAGCAGAAGCGCGTATTGCACCTAATAAAGAATATTTATTATTACTTGACCAACCAGCAAAAAGCACTGAATAAACTGTTAATCCTGCCATCATAAAAAAAAACAGTAAACCGATATTAAGGTCAATAACATACCAAGTTTTACTAATTGGAATAATAGCAAATACAAATAACATCGAACAAAAAGCAATTATTGGTGCTAATATAAAAATATATTTATCTGAAAATTGTGGAATCCAATCTTCTTTAAATAACATTTTTATCATATCAGCAATAATTTGCAATGATCCACCCCAACCAACCCTATTAGGCCCATAACGATTTTGAAATAATGCTAATAAACGACGTTCACCAAAACTCATTAAGGCACTACAAATAACAACAACTATCAAAATAACTATTGCCTGTAAAACAGCAATAATCGCAGCATTAATTTCAGTAGAAAATAGAGTCATTATTATGTTAGCCTCCGCAGATTCTTTATAGCAACACCTGCCATTGTTGGTGCAATACCAGGTATACCCAAAGGTAAACCAATCTGCCCTTGTGCTAAATGATAACTGAGACGAACTGGCAATCTGTAAACTTGTCCACAATGACTAAACTCAAGTATAACACCAACTTTAACAGTTAAGTTTTCAGCATCCTGAATATTGAGAATAACATAAGGTTCTAACATACGTTGTTGTATTGCTAAAGCGCGCTGTGAAGTTTCATCACTACCAAATAAATGATAGTACGGCGCAACAATCCATTGATTATCTTTCTTTTTCCACGAAAGTGGAATGCTTGTGAAATAATCTAATAGACAATCAGTTGAATTAAATAATCGTATACCAGGATCACCAAAACGCAACTGACCACCTATTTCAACTTGAAACTTATTCCATGCTTGAGGTGAGTTCCAACCTGGTGACCAAGCAAACGGAATTTGCTGACGAATAGCCATTGGACTATTATTGCCTTCCATCGAAAAAACAAAAGGTGTATCAATATCACTTGGTTGTCTAGGCTCATTAACATTAATGTCAGCTAATATTGAGGTGCGACCACTATAACGATGAGGAGATCTGGCTAATTTTTGTCCGTGAATACGAAATGTAGCATTAGGCGCTGCATTAACAATAGCAGAAAATTGAGGCATAGCTGTTATACAATCTTGAATTACATGATCTAATTGAGGGTAATCTATTTGGCGTTTTTCAAGCTCAGCTTGTAATAAATAAAACCAACGCCAACTATCATTAATGATGGTATCAGAATGATAATAATTTGGATCAAAAGCCTGAAAATAACGTTGTGCACGACCTTCATTATTAATTAATGTTCCAGCGCTTTCAGCAAAACTAGCAGCAGATAAAATAAGATCTGCTTGATCCATAATATCTATGTGCTGATGATCTACAACAATTAATTTATTAAGCTTATATAAAATATTATTAATGCTATCAACGTCACTGTGTCGATAAAGATCATTTTCCATAACAATAAGTGTATCAACATCACCTGATGTGATACGTGCGATTGCCATATCTAATGATTGGGCATTCATTAGCGCTAGACCAAAACTATTAGATTCAGCAGCAATATAAGTAATACCTACAGATATATTATTTGCTTTTAATGAAAAAGCAATATTAGCAGAGGCTTGAATAATTGCATCACTAGCAGAGTTACTACCACTAATAATAAGTGCTTTTTTTGCTTGTAATAATGCCTGTGCAACTAACTCAACTTTTGTTTTAATTATTGTTGATAAATTACTTACTTCTGGTGCCTTATCATCCAAAGCATGGGCTATAGCAAAACCAAAACGAGCTTGATCATCAACCGGTGCTCGATAAGTTAATGTAGCAATATCATCCAAACGACTATCATCTATATTTGTTATAAATAATGGATATTTAGCATGTTGACCAATATTTAACACAGCATCTATTTGCCAATCTGCTATTTTTTGTGCTTTAGCTATTTCTCTTGCTTTACCTTTAACAGCCTGACGAACTGCTAGTGCTATACGGGCTCCAGTTTGTGTTAAATCTTCACCCAATACTACTATCACATCATATTTTTCAATTTCATGTAATGTCGGTGTATAAATACCCCCATTTTGTAATATTTTAATCATTAGCTCAAGACAACGCTGTTCTTTTGCAGAAACACCTGAATAAAAATTTTCTTCACCAACAAGCGCTCGCAATCCATAATTGCTCTCGATACTAGCTCGTGGCGACCCAATACCGATAGTTTTTTTTGCTTGACGTAAAAATTTTGCACCAATTTGTATAGCCTCTATGGCTGAAATGGTGTGTAATTTTCCATTTTTAACAAATTGAGGCTGACGAGGTCGATCTTTACGATTTACATAACCGTAACCAAATCGACCGCGATCACATAAAAAATAATGATTTACCATGCTATTGTAACGATTTTCAATTTGACGTAATTCACCATAGCGTTCACCAAGGCTAGTATTACAACCAATACTACATTGTTGACATATTCCTGGTGAAAATTGCATATCCCATTTACGATTATAACGCTCAGAATAAATTTTATCAGTAAAAACACCAGTTGGGCAGATCTCAACCAAATTACCAGAGAATTCACTCTCTAGGGTTCCATCTTCAATTCGTCCAAAATAAATGTGATTATTAGTGCTATAAACACCAAGATCAGTACCATCGGCGTAATCTTTATAATAACGAACACAGCGATAGCAAGCAATACAACGATTCATTTCATGTCCAATAAATGAACCTAGATTTTGATTATAATGTGTTCGTTTTCTAAAACGATATTTACGCATTGTATGACCAGCCATTACTGTCATATCTTGTAGATGACAATTTCCTCCCTCTTCACAAATCGGACAATCATGTGGATGATTTGTCATTAATAATTCAATAATACTTGCACGAAATTGCTTAACCTCATCATCATTAATGGAAATATAAATTCCATTAAAAACAGGGGTCATACAGGACATGACTAATTGACCATGCGTATCGGCAGAATTTTGATATATCTTAACTGCACATTGACGGCAAGCACCAACACTTCCTAACGCTGGATGCCAACAAAAGTAAGGGATATCTAAACCAATAGAAAGACAAATTTGCAACAAATTTTTATCTTCACTTACATTATATTGTTTGCTATCTATATGTATTATAGCCATAGTCAGTATGTTTCCTAATGATCTATTTTAATAGATATTAATTAAAAATCCAATTAATTTAAATGCGCTTTATTCATTTAACATAATAAGTTATCACCAACGCTCTTTTAATAAGTTTGGTTGAATTCCTTTAATTAAACTTAGATTTGAAAAATTTTGTTGACTAATACCAGTTTCAAATTCAGAACGAAAATATTTAATAGCGCTTTGCAAAGGCTCTACTGCAGCCGGCGCGTGAGCACAAAAAGTTTTACCTAATCCAAGAGATCGACAAAGTTGTTCTAATATTTCAATATCACCTGGTTGCCCATTACCAGATTCTAATGCTTCAAGAATTTTTACACTCCAAGGTAAGCCATCACGACATGGAGTACACCATCCACATGATTCACGTGAAAAAAAATACTCTAAATTACAAACTAAGGAAATCATATTAATTTTATTATCTACTGCTATAGCTAATGCTGTACCTAAACGACTACCTACTTTAGCCATACTATCGAAATCCATTGCTATATCAAGATGTCTTTCGGTTAAAAAATCAGTACCTGCACCACCTGGTTGCCATGCTTTAAGTGTCAAACCTTCACGCATTCCACCTGCATAATCTTCTAGTATTTCGCGAGCAGTTGTACCAAAAGGTAACTCCCACAGCCCTGGATTATTAACTCGGCCAGAAAAGCCCATTAATTTTGTTCCAGCGTCTTTACTTTTACTACCGCTAAGTCCTAAATACCACTCTTTTCCATGTTCAATAATTGCAGGTAAATTGCAAAGTGTCTCAACATTATTAACACAAGTTGGTTTACCCCAAACACCAGATGTTGCTGGAAAAGGGGGTTTTGAACGTGGATTTGCTCGGCGTCCTTCAAGGGAGTTAATTAATGCTGTTTCTTCACCACAAATATAACGACCAGCACCAGTATGTATAAAAATTTCAAAATTAAAATCAGTACCAAGAATATTTTTACCTAATAAATTAACTGATTTTGCTTCCTCAATTGCTTTACGCAAATATTTAGCTGCTTCAATATACTCACCGCGTAAAAAAATATATCCACGATATGCTTTTAATGCAAAACCTCCAATTAACATTCCATCGATCAATAAATGAGGTATTTGTTCCATTAAAAAACGATCTTTAAAGGTTCCAGGTTCCATTTCATCCGCATTACATAGTAAATAGCGATTATTTATGTTATTGTTTTTTGGCATTAAACTCCATTTAAGACCGGTAGAAAAACCAGCACCACCACGACCTTTAAGGCCAGCATCTTTAACTAACGTAATAATTTGATCCGGTGATATATTTTTTATAGCAGTTTTAAACCCTAGATAACCATTTTTACTTAAATACTCATTTAACCAAATAGGTTTTTGATCTTCACGTAATCGCCAAGTTAATGGATGAGTCTCAGGACTACTGATAATTTTTCGACATATTGTCATTGATATCGCTCCAATAGCTGTTGAATGTTAGATGCATTTACATAACTATGGGTATCTTCATCAATCATTATAGTGGGACTTTTATGACAGTTGCCAAGACAACAAGTTGGTAATAAAGTAAAGCAGCCATCTTCTGTTGTTTTTCCTGGTTCAATATTCAATAATTTAATAATTTCAACTTCAACATCTTGATAACCAGTAATATAACAAACTATACTATCACAATAACGAATAATATGGCGACCAACAGGTTGACGATAAATTTGACTATAGAAAGTTGCTACACCCTCTACATCACTAGCAGAAATACCTAACAGATCAGAAATTGCATAAATAGCACCATCTTCTATCCAACCGCGTTTTTTTTGTACAATCTTTAACGCTTCAATTGAAGCGGATCTAGGATCTTCATAGTGTTTTTTTTCTTGATTAATCTTTTTACGTTCTTTTCCCGTCAAAACGAATTTATATTTTGTATGAGATTTCAAAGCTTTATTAGAACAAAACTGTTTCTGTTTTTGATTTGAATTAAAATTATCTTGCATTATTAACGATCCACATCTGACATAACAAAATCAATACTACCAAGATAAACAATAAGATCAGAAACTAAACTACCTCTAATTACAGCAGGAATTTGTTGTAAATGTGCAAAACTTGGTGTACGAACGCGTGTGCGATAGCTCATGGTATTACCATCACTTATTAAATAATAACTATTGATACCTTTTGTTGCTTCAATCATTTGAAAACCCTCATTTGCAGGTATAACGGGACCCCATGAAATTTGTAAAAAATGATTAATCATAGTTTCAATATGTTGTAAAGTTCGTTCTTTTGGTGGCGGAGTCGTTAGTGGATGATCAGCTTTAAATGGTCCTTCAGGCATATTATTTAAGCATTGCTTAAGAATATGTAAACTTTGCCTTAATTCTTCTACTTTTAATATCACTCGATCATAACAATCTCCATTGTTCCCAACAGGAACCTCAAATTCAAAATTTTCATAACCTGAATATGGTCGATATTTACGAATGTCGAAATTAAGACCTGTGGCTCGTAATCCAGCTCCAGTAACTCCCCAGTCTAATGCTTCTTTAGTAGTATAAGATGCTACACCGACTGAACGACCTTTAAGGATACTATTTTGTAATGCTAATTTTACATAGGAGTCCAAACGTTTTGGCATCCAATTAAGAAATTTTTGTAACAATTTCTGCCAACCATGTGGTAAATCATCAGCAAGACCACCAATTCGAAACCAAGCTGGATGCATACGGAAACCAGTAATTGCTTCAATAATATCATATATTTTCTGGCGATCTGTAAAAGCAAGAAAAACAGGTGTCATTGCGCCGACATCCTGAATGAAAGTGCTAATATAGAGTAAATGGCTATTAATACGAAATAATTCTGACAACATGACGCGAATAGTCTTAACTCGATCGGGCACATCAATTCCTGCTAATTTTTCCACTGCTAATATATAGGGCATTTCGTTAATACAACCACCTAAATACTCAATACGGTCAGTATATGGAATATAACTATGCCAGGATTGTCTTTCAGCCATTTTTTCTGCACCACGATGGTGGTAACCAATATCTGGTATACAATCAATAATCTCTTCACCGTCTAGCTGCAATATAATCCGAAAGACTCCATGAGATGAAGGATGATTTGGGCCAAGATTTAAAAACATAAAATCTTTATCTTTGTTACCTGTTAGCATCCCCCACTCTTCTGGTTTAAATGTCAGAGACTCCATCTCTAAATCAAGTTTCTGTTTAGTTAAAACAAAAGGATCTAATTCAGTAGCTCTAGCTGGGTAATCTTTACATAAAGGATGCCCTTGCCATGTCATGGGCATCAATAAACGTCGTAAATTTGGATGACCAGTAAATATTATACCAAACATATCCCATACTTCACGTTCATACCAATTAGCATTAGGAAATAAGCAAACTATAGATGGGATATTAAGATCTTTCTCATTAAGCCCAACTTTTAACATAATATCGCGATTACGCTCAATAGAAATAAGATGATAAAATACAGAAAAATCAGCTTTAGGTAAACTTTGCCGATATATTCTTTGCCTCTCATCAACTCCATGTAAATCGAACAACATAATATAGGGTTTAGACTGTTTTTTTAAAAATCTTATCACCGAAATGAGTTGTTCGCGCTTAATCCATATAATTAACATCCCTGTACGCGTTGCTTGAATTGTAAAATTATTTAGAGTAAATTTACTACCTAGTGCCAAAATTATTGGATCATCATAATAGTTATAAGTTTCCCATATTTGTCTGATACTTTCTTTCGTTGTCTGATCTGTTATCATATAACTCACCACAATGCTTGATCAGGTTTATTAAGACTAGAATCTATTACTTTCATTACATTGAATAATTTATTTAATATCTTATATTTTATCAGGCGTTCGTAGTTTTTTTACCGCTATTCTTTTACTGCGCTTACGTTCTTTTTCAGATTGCATATTAGCCTGATAAACTCCTTGTTCTCCTATCACCCAGGATAAAGGACGACGTTCTTTACTAATTAATTCTTGCAATAAGAATAGTGCTTGTATATAAGCTTCAGGACGTGGCGGGCAGCCTGGTATATAGACGTCAACGGGTAAGAATTTATCAACACCTTGAACAACAGAGTAAATATCGTACATACCACCAGAATTAGCACAAGCCCCCATAGAAATAACCCATTTAGGCGCTAACATTTGATCATAAAGCCGTTGAATAACAGGCGCCATTTTAGTAAAACAAGTACCAGCAATAACCATAAAATCAGCTTGCCTTGGTGATGCTCGTAGCACTTCAGCACCAAATCGAGCAACATCATGTACTGCAGTGAAAGAAGTTACCATTTCAACATAACAACATGAAAGACCAAAATTATAAGGCCAAAGAGAATTTTTTCTACCCCAATTTACCATAGTATGTAAAGCATGCTCTAATTTACCCATATAAATATTACGGTTAACATGTTGTTCTAATGGATCTTCAACGATCTCTTTTGTTTCTAATGGGTAACTAGTATTCTTATCATTTATATTAATACGAGTAAGCGTATAATCCATTTTTAAATTACCTTAATTTACTAAAAATAACGATTGTTAATTTTAATAACTTTATTTTGTTTGACAATATCATGATATAAAGATAGTTTTGTTGGCGCCCAATTAAGCGCTCCAATGCGAATTAAGTAGAATAAACCAACTAATAAAATAAAAATAAAAATACTTGCCTCAATAAAACCTAGCCAACCATTTTCTTTAACAGAAACAGCCCATGCATAAAGAAACAAAGCCTCAATATCAAAAATAACAAAAAACATAGCAACTAAATAAAATTTGACTGATACGCGTAAACGAGCGTTACCAAAAGAATTAATGCCGGACTCATAAGGAATATTTTTTTCTCTAGATGAAGATCTACCACCAAGGTAATAAGAACCTAGTAGCATTAAAAAACACAGAACAAAAATACTGATAAAATATATTGCAAAAGCCCAATTATGAGCAATTTCTTCAATAGAAATAGACATATTCACTAATACTTATTTTAACAAAAATATTATTATTTTAATCTTAAATTACTGTAGCAGTACATTACACTAATTATGATGAAATAAGAAGAAAAAACAAAATAAAATTATAAACATTAATTTTTCTAAACTTAATTATATAATATTTATTTTTCTTGATCATACATATGGTTCCATTAAAAATATATAATTAATTATGAAATAATTAGTTTGATTTAATTATAATAACAAATTTTATTTCAGTGTTGTTGATAAGAAAAATTTAAATAATCTTTATTTTTTTATATATTAAAAGTAAAAAAAAGACTCTATATATTAATATTATAACATTTATTTTTAGATAAAAAAGGTTTTTTATAAAAAAATTTACTTATATAAATATTTAAAATAAAGAAATAACAATAGGAGTATTAAAATTATTTATAATATTAAGATTAAATAATAATGTAAACTGGATTATTATTTTTATTCTTTGACTTTATAATATTTTATTTTTAATTTAATTAAATATAATTAAATAATATTTTTATTTATTGATATAATAATGATTATATTAATTATAATTAAATAATTATAATTAATAGTAATTTTCTGGAAAATTTATAATATTATCACTTTCGATCAAATTTCTTAAATCAATATTTTATATTTAAAATGTATAGGAATAATATTGAGTTTATTGCTATCTATCTAAATAAACTTTACCGATAATAAATTAGTTTTATAAGAAATTTTATTTATATTTTAATAATATTAAGTATTATTATTTAAATTTTATGGAATAAATTAATTTTATTTATGAGAACTGATAATATTAATTCATTTAATTGATGTTAAAATAAGATTTATGATAATAAAAAAAAATTAAAATAAAAATAATAATTTAGTGTTTTCAATCAATTTAAATCGAATGTCAATAATAAAATAATTTATTTATTATTTAGTATTTTTTTTAAAATAAAAATATATTTTATATAAATATCAATATTAATACACAAATATACTAATCCGATATAATTAAGTAAAAAGTGTTAATAGATTATTATTATAATAAAAAAGAAATAATTTTTAACTCATTTTAGCGTTATTATTAAATAATAAAATTTAAATAAAATCTTATTAATTAATAATATTTACAGGTACAACTTAATAACTATGAAATATATTATATTAATAATTCATTAAAACTAGATGATTCTCAATAAATAAAAGACTAAATATTTTTTTAAATAAAATTTTGTTCTTTAATCGCGTTAATTAAATTTTATAAATAAAAATATTTTCTTAAATATATTAAGATTAAAAGTTAAAATAAAAGATTTTAAATAAATAAAAATCTAGACCAATAATTTGTTGATTTGAGTTTATATTTTTATTTTATTATATTAAATATTAAGTTTTTTATAAAAAATTGAAATAAATAATAATTAAATAAATATATATAAAATATTTCATATTAAAATTCATTTCTATTAATTTAAGTTTTACCTTATAAATATTTTTAGCATAATGTATATATGCTTATTAACTTGAATTATTTAACATAAATATGTTTATATATAAATAAATAAAATTAAAATAATATAATTAGAAAAATAATTAATTATTAATTAAAAAAAATTTATTTTAAAAGTGTTACAATAGTTAATTTATTATTTGTTTGCTAAAAAACTTTCTTATTTAAAATATAAAATAAATTAATATGATATTTTAATTTTTTTTATCAAATTAAAATATATAATTTTTTTTTAATCTGATTAAATTTAATTATTTAAATTATTTTTTCTACTAAAAATAAAACTATATAATAAATTTTTTATTTTATTAACTTTAAGGTTTAAAATAAATAAATGCAATATTATAAGTAAATCTAATGAATTGAATAAGATGTGTTAGGATATAAAAAGATTAATTCTTAAAAAAGTCTTACGACTTAAAAAAAAGAAAGACTATAAAATTATTAAATTTTATATCGATAATCCAGCACTTTTAGTTTTAGTGAACTAGATGAAATTTTATTTGATGTTCTATGTAATCTTCCTTACTAACAAAGTTTTAATGGTTTAAAAGGAATTTACTCTGTTAGAAAAGTAATTATGAAGTACTGTTAAGCTAAAAGAATATTTGATATTAATATTGAAAGTATCTTTATAGATAATAGTGTTTCTAAATTAATCATACAATCAATGCAAACCTTATTGAATAATAATGATGAAAAATGCTATCTTCTCTACTCTTGATTAACCATTATGGACTGCTTTAATACCTTCATTTGATTTAAAAAACAATATATTATAGATTTTATGAAGATCAAAGTTTGTTTCTATATTTAAATAATATTCGTAAAAATACTCCACGTATATATGGAACTATTATTTTTAACCAAAATAATCTTATTGGATCTATTTATAATAAGTATTATTAATAGAGATTGCAGAGATTATTCGTCAATATTAATTGATAATTTTACTAATAAAAATTTATACGATAAAATCCTTTATGATAATGTTGAACACCATTTAATAGGCGTATTAGTTACTAGATTTATTAACTATCGTCTTTAGCGGTTTATTAAAAAAAAATAACTATCAGATGGTCGGTTTTCGTCAAGGATAGATGGTACTTAATGACCTAAAAGAAAACGACAAAAGCTTATATTGAAAATCTAAAATATCACCTTCCAAATGAAGACCCTGTGCTAATATTCTTATGCAATATACGATTTCCAAAGTGCATTATTTGTAGATTATTAAAATATTAATAAATTTATCTGCCACGACGAGCGATTATATGATCAACATAACTTTGCATGAAAACTCATTAATGAAACAAAAAAAAGAATCTCATGCATAAAACAACAAGGTGTTCTATATATATTTTCAAAAAAATAATATTAAAAAGTTCAACATTTTAAATGACAAAATGACACATAATTTTCTAATAAAGAAAGATGTTTTATTAGTTTTAAAGAACTACTTTTAATTAGTCTGCAAACCCTCTAATCATATAAAAATTATAATTTTACCTTATATTAATGAGTTTTTAAAAGCCACAATTAATAAATTTAGCCAATTTTACTAAACTATCATCAATAATTATGTAGTGATTTACTTATTAATTTAATAAACGTGCAATATTTATCATTACTAAAAACGTATAAGGAAGATTTATAAGTTATTTTACCTATTTTATATGAAATTAATTAACTATTAATTATTAATTTATAACGTTATATACATATAGAAAATATTTCATAATATTGAAAGTTATAGATTCTTTTTTTTTACTCATATACTTATGTTTATTAAAGTTTTAAATTTAATGATTAAATTAATTTAAAACTTATTAGTATTATATTTTACTATTTTCATAATGAAAATAAAATAATTATGAGTAATTATTAAAAGCGTTAAAGTGTTATAACCAACAAATTGCTAATGAATATAAAAATTAAAAATATACATAATAAAAAATTATCATTTTTTCACTAAAGGAATAAAAAATAATATTTTTAGTCAACTTTAGTTAAAAATATCATATAAAAAAAAGAGAAATGCTATTTTTAATAAACAGATGTAATTTTATATCCATTTAAAATAATTATAAGAGTTATTTATCAATAAATACTAAGTTTAATTTATCTAAAAAAAAATAAAAAAAATTAAAAAACACTTGCTAAGCATTATAATAACAAAATTCATTATTTTATTAAAAATTTCATATCAGGATTTACTTTATATTCAAATTGACATTAATAAATAATTAATTAGATGAAATATAAATAACATTATTATATTATTGTTATATTTTATATGAAATAACTATGATTTTAAAATAAAATAATTCAGAAATATAAAAATATAAAAACAATATTAATAATATTGATAATTAAAAAATTAAATAAATATAAAATTTTAAAAATTATCAAATTTATAGCTATCCATCATAGTATTAAATACTAAATTAAAAAATCTTATTTATGAATAATTATGATTATAAAACTGAAAAAATAATAACATTAATCATTATGAAAATTATAAAAGAATTAATAAATAATTAACAATAGTAATGATGGTAATAATTATTAATATTAAGTGTTAGAAACAAATAATAAATTCATAAAAATGATTAAAGAAAATAATATTATTTTTAAATATATAATATTTCTAATATTCAATAATAAATTAACAAAAATAATATTTTACCTATATATGTAATAGGTATTAGTTTTATATTAATAAATTAAAATTTTTTAATAAAAACTTTTTATAGAATATAATGTGGTAATAAAAATTAAATTTTTTCTGATTATGCGTTATTATCAGATAATTATTAAAACAAAAATTCATATTTAATATTTATGATATTGTAATAACAGTAATATTTTGGTTATAATCTATAAAAATTTACTTTTCTCAAAAAAACTTATCAGATTAAAAATATTTAATATTTAATCAATATTTATTAAAATAATAAAATGTTATATAACAATTATTTAAATTAATATTCTTTTCTATATTTTAAGTTTTCATTAAAAAACCTATTATCTCCATTTTTGTAAGAAAATTAAATTTTATTAATTTTAAATATTTTCTTAAGTATACTTTTTTTAAAAAATATTTAATAATGTTACTCATTTAATTTAGGCCATTTTAATGATAATATATTAAAAATATATTACGCATTATATTTAATTATTTAATATTTAAAGTATTTTTTGCCTGATGAACTTTATTATAAATATTTATATATACTTATAAATAATAATAATGAATAGTATTTAATTTTTATATATAAATATCATTTTTAATTTTTTAATAATTTAAATTGAATCATGCTTTCAAACAAATATTTTGATTATTTAATTTTAACTTGAGATAAAATTTATCATATTAGTACAACTATTTATATTATATAATTTTTCTTTTATATGATTTATGGATGACATTAGAATTTTACTTTTAACTCTCTAAATAATTCAATATTTATATTTCAATACAATTAATAACAATAATAATTTATGAGAAAATACATCAATTATCTATTTAATATCTAAATTTAAATATCTTATTAACTTGATTTCAGTGAAATATGATTATTGAAATTTTATTTCAATAAATTAAAAATTTTTTATATCAAATTAGTAAAACAATAATCTTTATATTATTCAAAGTTTTTAATTATTAAAATTCGATTCAATTTTAATTAAACAACAAATAAAAAATATAATAAAATAAAAAATACATTATATAAGAAGAAAATATTCATAATTAATTTTATTTAATAAATAAAATTAATTGACTCAATAAAATCAATCTTAATTAATTTATATAATATCTTGGTTATTTTTATGAAAAATATAAAACAATAAATTAAAAACTCTATAGATTTATTAAATAATAATGTTATTAATTTAATCTAAATTTTTAAAATAACACCAATGAATAATATTTTTCACTATTGTAATGATATTTTAATAATATTTTATTATAAAAAATAATTTTAACGTTAAATATTAATGGTTTTATAATTTAAAAAAAGTTTAGTCAATAAATTGAAATAAAAAAAATAAATTATATTAAGATTATAATATTTTAATAAATTTCATTTTTATGTCTTAAATACAGATGAAAAATATAACATAGATTAAGTTAATAATTATAAATTTAAAATATAATTATAATTAAACTACCAAGAAACTAATAATTAATATTATTAATTATTAGTTTCTATTTAAAAAAAAATGTATCAGTAAATAAAATTTAATTAATAAATAATTCTGAAATACATTCACTGTATTTTATTTTTATAACTAATTTTTAGTATTAAAAATAATTTAAAAATAACAAAAAAATGAATTAATATTATTTATAATAATTAATTTTATTGTAAATAAGTATTAAATATATTATATAATAATGTTTTAAATATCATTTAAATAACAGTTTAATAAAAAGAAATATAATTAAAACAAATAAAAATAAATTACTTCTTGATAAGAAACATTTATATATTATAAAATATAATAATAATAATTAATAATTATCAGTAAATTTCAATTTTTATTGAAAATTGATATTATATCATTGATAATAGTTATTATTATGATTAGAACATTAATTCTAAATTACTTCTTATGCACACGAAATATCAATCGTATTAAATAAAATATACTCATAAAATATGACAAAATTTATTTTTAAATATTTTATGAAAAACTACTGAATTAACATTAAATAAAAAGTATTTTAAAGTAACATTAAAGAGTAAGATTTAAATCTTACTATACTGAATTAAAAGTATTAAAATTATTAATTTTATTTTTATTTAAAATTTATTAATTACTTAAAATTATGCCAACGAGTAAATAGAGTTTTTGGTATAGTTATATTTACATCATATTGATCTAATATGCGACTGATAGTTTGATCAATAATATCTTCTATTGTTTTTGGTTTATGATAAAAAGCAGGCATTGGTGGAAAAATTATTGCACCAATTTTTATGACACTTACCATCAATCTCAAGTGGCCTAAATGTAAAGGGGTTTCCCTAACACCAAGTATTAACTTACGTTTTTCTTTTAAAATGACATCGGCCGAACGTACAATTAATGTATCGTTATAACTGTTAACAATACTAGATAATGTTTTTATTGAACAAGGCATAATAATCATTCCAGAAGTAATAAAAGAACCAGAAGATATTGCCGCGGCAATATCTCTGTTATCATAAACGATGGTTGCCATTGATTGAACATCACGTAAACTATAACTCGTTTCTAATGCCAGAGTCCGTTTAGCAGCTGAACTAATAATTAAATGAGTTTCAAAACCAGCAACAGAACTTAAAATTTCAAGTAAACGGATACCATAAATTACACCACTAGCACCAGTTAGCCCGATAATTACTTTTTGCATTCACTTTTTCTCAAAATAACTACTAAATAAAACTTTAATATTATAAGTCTATTGATATCCAGTAAAATCTATTTTGATTTTAAATGAAATAAAAACTTAGTCTTTAACTTTAATTTTCTAAATTTTTAATTTCATTTTTTAAACTAATTATTTTTACGGATATTTTCTAAATAATCTAAATAAGTTTGATCAATATCTTTAGTAACATAAATACCATTAAAGACAGAACATTCAAAAGTATTAATATTTGGATTCTCCTCTCTAACTGCAGCAATTAAATCTGTAAGATCTTGAAAAATTAAATTATCTGCACCAATAAGTTGACAGATTTCATCTACTTCACGTTTATAGGCAATTAACTCATTAACAGACGGTATATCAATACCATAAACATTAGGAAAACGAACTTCTGGTGATGCAGAAGCAAAATAAACTTTTTTTGCGCCTGCTTCACGTGCTAATTCAACAATTTGTTCAGAAGTTGTTCCGCGCACAATGGAATCATCGATTAATAAAACATTTTTATTTCGAAACTCTGATCGATTGACATTTAATTTACGGCGTACTGATTTACGCCTTTCTTGTTGTTCTGGCATGATAAAAATGCGTCCAACATAACGATTTTTAACAAAACCTTGGCGATATGGCTTACCCAGAATATAAGAAATTTCCAATGCGGTATCACAAGAGGTTTCAGGAATTGGTATCACAACATCAATATCTAAATTCTTCCATTGGCGAGCAATTTTAGCTCCTAATTTTTGTCCCATTCGTAAACGAGCTTTATTAACTGAAATTTTATCGATAAAAGAATCAGGTCTAGCTAAATAAACAAATTCAAATAGACAAGGAGTTAACTGTGGATTTTTTGCGCATTGACGAGTAAAAAGTTGTCCTTGTTTAGTAACATAAATCACTTCACCTGGAGCTACATCACGCAAAAATTTAAAACCAAGAGTATCTATAGCAACACTTTCAGAAGCAATCATGTACTCATTTTGACCTCCCTTTAATATACGTCTACCAAGTACTAAAGGACGAATACCAAACGGATCACGGAAAGCCACTAAACCATGACCAATGATTATTGCAACACACGCATAAGCACCACGAACTTTATTATGCATTGCAGAAATAGCAGTAAAAATATCTTCTGCGGTTAAAGGAAAATAATTGAAGTGATCAAGTTCATTAGCAAGAACATTGAGTAAAATTTCTGAATCAGAAGAGGTATTTATATGGCGCCGAGCTGTTTCAAACAACATTTTTCTTAATTCATGCGCATTAGTTAAGTTACCATTATGACTTAATGCAAGCCCAAAAGGAGAATTAACATAAAAAGGTTGTGCTTCTGAAGCACTTGAGGTGCCTGCAGTTGGATAACGAACATGGCCAATACCAATTTTACCACGCAAATTTAACATATGGCTGGCAGCAAAAACATCTTTTACTAAACCATTTGATTTACGTAAATGAAACTGATTATTTTTATCAATTGTTGCAATACCTGTAGCATCTTGTCCACGATGTTGAAGTACTATTAAAGCATCATAAATTGATTGGTTAACTGGAGTAAAACCAGCGATACCGACAATACCGCACATCTATTTTTTCCTCATCAGCTAAGCTAAATTAATATTTTCCGACAAAAAACTTGATGTATTTTTTAAATAATCAAAAAACCATCTAATAATATAATTAAATCTTGATATAACTTCAGAGTGTTGCCAATCTTTAGTTTTTGCTAACGACGTAAAGGTATCTAAAAAAAACAAGATTATTAGTACTATTAATATACCGCGTAATAAACCAAAACAAACACCCAATAATCGATCAATACCTGATAATTTAGTTCGTTCAATCAATGAACTAATTACATGATTAACTACAGTACCAATAATTAAAATTACGATAAATAAAATTAAAATAGCAATACCATTTCTAATTATAATATTATTAAATATGGTAAGATAAATTGCTAAATAAGGATAAAATTGAGCAGCAATGATAAAAGCACAACCCCAAACGATAAGTGATAAAACTTCTCGCACAAAACCACGAATTGAACTAATTAAAGTAGAAAAGCTAATTATAGCAATAATAACGTAATCAATCAAAACCATAGTTTTTAATCCAAAAAAAATAAACATTCAACATGATCAATGCATTCTAGCAGAATATAAAAAATATTTAACTTAAATATTTTACTAAAAGCAGTAATAAGTTATGAAAAAATAAATTATATTCTCTATGTAAGTAATTAATA
The DNA here is from genome assembly GCA_052174135.1 of Arsenophonus sp. ET-KM2-MAG3. Lineage (GTDB taxonomy): Bacteria > Pseudomonadota > Gammaproteobacteria > Enterobacterales > Enterobacteriaceae > Arsenophonus. The sequence goes on from JBQMRZ010000027.1 coordinate 261,278, forward strand.
TTATTATTTAATATTAACATTTGCTACTATTAATATAGTATATCTATTTTAAGGTTTATAGTTACGTATTTGCCCTTGTAAACCAGTTATTTTTTTCAATTCCAGTAAACTAAATTGTAATTTTTCTATCGAAGCATTTAAGCCAGTAAAAATTCGTGTTAATTGACCATCAACAGGAAATGGTGGATCAGTATAGGTTTGATAGCCAGATAAATGTAATTTATTAATAATTTCTTCTATTTTTACTGTATTTTTTAGTGCGCCCAACTGAATAACATAAGCACGACCGTGTGGTGCTTGATTTTTTTTATTTAATTTAGTATTCTTTTCTAGAAGTAATATTGGTTTTTCAACTTTAAGTATTTGTTTAATATTTATTTTTTTTTGAATAGAAGTAGAATTTATTAATTTTTTATTTGAATCTGAAATAACTTTTGGAATTATTATTTCCCCAATATTTTCTGGTGGTGTTGGTAATACTTTCAGTTTAATTGGAGTAATAGGTTTAATTTCATGTTCATCAATAGTACTAGGAATTAAAAGTTTCTCCATAAACTCAGTCTCATTATATTTTTTGTTTTTATTCAATAACATTGATAGTATAATAATACTAATAGTAATAATAAAAATAATTCCAACTATGTGGTTTATAAACTTATTGACCACTTAAGTTTTCCTCTTTTATTTGTAACTTCATAACTTCAGCAACAGTATGAAATGAGCCGCAAACTATCACAATATCTTGTTTATTAACTTCTTTTGTTATCCGAACCCATGCGTCTTCAACAGTATTAAATTGATATGGTGAGTTAATATATTGTGCTAATTGCCACGCATGAGCACCGCGTACTCCACTTAATGAAGCGAAATACCATTTATCAACTTGAGGGGCTAAATAAGACAAAGTATTTTTTATGTCTTTATCGGCTAACATAGCTATAATTGCATAAACTTTTGTATTTTTTTGTCTAGGTAAGCAAGATACTTTATCTGCTAAATAAGCCGCTGCATGTGGATTATGTGCAACATCTAAAATCACATAAGGTTGCTTACAAATAATTTGAAAACGACCTGGTAATCTTGCTTTAATCAAACCTTTATGAATATCTTGTAATGATATAGTTTGAATAATTTTATCCTCTTCTTTAATTAAGCAATCAATAACTGCCAATGCTGTTGCAGCATTTATCAATGGAACATTTTTTGGCAAAAATAATTGCTTAAAATTTTGATCTTTAGATTGCCAATTCCAATAATTATTTTTTGATTCAAATTGCCAATCTAGACCATAACGAAATAATTTTGCACCAATGATTTTAGCTACTTTACTAATTGACTCAGGCATATCTGGTTCACCTATAACTGCATAACGATCTGATCGAAAAATACCAGCTTTTTCATAACCAATTTGCTCGCGATCATTACCAAGATGATCAATATGATCAAGTGCTATACTAGTGATAACAGCAATATCAGAATCTATAACATTAGTTGCATCTAGTCGCCCCCCTAAACCAACTTCTAAAATAATCAGATCAAGTTTGGCCTGTTTAAATAACTGTAAAGCAGCTAAGGTACCATATTCAAAATAAGTCAACGTAACTGTTCCGCGTTTAGATTCAATATCAGTAAAAACTCGACAAAAATCGTTTTCAGATAATATTTTACCTTGAATTCTAACGCGCTCAGTATAATGTAACAAATGCGGAGAACTATAAACACCAACTTTTAATCCTGCTTCGATTAAAATTGATTCTAATATATGACACGTTGTTCCTTTACCATTTGTTCCTGTGACTGTAATAACTTTCTTAGCCGGGTTTAAAAGCTCCAATTGACGAGCAACAATAGCAATCCTATCAAGCCCCATATCAATAATTTTAGTATGTTGATTACTTAAATAAGTTAACCAGCTAGTTAAAGAAGAGGTTAACTCTGGTGTGATTAATTGCTTAATTATTTTTTCATTATTAATTGGATTTATTGTTAATTTTTGATTTTTCATCATATGGTGATTCAAGATTATCTTTAATTAAAGTAATAACATCAATTTTGGTTTATTTCTTGAACTTTCTTGTGAGTTAAGATAGCTAATATTTCAGCTAATTTATCTCGCATTTCAGGTCGTCGGATAATTGTATCAATCGCACCTTTTTCAACTAGGAATTCACTTCGCTGAAAACCTAATGGTAATTTTTCACGCACAGTTTGTTCAATAACTCGTGGGCCAGCAAAGCCAATTAACGCTTTTGGTTCCGCAATATTAATATCTCCTAGCATACCTAAACTTGCTGATACACCACCCATAGTTGGGTTTGTAAGAACTGAAATGTAAGGAATTCTTTTTTCTTGCATTTTTGCCAATATTGCACTAGTCTTTGCCATTTGCATTAGAGAAATTAACGCTTCTTGCATACGTGCGCCACCACTAGCAGAAAAACAAACTAATGGGCAATTATCTTCTAGGGCCTGCTCACCAGCAAGTACGAAGCGTGCGCCAACAACTGAGGCCATTGATCCACCCATAAAAGCAAACTCAAAAGCTGCTGCAATTATTGGTATGCCTTTGAGCGCGCCTTTCATAACAATTAAGGCATCTTTTTCGTGTGTTGCTTTCTGTGCTGCTAATATACGATCTTTATATTTCTTTAAATCACGAAATTTTAAAATATCTTTAGGCTCTAATTTACTACCTAATTCAATTTTTTCTCCATCATCAAGAAAAGAGATTAACCGCTTACGAGCTGAAATGCACATATGATGGTCACACTTTAAACATACAGCTAGATTACTTTCTAATTCTACTTTATAAAGCACTTGTCTGCAATTATCACATTTCGTCCAAACTCCTTCAGGGATATTCGCTTTATGTGTTTTAGTAGTATTACTTTTATTAAGAATTTTTTCGATCCAGCTCATTAATAAACCTTTTTGACTAAATTTGTTTATCAGTTTCATTATTGTTCTAATTATAAAACTATAATATAAAAGCATGCTACTTAAAAACTAATCAAATTCACTAATAACTATTTATTTTGTGTTTAAAAGAATCTATTTTTTAATAAATTTTTGATTGATATTACTAAATTTCAATAATACAAGTAAGAATTGAAAATAAAATAATAATTAAAATTATTAATTTTAATTTTTTTTAAAGAATAGGAAAACCAGAAAAAAATAACCTGCATAAGTAAATAATAAAACCTATAATAAAATTCCTATTACATTATAAAAAGAAAAATATTGATACGACATCTTACAAATTCTTGCTATAAACAAAGAAAATTCTCTAATAATAGGTATAAATCTAAGTAAAATAATTGTTTTGCTTTCATATTATTATAAAATTGATGTGTTTTTCCAAATATGCCTGTCGAAAAATTTTGAATTTGGATTTTTAAATAAATGTTTATAAAATAAAACGATCAATAGTATAATTAACTGTATAATCAATAATCGTAGCAATAATTAATCCAGTTTCACAAAGTATTATAAAAAATAAAATGATATATAGTAAAAATGCCATGCTTAAGAAAACTCAACTAAATGAGAATTAATATGTATAGTAAAATCAATAATAAAAATAAAAAAATTTATAAAAAATCTAAAAAAAAATAATAACTTCATTACTACTCAATTAAAGACAATAATAAATTATTTTATTAAAAAATTGGCCCTATAATTGTTTTAGGTAGCTTATATTTTAAGGGATAATCAACAGCAATTAAGTAAAGTCCTTCTGCCTTTGCAATTGTTGCTGCTTTTGTTCTATCTTTCAATATTAAAAGCTCTGTTATCCAGTGAATATTTTGATCACCACATCCTATCGCAAGCAAACTACCGACAATGTTTCGTACCATATGATGAACAAAAGCATTAGCTTTAATATCAATCACAATATAGTCACCATAGCGGCAGATATTAACATATTTTATGTTACGCCAAGGTGATTTAGATTGACATCGAATAGCTCTAAATGAAGTAAAATCCTTCTCACCAACTAATGATTGAGCTGCAATATGCATTTTTTTAGCATCTAATGGTGCATGATAATGTGTAACTCCTGTTCTTAGCATTACCGGTCGGTAACGATGATTAAAAATAATATAACGATATTGACGTGCTGTAGCGCTAAAACGAGCATGAAAGTCTGATGAAACAACTTTACTCCATCTGACCACGATATCATTAGGTAAGTAGCTATTAACACCCATCGTCCAGGCGGAATCTTTACGTATCACAGATGTTTCAAAATGAATTACTTGACCTATGGCATGAACACCAGTATCGGTGCGCCCAGCGCAATAAATTTGAATGGACTCATTTGCAACTTTAGTTAATGCAATCTCTAAGCACCCCTGAATGCTTTGTACTTGTTGTTGACGCTGCCAGCCACAATAATGACTACCACTATACTCAATACCTAATGCAATTTTAGTCATTGGTATAGCACTTATAAGATTATCTAACATTAATAATATTATTCCTGTAGCAATCATTACTCAGTTTCTATTAATATTTGAATATCATTAACTCACCAAGTATTGAGATATTTATTATTGATGATTAATAAAAAACTATTATTTAGGTTTATAACAATTATTACTGAAGATATAAAGCATTCAATTGATTGCGATTGCTATTCTAAAATATTTATTATTTAATCTGAAAAATCATTATTTTTAATAAATTAAATATCATTAAATCGAAATATTTTTATAAAACTTCTCTTGATATTATTTGGGACAAAATTTCTTAATGAATTACTTATATATTATCATGAAAACTTATAGTTTATAAGAGCTAATAAAGATAAAGAAAATTTAATTTCTATAGAAGTTTTTATATTTAATAAATTTAAAAGAACTTATGTAAAAAAAATATTTTTATGACTCAATAATGACAATAAATTAAATGATATTTATTTAGTGAAACTTTTATTATAAATAGTTAATGTACTCAATAATTAAGGATTTTAATTTGTTAATTTATTTACTATGTTTTTATCATACCACGAAATCAAAAATAGATTAATTAATATTAATTAGTTAAAATTAGTATTTTTAATAAAGAAGTTAAATAACAATAATAATTCGATTGCCATAAAAGCATAATCATAAAAATGATATTAGATTTATAATAATTAATCAATGAATTATAATTAATACTCAATATAAAATTAAAAGAATATTTCGTTACTAATTAAATAGTTTAGTATTCTTAATAATTATGCATCCATCTTTCATTATTTATTTTATATAATGAGAGATAAATTATTTATAGAAAAGAAAAGTTTATTTATGAAATTGAAATAAATAACTATAAATTAATGACAATCTTATTTATTATTTTATATTTATTCAGTTGTAATATATGCTTTAGAGGTATTATTTTATTGGTTAACAATTATAATTATCAAGAATAAAAACTACTTTTATAATAAAGTATTAAAATCAATAATACTTCACTTAAGGAATATGTTAAATTTAATAATGAAATATTTTAAACTTCTAACATATCAATATACTTTCAATTTTTTAAGCGTTTTGATCAAATTAGTTTTGCATTAAATCCTATTTTTTTTAAGATACTAGCTGCATCTATATCATCACAATTTACCTTAAGAGATGACCATTCACGGCGTTGGGGATAATATTTACGTAAATGATCAAATTGACCAGTAATATGAGCAACTTTTCTTAATGAAATATCATCATGATGTATATCATAAACTAAATTCATCAAATATTTTAGATTTGTCTGTGTTAATTTACCTTTAAAGGTAATCTCGTTAAATTTAGCAATAGGTAATAAATTAGTTATCTTTATTTTCTCAGAATATCCTAAAAATTTCTTAAATATGCTAAAAATTTGAACAGTACCCCGCACTTTACCTTCAAGAGAATAACCAGCAATATGTGGTGAACCAATCCTAACTTTAGCTAATAAAGGTAATGAAAGATTAGGTTCATGCTGCCAAACATCTAATATAACATCAATTTTTTTACCATTGCTTAAAGCTTTTAATAATGCTTGATTATCAATAATTGCTCCACGACTAGTATTGAGCAAAATACGACCTTCTGGCATAGCAGTAAGTAGCTCTTCATTTAATAAGTGATAAGATGAATAGCGACCAAACTTATTTAAAGGGATATGGAAAGTCAAAATATCAGCTTGGCTGACTAACCTTTCTAGTGATAAAAATTGCTCACTATTATCCCCAGTATCTGCGCGAGGAGGATCACAAAGTAATGTATTTACTCCAAAAGCTTTTAAACTAAAATTAAGATGAGCACCAACATTACCAACTCCAATAATACCAACTGTTTTTTCTCGTAAATCAAAGCAATCATGTTCAGCTAAAAACAATAGAGCAGAAAAAACATACTCGGCTACTGCTATTGCGTTGCATCCTGGAGCAGCAGAAAATGCAATACCTACTTCGGCTAACCATTGTATATCAACATGATCGAATCCAGCTGTTGCAGTTCCAACAAATTTTACATTACTTTCTTTTAGAAGCGTTTTATTTACTCGAGTAACAGAACGTACCATTAAAGCATCTACTGTTGTTAACTGTGATGATGAAATTAAACGACCAGGAACTACCTTAACTTCACCAATTGTTTTAAATAATTGAGGTGCATAGAGTATATTTTCATCAACTAATATTTTCACTTATCTCATACCAAATTATATTTATAAAAGTTAACTAATTGTTTTTAATATTTAATAAAGTATAATAAATATTATTTTTTATTTTAATAAAATTAATTATAATGATTTTTTTTTTAATTATCGTTATTTTTTTATTGAATGACATTGATTTTTGACATAAAATCAATGAAATATATTAATAAAATAAACTTGAAATTACATTCAATATCAAAATTTATTTGTTTAATATGTACTTATTTTTTAAATTTAATTACGACATAAAAAAATGTAACAAATATTTAATTTACTAAATAATATTTATGCTTTCTTTTATTAAACAATAATAACATAAAATATTATATAAAATGTACAATCTTAATTTTTGATTTATGCTAATATAACAATATCATTTATTTGTTTTTATATTTTATTTTAAAATATTCAATTAATAAATATGTAAAGTTATAAGTACAATAATAATAAATATTATTAATTTTGTTTTTATTTCTTTTATTGGTATTACTAATATTTTTATACTTTCTTTCAATTTTTTTTTTAACATAATTGTTATTAAATTTTTACTTATTATCTTGAGTATACAATTAGTTAAATTTTATAGTAGTATTAAGTTTAATTGTTTTTATGTTTGATATTTAATGTTATTACTATTTAATATTTATAGCATTAAAATGATTATTAAAAATTTTTAACTAATTAAACTCATCTAATTTATTAGATTAAATATTAAATAATATATAATTTAAGTAATTAATTAATGTCTAAAGAGTTATTGATATTTATTATTATTTTATCTTTAATATAAAATATATTAATCTAAACATTAAGTGTTGTTGTTATTTAAATAAAAATAATCTTAGATCTAATCTAAATTTAGATTAACTTAATATTAAACAATTTTTCATTATTTAAAAGAATAAAATTTATCATAAAATGTCACTGTAGTTTTCTTTATCTACCTTGTTTATTCATTGATTATAAATTATTTTATTTATAGAATAAGGATATAAATTCCAATCTAGCACTAATATATAATTTTAATACTCATTTAATGAGTATTAGTAGTACATTACGCACATTTATCTTTATCTTAGTAATTATCTCAATTCTACCTTAAATAATTTTAAGTATCATGAATTTAAATTTAATAAAAACAATTAATTAAATAAATATAATAATTTGTATTATAAAAAATAAAAAACTATTAATAAATTATCAATATGTATTTTTATAATAAAATAATTATAGATGATATCTACTCATCACTAACGAAGCATTAGTTCCACCAAAACCAAAACTATTTGACATTACTGTATTTAATTTTCTAGTAGTAGTGCGCGTAATAATATTCATTTTTTTTGCTTTTTCATCCAACTTGTCAATATTGATACTTGGGGCAATAAATGAATTCTCCAGCATTAATAAACTGTAAATAACTTCATGTACCCCAGCTGCTCCCAAAGAATGACCTGTCATTACTTTAGTAGAAGAAATCGCTGGTATATTCGCACCAAATACTTCAGTAATTGCCTCTAATTCTTTTGTATCACCAACTGGCGTTGATGTGCCATGAGTATTAATATAATCAACCTTTTTGACACCTATTAATGCTATCTTCATGCATCGCACTGCACCTTCACCTGAGGGAACAACCATATCACAACCATCTGAAGTTGCTCCATAACCAACAATTTCAGCATAAATATGCGCCTCACGTGCCAAAGCATGTTTTAATTCCTCTACTACAACAATACCACCACCACCTGCAATAACAAAACCATCTCGATTTTGATCATACGTACGTGAAGCTTTTTCTGGAATTGTATTATATTTTGTGGATAATGCTCCCATTGCATCAAATTCACAAGTTAATTCCCAGCTTAGCTCTTCACCGCCACCAGCAAAAATAATATCTTGTTTATCCAATTGAATAAGCTCAAGAGCATGACCAATACAATGAGCGGAAGTTGAACAAGCAGAACTAATAGAATAATTAACACCTTTAATTTTAAACGGCGTAGCTAAACAAGCTGATACACCTGAAGCCATCGCTCTAGTTACCATATAAGGGCTGACACCACGTAAACCTTTTGCACGCATACCATCAGAACCAGCCACTTGATTACGGGGCGAACCACCACCAGAACCAACAACTAAACCAGTACGAATATTTGATATTTGTTCATCTACTAGATTAGCATCCTGAATAGCTTCTTTCATGGCTAAGTAAGTGTAAATAGAGCAATCGCTCATAAAACGAAGAATCTTACGATCAATTTTTCTTTTAATGTAATCTTCTGTTAACTGAATATTACCCCAGATATGACTGCGTAAACCCATTTTTTTAAATTCTTCTGAAAACCTAATGCCAGAACGACCTGCTTTCAGAGAAGCCAGTACCTCTTGCTGGTTATTACCTATGCTGGAAACAATGCCCAGGCCAGTGATTACTGCACGCTTCATTGATTATATTACCCTGTAGTCGAAATTAATTTAGTTGGAGCATAATTTATTACTTTAGCTTACGCTTGTAAGCTCAACAAGTCCGATCAGATAAAAATATAAAAAATGTTATTTTTCATTTTTATATTTTAGCAATAATTAGTAACAAATATATTTAAGATAAATTCATTAAAATTAATTGATTATCTGAATAATATAGATTATTTTTGTGAATACAAATTAGATTAATAAAATAAAATTAAACTAAAATGAATAAGGTATGTTTATTTTTAAAAATTTTAATGATATTAATTATTTTGATTAAAAATAATTCTAAAAATTTAGATATATTTAGGTTAAAAAATACTAAATTATTTTTACTTATATAAACAATATATTTTATAAAAATTAGATTTTATACTAAACAAAACTTTTTAGTAATTTAACGATTATTCATATAATTTTATTAGTAAATACTTAAAAAAATAAATCATAATTTTTACATTATATTAGTATTTAAGCAAATATATCTTATATAAATTTATTTAAATAAGAGTTTATTGATTTTTATCATAAACCTATCGTTTTTTAAAAAAAAGATTTATTAATAATAATTTTATGAATTCATAAAATTATTATTAATATGATAATTATTTTTTATATTTTAATTATATAATATATAATTAATTTAAATTAAAATTTAATTATTTTTAATAAAACTAATAGTTTATTTTATAAGGTTTAATTTTAGTTAAAATTTTTAGATTTAAAATAAATAGTTTATTTATTCAATAAATAAAAGTAAGATTTAATAGTTTTAATTTTTAATATTTTTTATTTTTTTTTAATATTATTTATTGTAAATTAAAAATAGATTTTTTTATGAAAAAATTAAGTATAAAATTTAAAATATTAATTGATAGTAAAATTAACAATAAATCTATAATTTATTCTCTAATTGCTATATAAATTAAATTTATTAATGCCAATATTATTAATAATAATAATATTTATTAGCAAAATAAAGATTTTTCACTTTTTATACAGAAAAATATAAATAAATTAGCTAATTTTAATTATAAAAAATATAAATTAAAATAAAATATTTATAATAATTATTGATATTTATCAAATTTTTTATTAAATATATTTTCAATAAATTAAAAAGTTTTTTGTTAAAATTTTACATAAAATTCATTGAATTTTATGTAAAATTTAAAATATAAAAATAATAAAATCGATTAAATATCAACAAAAAACTAGTTATTATGACTTTAAATACCATAAATATTAATAAGATTAAATAAATATTGATATTTATATTAACTATTATAAAAATCTACTATTTAACTATAATTATCAGTCACTAATAGCTATTAATTATCTCTATATCCTAAGAGTAATTATTAATTTATTTTTTTTGAGTTAATAAATCAATTATATTTAAATTATTTTGATATTCAATTAATCTATAGAATTTAATCATCTATCGATAATTAAAAATATCTTAAGTATCAATTAATTTATATTTTTTAATATATATATATAATTGAATAAATGCATCAATAAGTAATACTATATTTATGAATTAAAATTTATAAAAATATTTTCTATTATCATCTTTAATTTATGAGCCTTAAATTATATAGTTAAATTTAAAATTTTAGTAAGTTATTTTATAATTAAATTTTCTCATCAGTATCTTTGATGGTACTATACTAACAATTTTTTTAAGTTACTTTTTATTAAAAGTATTAAAAATTTTATTTTTTAAGCTAAATAAAATTTTTAAAAAATATTTAATTAAATAATATGTCTGGATATTATCTAGTAATTTATTATACTTTATATAATGGAAAAGTATAATAAATTTATATTTATTTTTTTAAAAATACTTTATATGGCAAAAAGTTAATTTTTTTCTATAATAATTATTAAATTCATAGAAGTTATTAAAATAATATAAATATATTTAATTATATTGCTTTAATATTTTTTAGTAAAAATTATAAATTTATGATTTCTTTATTTTACATTAATGGTTACTTTTAAAATATAAAAATTATTTTTTATATAAACTTTAATTAAAGTGACAAATTTTTCTCATTAATTATTATTCATTAATCAATATTAAGAATAATATTTAAATTTTAATTAATTAATTTATTTTACTTATCAATAATAATAAATATCTAAAATATTGTAAAATAAAATTACTATTAAATACTTAATGTTAATTAAGTAACTTCTTAGTTTACTGATATTTAAACAATATTAATGTTAATAACATTAATATTGTTTTTTTTAAAAATTATACTTTTTTAAAAAAATTATTTTCTTTTATTTATTTAGTTATATGTTAATGACTTTTATTAACTATTTAATTAATTTTTTTTAATTAAAATATATTAATTCATTGAGCTTAATTATTTCCTTAATACTCTCTTTCTTTAAATAAAAATATTTAAATATTATTTTTTATTTTTAATTGATTAATAATTAATCTTAAAATATTTATATAAATAAAAGTTGAAAAATGTTTTTAGTTATTATTTATAATAAATAATAATAATTTTATTAAAATATATTTTAAATTCTATAATTATAATTTTGTTTATTTTTTACATTAATTAAATTTTTATTTTTTTTCATTAAGAATATTTTTTCATTAAAAAATATTCTAAAAACTAAAAGTATTAAATAAATCTTTAATATTAACTTCTATAGTATTTCAGAGTAATTTATCATAAAAATAATTTTTACTTTAAAAAATTATGCTGAATAGACTCAACAAAATTAACATTATTATTAGCACATAAAATATCAATTTAAATGTTTAATATTTAATTTTCTTTAAAATATTTTATTTTTTCTTATTAAAATTACACAAACAATATAACAATAAAGTCTACTTGTTTATATCTATCTTAATTTTTAATAAATTAATTTAAAATTTTATATAAAAAGAAATATAAACAAATAATACAAATATAAAAGTCAACTATTTGCAAAAACATTTTTAAATAAGGTATTACATCATTTTCTAACACATGAATAGATTGTCATAATTTCTTTTCTTAGTTAAATTAATTTAATTTCTTTTAATAAAGAAATATTAAAGTATTAATAAGATGATTATATTTTTTATTAATATTTTAGAATATACTGATTAAAAATTAGACTTACCGCATTGAGCTTGAGCTCGTAAAAAGTGATCAATAAGTACTATCGCCATCATCGCTTCTGCTATTGGTACAGCTCGAATGCCAACACAGGGATCATGACGTCCTTTTGTGATTATTTCAATTTCATCACCTTGTTGGTTAATAGTCCTACAAGGTATACTAATACTAGGAGTTGGTTTTAAAGCTATATGAGTAATAATGGGTTGACTACTACTTATACCCCCTAATATACCACCAGCATGATTACCAATAAATCCATCACTAGTGATTTCATCTCGATTCTCATTTCCCTTTAATGTAATTACCTTAAAACCAGACCCAATTTCAACGCCTTTAACTGCATTAATACTCATCATTGCATGGGCAATATCTGCGTCTAATCGATCAAAAACAGGTTCACCTAATCCTACCGGAACATTTTCAGCAATAATAGTTACTTTAGCACCAATAGAATTACCTTCTTTTTTTAATAAACATAATAAAGCATCTAGATCATTTAATTTTATTGCATCTGGACAAAAAAAAGGATTTTGTTCAACTAAATCCCAATCTTTTAGTTCACAACAAATATCTCCCATTTGACTTAAATAACCCCGAATAATTATACCTAATTTTTGTTGTAAATATTTTTTTGCGATTGCACCAGCAGCAACACGCATTGCTGTTTCACGAGCTGAATATCGCCCTCCACCACGATAATCACGTAAACCATATTTTTTTTGATAGGTATAATCTGCATGTCCTGGACGAAAGATATCTTTATTATCAGTATAATCTTGAGATCGTTGATCCTGATTTTTAATTAATAAACCAATTGGCATACCTGTTGTTATCCCATTAAAGGTACCAGACAAAATTTTAACGCGATCAAATTCATGGCGTTGTGTTGTATAATGAAAATTACCAGGACGACGACGATCTAAATCGATTTGCAGATCTTTTTCTGATAATTCCATTCCAGGAGGAAAACCATCAATAATACACCCTAATGCTAAACCATGTGATTCACCAAACGTAGTAACACGAAATAACTGACCAATAGAATTACCAGCCATTTTCTTCCTCTTTTTATCATTAATATTAATAATTAATGAATAAATTATTTGTATATGAAAAATAAATTATTATTTTTACTGTTATTTTTTTTTAAAAATAACATTTAATATACAACATATTTAACATTATTAAAAATTATATAAAATTTTACTTATATTTCAAAAACTATCTTATATAACTTTAATACAAAATAACTAACCACTGCAATCAATTTTAATATTAGATCAATAATAAATTTATTTTTTAAATTTATTAAAATTTTAATTATCCCTAATAAAATATTTTATATAGTAGTTAATTATAAAAAATACTGTTTCAAGAAATAGTAATATTTTTTTATTAATCCGATTAAACTGAATTAGAATTTATAAGAAAATTTCTGTTGAAAATGATATCATTTTATATAAGATTTTATATTTTTTTTTATTTATGCTTAATTATCGAATAGTTAAAATCAAACCTAATCTATTAATTAGATTTATTAAATAAAATAATATTATATTCACTTATAATAATGCATTTAATTTAATTTAACTATAAGTAAATCAAAACATCTTTATGGAATAAAATGTAAAATATTGTTAAAAAAAAATAAAAAAATAATTTTACTCCTCCAATAAACAAATACTAACATCATTAATTATCGTTTTTATAATTAATGATATATATACTTTCAGATAAATTAAATCTTTTGTTTAATTGTAATGAAAAATTTAATCTACTCCTTCTTTTATTTTAGAATTAAAAATTGTACTAATTTAATATTAATAAAAAAATATTTTTTTTGTTTTTAAATAATTAAATTTTAAAATCTGCTATTTTATATATTTACTTATTATAAATTATATAAAATAAATGAATAAATTAATTTTTAATCTATTAATTTTCGTTTAATAAAAAACAAAAAATATCGCCTATTAATTCTTTAAATAGTTTTTTTAATTTTTATTATTAATATTAATTAATTTTAGTAACTATTATTACTTATAAACTTTTTATCATAAAAATATTAATCATCATTATCTTCAATAAGAAGTTCATTAATTATTTTATAAGATTTATTAAATATTTATAATAAGCAATAACTTTACCTAATGGATTATTTTTTCCTTAGTAAGAATAATAATATTTATTTTAATTATTAAAATTGTTTTTTATAACTTATATGAAGAATTTACTATTCTTGAGTAAATTAAATTTCTATTTACTATTGTTAGTAAATAAAAATAAAATGAGTAAAACTTTAATTTACTTAATGGTACAAAAGATAATTAACTTGATTAAATTACTAAAATAATAATAAATTAAGGTTATTTATTGTATTAATTTCGATATCTTCTAATATCATATTTTCTATAATATTAATAATCACATGAAAATTAGTAACATATAATCTAATACATTAATATTACTAAAATATTTATTAAAATTTAGAGTTTCATGATCAATTAATCTATTTAAATGCTAATATTTAACGATTCTGATATCTAAATAAATTAAGAGAAAACTTTTAATTAATAACTTGAAAACAATATCAATTTAAATAATTAATCTGTATACTATTTTTATAAATCAGTGTAAATTTTATAAAAATTTTTATTTGTTTAAAAGAAATTTCTAATTGAAGTGATAATTATAATAGAATTAATATTCTTAACTATTATACTATTATAGTACATAATAAATCTTGTTTTTTTAATAAATCTATAATTAATGATTATAGATACTTAAAATAAGTTAATTTAAATTAAATTAAAAATTAAGTAGTAATGTTTGATATAATCAAACTAAAATAAAAGTATTTTTTATTTTTTATATTAATTATATTTTGAATATCGACTACTAGAATTTATAAAATATAAAATAAAATAACAAATATAATTTTTTTATTATAATAGTGTCCTTTAATATCTATTTTTTAAAGCATTAAAAATAATAGAGTATAATAAAAACATTTCTAATAAACACTATTTATTATTTGATAGTATATAAAATGCAATGAATGACCACTTGATATACATATATAATAAAATATATTTAGAATAAAACTCAATATTTAAAATTTTTAAACATTATCAATAATAATTGTTATTTAATATATCACCTTAAACATAAGTAACACAATATTATATTTTCTATTACAATTAATAATATTACTATTATTAATTAATATAATTTAATAAAATATATATTTTACTAATAATTTTTTAATTTTATTACAATAATTTTTAATTATAAATAAATATCATATTTCTAAGTTCTTACGTATTTTAAGGAAAAAATATAATTATTGATAATTAAAATATTGATAATAACAAACCTAAACAAAATATTTTTTATTTTTAAAATACTGTGTTTTATATACTTTATATTAATTTTAATGTTAGTATAAAAATTATCAACATCAGTATAATAGTATATATAACGACAATACTATTGTACATAAATTCTTTAATACTTGTTTTATTTTTCTAACAAACAAAATTAAAATATAAATTTTTTAATTATCACTAGTTATAATTCAATTAATAATTATAGTTAAAATATTGTATTAATTTTTTAAGAAAAAATCAACTTAATTATTATTTGTTTTAAAATAGTTTAAATTTATTGTATTAGTAAATGCATCAATATTCATTGTGTTTAATGAATTCTATATTAATAGAAAATTCATTTGTAATATAAATAGATTGAAATAATTAAAAAAAAATTTTCTAGATAAACTATCTTTAAAGATAAACTAAGCTTTGATTATCTAAAATTTTAAAAAAATTTTAGTAGCATAATGAACTCATAGTATGAGTAAACTATTTATTAATCTCACTCATCATTATTTAATTTATATATCAATTTAAGTTAAGTTAAAGAACTTAAAAACTATAAAAAATAAAATAATAAGTTTTTATTAATAAACAAAAAAATTAAAATATTTTTTAAAACTATCATAAATATTATTTATCATTAAAATGATCAGTAGATATTTCATTCTAATATATTTTTTTAAAAAAAAAAATTAAGTAATACTTAAAAATTACTTAATTTTAATTTTATTTAAAACAACCTTTTAGATTAATTTTGAAAAAATCTATATTTTAAAAAAAAATAATCTAATTAACATAAAAACTTTATAGATACATGGATAAATATTAAAAATCAAAGAAGAACTACTTTAATATCTACTATTCACAATGTATCATAGTTTATGAATTTTATTTAATAAAAACGCTTAATTAACTATTTTTAGTTTTAATTATATATTCTATATTCTTATAATAAACGGTATAATTAACTATTCTTTTTAAAATTAATAAATAAAAAATATTTAATGACAAAATATTAAATTCAAACAAAAATATGATTAACTAATTTTTGAATATTAAATATTAAGATATAAATCTACAATCAATACTTAATAAATAATTACATTATTATTTATTTTGATTTAATAAAAAATAACTCAAAAATAAAAAATTAACAAATTAACTATTAATTGATTTGTTAATTAATTTTAATTAAAAAATGTAATTCTATTGCTAATCAATAAAATCTAAATTTTCTTCAATAACAGTGATGTTTTGATTAATTCTCGGTTTAAACACACCTCTTTGTGCTTTAAAATCTTTATTTTGAAAATAAGCTTCCATAATCATTAAATAAGGATCGGAAGAATTTTCTAAAATTCTAGCAGAATCTAATAAAAGTGTTCTTTTTTCAATTCCTTCTAATATCCATTTTCCTGCTGACATCCAAAAAGTAAGATAACTTAACATTGGATAAATTTTATCAGCTAAATCGCTTACATCTTCTCGTAATGTAAAACTACCATAAACTGGTAATACCATATATGGGCCATAGCCAATTTGATAGTATCCTAAAGTACCGCCAAAACGACTAGATTCTTGTTTAATCAATTTATAATTAGCTATTGAAGCGATATCAATAAATCCTGCTATACCAAAAACACTATTTAAAAAAAAACGATTAAAATGTTTTACTCCCTGATAAATGTCAGCACGTAAAAAATTATTTACCATACTAGCAGGTTCTTCTAGGTTACTTAAAAAATTAACTAGACCATTACGAACTGGCATAGGAAGATAATTTTGCCAAACGACTGCTATTGGATATATTACATAACGATCAAGAATATAATAATTAAAATTAAAAATTACTCGATTAAATTTTTCTAACGGATCAAAGCGTTGTTGATTATTAATCGATGTACTAGAACAGCTTGTAATCAAAATAACAGTAAAAAATATCTTGCATAATCGATATATTTTAAATTTTATTTTTTTATAAAATAAAACATCACGCATAAATTATCCATTTATAATCATATATCTATATTAATTTAATCACTATTTATTTAAATAGAAATATTTAAGATATTATTTTAAATAAAAAATGTATTAAAAAGATAAATAAAAAAATATAATTAAAAACCTTAGAAAAATAATGAAATTATTTTTAATATAACAAAATTTTAAAATCTAAAATATATAAATAAATTACTTAATTTACTAAATAATAAATTAACAACTTTTTCATAAAAAACTATTAATTAAATATAAATTTAATTATCAACAATAGAATTAAATTAATTGTATTTGATAACTTGTTATTAACAGATATTTAGTAATAAAATGAATACTATATTCAGATAATTTATATTTAAATTTTACGTCCTCTTAGTTAAATGGATATAACAAGCCACTCCTAAAGGTTAGTTGTAGGTTCGATTCCTTCAGGGGACATTCAATATAAAATAAATAATTTATTTCTTTTAACAAAATTTTTACATATCATTCTTATATTAGTTATCAGTAATATACTTATTTTGTTTTCGTAAATTTATAACTTATTCAATAACACTAAGCGTAAATTAAACTATATTTAATATATTAAAACACATTTATTTTGTATTAAAAATAAATAAATATGCAATATATCATATAAATTATGATATATATATATCAATTAATAATAATATTATTGAATCTAAAATTAATTATAATATTTAAGATTATTTTTATACAAAAACTGTTTTTTTATTAACTTTATTCTAAAGTTAATGATTTTATTCAAAATATTCTTTTTAATTATATAAAATGATCATTTTTATCATATATAAATAATAAGTATATAAAAAATCAACTTTGTTTTTTAAAAAAAATAAATAAAATTATTTCTTTTTTTAAAAAAAATTTTTTACAAAAAAATATTTTCATAAAATATGCAATGAAAATAATCATGACTAATGTGAGTAATTAAAAAAAATAATAGTATAATTATTATAAAATAGAGTAAATAGATATAGTTATTTTTTTTTAAAAAAAATATAAAAATCTAATTATATTAATAATAATTAATAATTAAGAGAATAAACATAAGTTATGATTTTTTTTAAAAAAGAATAATAATAAATATATGACTTAATTGTTCATTATAAAATAATGACAAAATACAAAAGTTTTATATCATTATTTAAGTTTATGGGTATTTATATATCTTCTGAATAAATAATATTAATTTTTAATATGCACATAATTTATTTAATACTAATTTTAATATAAAAATAAATTATCAATTAATTAGTTATTTTAATTAAAAAATAAACAACAAGCGACCATATTTGAATCATTTACTATACTAACATATATAAATATTTAAAAATTTTTGAAAATAGATAATTATTTAATTTTGTAATAATGAGAATTATTGATTCCAAAATTATTAAATTTATAATAAAGCTTTCAAATTATAAAATAAAATAAATGTCTATATTTATATTTTGATTATTTATAATAAATTTTATTTTAAATTTTACTTTTATATAAATAAAATAATGTATAAAAAACTAAAAAAAACAAAAAACAGCTTATAAAGTATCATACAATCTATCAGTTAATGTAAATGATGGATTAATTATTTTATTGATTTTAAATCATTAATAATGATATTAATTTTTTTCTATTATAAAGGATAAATTAAAAAAAATGAAAATATATATGAATATTTTAACTAAAGATATTAAAAGATAAGAATTTCTTAATTTAAGAAAGTAGATGATGTATATCATTATTTTAAAGGTAATTTAATCACTAATATATGTAAATTAAATTACATATATAAATTTTTATACATAAAAAATTAAATATACCGCAGAATATCTAAATGATCAAAAAAAATAACAGTATAAATCAAAAAATCTATCATATAAATAAAATTCCTATTAATTTTATTAATAATAAAATATTTATTCTTTAATCAATGAAATAAGAGCAATAAACGTACTTATATGATAGAACTTATTTTTTTATTTTATAGGAAAATAAAAAAAATCTACAAATAAATAAATTATTACCATTAAAAAAAATTTTATAAAAATCAGTAAAAAATAAAAAATTCTGATAAAATAGATATTTTTTAGATAATGCATAAAATAAAATCTGATGAATTAATTCCTTAAATATCATATGAAATAAAAAATTAAGTTATTTTTATAAGTTAATAAAAATTTAGAAAATAAAATTAAATATTAATTTTAAAAAAAATACAAAAAAACTTATTAATTTAATTAATAATAATTAATATCTGTTTTTTTGGAAATATATTAATTTAATGTATTTAATACGCTGAAAAGATTAAAAACCATAAAGTTCATAAAATTTCTTTATATAAATTATTTTGATATCTATAAAAATTATATTTTGAAAATATTTCTACAATTTAGCAAACTCACTAATGCTATTAAATTTTTATCAAAGTATTAAAAAATATATATAGATATTTATAATTAAGTAATCTACTGGACAGTTACTAATCATATTAATTAATTAATCAAAAGAAAATTTTATATATTGAAATAAAAGAAGAATTAATTAACTCATTAAAATTATTATTAAATGATATTAATCATACATTAAAACTAGATAATTAAGTTTTTATCTTTACAGCATAATTTATAAATTTAAACAAAATATTAATAGGGATAGTTAGAGTAATTATTTATTCATTATGAACAAAATTCATATATTAAATAGTAATAAAAATATCAATTTTAACTCTAAATATATAATATTATATTAATATAAATTTAATTAATCAAAATTTAGTGTTATACTTTTATTTATGATTAAATTTTATTTGAAATAGGTAAAAACTCATAAAGATCTAGAAATAAATATTTTATATATAAAATATTTTATAAAAAATTGTTATTAACACTAAAGTAAACTTTTTTTAAAATTATTAATTAAGAATATTATCTTTTATTCAATAATATTCTTAATTAATGATCTTATAAAAAATTATATTTTGGTTAACAAAAATAAATATCAATAAAAATAAAATTATAAAATAAAACATCTCATTTTACTTGAATTAGCCACTTAATAAAATGCAAATTAAAATAACATCACTATTATTTTTTTGATTAAAAATAATGTTGATTGATGAATTTATTTATTAAAAACAAGTACTTATCCATGATAACTATACTTAAATATTTCAATATAATTTTATTTAGTTTAAATGTTTTCTAACGGTATCAAACATAATTATAAATTTTTCTTGAGAATAAGATTCAATATATTATTTTTATCTCTATTGTTCATTTAATCCATAAAGATTAATATCATACTATCCCATTACTTTAAATATTATTTTTAGTTTTTTTTTAATAAAACTTTAACAAAAAACAAAAAATAATATTTTTATTTAAAAATATTATTTTTTGAATAAAACAGTAACTTTAGCGTTAAATAGATCTAATTCCGTTAACCTACAATTAATTGAAATTTTTTATTTTTTATTATCTTTAGTTAAAATAATAAGATTGTATAATTTCCTTCATTGTTAAGTTTTTAATAAATACATCTAAATTTACATTAAGATTTTTTTGAACAATAAATAAAATAATTTACTTTTAAGATATCTTATTTATTATTTTATTTAATAATTTTTAATTAAATAAAATTTATCTATATATTAATAATAATAGCATTATTATAATAATTTTCTTTTAATTAAAATTAAGTAAAAACTATTATCAATAATATCATATTAGTTCTAAATCTAATTTAATTTATAAATTATCAATAAATTAATCAAAATTATCACTCTTTCATAAAACATAAAATAACGATAGACTTTAAATTGATTTAAATCAACATAATTATTGGATATCTTATTTATTTTTTATTAACAATAAGAATTATTTTATTAGAAGAATTTAAAATACTTATCAAGTATATCATTATCGTAAAACAAAAATATATACTTAAGTATTAATTATAACGATACTAATTTTTTTCTTGCTAATTCTGCACTTGGACTATTTGGGTGTATTTTAATTAGTTCTAGATAAACAGCGCGAGCTTTATCATTTTGTCCCTTTTCTTGCATTAACAATCCTATCTTATAAAAGGACTCTGTTACTTTTGATGAATTAGGATAATTTTTAACAACAATGGCAAAATAAAAAATAGCATCATCTTTATTTCCATGATTATAATTTAATTGTCCAAGCCAATAATTAGCATTTGATTGATAATTAGATTTTGGGTAAGTTTTAATAAATTTCTGAAAAGAATTGATCGCTTGTACAATTTGATATTTAAATTTGCTATTTATAGCAAGAGAAACAGCTTTATCATATTCATCCTTCTCATTCGTTAATTTAACGGTGGCAATAATATTATCATCATTATTAGTGCTATCAGTATTTTTAATTATTTTATTTGAGTTAGTCATCAATGACTTTATATGTATATAAAGATCTTTTTGACGTTGAATAACTTCGTTTAATTGATGTTGATTCTCCTGAATTTGACCGCGCAATATATCAATGTCACGTTGATCATCTAATAATTGTTGCTGAATTTGGTATAATAATTTTCCTTGAGAATTAACTATCGTCTCAATTTGAATAAGACGATCATTTACAGAATCTGAACCTACATTAATAATTAATGCCTGAGATGTAGCAATTGCTGAAGTTGCTAGATCAATCAATATTAACAAACTAAAATAAAGATATCTAAAATTACTATTCATGTAATGATATTAATATATAATTACTGCTCGCCTATTTTTTGAATATATTGATTCATTATGACCAAATACAGCTGGTTTTTCTTTACCGTAAGATAAAATCGAAATTCGTTTGTCATTTATACCTTTGCTTTGCAAATATATTTTTACAACATTAGCGCGACGCTCACCAAGCGCAATATTATACTCTGATGTACCGCGTTCATCAGTATGTCCTTCAATAATAATATTAACAAATGGGTTTTTGCGTAAAAAAAAAGCCTGTTGATCTAAAATCTGTTCATACTCTGGGGTAACATTATATTTATCGAAATCAAAATAAACAATATTATTGCTTTGTAATTCTTCTATCTGCTGATGATTCAATTGATTTGTTGATAGGTTTAAGTTATTATTGTTATCTTGTATAGTATTTTCAATACTGTTTTTTTCATCACCTTTTTTTGAGCTACATGCTGTAAGAACTATAATAGAAAATCTTATTATCATCCATTTAATTACCTTATTCAATTTCATTTTATCTAATTCCTTAATGTGATTATTATTATGTTTATTTATTATACATTACAAATATGGTGACCAAGCAGGAAATTTAATTTGTTCATTAGTTGTTAACAAGCTCGATTTAAAGTGACCATCTGTTGATACAAGTTGTAATACAGTACCTAATCCTTGAGAAGAGCTATAGATTACCATTGTACTATTAGGTGCAATGCTTGGTGTTTCATCTAAAAATGTATCCGTTAAATACTCAATATCACTACCAGTTATCAGATTTTGTTTAGCAATATGCTGTTTACCATTATTAAAATTAACCATTACCATAAATTTACCATCATGACTAACACTTGGATCTTGGTTTTGATTACCTGCCCAAGTAATACGCTCTGGCCTACAATTATTAATGTTTATTTTATATATTTGTGGTGGCCCAGCTTCATCCGAAGTATAAATAAGCGTTTGACTGTCCGGCATCCAATTTGGTTCAGTATTATTATTTCGCCCATTAGTTATTTGACGCGTTTTTCCATTAGTTAAGTCCTTCACATAAAGATTTAAGCTTCCTGTTTTTGATAAAGCAAAAGCAAGTTTTGTGCCATCTGGTGAAAAAGTAGGTGCACCATTATGCTGTGGAAAAGAAGAAACTATTTGTACTTCACCAGTTGATAAAGTTTGAATAACTAAAGTTGAACTACCGCCTTCAAAAGTTACATAAGCAATTTTTTTTCCATCAGGTGACCAAGCTGGAGACATTAATGGTTCTGAAGAACGATAGATAGTAAACTGATTGTAACCATCATAATCTGAAATTTGTAATTCATAAGGAAAATCTCTATCATTTGTCTTAACTACATAGGAGATACGTGTACTAAATGCACCTCGGATTCCAGTTAATTTTTCAAATATTTCATCACTAATAGTATGTGCCGCATGACGTAACCATTTTATCGATATCTTCAATTTATTTTCAGTTAATATTATACTAGGATAACTCACAACATCAATCAGTTGATAACTAATAATATACTGATTATCAGCTGTAAGTTGCACTTGTCCTATAACAATAGTATTTGTGCCTAATTCAGTCCAAAAATTTGGCATCACTTCTGCTAGTGTGGAGATTGATTGTTGAAGTATATTATTTTGATTAATAGGGTTAAATTTACCACTATTTTGTAAATCAGAAATAATAATCTTGCTTATATTAACTGGTAAATCGCCTATTCCACTAAACTTAAATGGCAGAATAGCAATAGGTTCTGCAATTTTGGTACCTTGAGTAATTTCAATGCGAATTTCTGCGTGAACACATGTCACCCATGATATTATAAAACTTAATAATAATTTTAAAATATGCTTCATTTTTTCTCCATTATTATATATTTATATTTGTATAATGATTAATTTAATATTAATACAAAGTAAATATATATAACAAATAATTGAAAATTTTTATTAATTTTATCATCTACATAATATTAATCATAGTTTTTAACTAAATTTTATTGAATACCAAAATACTTCCTTGTTCATTGAATTCATCATAAATACTATGACTAGGTGGTTTAGGCATTATTGCTGTTTTGGCCGCACGTATCGCTGCATCACATAATAATTGATTATTTAATGTGCTATTTTTAGGTATAATACTAATTAACATACCATTTGGAGATAATTTTATGCTTAATTCGCAAATTTTACCACGATAGATATCAGCATCATAAAATTTTTTTTCAATTGCAATCTTAATTTTGGTAGCATAAATAGCTACATCTGAAGTAAATGTTTTATTTTTTCTATTTTCTTTTTGATTTGCTGCTATTATAGCACCTTTTATTTGCTGATTTTGCTGTTGAACACTTAATTCATCAATCAGCTTATTAACTGAAAAAACTTGTTTTTCTTTATCTTTTTTTTTCTTATCTTCAAGTAAATTAATTACTTTTACAATTTTTGATTTTGTTTTTATTTGTTCTTTTATTGAACTCTCTTGTTCTAATTTAACTTTATTATACATAACCTTTTTACTAATTTTCTCTTTTTCTATATTGTTCTTAACGAGCTCTTCTACTGCTTGTAAATGTTGTTCTTTAACTTCTTGTTTTATCTTAATATTGTTCTCCTTAACCATTTTTAAATATTTTTGTTCTTTTTGTTGCTGTTGTTTTTTTTGTTTGATAATAGCTTCATTAACATTATTTTGCTGTTGTTGAAATTGTTTATGTTGTTCAATTATATCATTGGAATTAATCATGATTATATCAGCAACTTCAGTATTTTGAACGTTACCTGAAAGTTTAATAAATTTATTTAGTGAACCAAAAATAATTAAATAAAATAATAAGATATGAAATATAATAGAAAGTATAATAAAATTATTTAATTTATTTTTTTTCTCTTTTATTTTTTTTCCCACAATAAACTTCTAAATAAGTAATTATGTAATTATATCAAATAGGCTGAACCATAAAACCAACTGATTTTATCCCTATTTGATTAAATATATTTAAAGCTTTAATAATTTCTTCATAAGGCACATCTTTAGCGGCGCCAATTAAAAAATTAACCTGTGAATTTTTTGCTAAAGCATTTTTTGCTATTACTTCAATCTCTCTTCTTGATAAAAAATTTTCTCGATGGCCATCGAGTATAACATTGTATTGCTCTATTCCAGAAACTTCAAGAACAACATATGAGTTATTACTGTCTAACCAATTTTTTGGTTTTTTGATACTTGGTAATTCTATTTTTAAACTTTTAGGAATAATCGGAGTCGTTAATATAAAAATCAATAATAATACTAACAATATATCCAATAAAGGAACAATATTAATTTCTGATTTTAGTTTATATCTACGTCGAATTCGACTCATTTTTATTTCCTTTATTTATCTTCTTTTTAAAAGAAAAAATCTTACGATACAAAATAACTAAGAATTCTTCCATAAAATTATAATAATCTTGTTCTAATTTATTAACTTGTAAACTTAATTGGTTGTAAGCCAGTACCGCTGGAATGGCAGAAAATAAACCGATTGCTGTTGCAATTAAAGCCTCAGCAATACTTGGAGCAATTAGCTGTAATGTTACCTGTTTGAATGAACCTAAGTTGATAAAAGAATGTATAATTCCAAAAACTGTACCCAATAATCCAATATATGGACTTATTGATCCTATAGTGCCTAAAAATGAAATATGCATATCCAATAATTTTAATTCACGATTTATTGATATTCGCATAGTTCTAGATACACTATCTATTATTAACTTTTCTCTATAAAGATTAGCTTGACATAAATAACTGAATTCTTTAAATCCAGAATAAAAAATTTGTTCTAATCCTCTTAATTCATCACGTCGAATCTGATATCTTTCATAAAGATTCAATAACTCAATACCTGATGAAAACTGACCCATAAAAACTTTTATTTCTTGAGTTGCTTCATTCAAGACTTTGATTCGTTGAATAATAATAGCCCAAGAAATAATGGAGAAACCTATCAGGATAAATAAAATTAATTGAACTAAAAAACTTGTTTTTAAGAATAAATCTAAGATGCTAATATCAGTCATTACTTAAAACTCCACAAAAAATAAACTCAAGAAGTTAAATTGAATTTATTTTATTTTAGATATATCAATATAAAAAAAATTATCTTTATTATTCAAATTTTTCATAAAATTCTCATTTTATCATGTTAAAAATATGTATTATATTAATAATAAAATATAATTTATTGTAATTAATATCTTTATTATAAATATCGATAAACAACAAAAACAGTATGATTTTATTACTTACTATTCTAATTATCAGTAAATTAGCTCTCACAATACTTAATTAAATCATTTATTAAAGTGATTTATAAATGAAAGTTAAAAATAATAAAAAATATAGATTTATTTCAAAAAAACAAAAAATAAAATAATTTTGTAAATATTATGAGTATCTATATATATTTAATCGTTTATATCACTGTAATAACAAGCTTAAGTATCTTCTCTAAAGAGTCATTAATTAAATATATACTATATATTATTTAATAAGCGACATAGAATTCAGTACAACTCAAATAAAGTTAATAAAATGATATATATAATTTATCAATATTATGATTTTTGATAAAAACAAAAATATTCTGTATAAAAACAAAATTTAGTTTTATTTTAATTTGTTTAACTATAATTACATATTACATGCGAAAAGTTATATACAAAATTATTATAGTTTTATTATCAATAGAATTACTTAATAAAGTATTCTTTATTTTAAGGTTAACATTCAACACTATCTTTAATATTTTGTGTTAACTTAAAATAACTCGATATTTTATTTTTAGTAAAATTAACAAATTAATTTATAATTTTTTTTTATTTTAAATATCACTTAATAGTATTTATATTAATTAAATTTTTTATTTTATTGCTAATTTTGTATAACCAACCCTTTAATAAAAGTAACTTATTTATGTTATAATTTTGTTTATTTTTTTATATATAAAAAAATATTTATATTTTTCTATAAAAATAAAGATTACTGATACTTAACTAGATAAATATATACTTTTATATTTAAAAGTAACAAAAATTATATTTTACATAAAACTCTCTATTAAATTATTCACTTTTTATTTATCTTAATATTTTGTATCTTATGTTTTATATTTTTTTTCTTTTGTATTTTATAGTTAGTATTTTATATTTTATGATGTTACTAATTTTACAGTAGATAAGAAAATTAATTCATATAAATTTAATCAACAGATGTTGATAATAAAATTACCTTTACGAAAGATAAAATATTTTATGCTTTTAATACTTTTAATTTAAAGAACTAATATTTATCTTTTAGTTTTCAATTACTCTTTTAGATTAAAATAATAAGTATTATTATTAGTTATAAACTAAAAAACTAATATAATTAATAATATGGCACTTACATTAAGTAAGAAACTATTTTACAATTTTATAAGAATTAAGTCTTTATTGCTTATTTATTTTTATAAATTATTTTTTATTTATATAAAAATAAAATTTAAGATATAATTAATTATAAGTAATCAAGGTGTAAATATTAACATTTTGTTTTATTTTATAAATTAAAATTTTTTTATGAATTTAATAATTTTGAATAAGAAATTTTTTTTACTTCTAATAAACTATAAAATAATTTATTTAATGGCAATTTTTTTTAAATACTAAATTGATTTTTAATACCGAAGGTTAATCAAATATTGATTAATATTTTTATTTAATTTAAAAAAAAACTATCGATAATATGGCTGTGTATTAACTTATATACATATTATATAAGCTATATATTAAAAAAAATTAATTTTCTTTTTACAAAAATATATAAATACCATCTCGCTATAAAAATTAAGAAGTTAAATTTAAGATAATATCTTTTATTTTAAATAAAAAATTATTTTTTTTAAACATAAGTTATCAACGTTAATAATAATTTTATATATCTAATATTAAAATTATTTAATCTAAAATATTAAAAAATCAATTTTAATTTTAAAAATATAAGAATTATAAAAATAAAGATCTAAAAATATAATTTAATATTGATAAATATATTCTATATAACTATATCATTATATTTATTAATAAATTTATCTTTATTAGTAACATTAATTTTAATTCAATTAATCAATAATCAAGACTAAAACTATAGTAAAATACTATTAAATTCTCTTCATAAAATTTAAAAAAAATATCAGTTAATATTCTTTTATTTTAATAAAGTACAATATTGTACAGATTAATTATATTCACCTATTTCTAATGAGAATAAATTATAATATTTTTTAATTTAAATAAAGTTTAAAATATCAAAACTATCAAACAAAATAGCATAAAACTTTATATTTATCAGTTTGATGAACAAAAAGAATTCAAATATTAAAATTTAAAATAAAAATAGTTATCTGTGTGATAACAATAAAATATATATCACTTTTAATTAATTATTTCTGATAAATAATAAGATAATCAATATTTTTAAATTGAAAGTAAATATGGATAATATTTATAGGTTTATATTTTTATTAAAATAAACTAATAAAACTATTGTTTTTTGTTATTTCTTCATATAATGAATTAGAAATTTCATAGATATTTAATTATATATTTTATAGTAAACTATAAAATATATAATTAAATATCTATGAATAACATGAAAATAATTAATATAAAACATTAATATAAAATAACATCATCTATATATAATATATAGTTTATTCAAGTTTATACTTGAAAATAAACAATAATTTAAATAACTACTATCATTACAAAGAATTATAAATGTAGTTTATCAAAAAATAAATAAAATTAAATAAATTAAAAAATAGTTCCTTTAACTTAAAATAATTAACTTTTTTCTTAAAAAGAAACTTATATCCTAAAGTATAAAAAAACATGAAAATATTATAATATAAATTATCAGTCAAATAATAAATAGTAAAATACTGTGAGTTTTATTAATTAAATTAAGCATAATTTAATTAATAAACACAATGGATTTTCAATAAAGTTAATTAATCATAATAAAACAAACAAAAAATATTAATTAATATCGATATTATATAAATTTTATATTTTTATAATAAAATACAAATTAATTTAATTTACTTAAAATTTCAGATTAAACATTTTATTTATTATAACGATAATCATTTTTTTAAATTCACTCAATTATTTATATAGAAATTTAATTATTTAAAATAATTTAAATAATTAAGTATATAAATAAGATATTAACACGATATCAAAAAACTCGAATGCATAGTATTTATTTAATAATAAATTTAATTTCACTAAAAGTTAAATTTCTAGATTATATGTTTTTTTTTGGAACTAGTTATGTTAATAACAAATGAACTTACTTTAATAATAAATTTTTATAATAAAATAACAAACATAATTAAAAAAAAGAAGTTACCTATATTTATAAGAAAAATTTTATAAATAAAAAAATCAGGATAATAAAATAAAAATAAATAATGTTAACAGATTACAAAAAAAACTATAATATAAATATCAAAAATAAAAACTCTTAATTTTAGAAAAACTATTTTAAGTAGCTAATTTAATCTATGTATTCTTTATTAAAATTATTTGATGTTAAGCAAAAAGTTTTTCTTAAAAACTTTTAAAATAAATTTTTATTTATATTAACTATTTTTTATATAAAATAAATTTTTATAACTAACATTATGGCTTTTAACCATGAAAATCTTTATACTATCACAAATATGAACTTCATATTTTTTTATAAAACTAGTAATTTATAAAAAATTAATATTTATAACTAAGTAACAATATCCTATTCACACTTAATAATAAATTAATTTTTATAAAAATATTTTTTAAAATATATAACTATGTTTAAAATGATTTTTTATATAAATTAAATTAATATCAATTAGTTTTATTTATATTTTTTGAAAAAATATAAATAAATTAAATATTTATTTATTATTCTTTTTATATTAAATTATCAATAATTTATTTAATATTTATCAGTTAATTTATTTGTGATCTTTAAAATAAATCTATAGATATATTTTTATTTACTTAAATATAAAAAAAAAATAACTATCTATATACAATAACTTTATATTATTAATACAAAATAAGTTTATTTACTAATATTTAGTTGTTTAACAGCTTCGCCAATCTCTGTTAAGTTATGAACCGTTCTTACACCTGCTGCTGCTAAAGCAGTAAATTTTTCATTTGCTGTACCTTTTCCACCCGCAATGATTGCACCTGCGTGACCCATACGTTTATCCTTTGGAGCTGTTATTCCTGAAACATAAGCAATTATAGGCTTTGTTATATGTTGTTTAATATAAGCAGCTGCTTCTTCTTCTGCTGTACCGCCAATTTCACCTATCATAACAATAGCTTCAGTTTTTGAATCTGACTGAAATAATTTTAATATATCAATAAAATTTGAACCTAAAATAGGATCGCCACCAATACCTACACAAGTAGATTGACCAAATCCTGCATCAGTTGTTTGTTTAACAGCCTCATAGGTTAATGTACCAGAACGAGATATAATACCTATTTTGCCTGGGTTATGGATATGCCCAGGTTGGATGCCAATTTTACATTCACCCGGTGTAATGATACCGGGACAATTTGGTCCGATCATTCTTACTCCAATTTCATCTAACTTTGCTTTAACTATTAGCATATCTAATATTGGAATTCCTTCTGTAATAGTAATAATAAGTTCAATACCACTATTAATTGCCTCAAGAATAGAATCTTTACAAAATTCAGATGGAACATAAATGACTGATACAGTTGCACCTGTAGCTTTAACAGCTTCACTGATTGTGTTAAAAACAGACAAACCTAGATGTATTGTCCCACCTTTACCCGGCGTTACACCACCAACCATTTCTGTTCCATAATCAATTGCCTGCTTTGAATGAAAAGTTCCTTGTCTACCTGTAAATCCTTGACAAATAACTTTAGTGTTTTTATCAATTAAAATTGACATTACTTATTTAACCCCCGCTATTGCTACTGCTTTTAGTGCTGCATCAGTCAAACTAGTTGCAACAATAATTTTTAAACCACTATCTGCTAACTTTTTAATACCTAACTCAGCATTATTACCTTCAAGACGAACAATTATGGGGATTTTTATCAAATTTTCTTTAAGTGATCTAATAATACCATCAGCAATTAAATCACAACGAACAATACCACCAAAAATATTAACTAAAATAGTTTTAACATTAATATCAGATAAAATAATTTTAAATGCTTCTGTTAAGCGTTCTTTAGTAACACTACCACCGACATCAAGAAAATTAGCTGGAGCACCTCCGTATAATTTCACAATATCCATGGTCCCCATTGCTAAACCAGCACCATTAACCATACAACCAATATTACCATCTAAAGCAACATAGTTTAAATCCCATTCTGATGCATGGACTTCACGTGGATCTTCCTGAGAAATATCACGCATTTTCTGTAATTCAGTTTGACGATATAATGCATTGCTATCAACATTAAGCTTTCCATCTAAACAGATTAAATTCCCTTGCTTGGTTATTACCAATGGATTAATCTCAACTAAAATTAAATCTCGTTCAAAAAAAATTGTCGCTAATCTAATAAATATTTTAACAAACTGTTCAATCTGCTTCCCCTTCAAGCCTAACTTAAAAGCTAGATCACGTGCCTGATAAGGCATTGGGCCTGTTAAAGGATCAATGATGGCTTTATAAATAAATTCTGGTGTTTTTTTTGCTATTTTTTCAATCTCAACCCCCCCTTTAGTCGATGCCATAAAGACTACACGATGAATGCTACAATCTATTACTATACCTAAATAAAACTCCTTATCAATATCAGTTGCTGCTTCTAATAAAATTTTATTAACAAGTTTTCCATTACCATTAGTTTGATAAGTTACCAAGCGATTTCCTAACCAACTCTCACTAAATAACCTTATTTCATCTCTATTATTAACAATTTTTACACCACCACTTTTACCTCGACCACCAGCATGTATCTGACATTTTATAACCCAAGGACTATTACCTAATTTTATTGAAGCATCTTCTACTTCTTTTACTGTTTTACAAACATAACCTATTGGTACTGGCAAGTTATAACTTGCAAATAATTGTTTTGCTTGATATTCATGTAAATTCATGATGTTTTATCCATATTTTAGGTTAATAAAAGATAATATATCCTTTATATATTTTATTTAAAGATTGGTCAATAAAAAATTAAAAAGGCTTTACTATAGCCTTAATAATTAGTTTAAAATTAAACTAATTATCTAAACGTCCAGTAATAAACGAACTGGATCTTCTAACATATTTTTTATTGTCATCAAGAAATTTACAGATTCACGCCCATCAATTAAACGATGATCATAAGAAAGTGCTAAATACATCATTGGTAAAATTTCAATTTTACCATTAACAACCATAACTCTATCTTTAATAATATGCATTCCTAAAATTGCGCTTTGTGGTGGATTAATAATTGGCGTTGACATTAAAGAACCAAAAATGCCACCATTAGTAATAGTAAAGTTTCCACCTGTTAATTCTTCAACCGTTAATTTCCCGTCACGTCCCTTAATTGCTAATTCTTTAATACTTTTTTCAATTTCTGCCATACTAAGCATATCTGCATTACGTAATACCGGTGTAACTAAACCCCTAATTGTAGAAACAGCAATACTAACATCAAAATAATTATGATAAAGAACATCTGAGCCGTCAATTGACGAGTTGACTTCAGGATAACGTTTTAATGCTTCAATAACAGCTTTGACATAAAAAGACATGAATCCCAAGCGTACACTATGTTGTTTTTCAAAATTCTCAGCATAATGTTTTCTCAAATCAATAATAGGTTTCATATTAACTTCATTAAAAGTTGTTAACATAGCAGTATTATTTTTCGATTCTAATAAACGCTCTGCAATACGTTTGCGCAAACGAGTCATTGGTACGCGTTTCTCACTTCGATAAGAAGGTATTGATGATGACATATTTGTAAATGTATTATTTTGTTGGTTAATCAATTTATTTGTATTTGATGTTAACTTATTTTTAATATACTTTTTAACATCATCACACGTTAAACGCCCACCTACACCACTACCCTTCATATTAGCTGGATTTAAATTATGTTCTGTAATTAAGCGGCGCACAGCAGGTGTTAGTACCTTAGAATGATCACCTTTATCAAGATTAGAAGTCTGATGTTTATCTGATATTAACTCAGTAATATTTTTATCTTTTATATCTACATCAACTGGGATTTTTAAATTATCAGTAAGATATATGTATCCTAATAGTTGTTTAGAAAGAACAGTAGCACCTTCTTCTTCTAAAATTGACTTAAGAATACCCGAATCTGTTGCTGGCACTTCGAGTATAACTTTATCTGTTTCAATCTCCACTAAGACTTCATCGCGTTTTATCTGATCACCTGGTTTTTTATGCCAAATTGCAACTGTAGCATCTACAATTGATTCAGGAAGATCAGGAACAAGAATTTCTATGTCACTCATCTGTTATCCTTTAATTTATTTATTCTTAACGCATCATCAACCAATGTTTTTTGCTGCTCTTGATGAACAGACACATAACCTACAGCGGGTGAAGCAGATGCAGGGCGTCCTACATAACTTAATAATGAACCCTTTGGAATCGTTTCTTGAATATTATACTGGATAAAATACCACGCACCTTGATTAAGAGGTTCTTCTTGACACCAAATAAAATCATAAACGTATGCATAAGGCTTTAATGCTTTTTCTAAGTCTTTATATGGAAATGGATATAATTGTTCAATGCGAATAATTGCAAGGTTTATTTGTTTGTTTTTACGGCGTTGTTCAAGTAAATCATAATAAACCTTACCCGAACATAAAACTACACGTTTTATTTTTTTTTCATCCATTTGATCAATTTCATCAATTACTGTCTTAAATTCACCATTCGCTAATTCCTCTAAACTAGAAATTGAAAAAGGGTTACGAAGTAATGA
Source organism: Arsenophonus sp. ET-KM2-MAG3 (assembly GCA_052174135.1). Taxonomy (GTDB): domain Bacteria; phylum Pseudomonadota; class Gammaproteobacteria; order Enterobacterales; family Enterobacteriaceae; genus Arsenophonus. Next base: position 295,750 of record JBQMRZ010000027.1, read on the forward strand.
CTTTGGTGACATAACAATTAATGGACGTCGAATATTACGAAGTACCTGACGACGAAGCATATGATAAACTTGAGATGCAGTAGTTGGAATACAAACTTGCATATTTTGTTCTGCACATAATTGTAAATAACGCTCTAAACGAGCAGAAGAGTGCTCTGGGCCTTGTCCCTCATAACCATGAGGTAATAACATTACTAATCCACACATGCGTCCCCATTTTTGTTCGCCAGAACTAATAAACTGATCGATAACAACTTGTGCTCCATTAGCAAAATCACCAAATTGAGCTTCCCAAATAGTCAAAACTTGTGGTGCAGCTGAGGCATAACCATATTCAAAAGCAAGTACTGCTTCTTCGGATAAAACAGAATCCCAAACATTAAATTTTCCTTGATTTTTGCGTATATTAGATAAAGGAAGATAAATTGAACCATTAGTTTGATTATGAATAACTGCATGGCGATGAAAAAAGGTACCACGTCCAGCATCTTCACCTGATAAACGAACTTGTATACCTTCATCAAGCAATGTTGCATAAGCTAAAGTTTCTGCCGCCCCCCAATCAAAAAATTTTTTACCATTCGCCATTTCTAAACGATCATTATAAATTTTTTCAACTCGAGATTGCATAACAATTTCTGCAGGAATAGTATTTAGAATTTTTGCTAAATCTTGTAATCGATTCTTTGTAATTTTACTTGAATAAACTTCATTCCATTCATGGTTTAAGTAGGGTTTCCAAGCTGAATGATTTGTTTCAATTTGACGCCATTCATCAACAACACAATCACCGTCATCCAATTTATTACGATACAAATCAATCATTTTCGTTACTTCATCAGTTGTAATTATCTTTTTTGTTATCAACTTATCTGCATAAATTTCACGGGATGTAGCATGTTTTTTTATTTTTTGATACATAATCGGTTGAGTAGCACTTGGCTCATCCGCCTCATTATGACCATGTCGACGATAACAAACCAAATCAATTACTACATCGCGTTTAAATTTATTTCGAAAATCTAATGCTAGTCGAGTAATAAAAACAACAGATTCTGGATAATCAGAGTTAACATGAAAAATAGGTGCTTGCACCATTTTCATTATATCAGTGCAATATTTTGTTGAACGTGCATCTCTAGGATTAGACATAGTAAAACCTATCTGGTTATTAACTACAATCCGAATTGTACCGCCAACTTCATAACCACGAGTCTGAGACATATTTAACATCTCTTGAACGACTCCTTGTCCAATTACTGCCGCATCACCATGTATAGTAATTGGTAATACAACGTTATTATGATTTTTATTTAAGCGATCACGGCGAGCACGAACAGAACCAATTACTACTGGGCTAACTATTTCTAAATGTGATGGATTAAAAGCTAATGCCAAATGAACCAAAGAATTTTCTATTTTAAAATTAGAAGAAAAACCTTGATGATATTTAACATCACCAGTACCTAAATGATTTTTATTCTTACCAATAAACTCATCAAAGAGATCTTTTGGTTTTTTACCTAAAATATTAACTAAAACATTTAATCGCCCGCGATGCGCCATTCCTAATACTATTTCATTTATATTCTGTTTACCTGCATAACGAATTAAATCTTTTAATATTAGAATAAGGGAATCCCCTCCTTCTAAAGAAAAACGTTTTACACCAGGAAATTTTACTCCAAGATAACGCTCTAAACCTTCCGCGGCGATTAATTCTGATAAAAAACGAATTTTTTCTTGTTTGGTAAATTGTTCAGTAACTGGTGTTGCTAATTCTAAGTGTTCTTGAATCCAATATTTTTCTTCACTATTAGTAATATGCATATATTCTGAACCAATTGAACTACAATAAATACGCTTTAATTCGCTACATAGCTCACTTAATTTCATTACTTTTTTACCGGTAGCAAAAGAACCAACATTGAATATTTTTTTATAATCAACATCACTTAAATTATGAAATGCAGGTTCTAAATCATAAACAATTTCTTGTTTCCATAATTCTAGTGGATCAAGATTTGCATTTTGATGCCCCATGAAACGAAATGCATTTATTAATTCGAAGACTTTAATTTGTTTTTCATCCAAAGATAAATCACTAATCGAAGTTTGATAGCGTATAGGATTTTTTGCTAATGAACGAAAATATTTACGTGTTTGAGAATGAAAGCATTCACCATTGGAACCAGCAATTGTTAGTTTATCAAAAATATTACGCCAATCTAAATTAACAGAATTAGAATCAGTTAAGTAATCTTCATAAACTTGTTCGATATAAGACTGATTTGCGCCAGCTAGAAAACTTGAATCTAGCCAATCTTTCATTATGCTGTTGTGCATTATGATCCTTTAAGCCTTGTAAGCTTTAATTTTCGCAATAAGTTAACATTAACAGTACCGCTTTATATATATAGTTTCAATAAAGATTTTTAAATGTATTTAATCTATTATCAATTAATATTAAAATTCTTTATTAAATTATTTTTAATATTTATACAAACTATTAAAATAAGAACAAGTTTTTTTAGAATTTTTTCTATAATTTGTAATATAAAATAAATGTTAATTTAAAATAAAATTTATTTATATTTTCAACAATATTCTTATAACTAAAAATTTTATTAAAACTATGCGCTATGTTTTAATAACATCGATTTAATGCATCCAATAGCTTTAGTTGGATTTAAACCTTTTGGACAAACACTAATACAATTCATAATATTATGACAACGAAATACGCTAAAAGCATCATTTAAATTATCCAATCTAGTATTGATTTCAGTATCTCGACTATCAATTAAAAAACGATAAGCGGCTAATAAACCAGCAGGTCCAATAAATTTATCAAAGTTCCACCAAAATGATGGACATGAAGTTGAACAACAAGCACAAAGAATACATTCATATAAACCATCTAATTTTTCTCTTTGTTCTGGAGTCTGTAAATACTCACGAGCTGGTGGATTCTTTCCATTATTAATAAGATAAGGGCGAATTTTTTCATATTGAGCATAAAATTGAGTCATATCAACAAATAAATCTCTTGCAACAGGTAATCCTGGTAATGGTCGAATAACAATCTTTTTTTTATAATGATATAAAGTTGATAATGGTGTAATACAAGCCAAGGCATTTTTACCATTTATGTTTAATCCATCAGAACCACAAACTCCTTCACGACAAGATCGACGAAATGCTAAAGTAGGATCTTTTTCTTTTAGTTTTATTAATGCATCTAATAACATCATGTCACGATTTTTAGTAATCTCCAAACTATAATCTTGCATATATGGTTTATTATCAATGTCTGGATTATAACGATAAATAGAAAACTCAATTTTCATAATTTATTTTTCAATAACACCATTAAAAATCAATAAATTAATAACTACGTAATTTAGGTTGAAAAGGATCACGTAACTTTGGTCGCATATTTACTGCTCGGCGAGTCATCGTTCCAGATTTAGGTAAATATAGAGTATGACATAACCAATTTATATCATCACGATCAGAGTAATCAAAACGACTATGCGCACCGCGACTTTCAGTACGAAAATTTGCTGCTTTTGCTGTTGCAAATGCTGTTTCTGCTAAATTATCTAATTCTAAACATTCAATACGATTGGTATTAAATTCACGTGAAGTATCATCTAAACGAGCATTTTTTAAACGTTCGCGAATTACTTTTAATTCCCTTAAGCCTTCAGCCATCATATTACCCTCACGAAAAACTGAAAAATTACGCTGCATACAAGCTTGTAATGTTTTACGTATTTCTACTGTATCTTCACCGTTATGTGTATTATTCCAGCGATTTAAACGCATTAATGCTGCATCAATATCAGATTCACTAGCATCGCGCATTGATCCTTGTTCTAGTAAAGATTCTTTTAGATACAGCCCAACAGAACGTCCAAATACAACTAAATCAAGTAATGAATTTCCACCTAAACGGTTTGCACCATGAATAGAAAGGCAAGCAATTTCACCAACAGCAAATAACCCAGGAATTACAATATCTTCGCCTTTTTCATTAATCATTAATGCCTGACCTGTTATTTTAGTTGGGATTCCACCCATCATGTAATGACAAGTAGGCATAACAGGAATGTGTTCTTTAAATGGATCAATGTGAGCAAAGGTTCTAGATAATTCAAGAATACCAGGTAATCTTGACTCTAATATTTCTTTATTTAAGTGATTTAGTTTTAATTTAACATGTTGTCCATAAGGTCCATCATCATATCCTCTTCCCTCATTAATCTCTATCATAATTGAGCGAGAAACAACATCACGACTAGCTAAATCTTTTGTATTAGGTGCATAACGCTCCATAAAACGTTCACCATTCTTATTAAGTAAATAACCACCTTCTCCTCTACAACCTTCTGTTATTAATATACCTACGCCAGCAATTCCAGTTGGATGAAATTGCCACATTTCCATGTCTTGCAATGGTACACCTGCTCTGATAGCCATTCCAATACCATCACCAGTATTAATATAAGCATTACTTGTTAATTGATAAATTCTTCCAGCTCCACCTGTAGCAAGAATAGTAGCTTTAGCTTTAAAGTAAACGATCTCACTTGTTTCTATGCATAATGTAATACAACCGACTATATCACCGTCTTGATTTTTAACTAAATCAACTGAATACCATTCTGAAAAAAATGTAGTGTGGTTTTTTAAATTCTGTTGATAAAGTGTGTGTAAGAGAGCATGCCCAGTTCTATCTGCTGCAGCAGCAGTGCGAGCGGCTTGCTCACCACCAAAATTTTTTGATTGCCCACCAAATGGACGTTGATAAATATGACCATCATTTAAGCGTGAAAAAGGGAGTCCCATATGCTCAAGTTCTAATATAGCTTCCGGACCTGTTTTACACATGTATTCAATAGCATCCTGATCACCTATATAATCAGACCCTTTAACTGTATCATACATGTGCCATTGCCAATTATCTTCATGGAGATTACCTAACGCAACAGTAATTCCACCTTGAGCAGATACGGTGTGTGAGCGCGTCGGAAAAACTTTAGAAATTAATGCACATGTTAAACCTAACTGAGAAATTTGCAAAGCTGCTCGCATTCCAGCCCCGCCAGCTCCAATAACAATCACATCAAACTTTCTTACTGGTAATTTCATTTACGTTCCCCACACCACAATTGTCCCATAAATTAAATAAACCATTAATATGACAATAAAAAAAAATTGTAACAATAATCGCAATGCGATAAATTTAATATAATCAGTTAGTACTTGCCATAAACCTATCCAAGTATGTATCAATATGGAAATAAGTGCTAAAATAGTAAAAATTTTAGTTATCGGGAAAGTAAAAAATGTCCACCAAATAGTATAATTTAAATCTGTCGTTATAATAAAACTAATAATATAAAGTGTATAAAAAATAATAATAATAGCAGACGCACGAAGTAACAGCCAGTCTTGTGTACCAGTGCGACCTAATGTTGATGCGCTAATTACCATATAAAAACACCTGATAAAATTGATAAAATACCTGTAATAATAAATATAGCTATAACTGAAATACGCCCTAGAAATAAAGTTTTTTCAATAAAACCAAAATCAATTAGCATATGACGAGTACCACTAATGATATGATATATTAGTATTGTTAATAAACCCCAAACAACAAATTTTATAAAAATGTTAGACATAATTTCAGTAACAAATTGAAATCCCGTCGGTGACGAAAGCGATAACCCTAATAGCCATAATAAAACACCAACTATAATAAAACTAATGACCCCAGAGATTCGATGTAAAATTGAAGCTATTGCGATAATTGGAAAATGAATTGTCTGCAATTGAATATTAATAGGTTTTTGTTTTTTCATATTTTTTCCAATCTATTTCTTTATTATTTTTTTTTAAAAATCATATCTCTTAAAAAGAAATTAAATAGTAATCTTAATGATAAAATATAATTCGACTTTAAATTTAATCTAATTTATGATCTCTTTGTAAGAGATTATTACTTATTAACTTTGAATGCCAATACAATTTTAGATAAATTAGAAATCTTTTTATAGTATATAATTCTTATATTTCCATTACAATTACAGCGTATTATATTCTAATGGATTTAGTCTGAATAAAAAGTATGATTATAATTTAAAATTAAATATACTCAATTAATAATATAATTCATGAAAAATTAATTATTTATTTTAAATAAAATTATGCAAAATATAAACTTTATTTTTTATAAAAAATATTATTGTTATCACAACAATTTAAAATATACACAAAATATAATGAATTATTCATTAATAATAAATAATTAATAATAAAATTTATCTGATAAATTTTATTAAAATATAATTTATTTCTTTAATCGATGAAATATCATACACATTCAAAAATGTTTTGCTATGTTTTCATAATTATTAAAAATTGTATTTAATTCCAAAGGAGAACCATAATAATGGCAGGAAAAGAAAAAAATATTATAGAGTTAGTTGATAAGAATTCAGAAAAAATTGAACTTCAAGTACTAAATTCTACACTTGGGATTGATGTAATTGATGTTCAAGGATTACGTTCTAAAGGTTATTTTACTTACGATCCTGGGTTTACCTCAACCGCATCCTGCGAGTCTAAAATCACTTATATAGATGGAGATAAAGGTATTCTTTTATATCGAGGGTATCCGATCGATCAATTAGCTACCACTTCTACTTATTTAGAGGTTTGTTATATACTACTTTATGGTGAAAAACCATCACAAAATGATTATGATAATTTTAAAAAAAATATTACTGATCACACAATGATTCACGAACAAATTAGTCGATTATTACAAGATTTCCCCCGCAGCTCTCATCCAATGGCAATTCTTTGCTGTATAACTGGTGCATTAGCTGCTTTTTATCATGATTCATTAAATATTAATAATCCACAACATCGTGAAATAGCAGCATTTAGATTACTATCAAAAATGCCTACTATCGCAGCAATGTGTTATAAATATTCTATTGGTCAACCTTTTATTTTCCCAAAAAATGATCTTTCTTATTCAGCAAATTTTCTTCATATGATGTTTGCTACACCTTGTGAAAAATATCGAGTTAATCCAATCATCGAACGAGCAATGGATCGTCTTTTTATTTTACATGCTGATCACGAACAAAATGTTTCAACTTCAACTGTAAGAATAGCAGGCTCTTCTGGCGCCAATCCATTTGCTTGTATTGCTGCTGGAATTGCTTCTCTTTGGGGGCCAGCGCATGGTGGCGCTAATGAAGCTTGTTTGCGTATGCTAGAAGAAATTCAAACTGTCGAAAATATCCCTAAATTTATCAAGCGCGCTAAAGATAAAGATGATTCTTTTCGTTTGATGGGATTTGGCCATCGAATTTATAAAAATTATGATCCCCGCGCAACTGTCATGAAACAAACCTGTGATGAAATACTTAAAGAACTTAAATTAAATAAAGATATATTAGAAGTTACTAAACAATTAGAACACATAGCTATTAATGATCCTTATTTTATTGAGAAAAAACTTTATCCAAATGTGGATTTTTATTCCGGTATCATCTTAAAAGCAATTGGAGTCCCCACAACTATGTTTACAGTTATTTTTGCTGTTGCTCGTACAATCGGCTGGATCGCTCACTGGAATGAAATGCATAATAAAAAATTAAAAATTGCTCGTCCTCGTCAATTATATACAGGTAATAAACAAAAAGATTTTTACAGTAATTTAATTAAAAAATAATTAAATATCATTTAAACAAATAAACTGTATCTTATTATTTTATTTTAGAAATTAATAATTATACAGAAAATAAGATATAGTTTAGTAACAATTTCTATTGTTCAATGCTTCTTATTTTAATTCACGTTTATTTTTATAGAAATCAGACGGGATTAGGTATATCTACAAAAATAACTTCAAAATCATAATTTTTATGTAACCACTTTCCTAATGCTTTAATACCAAATCGTTCTGTTGCATGATGACCTGCAGCATAAAAATGAATTCTCATTTCCCTAGCAATATGAATTGTTTGTTCAGAGGCTTCACCAGTTACAAAAGCATCAGCTCCAGCTTCAGCTGCTTGTTGAATAAAATTTTGCCCACTTCCAGTACACCAAGTAATAATATGGATATTTTTTGGACCATTATCACCACAATATAATGATTCTCGCCCTAACTTATTATTTAAACGCGACATTAAATCATCAGGAGTTATTGGTTTCTTAAATTTACCTAATGGTAACAAAGGTATAATATAACTATCGATTTCAACCTCCATAATATTTCCCAATTGCGTATTATTACCAATAATATGGTGACCATCAAGTGGTAAATGATAACTATAAAGATTTATATCATTACAAAGTAATGATTTTAATCGATTACGTTTCATATTAAGAATAATAGGAGATTCATTTTTCCAAAAATAACCATGATGAACAATAATCGCATCTGCATCTAATTTTACAGCTTTATCAAGTAACTTTTGTGATGCGGTCACGCCAGTTACTATTTTTTTTACCCTTAAACGTCCCTCTACTTGAAGTCCATTAGGAACATAATCTTGATATTTATGAATATTCAAATACGTATTAATTAATTGCTCTAATTCAATGTTATACATTACTTATCTATTTATCTTATTCTGTTTGTAAAAAGTGATTTATTTTAAAATTTTACTTAAAATATGTTTAATAATATCTTAAAGTAAAAAAAAACATAAATTCATATCATGAAGACACATAATATAATATTTTATTTTTTTAATCAATTAATATTCCATAGATTAAATATCTTTAGAGTTAACTAGTTAAAAAAATAATTATTAGTCTTTAGTTATATGTAATTACAAATAATTAAAAAATAACTAGAATTATTTTAAAAAAATAAAAAATAGCTAAAAATATAATGATATAATAAATGCAACAAAAAATAACTTGGTGCTAGGAGTATTAATAATTATTCAGATATAAAATACTTATAAAGTTATATAAATAAAATAATATATGTTGTATAAACTGATAATATTTAAAAATAAAAATAATCATTATTAGCTATCGACTTGTTATTATTATTTTTTTAGTATTCTACATTATAATTCACTTAATTATTAAATAAAAACAATCTTTATTATAAATAAATAAAAAAATAATAACATATAAAGTGTTTTTACCTATTTAACATAAAAATAAAAAAAAATAAAACGAGCTAATTCTATCTTATAAAATAATTTTAATTACTAAAAAAAATAACTATAATGTTATGTCTTAATAATAAATAATTTTATCCATATATAAAATAATATAATTAATTGCTCTTTATTATTATTTTTATCAAAATTTATTTAATAAAACTTATTATATTGGTATTAAAAATAATAAATTATTTATTTTTAATAACTTGATTAACCATATGAATAGCTTCTCGTTCAATCAACTTAAGATGCTCATTACTACGAAAACTTTCACAATAAATTTTACAGACTTCTTCAGTGCCTGATGATCGAATGGTGAACCACCCATAATCCGTTATTATTTTTAAACCACCAATAGCAGCATCATTACCAGGTGCTTTGGTTAATCGAGTGATAATCGGATCACCAGCTAACATATTTGTTGATATCATTTTAGTTGTTAATTTAGATAAACTTTGTTTTTGTTTATAGCTAGCTTTAGTTTGAATACGACTATAATAAGGTTGACCAAAATAGTTCTCGAGATCTTGATAGTGTTGCTGTGGATTTTTACCTGTTACTGCAGTTATTTCAGCCGCTAATAGACAAAGAATTATTCCATCTTTATCAGTTGTCCATGGTGTTCCATCAAATCGTAAAAAAGCAGCACCAGCACTCTCTTCACCAGCAAAACCATACTTACCATGATATAAACCATTAACAAACCATTTAAAACCAACCGGCACTTCAATTAATTCACGCCCTAAATCAGCAACCACACGATCAATCATTGTACTTGAAACTAATGTTTTACCTACAGCGACTTCTTTTTTCCATTCCGGCCTATGTCGAAATAGATAATCAATAGCAACAGCGAGATAATGATTTGGATTCATTAAACCAGATGGAGTTATAATTCCATGACGATCATAATCAGGATCATTAGCAAAAGCTAAATTAAATTTATTTCGCAAACTTAATAAGCGTTTCATTACAAAATGTGAAGAACAATCCATTCGAATTACACCATCATAATCTAAAGTCATAAAGCTAAAAGTTGGATCTATTTGCTCATTAACTAACTCTAAATCAAGTTGATAATATTCAGCAATACGTTTCCAATAATTTATTCCAGCGCCGCCTAATGGATCAACACCTATTTTTAATCCAGCTTTTTTAATTGCAGTCATATTAATAACCTTACTTAAAGTAACTACATAAGGTTCAACAAGATCTTTTTGTTTATAATGTGGATCTTTAATAGCAACTTGATAATTATTACGTTGAATATTTACCAAATGATTAGCAATGAATTGATTGGCTAAGCGCTCAATTTTAGTTGTCAGCAATTCATCAGCAGGCCCTCCATGTGGAGGATTATATTTAATACCACCGTCTTCTGGTGAATTATGTGAAGGTGTAATCACAATACCATCAGCTTTTTTATCATGTTGACGATTATACTCTAATATAGCGTGAGAAATAGCCGGTGTTGGTGTAAAACCATCGTTTTGTTGTACAATAACATAAACACCATTAGCAACCAATACCTCAATAACCGTCATAAAAGCTGGGGTAGATAAAGCATGAGTATCTCTTCCCATTAAACATGGGCCAGTAATACCATTTAATCGACGTACCTCTACGATAGCCTGTGCAATAGCTAAAATATGTTGTTCATTAAAACTATTACGACAAGCGCTGCCACGATGACCTGATGTACCAAATTTAACACTATGATTTGGATTTTTTATTTGTGGTTGTAGCGAATAATATTGTGTAATCAATTGTTTAACATTAATTAAATCACTTTGTTTTGCAGATCGTCCAGCACGCTTATGTAATATCAATTATTTTCCTCCAAATAAATAACATTAAACAAAGTAATAATAACTAAGGGTTATCAACAATATTATTTTGTTTAAAAAAATAACATATAACTTAAATGTGTATCTTATATCAATTAATTTAAATAAAAACTTTATATTTTATATGAATTCTTCTATTATATTATGTATATAATTTACTATTGTAATGTCATTATTATGCAATGATATGAATCAATAGATATGAAATAAAGTTCTCTCAATTGATATTTGTTAATATAGTTCATTTATTGCTATTAAAAAATAAATACGCATTTTTATTATTTACTTTTCTATAATAATTATTTTTATGATGATTGTTATAAAACTCATTTATTTTAATTATATAAAATTAATCATATAAATATAAAATAAATAATTTTCATTATTTTAATTATATAATTATTAAAAAACAATAAATTACACATAATCTTTGTTATGTCATCAAAAATTTAATTATTTTAATACCCGGTTATATTATATTATATCAATAGGTTTATCTGAGATATGTAAATGACTAATATTAAACTGTAGTAAATATTATAATATAATAGATTTGTTTTTGCCTATATTTTTTTAATATGTATGGAAATAAGCAATAAAATTTTTATCAACTTCAATCATTTTTATTTTACTTTAATTTATTTTAATTGAAATTATTTAGCAGCACCTTTAAAATATAAATTTTAAAAACAAAACAATAAATATTTTAATTATTTTCTTTTATTTTTTTTTAAGAAATTTATAATCTTAATTTTTGATTAATATATAAGTAGCTCAATAATTTTTAACATTATTTAAAAAATATCTTTATTTATATGAAATATTAACTTTATTTATATAGATAGTAATACATTATTATGGTTTTAAATATGATTTACTGTTTTTACTTATCCTATCAACCAATATTTATTTAAATTTTAACACATAAAAATTGATAATTATTGTTTTTCCTATATCTACATTATAATATTAAATATTATTTTTTATTTTTATATCAATAACTATACTACTAAATAATTAACCTAAATTATCATGTAAAAATAAATTAAAGATATTTTTATTTTTCTGATAGATTAGTTTATATATATTTACTAATAGAAAATTTAAGCATAGAGTTTTAATAAATAATTTAGATAATTATTTCATGTTCATAAAGTTGATATTCAAAATCATATTAATCTTTATTGGCGGAAAAGATATTTTAAACTAAAATAGTAGTAGAGAAATTTAACTTTAAAGCATTAAAATTAAAAAAATTTTTTGTCAAATATTTATTGATAAGATACTGATAGTAATAATAAAAAAATAAATAAATATAGATAATTATAGAAAATTATGTTTGTTGATGTCTTTTTATAAATTATTAAATTAATCACTATGAAAATATATTTCATTTTATATTAAAAATAATTAATTTATTATTTTAAATTAATAAGTTATCATTATATATGTAATTAAATTACCGAAAAGTAGAGTTTAATTTCACTAAAATAATTTTATGAAAATAAATTAAATTTTTTGATTTTTTTTTATTTAAAATATTCAATTTGATTAATTAAAGATTATTTTAATCTGACTTCGCAAAATATTATCTTTCAATTCACGAAAACTCTAAAGCTGAATTATTTTAAAATATAATTGCTTTGATGTACGTTAAAGTCTAATAATAACTATATGAGCTACTAATTATTTATCAGTGCTTCTACTAAAAAAATAATTAAGTTTCTATTTAAATCTTTTTATTACTATTAATTAATTTAATTCATTTATTAATGTAAACTAAAAAATTTGTATTAACAATAGTTTTGAGAATTTTAATAATAATTTTGCACAGTTATTATTAAATTTTATACTATAAAAACTAAGTTTATTGCTTAATAATATTCCTTTTTATTAAATAAACATTTCTTGGTAATGTAATAAATTAATACCGTATTACTATAATAGATTTTTTTTTAATTAATTCGTATTTAATAATATTGCTTAGTAATACATAATCTTATTTTAAATAAAATGATTTCATAAAAAAATAATAGTTATTAACCTGTTTTTATAGCTTATTGACAAAAAATTTAATAAGATTTAATATTTAAAATTAATATTAAATCATTCTTTATCTGTATCTTTATTTATTAGAATAGCAATTCAACTAATTTAACAAAAATAAATCAAATAATTTTTTTTAAATTAATAAAATAATTTGAATTAATCAGGGATTAGACGTGATAAATTTGATACTATTCATGAGTATATCTTTTATATTATTTACTATTATGTTATTTAATTATAGTAAAAATAATAAATAATTAGTTTATATTATTTTTTATCTATTGATTATTTATTTGATTTTTAGTCATTAATTGTTACATTATTTTGTAACTAAATAGAAAAATATAAAGTTTAAATTAAATATATCATTTTTCTTACTAAATTAATCATAAACATTAAAGTTAATATAAGAAAATATATTTTTTAGAAAGCTAATAAATAATCTTTGATAATTAATTTAAAAATTTAAGAGTTCAAAAAACAACATTATAAGATAGGTAATTATTGCACTCTTTAATAAAATAAATAATAATATTTTCTTTAAACTAACATTGTTAAATGTATTATGTAATAATAAATTACTCAAACAAATAAATTGTTCTTAATATCTATTCAATATTTATTTTATTCAATTATTTTACTCCTAGTAAAATAATGTAAGATTTTTAGATACAATTTAGTAAAAATCAAGAGTATTAATAATATTCTTGATGAATTTACCAAATGTAGTTAAAAAAACTAGCTAACTGTATGCATACTAGCAATAATATTAAATTAAATCATATTAAATATAATATTGTAATATTATATTAGAAGAATTATGAATACTTATTATTTTCAATAAAAATTGATAATTTATTTGGCAGTTTTAATTAATCAAGAATAAAGAAAATATCTCAACAAAAAAGTTGAAATAACTTTATACTTTCGTTTTAAAAAAAATAATTTTAACAAAATTTATTTAACTAACAGTGATTAATTTTATTAATGTATTGCATAATACATATGTTTATTACAAAAATATTTTATTTATAACTAAACATAATAAATAATATTTGTTCTTACTAACAAATAACTTTTAATTAAGCTTATTTTTTTTATAAATAACTATAAAATATGGTATTTATTCTTTTTTTTAAAATAATAATGTATTCATTTTTAATAAAATAATTTTTTGTTTTTAACTATGAATTTAGAATCTACTGTCATTGAAATATAAACTATTTTTATATTAATTTAATTATTATTAGTATTATTCACCCAGCTAATAATAATTATGAAGTTGATAAACTTTCTATAATTGATAAAAAGTAAGTAGTTAAATTTAATAATTATGATTTATTATTCAATAAAAAAGTATTTATATTTAATTTTAATGTTAATAAATAAAATTTACTAATAAAATTAATATTTTAAAAAGTAAATAATTTCAAATTGTCATTAAGTTTTTTTATTTTAGTAGTTATTTTTGAGAATATTTAATCAAAAACATGTTTATTTATCAAATTTTATCAATATTTAATTTTACAATAAAAATAAAATAATTTTACAATATTAAATTTATTCATTGATAAAACTTAACTTTTAAGTCTTGATTTTCAAAAAACTAATTATTTATTTAATATGAATAATTAAAAAAAAGAATAAATATAACTAATTAAACATGATAAAAAAATTATAATATCTAAACTTAGAAATTAATTAACATTTTATGGTAGTAGTAAAATATTAGTAAATTAAATACAAAAATAAAGCATAATAAAATAGAACAAATAATTATTAATATAATTATTAAAAATTTGATGAATTGGGATTTTATTAATTTTATATAAAATTGATAAAATTATCCTAATATTTTATCAAAATAAAAAAAATTATTTAATTATTTATTAATCGACAGTTATATCTTTGATATATTAATAATCAGTAAGAATAAGATAACAAATAATTCAAATTAAAATTAAAAGGTTTATTTATTTTATGACAATAATAGGTATCTTTTTTGGAAGTGATACTGGTAATACAGAAAATATTGCAAAAATGATCCAAGAAACTCTTGGTTGTGCTGAAATTTATGATATCGCTAAAACTAGTAAGGAGGATATTGAAATATTTGATATTTTATTATTTGGTATTTCTACTTGGTATTATGGTGAAGCACAATGTGATTGGGATGATTTTTTCCCAACATTGAAAAAAATTGATTTTACAGGTAAAATAGTAGGTATTTTTGGTTGTGGTGATCAAGAAGATTATACAGAATATTTTTGTGATGCCATGGGTATTCTGAAAGATATTATTGAACTTAATGGAGCCACCATTATAGGTCAATGGCCAACAGAAGGTTATTACTTTGAAGCATCAAAAGGGCTTGTTAATGACACTAATTTTATAGGTTTAGCCATTGATGAGGATCGGCAGCCAGAATTGACTGCTGAACGATTAGGAACTTGGATAAAACAAATATCTAAAGAAATAAATTTACATACTATTACTAATGAATAGATATCAGTATTTCATATATGAAATACTGATATCTATTCATATATGAAATTTTTCATAGATTGTATAATGATATTAAGGTATATATTTTTTTGTAAAATCAGTTTCATATAAATAATATTTATTCTTAAAAACAATTCTCAATATTATTGGACTCATTCCTAATACAATAAGATAGAATATTTATTATTAATATAAAGTGTTAAAAATTCAGGAGTTGAAATAATATTTCCGTGTTTAATCTTTTAAATATTACAAGACCAAGGTATTATTATGTCTTTTCTGAAGATTTTATACAAAAAATATTGATATTGCAGAAGAAATTGATCCTGTAATAATTTATCATATTTAAAATCAATTAGATAACACAGATATTGTTATTTACAACAACTTTGGTTGGGCGGTAAGTCAATTTTTTCAATTGACGCAATAGCATCATCATAATATCTTAATTTACTTAAATTATAGTAAAATTATTAAACTTAGTGATAATTAATTAAAGTATAACAAAAATCACTAATTGTTATAATATTAAATTTTCTAATCGCAGCTTTTATTTATACGAATACTTATCAAAAAGATCTCTATAATGAAAATAATTTTAAGAATTTATGATATATTAATAATAAATATGAAATAATCTAATTTATTTCTATTTTTATTAAAAAGTCTTTAAAAAAAAATTTTCATTTTTACCTATAGCTATCAATAATATAAATTTCTAATTAATTATTTTGTCCATTTATCCTTTAAAGTTACAGTGCGATTAAATACAAGATGCTCAGCCGTATGATCATAATTATCAGCACAAAAATAACCCTCACGTTCAAACTGATAAGCTATTCCAGGTTTCGCTGTAATTAAGCTTGGCTCAACAAATCCATGTCGAATTACTAAAGAGTCTAAATTTATTTCATTTAAAAAATCTTTTTCTGCAGAAGGGTTAGGAATATTAAATAAACGATCATATAATCTAATCTCCGCTGGAAGACTATGTAATACGCTTACCCAATGAATAACCCCTTTAACTTTACGTCCATCAGTAGGATGTTTATTTAATGTATTAATATCATAAGTACAATAAATAGTTGTAATATTCCCTTCTGCATCTTTATCAACACGATTTGCTTGTACAATATAAGCATTTCGTAAACGAACTTCCTTACCTAAAGCTAAACCTTTATATTGTTGATTAGGTTCTTCACTAAAATCAGCTCGATCAATATAAAGCTCTTGACTAAATGGTACTTGGCGAGTACGCATATGAGGTTTATTTGGATGATTATATATAGTTAATATTTGTTCATTAAAAAACATATTTTCAATTACTAATTTTATTGGATTTAATACTGCCATTACTCGAAGTGCATTTCGATTTAGATCATCACGGATACAAGATTCCAACGCTGCTACTTCAACAATATTATCTTGCTTACTTATCCCAATTCGCCGACAAAACTCACGAATTGACATCGGAGTATAACCACGCCGACGTAAACCTGAAATAGTTGGCATCCTAGGATCATCCCAACTTTCAACTTTATTTTCTGTTACTAATTTATTTAATTTGCGTTTTGAAATTAGAGTATAAGCAAGATTTAAACGTGAAAACTCATACTGTTGTGGATGATAATCAATTGTAATGTTATTCAATATCCAATCATATAATCGGCGATTATCTTGAAACTCTAAAGTACAAAGTGAATGAGTAATCCCTTCTAATGCATCGGAAATGCAATGAGTAAAATCATACATAGGATAAATGCACCACTCATTACCTAATTGATGATGTTTAACATATTTTATTCGATATAATATTGGATCACGCATAATAATAAAAGGAGATGACATATCAATTTTAGCGCGTAAACATGCTTTACCTTCTTTAAATCCACCAGTTTTCATCTTATGAAATAAATATAAATTCTGATCAATAGTGCGATCTCGATATGGACTATTTTTACCTAATTTCTTAAAAGTTCCTCGATATTTTTGAATATCATTTGGACTTAATTCATCAACGTAACCCAAACCTTTTTTAATAATTTCAATGGCATATTCATAAATATTATCAAAATAATCTGATGAATATTTAACATTACCACTCCAATTAAAACCTAGCCACTTTAAATCTTCTTTAATAGAGTTAATATACTTAATGTCTTCTTTTACTGGATTAGTATCATCAAAACGTAAATTACATTGACCATGATAGTCTTCTGCAATGCCAAAATTTAGACAAATCGATTTTGCATGGCCAATATGTAAATAACCATTTGGTTCTGGTGGAAATCGAGTACATATATGAGTATACTTACCTGTAGCTAAATCTTTATCAATAATATGGCGAATAAAATTTGTCGGGTAAGTATTTTCCTCATTCATTATAATAGTCCATTAATGCAAAAAAAATATTAATTTTAATAATATTTATTATTTATAAGATTTAAATAAAAACAACTGCTTATTAAGTGATATTATTGAATTTTATTAAATTTTACTTAATTAATAAAAAATATAAAAATTAAATAATTATAAGTATTACTAATTTTTAATTAATTAGTTTTAATTAATTAAAGTTTAATTATATTGATTATTAATATTTATTTTTAATAATAAGCTAAATAATACTTAAATTATTATTCACTTTATTTAAATGTTAAAAATTCTTTTCATATCTTTCATTAACCTTAATATTTTTTTTAATTAGTAAAAATATCATTAATGATGCAGTTAATAAGAGTTTTGTAAAAAGATATACTAACAATTAATTAGTATAATTAATATGAAGATAAGTTTTCATTATGCTTATTTAGTCTTATTCATAACGTTAAATTATCTTTTTAAAAAAAATTTTAGATGTAATAATTGTATTTTGACAATTTTTTGTTAAACATTTATTGATAATATCAATTATATTTATATAAATCTATAAATGTAAATAACGATATTAAAATCAATTTTATTAAATCATTTGTTTTCTTTAATTATCATTCTAAAATATTACTACATTAATATATAATATATTTTTGTTAATAGTTTAATGTTTTGTGATAATTCATAATTATTGATATATATTGAATCTTCACTTGGTACCTCATGATAAAAAAATATTAAATTCAATTTAATAAAATCCATATATATAAAAAAGTAATAATGAGTTATAACTTAACAATGATATATTATTTAGTAATTACTAAAATAAAAAATATTTATATTAAACATACATCAGTATTATTACTGCAATATAAATAAAAAATTTTCTTAATAGAATATAATTACATGAAGATGTAAATAAAAAGATAAATGAAAATTTAAAAAAGTTAAAGACAAATAATCACATTAAAGATATAGAAAATTACCATTTATATTGATACTATTAAAAATAATATTTTTTTAGCTAATTATTTAATTTTAGGGTCTTTTTAAGAAAAAATATATCATTAATATTGATGATATGAATTTAAAATACTAAACTTAATATAATGTTTAATCCAAATAAAATTAATAAATGATTAAAAATCATAATATCAATATTTGATGTAAAAAATTTTTTATCTTTAGTAAAGTAAAATCCAATATATTAATTATGTATAGGTAAACATATATCAAAAAAAACAAAAAATTTTGTTAAAGATAAAATTAATATAAATATTAAATTATATATAGTAAAGAAAAATAATATTTTCAATAACTTAATATAGCACTGTAGTAATTATATTTTTTAACGAAAATATCAATTAATGCATCATTTAATATTTAGATAAACTAATTATTAATTTTCTTAAATACTTTACCTCGTGATACATTTAGTAATGTATCAGATCAGATGTCAGCTTCAGTAACCTATCAAAATGGTTAAAAATCTATAATTTTTTAAAACAGATAAAAATAATTAATATCTTTGAATTATTCTTAATCTTCAACATATCAATCATAAATATTATTAATATATTTCATGTAATTAAAGTATTTAATTTAATTAATATGATAAAAATTATTGAATTATTTTCACTCATTCTCAGTAACTAACCTTATAGTAATGTCTAGATATTTTTTAACAAAATTATATTAATTTTTAGTATACATATAATTTATCAAATACTTAACATCAATATCTAATTAAATTATCGAGTAGTTATTTTAATTAAATAAAATACATAATAACTACTATTTATTTAATTAATTTACAACATTAAGATGTTATAAATAACAAAAAACCTGTATTACTATGCAAATTATTTTATTTTTATTAAGAATTAAGAAATTTTTTATTAAAAATTAATTTAATCAATGATAAAACTTGTCAATTATAAAAAAATAAAACGTTCTATTTATACTTTTAAATATCCAGAATTACTTCGATTTTATTTTTTTTATCAATATAAATAAAAATAATTCTTAAAATAAACAATTAAAAAATTTAGATTTTGAATTTTAAAATATTTTATTGATTAATAAAATTAAAAAATATCAATTGTAAAAAAATTCTTAATTTATAACTGAAATAATATTAATCATTCCACTTTAAGAAGAAATCATATATATTAAAATACATACAGAAATATATATTGATATTTTTATTTAAGTTATTAAAATTATATGAATAAATAACATAATAATATATATCATAAAAATATGACCAACCAATTAATATAAATGACTTTATATTTTTATTATATTTTCTATTTTTAGAATAACTTCATTCAAAGGATATGGTTATCTAACTATTATTAATATTTAATTTTATTATATTTTAAGCGTTAATAAAAAGATAATTTTAAATTATATAACCTTTTTAAACAAAAAAATAAATATAAAATCATTAAAAATATAATTTTAATAATATAAAAAATAAATGAAATAAAAATAATGATATTTATTTTTTTTAATTATTATACTTTTACATCTTAAAGTATAAGTTTTTATAAATTAATTTTTAAATAAAATCAATAAATTTTATTAAAAAATTGCATTTTATAAAAATATTGCTAATAAACAAAAAGATATCATTGTCAATTTATTATTAGATTATTTTTAGAGTAGTAAAAATAATTTTAGAGGCTTAGTTACTTTAATAAAAAAATAATTTATTTCAGTATGCTGAAAGCTCATTTAAAATTTTTCATACTTTTAAAAATTGAAATTTATTGAATTAAATGTTTTTATTAAAAAAATAATTTATTTAAAATAATATAAAATATAACGATAAATTTTTATGTTAAAAAATAAAATCTAATTTTGTAGTAAATAATTTTATTTATGATATTATTGATGATAATAGTATATTTTTCTTTAATGAAAACGTTCGTCTTTTTTTTTAAAAAAATCAAAATTAAAATATTAGCAACAAAATTACTTTTTCAGGTAAATCACTATTTTTGATATAAATGCATTTTCTATAGAATCAATATGAAATTAAATTATCATAATTTCATATTAGCAGGGTTTATGTTTTAAATAAAAAAATATTTATAAATTGTTTATATTTTATAATCAAGAATTAATCAAAAAAAAGAAAAATAAAAATTCTTTCAATAACATCAATGTTATAATAATAATTTTATTTATATTTAAATTATTTACTTTGTTTAACAAAACATAGAGATAATCTTTATCTATTATATATTTTTAATAAAACATATCAGTTTGAGTTATTATATAATTCAAAGGAGTGCTTCAAAGTATTTTATTTTTTATAATAATATTTATAATTTTATATTGAGAAATACTTTACTATAATATAAAAAATTATATTTATTTATTTTTTTGATATTTCTATCATGCAGCTTAAATAAATTTTATTGAATTATCATTATAACCCGAATGAAATTAATTATATAGAAATAATACCATTAAAGAATATAATTTCATTATATGGTAACTTTATTTTTATAAAATTATCGTAACTAATAATATTATTTAAAGTCGTTAAATAAAAATTTAGAAAAAATACCAAAAAATTAAAATTAAATAGTTATTTATTAAAGTAATATTCTAATTTTTAAAAAAATAATTAGATAGTAATTTAATTAATTAAATAAACTGTTTTTTGTTAAAATTATTCACATTATTATGATTTTTATTTAACTTAAAAAAATAGTTTTGTTTAAAAAATAAAAGAAATTAAAAATTATTTAACATCCACTATCTGGATTTTATAAGAATATAAGTATTAAAAAGTTCCATAATAACTAATAGATCATACTTTTTAACTAGCGTATAATTTATTTTTTTGATGCTTTTTGTTAATTAAACTTCTATATTAAATTAAAAAATTATTGAACAATTTAAATCAAAAATAATTATTTTTTAATTTATTTATTTTTTTACTACTGTAAAATAGAGATTTATAATGAGACTAAGACTTACATTTTTATTAAAAAATTTTGCTATATAAATAGCAATTATTGATTGCTATAATCAATAGAATTAATCTATATTCAAATCTATTATTTTTTTTATTTTTTATAACTAATAAATCACTTAATGAGCTTTGATATTATTTTGTTTAAATAACAAAATTATAAAAATAATTTGACGATTCTAATCGATATACGCATAATAAAACCTCTAAAGAGAAAATAATATAGATTTTACAAAAAAATGGCTACGTAGCTCAGTTGGTTAGAGCACAGCTCTCATAATGCTGGGGTCACAGGTTCAATTCCCGTCGTAGCCACTATATAGTTTGCGGGAGTGGCGAAATTGGTAGACGCACCAGATTTAGGTTCTGGCGCTGTAAGGTGTGCGAGTTCAAATCTCGCCTCCCGCATTATTTTTATAAGAATTATTTATATTTCTTGGGGTATCGCCAAGTGGTAAGGCACCAGGTTTTGATCCTGGCATTCCCAGGTTCGAATCCTGGTACCCCAGTTATTTTAAAAATTTTTTTAAAAAAAAAGAAAATAGAAGTAACAATAACAAACTAACTATAAATTATTTATGATAAATAATTAAATAACTTTTTAAATCTTACTTAAAAATTATTAAATTAATAACATTCTATATAAAATACATAAAAAAAATCTAAATTTAAAATTTATTCCATAAGTTATTTAAAGAATTTTTATAATAAAATAATAAGAAACATCAAATATTTTTTAATATTAATCATAATAAATATTTATTTTTAAAATATTTAGTTTTTATAAAAAATTAATATTTGTTTTTATTATTAATATAATATACTAATTAATAGTAATATTCATCCAATTTTATATCCCTTTAAACATTGTATTTTTTAATAATAAAAATATTTACATAAAAAAATAACTAGTTAAAACCATCTTTTAGTTTTCTTGAAAAGAATATTAATAAAATATTTTTATTGCAAAATTAAGTATAATATATCATAAGTAACCATATGTAAAACTTTACATATTACGCAAATACTATTTAAGATAGTTCATAAAAAAAATAGGATTTCAATTAATTTTATTATATTATATGAATAATATTTACATGTTTTCATAAAATAAAAACATTATTCTTTATTAAGAATATATATTATTATATCTAATAATTAACTCGATAAAAACTATAAATCGATTAATTGTTTTATTTAAATAACATTTAATAATTATTCTCGATTAATGTTTATTATGAATAATATTATAACTATTTAAAAAAAAACTTTTTACTACATAATTTATTTGTTAATTAATAATAAATAATTTTTTATTTAAAGTTAATTTTTATAAAAAGCTTGTTAAGCATAAAATAAACAGCTATATTTTTTATTTTTATTATTTATACTAATTATTCACAATTAGTTGTATTTTATTTTTTTTATTATCAATATAAAAAATAAGACTTAATGTTAGATATTAAAAATAATATACGATAAAATAGAAAATAATTTATTACTAAACAAGTAATAAATTATTGATTATTAAAATTTTTAATTTATTAATTAGATAATAATGTCTTTAATTTTATTAAAGAATTAAATAATTTAAAATATATATGAATGTTTTAATATAAAAGAAAATTAAAATATTAAAGACATAAAAATAATTTTAAATGGACAGCACATAGTATATACTTTAATTATAAAAGTGTTAAATTAAATATTAAGTATAGCATTAATGATATTAATAAAATATTATCATAATAATAATTTAACAGTTTCTATAAACATAACTTTAATAAAATTTACTTATATTTAGGGGCTAATTAATGATATAGATCCCATAGGTTATAGTTCTTATCTATTTTTATCAATCTTTATAAAATAAACTTATATTCTTTATCAAGTAAACATATTGTTTTATCTAAATTGATAATGAAATATTTAAAAATTCAGTTTAAAAAGATAGATAATTATCTTTGTATCCGATTTACTCCAATAGTTTTCTATAAAATTCATCGCTATATTATTTTTATAAATTTAATAGTATTTTATTAAATTTATAAAAATCATTATTAACCGTAAATCACTAGATTTTATCATCAACTTTAATACTTAAATAAACTTTTATAGAAAAATACTTATATGAAGATAATTTAATTAGCTTTAATCATCAAGTATGATTTTTATAAATTTATTGATAATCATAAAAAACTTTTTTAAAATAAATAAATTTATATATACGTTATTTGATATCATATAAACTATGATCTACAAATTTAAAGTCATCGAGTATATAAACTTCATTAAATTTAATTATTATTTTTTTAAGGAATCTTCAAGACATATGAATAAAGTAAATAATAATATTGAGCAAATCTATAAATAATAGTTAAAAATAATTACTAAATTTAATTATTTTAATAGAAAAATAGAAAATAGCAAAAATTTGTTTAAAGCCAACAAAATTATCAAAATATAATTATTAATATTAAATATCATTACATTAAAAATTAAATATTCAGTAAATCGAAGTACTTACATTAAAGCAATAAAATATATTAATAAAAATAATTATATATTCCATAATAAATACATAGAAAAAAATATAAAACATAAAAATAATAATAACAATTTATAATTTAACTAAAAATTTAATTAATTTTAATATGTTTTCCAATCTAGAAGAGAAATAAACGTTTGGAATATTTTGGTAAATATGCTATAATTAATTTTAATTTATAAACCTAAAGCAAATTTAAGTATATTTTTCTTAATTATATTTAATTTCTGGACTAATATTAAAGCTAAATTTCGACTAAATCTTACACTCGATAACTGAGAACTAAATAACATATAAATAACGTCTATACTTGTCTGCATTATTTTATTATCTAACATTCTATTCTGTTGGTAAGGTAATAAAGTTTGTATAGTATAAAAAGGTAATAAATTCGTTTTTGCATCAATTAATATTTTTAATAAAATATTAACATCACGATAACCAAGATTAACCCCTTGGCCAGCAAGGGGGTTAATTGTATGAGCAGCATCACCAATTAATGCTAGTCCATCTTCAATATAACGATTAGCGTGATGACGGATAAGTGGAAAATTATCTTTAATAACAACTTGTAATGAACCAAGACGAACAGGAAAAGATAAAACAATCTCTTGCCTAAGTTGCTCCATCGACATAGATTGTAATTGTCTAATTCGAAAAGATTTATCATACCATGCTAAACAAGCCCAATTATCAAATAAAGGCAAAAATGCTCTTGGACCAGAAGGAAAAAATTGTTGCCAAATAATATCATGTTGTGTTTGTTTCATTCTAACTATAATAAGCAAACATGATTGACTATACTCCCAACCATTACTACCAATTCCAGCTAAAGTTCGAACCTGTGAACGAGCTCCATCAGCAGCGATAATTAAATTTGCTAAAAATTGTTGGTTGTTATTTAAAATTATTTTCCATTGTTGATTTTGACGTTGTATTGTTGATAATTTTGTTGGACATAACAAAATAAGATTTGGATATTGAATAAATTGTTCCCACAATGCCAATTGTAAGATACGGTTTTCAACCACATAACCAAGTTCAGATAAACCAAGATTACTTGCTTCAAAAATTAGATTTGAGTTTTCTTTCTCCCAAGCTTCTAATCTTCGATAAGGGGTTGCACGCATATTTAAAACACTATTCCATGCACCAAGTTGTTTAAGTAATTCCACAGAGGTACAACTTATCATTGAAACACGTAAATCAGGTCTTTCTAATGAATTGAAAGGTTTTGGCTTAATATGTTCAAGTAAAACAACCTTCCAGCCTTCTTTAGCTAATCCAATTGCCATGGCCGCACCTATCATACCTGCACCAACAACCGCAATATCATAATTCTTATTTATTTTATTCATATTAACTTAGTTTTTGATAGTTAGTTATTTATTTAGTAGTAAATTTAGTTTTTTTTAAAATTATTTACTAATAATTTATTTAACATATTTATCATCGATTGATGAAGAAACGAATACAATATATCAAATTTTATATTTTAATACATAATATTTTTTAATATGATAGATTTTACTATTAAAAACTTTTTGTGTAGAAAATGCTTATGAATAAAAAATTATATATTAAAACATGGGGTTGTCAGATGAATGAATATGATTCATTAAAGATTATTAATCTGCTCAATATTACTCATGGATATAAACTAACAAAAATTATCGAAGAAGCAGATATTTTATTATTAAATACATGTTCAATTCGTGAAAAAGCGCAAGAAAAAGTATTTCATCAATTAGGTCGTTGGAAAAATATAAAAGATGTTAAACCTAATATCATCATTGGTGTTGGCGGCTGTGTCGCTTCACAAGAAGGAATTTTTATTCATCAACGTGCTCCTAGTGTTGATATTATTTTTGGTCCACAAACTTTTCATCGATTACCAAATATGATTAATCAAGTTAAAAATAATCGAAATCTAATTATAGATATAAGTTTCCCAAAAATTGAAAAATTCGATCAATTACTTGAACTAAAAATAAAAGGCCCTTCAGCTTATATTTCCATTATGGAGGGTTGCAATAAATACTGTTCATTTTGTATTGTTCCATATACACGCGGTGAGGAAATAAGCCGGCCATGTGATGATGTTTTATTTGAAATCGCACAATTAGCTGAACAAGGAGTTCGTGAAATTCATTTATTAGGTCAAAACGTTAATGCATATCGTGGAAAAACTTTTGATAATGAAATTTGTTCATTTGCAGAATTATTACGTTTAATTGCAGCTATTGACGGTATTGATCGTATTCGCTTTACAACTAGTCATCCAATGGAGTTTACTGATGATATTATTGCTGTTTATGAGGATACTCCTAAACTTGTCAGCTCTTTGCATTTACCAGTTCAAAGTGGTTCAGATCGTATTTTAACTATGATGAAACGATCATACACTATCTTTGAATATAAAAGTATTATTCATAAATTACGTAAAGTACGACCTGATATTCTCATTAGCTCAGATTTCATTGTCGGTTTTCCCGGTGAAACAGAAGGTGATTTTAAAAAAACAATGCAGTTAGTTACTGATCTTAATTTTGATATAAGTTTTAGTTTTATCTATTCACCAAGACCGGGTACGCCAGCCGCAGATTTACATGATAATGTTAGTGAGGATGAAAAAAAACAGCGTCTCTATCTACTTCAGAAGCTTATTAATCATCAAGGAATGCATTATAGTCACGCAATATTAGGTAGCGTTCAACGCGTTCTTGTTGAGGGACCTTCTCGTAAAAATATTATGGAACTTTCTGGTCGCGCTGAAAATAATCGAGTAGTAAACTTCGAAGGCACAAAAGATATGATTGGAAAGTTTATTGATATTAAAATTATTGGTATCTATGCTAATTCTTTACGTGGTAAGGTCATTAAAACTGAAGATAATATGAAATTGATGTTGAAAGGTTTAAAAAACATATAAAATAGTTATTACTCTAATAAATAAACAAAAGAATAAAAAATAATCTTAATTTGACTAATTAACAGTCGTAATGTTAAAAACAACACATAATAATTAAAAATAATTTATAAATTTTCAAAAGTGAAATATTTTAAAATCAATGGAACTATAATAACTAAAAATTAATTATTTTTTTTAAATCGTTTAATAATAACATTAAAAAAATAAAATAGAGATTTGATATTTAACATAATTTTTAAAAAAATTGTTTTAAATTTATTATAAAATAATTAGATTTTAAAATTTTTAATAATATTTTATGCAATTTATATATAAATATAGTCTACATAAATAAGAGTATCTTTGAATATATGTAGTTATTTCATCAAAAATTAATTCATTAAGTAATTAACTAAAAAATTTATAAGTTATTAAAATATTTAAAAATAATAATATTATATCAAACCGCATGCTAAATATCAAGATACATTATAATATTTTTAACTATTATGGTAATTTTAATGATGTAATTTTAAGGAACAAGTAAGACACATTGCTTTATTACTCTTGCTTTTTTAATAATTTAACGCCTTAAGAAATAAATCATATTTTACTCACCCGATGTGTTATTGCTGTAAGTAAAAATTTGAATTTTAATAAGTTATCTTAATTTAAAAAATAATTCTTATATATAACGCTATAATTCGGTTTTATTTAAAAATGAAATAATTTTTCAAAAAATATATAAAAATTAATTGAATGTAATATAGTTATTATAACATAATTAACCTATATATAAATTATATACTAAATTATGTTTATCATTCCTAATAAAATATATAATACTATGATTAAGTGGATATAAGAATCTTTATTCTAACCTATATTTAACGTAACTTTAAAACATGATTATAAGAAATGTAACTTAAATTAATCTTTCTTATTTGGATATAAATAAAGTTTATGTGGCATATAATTAAAATATTATCTAAAATTAAAAAAACTTAACTTTAATCGTTTATAGCGATAATCTAATTCATACTATTCCATAGTAATAAAAAAATGTTTATTAGTTATAAAAATTTACAATAAAAGAACAACAATAAAAATAGTTACTTTGTTAAAAAATTAAAGAAGTTATAAAAAGGAGGTATTTTGAAAGTAGTTATTCTTAATCTTCAATTAGCCTGTAACAATCATAATGGATTACCAAATAAAACAACTTTTCAATATTGGCTTGAGGCTTTTCTTCCACAATTCCAATCTGAAAGCGAAATCACAATTCGTATTATTGATATAGTAGAAAGTCAATATTTAAATTTTAAATATAGAGGAAAAGATAAACCAACAAATGTGCTATCTTTTCCATTTAAATTATCAGAAGAAATTAGATCACCATTACTAGGTGATATAGTTATTTGTCGTCAAATAATTGAAAAGGAGTCTGTTGAACAACATAAAACATTATATGCTCATTTGGCACATATGATAATACATGGCTGTCTTCATTTACTCGATTACGATCATCAGAATGACCTTAAATCAAAAGAAATGGAAATAATAGAAACTAAAATTATGCAGAAATTAGGTTACCCCAATCCTTATTAATATAAAGACATAATTATAATACTACTTTATATTGAATATTAAATACTATTTAATATTAAACAATACATGATAAGATAAACGGTCTAAAGAAATTTTAATAAAACTCCATGAGCGACGACCACCCTATAAATAATGACAATCATCACTCGAAAAAGAATTTTTTCGGACGTTTAAATCAATTATTTCACGGAGAACCAAAAAATCGTGGTGATCTAGTTGAATTAATTCGTGATTCAGAACAAAAAGATCTTATTGACCCTGATACTAGAGAAATGCTTGAAGGAGTAATGAATATTTCCGATGAGCGAGTTCGAGACATCATGATTCCACATTCTCAGATAGTAACATTGAAACGAAATCAATCGTTAGATGAATGTCTTGATGTAATTATTGAGTCAGCACATTCTCGTTTTCCAGTAATTAGTGAAGATAAAGATCATATTGAAGGTTTACTAATGGCAAAAGATTTATTGTCATTTATGCGCACTAATGCTGAGGCTTTCAATATCGACAAAGTATTACGTCCTGCTATTATTATACCTGAAAGTAAACGTGTTGATCTGTTATTAAAAGAATTCCGTTTACAACGTTATCATATGGCAATTGTCATTGATGAGTTTGGAGGTGTTTCCGGTTTAGTTACTATTGAAGATATTCTCGAATTAATTGTTGGTGAAATTGAAGACGAATATGATGATAAAGAAGACGCTGATATTCGTCAATTAAACAAACAGGTCTATTCTGTTTGTGCACTAACTAATATTGATACCTTTAATAAAGTATTTGGAACACATTTTAATAATAAAGAAGTTGATACAATTGGTGGTTTAGTGATGCAAGCATTTGGGCATTTACCTTCTCGAGGAGAAATTATTACAATTAATGGTTATATTTTCAAGATCACATTAGCCGATAGTCGTAAAATTATTCAAGTTCAAATAAAAATTCCCGATGAAATATTAATCATTAATCCTTTAAAAGAATAACGCATTTGATGAAAAAAATATCACTCCTTCAACACCAGTGGTTACAAGTCTTAATTTCATTCATTTTTGGGCTCTGTGGAACACTAGCTTTTTCGCCCTTTGATATTTGGGTAGCCGCTCTTTTTTCCCTTTTTGGACTACAGTTATTAATTATTAATAATTCAACTAAACAAGCAAGTTTAATAGCATTTTCTTGGGGAATTGGATTATTTGGAAGTGGTATAAATTGGATTTATGTTAGTATTTCTAATTTTAGTGGTATTTCATTATTATCTGTTAATGTTTTTTTAATTATTTTATTGGTATTTTATTTATCACTTTATCCCGTACTATTTACTTATCTACTTAATCAATTCTTTCCACGTTTAAATATTGCTCGCTTTATTTTTGCTGCCCCGGTAATATGGCAAATAACTGAATATTTACGTAGCTGGATATTAACTGGTTTTCCTTGGTTACAATTTGGTTATAGTCAAATCGATGGACCACTCAAAAGTATCGCGCCAATATTTGGCGTCGAGATGATAACATTATTACTATTGATTATTAGCAGTAGTTTTGTTTTTGCTTATGTAAAACGTCTAATTACTCCTCTAATTACAGCAATTATTTTATTATTTTTACCTTTAATATTTAAAAAACATTACTGGTTTACGCCAATTATAGAAAAAAAAATACAAATTGTTTTAGTACAAGGTAATATTTTTCAAAACTTAAAATGGCACCAAGATTTTTTCGAACAAACCATTAATGCTTATCTAGATCTATCTAAACCTTATATTGGTTACAGCAATATCATTATTTGGCCTGAATCTGCTATTCCATCAGAAGAATTAGATAATAAAGTTTTATTAACCTCATTAGATAAATTACTGCGCTTAAAAAATACCCATTTAATTACTGGCATTATTGATGCTAAACAAAACAAACAAGGAATAAGCGATTATTTTAACAGTATTATTGTGTTAGGAGATAATAAAATTTATCAATATCCAACTAATAATCGTTATCAGAAACATCATTTAGTACCTTTTGGTGAATTTGTACCACTAGAAAATATTCTTCGACCAATTTCTCCTTTATTTAATTTACCAATGTCAGATTTTAGTCATGGTAATTATAAGCAACGGCAATTAACAGTTGGTAATATTCATCTAACTGCAACTGTTTGTTATGAAATTATTTTTGGTAGTCAAGTTAGAGATAATTTTAAATCAAATACTGATTTTCTATTAACAGTTTCAAATGATGCATGGTTTGGGAATTCAATTGGTCCTTGGCAACACTTTCAAATGGCGCGTATGCGCGCACTTGAACTTGGTCGACCATTATTACGTGCTACTAATAATGGTATTACAGCAGTAATTACTCCTAATGGCGATATTCAAGTAAAGCTTCCTCAATTTATTCGTTCAGTATTAAAAACTGAAGTAATCTCAGCATCTGGTCTTACACCTTATGTGCGTTGGGGTAACTATCCTATATGGATATTAGTTATTCTATTTATTATATTTGCATATTTTATTAATCAAAAAAAAAATAATTAATTTATTAACGCATATTGATCATTATTATTTTTAAGTAATTAATAGCATAATCTTACATTATCTATTATTTTTTATTATCAAAATTAATTAACAATCTCTTTTATTAAAAATTTTGTTAAAAACTTGATATTTTATTAATTTATTTGAATTTATTCCGGTTAGTTATTTTAAAATAATTATTAATATTAATGATTTCTTTAAAAAAAACTTCTGAATAGCGTAAATAGTTTTATTTATCTTCTAATTATCTATGAATATTAAAATAAGTAAAATTATTATTTTTTATGAATCATTTATATTTTATTAAATCAATTTTAATAAAATCATTTTTATTTTATAAACTATTAAAATATTAAGGTATATTGATAATATTTTTATTAATGATAATAAAATTAATTTTTATCATTTTAGCTAAAACAGTAATTAATATATAGTATTCGACTCATTAAACTACTATTTTCTATCCATCAATTATCAATAACTTAATATTTATTAAGAATTTAATATCAAGATAAATGGAGTTTTTAAAAAAAAAAAAAAAAAATAAAAAATATTAATAAAAATATGATCTTAAAATTATTAAGACTAGACTTTATTGATTGGCTTGATTCTATAATAAATCTCCTTTTCAATTATCTATTATCTTTTTTTGGAAAATACCGCACTGCTATTTTAAAAACGATTATATAAATTTAATTTCATTATTTTTAACAAAATCAACATCTAAATTAAATTTATAAATAATTAAAGAGGTAATTAATATAACAATAAAACTTGATAAAATAATAAATTAATTTAAATATCTATTACTTAATAAAAAAATCGTTTCTAACTTAGGTAAGTAATGACATAAAAAAATAAAGTTTAATCTAAACTAAACTAATATTTTAAAATTTTTATAGAAAATTTACAGATCTTTTTCATAAAAATTAATTTAACTTAACAAAAGAATCTAACTGTTTATCAATAGTTGTTCATTAGAGTAATTATCCGCTATTCTATAAAGATCAAAATTCACGATATCATTGGCGCAGGCCAATATAACATCTTTTATCATAGGAACACCGGTTTTTTTTATGCAAGAACAATATCAACCAAAAGAAATAGAAGAATACGTACAGCGTCACTGGGAAAAAAAACAAACATTTAAAGTAACAGAAGATAACAACAAAGAAAAATACTATTGTCTCTCAATGCTACCTTATCCGTCTGGTCAACTGCATATGGGTCATGTCCGTAATTATACAATTGGTGATGTTATTTCTCGTTATCAACGCATGTTAGGAAAAAATGTTTTACAGCCCATTGGTTGGGATGCTTTTGGTTTACCGGCAGAAAATGCTGCAATAAAAAATAATATTACTCCAGCGCTATGGACTTATGCCAACATTAATTATATGAAGAATCAATTAAAAATTCTTGGATTTAGTTATGATTGGAGTCGAGAAATTAAAACTTGTACTCCTGAGTATTATCGTTGGGAGCAATGGTTTTTTATTAAACTTTATGAAAGAAATTTAGTTTACAAAAAAAATTCCTTCGTTAACTGGTGTCCAAATGATTTAACGGTTTTAGCTAACGAGCAAGTTATTAATGGTTGTTGCTGGCGTTGCGATACATTTGTCGAACAAAAAGAAATTCCTCAATGGTTCATAAAAATTACTACTTACGCCGAAGAATTACTTAATGATTTAGATAAACTCGATGATTGGCCAGAACAAGTTAAAATTATGCAACGTAATTGGATTGGCCGATCAGAAGGAATTGAAATTACTTTTAAATTAAAAGATAAAGATGAAGAACTAAGTATCTATACAACTCGACCTGATATTTTTATGGGTGTTACTTATCTTGCTATTGCAACAACTCATCCTTTAGCAAAAGCCGAAGCAAAAAAAAACGTTAAACTTAACGCTTTTATTGATGAGTGCCGTAATAATAAAATTACAAAAATCGAAATAGCAACAATGGAGAAAAAAGGTATTGATAGTAATTTATTTGCAATTCATCCATTAACTAATAAAAAGATTCCGATCTGGGTAGTCAATTTTGTATTAATGGAATATGGTACAGAAGCAATAATGGCTGTCCCAGGTCACGACCAGAGTGACTTGGAATTCGCTAATAAATATAAATTACCTATTAAAACGGTTATCATTAAAAATGAAGATCAGATATTCAATTCAACAATCGATCCATTGATCAATAAGAATAAACTAATTAATTCAAATGAATTTAATGGTATGGATAAGGAAACGGGTGCCAAAGCTATTACAAATAAACTAATTTTACAAGGTTCAGCTCAGCATAAAATAAATTATCGTTTATCCGATTGGGGTGTTTCTCGTCAACGTTATTGGGGAGTACCTATTCCAATGTTAACAATGGAAGATGGCACCATCATACCAGTACCAGAAGATCAGTTACCAGTTATTTTGCCCGAAGATATATTGATAAATGGAATAACTAACCCCATTGAAACTGGTTCACAGTGGGCTAACGTTAATATCAATGGTAATGCTGTATTACGTGAAATTGATACTTTTGATACATTTATGGAGTCTTCATGGTATTATGCTCGTTATACTTGTCCTAAATATGAAAAAGGGATGTTAGACCCTGTTGCATCTAATTATTGGTTGCCTGTTGATCAATATATTGGTGGTATTGAGCATGCAATTATGCATCTATTATACTTTCGTTTTTTTCATAAATTAATGCGTGATATTGGTTTAATAAATTATGATGAACCTGTTAAAAATTTATTATGTCAAGGAATGGTGTTAGCAGATGCTTTTTATTATTTAGGTGAAAATGGACAACGAGTTTGGGTATCACCAATTGATGTAACTATTGAACGAAATAAAAAAGGTAAAATCATTAAAGCAATCGATAAATATGGAAATAAGCTTTTTTGTATCGGAATGACTAAGATGTCTAAATCAAAAAATAACGGTATCGATCCAGAATTAATGTTAAAAAAATATGGGGCTGATACAATACGTCTATTTATGATGTTTACCGCTCCACCGGAGTTTACTTTAGAATGGCGAGAATCAAGTATAAAAGGTGCAAATCGTTTTATTCGTCGTCTTTGGCGCATAGTTTTTGAACACACACAAAAAGGTAAAACAAACTCATTAAATTATAAAAACCTCACGTTAGAACAAAAAAAAATACGACAAGATCTACATAAAACAATCGATAAAGTAACCAATGATATTGATCACCGTTATACATTTAATACTGCAATTGCTGCTATTATGAAGTTTATGAATAAATTAATGCGTATAATAAGTAATCATAACGAACAAGATCGGGCATTAATACAAGAATCTTTAGAGGC
Organism: Arsenophonus sp. ET-KM2-MAG3; assembly: GCA_052174135.1. Taxonomy (GTDB): domain Bacteria; phylum Pseudomonadota; class Gammaproteobacteria; order Enterobacterales; family Enterobacteriaceae; genus Arsenophonus. The sequence continues at coordinate 330,676 of JBQMRZ010000027.1, forward strand.
CGTTGTTCGAATGTTATCACCTATTATCCCACATGCCTGTTTTATCATGTGGAAAGCACTTGGTAATCCAGAGGATATCGATAATGCATCTTGGCCTATTAGTGACAAACAAGCAAAAATAGATGACAGTAAATTAATTATCATTCAAATTAATGGTAAAGTTCGCGGACGTATAACTGTTGATATTAATATGTCACAAGATTTTATTTTAACTATGGCCACTAAAGAATGTAGTATAGCAAAATATCTTAAGGATATAAACATCCGTAAAGTAATTTATATACCAGGCAAACTATTAAATCTTGTTGTTAATTAACTTAAACTTAATAAGGAAATAATATGCATTATTTATTTTTTTTTTAAGCTTAATTACATTAATTACAGCTGGTTGCAGATTTTGCTTACAAGATATAAATCAACTACCAGAAGAGCTAAAAATATTAAGATTAAGTAGCAATGATCCTTATGGTCCTTTATCATATGCAATTAAAAATCAATTGCGCCTAAATAACATTAAATTAATTGATGAGAATCTTGAAAATATGCCAATTTTAAAAATCTTGAGTTCATTTGAAAATAGCGGAACTGTTTCTATTTATCAGGACGGTAAAAGTGCAGAGAAACAATTATTTTTTTTTGTTAATGCTAAAGTTATTCTACCAAGTGGTACAATCTATTCTATCAAAACAGATGTCAAGCGAATTTTTTTTGACAATCCATTAGAAACACTTGCTAAAGATGCAGAAAATGAATTAGTTAAACAAGAAATGCGTGAACAAGCGGCTCGTCAGTTAATTTGTAAATTACTAATCATTTATAGTAGCATTCAGAATCAAAGTGAAAAATTAATTATTAACAAAAAAACAATACCGGTAGATTCAGAATGATCTTTATTTACCCGGAACAATTAAGTTCACAACTTCCAAATCAGATTAAAACCTGTTATTTAATTTTTGGTAATGATTTTTTTTTATTACAAGAATGCGTAGATAAAATTTGTAAAATTGCTAAACAAAAAGATTTTACTGAACGTTATGCCTATTCATTAGATGTAAATACTGACTGGAAAACTATTTATTTTATTAGTCGATCTTTTAGCTTATTTTCTTGCCGACAAATTCTTATCTTGACATTACCTGAAAATGGTCCAAATATAATTATGGCAAAAAATCTTTTTAAGTTAGTTGAATTATTGCATTCCGATTTATTACTCATATTATGTGGTAATAAGTTAAGTAAGGTACAAAAAAATAGTAATTGGTATAAAAAAATAAGTAAAAATGGAGTTTATATTAATTGCTTGACACCTTCACAGACTAAACTTCCTCAATGGGTAACACAACGAACAAAAGCAATGTCTCTTACTTTAGAGAAACAAGCTAATCAGCTTCTTTGTTATTGTTATGAAGGAAATTTAACAGCTCTTAATCAAGCACTTGAACGTTTATCAATATTATATCCTGATGGCAACCTTACTTTATCTCGCATTAAAGATACAGTGCATAATTTTGTTAATTTCACACCTTATCACTGGATTGATGCACTATTATTAGGTGAAATTAAACGCAGTTGGCATATTCTTCAACAATTACAATATGAAAATTATGAAGCGATGATTTTATTACATATAGTTCAACGCGAACTAATATTGCTTTTGACGTTAAAACAACAAAATAGTGATAAAAATTTAAAAAAATTATTTGATCAACATAAAGTTTTACAATCTCGCCGACAACTCATTAGAGTTGCACTAGAACGTTTATCACTTCGAAAGTTGCAACTTGCAGTACAATTAATTACAAGAATTGAATTAGATTTAAAGCAAAATTATAACCAATTAATTTTTCCAAAATTAGAAATTTTATCTATGTTATTGTGTAATAAATTATTATATGAGAATTTTATTGATGACTCAAAAAATTAAGAAAATAGCTAATTTTTCATCTATTCAAGCACTATTTGGTGGTACCTTTGATCCAATTCACTATGGTCACTTGTTATCTGCTGAAGCATTAGCTAAAAAAATTGGTTTAGAGCGAGTTTTTTTACTTCCAAGTTATATACCGACACACCGCTCGCAACCTAAAGCAACAGTTCAACAAAGATTGACAATGATAAAGTTAGCCATTAAAAATAATCCTCTGTTTAGTATAGATACTCGTGAACTTGAAAGTACAATCCCATTACGTACTATTGAAACATTAATCTCTTTACGACAACAAATTGGTTCGCAAAAACCACTAGCTTTTATTATTGGGCAGGATTCACTATTATCGATTAATACCTGGTTTAATTGGCACAAAATTTTGAATTTTTGTCATTTACTAGTTTGCGTGAGACCAAATTATAGCACTTATTTTCCAACTTTATCAATGCAACAATGGCTAAAAAATCATCAAATTTATGATTATAAAATACTCAATTATAAATCTTGTGGTACTATTTATCTAGCTAATACTCCTTTATTAAATATTTCAGCAACTGAAATTCGTGAACGAAAACGCAATAGAAAAAATTGTAAAGATATGTTACCAGCAGAAGTTTTGCGTTATATCAATAAATATTATCTTTATCAAGATTGCTCATAATTATGTAATAAATATAAAATTAACAAAACATTCCTTAATTATTATAAATATGAGGTAATTTATACCATTTTAGTGTTTTTAAAATTACTCTTAAATTAACATAATTTCATATCATTCAATCTAAAACTAATTATAAATATTTCAATTAATTTCACTAAAATAGACTAAATATAGATTACTTTATATTCAGTTCTTTTAAAAAATATAATTAAATATGACATTAATTTTTTAATTATTTTTTTTAAATTGAAAAAGAAGTTTTTAAAAAGAAAGGTACAAAAGATATTTTTGTTATTTATCTATCTATAAAGTCTAATATTATTGATCATGTAATAATTAATATCAGAAATATTTAATTAGCATTAAATATCTATTTTTAATAAATTAATATAAAAAATATTTTATAATAAAAAATTATTCATATGATGATGGATAATTTTTTATTAAATTAAATAGTTCTTACCTATACTATAAAATTATTTAAATTATGTAAAAGATAGCTACTGTACTCATAAAATAAAAATTTTTGAATTTGTAATCTAAAATTTATCTAATCTAAATAATTTATATAAATTATTTAGATTAGATAAATTTTAAAATCATTTTTATTGGTCTATAAAAATAAAATTTTAACTTATTTGGATATTTCTAAAAAACTAGATAAAACTAATCTTAAAAGTATTTCTTTGACAAAGAAAGAAAAATATTGAATGTTCGCATAAAAACACAACATAATTTCTTTAAATACAATAAATACAAATTTAAAAACATAAATATAATATTTAGTTTTTAAACTATAACTAAAATGTTTTTCTTGTTTATAATAAAATAATAAAAAAATCAAAACTTGTAAGTATTATTAATATTATATTAAGAAAAGTTCGAATGTTTATTATAAAAAACTTTTATACAACAAATAGTATCAGAAAAATCATATTTATTATCAATAATAATACTTTTATATAGGCTATTAATGTGAATACAAATAAAAAAATAAAAAAAAAGAATCATGTTTATTATCTTAATGATTATACCGCTGAATCTATTTTATTCTCTCATAGGGCATTAATAGCTTTTATTATTATTCTGATATTAATAATTATTATAATTGCTAATCTTTACTATCTGCAAGTAATCTGTCATGAAGATTATAAAACTCTCTCCAATGATAACCGAATAAAACTAATTCCTATTTCACCAACTAGAGGTATTATTTATGATAGAAATGGTATTCCTCTCGCATTAAATCGTACGTTTTATCAATTAGAAGTTATTCCTGAAAAAATATCTAATTTAACAGAAATATTTTCACAATTACGTAATATAATTGATCTCACTGATCAAGATATTTTAAATTTTAAAAAAGAGCATAAACGTTCACGACGATTTATACCTATACCATTAAAAACATCACTAAATGAATTACAAGTCGCACGTTTTTCTGTTAATCAATATCGATTTCCAGGTATTGAAATTAAGGGTTATCAACATCGCTATTACCCTTATGGCTCATCTCTAACACATGTTATTGGTTATGTATCTAAAATTAATAACAAAGATCTTGAATATTTAGAAAATAATAGTTTACTAAAAAATTATACTATTACCAATGATATTGGTAAATTAGGTATAGAGCGATATTATGAAAATATTTTACATGGAAAAATAGGCTATGAAGAAGTTGAAGTTAATAATAAGGGAGAGGTTACACGTCAACTTGATGAACGGTCACCACAAGCTGGAAAAGATATTTATTTATCTATTGATCTGAATTTACAGATTAAAATTAGTAAATTATTAACAACAAATCGAGCTGCGGTCGTTGTAACAGATCCTAGAAATGGAGAAGTATTAGCTCTAGTATCTACACCAAGCTATGATCCTAATTTATTTGTTAATGGTATTTCTAATAAGGATTATCAAACTTTATTAAATAATCCAAGTTACCCGCTAATTAATAGGACTACACAAGGATTATATTCACCAGCTTCAACTGTTAAACCTTTTATTGCTATTGCAGCATTAAGTGAAAACGTTATTACTTCTAATTCTACTATTTTTGATCCAGGTTGGTGGAAATTACCAAACTCCGAAAAACGTTATCGCGATTGGAAACGATGGGGACACGGTAGATTAAATGTTGTTAAAGCGATTATTGAATCATCCGATACTTTTTTTTATCAGATCGCTTATGATATGGGTATCGATCGTATATCAAAATGGATGCAAAAATTTGGGTATGGTCATTATACTGGTATTGATCTTTCTGAAGAACATTCAGGTATTATGCCAACTCGTGAATGGAAAAAAAAACGTTATAAAAAACCTTGGTATCAAGGAGATACGATTTCGGCAGGTATTGGTCAGGGTTATTGGATTACAACACCAATCCAAATGGTAAAAGCATTAATGACTTTAATTAATAATGGTACCGTTAAAACTCCTCATCTACTTTATAGTATTAAATTAGATAATTCTATACTATCTTATGAACAAAAAGATTATATTCAAATCAACAATATTCATTCAGGATTTTGGAGATTAGTTAAAGAGGGTATGTATGGTAGTGCTAATGCAAAAAATGGTACAGCGCATAAAAGTTTTATTAGTACTCCTTATAAAGCTGCTGTTAAATCAGGTACAGCACAGGTGTTTAGTTATGAAACATATGATATAAATAATTTAATTGAACGCTTGCGTGATCATAAATTAATGATTGGATTTGCCCCATATCAAAATCCAATTGTTTCTGTTGCTATTATTTTAGAAAATGGCGGTACTAGTGGAATAGCCATTGATGATATTGTTCGTAATATCTTTGATTATATTTTACTTAATAAAAAACAATATTATAAAAAATAAATACGAATGTATTTACAAAAAAAGATTTATAATATATGACTGATAATTCATATAAGTTATCTACTTTAATACGTTTACATATTGATATTCCAATATTACTAATTCTTCTTACATTAACAATATACGGCATCATGATTATGTGGAGTGCTAGTGGACAAAATATTGAAATGATGCAACGTAAATTAATGCAAATTACTATTGGATATATCATAATGATTATTATGGCACAAATTTCACCACGTATATATGAAAACTTAGCGCCTTATTTATATATTTTTTGCATAATTTTATTAATTTTTGTCGATACTTTTGGTCAAATTAGTAAAGGTGCACAAAGATGGTTGGATCTTGGTTTTATTCGTTTTCAACCATCTGAGATTGCTAAAATTTCGGTTCCATTGATGGTTGCGCGTTTTGTCAATCGAGATCTCTGCCCACCTACGTTAAAAAATACTTTATTTGCATTAATACTTATATTTTTCCCGACATTACTTGTTGCTATTCAACCAGATCTTGGTACATCTATTTTAATTGCAGCATCCGGATTATTTATTCTTTTTTTAGCTGGTATGAAGTGGAAATATATTACTATTGCAACAACAGGTATCAGTTTCTTTATTCCAATTTTATGGTTCTTTCTGATGCATGATTATCAACGAGATCGTGTTATGATGTTACTTGATCCAAAAAAGGATCCACTCGGAGCTGGTTATCATATTATCCAATCTAAAATTGCTATTGGATCAGGGGGGTTATTTGGTAAAGGTTGGTTAAATGGTACTCAATCACAATTAGAATTTCTACCAGAACGACACACTGATTTTATTTTTGCTGTACTAGCTGAAGAGTTCGGATTAATTGGAGTAATTATTTTACTCTTATTATATTTACTATTAATTATTCGTGGATTAATAATTGCTGCTAATGCACAAACTACCTTTGGTAGAATTATCGCTGGTGGATTAATGTTAATTTTATTTATTTATATATTTGTCAATATTAGCATGGTTAGTGGTATTTTACCAGTAGTTGGTATTCCCTTACCAATAGTAAGTTATGGCGGCTCTGCATTAATTGTTTTAATGGCTGGATTTGGTATTATTATGTCAATTCATACTCACCGAAAATTTATATCAAAAAGTTTATGATCAATGAATAATAAATAAAGTATTATTAACGTATATTTATTATAATAAAAAATTAGGAGTATATAAATTAAAGATTAAATAAACATTAATATACTTTTAATAAATAACAATAAAATATCTTTATTTTTTTTTCTAAAATAATCTTATTAATTTTTAATTTAGCAAATATTACCTTTTAATATATAATTGAACTTTGTTAATTGCTTTTTATTAAAAAATAGATAACAAGTACAGCTTAATTGGTTTGTTATGATGCAAATAAACTGACAAATATTCAAAAAAAAACTATTATTATATAAACTTTTTTTATTTCTCTTAATAACAAAAATCTCTTATTCAAAACTAAAATTAAACAAGAAAAAATAAAATTTATCGATTATAAATAAAAAAACAAAATGACTATATTTCTATTTCAATTATTCATGATTAAGAACATTTCAAGTTTATTATCTATATAAGAAAATAAATATTTAAAAAAGTTAATATGAAAGGTTAATTTATGGATTATAAATTAATTTATTAATTTATATAAATAATTCATTGCTAATTTTTACTAATTTTCTACTTTTAAGTAATAAATATTTACTTATTTTATTTTAGTTAAGAAATATAACGCTTAATCTATATATAGATTCTTTACTGAGAATGTTAAGAACTATAGAAAGATTTTAATTTTTTAAAATTATTGTTATGTTGTACATATCATTAATCACGGAAGATATTTAAATTGATTGTATATAAGAATTAAATTCAATTGAATGTAATTTCTTATTTAGTTAAAAACTGAATACCTTGTAAAATATAGAAGTTAATAATAATAATTGAATCATATCTTAAATAATCTATCATATAAATATATTTATCTTTATTATCAAATAATAATTTATTTTCAGCTAATGAGTGTTATTAATTTCTTAATTATTTAATAAGATCTAAATATTTTAATCTTTATTAATAAAATCAATAAATTTATATTTAAATAAATAATTATAATTAAAACTAGTTTGTATAAAAATTTAATGATAATAAAGAATGTGATGTAAAAATAAAAAAATTACTGATCTCTATAGTTTTTTTTTTAAAATTATCAGGTTATTAAGAGTTTAAATAAGATTAATTTTTACGTATTTTATTTGTCTATCTTAATTGATTAAAATTAAGTATTGAAAATAATTTATATTTAAATACTCTATGTAACTATATAAAAGCGTTAAAAAAATTAATTATACATCAAATAATATTGAATTATAAATTATAATTATCTTTAAGAAAAAAGCTAAACTGTTAGTCCGATCGATTTGTAATTAAATTATAAGTTTATTGAATAATAATTTCCTATTATTTTTAAAAAAGTGGAAAAGATCGATCTTTTAATAGAAAAAATTATAATAAACTAATTTAATGTCATTACGTTACATGAATTTTAAAAAAATTAAAATAATGTTTTTATTAAGATAAAAGCATTATTTTATAGTTTATTTTTTATTTAAGAAATATAAATAAGCATGTTATATAAATTATTTATATTATAATAAAAGTAGATTTTGTTTTAGGAAAACCAATGAAAACTAAATTACATGAGCTACTAGAGTTTCCTTGTTCATTTACTTATAAAATAATTGGAATCTCTAAACCTGAATTAATTAATCAAATTATTAAAGTAGTACAAAGAAATCTTCCAGGTGATTATGTACCGTCAATTAAACAAAGTAGCAAAGGTAATTTTTGCTCAATATCAATTAGTATTATTGCAACTAATATTAAACAAATAAAAAAACTCTATGAAGAGTTAGCTAAATTAGAATTGGTTCGCATGGTGTTATAGATGTAATTTATTGTTACATTCATATAAATAAAAAAATTTTGTATTTCTTTTTTATAACTTTAAATACATCATTATTCATACTAGCAAGAATAATTTAGAAACGCTATACTATATAATTAATACATATATTTATGGTAAAAGAATTGTTAAAAAAAACTATTATATTACGCCAATTTGGTTTGAATTCCTATAAGCCTATTTTTGATGCAATGCATCAGTTTACTAGAAAACGTAGTATTGATACACTAGATGAGCTTTGGTTAGTTGAACATTATCCTGTTTTTACAAAAGGTCAATCTGACAAAAAAAAACATTTATTAGTAGAGGGAGATATTCCAGTTATCCAATCTGATCGAGGTGGAAAAATAACTTATCACGGTCCTGGACAGCAAATAATGTATGTTTTATTAGATTTAAAACGTAATAAAATTAGTATAAAAGAATTAGTTATTATATTAGAAAATACAGTTATTAGTACTTTATCTGAATTTTGTGTTACTGCTTATGCCAAACGTGAAGCTCCTGGTGTTTATGTTGAACAAAAAAAAATATGTTCTATCGGATTGCGTATTTATAAAAATTGTTCGCTTCATGGTTTAGCGTTGAATGTTAATATGGATCTTTCACCTTTTAAGAGTATTAATCCTTGTGGTTATATTGGTATGAAAATGACTCAATTAAATGATTTAGTTCCTGGTAGTAAAATTAAAGATATTGAACTTTTACTAACAAAGCATTTTTGCAAATTATTAAATTTTCAACTTGCAAAGTAATTTTTTTTAATTTTAATGATTATTAAAATTAAAACATTACATAAAATAATGATCACGATTACTGGTATAAAATATATCTATTATTAACTAAAATAGGAATAGAATGGAGCTTACATAATTGTGAATAGACCAATTCAAATAGATCTCGGCATTAAATATCATCATATTGATAAATTGGAATTAGTTCCAATTAAAACAATAACAACAGGACATAAAAAAATTTTACCTAAACCTAAGTGGTTAAGAATAAAACCTCCTATTGATTCAACTAAAATAAAAAAAATAAAAAATGCAATACATAAGAATAAATTACATACGGTTTGTGAAGAAGCTTCCTGTCCAAATCTTGCTGAATGTTTTAATCATGGTACTGCTACTTTTATGATTTTAGGTGCTATCTGTACTCGTCGATGTCCATTTTGCGATATCACTCATGGACGACCTAAAGCTCTAGATCTGAATGAACCAATAAAATTAGCAGAAACTATTAAAGATATGGAATTAAAATATGTTGTCATTACTTCGGTTGATCGTGATGACTTACATGATGGTGGAGCTAAACATTTCACTGATAGCATTACTGCTATTCGAAGGAAAAATCCAAATATCAAAATAGAAACGCTAGTACCTGATTTTCGTGGTTGCATGGATCGCGCATTAACAATTTTATCTACTGCACCGCCAGATGTTTTTAACCATAATATTGAGAGCATTCCTCGTATTTATCATAAAATTCGTCCTGGTGGTAATTATAAATTATCATTACAATTACTAAAAAAATTTAAAAAAAATCATCCTGAAATACCGACAAAATCAGGATTAATGGTTGGATTAGGTGAAAATAATGAGGAAATAGTTGATGTCATGTATGATTTACGGCACCATGGCGTTACAATGTTAACTTTAGGGCAATACCTTCAACCTAGTCGATATCATTTATCAGTAAAACGTTATGTTAGTCCAAATGAATTTAAAAAAATAAAAAATAAAGCAATAGAAATGGGTTTTACGCATGCAGCTTGTGGCCCATTAGTGCGATCATCTTACCATGCAGATTTACAAATAAAAGGTATAGAAATTAAATAATTTCTCATTTAGTTTTTTTATATGTTAAAATAACAAAATAAACCATTAATTTTCAGAAGTTTTTCTATTTTTTTTAATAAATTAAATTTTGATTATCATTTGTTAAATAGTTATTTTCTTTGTCAAAGACAAAGAAAATAACTATTTAACAAATGAATATTAAGTATTTTTTAGTCTAATAAATTATTAAATGATTAAATAAATCTTATTTATCATCTTTTTGATAAAATTTAAAAATTCTATTTATTAAACTATTTCATACCACACTTTTAATTTTAAAAATTAAAATTATTTAGATAAATAAATAATTTATCTATTATTTTTATAATATAAAACAATCAATTAAAAATTAAATTATAATTTAATTATTCTTATTTTTATAATTTAAATTTATAATTTAAATATATAACTCTTAATAATGTAAAGTTACTAAATTATCCTTGTAGCTAATAAAATTAGCCAATAATAAGAAAGGAGGGTCATAAATACACAATAAGATTATAAAATTTATAATATCAATGATTGTATAAGAGTTAAAAAATTTAACATAATTGATAAATTTATATAATTTAATATTTATTAAATATAGAGTTTACTGAATTGCTACAAAATTCTTTTTTTTTGAAATTAGTATCATTAAAATTAAATCTGACTAAAAAAATATTTTTCACTATTTAAATTCATATAATTCTTTTATAAACTATAAAAATAATTTTTTTTATTTTTATCTTCTTATCTAAAAAGCAACAGTGATCATATGATTACTATAAAGGATGATGAAAATAAAGGATCTTAAAAAGATCTTAAAATAAAATAATTACAATATATAATGATTATACTTAAAATAGCGAATAATTTGAACAATTCATGTTATCTCTCAAATAAAATTACCTTTATTCCTAAAACACTTCTTTCTATTAAACAACAGTTAAAAACTATATAATAAAAATATTCAATTTTTTATTTCTTGTTGAAATAATAGGTTAGAGTAAATTCTTAGTATAAATAAGATAACACTATATATAGTATTATTGAATAAAAAATAAATCAAGATATAGTGTTTATAACAGTTATTCAATTATAAATTTAGTTATAACTAAATTAAGGAACTAATAATGATTATTACTATTTACAGTAAACCAAATTGTGCACAATGCAATGTAACTTATCTAATCCTCAAGTGTAATAACTTATTTTATTATATTGTGAATTTAACCAAAGATCATAAAGCATTATGTTTTATTATTAATTTAGGCTATCAATAATTACCGGTTATCATAGCAGATAAACAACATTAGTCAGGTTTTCGACCAGACATAATTAGTCAATTAACTAATAACTAAAATTATATTATGAAAACACAATCACTTATTTATTATTCCAGTAAATCGGAAAATTGTCATCGATTTGTACAAAAATTAAGAGTTTCTGCTACACGTATTCCAATTGATGTAAATAAAATAGTAATAAATGCGACACAGCCTTATGTTTTATTAGTACCTACTTATTGTGGTGGAAGTAAAATAGGAGCTGTACCTAAACCCGTCGTTTATTTTTTAAATCAACAAAAAAATCGAAATTTCTTACGTGGCGTCATTGCATCAGGGAATAGTAATTTTTATAAAACTTATGCTATAGCTGGAAATATTATATCCGCTAAATGTCAAGTACCATTTCTTTATCGTTTTGAATTACTAGGTACTGAAAGGGATCTTCAACAAGTACGTCAAAGGCTACAAAAATTTTGGCAACAGCAAATGAAACAAAATAATACGGAGCTTTCTTATGACAATACAGCCTCATAAACAACTTGATTATCATGCACTTAATGCCATGCTAAATCTATATGATAAAAATCATAAAATTCAATTAGATAAAGATAAACAAGCAACTCATTATTACTTCCAACATCATGTTAATCAAAATACTGTTTTTTTTAATAACTTAAAAGAAAAGTTGGATTTTTTAGTTACAAAAAATTATTACGAACCTGAAATATTAGCACAATATAAATTTATTTTTATTAAAAAACTTTTTAAACAAGCTTATAACTATAAATTTCGTTTTCAAACATTTCTTGGTGCTTTTAAATATTATACTAGCTATACATTAAAAACATTTGATAATAGATATTATCTAGAGCGTTATGAAGATAGAGTTTGTATGGTTACTCTGACTCTTGCTCAAGGAAATCAAATATTTGCTAGCCAATTAATGAATGAAATTATTAGTGGTCGTTTTCAACCAGCAACACCAACTTTTTTAAATTGCGGTAAAAAACAACGTGGTGAACTGGTATCTTGTTTTTTATTACGAATAGAAGATAATATGGAATCAATAGGCCGTTCTATTAATTCAGCCCTACAACTCTCAAAGCGAGGAGGAGGAGTAGCTTTCTTATTAACTAATTTACGTGAAACTGGAGCACCAATAAAATTAATTGAGAATCAATCTTCTGGTATAGTACCTATAATGAAAATACTAGAAGATACTTTTTCTTATGCTAATCAACTGGGCGCAAGACAAGGTGCTGGTGCCGTTTATCTTCATGCTCATCATCCAGATATTTTGAGATTCTTAGATACTAAACGTGAAAATGCCGATGAAAAAATTCGAATTAAAACTTTATCACTTGGTGTAGTGATTCCTGATATTACCTTTCATTTAGCTAAAAATAATCAAGATATGTATCTTTTTTCACCTTATGATATTCAGCGTTGTTATGGCGTCTCTATGTCAGAAATAAATATTACTGAAAAATATTCAGAAATGGTAAACAATAAAAATATTCATAAACAAAAAATTAGTGCTCGTAAATTTTTTCTCATTTTAGCAGAAATTCAATTTGAATCAGGTTATCCATATATTTTATTTGAAGATAATGCTAATCGTCTAAATCCTATTTATGGACGAATTAATATGAGTAATTTATGCTCAGAAATCTTACAAGTTAATGATGCCAGTATTTATGACGAAAATTTAAATTATCGTTATATAGGTAAAGATATTAGTTGTAATTTAGGTTCTATGAATATAGTTAAAACGATGGATTCCCCTGATTTTGTTCATTCAATTGAAGTTGCTATTAAAGCATTAACAGCTGTTTCAGATATTAGTGAAATTCAATCAGTACCCTCTATTCAAGAAGCCAATAAAAAATCACATGCTATTGGTTTAGGACAAATGAATTTACACGCTTATCTAGCGTGTAAACATATTTATTATGGTTCAGAAGAAGGAATTGATTTCACAAATATTTACTTTTATACAGTAACTTATTATACATTACAGGCATCTAATAAGCTATCTATTGAACGTCAACAATATTTCAATGGTTTTGAATATTCTAAATACGCTTCTGGTGAATATTTCGATAAATATATTAATCAACAATGGCAACCTAAAACTGAAAAAGTAAAACAATTATTTCAACGAGCAGGTATTCATCTCCCCAATTCTAATGATTGGAAAAAACTTAAGAAATCTATTATGAATCACGGAATTTATAATCAGAATTTACAAGCCGTTCCACCAACTGGTTCTATTTCTTATATTAATAACTCAACTTCAAGTATTCACCCTATTGTTTCGCGCATTGAAATTCGTAAAGAAGGTAAAATTGGACGTGTCTATTATCCAGCTCCTTACTTAACAAATGAAAATTTAGAATATTATCAAGATGCTTATCAAATAGGTGTTGAAAAAATTATTGATACTTATGCTGCTGCTACTCAACATGTTGATCAAGGATTGTCATTAACCCTTTTCTTTACTGATAATGCAACTACTCGAGATATTAATCGTGCTCAAATATATGCTTGGAAAAAAGGAATTAAAACACTTTATTACATTCGCATCCAACAATCAACATTAGAAGGAACAAAAGTTAAAGACTGCGTTTCATGTATATTATAATTTATAGGTTTAACAAATGGCGATAAAAGATTCGATAATACATACAATTAATTGGAACCATATTGAAGATGATAAAGATCTAGAAGTGTGGAATAAATTAACTACAAATTTTTGGTTGCCAGAAAAAATTCCGATTTCAAATGATATTCCAACTTGGAATACTTTGATAAAAAAAGAAAAAGAATTAACAATACGCATTTTTACTGGTTTAACTTTATTGGATACTATCCAAAATAATGTAGGAGCACCTTCATTAATGAAGGATGCCTTAACACCTCATGAAAAATCCGTCATGTCAAATATTAGTTTTATGGAAGCAGTTCATGCTCGTTCATACAGCTCTATATTTTCAACTCTTTGTTTAAGTTCTGATGTTGATAACGCTTATCAATGGAGTGAAGAAAATACTATTTTACAAAAAAAAGCCAGTTTAATATTAGAGCATTATTATAATGCTCATCCTCTTAAGAAAAAAATTGCTAGTGTTTTTCTTGAGTCGTTTCTTTTTTATTCCGGATTTTATTTACCAATGTATTGGTCAAGCAGAGGAAAACTAACAAATACTGCTGATCTAATTAGACTAATAATTCGCGATGAAGCAATTCATGGATATTATATAGGTTATAAATTTCAAAAATCATTAATTAAATATAGTGACAAAGAAAAAGAAGAAATAAAAGATTTTGCTTATTTATTCTTATTAAATCTATATGAAAACGAAATAAAATATAGTGAATCTTTATATGATGACATTGGTTGGACGGAAGATGTAAAAAAATTTCTTCACTATAACGCTAATAAAGCACTAATGAATTTAGGTTATGAATCACTTTTTCCAGAAATAATGACAAATGTTAATTCAGTAATATTATCAGCATTATCACCAAATTCAAATGAAAATCATGATTTTTTTTCTGGATCAGGTTCTTCTTATATTATTGGGAAAACAATTACTACAGAAGATGAAGATTGGAACTTCTAATTCATTAATATTTTATTAAATAGAAAAAAATAGCTAAATAAATTCAGAATATAATATTACATACTTTATTTAGCTTTTTATTATTATAAAGATAAAAAATTTTTTTAATCTTAAAACAAAAATTTATTTTTATAAAAAAATATAAAGAATTAATAGATTATTAATTATACCTCTACAATATATTATATATTTTATATATAATTTTAACTCAAAACTAAAACTATATATAAAATATTTAAAAAATATTAAATAGAATCCTTGAATTTATCAAAATTATTTTAATAAATAATAAAAAATTATGATTTTATATTATGTAATAATAATACATAGTGAAAATAATAAAATTTATTAATAAAAATATTATAGTAAAAATTTTTTTTATTATTAAAAACTTCATATTCATAATATTAACGCATAATAAATTAACTTTCAACATCATACTTAGCTTTGTATAAAAACTAATAAAGATTTTTAATAAAAAACAAATAAAATTTTTTGTTAGATATTTTATGATCAAATAAATAATCGCTTTATATTAACGATAATTTATTTTAATTTATATATAATTTTAATTTTTATAAAAATAAATTATTTTAATAAAGTTGCTTTAGTTCATAACTAAACTTAATTAATTATTTTATTTATTAATAACTAGTTTTATTTAGATCTAAATCATAGGCTATTCTATAAAATATATTAATAAAGTTGAAGTGATTATTTAAATTAATCGCTTTATTTATCTTATCTAATAGATAAGTAATATTATTTTTTTAAAATATTGATCTTTTTTTATTTTTATTAACTTCTAGTATAATCAGTATTATATATTTTAAATAATATTATTAGTCTGTAATATGTATATGAATTTATATAGCCATAAAATTAATACATTAATAAATTATTCATTAACAGTTTTACTAAATATTAGAAATAAATCACGATTTCACTATCTTTAGTATTTAGTACATTGAAAATACTCAATAATAAATTTTATTTTTAGATAAAATTGAATATTTAAAACATATATAAATATCTTAAAAGTAAGAATATTAAGATATATAGAGAATTTTAAACTTTAAAATATTATTTGTCATGAAATATATTATTGCTCATAAAAGTGATATAAATAATCATTATATATAAGAATCAAATTTACATAAATATAATTTTTATTGTTGTTAAAGTTATATATAAAATAGAATACTTAAAATAAGTAAAAAAAATAAAATAATATAAAAAGGTTTATTTTATAAAAAGATTGTTGTTATTTATAACAATATAAAATTTATTTTTTTTGGTTAATATAAGTCACTAATAATAAACTATTTTTTAAAAAAATAATTTTATAAGAAAACAAATTAGTTTATCAACAATAAGATAAAGTACTTTAACAAAAGTTAATTTTATCAAAATCAGTGATAAAAATAAAAAATTTTTTTGAGATGGGTGTTAAAAAGTAATATTTAAATTAAAACAAAATATGATAAATTAATTTATTAATATTACTAGAGATAAAATATTAAGTTATTCAAAACTAATAAAAATTAATGAAAATATTGAGTTTTATTTTTTTAAAAGTATAAATGAATTTATTGAGACGAAATTAACGACATCAAATATGACTTGTATACCAACTTAATATATGTGATGAAATTTATGAATTAAAATACTAAAATTTTAAGTTTATCTTTAGATTATTTGAATATTTACAAATTGATATCTAAAAAAATGCATTTACATTTTAGGAAGAAATTTTATAAAACTAATCAGCTCTTTACTAAAATTACAATTCATGATCTATTAGTAATAGATATATAATAAATAAAATAGTTATATATTGAATTAAAAAAAAAAAAATAAAAGCCAAATAAGATTTAATCTTTATTTTTTTAATTTTATTAAATAACTGAGATATTAAATTGAAACTAAAAATTTAATATTAGAAGAATAATTTTTATTATTAATGTTTTTTAAAAAAAATTCATTAAAACAATTAAAAAATTTTACTATAAAATTAATAAATTTTTATATAACTAAATTAATATTTATACAAATTATTTATCTGTATTTCAAATTATCAATAAATTACCTTTAATTTATATAATTAAATATTTATAGATTTTTAATATTTGATAAAAATTTATCTAACTGAGTTAAATATTAAAAAATTTTCCAATTATTAATATCTCTAAATCAAGATTATGAATTAAAACTTATCCCTATAAAATAATATACTTTAATATCAATGATAAATAAATTATTAGATATAATAGTAACTGAAATATTTACTAACTTAGTATAATTATTATGTTTAAAAAAAATAAAAATACTTATAATTAACAAAAAAATAAATTTAATCTAAATCTTCAATTTTAATTTAGTATAATCAACTTTAATCTAGCATTATAAATGATAATTAAACAATCGATCAATATATCTAATATTTATAAATATAAAAAATTAAATTAATGGTATTATAAGTTATTAATTTTTAAAGATTCTAAATTAAAAATTAAATAAAAATATATAATATACTCCATTAAAAAAAAGAGAAAATTTAAATTGTGATATTGTTCAAATCAAAAAAAATAAAGCATCAACAATATCTTGATCAATTAGCAAAATTATCTCAGTCTGCTACTGGCATCGTTACTCTTTACCAAATAGAAAGTTTTCGTAAAGCTTTACTAGAGAAAATTGCTAATACTCAACGATATATTTATATTACTGCTCTTTATCTTGAACATGATGATACAGGACGAAATATATTAAATGCGCTTTATCAAGCAAAAACAGAACGACCAGAATTGGATATAAAAATAATGCTTGATTGGCATCGCGCTCAACGTGGTCGAATTGGTACAAATGTTACTACAACTAATGCTGATTGGTATTATCAAATGGCGATAGCTCATCCTGGACTAGATATAGAAATTTTTGGCATCCCCATTAATACACGTGAAGCTCTAGGGGTATTGCATCTAAAGGGATTTATCTTTGATGATACTGTTATTTATAGTGGCGCTAGTATTAATGATGTATACTTTAAACAACACCAGCGTTATCGCTATGATCGCTATCATATATTAAATAATACTCAATTAGCTGCAACCATGAAGAGATTTATAGATAAAATCTTGCTATCCTCACCTGCTATTCATCGATTAAATCAAGCTGATCGCCCTAGTAATACTGAAATTAAAAATTTAATTAAACAATTTCGTCACAGTTTGAAAAGTTGTCGCTATGAATTTCAAAATAACGCTACACCTGAAGAATTAACAGTAACTCCATTGATTGGCTTAGGAAAAAAAAATAAATTAAATAAAGTTATTATACATTTGATGAATAGTACAGAAAAAAAAATGACTGTTTGTACGCCTTACTTTAATTTACCTACTATTTTAACACGTATAATTAACAATTTATTACGCAATGGAAAACAAATTGAAATTATTATTGGTGATAAAACTGCTAATGACTTTTATCTTCCACCAGAAGAACCTTTTCAAATTATCAGCGCATTGCCTTATTTATATGAAATTAATTTACGTCGATTTATCTATCGATCACAATATTTTGTGGATAACCAACAATTAACTATCAGATTATGGAAAGACGGTGAAAATAGCTATCATTTAAAAGGGATTTGGATAGATAATATTTGGCAATTAATAACTGGTAATAATCTTAATCCACGCGCATGGGGATTAGATTTAGAAAATGCAATATTAATTCATGACCCTAAAAAAGTTTTACTACACCAAAAAAATAAAGAATTAAAATGTATAATAACAAATACTTATGTAATGAAACATTACAAAGAGCTTGAAAATATTCAACGCTATCCAGTAAAAGTTAAAAAACTTATCCACCGTTTACGTAGAATGCGTATTGATAGATTAATACGCCGCATTATCTAATAATCTAATTTTATTTTTATTACTAAATAATAAGATTTTCAGCTTTATATCACAAAAAAAATAATGATTTTTATTAAATTAAATATTAAAAACATTAAAATAATAAATTTTTATATGATTAAATTCTAAGAAACCCTCTATCTTTTTAGATGTAATATTATATGATTCATAATCAATATAATATTTATATTTTATTTTTTTAAACTTTACTTCATGTAAGTTTAGCTTATATTAAGCTATTTTATTTTTTATTAAAATAAAATTATATTTCTTTATTTTCTACTTATTTTTTATTTAAAATAAAATTTTTTCTCAAAAATATATTTTCTGAATAGAATAAAATTCTTATTTTATAACTTAAAATATCTCAGTATTTTTACGTTAAACACCTATAACACTTAATACTAATTAAACAAAAACATCAATTTTACTTACACTAAAAGTTTATCTATCTAATTTGTTGTCTATTTAAATACTATTTAAAAAAAATTTAAAATTTCTTACAAAAATTTTTCCTAAAATAAAAAACTCTTATCAATATAGCTAATAAAAATACTTTTAGTGATTATCTCATGTGTATATCGCGCTTAATTTCATTAACCTAAGTTATTACCATAATTCAGAGCCTTGTACATTAAGAATGTATTCATATATAACCATCATGTAAAAAATTAAGAAAAAATTTTATTTTTTACCAATGAAAGGTAAAATAAGTTATTTCACATAATATCTAAATTAATATTATGTATTATTTTAAATAAGAAATAGTTATATTTTGTTCTTTTCATAAAAGAATGTAATTAATAATTAATATAAAAGAAATAAATAAAGCTTTTTGTATAAAACTATTTGTTGAGCTTAATTTATTATTTAATGAAATTTATTTCATTTATTAAATAAAATAAAATATATGGATATTACAAAATAACTGAAATTTGTTTTATATCTATTTTTATTATAACCATTATAATAGATTTATTTATATCTTTTCTTAAGGTGAAAATATCAAACTATAATTAACTAATTTTTATACTCTCTTTTATACTTAAAAAAAAAGAACCACAATATTTAAACTACTGAGAATATACTACTATCACTTATTATAAGTAAATTATATTTAGAAATTAAAATATAAGAAATATATTTTAATGTTACCTCATTCATTTTAAATATTAAACATCAATGTTGATAACATTAAACCTATAGTAAGGATTTAATTAAATGTTTTACTATTTTGTTTGTATTATCTTAAATATATCTCTATTTTAAAAAAAATTAATTTTACTAAATTTTTATGAAGATAAACTAAGGCTTTTCATGCAATTTCTGAAAATTATAGTTTATTTTAAAAAATCAATTTTCAAGATTGTTGTAATTAAGAACTCTATTTTTAATAAATAATAAGAAATTAAAAAAACCTTTATCTATAAGTAAATTCGATTATAAACAAAAAGTTATTTTTATCTAATAGCAATAAAATATTTGATTTAAAATGGTACATCTATTTTTTTTAAATAATTCTTTCACGAAAAGTCTTTGTTTTGTTGATTCTTCTTTACTTAAATCACTTTTATATTTACTAAGGATATAAACTAATATAGTTGTATTTTTTTATACTCAAGAGCTTTTCTTCTCTAGTTGGCTGCATGCTAATAATATAAATTTATCTATATTAAATTCTTATTGATTGAATAAAAAAAATAACTAAAATATTCTAAAAATTTTAACTTTATTTAGATCTATGTAAAAATGTTAATCAATTAATAATTAATTTATTTTCAGTTTTAATTTTAATAGTCTATCGATTACTATATTTTAATTGATATTAGATATTTTTTTGTGAAAAGATTTTTATTTAATTTACTATTATTTATATTATCATCTATATCTTATATATATTCATGTTTTTTAATATATCTTTTATGATTAATAAAATTTACTTGTATTGCTTATGAATATTACTATTACTAGTATATTTGTTTATGTTTTACTAAATATTACGTATCTTTTCATCAAACAGATTTTCAAGTTATGAATAATCTATTTGTCATTTTCTTTAAATAATTATTAATTCAAAGATCTAATATCATTTATTTATTTAAACTTTTTAATCTAATCAGCATTACTCTTTACCTAATTCTAACTTTATGGTTTTACCTAATGGTTTAAAATATTTTTTTTATGCGTCAATTTTATAAAATATATTTTATCCCTCTTAGACAGAGCCTTATTAAATAATAGAGTTTTATATCAAGTTAGTAAATTTTGGATAAGATAATATAATTAAATCATACTTCCAATCTAACATTAAAAAATAAATATAGAGTTCATTATCCTAAATATCTTTCATAAAAGGTTAATTATCTTTTAATTTAATTTATCTTTCGAATCTCAAATTATATAATCCTCCTTATAATTCTTGATATTAATTAATCATATCCTTTAGTTAATTTTATTTAAACTTTAATATTTCTGTTTATATATAAAGTCATGTTAACTTATTTATATTTAATTTTATCAATTATATGTGTATTATTTTGTTCAGTAATTTTAATAAACATTTCATGCCTATAAAATTAGATCTAAGTTATTTCTATAATATTATTCTGCGTTATTTTTATTTCTAATACTATAATCACTAAAAATATCATTTAAAAATATTTTTATAAACAAAAACATACGATAATCTAAAAAAAAATTTTATAAATACAACATAATTGTAAAAAAAATACATACTTATTAGTAATATCTATATAAAAACATTATTGTCTTTAATGACAATTAAAGCTTTTATTTTCTAAAAATAGTTTAATTAAATTTTTTTTAGAATGAATTTTTATAATACTTAATAAGTAACTCGTATATTTTCATTAAAAATATTAAATTAAAATTTCTTAATTTCATTTTTAGTAATTATATAGTTATTGTCAATCATTTTAATTAACCATTCACTGTTTTAAGGTTTCTTTCTCATATTTTTAATTAGCTGTATCTTAAAGAAATTTATGTCGATAAAAGTATTTAATCAAATTTTACTAATTTACATATATTAAATCTTCCTTCTAATACTATATTTTTACTAAAAATTAAATTTTTAATTAGAAACTTTAATATTAAAAATTTTTTTATTTAAAATACTATATTTATAAAAAACTTTAATAATTATGAATTACATATTTTTTTAAAAAACAAATTTTCATCATTATATATTATATATAACAATATTAGTTTTTATTTCTATTAAAATAAAAACTAATATTCAATGTAAATTATTATTTTATGTTAGAGATTAAATAAATTTAATCAGTAAAGATATATTTATTATTTTAAATAAAAATATTAATGTTTGATATAAAATCATTCTATATAGATAGTCTATTGGTAATTGTGTTAGTTGATACAAAATTTAACTATTTAAATAATTAAAAAAAAATTAAGAAGAATCTCATTATCTCAATATAATCAGTTTATGATTATGTAAATAAAAAAAATAGAAAATAATTATTTATAAATTTATTATAAAATATATTCTTAATTATTAAGATGATTTTTTTTAAAACTAGTTTTAATTTATATTAATGTTTTTAAGTAATTTAATATGAATGAAATATTTGGTAATTTACCATGCCATAATTTAAAAGCAAAAGCCGCCTGAAAAAATAACATACCAATACCATTGGCACATTTTAATACTCCGTTAGTTTTTGCTAATGTTAAAAATGGTGTTTCATTTAACCAATAAATCATATCATAACAAAAAATATTTTTCTTAAATACATTAGATGAAATAATAGGAGCTTCCCCTATAATATCAGAAGATGTAGCATTAATAATCAAATCATATTTAGATGAATAAATAGATTCTAACATTAATGATTTTATATCTCCTATAGCAGCAAATTTCTTTGCTAATTCACTTGCTTTACTAAATGTTCGATTTGTAATTGTTATTTGGCATCCATAATTTAAAATGTGAGTTATAATACCCTTAACTGCCCCGCCAGCGCCAATTATTAATATATTCATTCCTTTCTTAATAAAATTCAAACGTTCAAGATCTAAAATTAAACCTATTCCATCTGTATTATCGCCTAGTAATCGATGATCATCTAATTTCTTAATAGTATTAACTGAACCGCATATTTTAGCTTGTTTAGTTAATATATCAACTTTATGATATGCTAATTCTTTAAAAGGTAAAGTAATATTTACTCCACTTCCTCCTCGATAAAAAAAATATTTAATTTTTCTTCAAATTTATTTAAAGGAACTAATATTTTTTTATAATTATATTTAATACCAGTTTGTTCAGCAAATAATTTATGAATGAGTGGTGATTTACTATGTATTACTGGATTTCCAAATACTGCAAATTTTTTCATTATATTAACCCTTTCGATACAAATAACCTGTTATTATATCTCGAATTTCAGATGGATTTTTATGTCTTCCAACACAACCATCTAAAATAGATACTTGAGAATTAAATTGATTAATAACTTCTTCTTTTGTTTTGCATGGCGGTAATCCATTTAAATTAGCACTAGTTGAAATTAATGGCTTATCGTATAAAAAACAAAGTTTTTTAATTAATTCAAAATTTGTAATACGAACCGCAAGTGAATTAAACTTTCCTGTTAACCATTTTGGTATACAGTTTTTAACTGGTACAACCCAAGTTATAGGTTTAGGCCTTGTTAAGAGTATCATTTCTTTTTGTAAATCAGTTAATTTATTAACATCAATATAAGATCTTAATTGTTCATAATTTCCAGCTATTAAAATTAATCCTTTATTCCATGGACGTTGTTTTAATGAAAATAATTGACGAACTGCTTTTTCGTTATTAGGATCACATCCTAAACTAAAAACTGTTTCTGTAGGATATGCAATAATCTTTCCTTCATTTAGAGCTATAATAATATTTTTAAATGAAGAAGATTTATTATCAAACATAATAATTTATTTCATGTATTTATTATACTGTTTATTATATAATTTATTTATATAAAATTTATTATTTTTCTAATTATGATGTTGTTTATAACAATTAATTATTTTAAGATCATTGTATTTTTAATTAATATTTTATTAAGTTTATTAATTAATTCTATATACTGAGATTAAGAATCATACATGTGATCAAAAAATATTCTAAAATATTATCATTTTGACGAAAATAATTTCTAAATTTGAAATAAAATAATTAAATAATCTTTTAATTACTTATCTGTTTATTAATTGTTTTACCAACTGAACACAATTAAATTTAGAATAGTTAAAATAATAAAAATAAAATTTTTAATTTTTAATAATGAGTTACACATAAAAACTAAAAGAATATTTACTCGCTTTATCCATTCTTTTTTTTAAAAAATATTTTTATATTTTACTTTATTTTAATTATTCGACTCAAATGAATTTAACAAAAATAAAAATAACATTATTCCTTAATTAAGCAGTAATAATAAAACAAATAATTTACAACTAATAAACTATTTTATTGGTGATTAAATAAATCAATATTACTTAATAATTAATATGATACAGAATTTTATTAAAAAATAAATATTTATAGATTATAAAAAAAATAATTTTTACTTTTTTAATTATTATGATCAATTATTTACATATTAATAATTTTTAAAAATAAAAAAAGAAATAAAATTATTATTCTTTTATTTTATCTTTTATATTGAATTTATTAAATTAGATATTTTTGCTTAAATAACATCTAACTTTTTAATACAAAGAATCTCACCATACTTCAATATAGCTTTATTGCTAATTTTATTAATACTTATTACTAAATTTATACAAGTTTAATTATGAACCGTAAATTTCTAGATAAATATTAAATCTATTTATTATAAAGTTATTATAAAGTTATTATAAAGTTATTTTTATAAATAATTTTTTAATAAAATAAAAATCATTTTTATTTTTAATAAAAAAATTATATTAATGACGAATGTATTTATATTAATGAATAAATGTAATTTTAATCAGATAAGTTAATTAATTTATGCTTAATTATTTCAACTTATTTTATTATAGCATAAATATTTTTAAAATTTAAATGATAAACTATATTCTATTATGAGAATGATAATTTATATATTTGAAGATACAATCTTTAAATTATTTAATTCAATAAATTTTTTATAATTTAAGAAATTTAAATAAATTTAAAATAAAAAATATTTTGATATATAATAATATTTTTATAAATCCATATATTTCAAGCTTAATTTATAATAATTG
The DNA here is from genome assembly GCA_052174135.1 of Arsenophonus sp. ET-KM2-MAG3. Lineage (GTDB taxonomy): Bacteria > Pseudomonadota > Gammaproteobacteria > Enterobacterales > Enterobacteriaceae > Arsenophonus. Next base: position 356,042 of record JBQMRZ010000027.1, read on the forward strand.
TGTTTACTTTATAATCAATGCTGTTATTTACAACAAAAAAAGTCTAGAATAGATATTAAATAAATTTTATTTTTTTTTATATAGTCTTAAAAATTTATGTCAGTGTTAAATATATTATATTATCCAGATAAACGTCTTCGTAAAATTGCAACATTAGTAAAAAAAGTTGATACAAAAATACAGCATATTGTGAATGATATGTTTGACACAATGTATAAAGAAGAGGGTATTGGTTTAGCTGCAACGCAAGTTAATATTCATCAAAGAATTATTGTTATTGATATTTCAGAATCTCGTGATGAAAAATTGATACTCATAAATCCAGTTATTTTAAAAACATATGGTAAAATTGGAATTGAAGAAGGTTGTCTTTCTATACCGAAACAACGAGCATTTGTGCTACGTTCAAAATGGATTAAAATTAAAGCTTTAGATATAAATGGTAAAGCATTTAAGTTAGAAACAGATGATCTACTTGCTATCTGTATTCAACATGAAATAGATCATTTAAATGGAAAATTATTTATTGATTATCTTTCTGTATTAAAACACTAACCTATTATATGTGAAATAAAAAAAAATAAACATCTAAATATTAAAATAATATTTAACATATTTTATAATATAGGGATCTTATGTGTCAAATTGTCTACGAATTATTTTTGCTGGTACTAGTGATTTTTCAGAACAACATTTAGTAGCTTTACTATGCAAAAAAGATAAATATAAAATTGTTGGTGTTTTAACTAAACCAGATAAACCGGTAGGAAGAGGAAAAAAAATTACATTAAGTCCTGTAAAAATTTTAGCAAAAAAGGCTCATATTCCTATTCTTCAACCAACAACACTAAAAACAAAAGAAAATCAACGTTGGATTAAAAGTCAACATGCTGATGTTATGGTTGTTGTTGCATATGGTTTCATATTACCTGAAATTATATTAAATATGCTACCAATGGGTTGTTTAAATGTTCACTGTTCATTATTGCCTCGTTGGAGAGGAGCTGCGCCAATTCAACGCTCAATTTTAGCTGCCGATAAAAAAACTGGTATTACAATTATACAAATGAATGTTAGTCTTGATGCTGGTGATATACTTTATAAAATAAGCTGTCCTATTGAACCAAAAGATACAACAGCAACACTTTATAAAAAACTTGTAATACTTGGTCCTATTGCACTTATACATACTCTTGATTTATTAACTTCTGGTCAAATAAAACCAGAAAAACAAAATGATAGATTTGCTATCTATGCTAAAAAAATAAGTAAAAATGAAGCGTTAATTGATTGGATTCTTTCTGCAGAAAGAATTGAAAGATGTATCCGAGCATTTAATCCTTGGCCATTAAGTTATTTTATTTTTTCAAATCAACTTATTAAAATATTACATGCTAATGTTATTTATCATAAAATTAATTCAACTCCAGGAACAATTTTAAATGTTAATAAAACAGGAATAAAAATAGCAACCGGTGAGGGTATATTAAATATTTTAAAAATACAACCAGCAGGTAAAAAAATAATGTTAACAGGCGATTTTCTAAACTCTCGAAAAGAATGGTTTTTTCCTGGAAGAGTAATAAATTCAAAATTACAACAAAACTAAAAATAAATCTCTTACTTACATTTATAATTAAAGGGTAATTTTATTATTCAATATGAATAAAAAACATTATAATCTTAGAGGTATTTGTGCAAAAATCATCGCTAATGTTATTGATCAAAAACAATCACTAAGCATTGTACTTCCAAAGTGGCAAAAAAATATATCAAATAAAGATAAATCACTTTTACAAGAACTTAGCTTTGGTATACTTAGAGTATTACCTTTATTAGAATGGTTTATTCAACAGTTAATGACTAAGCCATTGAAAAAAAAACAACAAATCATTCATTATCTTATAATGGTAGGAATTTATCAGCTTCATTTTACTCGTATCCCATCTTATGCTGTATTAGCAGAAACAGTCGATGCTACTATCACATTAAAGTTCCCTCAATTAAAAAATTTAATTAATGGTATATTAAGGGAATTTCAACGACAAGAAAAAGTATTAAATGAAAAAGTTAATAAAAATACAAATAATCATTTACATCCTAAATGGTTATTAGAAAAAATCCAACAAACTTATCCCTTTCAATGGAAAGAAATCATTAAGGTTAACAACGAAAAACCACCAATGTGGCTAAGAGTGAATCAATTACATCATTCAACTAATGATTATCTAACATTATTAAAAAAAACTGCTATAGATGCTAATTTAAGTAATAAGAGTAAATTTGCTATTAAATTAAAAAAACCTTATATAATCAATAAATTACCTGGATTTAATAAAGGGTGGGTTACAATTCAAGATTTATCTTCTCAACAATGCGTTGAATTATTAGCTCCTAAAAATGGTGAACATATTCTTGATCTTTGTGCAGCTCCTGGTTGTAAAACAACTTATATATTAGAACTTGCTCCAAAAGCCAATGTTTTAGCAGTTGATATTAATCAAATGCGAATAAAACGTATTCAAGAAAATCTTAATCGATTAAAATTACATGCAAGAGTTGTTATCGGCGATGGCCGAACACCGCTAAAATGGATAGTAGATGCAAAATTTGATCGTATATTACTAGACGCACCTTGCTCTTCAACAGGTGTTATTCGTAGGCATCCAGATATAAAATGGTTAAAAAAACAGACAGATATCCCAAAATTAGTTAAATTACAATATGAAATATTAGAAGCTATTTGGCCTTTTTTAAAAATCAATGGTATTCTAGTTTATTCTACTTGTTCTATTTTACCGGATGAAAATAAAGAACAAATACAAAAATTTCTTATTCATCACCCTGAAGCATCTCTAAATAATAGTATTGGATTAGGTCAACAAATATTACCAAGTCAAGATGGAGGAGATGGTTTTTTTTATACTTCTCTAAGAAAAAATTAACACTACTATTTTGAATAAAAAAATCAATTTGGCAGTGAGATAAAATATAATGAAAATTATCATATTAGGAGCAGGACAAGTTGGTGGAATGCTTGCAGAAAATTTAATTAATCAAAATAATGACATCACTATCGTTGATACTAATACTGAGCGTTTACGACAATTACAAGATAAATTAGATCTAAGAGTTGTTAATGGTCATGGCTCACACCCTAAGATCTTAAGAGAAGCTGGGGCTGAAAATGCTGATATGTTAGTTGCTGTAACAAATTCAGATGAAATTAATATGATTGCATGCCAGATCGCTTATTCTATTTTTAATACTCCAAATAAAATTGCTAGAATACGTGCATCTGAATATATTAAAGAGAGTGAAAAACTTTTTACTTCTAATAATATACCAATTGATTATCTTATTTCACCAGAGCAACTTATTATTGATTATATTTATAAATTAATTCAATATCCTGGTACACTTCAAGTTGTTAATTTTGCAAATGGTAAAGTAAGTATTGTTGCTGCAAAGGCTTATTATGGTGGTTTATTAGTCGGTAATTCCCTTTCAAATATACGGGAACATTTACCACATATTAATACTAAAATTACTGCAATATTTCGTCAAGATAAATCCATTCAACTACAGGGATCTACAATCATTGAAGCAGGTGATGAGATTTTTTTTATTGTAATTACTGAGCATATTAGTGCTGTCATGAATGAATTACAGCATTTAGAAAAACCATATAAAAGAATTATGATAGTTGGTGGTGGCAATATTGGTGCAGGTTTAGCAAAAAAATTAGAAAAAGATTATAGCGTTAAATTAATAGAACATGATCAAGAGAGGGCAATAGAACTAGCAGAACTCTTACATGATACAGTTGTATTTTATGGTGATGCTTCAGATCAAGAGTTATTGGCGGAAGAACATATTGAACAAATAGATGTTTTTATAGCATTAACTAATGATGATGAAGCTAATATTGTGTCAGCTATGCTTGTAAAGAAAATGGGTGCAAAAAAAGTTATAGTTCTTATTCAACGCTCTGCTTATTTTGATCTTGTGCAAGGAGGGGTTATTGATATTGCAATATCTTCTCAACAAGCAACAATTTCTGCTTTATTAAATCATGTTCGTAAAGACAATATAATCAATGTTTCATCATTATATAAAGGTATCGCTGAAGCTGTAGAGGTTATTGTTCGCGGTGATGAGAATACATCTAAGGTTATTGGTAAAAAAATTTCAGAAATAAAACTCCCTCCAGGTACAATTATCGGAGCTATTATTCGTAATAAAGAAGTCATTATTGCGAATCGTTATGATATTATCAAACAAGATGATCATATTATTGTGTTTATTACTGATAAAAAATATATCTCTAAAGTAGAAAAAATATTTCAACCTAGCTTATTTTTTTTATAAAAATTATCCTATATATTAATCAATATTGAATAGTTATAAACTTTTAAAAAAATAAATTTTGAAATAAAAATAAATATTATTATTTTGATTTTTATCTTTATTATATAAATGATATTTATCGAAATTATTTTTTTATTTATGATGTTATAGTTCTTCTATTTGAATTTTTCATTATTAAATTAACTTAATAAATTTTATTTTTTCTCAAGAAGAACTAAAAGTAATATATTTACTGTTATTAAAATATTGTTTTTTTTAAATAAAAAGAATTATTTTTATTATTATATTATAACTTTACTATAATAATTACTTATTTATATTAAATAATATTAATTATTTTCAGTAAATTCTAAAATTAAATAAATAAGTATCTATATATTGACAAATAATATCAATAAACTACAAAAAATATTTTAAATTTAAAATTAATCTTTTTTATTTTTATAATTTTTAATTTTAATCTTTTATAAAATTAAGTATGTACAATACTTTTTAAATATTAATAAATATAATTACTAAAAATAATAATAGAAACGAATAATAATTTAAAAGTTTAATTAAAAATTAAAATATAATTAACTTATACAGTGTATAAAATATACTTTATAATCCATAGTGTTTTATTAAGTTATATTCTTATGTAAATAAATCCTATTTATATTTGTATATTTGATAGCTTTACTTTTATATGATTTATTATAAACGTTATATATATAAATATATATCATTTAGTAGTAACAAATAATAAAATAATAAAAAGTTATTTTTTAAATTATAAAAAGACGGGGATTGAATCCCGGCTTTTTATATAATTATAAACTTATTTTATAGGCTTTATTCATGTTTAATCTCCCCCATATTAAACAGTACGATTAAGAAGCTCAATATAAGCCATAGGTGCATTGTCGCCTACACGAAAACCACATTTCATTATGCGAGTATAACCACCTTTACGATTTAAAAAACGTTTTCCAAGTTCATTAAATAATTTTGCTACAATTTCATTATTGCGAATATTAGCAAATACCAAGCGACGATTAGCTATACTATCGTTTTTTGCAAGACTAATTAATGGTTCAACAACACGACGTAACTCTTTTGCTTTTGATAGAGTTGTCTTAATGACTTCATGACGAACTAAAGAACTAGTCATATTACGAAACATAGCTTGGCGATGACTACAACTTCGATTTAATTGACGACCACTTTTACGATGGCGCATTATCTTATCCTTCTTACTAAATATCTTAACCTATAATTTTATTAATCAGCAATACTTACTGGAGGCCAATTTTCTAAACGCATACCTAACGATAAGCTTCTTGACGCTAAAACATCTTTAATTTCAGTGAGTGATTTTTTACCAAGATTAGGTGTTTTAAGCAACTCAATCTCAGTTCGCTGAACTAAATCACCAATGTAGTGAATAGCTTCTGCTTTTAAACAATTAGCAGATCGGACAGTTAATTCCAAATCATCAACTGTACGTAATAAAATCGGATCAAACTCTGGTTTTTCATCTTTAACTTCAATATTAGCAATATCACGTAAATCAATAAAAGCTTCAAGTTGTTCAGCTAATATAGTTGCTGCTCGCCGAATCGCTTCCTCTGGATCGATTGTGCCGTTAGTCTCCATCTCAATGACTAATTTATCCAAATCAGTACGTTGTTCTACACGCGTCGCTTCAACATTATAAGCAATACGCTCTACAGGACTATAGCATGCATCAACTAATAAGCGACCAATTGAACGTTCATCTTCTTCTAAGTGAAGACGAGAAGAAGCTGGGACATATCCACGCCCGCGTTGTATTTTAATATGCATATTAATAACAGTACTTTCATCAGTTAGATGGCAGATAACATGTTGTGGGTTGATAATTTCAATATTATCATTAGAGATAATATCTGCAGCAGTCACAGGGCCAATTCCAGATTTATTCAAGGTTAAAATGACTTTATCTTTATCATGAATTTTTACTGCTAGCCCCTTAAAATTAAGAAGAATTTCTAAAATATCTTCTTGTACACCTTCTTTGGTACTGTACTCATGTAATACACCATCAATTTTAACTTCAGTAACAGCACAACCGGGCATAGAGGAAAGTAAAATACGACGTAGTGCATTACCAAGAGTGTGACCAAATCCACGTTCTAATGGTTCAAGGGTTACCTTAGTATGCGTTGAACTAATTTGTTCAATATCAACTAGGCGAGGTTTAAGAAACTCTGTTACAGAACCCTGCATTATATATCCTCTCTTTAGTACTAAACTTTACTTAGAGTAAAGCTCAACGATCAAGTGTTCGTTAATATCAGCAGATAAATCGGTACGTTCAGGAATATGTTTAAATACACCTTTCATATTAGTAGCATCAACTTCCAACCAACTTGGTTTCTCGCGTTGTTCAGAAAGTTCTAAAGCAGCCTTAATACGAGATTGTTTTTTTGCTTTTTCACGAATACTAATAATATCATTTTCGGAAACCTGATAAGAAGCAATATTAACTACTTGATGGTTTACCATAATAGCTTTATGACTAACCATCTGACGCGCTTCTGCTCTTGTTGCACCAAATCCCATACGATAAACGATATTATCTAAGCGACTCTCAAGTAAATTTAAAAGATTTTCACCTGTGTTACCTTTTAATCGTGTTGCTTTTTTATAATAGTTACGAAACTGAAGTTCTAAGATACCATAAATACGACGAACTTTTTGTTTTTCACGTAACTGAATACCATAATCAGATAAACGTAATTTACGAGCGCCATGTTGTCCTGGCGCCTTTTCTAATTTACATTTTGTATCAATCGTGCGAACACCAGACTTAAGGAAAAGATCTGTACCTTCGCGACGGCATAGTTTTAGCTTAGGGCCTAAATATCTAGCCATTTTTTTCTCCAATAATCCTAAAAAACGCGAAGTATAATTAAACACAACGTTTTTTTGGCGGACGACAACCATTATGAGGGATCGGGGTCACATCAGTAATGTTAGTAATGCGAAACCCAGCTGCATTTAACGTACGGATAGTTGATTCACGACCAGGCCCTGGCCCTTTAACCATAACTTCCAAATTTTTAATTCCATACTCTTTCACCGCTTCAACACAACGCTCTGCTGCAACTTGAGCAGCAAATGGAGTAGACTTACGGGAACCACGAAAACCAGAGCCACCTGCTGTTGCCCAACCCAATGTATTACCTTGACGATCAGTAATAGTAACAATTGTATTATTAAAAGAAGCATGAATATGAGCCACGCCATCTAAAATTTGTTTTCTTGTACGCTTACGCGTACGAATAGGTATTTTTGCCATTATACTTAAATATCCCAGGTTTATTTTTTTATCGGCTTACGCGGGCCCTTACGAGTACGCGCATTAGTTTTAGTTCGCTGACCGTGCACAGGAAGACCACGGCGATGACGTAAACCTCGATAACAACCAAGATCCATCAGACGCTTAATATTTAAGGTGATTTCGCGACGCAAATCACCTTCAACAATATATTTAGTAACTTCGCTACGTAATTTATCAATTTGCTCTTCAGACAACTCGCAGATTTTAATATATTCAAAAATACCACTTGCTGCACAGATTGATTGTGAGCGAGATTTACCAATCCCGTAAATCGATGTTAATGCGATTAGAGTATGTTCATGATCAGGGATATTAATTCCTCCTATACGGGCCACTTATACACTCCTAAAGTTAAATATCATATATAAACTATGCTGAAAATAATTTTTTTTAAGTATTTTAATAATTATAAATTTCTTTAAAAAAAATGACCATTTAATCTAGCTGACTAAATTAATTTTTTCAAGGAAAAATACTTTTTCTTAACCTTGTCGTTGTTTATGTCTTGGTTCAACACTGCAAATTACATGAATACTACCATTACGTTTAATAATTTTACAGTTTCTACATAATTTTTTAATAGAAGCACGAACTTTCATTTTTTTTCACCTTTCCTTAACTTTTAAAGTAAATTAATTTAAAGGTAATTATTTAATTTTAAGATTTGCTTTTTTCAAAGCAGATTCATATTGACTAGACATCATAAAAGTCTGTACTTGAGTCATAAAGTCCATAATAACAACCACGACAATTAAAAGTGAAGTACCACCAAAATAGAATGGCACTTTCATTGCGTCACGCATGAACTCAGGAATCAAACAAATAAAACTAATGTATAATGCGCCTACTAATGTTAACCGCGTCATTACTTTGTCAATATATTTAGCTGTTTGTTCTCCAGGACGAATTCCTGGTATAAATGCACCAGATTTTTTTAAGTTATCTGCTGTTTCTCGTGGATTAAAAACTAATGCTGTATAAAAAAAACAAAAGAAAATAATTGCAGATGCATAAAGTAACACATAAAGCGGTTGTCCTGGTTGTAAATACATTGAAATAGCTGTTAACCAATTCCAACCAGTTCCACCACCAAACCAAGAAACTATTGTACTTGGGAATAATATAATACTAGAAGCAAAAATTGCAGGGATAACTCCTGCCATATTTACTTTTAATGGTAAATGAGTACTTTGTGTAGCATAAATACGTCTACCCTGTTGTTGATGCTTTGCATAATTAACAATTATACGACGTTGACCACGTTCCATAAAAACAACAAAATAAGTTACAGCAAACACTAAACCGGCAACAAATAATAACAAAAGAAAATGTAAATCGCCCTGTCTAGCTTGTTCGATTGTATGACCAATGGATGGTGGTAATCCAGCAACTATACCTGCAAAAATAATGATTGAGATACCGTTTCCAATACCTCTTTCAGTGATTTGTTCACCTAGCCACATTAAAAACATCGTTCCTGTTACTAAGCTAACAATAGCTGTAAAATAAAACTGAAAGCCAGGATTAATTACTAATCCTTGTATTCCAATCATATTTGGTAAACCTGTTGCAATTCCAATAGATTGGAATATTGCTAAGATAAAAGTACCATAACGCGTATACTGATTAATTTTACGACGACCAGCTTCTCCTTCTTTCTTGATTTCCGCTAATCGTGAATTAACTACAGTTAATAGTTGGAAAATAATTGATGCTGAAATATATGGCATAATTCCTAATGTGAAAATAGAAGCACGACTAAGAGCTCCACCAGAGAACATATTAAACATTTCAATAATAGTACCTTTTTGTTGTTCAAGTATTTTAGCAAAAATGGTAGTATCAATTCCAGGGATAGGAATAAAAGAACCAATACGAAAAACAATTAACGCAAAAATAACAAAAAAAATCCTACGCTTAAGTTCGCCTATGTTACCTTTAGGACTTTGAAAATCTAAACCTGGTTGCTTCACAATTTGTGATTTATTCTTCAATTCTACCACCTACAGCTTCAATTATATTACGTGCACCTTTTGTTACACCGAGACCACGTATAGTTACTGGACGATTAATTTCACCAGAAAGAATAATTTTCGCATATTTTATTTGAGCACCGATTATATTAGCAGCTTTCAGCACATTAAGATCAATAACATCACTTTTAATTTTAGAAAAATCTGATAAACGAACTTCTGCAGTAATCATTCTTTTATGTGAAATAAAACCAAATTTTGGTAAACGGCGATATAAAGACATTTGCCCGCCTTCAAAACCACGACGTATACTGCCACCAGAACGAGATTTCTGACCTTTATGACCGCGTCCTCCAGTTTTACCTAAACCTGAACCAACACCACGACCTACACGTTTAGATGTATGTTTAGAACCTTTAGCTGGTGACAGAGTATTTAAGCGCACTCGTTATTCCTTATTAATTTTAACCATATATGAGATTAAATTAATCATACCACGAATCGCTGGTGTATCTTCACGCTCTACAGTATGATTAATGCGACGTAGACCCAAACCAATCAATGTTGCCTTATGTTTTGGCAAACAACCAATAGAACTGCGAACTTGTGTAACTTTGATAATCTTAGCCATAATAATTAACCATTACCCCTCAAAATTTCTTTAACGGATTTACCACGCTTAGCTGCTACCATTTCTGGTGATTTCATGCTATCCAAAGCATCTAATGTTGCACGAACAACATTAATTGGATTTGTGGAACCATATGTTTTAGCTAGTACATTATGAATACCAGCAACCTCTAAAACAGCACGCATGGCTCCGCCTGCAATAATACCAGTACCTTCATGAGCAGGTTGCATAAACACACAAGAGCCTGTATGAGTACCTTTTACAGGATGATATAAAGTACCATTATTAAGGGCGACATTTTTCATATTTCGACGAGCTTTTTCCATCGCTTTCTGAATTGCTGCTGGAACTTCACGCGCTTTACCATAACCAAAACCAATGCGACCATTACCATCACCAACAACAGTTAATGCAGTAAAACTAAAAATACGACCACCTTTAACAGTCTTAGCTACACGATTTACAGCGATCAGTTTTTCTTGCAGTTCGCTAGTTTGTTTTTCAATGTTAGCCATTTTAAGACCTCTATATTAAAACTTAAGACCGGCTTCACGAGCAGCATTTGCTAACGCCTGAACTCGACCATGATATTGAAAACCAGAACGGTCAAAAGCAATTTCTTTAATGCCTTTTTCCAGAGCACGCAATGCAACTAATTTACCAACTATTGATGCAGCTTCTTTGTTTCCTGTATATTTTACTTTTCCATTAATTGCTTTTTCTATAGTGGAAGCAACTACCAAAGTTTCAGAATTATTTGGCGTAATAATCTGCGCATAAATATGACGGGGTGTACAATGTACTACCAAACGCATTGCGCCAAGTTCATGAAGTTTACGGCGTGTACGAGTCGCACGACGAATACGAGCTACTTTTTTATCCATAGTATTACACTTACTTTTTCTTAGCCTCTTTAGTACGTACGATTTCATTAACATAACGAATACCCTTACCTTTATAAGGTTCAGGTCGACGATAATCACGCAATTCCGCTGCAACTTGACCAATTAATTGTTTATTTATACCTTTAAGTACAATTTCAGTTTGTGAAGGACATTTCGCAGTAACACCTATTGGTATCTTATACTCTATTTGGTGAGAAAAACCTAAAGATAAATTTATAATATTATTTTTAATAGCTACGCGATAACCAACACCAATTAACTGAAGTTTCTTAGTGAACCCCTTGGAAACACCAATAACCATTGCATTCAATAAAGATCGAGTCGTGCCTGCTTGTGCCCATGCATTAGAAAAACCCTCATGAGGTGTAAATTTTAATTGATTAATATCATACTTAACTTTAATAGCTTTATGGACTGTATGAGTAAATTCACCATTTTTACCTTTAATCACTATGTTTTGACCGTTAAGTTTAACCTCTACACTAACAGGGATCACAATAGGTGTTTTTGCCACACGAGACATTTTTTCTCTCCAAATTAAGCTACATAGCAAATAATTTCTCCACCTAAACTTGCTTGGCGAGCTGAACGATCAGTCATAATGCCTTTAGAAGTAGAGATAATGGCAATGCCTAAACCAGCCATAACCCGTGGTAGGTCATCTTTTTTCTTATAGATCCGTAAACTTGGGCGACTTATACGGTCAATGTTTTCTATAACAGCTTTTCCATTAAAATATTTCAATGTAATTTCCAATATTTTTGGTTCAATATTGCATTTAATTTTAAAATCCTTAATATAACCCTCTTTCTTAAGTACTGTAGCAATTGCTACCTTTATTTTAGTGGAAGGAAGGTTAATTATAGATTTTTTGGCAATCTGGCCATTACGGATACGAGTTATCATATCTGCAATTGGATCTTGCATGCTCATTTATCTTTACTCCTGTAATTCACCTTAATTATGATAGTTACCAGCTGGCTTTTTTAAGACCAGGGATTTCACCGCGCATAGCAGATTCACGGACTTTAATACGGCTTAAACCAAATTTTCGCAAAAAACCATGTGGCCGTCCAGTTTGTCGACAACGATTTCGTCGACGAGAAGGACTAGAGTCGCGTGGTAAAGTTTGTAACTTAAGAACAGCATTCCAACGATCTTCATTTGATGTATTTATAGCAGAAATAATAGTTTTTAACTCTACACGTTTTATGAAAAATTTTTTAATTAATTTTGCACGTTTTACATCTCGCGCTTTCATTGATTGTTTGGCCATAAATAGTCTACCTTACTTACGGAATGGAAAGTTAAAAGCCATTAACAATGCAAAACCTTCACTATCTGATTTTGCAGTAGTAGTGATAGTAATGTCTAAACCACGTACACGATCTACTTTATCATAATTAATTTCAGGAAAAATAATTTGTTCACGTACACCCATGCTGTAATTACCACGACCATCAAATGATTTGGTAGATAAACCACGAAAATCACGGATACGTGGTATAACAATAAAAATTAGACGTTCAAAAAATTCCCACATACGTTCGCCTCGTAAAGTTACTTTACAACCTATTGGGTAGCCTTGACGAATTTTAAAACCTGCAACAGATTTTCGTACTTTGGTAATTAATGGTTTTTGTCCTGTTATTGCTGCTAAATTAGCGATTGTACTATCAAGTAGTTTTTTGTTAGTAATTGCCTCACCAACACCCATGTTCAAAGTGATCTTTTCAATTCGAGGAACTTGCATGACAGAATTATAGCCAAATTTAATTTTTAAATTTTTGGTTACCTCGTCTTTATAATAATCATGCAATTTCGCCATTATATACTCCAAAAATTATTTAATAGTTTCATTATTAGATTTTAAAAAACGTACTTTTTTACCATTTTCGAATCTAAAACCAACTCGATTAGCTTTGCCAGTTATTAAATTAAGAATTGCAATGTTAGAAATGTCAATTACTGCTTCTTTTTCTAAAATTCCGCCAGGTTGATTTGAGGACGGAATAGGTTTTTGGTGCTTCTTAACTAAATTAATTCCTTCAACAATAACTTTACCAAAAGAAAAAACTCGTTTTATTTTACCATGTTTACCTTTATCTTTGCCAGTTAATATGATAACTTTATCATCTCGACGTATTTTTGATGCCATTATGTTTTCTCTTTATTTTTATTATAAGACTTCTGATGCCAAAGAGATAATTTTCATAAATTTCTCAATACGAAGCTCACGAGTTACCGCACCGAAAATGCGTGTACCAATAACCTGTTCACTTGTATCATTTAATAACACACAGGCATTGCAATCAAACCGAATGACAGAACCGTCAGGACGGCGAACACCTTTTTTAGTACGTACAACTACAGCTTTTAAGACATCACCTTTTTTTACTTTACCACGTGGAATTGCTTCTTTAACAGAAATCTTGATTATATTACCTATATTTGCATAGCGACGACGTGAGCCACCCAAGACCTTTATACACATTACGCGGCGTGCTCCAGAGTTATCGGCTACACTTAATATAGTTTGTTCTTGGATCATTTTATTACTCCGCTAAATATTAACTAAAAATTAAATTACTTTTAATATAAATTAAAGAAATGATACTTTTAACTATTATAATAATTTATAACTATAGCATTACATTATTAAGATGTATAGAAAAAATAAACACCTCTTTTAACAAAGAGGTGTTTATTTTTTCTATACAGTGATTGTATACCACATTATAGAATAGCCTTTTCTACAACACGAACGAGTATCCATGATTTTATTTTAGATAGCGGACGAATTTCACGGATTTCTACTAAATCACCGATACTACATTCATTGTTCTCATCATGTACATGTAATTTTGTTGTACGACGAATAAACTTGCCATATAAAGGGTGTTTTACGATACGCTCAATAGTAACAACAATAGATTTCTCCATTTTATCACTAGTTACACGACCTTGCAAAGTACGAGTTTTATCACTCATTCATTATATACCTCATTTTTTTATCTTTTCACTTCACTTAATAAGGTTTTAATACGTGCAATATCACGACGCACTTGTTTTAACAAATGAGACTGTTGTAATTTCCCAGTTTTTGTCTGCATACTCAAGTTAAACTGTTCACGTGAAAGATTAAGCAATTCAATATTTAACTCTTCAAGATTTTTTTTACGTAATTCTTTTACTTTCATTACATCAGCGCCTTGGTTACAAAAGTTGTTTTAATAGGGAGTTTTCCTGCTGCTAATTTAAATGCTTCACGAGCTAGTTCTTCTGGAATTCCATCCATCTCATAAAGAATTTTACCTGGTTGAATTAAAGCAACCCAATATTCTACGTTACCCTTACCTTTACCCATACGTACTTCAAGTGGTTTTTCAGTAATTGGTTTATCTGGAAATATACGAATCCAAATTTTACCTTGACGCTTAACAGCGCGAGTCATTGCACGACGTGCCGCTTCAATCTGTCGCGCCGTTAAACGTCCACGGCCAACTGCCTTTAGACCGAAAGTTCCAAAGCTAATATCCGTACCTGCAGCTAGACCGCGATTGCGACCTTTATGCATTTTACGGAATTTCGTACGTTTTGGTTGTAACATTATAGCAACTCTCCTTATTTGCGACTTTTACGCTGTTGCTTTTTAGGTTGAGTTATAGATTTATCTACCTGTTCAATAGCAGATACGCCGCCTAATATTTCACCTTTAAAAATCCATACTTTAACGCCAAGTACACCATAAGTAGTCTGTGCTTCTGCAGTGTTATAATCAATATCGGCGCGCAAAGTATGCAATGGTACGCGACCTTCACGATACCATTCAGTGCGTGCAATTTCAGATCCGCCTAAACGACCACTAACTTCTACTTTTATACCTTTTGCCCCTAAACGCATAGCATTTTGTACCGCACGTTTCATAGCTCTACGGAACATAATCCGTCGTTCTAACTGTGAAGTAATGCTATCAGCAACTAATTTAGCATCTAATTCGGGTTTACGTACTTCGGCAATATTAATTTGCGCAGGGACACAAGCAATATTTGCTATTATCTTACGCAATTTCTCAACATCTTCACCTTTTTTACCAATAACAATACCAGGACGAGCACTGTGAATAGTTACACGGATACTCTTTGCAGGACGTTCAATAACAATGCGTGAAATAGATGCTTTTGCCAGTTCTTTATTTAAATATTGGCGTACCTTAAAATCACCATCTAAATTGATAGCAAATTCTTTTGTATTCGCATACCAAGTAGAATTCCAAGGCTTAACTATACCTAATCGAATACCATTAGGGTGTACTTTCTGACCCATTCCTAGTCTCCATAAAGTTTCAATGATCTGAAACAATCACAGTAATATGGCTGGTTCGTTTCGAGATACGATCCGCTCGACCTTTCGCACGAGGCATGATATGTTTCATAGTTGAACCTTCGTTAACGAAAATTTTCTTAATTCTTAAGTCATCAATATCAACACCATCATTATGCTCAGCATTAGCAATAGCAGATCCAAGTACTTTCTTAACTAAATTACTAGCTTTCTTATTTGTGTAATTTAAAATTTTCATAGCCTGTAACACTCTTTTGCCACGAATAAGATTAACTACTAAACGAACTTTCTGAGCAGACGAACGGGCGTAGCGATGTATAGCAATAGTTTCCACATCTTTTCCCTTTAATTTAAACGTTTCTTAACTTTTCTATCAGCCGAATGACTACGATAAGTACGGGTCGGCGCAAATTCACCCAATTTATGACCAACCATTTCATCAGTAACATAAACTGGAATATGCTGACGTCCATTATGGACAGTGATAGTCAAACCGATCATGTTAGGGAAAATTGTTGAACGACGAGACCAAGTCTTAAGGGGTTTTTTATCGCCTCTTTCCACTGCTTTCTCTATCTTTTTTAGCAAATGCAGGTCAATAAAAGGACCTTTCTTCAGAGAACGTGGCATGGGTTTTATCCTCTAATTATTTTTTAGAACGATGACGTAAAATGTATTTATCAGTACGCTTATTACTACGAGTTTTTTTACCCTTTGTTTGAATACCCCAAGGTGTTACGGGATGTTTACCAAAGTTACGACCCTCACCACCACCATGTGGATGATCTACTGGGTTCATTGCTGTGCCACGAACAGTAGGGCGAATTCCACGCCATCGACTAGCACCAGCTTTACCCAGAATACCTAACATATGCTCAGTATTACCAACTTCACCTAATGTAGCACGGTTATCAGAAAATACTTTACGCATTTCACCAGAACGTAAACGAATTGTTGCATAACTATTATCTCGTGCAACAATTTGTACATAAGAACCAGCTGAACGAGCTAGTTGTCCACCTTTACCGGGTTTAAGTTCAACATTATGAACCATTGAGCCGATAGGGATATTACGTATAGGTAAAGTATTACCTGTTTTAATTGCTACATTTATACCAGATTGAATTTTATCGCCAATTTTTAAGCCTTTTGGTACAAGAATATAACGACGCTCTCCATCTTCATAAAGAATTAATGCAATATTCGCAGAACGATTTGGATCATATTCAAAACGTTCCACGATAGCAGGGATACCATCTTTATTGCGTTTAAAATCAATCAGACGATAATGTTGTTTGTGTCCACCACCAATATGACGTGTAGTAATACGACCATTATTATTACGACCTCCCGTTTTATTGTTTTTTTGTAACAATAAAGCATAAGGCTTACCTTTATGAAGTTCATGATTAACTACTTTAACTACATGGCGACGTCCTGGAGATGTAGGTTTACATTTAATAACTGCCACTATTTTTAGTCCTCCGACTTACTCTACACTATCAATAAAATCCAAACTCTGACCTTCTTTTAAAGTAACGTAAGCTTTTTTCCAGTCGCTACGACGACCAAATCTTTTATTATGGCGTTTTATCTTACCTTTAACTAATAAAGTATTTATAGTTTTAACTTCAACTTCAAATAGTTTTTGTACGGCTCTTTTAATTTCTACTTTAGTTGCATATTTTTCTACTTTAAGTACAATAGTATTACTTTTTTCCATTACTATAGAAGCTTTTTCAGAAACGTGTGGCGCATATAATATTTTTAATAGGTATTCTTTATGGATCATATTAACATCTCCTCAATTTTCTTCACAGCATCGGAGGTCATAACTACATTATCAAAAGCAACTAGACTAACAGGATCGATATCCATTACGCTACAAATATCAACTTTAAATAAATTACGAGCGGCTAAAAATAATTTTTTTTCAATATCAACTGTAACGATTAATACATTATTTAGATCTATTTCTTTTAATTTTTGTACTAGAAATTTAGTCTTTGCTTCATTTAATAAAAATTTTTCGACAACAATTAAACGATTCTGACGCACCAATTCAGATAAGATACTTTTTAAGGCACCGCGATACATCTTTTTATTTACTTTTTGAGCATAGTCCTGTTGTTTAGACGCAAAAGTGACACCACCTGAGCGCCAAATTGGGCTCTTAACTGAACCAGCTCGCGCACGACCAGTACCTTTTTGTCGCCATGGTTTTTTACCAGAACCTGAAACTTCAGAACGAGTTTTCTGAGCACGAGTACCTTGACGCGCCATAGCCATATAGGCAATAATTACTTGATGTACAAGTGCTTCATTAAAATTACATCCGAAAATTGCTTTAGAGACACTTAATGCATTTTGTGCATCTTTCATTATCAATTCCATTCTTCTATATCTCCATTTTCTCAAAGTTACATCTTAACAGCTGGTTTTATAATAAGATCATTACCAACCGCACCGGGAACAGCACCTTTGACTAATAGATAATTATGTATAATATCAACGCGTATAACATGAAGGCTTTGAATAGTTACCCGCTCATTACCCATTTGACCGGCCATTTTCTTACCTTTAAATACCTTACCTGGAGTTTGATTTTGACCAATAGAACCAGGAACGCGATGTGATAAAGAATTTCCATGAGTAGAATCTTGAGTGCGAAAATTCCAACGTTTAACTGTACCAGAAAAACCTTTACCTTTTGAGATACCAGTAACATCAACTTTTTTAACTTTAATGAAAATTTCAACATTAATACTTTGACCTACTATAAATTTTTCATTTTCACTTAAATGAAATTCACGTAAAATACGGCCAGCTTCAACGCCAACTTTAGCAAAATGTCCAGCTTCAGGTTTTTTTATACGATTTGATTTTTTATTGCCAGTAGTAACCTGAATTGCATTATAACCATCTGTTTCTAGACTTTTAACTTGAGTTACTCGATTATTTTCGATTTCGATAACAGTTACAGGAATAGAAACACCATTTTCATTAAAAATACGTGTCATTCCTAATTTCTTCCCAACTAAACCAATCATTATTTCAACCTCTCAATCCATGCTATGATCTGAATCAACCAAGGCTGATTTGCACATCTACACCAGCAGCTAAATCTAGACGCATCAGAGCATCAACAGTTTTCTCAGTTGGTTCAACGATATCAACCAAACGTTTATGAGTACGAATTTCATACTGATCACGCGCATCTTTATTAACATGCGGTGAAATCAAAACAGTAAAGCGTTCTTTGCGTGTAGGTAACGGAATCGGACCACGTACTTGGGCGCCAGTGCGTTTAGCAGTTTCAACAATTTCTAAAGTTGATTGATCGATTAAACGATGGTCAAAAGCTTTTAAGCGAATACGAATTCTTTGGTTCTGCATTATACGAGAACTCCAACTATTTTATAAATGTGAAATATTACTATTCTCCCAAATATCCACTAATAATGGGAGTGTAATTGTTCTCATAATAATCTCTAAATTAAAGATATTATTTAATAGAATTTAAATATCTGAATACTTTTACGAAAATGCTCGTAAATTAAATATTTTACTCATTATACGTAATTTCAAAATAAGAACAAGCTATGAATAAAAAATTACATAAAATTATTTACAAATATTTTATGTAATAAATTTATTAAAACTTTAAAAATAAAAAATAAATAGTAATTAAATTAATTTAACTTAATTTTTATTTAAATAAATAATCATTTCTATATAATTTACATAGTACTATTAATTAGATAATAAATAATTTATTGATAAGCGTATCATATTTTTAATTCCAGATAAGAAACAGAAATATTGGTTCTTTATATATTCTTCTTCTAAAACATTATCAATTTAATTAAATTGATAATATAGATTGAAATCATAAATTTCATAAAAATAATTATTGTAGTTAAAATCATTTAACGAAATTAAAATTATAAACTATGCATCAATGTTAATATCTAATTTTTAGATTTATTTTTAAATATCAAACTTCATATTTAAGACATAAAATTAATAATTAAATTATATTAAGGAAGAAACAATAATCATATATTTATTATTCATTTTTATATGGTATATACCATATAAAAATGAATCAATAATTAAAGATATATTATTTTAAAAATTCTGCTGATAGGCAGAATTGAACTGTCGACCTCACCCTTACCAAGGATGTGCTCTACCAACTGAGCTATATCAGCAATATTGTATCTTGGAGCAGGTAGCGGGAATCGAACCCGCATCATCAGCTTGGAAGGCTGAGGTAATAACCTTTATACAATACCCGCGATAAAAATACTATTTATCCATCTTTTCTAAACAACTACAAATTTATATTAAATATTTTAGATTAAAGGCAAAATCTTAAAGTCAAATACTTCAGATAAAACTATGATGATGGTGGGAGAAGGATTCGAACCTTCGAAGTCTATGACGACAGATTTACAGTCTGCTCCCTTTGGCCGCTCGGGAATCCCACCCTTTATTTTTATGTCTATTTTTTAATGGTGCCGACACCAAGAATTGAACTCGGGACCTACTGATTACAAGTCAGTTGCTCTTCCAACTGAGCTATGTCGGCATAATGTATCCTGTTGCATTTAAAAATAAAAAAAGATATTTTAAAGAATATTTATTTTTTTTTATTTATATGAATTTTATTTATAATTTTAGTATTTTTACACTAAATATTAAAATATTGAATTATTTTATTTTTTTATTTTTTTAAAAATTACATTAAATATTTTTAACTAAAATGAATTATATTATACAATAATATTTTATTGCTAAAAATATAAAATTTTAATTATTTATTTATTTAAAATAAAAAACTCTATACATAAAATATTTATTTTAATATTTAATCTATCTTATAGCTTATAAATAATTATAACAACTTATATACATAGATATATATTGATTTATGAAAAAAAAACAAAACTCTTTAATGGGCCATTATTTAAAATTTAATCGTAAACATTGGGCGGCATTAGGTAATTCTGTTCCATTAGAATTATTAACAAATAAAGAATTATTACAATTAAAGAGTATTAATGATAAAATTTCAATGAATGAAGTAAATCAAATATATCTTCCCATTTCACGGTTACTTAATTTCTATATTAGTTCAAATTTATATAAACAAAGTATTTTAGAACAGTTTTTAAATACTAAAAACAATAAAATACCTTATATTATCGGCATTGCAGGTAGCGTTTCAGTTGGTAAAAGTACAACAGCTCGTCTATTACAAACTTTATTAAGTCGTTGGCCGAAACATCGTAAAGTTGATCTTGTCACAACAGATGGCTTTTTATACCCAAATAAAATTTTAAACGAACGTGGAATAATTAAAAAAAAAGGATTTCCTCAATCCTACGATACACATCGTTTAGTAAAATTTGTTTCTGATATAAAATCAGGGATTAAACGAATTACTGCACCAGTATATTCTCATTTTATTTATGATATTTTACCGGGTAAAAAACAATTAATTAAAGAGCCTGATGTTCTTATCTTGGAGGGTTTAAATGTTTTACAAAACAATATTGATTATCTACACACTCAACATCATGTTTTTGTATCTGATTTTATTGATTTTTCTATTTATGTTGATGCTCCAGAAAATTTATTAAAAAGATGGTATATCAGTCGATTTTTAAAATTTTGTCAAGGTGTTTTCTCTAATCCTAATTCTTATTTTTATAATTACTCTAAATTAAAACAAAAAGAATCAATTAAAACAGCTAAAATAATATGGGAGGAAATTAATAAAGTAAATTTAGAAGAAAATATAATACAAACTAAAGAAAGAGCAAATTTAATAATGACTAAAAACTCGAATCATTCCATTATAAATATAAGATTAAGAAAATAATATTTAAAAATTAAATTAATTATTAATTTAATTTTAATTACTTTAATCATCTTGTCGTAAAGTAATTTCATCACCTATATAAGAAGAAATTTTACCGTTTTGTTCTAATAAAATAGCACCGTATTCATTGATTCCCCTTACGATTCCTACTTCAAGACGGTTACCAATATGTAATTTTACCTTTTTATTTAAGAAATTATCCAGCGGCAACCAACGTTTAATAAAAGGAATAAAACCATATTTCTCAAATTGCAATAATTCATGACGTAATGCAAGAATTATTTTGCTAACAATTATATTTCTGTCTATTTGAATACCTGCTTGCTCAAGACTAATCCAATTTTGATTAATGTGTTTTTTATAATTATCACGCATTGCAATATTAAGTCCAATACCAATGATAATATCAACTGAATCTCTAGTTTTAGCTATCATTTCAACTAAAATACCAGCAACTTTTTTTTCATTAAGATAGAGATCGTTAGGCCATTTAACTTTTATATTACTACCTTTAAGTTTATTAAGGTTTTCAGCAATAACAATACTAACAACTAAACTTAGACCAATTGCAGCAGTAACTCCTTGTTTTAAACACCAGTATAACGATAAATAAAGATTATGCCCAAAAGGAGAAACCCAATATTTACCTCGACGCCCTCTACCAATAGTTTGGTGTTCAGCAATACAAACATCACCAGAATTTAATTGATCAATAGATTCTAGTAAATATTGATTGGTAGAATTTATAACTTGTTTTATAATTATATTTCCTTGTTTTACTAAAGCATAAATTTTATCGTAGTCTAATAAATCAATTTTTTTTTAAATTGATAATAATTATTAGTAATATTATTAACCTCAATACCCCATTTACGTAGCACATAAATATATTTATTGATATCAGATTGTGCAATGCTAAGTAATTCGCTTAACTGTTTGTTAGAATGTATTCTTCCATCAGAAAGTATTCTAATAAGTTTTAAAGGAATAGTTATATCTTTCATGAATAGCATCTATAGCGTTTACTTCACCGTATTTACCAATAAAACGAACTTCTGGTTCTAATGTAATGGCAAATTTTTCTACAACTTTTTTATGAATACAACGAGCCAAATTTAGAATATCTTTTCCAGTTGCATTATTTTTATTAATTAAAACTAATGCTTGATGTATATGCACTGCAGCGCCGCCATATTGATAACCTTTTAGAGCGCACTGATCTATTAACCACCCAGCTGCCAGTTTTACTTTGCCATCTTGTTCTGGGTATTCAGGACATTTTGGATAAGATATCTTTATTTTATTTGCAGTCATATTAGAAATAACTGGATTTTTAAAAAAACTACCTGCATTTCCTATTAAAATTGGATCGGGTAATTTACTTTTTCTAATTTTACAAACAGCGTTAAAAATATTTTTTGCTGTTATTGTTTTTGTTGTTAAAGAATTTAAACCATCATATGATAATATTGGTTTCCATAATTTATTCAATTTTAGACCTACTGAAACAACTGCAAAATTTTCACGATATTTATGCTTTAAACTACTATCTCGATAACCGAATTGACACTCAGTAGTATCTAAGCGATATTTTTTGGCATTATTTAAATTAATAATATCTACATAGTGGCATACATCTTTAAATTCTATGCCATAAGCACCAATATTTTGTATAGCTGCAGCACCTACAGAACCTAAAATTAATGCCATATTTTCTAATCCATAGATACCATTTTTTATAAGTCTTTTAACTAATTTATGCCAATTATTCCCTGATCCAACATGAATAAACCACTCTTTAGATGATTCAGTTATCTCTAACGCCGTTATTCGATTTAAAATAACTAATCCATCAAAATCATCAATAAATAGAACATTACTACCATTACCCAGTAATAAAACAGACCAACCTTTTATTTGTGCTTCTTTCCATAATATAAGTAATTCTTCTACTGAAAAGACTGAATATATTATTTTTGCTTTAGCATCAATACTAAAAGTATTGTAGTTTTTTAATTTTTGATGATTATCAAAATGCATATATTAAAATCCAGTTTATGTATAGTAATTACTCAGTTTATTTGTATAGTTTTATATAAAAATAAATTTAAAATTACTACATTTATCTAATGATAAAATACTAAAAAGTCATTAAATAATGACTTTTTAGTATTATTAAAATCTGGCAAACTCCCTACTCTCACATGGGGAAACCCCACACTACCATTGGCACTACGACATTTCACTTCTGAGTTCGGAATGGGATCAGGTGGGACCACCGCGCTATTATCTGCCAGAAAAATTTTATCGCTATCCCTTTTCTTGTATTTTCTTCTTAATTTTATACTGTAATTGAATATTTATGATTTTAAAACCAACGATGTAAATCATTAATAATTAACATGGTTAATATATCACTACTTTTAAATATCTAATTTTATTATCTATGCAATTATTTTAATGATCTTTCATATACTTTAAGTTATAAAACCATTTTAATTTTTATGTAAAATTAATACATAATATTTTAATGCTTAGTTTGTTTACACTTAATTACTGTAAAATGTGTAATCAATTAATTTTAATTACTAAATTAATAATGCTTTAATTTTATTATTTTTTATGTTAAAATATTATTTTTTATCAATATATTAAGAAAAATTTTATTTCTTCTATTTTCTTATTTTACTTGTACACAATATCTTTATATTAAAAATTTAATTTTACTTTGACAAACTTAAGTTAATGCAATCTTATTATCATTATATTTTTATAAACATTAAAACTTATTGAAAAAATATCTTATATTTAATTTTTTGTTAAAATCTATATAACATAGTAATTTTTTTATTTTATTTTTATAACTTTAATTTCTATGTTAAAGGTTGTTAACAATTTTAGATAAAAATTAAATTTTATTTAATTCTTATCTTTGCAAATTATAATATATATAAAATTAAATAAATTATTATAATATATAATATTTTTTGTTTATAAAGTCAAGTAATTATTTTTATTTTTTATACAAATTTTTCTTTAATTTAATTTGATAAAAATTGATTTTAATTATTTTTGTTTATATTAACTCAATTTAAATATATTGAAGATTTTTTATTACTCAATTTAATAAGAAAACTTATTTTAAATAACTTTATTTAATTAATTAAATAAAGTTATTATATGATATTTATTACTAATAAAAGATTCATAAAATAATAAAAAATATAACAAAATACTAAAATATTTCGTTACAATTATTTTCAAATATTATTTATCTTAAAATGTCATTTGTTATAAAAATAACCATTAAATTTAATTAATATTTTAAAATATGTGTTTTTATTTAAGGAAATTATTTTATGTCACAATTTCGTCTTATTCAACGTGCTTTATTAAGCGTTTTTGATAAAAAAGGTATCATTGAATTTGCTAAAGCTTTATCTAAACGTAATATTGAACTTATTTCTACTGGTAAAACGGCTAAGTTATTGTTGGCTTCTGGATTAACTATTATAGAGATTTCCGATTATACTGGATGGTCAGAAATGATGGATGGTCGCCTAAAAACACTTCACCCAAAAGTACATGGTGGTATTCTAGGTAGGCGCGGAAAAGATGATGAAATAATGAAAGAACATAAAATTATCAAAATTGATATGGTTGTTGTTAATCTTTATCCTTTTAGTGAAACTATTATGAAATCAAATTGTACGGTAGAAAATGCTATTGAGAATATTGACATTGGCGGGTTAGCCATGATTCGCTCTGCTGGTAAAAATTATAGAGACGTTGCTACTATTATTGATAATAAAGATTATTATAAAATTATTGAAGAAATAGATAAACATAAAAACTCTTTAACTGATATATTTCGTTTTAATTTAGCAATTAAGGCATTTGAATATACCGCAGCTTACGATAAAAAAATTGCTAACTATCTTAGTAAACTAGCATCTTCTTATTACAATAAAAGTGATCAATCTTCAACAAAATTTCCTTGTACATTAAATCTTAACTTTATTAAACAACAAAATATACGTTACGGTGAAAATAACCATCAATCTGCTGCTTTTTATATAGAAGAAAGTAGAGTAAATGGCTCTATCTCTACAGCAAAACAATTACAAGGTAAATCACTTTCTTATAATAATATTGCTGATGCTGATACAGCCTTAGAGTGCGTAAAAAGTTTCTCTAAACCAGCTTGTGTCATCGTTAAACATACTAATCCTTGTGGCGTTGCAGTTAGTACGGATATCTATAAAGCTTATGATTATGCTTTTAAAACTGATCCAACTTCTGCTTTTGGTGGTATTATTGCATTTAATCGCGAATTAAATGAAGATACAGTTAAAATAATTATTAAACGACAATTTGTTGAAATCATTATTGCACCTGCTATTAATGAAGCTTCCTTGTCAATACTTAAAAACAAACAAAATATTCGTGTTCTAGTATATAATCAATGGTTTTCAACTGTTTCAACTTTAGATTTTAAACGCGTTAATGGTGGTTTATTAGTACAAGATCGCGATTTAGGGTTAGTTACTAATGCTGATCTACATATTGTTTCTAAACGACAACCAACGGAACAAGAAATAGAAAATGCGTTGTTTTGCTGGAAAGTAGCAAAATTTGTAAAATCCAATGCTATTGTTTGTACTAAAAATAATATGACAATCGGTATTGGTGCCGGGCAAATGAGTCGTATTTATTCAGTAAAAATTGCGATATTAAAAGCACAAGATGAGGGTTTTGATCTCATGGAATGCGCAATGGCATCTGATGCTTTTTTTCCATTCAGAGATGCTATTGATGCTGCAGCTATAGCTGGCATAAGTTGTATTATTCAACCTGGTGGATCAATTCGCGATGATGAAATAATAGCTTCTGCTAATGAGCATAATATTGTGATGATTTTTACTAAAATGCGCCATTTACGACATTAATTTAGGAATAAATAAAATGAATATTTTAATCGTTGGAAGTGGTGGTCGTGAACATGCTTTAGCATGGAAAGCAGCGCAATCACCTCTCGCCGATAAAGTTTATGTTGCGCCAGGTAATGCGGGAACTAATCTAGAAAAAAATCTAATCAATATTGATATTTCAATATCAGATATTGATGGATTACTTTACTTTGCAAAAAATAATAATATTGGTTTAACAATTATTGGGCCAGAAGTACCATTAATTTTAGGTATTGTTGATGTTTTTAAAAATGCTGGTTTAACGATTTTTGGTCCAAATAAAAATGCAGCCCAATTAGAAGGATCTAAAGCTTTTACAAAGGATTTTCTTACTCGTCATAATATCCCAACTGGTATTTATCAGAATTTCACAAAAGTTAAACCAGCATTCATTTATTTAGAAAAAATAGGCATTCCAATTGTTATTAAAGCAGATGGATTAGCTGCAGGTAAAGGTGTTATTGTCGCAATGACTTTAGAAGAAGCGAAAAGTGCCGTTCAAAATATACTTACAAATAATATATTTGGGCAAATAAATCATCATATTATTATTGAAGAATTTCTTGAAGGTGAAGAGATTAGTTTTATTGTAATGGTTGATGGCGAGAATGTATTGCCTATGGCAATAAGCCAAGATCATAAACGTCTCGATAATAATGATAGCGGACCGAACACAGGTGGTATGGGTGCATATTCTCCCGTTCCTTTTATTACTAATGTTATTTATAAACGTATAATGAACAAAATTATTTATCCTACTATACGAGGTATGGCGATCGAAAATCGACGATATCAAGGTTTTTTATATGCAGGATTGATAATAGATAAAAAGGGAAACCCAAAAGTTATTGAGTTTAATTGCCGATTTGGTGATCCAGAAGCACAACCTATTATGATGCGTTTACAGTCTGATTTAGTGGAACTTTGTCTAGCAGGTGCAGCCGGTGAATTAGCGTTTAAAAAATTATATTGGGATAAACGTTATGCTTTGGGTGTTGTTATTGCAGCAAAGGGTTACCCAAACGATTATCGAAAAGGGGATGTTATTAAAGGAGTTATTAATAAACAACAAACTGAGATATGTAAAATTTTTCATGCTGGAACAAAATTAAATGGAAATCTAATTATTACTAATGGAGGTCGAGTATTGTGCGTTACGGCGCTTGGAAAAACAATTCTTGATGCACAAAAAACAGCTTATAAACTAATTAAAAAAATATCTTGGGCTGGTTGTTTTTATCGCACTGATATTGGTTATCGAGCATTAACTTATTTAAAGTAAAAAACTTAAATTTTATCTTTCATTAATTTTTAAGAAAAAATTTTTATCTATAATCAATAATAATATCTTAAATTTTATAGCGTTTTAAAAATAAAACAATATTTAAATTATCTATTTTTATTTTATTTTTTATATTATTCTATTTTAATTTAAAAAAAATACAATTTTTATCATATTTTTTAGTATAGGTCTAAATTTATATTTAGCAATAATCATTTTATATAATAAATATTATTAACAATAAATATGATAAATTAAAATAATTAATCATACTAATTAAGATATTAAAAATAATACCATTTTCAGTTAAAAAATTATTTTAAATTTATCTTAATGATTCTTAAAAAAGTTTTATAAAATTAAATATACTATAAATATTGTATTAATATTATTTTGATTACTTAATTAATATAAATAATACTTTTATAAAAATAAAACTATTCATATTAAATTTAAGAATTTAAAATTAAGTCCATAATTAATGATATATTTTGATTAATAATTTAATAAAGTTAAATAAAATGAATAAAAAAAATGATATTTAATCACTTTATTTTAAAAATCTTTTTTATAATTGATTTATTTTATTGCTTTTTAATACTTTCATAAAAATTAATATATTTTATTCAATTTTATTTTTTTATAAAATTACTCTAACTATATCCAGTATAATTATTAAACTCAAAAATAAAAACTAATAAATTATGTTTTAATAAACTTTGTTATTTTTCTTTAAATTTCTATAATATATTAATAATGAATATATATAAATAAATTTTAATTTTAATTTTCTTTTAAAAAAAGATATTTAATTATATTACTTTTCTATAAGTTTATTTGTAGTTTTATTTATACTAACTTTAGTTAATATCTTTACTATAATAATAAAGATACACATAAATATATAAAACTTATTAATTTTTAATATATATCCATAAAGAAATTTTCTTTATCTGTTTTAGGCTAAAATGCATAAATAAATAGAAATCGTTAAAATTAGTATTTATAACACTAAAATACATTTTGATTTTACAAATAAAGTTCAATGAATTTAATATCAATATTATTGATTTTTCATTTAATAATTTAGAATTAGCAAATAAATGCTAAATTTCTTATTTTTCTTTAATAGTAAATAATTATTTAATTTTTTAATTAAATATTACTTTATTTTCTATTTAAATAATTTAAAATATTTAAACGCTTTAAATTTAGATTTAATTTGCTTTATTTATATACCGCCTTTTAATTTTTCTAAATTTTAATAAAAAAATTATTCACTATTATCATTTAGTAAATGATAATTTTCTATATTATTTTACCAGGATTTTGATAGTAATTATATAGGATATTTTATTACATTAATCATTTGGATATTAAATAAAAATAAAATAATTAATAATTTTTTAAAACAATGAGATTTGATAATCTTTTAAATTAATCAACTATATAAGTTTAAGTTTATATTAAAGACTTTAATAAAGAATAATATATAGAATATTTTCGAAAGATGATAAGATTAAAATATAAAGATTTAATTAATATACAATACTATATTGTTTAATAATGCGAATCAAAACTATAACATATTAGTATTATTGAAATTTTTGTTATAATACCTTTTTATTAAAATCCAATATCAATATTGATCATAAAATTAGTGATAAATATATTATCTAATATAAGAATTTGTTTAATTTTTAACTTCTATTTATAAAATGAAATTTGTATAAATCGTATTTATCTTGTATGCAATTAAATTAATAATTAATCATAATAAATAGATATTATTTAATAATATCTATTTATTAGTACTTTTATTTTTTAATAAATCCATCTTATTTGTGATATATCTCTGATAATTTATGTACTGAATTAATAAAATTTTTAATATTCTTGAGTGATATATCTTTAGGAATACCATGACCTAAATTAAAAACATGACCACTACCTTTACCAAATTGTGTTAAAATTCTTTTAACTTCACATTCAATACGTTTTTTTGAACCATATAATATAGAAGGATCCATGTTCCCTTGTAATGCTACTTTATCTCCTACACGAAAACGAGCTTTTTTAATATCTATCGTCCAATCGATGCTTAATGCGTCACAACCACTTTTTGCCATTACTTCTAAAAGTTGACATCCACCTTTAATAAATAATGTCACTGGAATTTTATTTCCTTCATTTTCTCGCAAAAGACCATCAATAATTTGATGCATATAATGTAAAGAAAATCGACAATAATCACGATGACTTAATATACCACCCCAAGTATCAAAAATAATAACCGATTGAATACCCGCACGAATTTGGGCATTTAAATATAGAATAATACTTTTAGTTAATTTGTCTAATAATAGATGTAATATTTTTGGATCTGTATACATTATTTTTTTTATATGAGAAAAAACTCTACTGCTTCTTCCTTCAATCATATAAGCCGCTAATGTCCATGGACTACCAGAAAAACCAATTAATGGTATTCTCTCTTTTAAGGATTTTTGAATTGCACGTATTGCATTCATTACATAAACTAATTCTTGTTCAGGATCAGGAATTGGCAACTTTTTTATTTCAGCTAAACAACGAATAGGATTATGAAACATAGGTCCTTCGTTCTCTGAAAAATAAAGACCTAATCCCATCGCATCAGGAATAGTAAGGATATCAGAAAAAAGAATCGCTGCATCTAATTGAAAATGATGTAAAGGTTGCAGTGTTACTTCACAGGCTAATTCACTATTTTTACATAATGATAGAAAACCACCTGCTTGCTGACGAATTTTTCGATATTCAGGTAAATAACGACCTGCCTGACGCATCATCCATACTGGGGTTCTATCAACAGGTTCCTTTAATAACGCACATATATAACGATCATTTCTTAAAAATGACATAATTATACATCCATTAAAAGTAATATTAAAATAATAATAATCATTATATATTTAAAATTTTACTATTATCTAAATGAATAATAATTTTTTTATAAAATAATTAATATTTTATTTATATAAATAATTATTTATAGGTATAAAATTAATTTATTTTTAATTTAAAAAAAATAATAAATAGTATTAAAAAATATGATATTAATGATAGATTTTAATCTAAAAAATATATTAATTAACTCATAGAATTATTTTTTATTTTCAGTAGCAAGCAAAATATCTTTTCTGTTAATTATAATATTTAAATGAAGTTTTTGATAATTTATTGTTTAAAAAAATTTTTTTTTGTTATAATTAAGAATTTATTAATTTATTTTTATTATTTTTAATTATTTTATGCACTTAATGACACCATGTAAAATTATCAATTTAATATATTTGTAATAACAATAAATAAAAATTGAAAATATTTATCTAAGATCTACAGGATCTCTGAATCTAAACTAATATCTAAAAACTGAATAACAAAACAATAAAGAGGATTAATTAGGTGATTTTAAAATATAATTTATTTATTTTTCATAAATTTAAACTCTTTATAATTTTTATTATTTACTACATATAAAAAATTATTGCAACAAATAAATATTATTATAACAAATATAATCACTATCAAGAAAAATATAAAATATCATTTTTATAAAAAATATTAATTTTAATTAAACATCACTATAATAAAAAAATTTATGTGTAAAAAAAAATTCATAAACTTTAGTTTTTTATGGAATAAAATTAAATCTTTATTTGAAGAAAAATGAATACTCTTCTTAATTGTAAAAAATTAATTTAGTAAAATAAAATAAAACTCTTATTTTTAAATAAATAGTTGATAATTTAGAATCAAATTATTTTTATTTTAATTGATAATTATAAATATTAAAAATCAAAAAAAATAAAAATAGAAAAATAATTTCCCTATATAATTACAAATAGATAATCATATCTAAAATATAATTTATTATAATTTTAAAAAATATAAAAAGTAAATATATTAATAATAAAATGTTAAATTAATAGCATATAACTCAAAATTATAGTTTTTTTTTTTAAAAATATTGACTTCATAAGTTTTTTTTAAATAAAAATTTAAATGAATGTAAATTATTAGAATAAATATTAATTATTTTAAAATATTAGTTGAAAATTATTTTTTTATTTTTTCCTTAAAAATAATTTTTAAAAAATATGAGTATTTTGTTAAAATAAAATAGTAAAGAATTATTTAAATTTTAAGTATTCTGTTATTAACTTATTAAACTGAACATTTATAATAATTTATAATAATTTGTAATAATTTAATAGTATTAATTTTTTATATAATAAAAAAATTAAAAAATAAAAATATTTAATTAAAAAATAATAAAAATATAATATTTATTGTTAATAATTTTCATAATTAAGTTGTAAAAATACCCTCATTATGAGGGTATTTTTACAACTTAATCTATATAGTTTTATTCGTAGTTTTTGTAACAAAAATCTGCATTTAGTAATTCTGCTAAATTAGCAGTTGCTTCATCAACGCTAACTTGTGATGATTCAATAGATTCATTAACTATTTGACGACGATTGCGTATTCGATCTTGGTGATATCTATAACCTGTACCAGCAGGAATTAAACGACCAACAATAACATTTTCCTTCAACCCACGAAGTTCATCACGTTTCCCGGCAACTGCAGCTTCAGTAAGAACGCGTGTTGTTTCCTGGAATGACGCTGCTGAAATAAAAGATTCTGTTGCTAAAGATGCTTTAGTTATACCCAGTAAATCTCGACTAAAAATCGCAGGAATTTTACATTCTTGCTCTAATTTTCGATTTGCTACCTTAACACGAGCATATTCTACTTGTTCACCTTCTAAAAATTCAGAATTACCGACACTAGTAATTGTTACTTTACGTAACATTTGACGAACGATAACTTCAATATGTTTATCATTAATTTTAACACCTTGTAAACGATAAACCTCTTGAACTTCGTTTGTAATATAACGAGCAACAGCATGTGTACCGCGTAAACGTAAAATATCATGCGGTGATTCTGGACCATCAGAAATTACGTCCCCACGCTCAACTCGTTCACCTTCAAAAACATTAAGCTGACGCCATTTAGGAATCATTTCTTCATATACATTATCATCATTTATCGATGTAATCATCAAACGACGTTTACCTTTAGTTTCTTTGCCAAAGGAAATAATACCACTAATTTCAGCTAAAATAGCTAGTTCTTTTGGTCGGCGAGCTTCAAATAGATCAGCAACACGTGGTAAACCACCTGTAATATCCTTGGTGCCACCAGATTCTTGTGGAATACGAGCTAAAGTATCACCAATGTTTATCACTGTATTATCATCCAATTGAATAATTGATTTACCTGGTAAAAAGTACTGCGCTGGCATATCAGTACCAGGAATTAATACATCATTACCTTTCATATCAACAACTCGTAATGCAGGACGTAAATCTTTACTACCAGCAGTACGCTCAGCAGTATCAAGTACAACAATTGATGATAAACCTGTTAGTTCATCTGTTTGACGTATAATAGATTGCCCATCTGCCATTTCAGAAAAACGAATAATACCAGCAACTTCACTGATAATAGGCATGGTATGTGGATCCCAATTTGCAACATTTTCATTAATATTAACTTTATCACCATCACCTTTATTAAGATGTGCACCATAAGGTACTTTATAGCTTTCTTTTGTTCTTAAAAATACATCTACAACTCTTAATTCTGTATTACGAGAAGTAATAACAAAATAACCTTCAGAGTTTTTTACAAATTTAGCATTAATTAGTTTGATATTACCTTTATTGCGCACTTGAATACTCGATTCTGTAGCAGCACGTGATGCAGCACCACCAATATGAAATGTACGCATTGTCAATTGTGTACCAGGTTCGCCGATTGATTGAGCGGCAATAACACCAACAGATTCACCTTTATTAATGATATGACCACGTGCTAAATCACGCCCATAACACTTTGCACAAACACCAAAGTTAGTATCACAACTTACAACAGAACGTACTTTTACGCTATCAATAGAGTTGACTTCGAGTTCATCGCACCATTTTTCATTTAATAATGTGTTACGTGGTATTAAAGTTTTAACTGTACCAGGTACTAATATATTTTCTGCTGTAACTCGACCTAAAACACGTTCGCGTAAAGGTTCTTTAACATCACCGCCTTCAATAACTGGTGTCATTAAAATACCATCGTGAGTACCACAATCATCTTCAGTAACAACTAAATCTTGTGCAACATCAACTAAACGACGAGTCAAATAACCTGAATTCGCTGTTTTTAACGCTGTATCAGCTAAACCTTTTCGTGCGCCATGAGTTGAAATAAAATATTGTAACACATTTAAGCCTTCACGAAAATTAGCTGTAATTGGCGTTTCAATAATTGAACCATCTGGCTTCGCCATTAAACCGCGCATACCTGCCAACTGACGGATTTGTGCCGCAGAACCACGTGCACCAGAATCAGCCATCATAAAAATACTATTAAATGAAACTTGTTGTTCATATTGACCATTACGATTAATAACTGTTTCTGTTGATAAATTTTCCATCATTGCTTTTGCAACTCGTTCATTTGCTGCTGCCCAAATATCAATAACTTTATTATAACGTTCTCCGGCAGTAACTAAACCTGATTGGAACTGTTCTTGGATTTCAGCAACCTCAGTTTCAGCCTCAGCAATAATATTTGCTTTCTTCTCTGGTATCACCATGTCATCAATACCAACAGAAGCGCCAGAACGAGCAGCATAAGTAAAACCAGTATACATGATTTGGTCAGCAAAGATAACAGTTGGTTTTAGACCTAAAACACGATAACAAGTATTAAGCATTTTAGAAATTTCTTTTTTACCCAAAGGTTGATTAACTAATGAGTACGGTAAACCTTTAGGTACAATCATCGATAAAATAGCCCGTCCAATTGTTGTGTCAACTAAGTTAACTTCAACTTTAAGATTACCTTCTGTATCATAAATTTCTTCTATAATACGTACTTTAACGCGAGCATGTAATGATGCTAAATCAGTGCGATAAACTCGTTCAGCTTCTTTCGGTCCAGATAATACCATACCTTCACCATTAGCATTTACAGAATCACGTGTCATATAGTATAAACCAAGCACTACATCTTGAGATGGCACAATAATAGGCTCACCACTAGCTGGCGATAAAATATTATTTGTTGACATCATTAATGCACGAGCTTCCAATTGTGCTTCTAAAGTTAATGGTACATGAACAGCCATTTGATCACCGTCAAAGTCAGCATTATAAGCAGCACAGACTAATGGATGCAATTGAATTGCTTTACCTTCAATTAAAATTGGTTCAAACGCTTGAATACCTAGACGATGTAATGTTGGAGCACGGTTTAGCATTACTGGATGTTCACGGATGACTTCATCAAGAATATCCCAAACAACAGCGTCTTCGCGCTCAACCATCTTTTTAGCTGCTTTTATTGTTGTAGCTAATCCACGTAGTTCTAATTTACCATAAATAAATGGCTTAAATAATTCTAGTGCCATTCTCTTAGGTAAACCACATTGATGAAGACGAAGATAAGGACCAACTGTGATAACAGAACGACCTGAGTAATCAACACGCTTACCAAGTAAATTTTGTCTGAAACGACCCTGTTTACCTTTTATCATATCAGCTAAGGATTTTAGAGGACGTTTATTCGAACCAGTAATTGCTCGCCCGCGCCTTCCATTATCCAATAATGCATCAACTGCTTCTTGTAACATTCGTTTTTCATTACGAACGATGATATCAGGTGCCGCTAAATCCAATAATCGCTTTAAGCGATTATTCCGATTAATAACACGACGATATAAATCATTTAAATCAGAAGTTGCAAATCGACCGCCATCTAATGGAACAAGTGGGCGCAAATCTGGCGGTAATACAGGTAATACATTTAAAATCATCCACTCAGGATTATTGCCAGATTGAATAAATGCTTCTAATAGTTTGATACGCTTAGTTATTTTTTTGCGTTTAGTCTCAGAATTGGTTGTATTTAATTCTTCACGTAATATCTCACACTCTTTCTCTAAATTAAGATTTTTTAGTAAAGATTGAATTGCTTCCGCTCCCATTTTAGCATCAAATTCATCACCAAATTCTTCTAAAGCATCAAGATATTGTTCTTCGCTTAAAATCTGTCTGCGTTCTAAACTTGTCATACCTCCTTCAACTACAACATAAGATTCGAAATAAAGTACTCTTTCAATATCACGTAAAGGCATATCAAGTAACAAGCCTATTCGTGATGGTAATGATTTTAAAAACCAGATATGTGCTGTTGGTGAAGCTAACTCAATATGACCCATGCGTTCACGACGTACTTTAGTCTGAGTAACCTCAACACCACATTTTTCACAAATTACACCTCGATGTTTTAATCGTTTGTATTTTCCACACAAACATTCATAATCTTTAACTGGCCCAAAAATACGTGCACAGAAAAGACCATCACGCTCAGGTTTGAAAGTTCGATAATTAATAGTTTCTGGCTTTTTTACTTCACCAAATGACCATGAGCGAATCATATCTGGAGAGGCCAGAGCAATCTTGATTGCATCAAACTCTTCGGTTTTAGTCTGTGCTTTCAGAAATTTTAATAAGTCTTTCACAGAAAGCCTCCTGTCAGAGTTAAACCTGCTAAGAAATGATTTTTAGCCACTTCTTCTTAAACCACTAGTATAATAATTTGTAAAGTTAAAAAAAAATAAATTAAACCTTACAATATTACTTATTACTCGTCTTCCAGTTCGATATTAATACCCAATGAACGAATTTCTTTTAATAATACATTAAAAGATTCCGGCATTGCTGGTTCCATCTGATGGTTTCCATCTACGATATTTTTATACATCTTAGTGCGTCCATTTACATCATCGGATTTAACAGTAAGCATTTCTTGCAAAGTACAAGCCGCGCCATATGCCTCTAAAGCCCAAACTTCCATCTCACCAAAACGCTGACCGCCAAATTGTGCTTTACCGCCTAATGGTTGTTGAGTAACCAGGCTATAGGAACCTGTTGAACGAGCATGCATTTTATCATCAACAAGATGATTCAATTTTAGCATGTACATATAACCAACTGTAACCTGACGTTCAAATTTTTCACCAGTACGACCATCATATAATGTAATTTGACCAGAAGTCGGCAGTTCAGCTAAAGT
The DNA here is from genome assembly GCA_052174135.1 of Arsenophonus sp. ET-KM2-MAG3. Taxonomy (GTDB): domain Bacteria; phylum Pseudomonadota; class Gammaproteobacteria; order Enterobacterales; family Enterobacteriaceae; genus Arsenophonus. The sequence continues at coordinate 392,970 of JBQMRZ010000027.1, forward strand.
CAATAGTTCTTTAATTTCTTTTTCTTTTGCACCATCAAAGACCGGCGTTGCAATAGGCATGCCTTTTTTTAAGTTATGGGATAACTGGAGAATTTCTTGATCAGAAAAAACATTAAGATCAACTGTTTGACGAGGATCATCTCCTAAGTCATAAGCTTTCTGAATAAATTCTCTTAATTTAGCTATTTCACAATGTTCCTTTAACATTGTGTTAATTTTATCACCTATACCTTTAGCTGCCATACCTAAATGTGTTTCTAGAATCTGACCAATATTCATGCGTGATGGCACACCGAGTGGATTCAAAACAATATCAACAGGGTTACCATATTTATCGTAAGGCATATCTTCAATTGGATTAATTTTTGAAATAACTCCTTTATTACCATGCCTACCAGCCATCTTGTCACCAGGTTGAATTTGACGTTTTACTGCTAAATAAACTTTAACTATCTTCAATACACCTGGTGCTAAATCGTCACCTTGAGTAATTTTATGACGTTTATCTTCTAATTTTTTTTCAAATTCAACCTTAAGATCATTATACTGTTCAGCTAATTGTTCCAATTGATTTTGTTTTTCTTCATCCTTTAAGGATAACTCTAACCAACGTTCATTCGATAATTTATCTAGTTTCTCATTTTCAATACCAGCATTATTTAATATTATTCGAATACGAGAAAATAAACCTGTTTCAAAAATACGTAATTCTTCAGTTAAATCCTTTTTAGCATCACGAAGTTGTATTTTTTCAATTTCCAATGCACGTTTATCTTTTTCTACATCATCACGTGTAAAAACTTGTACATCAATAATTGTTCCTGATACTCCATTTGGTACACGCAGAGAAGAATCTTTAACATCAGAAGCTTTTTCACCAAAAATAGCTCGTAATAATTTCTCTTCTGGCGTTAATTGCGTTTCACCCTTTGGTGTTACCTTACCAACTAAAATGTCACCACCCATTACTTCTGCGCCAATATAAACAATACCTGATTCGTCTAACTTAGATAATGCAGCTTCACCTACATTAGGAATATCTGCAGTAATCTCTTCTGGTCCCAACTTGGTATCACGAGATATACAAGCCAATTCTTGAATATGAATAGTTGTAAATCGATCTTCTTGTACTACTCGTTCAGATATTAAAATAGAATCTTCAAAGTTGTAACCATTCCACGGCATAAATGCAACACGTATATTTTGACCAAGCGCTAATTCCCCCAAATCTGTTGATGGCCCATCAGCTAAAACATCCCCACATTCAATTGATTCATATAATGAGACACATGGCATCTGATTGATACAAGTGTTTTGATTTGAACGCGTATATTTAGTTAAATTATAGACATCAATACCAGCTTCACCTGGATGTGTTTCTTTTTCATTAACTCGTATAACAATACGTGAAGCATCTACATATTGAACAGTACCACCACGTTTAGCAACTGCTGTTACTCCAGAGTCAACAGCAACGGTGCGTTCCATACCAGTTCCAACTAATGGCTTATCTGATCGTAACGTCGGTACTGCTTGACGTTGCATGTTAGCACCCATCAATGCACGATTTGCATCATCATGCTCAAGAAATGGAATTAATGAAGCACCAACAGAAACAATTTGTTGAGTTGAAACGTCCATGTATTCTATTTGATCTTGAGTAAATAGACTAGATTCACCTTTATTTCGACAAGTAATTAATTCCTCAACGAAACTACCATCATCATCTAGAACAGTATTTGCTTGTGCAATAATGTAACTACCCTCTTCAATTGCTGATAAATAATGAATTTCATCAGTTACGATACCATTTCGTACTAAACGATAAGGTGTTTCTAAAAAACCATATTTGTTGGTTTGTGCATATACGGATAATGAATTAATTAAACCTATATTCGGTCCTTCAGGAGTTTCAATTGGGCATACACGCCCATAGTGCGTTGGATGTACATCACGAACTTCAAAGCCAGCGCGTTCGCGTGTTAAACCACCTGGGCCTAATGCTGAGATACGACGTTTATGTGTAATTTCGGAGAGTGGATTATTTTGATCCATAAACTGCGACAATTGACTTGAACCAAAAAACTCTTTCACTGCAGCAGAAATCGGTTTTGCATTAATCATATCTTGAGGCATTAATCCATCTAAATCACCTAATGACAAGCGCTCCTTAACTGCGCGCTCTACTCGTACTAAACCAACTCGAAACTGATTTTCGGCCATTTCACCAACCGAACGAATACGACGATTACCCAAATGATCAATATCATCAATCTCACCTTTACCATTACGAATATCAATGAGCTTTTTCATCACATCAATAATATCTTTTTTACTTAAAATAGTTGAGCCTTCATTCGTATCACGATCTAATGAGCGATTAAATTTCATAAGTCCTACAATAGAAAGATCATAACGCTCTTCAGAAAAAAATAAGTTCTCAAATAAATTTTCTGCCGCCTCACGAGTAGGTGGCTCTCCTGGTCGCATCATACGGTAAATTTCAACTAATGCACTTAAACGGTCATTTGTTTGATCAATACGCAATGTTTCTGAAATGTATGCTCCATGATCTAAGTCATTAGTAAATAAGCTCTCAATAATTTTGTAACCACTTTGATTTAAACGCGATAAAATATCTAAAGAAAGCTCTGTATTAGCTCTACAGATTAATTCACCAGTATTTTCATTAATATAATCTCTAGCAACTACTTTACCTATAACATATTCAATAGGAACCTCAATAGTTGTAATATTATCTTTTTTTAATTCACGAATATGGCGAGCAGTAATACGTCGACCTTTTTCAACATAAACTTTACCATTTACTTCAATATTAAAAGAAGCTGTTTCGCCACGCAAACGCTCTGGTATTAATATCATTAATAATTTATTGTCATAAAATTGAAAAATCGTCTTTTTAAAAAAAATATTAAGGATTTCTTCAGTACCATAATTCATCGCACGTAGAATAATAGTTGCAGGTAATTTACGTCGGCGATCAATGCGAACAAAAAGATTATCTTTTGGATCAAACTCAAAATCTAACCATGAACCACGATAAGGGATAATTCTCGCATTATATAATACCTTACCTGAAGAATGAGTTTTACCTTTATCACTATCAAAAAATACACCAGGACTACGATGTAATTGAGAAACAATAACACGCTCTGTGCCATTGATAATAAAAGTACCATTATTTGTCATGAGTGGAATTTCACCCATATAAACTTCTTGCTCTTTTATATTTTTTACTGTACTTTCTAATGCTTCACGCTCATAAATAACAAGGCGTAGTTTAACCCGTAAAGGGGCAGAATAAGTGACACCACGAATTTGGCATTCTTTAACATCAAAGACAGATTCACCAAAACGATAGCTAACATATTGCAATTCAGCATTACCACTATAACTTTGAATGGGGAATACAGAGCGAAATGCTGCTTCCAGTCCATTCTGCCCCTCTAAATCTTGTTCGATAAATTTAGCAAACGAGTTAAGTTGGATAGATAAAAGATAAGGAACATCCAAAACTTGCGGGCGTTTGCCAAAATCTTTTCGAATACGTTTTTTTTCGGTATAGGAGTAAACCATGAGATTCCTCAAATTAGATTGCTGATCAATGATCGACTCTTGTCCTCTGTCCTAAAAAAACAGCATTTACAACACTATTTTTTTTGGAACGGAAACAAATTATTTTTTATGATACTTATTTCCATTACTCTTAAATCATTTCATTGTATTATATAATTATAAAATTTTAATTATCAGGGGTTATAAATACAGCATATTAAATCGTTAATAAAAAGTATTAAAAAGGATAAATCAGTAATTAAGCAGTGTGAAATATTACTGATAACCCAATGCAATTTTATAGCGCAAAAGGCTTGTAACTAAAATTATCCGCCGATAACATTATAAAATAAAGGTGTATCGATTTAAAACAAAGTTATTTAAGTTCAACAGAAGCTCCTGCTTCTTCTAGTATTTTTTTCAATGCTTCAGATTCTTCTTTACTTACTCCTTCTTTAATTTTTACTGGTGCTGATTCTACCATATCTTTAGCTTCTTTTAATCCTAAACCAGTTATCGTACGAACAACTTTAATAACTGCAACTTTATTGGTACCGATAGAGGATAAGATAACATCAAATTCAGTTTTTTCTTCAACTATTTCAGCTATATTTGGTGTAGAAATAGTTGCTATTGACGAAGAAGAAACATTAAACTTATTTTCCATCATAGTGATCAATTCAACAATCTCTATTACAGACATTTTTCCAACTGCATCAAGAATTTGTTCTTTTGTTATAGACATGACAATGGTTCCTAAGTTTCAAAATATTTATACATTAAACGACGATGAAAATTTATTTAATTAGCTTCTTTCTGATCACGTAGTATCGCTATAATACGAATTAATTTACCTGCAGAGGCTTCTTTTATGGTTGATATTAGACGCATAATTGCTTCTTTATAAGTTGGAAGAGTTGCCAAGCGATCAATTTCATTTGCTGGGATAAGCGCGCCTTCAAAGATCGCTGCTTTAATTTTAAATGTTTGATTTTCTTTAGCAAATTCTTTAAATAATCTCGCAGCTGCACCAGGGTGTTCTTTAGAAAAAGCAATTAAAGTTGGACCAATAAACATTTCTTTAAGGCACTCGTAAACTGAATCCTTAACAATACGTCGCAGCAATGTATTGCGAACAATACGAAGATAAACCCCAGCCTCACGCCCTTCTTTACGCAGTTTAGTCATTTTTTCTACACTTACACCATGAAAATCTGCGATAACCAAAGACAAAGCACTTTCGATTATTTCTTTTATTTCAGCAATAATCACTTGTTTTTTTTGAAGATTTAGTGCCATTAACTCCTCGCTCTTGGATTAATCGAATTACTTAAGACTTACACATGCTTACTAAAAAAAAGATTTTATATATTTATTGAAATCTTAAATATAATCAAAATATTTAAAATAATATAAGTGATTATCTTATTGTCACGCAAGATATTAAGTAATTATTTGAATCTTTAATTTTAAACTATAACTATATTTAATGGGTTAAGCGCAATCTAAATTTATTGTTTATTATTTTTTATTTTATTTTAAATAGATATTATAAACAAAATGTATCAAATACTATATAAATTTAATACAAATGTAAAGCGAAAATTATATTCAAAATAATTATATCAATGAAAATAATCCAGATTGATCAATAGTAATTCCTGCACCCATAGTTGTAGATAAACTAATTTTTTTGAAATAAACTCCTTTAGAAGAAGATGGTTTTGCTTTTTTTAACGCAACTAATAATACTTCAAGGTTTTCTTTTAATTCACTATTATTAAAATTTATATTACCAATAACAGCGTGAATAATACCATTTTTATCATTACGATAACGAATTTGACCTGTTTTAGCATTTTTAACTGCTTCAGTAATATTGGATGTTACTGTACCAACTTTCGGATTTGGCATTAAACCACGAGGTCCTAAAATTTGACCTAATTGGCCAACAATACACATTGTGTCTGGCGAAGCAATAACAACATCAAAATTCATTTCACCAAATTTAATTTTATCAACTAAATCTTGCATTCCAACTAATTCAGCTCCGGCTTCTATTGCTTTTTCAGCATTTACTCCTTGAGCAAATACAGCAACACGAACAGAACGACCTATACCATACGGTAAAATAGTTGCACCGCGAATATTTTGATCAGATTTACGTGCATCAATACCAAGATTAACTGCAACATCAATACTCTCTGTAAATTTAGCAGTTGCTAATTCTTTTAAAAGTGAAATTGCTTCAATGATATCATATTGCTTGGTTACATCAATTTTTTTACGAATATTACGCATGTGTTTGGTTAGTTTAGCCATTAATTAATCTTCCAGTACCAATCCAATAGAATGAGCTGTACCTTTAATTGAACGCATCATTGCTTCAGTGTTAGCCCCTGTCATATCTGCAGATTTAATTTTTGCAATCTCATAAATTTGTACGCTAGTTATTTTTCCAATTTTCTCTTTATTTGGTTTTCCTGAACCTAATTTAACTCCTGCTGCTTTTTTCAATAATATAGCAGCAGGAGGGGTCTTGGTTATAAATGTAAATGAACGGTCTGAATAAACAGTAATTATAACTGGAATTGGTAAACCTTTTTCTATGTTATCTGTTTTAGCGTTAAATGCTTTGCAAAATTCCATGATATTTACACCTCGTTGACCTAAAGCTGGACCAACAGGAGGGCTTGGGTTAGCCATGCCTGCTGCAATTTGCAGTTTAACATAAGCTTGTATTTTTTTAGCCATATATATTTCCTTTAATACAATCTGGTGAAATTTTATTTTCAATCATATAAAGATTCTCCTATATATAGTTTGTATAAATTTTATATTATAAAAAATAAAATTATAACAAAATTTCTAATACTTTATAAAAGAAATTTTTAAGTATTCTACTATATTTTTTCCACTTGGCTAAAATCTAATTCTACAGGTGTTGCTCGACTAAAAATAGAAACTGATACTTTAAGTCGACTTTTTTCATAATCAACTTCTTCAACAACACCACTAAAATCCGCAAATGGACCATTATTAACACGAACCATTTCCCCTGGTTCAAATAGTGTTTTTGGACGAGGTTTATCTCCTACTTGTTGTAAGCGATTCATAATCGCATCAACTTCTTTATCGCTAATAGGAGCTGGTTTATCTGCTGTACCGCCAATAAAACCCATAACACGCGGCACACTACGGACTAAATGCCAACTATCATCATTCATGGTCATTTGAACTAAAACATAACCTGAAAAGAATTTTCGTTCACTTTTGCGACGTTGACCACTTCGAATTTCTATGACTTCTTCGGTAGGCACCATAACTTCACCAAACTTATCTTCCATAGCATGCAGTTTAATATATTCACGCAATGATTTAGCAACTCTAGCCTCAAAACCAGAAAATGCTTGAATAACATACCAACGTTTCTTAGGAGATTCTGACATCTTAAAACCTCAATCCTGTAATCAATGAAACTAAACGGACCAATATACTATCTAATCCCCAAAGGATTAGTGCCATAATGACAGTGACTATTGCAACAATTAATGTTGTCTGTAATATTTCATGACGCGTTGGCCAAATAACTTTACGCATTTCAATGCGAGCTTCATGAGCAAATGCTAAAGTTTTTTTTCCTCTTTCTGTCAATAATGCGATTCCACCAGCAAGCATAACAATAGCAACAACTATTATAACACGTAATACAAAGCTATGTTGTCGAAAATAATAATTACCAACAATAGCAATAATTAAAAGAATCGCGGATAATAACCACTTTGCTAGATCAAAACTACATCTATTGTTTTCTTGAGCATCGTTATTTATACTCATAAATAAACCTATTAACATTATTAATACTATGATATATTTAAATTTCAATTATTTGAAAATAATTGAAATTTAATCAAGTTAAACTATTAACTATTCATATATATATTTGTTACTTAAATTATAAGTTACATGATATTCAATTTTTTAAAAAAAATTGAATAATTATTTATATTATTGTTATTTCTTATTATTGAAAGAATTTAATAATAAGATTTTTATTAAAAAATTATTTGGTTAATTAACCCTAATATAAAGTAGTAGTGAATAATATTATTATATTTGTTTATCTAAATATAAATATCAAGTGATAATTGTAGCTACAATACCAGCACCTACTGTGCGACCACCTTCACGAATTGCAAAACGTAACCCTTCATCCATGGCGATTGGTGCTATCAATGTTACTTTCATTTTAATATTATCACCTGGCATCACCATCTCTACGCATTCTGGCAGCTCAATTGTACCAGTTACATCTGTAGTTCTAAAATAAAATTGTGGACGATAACCTTTAAAAAATGGTGTATGGCGCCCTCCTTCATCTTTACTTAAAATATAAACTTCTGATTCAAATTGAGTATGAGGATTAATTGTACCTGGTTTTGCTAATACTTGACCGCGTTCAACATCTTCGCGTTTAGTACCTCTCAATAAAACCCCTACATTTTCTCCAGCACGACCTTCGTCTAATAATTTACGAAACATTTCAACACCAGTACAAGTTGTTTTTATTGTCTCTTTAATTCCGACAATTTCAATTTCTTGACCGATTTTGACAATACCACGTTCTACGCGGCCCGTTACTACTGTTCCACGTCCTGAAATAGAAAAAACATCCTCTATTGGTAATAAGAAAGGTTTATCTACCGCTCTTTTTGGCTCCGGGATATAATCATCTAATACTTTTGCTAACTCAAGAATTTTATTTTCCCATTTTGGATCACCTTCTAACGCTTTTAACGCAGAACCAATAATTACAGGTGTATTATCTCCTGGAAAATCATATTGAGAAAGCAGTTCACGCACTTCCATTTCTACTAATTCTAATAATTCTTCATCATCAACCATATCACACTTATTTAGGAAAACAATAATATAAGGAACACCTACTTGACGTCCTAATAAAATATGTTCACGAGTTTGTGGCATTGGACCATCTGTTGCTGCTACAACCAAAATTGCACCATCCATTTGTGCTGCACCTGTAATCATGTTTTTTATATAATCCGCATGGCCAGGGCAATCAACATGTGCGTAATGGCGTTTAGGTGTATCATATTCTACATGAGAAGTAGAAATAGTAATCCCACGTGCTTTTTCTTCTGGCGCGTTATCAATTTGATCAAATGCACGGGCACTACCACCATAATTTTTTGCTAATACAGTTGTGATTGCTGCAGTTAAAGTTGTTTTACCATGGTCAACGTGACCGATTGTACCAACATTAATATGTGGTTTTTTACGTTCAAATTTTTCTTTAGACACGAATCTATTCCTTATAGAGTTCTCTTAAAAAATAAGAGAACTAGAGATTATAAATACTTGAATTAAAAAAGCTAATTATTTAACTTTACGAGCTTCAATAATTGCTTTGGCAATATTAGTTGGTGCTTCATTATATTTTAAAAATTCCATTGAGTAAGAAGCACGACCTTGAGTTTGTGAACGCAAATCTGTTGCATAACCAAACATTTCTGATAATGGAACTTGAGCGCGAACTGTTTTACAAGTTTCTTTGTCTTCCATACTTTCAATTGCACCTCGACGACGATTCAAGTCACCAATTACATCACCCATATAGTCTTCAGGAGTCTCAACTTCAACCTTCATTATTGGCTCAAGTAAAATTGGATTTGCTTTCATAAAACCTTCTTTAAAAGCCATAAAACCTGCAATTTTAAACGCCATTTCTGAAGAGTCAACCTCATGATAAGAACCATCATATAATACAACTTTAACATCAACAATTGGATAACCAGCTAAAACACCATTTTTAAGTTGTTCTTGAACACCTTTATCTACTGCAGGTATATATTCTTTAGGTATAACACCACCAACGATTTCATTATGGAATTCATAACCAATTTTATGTCCTGCTTCCAAGGGTTCAACGCGTATCCATACATGACCGAATTGACCTCGTCCACCAGACTGACGAATAAACTTACCTTCTTGCTCAACAGACTTACGAATAGTTTCACGATATGCTACTTGCGGTTTACCAATGTTTGCTTCAATTTTAAATTCACGACGCATACGGTCAAGCAATACTTCCAAATGGAGCTCGCCCATTCCCGCAATAATTGTCTGACCAGATTCTTCATCAATTGATACTCGAAAAGATGGATCTTCTTGGGCCAAACGACTTAAAGCGATACCCATTTTTTCTTGTTCAGCTTTAGTTTTTGGTTCAATAGCAATTGAGATAACTGGTTGTGGGAATTCCATACGTTCTAAAATAATTGGCAGGTCAATAGCACACAAGGTGTCACCGGTAGTCACATCTTTAAGACCAATAGCTGCAGCAATATCACCAGCTCTAACTTCTTTTATTTCTTCACGTTTATTAGCATGCATTTGAACGATACGACCAAAACGTTCTTTTTTATTTTTAACAGGATTAAGAATTGTATCCCCTGAGTTAACTACACCAGAATAAACTCTAAAAAAAGTTAAATTCCCAACAAATGGATCAGTTGCAATTTTGAATGCTAATGCTGAAAAAGGCTCAGTATCAGTTGCATTACGTTCTAATTGAGTTTTTTTACCATCAATTAAAACGCTTTTAATTGATGGTATATCAGTGGGTGCGGGTAAATATTCAATAACTGCATCTAGCATTGCTTGCACGCCTTTATTTTTAAAAGCTGAGCCACAAGTAACTAAAATAATTTCATTATTCAATGCGCGTTTGCGTAATGCTTGTTTGATCTCTTTTTCAGATAAGATTTTACCACTGAAATATTTTTCCATCAACTCATCCGATACCTCTGCTGCTGCTTCAATTAATTTATCATACCATTTTTCAGCTTGAGCTTGCATATTTACTGGAATTTTTTCATAAACGAAAGTTACACCTTGATCACTATCATTCCATTTGATAGCTTTCATTTTAACTAAATCAATGACACCAGTAAATGTTCCTTCAGCGCCAATAGGTAACTGAAGTAGAACTGGTATTGCTACTAAACGTGTTTTAATCTGTTCAACAACACGTAAAAAATTAGCACCCATGCGATCCATTTTATTAATAAATGCTATCCGCGGTACTCGATACTTATTTGCTTGGCGCCAAACAGTTTCAGATTGTGGTTGAACGCCACCAACTGCACAATAAACCATTACTGCACCATCAAGAACACGCATAGAGCGTTCTACTTCAATAGTGAAATCAACATGTCCTGGTGTATCAATAATATTAATACGATGTTCGTTAAACTGTTTGCCCATACCAGACCAGAAAGCAGTAGTTGCGGCTGAAGTAATAGTAATACCACGCTCTTGTTCTTGCTCCATCCAATCCATAGTTGCTGCGCCATCATGAACTTCACCAATTTTATGACTAACGCCAGTATAAAACAAGATGCGTTCAGTTGTAGTGGTCTTACCGGCATCAATATGAGCACTAATACCAATATTGCGATAATGTGTAATGAGAGTTTTACGAGCCATTTTTTCCTCTCTCATAATTATTTAGTTCGTATAGGACTAATATGACATATCTTTACAGAAACATAATTAGCGAAAACTACCAACGATAGTGTGCAAATGCCTTGTTAGCTTCTGCCATACGATGAACATCTTCACGTTTTTTAACAGCAGCACCTTTATTTTCAGCTGCATCAAATAATTCATTTGCTAAGCGAAAAACCATTGATTTATCATTGCGTTTACGAGCAGCTTCAACAATCCAGCGCATTGCTAATGCATTACGGCGAACAGGACGAACTTCAACTGGAACCTGATATGTTGAGCCGCCAACACGACGTGATTTTACTTCCACTGTTGGACGAACATTCTCTAAAGCTATTTCAAATGCTTCTAAATGATCTTTTTCAATACGTTTAGCAATAGCTTCAAGTGCACTATATACAATTGTTTCTGCAATAGATTTTTTACCATTTACCATCAAAATATTAATAAATTTAGCTAGTAATTCTGATCCAAATTTTGGATCTGGCAGAATTTTACGCTGACTAATTATACGACGACGTGGCATAAATATACTCCATTTTAAAATTCAAGGTTACCCAAAACCTCTATGAGTTTATTTTGATGCTAAAAATTAAATGTTTGGCCTTTTACTTAACAAAGTAATCATTAAGCCTTTGGCCTTTTAGTGCCATATTTAGAACGACCTTGTTTGCGATCTTTAACACCAGAGCAATCTAGTGCACCGCGGACAGTATGATAACGTACACCTGGTAAGTCTTTAACCCGACCTCCACGAATTAAGATTACTGAATGCTCCTGCAAATTGTGACCTTCACCGCCAATATAAGAAGACACTTCATAACCATTGGTTAAACGAACACGACACACTTTACGTAATGCTGAATTAGGTTTTTTAGGAGTAGTAGTATATACACGAGTACATACACCACGTTTTTGCGGGCAAGCATCTAATGCTGGAACATTACTTTTCACAATTTTTGAAATACGTGAATTTCGAACTAATTGATTAATTGTTGTCATCAAAAACTCCTAGTTTTTAATTCATAATATAAATATATTCTTAGCTTATCATTATGATAAGATGTAAGGAAATAAAATTTTATTATCGACAGAGACGGGTGTCAATAAATATAGAAATGATTATTTATTACCAAGCAAAATATTGTAGATGTTTTACAGTTAATTGTACAAAATTAACATAAGATATTTGATTGACATAGGATGAGATATATGGTGTTAAACCTCTACCCTCTATATCATCTTGTAAAGCAAAAATATGAATATTTTTGCTTTTTAATTGTGTTAAATAATTATTATCTTTATTATTCAATATTTTATGTCCCATTAAAACGCCATCTTGTAATAACAAAACTTCATCTTTTTTTGTTAATAAATTAATTAATGAATTAAAATCATTATAATAAGGGGACGTAGAAATAGTATATAACATTTTACTCTTTTTTATTAAAAAGTTAAAATTACATCATAACCTGATAATTTATGTCTGAGTTTTTCAGCAGAAATAACTGTTAATGGCAAGATAAAACAATTACAAGAAAAACCTCTTATTTTTAAATCTTCCTGACAAATATAGCAATCATTAATATCATATAATTGTAATAATTTATATGTTGCAATATAGTCATGGACTAAGAGTATATTAGGATTTTGTTTTACCAATAATTGACAAACACCATCAGAAACAAAAAAAACACCAATATTTTCAGTAAATGTAGATGTTGCTAATAATGCATCTAGTCCTTCGCGACCACTTGAAGTCCCATGAGGTATTTTCATAAATATAAATGCTATTTTTTTCATATTTATCTCAAAATTGAATTGTACGATCAGAGGTAAGCATGGCTTCAACTAAAACACCTAACCCACTCAATTCAAAATCTTTATCTAAATTAGCACAAGAAAAATTATAATTTTTAGCTTCAGTTTCATCTATAACACCTCGACGTAACGCAGCAGAAACACATATATTAAATTGACATCCTACTTTTTGTGCTAATTTTTTCCATCCTGTAAGTAAATCAAATTCATTATTAGAAGGAGAAATTAATCGATTACCGTTATAAACACCTTCTTGATAAAAAAAAATTGTTTTTAATATATATCCCTCCTCAATTAAAGTATTTGCAAATCGCCAAGCATTAGTAGCCTGTTGAGTTCCATAAGCAGGCCCTGTTACTAACAGGCAGTAAGTTAAAGACTTTTTTAAAGAAGAAATACCCATTTTCTCACCACTTTTATGTATTTTTATATTGTTTGATGTATTCTAAAATTATTATTAAAGGAGTAAAGTGATTTACTAGCTTTTTTTAGCATAAATATTTTGTCTTTAAAGATAGTATATTTAAATTTATTTAAATACAAAATAAAATAAAATAACAAACTATTTATTTGTAACAAGAATTATTATTACAATTAATTCGATTAAAATCTCATTTTCATATATAAAATAAATTTTTAAATATATTAAATCTTAATTGATATTAAGGATAAGATTTTAAGAGTATATCTTAATCATTAGATATTTTAATTAATATTGTTTTTAGTTTTTCAGTTATAAAAATAATAATTCTAAAGTATTGTCTATTAAAATTAACATAATTGAAGTATAATTATCAAGGATAGATTTATAAAATCTTAAAATTAAATGATTCATTATACATTAAATTAAAATATTGATATATATAAATAAAAAATAAATTAATTATATTATTTAAACAAAAAATTATAAAATTTTCTTAATAAATTTAAAATATATTTAATAATATTAAAATTTATAAAAATATTTTGATATATTATATAAAAATTAAAAATAACTCTTAATTTTTCATAACATTTATAAAAGTTTTCAAATATGAAACTGTTAACTGACAATTATTTTTATGATTTACTATTACAGTATTTTTTTATTAATTAGCGTTCTCATTAAGTTAATTTTTAATTTTAAAATTTAATTTGTTTTTTCTTTATTGTTATAATTTAATCTATTTAAAACTTAATACTTATCATTATTTATCGTTTTTTTTATATTCTTCTTCTATTTATCTTGTCTTCTGATAAATACATTTTTTAAATATTTTTAATATTTTTTTATTTTTCTATCTTATTAAGTTTGTTATTGGAATAATTTTATAGTAGGATTATTTGAAATAATGATTTTATATAATGATTTAATTATTTTATTTTTTTTTAAAAAAAATAAAATAATTAAATTAATCAATTTTAAAAAACAATAAATTATAAAAATTAACTATAATTAAAAATTAAAAATAAAAAACTTTAAATATAGCTTATTTAAAGTTTTATCAATGAGCATTATGTTATAAATTCAATATCAATAAATACTTACAGGTATTTATTTTTTATAGAAAATTCAAGTTGATTTACTTTAAAAATATGAAGAAAAACTAAAATATTTAGAAGATAAGATATCTTTCGAAGTAATTACTATTGATGCACTGAAATAAGTATTATTTCTAATTAATAAAGAAATTTTACCACTACATTATTAATTAAAAATAAATCAAATAAAAATATACTTATTTAATCAATTTTAAATTTTAAAATTATTTTCTTGATTTTAAAGAAAATTCATAACTACTTACTATCTATAATAATTTTATTTACTATTATAATTTTTTTATCATTACAATAATTATGGAAAACTATTCTCCTTATTTTTTGTTATAAATGTATGATTAAGTATTAATTTTTAAGTTACTTCCTAAATTATCATAATTTTAACATTAAATTTTTAGTATATAAACTAATATATAATTATTTAGAAAAATATAATCTTATTATTTATAATGTTTAAATATCCACTAATACTAAATTATATTCATATTGATTAGATATTGATATTAGTAACTATCAACATTCTTTTTCCAAATATTTTGTAAGCATAAATTAACTAACAACGATCATATAATATAATAAAGTATCAGGTGCTATTAAATTAATGATTAACTAATATATATTAGTTAATAATATCTTATGTTTTTATTTGATTAATTAAGTTTACCACTAAATCTTCGATCTTTAGTATTTTTATTTATTTCATATTATTTCTTATCTTTCTATAATGCTAGAAATAAAAATCTTCTAGTTTTAAAAATTTGATTTTATAATCAAATTTTCACTTTAAGATGATAAATTAAATACATTTCTTTCTGAGATTATAATAATATTTTATATTTAATATAATTTATTTTTTTTAAAAAAATAATATGCCTTAAAAATATATCGAGAATAAAAAAAATAACAATAATAAAATTATTGCATCTTTAAAGAAATTCTTTTTTCATTAAATAATTTTATTTTTTAAATTTAAATATTAAATATTTTTATTGTTTGTTTTTTTTATTTTATTTTATTTTAATTAATTTTATAAATTTTATCTCTAATCTCTTATTTAAATAAATAAATTTATTTAAATTATTGTGCTAAAATTTGTATAATTAACAATTTAGTATTTAAATAGAATCTTCATAATTATTTAATGATATCAATAAACCATGAAATATAAAAAAATTTTTCATAGCGCCACATTTCTTATAAATACTAGATATATTTAAACAAAAACTTAAAAGTTTAGTATTTTAATCTCTTTAATTTGTTAGTTATTTTACACGAAAATAATATATAACATTGTGCTGAATACTTTTCATTATTTTGAAATAATTTATACTCTTTCTAGAGTAATATGAATAAATTGATTTATCTATATTTTATTTTATTTAAAAGATTGTCTATGAATATAAATATTAGTAATTTTTTTATTTTTATCATTGATTTTTTGATATAATTAACTATTCATAATGATGATTTATTTGTTTGTTTATTTATTAGTTTTTATTACCAAAATATTTTTTATTATATAAGTAATTTTTATTGATATTTTGATTAAAAAATATATCTATTATATTATTTTGTTTTTGTTATTTATTTTAATATTTTATAATTATATCTCTAATTTTATTTCGATTGAAAAATTTTACTAATGTAAAATTAATTATATCTATAAATGTAATTTAAAATTAAAATCATTTATTATTTTAGTATACCTAGTTACAATTATGAATCATAAAAGTAGAAATATAACTATTTTATTTATTTTTACATTTAATTTCATAAGATAAAATCTTATTTTGATATATTTTATTTTTAATAATAAATTTTATTTCTTAGAAAATATAAAATAATTTATATTTAGTGGTAAAAATTTCATTAAGTATTCAAAATATTTAATATAGAAAATTAATTATTAGTGATGCTGATATAAGTTATTTAGTTGAAATAACTACTCAATAACTTAATCATAACATCAAATCAAATATTAAATAAATTATATGAATACTAAAATTAATATTATTAAATTAAAGATATATAAAAATATTTATAATTCATACTCATTAGTATTGATATCTTTAATTTATTATGTTGTAATTTTTACTATATTGATATTTTATAATACTTATTTATAATTTAAATTATTATTTATTTTTGTTAAGATATTTGTTTGTTTTATTTTAGTAACTTTAATTAATTAATTTAATTAATTAAAGTTACTAATAGTTTTTATTATGCATATATTAAGTAATATATTTGTATATATTTTTAATATATTTATTTTCCTTTTATTTGGTTTTATTAATTTATTCAAAAATATCGAATAAATTAATAAAACCAAATAAAAGGAATGCACGCAAGTGTGAAAATGCTCATTGTAATATTAAAAATAAGCCAAGCGTTATACCCACGAAGCATAATGCTAATTAACGAGCCAAAACAAACCCAAAGAAATCCGCCAATTAGATTAACAACGAACATAACAAAACTTATAATTAATATCGAATTGATATAATTATCAGTAATACCATAATAACTGCTAACTGCTCCTAATCCCATCATCCATGTTTTTGGATTTAAAAATTGTAATAAACTCCCTTGATACCATTTAATTGAGTTAATAACTTGAGATTTTTTATTATATTTTAATTGGTAAGATGTAGCGAGTTCCCACGCTAACCATAATAAATAAAAACTCCCAATAGTTTTCATTATAATTTGTAATATTGGAGAGAGTAATAAAAAAAAAGTATAGCTACCAGCGGAAATAAATAAAACACTCTGTACACCCAATATTACACCGAATACCAAAGGTATTGAACGCCATAAACCGTATTTAGCACCTGATGATGTAAATAATAAATTATTTGGGCCAGGTGTAATAGACATAATAAATAAAAAAGTAAATAATGCAAAAAATAGAGCATAATTCATTTTAGATCCTTTGATTAATTATCATTAATCTTTTCATGTTAAAAAACAATAATATATGTTAGATTATAATTAAAATTAATTATTAATATTTATAATTATGAATAAATTTTTAATCAAAAAATTAAGTTAAAACCCTTATTTATTGTTGCTATTTTATTTTTTAATATTATAAATAAATTATAAATTAACTACTATAAATAAATCTAAAATTATTTATTAATAATTTAATACTTTTAATAAAAATATAAATTTTTACTAGTTATTTTTATAACTTAAAAATATTTTTTATTATTTTAATTAAGTTATAAATGTCTGTTACATATTTTTTAAAAGAAAAAATAATTTACGATTAAATATTAATTATCGTTATTAATTAGTTACTTAATGGTGACATGTTGTTTTATTACTTTAATATAAGTAGAAAATCTACTTATATTAAAGTATCTTAGTTACTGTTTATATGTTTCTATCCATCTTATTCTTATAAATAAATTTATAAGAATAAGATGGATATCATTTATTTTAGATGAATCTAGCGTAATAAATTCATAATACATAATTTGTTTTTTTTTACTTAAAATTTAGATTACCTTTTAATTTGTGCTGATCAAAAAAAAAAATAAAATAATAACATAAATAATATTTTTAAGAACATAGTAGATATTATTGTGATCAATATAGTGATAGTTAAAATATAATAATTTTTTTAAAATATGAATATTTTTATATTAATACTGATTATTTATTTTTTTCTTTTAGAAAATTTCATGAGAGTTTAATTGATTGTTTGTTAGTATTAAGTATAAAACTATAAAAAATAATGAATAGTATTTTTATTTTTTAGTTAAATATTAAATAATATAAAATATATTTTTAATAACATATATCTAATTTATTGATCTTTTACACATAAACAACATGATTTATAATCATTCTATAATAAAAACTAATTATTGTAATAATAAAAAATATTCGATAAAAAACTTTAAAATATGAAAAATATAATTATAAATAATACTTATTTAATTTAAGTTTTATAATATAATATATTTATTTTATATAAAAATTTTTTTTATATTATTACAATTAATATATCAAATGATATTTACTGCAGTTTATATAAATAAATAATATAAAAATTATTCAATGTAATAATTTTCATTATTTTTAAATAAAATAAATGATAAGTTTTTATTAAAACTAAAAAAAATAGGTCGTTATATTAATTATTTTAAATTTAACAAATCAAATGAAAAATTGGTTTCTTAAAATAAAATTTAATTAAGAAAATGAAATAAAATAACAAAAAATAAATATTATTTAATCACTTAAGTTCTTAAATTATTCTCTATAATCTTTAACTTAAAATTTTTCTATTGAAAGCATTACATAAAAAATAATAAAGATATATATGTTTTTATAAAAAATTTTATAATAAAACAATATAAAATATAAATTTTACTAAACATATAAACTTATTAATTTATATATATGTATATCATTAATCTTAATTGGAATCAAAAAATATTTTTTATAAGATAACAAGTTTCTTTAATAAGACTATAATAATATTAAGTTATTTATTGTTTTAATATAAAATTTTAATGCATATTATATAATTAATATATTTAATCATTTTTCTTAAATGATTTCTTATTCATATAAATTTTATAGTAATTAAATTTAATCTTTCTATATAATTAATAAAAAATATTTTATTAATTATATATTATTTTTTAATAAAAAAATTAAATTATGTATTTTATTTATATTTATTTTTTTTATTTTTTTTTAATTATTTAAACTTAAAATTTAATATTTATTCAATGACATTCTTTTTAAATAAAAATTAACGTTAACTATATTAGTTATTAAATATAAATCTTATTTATAGAATAACATTAAACTTAAACATTAAAAATAGAATTATTCTTTTTATTATAAAATAAAAACATATTTATAACATAAATAAAATCAATAAAAAATCTAGATTAATATATTTTAATGATTAACATATTAACTGTTCTAAACTAAACAAATTAGTATTTTTTATAAAAAATAAGATCAGCTAACTTTATAAAAATTTTATTTTTATATTCGGAATATAAATAATATTTAGAAGATTGTATAAATGATTTTTAGAAAATTGTACATAAATTTAATTTTTAAATAGTTTTATCATATTGATATATTTTTAATATTTATAAAATATATTCTTATTTATCGAAAAGATAGAAGAAAAACTTTATTTATTATAAAAAATTCTTTTTTCTGTTTTGATTTAAAATAAAAATGATTATCTTTTTTAATCTAAATCAATAGATTTTATTGACAAACTTAGATTATTTTAAAAAAAATAAAAATAATTAAGTTATCACTAAGAGTATCTGTAAAAATTATTAAAACCTATTATAAAACTTTTAGTAGGTAATTAATAAAAATAAATATAAATACTTAATACAGTTATTAGTGCAAATGCTTAAACGCTTAAAAAATTTCTAAAAAATCAAATCATTTAACTTTTTAAGTCGCCATCATTAAACGAATTATTTAATTATTATTAAAATTAATAAAATAATCTAATGCGATTATGTATTAAATTGAATGTAAATAAAAAATAATTTTTTCAAAAAAAATATCAAATAACAGTATTTTCACATGAAACTCTGTTGAGTGAATCTTAAAGATTCTAGAAAATTAAAATATAATTTTTTACTTTAAAATCATTGTCGTATATTGCATATATTAATATATTAAAAATTAAATACTGTGTTTTTTTATATATTATATTAATCTTATATGGCTACCTATTCTTATGAAGAAGAATCTACTTTTAATTATAAATAATAATTAATTATCAATTATAACGATAAAATATGTAACAAAAATATTAGCATATATAAGATTAGATCTTATTTTTTATATTTTTGTTATTCATATAAAAAACTTTTATTAAATTTATTTAATAAAAAATAATTTTAGTACTATTTAATTATTAAATATACACATTATTATTTATATTTTTATCTATTCTAAAAAAATAAAAAATAATTTATTTTTTATTTAAAAAATAATGAATATTAAAATTATCAATTATTAAAATTATCTTTTTTAAAAAAGAAAAAAGATTAAATTAATTAAAATTTAATGAATGTTGATTAAATCATTTTCTTAAATCATTTTAAAAGATGGTATATTTTGTTATATTTTTTTTACTAAAAAACTTTAAAAAATATTTTATTATATTTATCAATAAGTATTCATATTTTGTAATAATTTTATTAACTTTACCTAAAATATGTTTATAGCACATTTATTTATTTAAATATTTTTATATAAATTATATATAATTTAACTAATATTTCCATTATATAATGTCCAAGCAATAATTCTAAGAGTAGAAGATAATAATGTTCTAGAGTTGATAACTAAAGAATGATAACGCGAATAACCTGTAATAAATAATTTAATTTTTTATAAATACATTTTGGTTATAATAAATTACTGATATCTTACCATAGATCGCTTTTCTCGCTTTAATAATAGAAGAACTAAAATCTGACTAATCGCATGATTATTTAAACAAACACCTAAAATTTTGATCTTTCAAGAAAATATAAAATTGCATTTCAATGAAATACCTGCTTTATTTTGCGTACATGAACTTGCTGAAATTACTAAATGTTTTGATGCTAATGTTTCTTTATCAGTGAAATGGTTATTTCATTATTTCACTTAGCTATAACATCATTACTTGACTCACAAAAAATGATAAGGGTTACACAAGTAAATAAAATATAGTTATTAACTATAAAAAAATCATAATTATTTATCCAAATAAATTTATATCAATGATTTCCTAATAATAATCTTTATTATTAAAGTAAAATATATAAATTATATAATTAAATAAAATAACTTAAAAAGATTAATCAAAATGATTTTTAATAAATAAATAAAAACAATAATTATAAAAAATAATTATATACTTTTTATAAAATCAATAATATATTTTAGTAAGTTAATAAGTTATTAAAAAAATAATAAACTTATAAAATAATTACTTCTTTCGTAAGATATATTAATGTTAATTATTAAAAATAATAATATATCTTACTGCTCATTAATTAATCATATATAATATGTGATTAATTAAATTTAAATAATTAAATATAAAGATTATTTTTTTTATTTTCTATTTATATATAAAATTTTTTAATAAAACCTACTAAAATATAATATAATCTGTATTATACATATTATTATGTTTTATCAATTTCTTAATTATTTCTGTAAGAAAATATAATTTCTCTAATTTATATTAAAATCAAGAAAAAATAACAATGAAAAAGAAAAATTATAATTACAAAAAAACAAAATTTATCACAAGTGCACTTAATATGCATTGTCTACCAAATGATTATGGTATAGAAATCGCCTTCTTTGGTCGTTCTAATACAGGTAAATCTAGTGTATTAAATTCACTTACAGAACAAAAAAAATTAGCATATACCAGTAAAACACCTGGCAGAACACAATTAATTAATTTATTTGAAGTAACAAAAGATATTAGACTAGTTGATTTTCCTGGATACGGTTATGCGGAAACTCTTAAATCAATTAAATGCCAATGGCAACAGAGATTAAATGGATATTTAAAAAAAAGAAAATGCTTAAAGGGATTGGTTTTATTAATGGATATTCGTCATCCATTAAAAAATATAGATATACAAATAATTGAATGGTCTATATTGATTAATATTCCAATACTTGTTTTATTAACAAAAGCAGATAAATTAATACCTAATAAACAAAAATCTCAAGTTATATTGGTAAATAATAAATTAAAAACATTGTTTTGTAATATACAAATTGAAGTTTTTTCTTCATTTAAAAAAATAGGTATTGATAAATTACAACTAAAATTAGATGATTGGATCAATAATTACCATTATGAAAATAGTTAGTTTTAATAAAAGATAGATATAATATTTTATTTATTATTTTTATATTCTTGAGTGCGAATATAAAAAATTTAGTTAATTATTTAATTAAATAAAAATTTAAAACAATCTAGCTATTTAGATAATTAATTTAATTATATAAACTAATAAATTTTTAAAAAAAGAGATCTTATTTATATATTTGAACTATATTAATTACTTTGTTTTATTTTACAAAATAAATTATTTTATTATTTTATTGATTTTAATAATAAAAGTTATTATAAGCTAACTATCTAATTTTATTAAAAAATTTATTTTTTTTAATTAAATTTTTATTTAATGTGCTTCATCCCAATTATCACCAATACCAATATAAACTTTTAATGGAACGATTAGTTGTATACTTTGTTCCATTATATTTTGAATTTTTTGTTGTGATATATCAATCGCAGATTCTTTTACTTCAAATACTAATTCGTCATGTATTTGCATTAACATATAAAGATCAGGTTTAACCGTTTCAATCCATTTATCCAATGAAATCATAGTTTTTTTTATAATATCCGCTGCTGTTCCTTGTATTGGAGCATTAATTGCTTCACGTTCTGAAGCTTTACGTCTCATTATATTAGGGGAATTAATGTTAGGTAAATAAAGTCGACGTCCTTCTAACGTTTCAACATATCCTTGTTCTGCAGCTTGCTTACGCGTATGTTTCATATAATTTAAAACACCAGGATAACGCCCAAAATAACGATCTATATAGAACTTTGCTTCTTTAGAACTAATACCCAATTGAGAAGATAATCCAAAGGTGCTCATGCCATAAATTATACCAAAGTTAATCGCTTTTGCAGTACGGCGTTGTTCATTAGTAACCTTGCTCAATAGTACACAAAAAACTTCTGCAGCCATTATCCTATGAATATCTTGTTCTTCTAGAAAAGCATTAATCAACCTTTTATCTTTTGAAAAATGAGCCATAATACGTAATTCAATTTGTGAATAATCTGCTGCTATAATTTTATAACCTTTGCGGGCAATAAAAGCTTGTCGGATTTTTCGTCCTTCCTCGGTCCTAATCGGAATGTTTTGTAAGTTAGGATTACGAGAAGATAGTCTACCAGTCACTGTTACTGCTTGCTGATATGAAGTATGTATCCGTTTTGTTTTTGGATGAATCATCATTGGTAACTTATCAGTATAAGTTGATTTCAATTTTAACAAATTACGATGTTTCAAAATAATTTTTGGTAAATCATGGATTAATGCTAGTTCTTTTAGAGTTTTCTCATTAGTGGAAGGTATTCCATTAGGAGTTTTTTTTATCACTGGTAATTGAAATTTTTCAAATAAAATAGCCTGTAATTGCTTGGGTGATGCCAAATTAAACTTTTGATTGGCAATACTATAAGCTTTTTTTTCAATTTCTATTAATTGGATTGTTATCTCTTGAGATTGCTTAATAAGTTTATTTGCATCAATAAGCACTCCAACTCGTTCTATACGAGCCAATACTGGTACTAATGGCATCTCTATCTGTTGAAAAATTTTTTTTAATTTAGGTTCTAGTTCAAGTTTAGACCAAAGTGTTTTATGTAATAATAATGTAACATCTGCATCTTTAGCTGCATAAATTGAAGCTTCTTCAACCGTGATTTTATTAAATGTTAATTTATTTTTCCCCTTGCCAGCTATATCTTTAAATATTATAGTTTTATGACTAAGATGCCTTTTTGCCAAACTATTCATGTCATGATGAATAAATCCAGCGACACTCTTTAATACATAAGATTCTAACATTGTATCAAATGCCATACTTTTTATATCAATATTATATTTTGCCATAATACTATAATCAAATTTTAAATTTTGACCAACTTTTTGAATATTTTCATCAATTAAAATAGGTTTTATTACTGCTAATACCTCATCTAATGGTAATTGTTGTGGTGCATCAAGATAATCATGCCCTAATGGAAGATAGACAGCTTTACCTTTCTCGATAGCAAAAGAGAGCCCAATTAGATGTGCAGATAGTATATCAAAGCTATCTGTTTCGATATCAAAAGCAAAACATTTTGCTGATTGTAATTCTTTAATCAATTTTACCAAATCAGTTTTAGTAAATATTGTTTTATAATATTCTTTTGAAAGTAATCCAACATGTTGTTTATTTAAAATAATATCATTATTTTTAACAAAAATAGTAGTTGGTATTTTTTTTGTTTTTTTCATTAACCAAGTATCATTTTTTAAATTAACTAACAAGCGTTTAAATTCGTAACGACTAAAAAGCATATCTAACTTTTTAATATCAGGTTTCTGCATAATCAATTCATCATAATTTGTAATTAAATTAACATTAGTTTTAATTGTTGCTAACTTATAGGATAAAAAAGCAATCTTTTTATATTTCAGCATCTTTTCTGCTAATGTTTTTGATCCGCGAAACCTTAATTGTTCAATTGCTGATAGATTATGATAAATTGTTACTAGATCACCAATTTTTTGTAATAAAGCTAATGCTGTTTTTTCTCCGACGCCAGGTATGCCAGGAATATTATCAGAAGAATCCCCCATTAATGCTAGAAAATCAATTATCAACTTAGGCGATATGCCATATTTATTAAAAATATCTTCTGGCCCCAAAAGAGTGTTTGTCATCGTATTGATAAGTTTAATATTAGAAGACACTAATTGGGCTATATCTTTATCTCCTGTACTAATTAATACAGATAATCCTTTTTTACTAGCCTGCAAAGCTAATGTGCCTATTACATCATCAGCCTCTACTCCAGGAATAATTAATAAAGGAAATCCCATAGCTAAAATCATTTCATGGAGTGGTGCTATTTGTTCAGATAAATCATTGGGCATTGGTGATCGTTGAGATTTATAGTGCTTAAATAATTTATTTCGAAAAGTTTTTTCTTTAGCATCAAATACTATTACAATATAACTCGGATTATATCGCATAATTAAACTAATGAGCATGTTAAGAACACCATACATGGCACCTGTTTTCTCTCCTGCTCTATTGGTTAGCGATGGAAAAGCATGGTATGCACGGTAAAGATAAGAAGACCCGTCAACTAGAATAAATTGATTTTTTATAGTTTTAAGCATAATTTATCCTCATCAAAACAATTAATAATGATAGAATATCTTTCTGATGAAAGAAAAACTAATTTAATTTAAATTTATTTTTTAATATTTTATATTCTAATCTTTATAATGATAAAATATAATATTTTTTGATAAGTTTGTTTATAAATATCTTTAATTATTCTATATTTCATTATTACATATTAAATATAGAAACAACGCTAAAATGATACTCAAAAAAAATATAGATATAATTATCTAAAATGTTATTCCATCAGTTAATTTTTACATATATTAAAGCTATAACTCATTGAAAATAAAGATTTATTACCATATCAATATGGTATAATAATTATGTAATAATAATCTTTAAAAAAGATAAAAACTTTTACTTATTAACTAAAAAATTTACAATATCTGAATAAGTTTCAGCATAATTATTAAAATCTTTAACATTTATACCATTACTACACAGCATATACTTATCATTAACAAAAATAGTCGGTACGCTATGTAATTGAAAATCTTTAACTGCTTTTTGTTGTTTTATAATTAAAGATTTAACAATAAAACTATTTAGTGCAGTATCATATTCTTCACTTTTAATTCCGACCTTAATAAATACAGCTTTAATATCAGCAAGTGTATTTATTGATTCTGTTTTTTGGATTCCTTCAAATAGCAAAGGTGATATTTTATCTTCAATTTTTAATACGATTGCTACCGTCCAAGCTTTTGTTAATTCTGGCCCTAATTTTCCAAAAAAATCAACGTGATAACGTTCCATTTTAATTTTTTTAGGTAAATTTTTTGCTATTGTTTGCGATATATGATAAATAGATTCAAATTGATAACAATGTGAGCAGTAAAAAGAAAAAAATTCTACTACTCGGAGTTTATTTTGTACTGTTTTTTGTATTGTGATAAATTCAGTACCTTCTGTGTAATTTGTTGCAGAAATATTATAAGAAATTAGCAAACATGTTAAGGTTACTAAAAATTTATTCATATTTCTAATTCTCCAAAATATTTTTAATTTTTCAATATATTAAAACTAAGAATTTAGCTGTTAATTCAGCGTATTTTCTATTCAGAAAAATAATTGTTGTTTATACTAATAATTATTTTAATCATTCAAAGAAAAGAACCTGAAAAAATAGAATATTTTAAATACTAAGTAATATTAATTCTCATTAAATAATAAGAAACAATTACCATTGTTTTATAATGATAAAAACCAGTAAAAACTATTTATTATCAAAATATACGCGATTAGTATAAACTTCTAATAATATTAAGTAAAATTGAATACACCATTCTATTATAAAAATAAAATACCTCTAATTCTCTTTTTATTTATAAAACTGAAATATTTTTTTAAAATTAAAAATTAAAACTTAAATTTTCTTCATTATCAAGTATCTTTAAAGTCTATCACATATTCCTATTAATTAAGTTTTAAAAAATAAATCTTTTTCTTTATCTATTAAAATTATTACGATTTATTTCATTTTTTTTAAGTAAGAGTATGGAATTAAAATGGGCTTTAAAAATAACATTATGATAAATAATTAAATTAATATAACACTTTTAGTATCAAATATAAGTATATTCTTATGAAATAAATTAAGTTGTTCGATAGTTAATAAAATAATTTTTAAAAATCTTATAATCTAACTTTTATTATTTAATATTAAAAAATTATTTTATTAAAATTTGATGCAAACGTAGTTATAGTTTATGTTTAATAAATAAAAACATAAAGATTAAATTAATTATATTAAGAGTTTACTTTTAACTCATAAATTTTTTATTTATTTAATTTAGTAATATAATATAATTTATTATTTAATAATTAAGATGAATAGACGATCATTCCTAATTAATAAATAATATAGCATTTTTATTTAAAAATACTATTGTTACATAAAATTTTTTATTTTTTAATGAATATTTTAATGTAATAAATCACATTAACCTGAATATTATTTATCTTCAAAAAATATTATAAAATATAATTAAATTTATTAATTATATAGATGATATATATCATATTTATGTATTATTTAAAATAAACACTAAAATAACATATCATTAAATAATTATAAATTAATAAATTAATTTATAATTATTTAATGATATGAGAAATTATTTAATTTTTTATTATTAAAGTAATTATTACTATAAAGTAATATAAATAATCTGATTCAAAATATATATATATAAATTAATATAAAATTTTGATGAGTTTTTATAAAAAATAAACTTAAAAAAAATAAATAAAAATATTTTTATTGTATATTATAAAATAATAAATTTTCTAAATCATATACCAATAAATCATTGATAAGATCATAAAAATATTAGTAATAATACTTTATTAGCAAGTCATTAAATTATATCAATATAATAATATTTATTTTTTTTTATTATTCAAGTACTAAAAGATAATTTAATTAATTGTCAGGATAATATAATATTTTTATGAAAATCAATATTACAATAATAACTTCTATAATAGAAATAAAAAATTAGTTAATTTATATGTGTTAATATTTTATTAAAAATAAAAAAAATAAAAAAAATAAATAACTAAAAATATAATCAAACTAATTATAATAATAAATATATTATTATATAGAATAAGAAATATTATTAAACAGAGATTTTAATCTCACCAGTAAAATTAAAATAAAAATAGAAAGTTATTAATATATTTATCATAATATTGATATTAATAAAAAATAAAATAATTAATAATTAAAAAAAAAAATAAAAAATAACTATTTTAATAAATTTTAATTTTAAATATAGAAACAATAAATAACATTTATTTTAAATTAACTTATTTAATAAATCAATTTTCTATATCAATAGATAAATCTAATTTTATTTAAAAAAACTTAAAAAATTATTTTTAAATTAAAAGTATTGAAAATAATTAATTATCTATTCTCAAATTTAATCTATATTTTAATTAGTAAGTAATAATAATCTTAAATAACAATAAATAATATATAAAATTTTTTATAATTTGTTTTATTTTTAATAAAAGTCTAACAATTTAATTCTTTCATAATATAAAATAAGAAAAATGATAAATTGATAATTTAATGGTGGTGATTTAAAATTTATCTATTAAAAATTATTTAATTGTAAAATTTATACTTACTTATTTTTTATAAATTTAGTTATGATGTATATCAACAATGAATAGTTATTAGGTTATACTTTAGTTAATACCAGTTTATCATACTAACGAAATAAAAAAACTCCAATTAATAGCATAACAATAATAATATAAATAATGATTACTTTTAATATTAAATATAATTAACTTTTTTAAAAAAAATAATTAATTCTATCAAAAATTTTTTTGTTATAAACAAATAATTACACAAATTTTTTTTCAGTCTCACAAAATATACTTAAGCTATTAATTAATTACATAATAAACATCGAAAAAAAGATTTTTTTTTAAAAAAGTTAATAATTAAAATTATATATAATATATTTTAATATATATCTAGTAATTTTTATATGAAATAGAAATATTAATAATAATTAATTATAATTTTGTTATATTTAATATATAAATTTTTTTATTTAAATAAAAATATAACCATTAATATATTTTATATTACTGAAGATTACATCATAGTATTATTAATAATAATAAAGTAATAACTTTTTAGTATAATAAAGTTATTGTTATTAAAAATAAAAATAAAAATACAATATAGTCATATAATTAATATGATTATATTGTATTTTTATTTAATAACTAATTGCTCATTACTTTACTCAATACTTTATACTTAATAAATAATTTTTATTAAAAAAAAATACAGATCAATATCAAATTTGTTAAAAATATATTAATCAATAGAAAATTTATAGATTAAAGAATTAGCAATATAACTACATTCTAAATCTATCTATTAAAAAATAAAATAAAATCAAAAATGCTTATAAGTTAAAAATTTCTATTTTATTTTAAAATAGGATATAAAAGTAATAAAAATATAATTATCAAATAATAATTAAAATTATAAAAATTTATTTTTCGATAGAAAAATATAGTTAAAGATTGTTATTATATTAGAATTATCCTAAATAATAATTCATAAATTAATTAAAGATGAATTTATAGATTTTTTTAATTTTTATATTTTAATAAAAATTAAAAAGTTTATATTATTTTAATAATAAACATAAAATAGTAATTTTTTAAAAAATAATATTTTAAAATATCTAAAATAAAGTAAAAATTGATTTAATAAAAAAATTATAGACTTATTTTCTTTAAAATCACATTATTTTTATAATTACATAATTTAATTTTAATTATATTCATAAATATTCTTTTTACTAAAAAACTTTATATGTTCATCATTATATAAAATGATTTTTAACAATAAATATTGTCAAGAAAAATAATATTTTTATTAATTAATAAAAATATTTCTAATAATTAAAAGATTTACATTTAATTTAAAAAACTTTATTTTTTTTTAAAATTTACTAAAATTACTTGAAATAATAATAAATTATTATTGTATGATTTCTTGTTTTTACAAAAAATCACAAATATAAAATTATTTATAATTATTTTCTTTATAAAATAAATAAAATTTATACAATATATTAAAATTTTTACTAAATAATTTTTTTTTAAAAAACATTAAGATTCTATCTTTTAATGTATTTAAATTTAAAATATCTTAATTTAAATATATTAAATAAAAAGAATAAAAAAACTCTTTTAAATTTAATATTAAATATATAATCGGCGAGAGAGGATTTGAACCTCCGACCCACTGGTCCCAAACCAGTTACGCTACCAAACTGCGCTACTCGCCGAAAATAAATTCATTTTACTTAGATAAGATAAAATCGTCAATAATTTTTACTTAAAATTTTTATATAAAACAATATATAATTTAATTTTATATAAAATTAAATTATATATTTATTGTAAATTAATTTAATTATAGTAAATATTAAAATTAATTATTATAAAGTTTTATATTAATTATCTTTAATAAAAGAAATTTTTTAATTATTTAAATGAACATAAAAATATTAATTTAATAAAATTACTAAATATATAATATATGATAATTAAATATAAATATATTAAAAATTTATAAAAAATCTAATATTTTCTATTAAAAATAGATATTAATATTAATAGATATGGTATTAACATTAATAATGTTAATAAATTAATCTAAAATTAATATTTTTAATTTTTTTAAAATAAAAAGAAACATATTATTATAATAATATTAATTATATTAAATTTAATAAAATTATTTTTAAATTTAATATAATTAATATAAATAATTTTTTTTTAAAAATTGATGATATTTTATAAAAAATAAAATTTTATAAAAAACAATTTAATTAAATAAATTTTTTTAAAAAATATTATTATTTAATCATATTAAATTAAAAAAAAATAAAAAATTAATTTGTATCATTTTAATGAAATTAATAATTATTATTTATAAGTTTTAGTAATATATTTTAACACAATAATATTTATCTATTTATGAATTACTATAGTAAAGAGATATCTGCTACTTGTAAAAATAAATTACGTAATTGCTTTAATAATGTTAAACGATTAATCCTTATTAATTGATTAACATCAATAACCATAACATTTTTAAAAAAATCATCAATAATCTCATATAATGAAATAAATTCAATTAATGCGCCTTTATATTGCTTACATGAAAATAATGGTGCTAATTTATCTTGTAAGATAATCAAACGAGTGGCTAATATAATTTCTTCAGGTGCCTTTAACATTCTAATAATAATGTTTTCATTTAGTTTTTCATCTGATTTATTCAGGATGTTGACAACTCGCTTATTAATTGTTATTAGTGTTTCTGCTTCTGCCAAAGTACGAAAATGAGCAATAGCTTTTACCCGCGCATCAAAATCTGCCGGTCTGGTTGGACGACAAATTAAAACAGACTGTATAGTATCAATAGCGTATCCTTGTTCCTGATACCACGCACGAAAACGTCTAAACATAAATTCAACAACATCATCGATGACATTTTTATTGATTAACTTAGTACCATATAACTTAACAGTCTGTTTCGTTAACACTAATAAATCCAAATCATAATCATTTTCAATAATAATACGCAAAACACCAAGCGAAGCACGACGTAATGCAAATGGATCTTCATCACCCTTTAATTTTTGGTTAACCCCAAAAATACCTACTAAAGTATCCATTTTATCAGCTAATGCTAATGCAGACGCAACATTATTAGAAGGTAGTTTGTCACCAGAAAAACGAGGTTGATAATGTTCTTTTATTGCTATTGCTACATCTTCACTTTCACCATCCAAACGGGCGTAATGCATTCCCATAACACCTTGCATATTAGAAAATTCAAATACCATATTTGTCATTAAATCACATTTACATAATAGAGCAGCTCTTGTAGAATGATTAATATTTGCACCAATTTCACTTGCAATCCATCGAGTTAATGCCTCTAAGCGATTGGTTTTATCACGTAATGTTCCAAGATGTTTTTGAAATAAAATAGTTTCTAAGCTAGGTAGGTGGTCTTCTAAATGTTTTTTACAATCAATTTTAAAAAAAAATTCAGCATCTGCTAAACGCGGCCGGATTACTTTTTCATTACCAGCAATAATTTTCTGTGGTTTAGAAGATTCAATATTAGCAACAAAAATAAAATTTGATGTTAAGTTACCATTTCTGTCATAAACTGGAAAATATTTTTGATTATTTTTCATTATACTAACTAATGCTTCTTCTGGTATCGACAAAAATTTTTGTTCAAACTTTGCACTTAATACAACTGGCCATTCAACCAATGATGTAACTTCTTCTAATAAACTAGCCGATAATTCAACAATACAGTTTAATTGCTTTGCTATCTTATTTACATCACGTTTAATTAAGATTTTACGCTCTTCATAATCGGCAATTACCTTACCATCTTTATGTAAGATCATAGGGTATTGTTCGGCTGAATTAATAGTTAATTCAGCTTTACCCATAAATCGATGACCACGGATTATACGGCTACTCTCAACACCAAATATTTTACCTTTAAGTAGCTGATCGCCAAATAACATAATTAATGTATGAACAGGACGAACAAACAAGAATTCCTTATCCCCCCAAAACATAAGCTTTGAAGTTGGTAATAAATTTAGTGCGTTAGCTACAATATCAACAAGTAACTCTTGTGCCATACAACCTTTACTAATAGATTGATAAAATAACCATTTACCATTTTTAGTAACTAAAAACTCAGCTTGATCAACAGTGATCCCACAACTACTAGCCCAACATTCTGCAGCTTTTGTTGGATAACCTTTAGAATCAAAAGCTTGACTAATTGCTGGCCCGCGCTTTTCAATTCGATAATCATTTTGATATACATCTAGATCAATTACTTTTAATGCCAATCGGCGAGAAGATGCATACCATAATATTTCACCATACTGAAGATTAGCTTTTTTTAATTGATGTTTAAAATTTACCAAAAATGATTCAGCTAATGAGCGAAGGGATTTCGGTGGCAATTCTTCCGTACCGATTTCTACTAGAAAAGTCCGCTTCATAATAAGAGAGCCTCTTAATTTTTATTTTTACAAATTGGGAAACCTAGTATTTTACGAGAAACATAATAAGCTTCTGCAACCCATTTTGTTAAAGTGCGAATACGTAAAATATAACGTTGGCGCTCAGTAACTGAGATCGCTTTTCGTGCATTTAATAAATTAAATATATGTGAAATTTTTAAAACACATTCATAAGCTGGCAGAGGTAATGGCGTTTCTAATGATAATAAATATTTCGCTTCCCTTTCATACTCCTGAAAACATTTGAATAAAAAACTAATACTTGCATATTCAAAATTATATGTAGATTGTTCAACTTCATTTTGGTGATAAATATCACCATAAGTTGTTTTTCCTAAAGGACCACATGACCAGAGTATATCATAAACACTGTCAACATTTTGAATATACATTGCTAAGCGCTCAAGACCATAGGTGATCTCACCGGTAACTGGTTTACACTTTAAACCACCAACTTGTTGAAAATAAGTAAACTGAGTGATTTCCATTCCATTTAACCAAACTTCCCAACCAAATCCACAAGCGCCTAAAGTTGGATTTTCCCAGTTATCCTCAACAAAGCGAATATCATGAATAGTAAGATCTAGTCCTAAAGTTGTTAATGAATTAAAATATAACTCTTGAATGTTATCCGGCGAAGGTTTCATAATAACTTGAAATTGGTAGTAATGTTGAAGACGATTAGGATTTTTCCCATAACGCCCATCAGTTGGTCGACGAGATGGTTGAACATAAGCAGCAGAAATCGGCTCTGGGCCTAGTGCCCGTAAAAAAGTTATTGGGTGAGATGTTCCTGCGCCAACTTCCATATCTAATGCCTGAATAATTATGAAACCTTGATGTGCCCAATAATTTTTTAATGTCAAGATTAATTCTTGAAATGTTTTTTTAGTATCAAACTTCTTCATTTTTAAATTCGTGTGATAATAAGATTCGTTATTATAAAATTATTGTTCAGTATATACTTACTTTTTTTCAAACAAGTATTTAATATTAATTAAATATTGATATTTTTATACAAAAAATTTATAATATAATTTTCAATATAGAGTTAGTTGATTAATCAATATAATTAATGTATTTTTATTAATACAAAAAATTATTATTTCTAATAAAAATATTTTTTAAATATTTAGGATATTTTAATATATAATCATTATTAGCTTCTTGATTAAAAAAAACTTTTAGTATAAATTATTATTTATATCGATAATTATATTTAAATAATTTTAAATATTTTAATATAACACTTTTTTACAGTAACATCATAGAACTTGATAAAAATAAATAAAAATTTTGTAATTAAAATATTATTTTTTGTTCGTTAATTATCGATAAATTAAAGTTGTCTTTTTTTTAAAATTACTTGTTTTAAACGCATGTCATGGATTTTATATATTTTAAAATAATTTAATAAAAAATATAAATAAATTGTATTTATATCATACTAAAAATAATTTAATATATATTATCTTTATCTAAAATAATATAATATCAAAAAAAATTTGCTAACTTTAATTATAATAATAATAATTAATAGTAAAATTATAAATAATATTTAATTTAATATAAGATATTTTATCTTTATTATTTCTGAAATAATAATTTTTTTTATATTTAAATTAAATCTATATATAGAAAAAGCATATTTTAAATAATTTTTATTAAAAGAATAAAATTATTGCATAGTAGATCTATGTATAAAATAATAAATATTAAATTGTTTATTAGAATTTTTAAAATTAATTAATTTTATTTTCAGTATATATAATTACAATAATTAATTGTTAAAACAATATTAATATCATTTTATCATGAGTTAAATTTAATAGATATCCGGTTTGATAAATTAATAAAAATTAATAAAACTATTATTATCTTTAAATCAATAAATTATTAATTGATATATATACTTTATAGTCATATTCATGATATATTAGTAGAAACTTTATTTAAAGTATTATCTTAATACATGAATTAAATATATCATTAATAAAATTTTTCATTTAACCAATCAACATTTAATGTTAATTAAAAATGTTTAAATATAAACAAGAGCAAAATAAATTATATAAATAAATTTTATGATAAACGAAACATAAAAAAGTAAACATTAAAGCTAATAATATTATCTAAATTAACTATAATTTTTTAATGTTAATAATTTAAAATATTTAAATACTTGAACTAAGGAATTCTTAGGTCTAAAAATATAAATTTTTATTAATTATAAATATTAAGTCATTACTTAATGTAAGTAAATCACTTCAATGAATCAAAGGAATAGATTTATAAAAAATTATATTATATAAAATTCTTTTTTTGTGAATAAAAACTAAATATCAATTTTAACTATTAAAAAAAAGTTAATTAAACATCTAATATAAAATATGTAAGTAATAGATTTTTTGATGAGAGATAATATCTCGATTATAAAATTTTAGTTTTTTATTAAAAAAAAATTATTTTATTAAAAAATAGTAAAAAATTTTTTAATAAATTAAAAAAAATGCATTTCTATTAATGTAAATAATATAAAATATTAGCAATTTAATACCTTTAGATGCTTGAATTTTTTTCTGATAACTTCTTAAAAAGATTTTTTTGTTGCAGGAATTTACTTTTCTAACAAAATTCTTTAATAAAATATTAAACTAGAAAATAGACATTACTAATAAATAAAATCTATAATGTTATATTTTTAATTATTTAATCTTTATATTTAATTAAATTAATTAGTTTTTATAAAAAATAATTTAGTTATTATCTTGTTTTAATATCAGTATTTTTACAAAAAAACACAGTAATAATAGTAATTATATTTATCTCTGTTTTTCTTATAAAAATTTATAAATTAATAAAATAATAGAAAATATAATTAGGATATCTTGAATATTAAATGTCTACTTTTTTTATTTAAAAATCATTATCAACATTATTTTAATAAGTAATTTAATTACCTCTTTTATTATATATTTATTACTAATAATAATTAAGCGTATTTAATTATACACATAATAATAAATATATAGAAGTAATCTTTAAAATAAAATATTTTTATTTAATTTTTTTATTATAAAATTCAATTACTTTAATCTTATTAAATATTCTATTAGTTCATTAATATATCTATATTTAATGGTTATATAAATCACTATTATATATAATATGCATATTAATGTTTAATAGTCGAATGAATATTATAAATAATAAATTTTATTTTATAAATCCATAAAAATTTTTTATTAATTATTTTAATATTAATTTTATTAAATCTATTAAATTTAATATTTCTTAATTTTTATTAAAGTTAATTATTTTTTATTAGTTTATTTTATCTTGAATTACATTCAAAAAAAATACTAAATTAGTGAAAACTAATTTTTATATTTTATTTAATAATGAAATAATTTAATTATTCATATATCCCTATTGTAGAGATAACGCTTTATATTTTTATTTCAATAAATAAATTTCTTAAATTTTTAAAATTTATAACAATATAATTGTATATGCATTAAATTTTTTAATCAATTTTTTATTAATTTTTTTTAAAAAAAAAAATAAAAATAATTAATAATAATTTAAATAATTTTACCAACTTTTATTATATTAAATTTAACTGATTTAAGTTTAGATGATTCTATTTAAGCATTAATTAATTATAATAATAGCATCATCATTATATACTTTAATTAAAACAATTAATTTAATTTCATAAATTAATATAAAATATATATCAATAGCGTATAATTATAATTAAAATTAATGGTAATTTAGTACTAACTCTAAGGAAAATTTATCGTTGATTATTTTTAAATCAACATAAATAACGAGATAAATTTTTTATTTAAAAACGAGAAAAAAATAAATTTTATCTGTCATTAAATCACGATAATTTAATTTATATGTTATAAACATATAAATTAAATTATAAGTTTTATTAATCTACATATCTTTTATTTCATTACTTTTAATTTTAAATTATTTTTTAATTTTATTATATAAAATGTCTATAAAAAAATAAAGTATCATTATTTTTTTTATATTAATGAGTTTTTAAAAAAAAGAATAAAAGCTCTAATCTTGTGTGGATTAAAATTAAGATGGAAAATCTCATAATAAATAAAAATAATTATAAAAATACCTATTAATTATTTTCTTTAATATACTTAACAAGGTTAAGTAGTTTCTTAATAAAAAAACTAAATTTTTTATTAAAAATATTACTAAAATTCTATGATATTAATTCTATATATATTTTTAAAAGAACTTTTCTTTTTTTAAAACTTTAATTAACTAATTAATAAAAATAATCATGATTCAAGGAATGTTATATATTATCTCTGCTCCAAGCGGGGCAGGTAAATCTAGTCTTATTCAAGCTTTATTAAAAATTAAGCATTTATATGAGATAGGAGTTTCTATTTCATATACTACTCGAAAAATGCGCCCTGGTGAAAAAAATGGTGAAAATTATTATTTTATTTCTGAAAAAAAGTTTCAACAAATGATTGAATATAAAGATTTTATTGAATATGCTTTAGTTTTTGGTAATTATTATGGAACTTCCCGTATAGTTATCGAAAAAATTATTAATAACGGTATTGATTTATTTTTAGATATCGATTGGCAAGGAGCACAACAAGTTCGTAAAAAAATATCCTTAATTCGCACCATTTTTATTTTACCACCCTCTAAAGATGAGTTATTACGTCGTTTACGTGGGCGCAGGCAAGATAGTGAAAAAGTAATTGAACAGCGTATGGCACAATTTTTTGCTGAAATAAAACATTACAACGAATATGATTATATTATTGTAAATGATAATTTTAATACTGCATTAAAAAATTTAGAATCTATTATTCGATCTGAACGACTTCACTTGGAATACCAGATCCAAAAACATAATACTTTAATTAATAAATTATTAGTAGACTGATAAAAGTTTAAGTATCATATTTTTTTCATTTCTTTATTTTTGGGGTAACATTATGGCGCGTATAACAGTTCAAGATGCTGTAGAAAAAATTGGTAACCGCTTTGACTTAATTTTAGTGGCAGCTCGACGTGCGCGACAATTACAAATTAAAGGTAAAAACCCATTACTTGAAGGAGAGAACGATAAAGTCACTGTCATTTCATTACGTGAAATAGAATTAGGATTAATTAATGCTCAAATTCTTGATCTCTTAGAGCATCAAGAACAACAAAAACAAAAATCTCTAGAAATACAAACAGTATCTATTATTACAGAGAATTGTCGTTAACTTAAAAGGTAGGCTTTCCTTATATCTATTTAAAAAAAATAATTAAATCGTTCAGGATTATCTATCAAAACAACATATATTGCTACTAAAAAGTAAATATTGTTGCTCATACAAAATGTACACATAAAGATCAAACTCGTTCAAGCGGTGAACTTTTTATATTATTCATCCAATGTTATCCTAGCATATATTTTAGCACAAAAAATAGCTAGGTCATGAAACATATTAATGCCAGCATTATTATATGATACAATTGAAGATAACTAAACAATTTTTAGGATATTAAAACAAATTTTTGGTAAAACCATTGCTGATTTGGTTGAAGGGGTCTCAAAATTAGAAAAACTCACCTTTCGTAATAAAAAGAAGCTCAGGTAAAAAATTTCTTAAAATAATTACGGCAATAGCAATAATGTACATAAGATATCTATGTTATGTTAATAGTACTCACAGATCAATCAAATGCACATAAAATATATGCATATTTAAATTTTCTTCGTACTGATAAAACACAACTTTCATTACTAAGGAAACATTATAAATTTACAGTTCACTATAGCATATTCTCTTTATATTTCATTATCTTAAAATTAAATTAGAAGAATTAGGTTTCAAGGCACTTTATCTGAATTGATATGGAGTCATTAAAGAAGTTATAAAATTAGCCAGTAATAATCAAAAAGAGAAGATACATAATTTTATTAATAAAAATTGAAAATAAATTATTAGAAAGAAAGATTTCCTATCAGATATGTAATTGAGAAAACATCTCTATTCAATATATCGTAAATGTATATGAAAAAATAATGATTTCAAATAATAATAGATATTTATAAAGTTCGAATTATTGTAAGGATATCAATACATGTTATCGTATTCTTGAGAAGATACATAGTTTATATAATCTTCGATTAGAACATATTAAAGATTATATTGCAGAGCTCCAAAAGCAAATAATTATCAAATCTCCCTACATGCTTCAATGATTCTCCCGTATGGTGTAAGCCTTTTGTTAATTAAGGTATAAATTTTCCATATAGAAGATATGAATCAAATGATAAAAATAGGCGTTACCATTCGTTTGGTATATAAAAACAAAAAAATAGTACAATTTCTCAAATTAGAGTACAACGTTGGGTGCACAAAGTTCACTTGAACTTCAATAAAAATCATGTAATTCTTTTGAATTTATAAAAAATCTAAAATCTCATTTTTTCATGATGAGACATATTTTTTATTCCAAAAGGTAGAATTATTGAGT
The DNA here is from genome assembly GCA_052174135.1 of Arsenophonus sp. ET-KM2-MAG3. Classification (GTDB taxonomy): domain Bacteria; phylum Pseudomonadota; class Gammaproteobacteria; order Enterobacterales; family Enterobacteriaceae; genus Arsenophonus. The sequence goes on from JBQMRZ010000027.1 coordinate 432,596, forward strand.
TACAAACTAGCGAAACTTCAGTTAATTTTGCTTATGCCTGGGGTTCATACAGAGATAATATAATAGGTCACGTAATGTATTTTGCATTGAAGCTCGTGTCAATATCACAACCCCTATCCTTTATCACCTCAATCATTAGCTATACACCACGGATAAAGCTATAGAAATTATTACTCCATCATTTATACGTAAGGTCAAATGCATTTTGATTAAATTTTGTTATTAATTCTAAAACTAGAATAAAAAATACGTTAATTATTTAAAAACCTTAAATGAGAGGATTCGATTGTTTTACAGTACCATTTGTCAAATCATATTTTAAGAAAAGATAAAGATTTATTGACATTTTCAAGAAAATATCAATAAAAAACTAAAAAGAATGAAATTTCATCTAATTGATGACTTGATTTGTTAAAGTTTGTCTTGACTATACTATGGATGTTTATTATAATAAAATATTTACTAAATAATATTAATATAAATAATGTTAGTATAGATAATAATAATTATGACAATGATTATAATAAATTATCAATTAAGAGAGCTGGAAGAGGGTATTAAATACATTTGCTAAATATTTTTTTGTCAAAAAAACAAGCGGTCTTATTATCATTCATATTAGTTAAGGTAAATATTTGATAATGTACTATGAATTTTGTCGTAATATTCTAAATTATCACTAAAAAGAACTTGAGAAGTTTGTACGAGTGGAGTGTGATAAAAGTATTAATAATATTATTTTGATTATTGAAATTACTATTAAAAATTCTGTATTCAACATATGAATACAGAAGAAAAAAGATAGGTGTATCTATTTCTCTATCTATTTGTTTAACTACCAAGAATCGCAATTAATTAATATTATGAAAAATATATATTACACCTGATGTATAAAATATTAGGTGTAATTGAATTTAGATTATAAATACAAAATGTTATTTATGTATTTTCAATTTATTGAAATGCGTTAATATAGTTTTTTTGATTTTTATTTAAATATATAGACTACATAATATTTTTAGCTTACATCTGTATATTATTAATATTCTTAAAGCAGCTTATAAATTTATAAAAAATATATTAAATGATATTAAAATATTTTTTTTTGAATCTAAAAGTGAGAAAAATCATTAGATAAAAAAATTTATGGGATTTTTTTTTAAAAAATATGATTTATAAATATAAACTTTTTTAATGTGTAGTTATTGGATACTTATACATTGTTAATGGAATTATTAGTTTTTTTATAAAAAAAATATTAATTAATTCGTTTTTTAAAACAAATAAACAAATATTTTTTTTAAATAATTAATTATATTAATTGATCATGGTATTATATTGGGATTATTAAATATTTATATTACTTTTATTTTTTTTATAAAGAAGAAAATATAAATAAAAAATATTAATATTATTTAATTTATTTTCATTAACTATCAGGAATAATGATAATACTAATAATTTTAAAAAATTATTAGTTAAATAACTGTTACTTAAAACATAGAGAATTTCAAAATTACTATTCAATAAATATAAAAATCATTGCCAGTTATTTTATTGGAAATAACAATTCAATAGAATAAAATGTCATATAAATATAATTTAAAACAAATTAAATAATAGATAAATCATTTATATGGTTTAATAACGTTTAACATTGATATATTAGGTGAATAATTAGTGATAGTATCACAAACTAATTCATATTTCAACTCAAATAAATTGATGATTAATCAAATTAATAATAGTTTGAAATTATTAATGCTTTATTTTTAATATAATTAAAATAATCGAGTTACTTATAAATATATCATTTCTTATAAAAATTTTGTTTTACAAGTTAAATTAAGAGATTATTTAGCTTGAATATAAGATACACTTAACGGTAATTATATTAAATATCAATTAAATTAATGACAATTTGTTTGATAATTAAAGAAATAATTAAGTAATTTTATATTAATTTATTAATTAATCAGTAGCGTTTTTTAATTATAAATTTATTATTTATTTTAACAAAAAAAATAAAAACTTATTAAAAATAACTCAAATACGATTATTAATGGAACAAGAGAGATTTAACATTAAATATATTTGTAAAATACAATTATTAAACGAAATGTAAATTAACATTTGAAGAATTATTAGTTTATTAATCAAATAGTTGAAGAATTTAAAAAAATATAATAATTTTATTATAATTCTAGTTATCAGAAAAATAAAAATAATTTTTAATATAATTACAATGTTAAGTGAGTAAAAATAAATAATTATAAAAGAAATTAAAATAAATATAACTAAAGTAAGCCATATAATATATTTAATTTAAAAAAATTATGAATATAAAATTTTATAAAAATAATTCTATTATTTTTTTAAGAGTTAATTTACTAAACATAATATATAAATATTATCAATAATTTTTATTAAGTTATTAAGTTAATAAGTTATTAATATTGTGATTTTTTTTAAAATAATTAAAATCATTTGACATCCAATTTAATTCTTTATTAATTAAATAAAAAAGAATATAAATTTAACTATAATTAACTTTATATTAGATTAAAATCTATTATTTAAATTTAGCTAATTATAGCTTACTCATAATCTTTAGAATATAAACTTTAATATTTTAATTAATAAACTCAATTAAATTTATCTGCGTATTTATCAGAAAAAATATTTATTTATACATTGATAAAAGTACTTGATTAATTAACATAAAATACGTGGCCTCATTAAATCACTTTTTTTCTATATTTTATATCAAATATTAAGAGTGTTCATATTATGAATATTTATTTTATTAAAAATAAATAAATAATTATTTTGATTTAAAGATAATTTGTATTAATTATTTTTTTTAAATATTGTTTTTCTATTCTTATAGAAAAAATTACATATTAGTTTATTTTCTAGTTAATATAATTCTCATATCATTAAATTTTTATGAAATTTTTTCTAAAAATAAAGAATATTATCTGTAATACAGTTTATATAATATAAGTGAATATTTTATTAAAATTGCAAAATATTATTGAAATATTTGGTAATTAACAGATATATTTTTTTTAATTAAAAGTTAATAACCTAAAAATTATATATAACTATGCTTAATATTAATTAATTAATAAATAAAAAAATAAAATAATCAACTAAATACCAAGTAAAATTTAGATTAACCATCAAAACTTTTTGAGTTCACTCTAAAAACTATAATATCTAATAAATTTTTTTTCAAAAAACATAACTAATATAATATCATGTAAACAAACTAATATGATAAAATTAACAAATAATCTCGTGAATAAATTTAAATCTAATAATTTCATAAAATAATAAAAACTATACTTTTTATATAAATAAAACAATCATAAAATAAAAAAATAAATATTATTTTTAACTATTTTAAGTTACTAAATTAATATTTAATTTTTTTATAATAAAACTTAATATTATTACTTTTTCTAATGATATGTTAAAATTTATTCTTCAGCTTGAAATCATCTTCAGCAACACAATAATTAGAATAAAAATAAATCACAGATGATAAATTCTAAAATATATACTATTTTAGAATAAAAGTAATTAAAAGTATAGGTTTACATAAGAATATTAATTCAAAAGAATAAATAAATATTTTTTTAAAATTATCAATAAAAATATTATTTTTTTGTTAAAATTTATATTTTTATTGATTAAACTTTATTTTTAAATATAAATACTTTTATTTAAAAGTTTACAAAATTAATTATTATTAAAGATAAATTATAATACTAGTTTTTTTTATAGTTATTTAATTTTTAAATCTTAAAAAATATCAATAACTCTCTCAAATAAATTTTAATACCACATTAATTATTTCTTTAACCTTTTTCTATTAAATGCTAAAATTGACAACTAAAAAAAATAAATAAAATCTTTAATAATTATCATTTATATATAAATATAAATAAGAAAGATTTTATCTTATTTTATTTACTATTTCTTAATAATAAACAATAAAACTATAAATATTTTTCACATTCTTCATGTTTATGAAGATATTTAGATAAAATTTAACAACGAAATTAATAATAATTTTTAAAATTATTATCTGTTTTAATTCTCAAAAAAAAAATTTTATTTCTTTTTTAATAAAAATTTGTTACAAACTAAATTTATAAGTCAAATGTTATTGAACTAGTATTTATTAAATTAATTTATATATTAAGAAGAAAATGGCCATCTTTAAAGATTTTTTTATTTATTTTTAATATCAGGCAATAAATTAAATTTAGAAATAATCAATAATTTTGTTTTTTTATTTAAAAAATAATAAAAATTAATTTTTATTTGATTATTATTAAAATATTATTATTGATAATAAAAACACTAAATATATAAGATATTTATAAAATTTCAAATTAAATTTGAGATTCTTAATTTTTAATATATATAAAAAAAAATATAAGAAATTATATTTTTTTTTATAAAAAGATCTAATGATCTTATTATAAATAATTTTATATAATAAAATATCAAAAAACACTTTACCTCTATAAATTATATAATAATTATTATTATATAGTAAGAAATTAAATTCAACATAGTATACTATCGAAGTAAAATTTTTAAAAATTAATAAAAAAATTCTAATTTTTATTAATATATTTAACAAAATTTAAAATAAATGATACAAATTTTAAAAAACTTAAATTTGTTTAATCTATATTTCATTAAAAAAAACTAAAATATTCTAAATAAGAATTTTATAATTAATCAGAGATAATTATCATAAATTTTATTATCTACATTAATATATAATTATTAAATTTTTAAGTAAAATATTAAAATAAATTTAATATAATTTAATTAATTGATCTAATTTATATTTTATATCTCAATATTAGTTATAATATTTTTATAAATTCTAAAATTTATAAAATTTGCAATATAAAGATAAATTTAAAAATATTTTTTATGATATAAATAAATTTTGTTTTATTAAATAAAAAACAATTAAAAGTATTATTTATTATTTTTATTAAAAATAATAAATTTATTCAAATTTTTTATTTCTATTAATACGTCGCCGATCGTTTTCTCTTAAATAACGTTTTCTTAAACGAATAGATCGAGGAGTAACTTCAATTAATTCATCATCATTAATGAATTCTAATCCTTGTTCTAATGTTTTTTTAATTGGAGGAGATAAAACTGTCGATTCATCTGCCCCTGAAGCACGCACATTAGTCAATTTCTTGCCAGTTAAACAATTAACAGTTAAATCATTAGAACGAGAATGAATACCAATTATTTGTCCTTCATATACTTCAGTACCATGACCAAGAAATAATTTACCGCGATTCTGTAAACTATAAAGTGCATAAGCTATCGCTTTACCTTGACCATTTGAAATCATAACTCCATTTTGTCGGCGATTAATTTCCCCTAAATATACATCATCATAATGACTAAATGTTGCATATAGTAAACCTGTCCCTGATGTTATTGTGATAAATTTTGTTCGAAAACCAATTAGCCCTCGACTTGGAATAATATAATTAAGTCTTATTCGATATTGATTATCAGACAACATATCTTGTAGTTGAGCTTTATATTCACCTAATGCTATCATAACATCACCCTGATGACGCTCTTCAATATCTAATGTAACTTGTTCAAATGGCTCTTGTTTTCGACCTTCAAATTCACGAAAAATAACTTTTGGTCTAGAAATACCTAATTCAAAACCCTCACGACGCATATTTTCAATTAATATCGAAAGATGTAATTCACCTCGACCTGAAACACGGAAAGCATCAGGATCTTCAGTTTCTTCTACACGTAACGCGATGTTATGCATCAATTCTTTTTTTAAACGATTTAAAATTTGACGAGAAGTAACATATTTCCCTTCACGACCAGAAAATGGTGAATTATTGACACAAAAATACATACTTATTGTTGGCTCATCAACAGCCAATAGCGGCATTGCTTCAATATTACGTGGATCACACAAAGTATCTGATATATTTAATTCACCAAGACCTGTTATGGCAATAATATCACCGGTTTGAGCAATTTCAGAATTAATTCGTTCTAATCCTAAATGTGTTAATACCTTTCCGACTTTACCACTACGTGTTTTTCCTTCACTACTAATAATAATTATAGTTTGATTTGGTTTTACTGAACCACGTTTAATGCGACCAACACCAATAATCCCAAGATAATTATTATAATCAAGTTGAGATATTTGCATCTGAAAAGCACCAGCTAAATCAATCTGCATTGGGGAAATATATTTTATAATTGCTTCATATAAAGGAAGCATATCAGATGACATATTATTATAATCAGTTCCAGCAATACCATTTAATGCTGAAGTATAAATAATAGGAAAATCAAGCTGTTCATCAGTTGCACCTAAACTAATAAATAGATCGAAAACTTGATTAACAACCCAATCAGGCCTTGCGCCTAGCCGATCTATTTTATTAATTACTACAATTGGTTTTAATCCATGGACAAAAGCTTTTTGAGTAACAAATCGTGTTTGCGGCATAGGACCATCCATTGCATCAACTAATAATAATACACTATCAACCATTGACATAACTCGTTCAACTTCACCACCAAAATCAGCATGCCCTGGCGTATCAACAATATTGATTCGATAATTATTCCATTTGATTGCTGTATTTTTTGCTAAAATTGTAATCCCTCGTTCTTTTTCCAAATCATTAGAATCCATTACACGTTCAGCGTAATTATTACGTTTACCAAAAGTACCGGATTGTTGTAATAACTTATCGATTAATGTCGTTTTCCCATGATCTACATGCGCAATAATAGCAATATTTCTTAAATTTTCAATAAACACAAAATTTTACCATATTTATTTAGCTAGAAATAAATAAATAAATTCTAACAAAATAGTAAATTAGAAATAGATAAATTAAATATATCCTATTATTTACATATAAAATTCATAAAATAGAATAAATGTAAATATATAAAGTTAAATTTCAATTTAAATAAAAATAAATTAATAACTAAAATATATTCTTATTCTACTTATAACTATTTAATTTTTTTTAACAAAAAAAATAAATATAAAATCAGAATATTGTATTCTTATTTAAGATATTTAAAGCTTATTTAAATACCATGTAAATAATTTTTATTATTTAATAATTTTAATAGATTAAATCAATAGTTTTTTTAAATTTTTAATTTAAGAATAAAAAAAATAAAAAACTTAATATAAAAACTGATAATATTATTTATTTTCACTTATAAAATATCGATGAATTATTTATAAAAAAAAATAACTTTCAAGTTAAAAAATATTCCAAATATATCATATGATATATTTGAATTAAATGTCGATTAAAAAATTTTTTATAATTTATATGAATTATTTAATAGAATCAAACTACTTTTTATTAAAACTTAAAAAAAAATAAAATTAATTTAATGATTTAATCTAATTTATTATAAACATAAAATACTATATACTTAATTGTAAAAAATCAATTTTATTATTAATAAATTTAGATTAAATTATTAATTTTAATATATTATATTCTTCACCTTTTACATTTAAAATATTCTAAAAAAATACTTAATCTAAATTAAGATTTTAAATTTCAATTATTATGAAAGATTAAAACTAGGATTATTCAAAACATAAATATATTACTTTTAAAGAGATAACCTATTATTATTGATAAATAATTATAATATAACTGATTATTAAAAACAACTATTATTAAATAGATGATCCCGTTAATAAATAATTAGAATAAATATTTTTAATTTTGACTATATTAAATTTAATAAGATTAAATAAAATAATTTAATCAAAACCATTTGATCTCAATAACTATATTTATTTAAATTTTAATATTATAATTAAATTCATTTTTTTGATATAATAAATAAACTATTAAATTTTTAAAATAAATCAATTTATAGATTGATTTCTCCTTATTATAGATATTATATTAATTATAAGAATACTTAAAATAAAAATATTAGAAAATTTCTTCTAATAAAAAACTTATTAATATTTTATCTTAAATTAATAAAAATCTAATTTATTTCTGTTGAATCTATTAATACTTCATATAATACTTTTTTTATCATTAACTATTTTTTTTAAAAAAAAATTAAAAAATTTAAAAAACATTTCTATAAAATAATAAGATATCTTATGATTAATATTAATTAAATAAAAATTATTAAATAAATAATATCATATTCATAAAATATTCTTTTTTTTATCTCCTGTATTTTAATGATTAAAAAAAATCTAACACTCCACTTATATTAATGTTATTATTTAAGTTAATAAGCTATAAATAATTAAGTTGATTACAAATATAGAAATAAATTCAAAATTACTACAAATAGAGATACTTTTTATTCAGCAGCAAATAATTTCAACCAGCGAGGATTAATATTACTCTTATCAAATAAAAGCAATCTAATTTTTTCAGTATAAAATAAACTCTGATGTAATCTTTGTACTAAATTTGATATTTCAGTTGACCGCAAAACAGCTACTAAACTAATTTTCTCTTCAGAGGACCAAATAAATTCAACAAGCTGATCTTTTAATTGTTGATGAAAACAATAATTATGTAGTGAATTTTTAACAACACCCAATCCTACAATAGCAATCAGAGAAAAATGATTATCTAATGATATTTTTTTTACTATACTCATTTCTTTTAATATTTTAAAAACACTAGTTGCAATTTCTGAAGTGTAACATAATTGGATTAATTTTCGATCTGAATGTAAACCAATTGCTAATGGTCGTAATTGTCTACGTTTTAATAACAAATCAATATCTTTATAAATTTGACTAAAATTTTGTTGATTTGTTAAGTTTAATTTAACCAAACACACATCATCATGGCTGGTAACAATTTTCCCACCAGTACTTGATGTCAAAACACGCTCTATTTTTGTTGAACCCTGTTCAGGTTGATAACTACATCTAAGTTGTAAATCAATATTAGTGATAGAAATTGGCTCTAAAGTACGAGTATGAAATATTGGTGTAGCTAAACGCGCTAATTCAATAGCTTCATCAAGATGTAAGAGCGGCAATAAATAAGCATCTTTAACTTTACGTGGATCTGCGCTATATACACCAGCAACATCACTCCAAATAGTTACTTTGTTGACTCTAGCCAATGCTCCCACTTGCGTTGCTGAATAATCACTACCATTCCGTCCTAACAATACTGTTTTACCTCGTTTATTTTGTGCAATAAAACCAGTTACAACTAATCGTTTATTAGGGTGCTTTTGCAAAAACTGTTCTAATAATGGAAGTGATAAGGTTTTATCAACTTGTGGCTGAGCTGAAAACTCTGCACGCAAAAATAACCTAGCATCTAACCAATGACTTGGTAAACCAAATTCCTCTAATACACTAGACATTAAACGTGCGGACCAAATTTCCCCGTGACAAACAATTTCTGCATAAATATCATCATAAATTGATTTATTTATCAGTGTTCTTAAACGATTAAGATCATCTAAAAAAGCTAATTCTAATAATTTTGCTTTTTTTCTAGGTAATAATCCAATAATAAGATTTTGTTGATAATAGCAAATCGCTTGTTGCGCTTGATTGGCTAAAATATGATCGATTTGACTTAAATTTAACCAGTTAATTAACTGATTAGTTGTTGTTCCAGCAGAAGATACCACCATTAAATCACCAGGCTGACTATACTTTACCATTATATTAGCAACTCGTTGATAGCATTTTACATTAGCCAAACTACTTCCACCAAATTTATGTAATTCACGACGATAATGATGTTTTATTTCTCCCGCCATTATTGTATTCATTATAAAGAAATACCTCTTCACTACTAACTCAAAAATGTCTTATCTAAAAATTTAATATATTTCAGTATTGTTATATTAAATAATACAATACATATAATACTTAATAATTAATGCATAATTATATTATTTATATGATCCATATAATAATCCTTCACTAAAAGAATAAAAAAAATCAAACATAATCAAAATAAACATAAAGATATTAATATGTCTAGAAATTTAAGTATTTCATGTTTAAGTTATTTAATAAAACAATTATCAATATTAAACATAAAAATAAATAATAAGATATTGAAAGTTTAATAAACAAATTTTTGTTAATCTGCATTATATTTGTGTATTAATTAAATAAATTAAATTCTTTTATTAATTAATTTAAAGCATTTTGTAAATAAATAAAATTGTGATTATATTAGCTATAATACTGAATATCATAAAAATGAATAAATAAAAAAAAGATCATAATATTTTATATTAAAGATATTATAATTTTTGATAGATAAGTGTATTCATAAATAAATTGATAATTTAAACCATATAACATATAGTAAATTACTAGATAAAATGTTTTTACATGTATTTACCGATTAATTATTATAAATAATAATAATTTAAATAGAAATATAATGATAAAATCTAAAAATCTATAAAAATTATCATATATAAAGTATATTGATTTAGCTACATTGAATTATTAAATACTTTATTTTTTATTTTAAAAATTATTAGTTTCATATAAAAATATAAATTCTGATAATTATCTAAAAAAATCACTTCAAATGACATTGAAGTGATTTTTCTTTTATCATTAAATAATTTTATTTCTTTATTCCTGGAATATTAAATCGTTGTTTAAAACGATCAACACGACCACCCGCAACAACATCACGTTGTTTACCTGTATAAAATGGATGACATTTACCACAAACATCTAAACTCAGATCATGATTAACAGTTGATTTAATTTTAATTATATTACCACAAGAACAGATTGCAGTAACTTCTTCATATTTAGGATGAATATTTTTTTTCATAAATCTCCTATTTATATTATTATGTAAACTTAATATTAAATAAAATATAAAAAATCACTTAAAAATTTATAGATAACAATAATTAAGGTTACTAACAAATATAATTAATATTATACAAAAGATCCCTTTATAACGCAACGAAATCTATTTAAATAATATGATATTCTATTATTTATTTTTACAGATAATGTCTGAGTATTAATTAGGTACATTTAATATGGCTATTATTCAAGTTGCGCTTCACATTCCATTAATGCACGCTTTTGATTATCAATTACCTAAAAACTTCACTTTGCCAACTAAAGGTTGCCGAGTAGTAGTTCCTTTTTGTAATCGCACTACTTTAGGTATTGTGTTATCTAATGACAAAAATAGTAAATTTAATTATAAAAAATTAAAAAATATTGAAAAAGTTTTAGATCAAGAATCACTATTTTCAGATAGCTTATGGTCATTATTACTTTGGGGTTCTCAATATTATCATCATCCGATTGGTGAAGTGCTGTTTCATGCACTACCAGTTTTACTTCGTCAAGGTAAAGCGACGATGTTTCCTCCGATATTACAATGGCAAATTACTCAGCAAGGTAAAGATTTTCCATTAAATAAGCTTAAAAGATCACCAAAACAGCAACAAGCACTCGCATTATTGAAAGATCAACCCATTTATCGGCATCAAATAATAAAAAATGAATTAAGTAAAAATGTACTACAAATTCTAAAAGAAAGAGCTCTAATTCAATTATTACCTATTCAACCAAAAATTAAAAATTGGTATTCTGATTTTTACATTTGTGGTAAAAAACCAAAACTTAATATGGAACAATCAATAGCAGTAGAAACAATAAGTTCTCAACTAACTTTTATGCCTTGGTTATTAGTAGGAATTACTAGTTCTGGTAAAACAGAAGTCTATCTAAATGTCATTGAAAATATTTTATTACAATGCAAACAAATATTAGTTCTTGTTCCAGAGATTAGCCTTACCCCACAAACTATTCAACGATTTAGTCAGCGATTTAATGCTCCAATTGACGTTTTACATTCAGCATTAAATGATAATGAACGACTAGCAGTTTGGTTGCGCGCACAAAAAGGGCAAAGTGCTATTGTAATTGGTACTCGCTCCGCATTATTTACTTCTTTTGCAAATCTTGCCCTAATTATTATTGATGAAGAACATGATAACTCTTATAAACAACAAGACGGATGGCGTTATCATGCCCGTGATTTAGCTGTTTTTCTTGCAAAAATAAAAAATATTCCAATTATTATGGGTACAGCAACTCCTTCATTAGAAAGTCTTTATAATATTAAAAAAGGAAAATATCATCGTTTAGATTTAACAAAAAGAGCTGGAAATGCTAAACTAGCAAATCAATTTTTAGTTGATATAAAAGGTCAACCATTAAAATACCTCATGTCAAGACCATTAATTCAACGTATTGAAAAACATCTGGCAGAAAATAATCAGGTTATGTTATTTTTAAATCGACGAGGGTATTCACCAATGTTAATTTGCCATGATTGCGGATGGATTGCTGAATGCTTGCGTTGTAATCATTACTATACACTACATTATCATCAACGACAATTACATTGTCATCAATGTAATTGTCAATTATTAATCCCAATACAATGCTCAGAATGCGGTTCAACTCATTTGCTTCCTATCGGGTTAGGAACTGAACAATTAGAAGAAGCTATTAATCAGCTTTTCCCTAACATACCAGTTACTCGCATTGATAAAGATAACACTCGACATAAAGGAATAATGGAAAAAGAATTAGCAAATATTTATATGGGTGGTGCTCGGGTTTTAATCGGGACTCAAATGTTAGCTAAGGGGCATCATTTCCCTGATGTTACTCTTGTTGGTTTACTAAATGTAGATGGTGCACTTTTTTCTAATGATTATCGAGCAACAGAGAAATTTGCTCAACTTTATATTCAAGTATCTGGACGCGCCGGTCGTTCTGATAAAAAAGGCGAAGTAATATTACAAACTCACTACCCAGAACATCCATTATTATCTATTTTATTAAAAAAAGGATATAACGAATTTGCGATAGAAACACTAAAAGAACGATATGATGTTTTTTTACCACCATATAGCAGTCATATTATAATCCGTTCAGAAGATTATCATAACCGATCTGCACCTTATTTTTTAAATAAATGCCGTCGATATATAGAACAACATAATATGCGAGACTCACAACTTTATTTAATGGGCCCTATACCTGCAATTAAAGCTAAACGAGCAGGTCGTTTCCATTGGCAATTACTTTTACAACATCCTTCACGTTCCTATTTACAACAATTCCTTTCGCATATATTACCTAAAATTGTAGCATATTCTGAAAGTAAAAAAGTAAAATGGAATATTGATGTTGATCCAATTCAAAATTAGTTTTTTAAATTGATCATTTATATTTATTTAATAAATATAAATTAATTTTATATTAAAAGTATTCTATTTTTTATGAAATACATGGAATTAAAATAATTGGATATAAATTTATTTAAATTTTTACACTAAGTATTTAAAATGAAAACTTAAAAATTAAATTAATTTACATAATTATTAAGATAAAAAGTAGCTAAGATAAAAAAATTATAATATAACAATAAAGAATATTACTAATACAATAAAGATATAATATAATAATTATGTTCCTGAATACTAACTAAGCTAGAATTAATTTTTAATAAAATACAGAAAAAAAATAAAATACTATTTTAATAAAAAAATAATGTTTTTTATTTGATAAAATATAAAATTTAATAAATTTAAACTATTTATGTTACAATCTTATTATCTTTCTAATTATATCTTTCTTAACATTATTAGTGAAATTAAAAAATATACTTTTAAAAAATATGCATAATATTCATTAGTTATATTAAAATATCAAAAAAACAATAACACATTCTTATCAATATATTTATTGTTTATTAAATAAATAATACAATATTATTTATTTCAAATATTAATATTATAGCAATAATAAAAAATTATTTTTAATAATTAATGGTTATTGGTTAATGCCTAATAGTTATTATAAATAAAATTATATTTGACGTTAAACTTGCTATTTTAAGCATGAATAATTTAATCTACGTGATTTTAATCTAATTAACTATTCTTCTGTTAACATAGTTTATGCTATGTTATATATAAAATGGTATAACAAATAAATAATCACTTATAATCTAAATATATTATTAATATTAGCTGTAGTTAGCAGAGTAGATATAAAATCTATAAAAAATTTTTATCTAAGTAAATTAATAAAATATAATAAACTAAATTTAACTACAATAAAATTAACCTTCTTTAAAAATTGATTAAAAATAATTTTTATAAAAAATAGAAAAGTTTAGAATAATATAATAAAATTAATATAACCATTATTAATCAGTAAATTAAAAATGGCACAGAAAGATTACGTAAAACGAGGATGCAAAACATCCAATAAAAAAAAACTAAATCAAAGGTTCTCAAAAAAAACTTTTTTTTCATTATTCTTATCATTGTTATTTTTATTAATAGTTTATATTTTTTTTATACAAAATAAACATACCCCTGTATTTAACGAAATAACTTCAAATAAAATAAAACAAAAAATCGATACTCTACCACCTAAACCAGAGGAACGCTGGAATTACATAAAAGAGCTAGAAAAACAAAATACTGATCTACCAAGCTTTAATCACTCAGTAAAATCAAATATTAATAATATAACTAGATTAACTAATGAGCAACGCCAACTCCTTAATCAAATTGATGCAGACAGGCGCGATCTTGGCGCTACCAATCTACCCGAAATATCTAATAATGATTATACCTCCACCCGCTCACATATTATTATTAATGATTCAGTAATAAAACCATCTACACAATTAAAACCAATAGTAAAATCTCAAAAAATAAGGAGTAATGAACAAAAAATAATGATTAAATGTGGTTCATTTAAGAATTCAAATCAAGCAGAATCCATTAAAGCTAACTTAGCATTATTAGGTTTAGAGAGTATAATTAGTTTATCAGAAAATGGGTATTATCTCTTGCTTGGACCTTATAATAAAAAAGAAGAAACAAAAATACGAAACCAAATTAAATTAGTCGGCGTATCCCACTCTATTATTCATATAAATAAGGGTTGAAAAATGATTATCTTCACCCCATTTAAATTTTAGTAATTTAAACATAATTTTTATATATATTTTTATGTAAAGTAAATTTCTATGTAATAAAAATATAAAAATATGTTTATATGCTCCCTCAATAAAATAAATAAAGGCTGTGACTCATGACTACAATCATAAGTGTTCGCTGTAATGGCCAAGTTGTAATTGGTGGTGATGGACAAGCGACGATGGGCAATATTGTCATGAAAGGCAATATCCGTAAAGTACGACGCCTTTATAATGATAAGGTTATTGCTGGATTTGCTGGGGGCACTGCTGATGCATTTACACTCTTTGAACTTTTTGAACGAAAATTAGAACTTCACCAAGGACATCTAACAAAAGCCGCCGTTGAACTAGCTAAAGATTGGCGTACTGATCGTATGCTAAGAAAACTTGAAGCGCTTTTAGCTGTTGTAGATAAAAACAGCTCATTAATTATTACAGGTAGCGGGGATGTTATTCAACCAGAAAATAACTTAATTGCTATTGGTTCTGGTGGTGCTTATGCACAAGCGGCGGCGAGAGCGCTTTTAGAAAATACAAAAATGAGTGCGCGTGATATTACACAAAAAGCATTAAAAATAGCTAGCGATATTTGTATATATACCAACCATAATTTTAACTTTGAAGAACTCTCTTCAAAATCTTAAGGATTTAGACATGTCTGAAATGACGCCCCGTAAAATTGTCAGTGAATTAGACAATCACATTATCGGTCAAGACAAAGCAAAACGCTCTGTTGCTATTGCATTACGTAATCGCTGGCGTCGTATGCAACTTGATCAAGCATTACGCCAGGAGGTAACACCGAAAAATATTTTAATGATTGGTCCAACTGGTGTAGGTAAAACTGAAATTGCTCGTCGTTTAGCAAAATTAGCTAATGCTCCATTTATTAAGGTAGAAGCAACAAAGTTTACTGAAGTTGGCTACGTTGGTAAAGAAGTTGATTCTATTATTCGTGATTTAACTGACGCTGCTGTAAAAATGGTACGCCTCCAATCTGTAAAAAAAAATCGCTATAGAGCCGAAGAACTAGCTGAAGAGCGTATTCTTGATGTTTTATTGCCACCAGCTAAGAATAATTGGGGTCAACCCGATTCACATGTAGAACCTCTTACTACACGAAAATCTTTTCGTAAAAAATTAAGAGAAGGGAAGTTAGACGATAAAGAAATTGAAATTGAAATTGCTACTATACCAATAGGTATTGAAATTATGGCTCCCCCTAGCATGGAGGAGATGACGAGTCAATTGCAATTTATGTTTCAAAATTTAGCTGGCTCAAAACAGAAATCTCGTAAAATGAAGATCAAAGAAGCTTTCAAGATACTGATAGAGGAAGAAGCGGCAAAATTGATTAATCCAGAGGAATTAAAACAACAAGCAATTGATGCAGTTGAGCAACACGGTATTGTTTTTATCGATGAAATCGATAAAATTTGTAAGCGAGGAGAAACTTCTGGTCCTGATGTTTCAAGAGAAGGTGTACAACGTGATTTACTACCATTGGTTGAGGGTTGTACTGTTTCCACTAAACATGGTATGGTAAAAACTGACCATATTCTATTTATTGCTTCTGGTGCTTTCCAAGTTGTAAGTCCATCTGATTTAATTCCAGAATTACAAGGTCGATTACCTATCAGAGTAGAACTACAGGCGTTAACGGCGGAAGATTTTAATAGAATCTTAACTGAACCTAATGCATCCTTAAGCTTGCAATATAAAGCATTAATGGCAACTGAAGGCTTAAATATTGAATTTACTTCAGAAGGAATAGGTAAAATTGCTCAAGCTGCATGGCAAGTCAATGAAAAAACAGAAAATATTGGCGCTCGTCGATTACATACTGTTCTTGAACGATTAATGGAGGATATTTCTTTTGACGCAAGTGAACGAAATGGGCAAGATATTAAAATTGACGCTGATTATGTCGCTAAACATCTTGATGATTTAGTTGCAGATGAAGATTTAAGTCGATTTATTTTATAATTTATTATTTCTAATTTTACTAATTAATCTCATATAAAAACTAGAGTTCTTATTATTTTATAATAACAAATTTATAAATTAATTATATAATTTAATTATGTCAAGAAACTTTATAGAAATATAGGTATAACTGAAAAGTTCATACTAAAATATATTTCTATTGGGTATTTTGTAAATTACGATGAATTTTAAATTAATCAATTAATATTAGTTTTATACTTTTTATCATATAATAATCTTTGTTAATTATTGTTATAAGATTAAATCTTATTTAATATAGAGAATAATGATTATATTAATAAAATTAAAGACAATAAGTAATGTTCAATAAGTGTTAGAAGACAATTACAAAATACAGAAAGAAGAGTTATCTATTAAATAGAAATAAAAATTATCATAAGATCATTATTTTTTATTATTTATTTATATTAACATTAATCATAATTATCTTAATGTATTAAAATATTAGAAAATTTCTAATACTGACAATTATTAATATAATTATAAAGATCTAAAAATATTTAGTTATTTCTAATATTGGTTATAAATTTATATATTTTTATCAAATATGTAGATAACAACTACATAATATTAATATTAATATTCATAAATAAATTTAATAAAAATAAGACGTATTTTATTCATTTTTATAGAGGTTAAAAATAATTTAAAGAGAACTTATTTGTTTTAACGTTTCTAATATTTTTATATTATCATATATTCAAAACTAATATATAAGTTCATATTTTTGTTATTATTAATAAATTTAATAAAAATCTTTATTTTTTTTGAAATTAACTTTTAATGTTATTTTTAATACTTTCATTAGTCTTAAAAATTATTTTTTAAAAGTTTTGGTAATATTAATGAGTTATTTCATTAAAAAACTTTAAATATCAATTTAATAACATACATTTTTTTAAAAAAAATATATTTTAATATTGATTTTATAAATTATATATATATCAAATAATAATTAATTTTTAATATATTAAATTTATTTAATGCATAAATGTAATGAAATATTATAAAATAAGAATATTTTTAAGTTTTATAATTTTTTAATAAAAATAGTAAATACAGTAGAATCTTTATTTTTTTTTAATTTCATTGTAAAATTTAGGTTTTAATAAAAATAAAAATAAAAATAAAAAATATTTTTTATTACTAATTAGTGATATAAAGATACTAGACTTGAGATACTATTGAATAGTAAATTAAAAGTATTTATAATAAAATTAATAAAAATATTGATATATATAATATTAAATATCAAATTAATGATATTAAAATTATATATTAATATTGAATCATTATTATGATATCCTATAAACTATAATAATAGTAACATAAAAAATTTAATTAAAAAATTATTTTAGAGTTAATTTTAATGATATTAATTTTTTATAAAAGAACTATTCTTATGTAAAGATAATAGTGATTTTTTAGCTTCTAAATATATATTCTGATATAACAGAATATTAAATAATTACTAAACATTCTCAATTTGATCTAATAAGTCACGTAAACGCTCTCTCCAGGCATGTTGTTCTTGTTTTAAATTTTCATTTTCATGAACTAACGCCCCGTAATTTTTTTTAGCACTTGCTATTTCTTGATATAAATTATTATTTTTCTCCTCCAGATTACTAACTTCCAGTTGTAACGCTTTAATAGCTTCAATGGCTTGTTTAACTTTAGCTTCTAATTTTTCAAAAACTTCAAATGACATTTTTCACTCCTTTTTTAGCAAAACTATAATTTTAAGTAATTTTATTATCTTTATCTAATTGAAAAATTCGATAAATATCAATATAGCTTTAATTTCTTCTATCTATTCAATAACTTATAAAAATAGATCAAATAGAACATTAGTTCTATTACTTTATTAAAATAATTTCGTTTATTTTCCATTGTGATAGATAATAGTTAATTTTATTATTTTTATTTACATGTTAATAATAAATTAGTCCAGAGTTTTTTTAGAAAGGAATAAAAAGATAAATTTTATTAATTAGTATTCATTCTTTTATAGAAAAATATATAAATGAAATCACTTAATCTATATGCTTATAGATTAATTTACCTCTTAATTTTTAAATATTTTTTCTTTTGTTTTAATTGAATTACCAGTAAACACATTATTATAGATATATAATAAAATTTTTATGATAAAATCAGTATTTTTGGAACTAGAAATAGATTTATTAGATTATCTTCTAATAAATATTTTAAAATAAATTTAAATCCAACTATTACTTTACTTTTATTGTTTTTTATTTTAATTAAAAAACTGCTTTATATTTTTAAAAATAAAAAATTTTTATTGCTTTTACTATTTCTTATGATCTAAATTTTATTAATATTACCTATAAATTATAAAATAAATAAAATAGTATATAGCTTTAAAAAAAAAATTATTTAGTACTAAATATTTCTATTTATTTAAATAGATGAATTAATATGTTACAGATATTTTCTTTAAATTATTATTGAGTTTATTTTAATGAATATGATATTAAATTTAACTAATAATAAGAATTATATATAATAATTTTATCTAGTGATCTATTATCACTATTATTTATTTCTATGTTAATTACAATTAATGGAGATTTGTTTTATTAAGCTAATTAATTTAAAATTATAAATAAAATTTATATATATAATTAATGGATTATTTTAATAGTTATATTATTAAGTTAACTAATGAGTATAAATTATTTTATCACAAAAATTTTCTAACAATTAATTTTAATAATGTAGTAATTATCATTACTTTTTCTTATAGATTATAATATATTTAATTATAATTTATCTACTGTAGTTTAAATATAAAAAATATTACATAATATAAAATAATTTAAAGTAAATTAAAATAATTTAATGGTTATTATAATAATGGAAACACTAATAAAAAATATTTTATTTTACTTAACTAAGATGCTATCTAATAGATGAACTACAATTTTCATTGTAATCTTAACATTATTTATATTTTAATATAAATAAATAAAAGCTTCTTTTTTTAACTTAAATATCAATATCAATATCATTGATAATGATTAAATTATAAAATTTAATATAAATAATTATTTGATAATATTATTGCGTTTTTTATTTTTATTTAAATTAAAGAAAATAATAAAAATTATCTAATAGTAGATATCTATATCTACGTATGAAGATTAAATTTAAAATCTAAATTATTAATAGAATGTATAAATGAAAATAAATAAAAAATAAAATATTGCTATTAATAATAAATAACTAATAATTAATATTAAAATAATAAAAAATATGTTAAAATTATTAATTGAACTAATATTTTAGTATTATACTATTCAATGATTTTAAATTTAATTTATATTAAAATTCTTAATATCTTTAACCTTTATATAGTAAACCATGGATAATATATCTATTATTAAATTTTTATAACAACACTAATTGTTGGAGTAAAGTAAGATAGCTGACGTATATTAACAATTAAAATAGATGATTAATTAAACTGATTTTTATATACCTAACTGTTTTGAAATAAAAAAATCTAAAATATAAGTATATCTTTTAATAAAGATAATATAAAAAAACTAAAATTTTAATTATTAATTCCTAATTACTATCATCTATATTTATATTATAAAATAATTTATGTTTTAAAAACGTTATGTTAAATGTATATTATTATTTAAATGTTGAATAATAAACTTAAATCAATTAATATTTCTATTAACTTTGAATATTTTTTTCTGACATAGTAAAATAATATTTTTTCATTCTCTGTATTTTTATAAAAATAATTATATATATTATTAAGGTTTTGTGGTAGTTATGTTATAACTTTTAATTTAATATACATTTTCAATTATATTTTATATTATTTATGTAATTCTAGAATTAATTTCACAGAAAATTTGTAATGTTATTAAAATAATATAAATACTGATGATATATTATAATTTATGGTACTGTATTAACATTAATGCTATCTTAATAGTTTTTTCAATGTAATTGAATTTGATATTTTAGATAATTATATAGCATTATCCTATTGCTTATTAATATATCACCTTAAATACTTTAGTCTAATAACTTTAAATTATTTACATTAAAGTATTAAAGTTAAAGTAACTATAATTGAAGTAAAAATCTTATTTTAAAATTTATTATTTTTTAATAAAAATCATTTTTTATTAGGATTTTTAACAAAAATATAAAATAATCTATAGGTTATTTTATATAGATAAAATAATAAAAATTTATTTTATTATATTAGTTTAATCATAAATTTATTAAAATAATTTAATAATGAATGCCTACTAAAATATTAATAAATAAACTTATCTTAAATGATAATATTTTAATTTAATAAATTCATGATTTTAAATATATTATAATAAATAATCATCAATAATTATTTTTATCTTAAACTAAATAAATTGATTTCATCATATAATCTTTTTTAATATCATTATTTTGTAATTTTAGCAAACTCTTATTTTTGATAAATAAATCTTCTTTTCAAAAACTTATTATTTTCAATTAATTTAAATTACTAGAATTAATTATAGGTAACTTTATTAATATTTTTTAAGATTTTAGCTCTTAATTTCATTGTGTGGAATTATTTATCATTAAAAATTGATAAAAGTTAAATTAATTTAAGCTAAAATATAATAAAAACTATCATTATTTGTTAATTTATTTAATTAAATGACCTTATTGTTATAAAATTATTTTAACAATCAATAAAGATTTATTGTTTATTTTAAGAAATATATAAATAAAAAGATTTATTACATTGTAAAAATAATGTTTTATATTTTATTTTTTAGTAAAAGATTTTTTTTAATTTAAACTTAATAACATATTAATTTAAATTAATATCTTTTTATTATATAAAAACAAATTTTATTGTAATAATTTTACTATTATTAATTAAATTGATTAAGAAAAACTTTTTAGTTACTAAATTATTAATTAAAAATTGATATTTATTTCTTCATAATATTAAGATAAAATATAGATTTTATATTGTTTATATTGATTTAATGAAATTAAATTAATTAGTAATTCTTATACTAATAAGATAAGTTTAAATGTATTATTTTATTAATTAAAGTTTCATTGACTATTTTTACTATGATGTATTACTAATAATAAATAATTTAAATTTTATTTTTTAATCTTTATTTAAATAAAAATAAAATAATCAATAATACTACTTTAATCTTAATTGCTAAAATTTTTATTTATAAAATTATTAATTTTATTTGATTTTTCAAACAAAATGAAAATTTTTAACTATCTTTATTAATTAAATCATTAAATTAAAAAAAAATCAATGATTTCGATAAAAATATAAATTTATCTCATAATAAAAGTATATTTAATAAATATTTAATAAATTTAATTAAAAATAACAAGATAATTTTATTATAATAAACATAATAAACATGAATTTAAATAATATTCAATATCTGAATTCAATAAAATTAGTTTTTCAAACAAAATTGTAAGAAAATTATAAATTGATAAAAAAATATCTTTTATATAAACTAACATATTAAAATTATCTAAACAATTTAATCAGTTAATCATTTTTTTAATTGATATAAAAATAAACTCACCTACTTAGTGTTCTATTATATTAGATCTACTCTTTATTTTAAAAATAAATAAAATTAAGTAATATAAATTATATTTCTTCTTAATATAAAGAAATGTTTGTATAAGAAAAACACAAAGTAAAAAATACTGAATATTATAAATAATCATAAAAAAATAATTATTATCTTTATTAATCATAAAATAAAATCTTAAAAATAAAAAAAATAAAATAATACATAAAATATTAAATTAATTAATAAAGTATTTCACTTCATATTTGAGTGTTAAATTGATATAATTGATTTATATTGTGTTTTTTTATATAAATACCATAATATCTAACATCATATTAATATTATAAATATTAAATATATTCTAATATATATACATTCTTATTTTAACATAAAAATCATACGATAATTTTTTTTACATTAATAATATAAATTAAAAAAACATTTTATATTTTGCTCAAATAAACAAAAAAATAAAATAAAGATAGAAAAATACTCTTTAATAACTTAATTAAATGAATAATTGAGTTTATTTGAATAATAAAATAATAGCTAACATGATTAAATATAAATAAATAATTACAAAAACTATAAAATAATATATAAGTACTTTATTATTATATATAAAAGAGTTACTGTTTAATTAAATATTTAAAACACATTATCGATAGTAATTTTATTTAAATTTAAGATAATACAGCTAAATATTAATGCTTTATTTAATATATTAGGAGACTAGTAATATGGCAAATTGGGTGATAGGAAAAGTTATTAAAAATAAAAAATGGACAAACTCATTGTTCAGTTTAGTTATAAAAGCACCAATAAAACCTTTTATTGCAGGTCAATTTGCTAAACTTGCTTTAGAAATAAATGGACAACGTATTCAACGAGCTTATTCTTATGTAAATTCACCAAACGATAATCAATTAGAATTTTATTTTGTCACTGTACCAGAAGGGAAATTTAGTCCACATCTTAAAGCATTAAAACAGGATGATCTTATCTATATTACAGAAAATGCAGCAGGTTTCTTTATATTACAAGAATTACCTGATTGCGAAACACTTTGGATGTTATCAACAGGTACTGCAGTTGGCCCATTTTTGTCTATTTTACAATTTGGTGAAAATTTAGAAAGATTTCATAAAATAATCCTAGTACATGCAGTACGTTATACTGAAGATCTAAGTTATTTCTCATTAATGAAAACACTTGAAAAAAAATATCAAGGAAAATTAAAAATTCAAATTATTGTAAGTCGTGAAAAAAAAATAAGCTTACTAAACGGTCGAATTCCAGCATTAATTGAAAATGGACAACTTGAACAAGCAGCAAAAACAAAAATTAATCCATCAACTTGCCATATTATGCTTTGTGGTAATCCACAAATGGTTAAAGATACCCAACAATTATTAAAAATACAAAGAAAAATGAATATACATTTACGTCATAAAATTGGACAAATTACTAGTGAACAATATTGGTAATTAAATAGTAAACTATTAAATAGTTAAATAGTTAATTTACTTAAGTTTCATTAAAATAATTTATTTATATAAAATTTCTAAAACTATATCAATTTAAAAGTAATATAATAATTATAAATAATTGTAGAAATCTTTAAAACATTAAATTAATAAAAATCTTTTAATAAAATACTAAGAGAGTAATTAAAAATTAGAATAATTGATCATGATATTTAAATATAAACATATAATTATCTAATAAATTTATTATCAATTAATAAAAAAAATAACATAATTAATGATAATAGTTGATTTTTATCTTAAATGTAATACATGTGTGATAAAAAAGAATTTTTATAAACATTTCTTTTTTGCTAAAATATTTATTAATTTATAATTAAAATTATAAATTTTATATATTCTAATCTTATTAGTTTTTAATATAATTCATTTAAGTACTGTGATTATTAGAAAGGAAAGTTAAATATTTGATTATTTTATTAATTGATTATTCTGTTAAACACAATATGATTTAATTATATTATCTTTATATTATTAAAACTTATAAAATTAATAATAATTAATTATATTTTATTTTATTTTATTAAAACTTTTAATTAGAGGAAAATATGCGACGTCCATTAGTTATAGGTAATTGGAAACTTAATGGTAATACTGAAATAGTTAAAAAACTAATTAAAAATTTACGTAATAAATTAAATAATATTACTAATTGTAATATCGCGATTGCACCACCAATAATTTATCTGATGCAAGCAAAACAAGATTTAATTGGCAGCAATATATCGCTTTGCGCACAAAATGTTGATATTAATTTATCTGGCGCTTTTACTGGTGATATTTCAGCAAAAATGCTAAAAGATATTGGTGTAAAATATATTATTATTGGTCACTCTGAACGTAGAATTTATCATCAAGAAAGCGACGAGTATATTGCAAAAAAATTTTCTATATTAAAATCACAAGGATTAATTCCAGTACTTTGTATTGGTGAATATGAAGAAGAGAATGACGACACTAAAACTAAAAAAGTTTGCGCTCATCAAATAGATATAATATTAAACAACTTAGGTGTTTATGCATTTGAAGATAGTGTTATTGCTTATGAGCCGATTTGGGCTATTGGTACAGGAAAATCAATTACACCAACCAAAGCACAAGAAATACACGGATTTATTCGTGATCATATTTCCAAACAAGATCTAATTATTGCCAAACAAGTTATCATTCAATATGGTGGGTCAGTAAATATAACCAATGCTGCTAAACTTTTTATTCAACCAGATATTGATGGTGCATTAGTTGGTGGATCCTCATTAAACGCTGATACTTTTGCTGCAATTGTTAAAATCATTAACAACAAAATAAATTAATTTTTATTTCTTATAATTCAAGTTTAATTTTATATGATTATTTAAAAATTAAATAGTTTATAAAAAAAATAATTAATTAAAAAAAACCAATCCATTTTTCATATACTATTAACCTATATTTACTTTATTTAAATGAATTATAAATAATATAATTATTAAAAATTAAAAAATTTATGTTTTGATAAACTCCTAAAATAAATTTTATTAAATATAACTTAAAATCTAATTAATTTCTTTTAACTCACTTTCATTACAAATCAGAAATAAAAATAAAAAAATTGATTATTGCATAACTATCGGAAATATCATTTATAAAACTACTTAATATATTAATAATTTTTATTACTTCAGTAATAAATTTTCATATAATTAACATATTTAATAATTATTGTAATATAAATATATTAAATAATCAATTATTCTAAAAGTGAATTAATATCTAAAATAAATCACCAATCATTATATTCTTCGATGATTGCTAATTTTAATTGCTTACTAACTACTAATTTTAATGTTATTTAAATTTATCATTTTTAGTCATATCAATATTTTTTTAAAAAAATATAAATTCAATATATAATTTTATTATAAACACTACTAATATGATATATTAATAGCTAATAATATTGATTATTGGTGTATATTACTATTAAAAAATATCTTTTTTTGTTGCTTTACTAAAAAATTTATAGCTGAAAACTATAACCTTATCAATCAATATATGTAATTAATTAATATTAAATATCAATTAATTCATTACTAATGGTAAAATTATAAATTTAGATAATATATTAAGATTTTAAATTCTTTAAAATAGTAATTATGTTTATTTATCTCTAACTAACTTATTAAATTATATTTATGAGTCAATTTTTGTTGATTTATAAAAAAAAATAACAAACACACTATTCAGTACTAAAAAAATTATTCCAATTTATCATTTAGATATTTTATTTAAGTTAAATATATAAATATGATACTATCTATTGATTATATGTTTTAGATTAAATAGGTTTATATAAATCAATAAATTGATATTTTAAATTTTTTTTTAAGAAATAAGTAATAATAAGTAGCAATCTTAATACATATATAAAATAATCTTACATAAATATATGAGTATACCTACAATAATTTTATGTAAAAATAAAATTATTTTTATGGTTAATTAAAATAAAAAAATTAATAATTCATATGAAGCAATAAAAAATAATTATGATGATTATTTATAACCAATAAAATAAAATTTTTTATTAATTTTATTAAAAATCTTTAAATAATGATTAAAATTAAATTAAATAATAAGAAATGAATTTCTTTGTTGTATTATATTAATTCAATAAAATATTAATGATATACAAAATTCTTCTTCATAAAAGCTAATTACTGACATCGTATTAATAATAAAATACTAAACACAAAAAAGAATACATTTGGTAAAATTGCAGCTATCAATGGAGAAATATTATAAACTAAACTTAGATTACCAAAGCCTTCATTTAGTAAATAAAAAACAAATCCTACAGAAATCCCAACTAATACTCTTACACCAATTGTAACACGTTGAAGAGAACCAAAAATAAATGACATAGCCATTAACATCATAACAGCAACAGAAAATGGTGATAAACTCTTTTTCCACATGCTTAATTGATAAACTGAGGCTTCTTGTCTACTATCCTTAAGATATTTAACATATTTATACAAAGCTCTTATTGCTAATGAATCAGGTTCTAAAGAAACAATCCCCAATTTTTCTGGGCTTAAATTTGTTTTCCAATTCATTAATAAACTTTGTGAGCTATTAATTTCTTTTTTATTATTAATTAATAATTTATCTATTTGTGATAATTGCCAATAATGAGTATCAGAGTTATAGTAACCAGAAGCAGCAAAAATAACTGCTTGTAATTTTTTTTGATCATCAAGTTGATAAATGGAAATCTCTTTTATTTTGTTTTTATTAATAACATGTTGGATATGAATAAAGTTATTACCATCTTTAGCCCATAGTCCATGATCTATAACCATTAATGATCGACCGACAATTTTTTCAGCTTGATAATTACGTGCCCACTGTTCTGATACGGGTGCAACCCATTCACCAATAAGTACTGTAAGGATTACTAAAGGAATCGCTGTCTTCATTACTGACATTGCAATCTGTAAACGAGAAAAACCAGCAGCTTGCATTACAGTTAATTCACTACTGCTTGCTAATGCGCCCAAACCAAGCAATGTACCTAATAGAGTTGCCATTGGAAAAAAAATTTCAATGTCTCTTGGAATAGTAAATAATGTAAATATCCCGGCACTCCATGTAGTATAATCTCCATCACCTACTTTTCTCAGTTTTTCAATAAACTTAATAGTACCTGATAATGAAATTAACATAAAAAGAGTCATTAGAATTGAAGAAAGAATACTGCATCCAATATATTTATCTAGTTTTCCAAACATCAAATAACTCCTTGATAAAACTTAAGACGAAGTTGACGGATTAAAAGAGTATCCCAAATATTTAATATAATGGCCAATAGAAGAAAAAAACTATTAACTAATAACATCATCATCTTAGGATCAATTTTACCTTTTTCTGCATTAGAGTGAAGAGTGCTTTGTAATAGAAAAAAAATCATATAAAGTAAAATAGGAGAAAACATACTTAATATTTTTCCATTTCTTGGGTTGACCTGAGTTAATGGTACAACCATTAATGCCATAATAAATACAGAAATAATTAATGTTAAGCGCCAGTAAAATTCTACCTTTGATTGATTATCTGTTGCATGCCAAAGTTGCAACATATTTTTTTGTTCTATTTTATCTCCTTTAATTATTGTTTCTTTATGATTAATTACTGCTTGATAGTCTTTAAAATCTGTTATACGAAAATCACGTAAAAACGTCATGCCTTCGTAGTAAATTCCTTTATCTAATATAATAATTTTATTACCATTTTTATCTTCTTGAATACGCCCGCTTTCTGCAATTATAACAGATGATGGTTTATTATTAACTGGAAATAATTGTGCCATAAAAACATCAGTAAAATTTTTCCCTTTTACATCACCAAGATAAAGAACAATATCTTTATTTTTGTTTGTTTTAAATTGTCCTTCAACTATAGTAGCTAAATTAGGATTTGTTTTTGCATCACTTAATACTTGTTCTTGATATTTTGCTGACCAAGGTAATATCCACATTACATTTATTATCGCAATCATAGTAGTAAATAATGCAAGAATTAAAGCTGCCATTATTAATACTTTTTTACCAAGACCACAAGCATGCATAACAATAATTTCACTATTAACATAAAGTTTACTGTACGTCATTAATAACCCAAGAAATAAACTTAATGGCAAAATTAATTGTACTATTTCAGGAATACCGAACCATAGAAGTGAAAAGACTAAATCAGAAGAAATATTTCCCTGTACTGCTGCATTTAATATATTAATTGTTTTTTTACTAAAAAAAATTAAAATCAGTATAAAGAGTATTGGAACTTGATTCTTCAATGTTTCTCTAATTAAATATCGAATTATAATCATGCTAACTATTCCTATTAAAACTTATTTTTTAAACTAAATAGATAACTTAATCGATATTGTTACATACAATATTTTGTTTTCTTAATGATTATAATAGATTACGCTGATAAACATGCTATTAATTATTAAATTAGCAAATAAAACATATATAATTTTTATCCATCACTATTCATGAATCATTTTTAGTTTAACATAAAGTAGTTATTTCATAAGATAAACTTATGTTATTTGTTAATTTTAACGATAGTATTAACCCTTTCTTTTAAAATTTAACAAATAAATAAAAATTAATATAAAATTGATAATTAATAGAAGTAGCAAATAACCTCTATTATTAGAGGTACATTTAAACTATAGTGTTTATTTTTCGTTTATAATCATAGGCATCTATATATTTTTCTAAAATAATTATATTATTTTTTTTAATATGATAATATAATTTATCTAATATTTAACTAGATGAATATTTTAATTATCGATTGATTATTTTGATTAAATATAAATAATGGTTTTTTATTTTTAATGCGCTTGTAGTAATAAAAATTATAAATACTTAAAAGAAAGATCTAGTTTTAGACATAAATTATTTGGTTTATTTTTATATATAATCAAGAGAATTTTTTTAAAATTAAGTTAATTTTTAATGAAATTTATTATGCGCAAAATAAAAAAATAACAATATTTAATAATAAGCTGTCATAAAGATTCACGTTATAAAATACAAAATAATTTATTAATTAAATTTAACTGCTAAATTGTCAATTGTATTTTTTTTAATTTTCATTCATAGTAAATTTAAGTACATTTATTAAATACTTAATAGTATAAAAAAATAAATAATTTTAATGAAAAATAGTTTTTAGTACAGAAAACAGTTACTATCAATTTAAATTATAAAAATATATTTTGGTTACTGAATATTAATAATATTTATTTTTATGATTCATAAAGTTTAAAGTTTTAGTGATGCAAAATATAAGTTTAGATATAAATAAATTACTAGCATTAGGACTATTTATGTCAAAAACAATAATAAAAAATCCTAAAAAATGAATACTATTGAATAATCTCTAAAATAAAATAAATTTTGATAAATTCAATTTTGTATTACTTAAAATAAAATATTAAACTATCTTAAAGTCATTAAAATAATGATAAAGAGATTAATTTTTTTATTAAAGAGTATAAATACTTTATTAAAACAATTGATTATAAGAAATATATCACGAATACATATAATAAAATAAATTGAGATAAAAAAAAATAAAGTTCATAAATTTCTTTATAAATGTTTTAGCATTCATAAAAATCGGATATAAAAAATTATTTATAGCATTTTGGTAAATTTATTGTTGTTATTAGATAGCAAGTAATTGCTATTTAAACGTTCAACATGATAATTATTTAAAAATTCCAGCATAATATATTAAAATAATTAAACATATATAGAAGATTACAATTTTTAATTGATAAACAAAGTAATCAAAAAATATTAGTAAAGCACCCATATATAAATATATAAAATATCATTAAAATGGATAAGCAAACATTTTAGATAATTTTATAAGTTTAGATAATATAATTTTTTTTAAAAATTTTAAAAAATTACATTAATAAAACATTTTTATTTTAAGTATAAATATATCATAAAACTTATAAAAATATTTTATGTTTATATATATTAATAGTAGATTTTTAATTTTCTTTATTAAAGATATTAACTTAGGTAATAATAATTCATATTTTATTAATGTATTCAATGAAAAGTATTATATACCACGATTATTATACCTTATATTTTATAAAATATAAATAAGTCACATAAAGTAGTTAATAACGTTAAGATTTCTATAATATAATAAAATATAATAGTATTTTAAATAAAAACAATACATTATAACATATGATGTCGTTATTCTATTGAGGTAACATACAAATAATCTCTTTTTATA
Organism: Arsenophonus sp. ET-KM2-MAG3; assembly: GCA_052174135.1. Lineage (GTDB taxonomy): Bacteria > Pseudomonadota > Gammaproteobacteria > Enterobacterales > Enterobacteriaceae > Arsenophonus. The sequence continues at coordinate 463,676 of JBQMRZ010000027.1, forward strand.
TGTAGACCTACCTATTATCAAGCGTATTGACTTATAAAATATAATTTAAAGTTCATCATACATGATAAACTTTTTTATTTATTTTAAATAATAAAAATATCAATTTATTGTCGAGTATTGTTTTCTATGATTGTTATAAAAAATATTAAGTTATATGATGCGATAAATTTACTATATATTTAATAAAATAAATTGAAGAATGAATAATATTCAATAAAAATATTAAATTTTTATTTAATTGATATTAAATAATAAATATAACTTAGAATATTGAATTTATATATTTATTTTAAAAATAGTAATTTATTGAAATAATTTATAATAATTATAAAATAAATTATTAAATATTACAAAAATAATATTTAACAAATTAAATATAAACCACTAATTAAATTAATAAAATCGCTTTAATTAAAGATGATAGATAAATTAAATAATTTACCAATTAGAAAAATATTTCTCTAATAATTTATATATAAAAAATAAATTTTTACTAACATTAATGAAATAAAACTTTATAAGCATAAATTTTATCATTTTTATAATATTTATAATTTATTTTTAATTAAATATTTTTATCTATATATTTATTTAAATAATGAGCATAAATAAATATCTTTATTTATAAAATAAATTATTAAATGTACCTTAGATATCTATCTAATTTTCTTGGATATCTATATATTTATTTTATTCATAAATTAGAGAGTAAATTTAGATGACATAGATTATTTATTTGGATTCTAATATTATTTGTTTATAATTAATTATATTAAATATTTTAAATTATTTAGTTTTAACGATTTTTCTATTATTTTATTTTTATATTCAATAAATGGATATATATTTAAATTATCAATAAAGATAACTAAATTAAATCTATAAAATTTTCTTATGTTTAAACACCTTTACCTTTATTAAAAGGTAAAAATTTATATGTAATTTATTAACAGAACCACTTTTTTTATCTAAAGTTATTAGCTTTTAATATTTAACTAATGATTATTTAAAATGATTATCTTTAAACTTAAAAAAAACTATATTAATCGTAGTAAATTTAAATAAAAAAAATAAAAATAGAGTTTTATTTTCAAATAAACAGTATAAATGATTAAAAATAATTAAAAAAACAAATAATTAATAACTTCTATAAGACTACACCTTCGATAGATGTAATAAATATAAAATTTTTTTTAATCTATTTAATAAAAATTCTACTTTAGTTAAAGATATACTAAAAGATTAGAAGTTATTTATCATTCCCTTGTAAGTTTAAAAAAAAACTTAACGTTATTTATAATAATAAAATAATATATTTCTAAATTTAACTCTATACTAGAATATATTTTTATAATTCTTTATACAAAATAAAAAAATAAATATATTAAATCAGCTATTTAAATTAAATAAGAAAAATAAATTTAAAGAAATTTTGTAGTTAATTTTTAATTATCAACGTTATTTAACGATTCTTGATTAAAAATCTCTGAAATGATATAATAGAAAAATTATACCTGTAACTTATTAATAGTTTCGTATTTTATTTTTATAAAGTAGAGTGAAATTTATTCAATAAAAACTTTTAAATTTAAAGTATTTTAATATAAAACACATAAAATACTAAATATTTAATAATTAAATTTTTAACAAAAATTTCTATTTTTAAGATAAACTTTCTTATAAAGAAAGCAATCATATCAGTATTTGCGTGAGTAATGTTAAATTCATTATTAAAATTAATCTTGAATAGAAATATTTAATTAAATTTACTAAAATACTTAATTAAAAAAAATAATATATAGTATAACATAAATTAACTGAATATTGTATATATATTTTATATTTATATTTTACTTTATTAAATAATTAAACAGAAGAATATCCCAAAAATAACGTTAACAACCATCATCCAATAAAACTTATTTTTATACCATAAATAATGGTTATTTTTGAAAAATATAATAGATTTCCTAACCAATAGAAAAATTTTATAAATAATCAGGATCTTTATAAAAGATCAACTTAAGATATTTCATGAAAAGCTAAATATATTTATTAATTTTTTAATAATTTTATTTAAAATATTTTTGAATAAAACGTCTATTTATAAAATACTGATAATTAAATTATCAAAAGATAATTTAATTATCAGTATTTTATAATAATTGCACGCATAACTTAATTTAATAGTTCATTAATTTTTTATAAAAAATTAATATTTCTAATATAAAGTATCTTTTTATAAAGCAATATTGCGTGTAATAAAATAGATAAATATGGAATAAACTTAAAATAGAAAATTCTTATGTTTTATTTTTTTTACTCAATATAAAATATATAATTTTTTTTAAAACAATAAAAAAATATACATTATAAATTGTATCTAAGATTTTCAATGAGAACTAAGAATTTAACTTTACTAATGAGAACGTAAAATAAAATTACAAAAAGATTCAATGTAGAATCCTTTATAAAATACAGAACTTTTTTATTGGTACTTATTAATAGTAAATTTATCAGATATTGATGATTATAATCATATTTTATGATGGATTTATAGAAATAATGATTTTATAGAAAAATTAGGTTAATTATTATTCATTTACTTAAAAAAAAATATTCAATGAAAGAACAGAAATATAGTGTGATCTCAAGATGCTAAAATAAATGAAATAATTTATAAATCATAAATACAAGAGATATAAAATTTTGTTGAAACTATTAAACTGTGACCATTAAAAATCTTTTAATTGAAGATATATTATAAGATAAGATGATTATCTATTTTATTAATTATTTTATATAAAATCAAAGGAAATATTAATAAATGAATAATTTATTTTTTGATAATTTCTTTAAAAATAACTAAAAAATAATAAATAGTAATTAAATGAATTCAATTATTTCATATATCATGAAATATATCTTCAATCAACTATACACTATTAATAACTCTAATAATACAAATACAAATAAATATTTATAAAAACTTATATCAATTAATATAAGTTTAAAAAAATCTGAAATTTATTAAAATGATTTAAATTAATTTTTATAAGGATCTGAAAATATTGTACTTAAAAATAGAAAGTCATAAGAATTATTATATAAAATTATATTTAATATCATAAAATTATAGTTTTTATAAAATGATAAGAGCGCTTTATTCAACTAGACATTTAGTCTTTACATCATGATAAGTATGAAGTGAAATAAAAATGTAACTTAATATAATTAAAAAATGTTTATAACATTAATTATATAACTTTTAAAATATATTAAATCTAATTTTTAATTTTAAAATCTTTTAAAGGATAAAATAATCTAAAAAAGAAATAAAATTTCAATTTTAAATAATTACTTAGTTATAAATAAAACTACTTAAGTAAATTAATAATTTATAGGAAATAAATTAATTATTTCAATAATTAATTTATTTTAATTTGAAATAAATTTTATTAAATAATTCAACCATATTGTATATTCTAAATAATATACCAATATTTTAATATATAGCTAAATTTTTATGGTGTTATACAATATATTGTTAAATCAAAACTATAAGTTTTATAGATCACATTTATATTAAGTAACTATTAATGTATTTCAAATAGTAGCGCTTATCACTTTAATTTATTTTATATATAACAATAAACATTAGTAATAAGCTTAATAGTGAAATAAAAATAAGATTAATTTCTATGATATATTAATTTATATAAAAATTATATCATGATTACTAATAGATATTGCAATTCTAATTAAAGTATGTATTATTATATTTAACAATCATTACAATAAATTACTCTAAAATAATAATTTATTATTTCTATATAAATTATTGAATAAAATTAAATAAGAAACTTGAAAAAATATATTTTTCTTCTTCTAAATGAAAGAGCGTATAAATGCTTAAATCAAATTTTATTGATTTATTAATATAGTTAGTTTTTTGATTGGTGAATTTTTTGGTTATTCTTTAAAATATTTTATTATAAAATTATCTCTAAACATATTTAAATATTTAGTAAAATTTAATAGACCAAGAAATATAACAAACTCAGGTATTCCATGGTATTACTTATTTAATTTTTAATCGATCATATTAAATAAACTATAAAAATAATTTTTTTAATAAATTTATTATAATATATTGTAAATGAAATATTTTTTCTATAAGAAAAATCTGATGAGAAAAGTATTCTTTTATACAATAGAATATTTATCTTCAAAATTCGAATTTGAAAATCATGAATGGTTATTATGTCACTTAGTAGTAAAATTGGTGGATTAGTAAACGCCTTTTACTTGTTTGCGATGATTAAATGCAAATTGAAAAGTTAGATAAAATACTTTGGCAAAAGGAATCTCATCAATTTATTCGATATAATTTAATCGATGATGCTTTTTGTTATGGAGCTTTTGTTGATTTTTTTTTGGTCAATAAAACGCAATATTTTAGTTAGAAAGATGTAAGATATATTAATAAATTTAAAAATGTTAATTTTAAATTTATTAATAGTATTCCAGAAAGTAATAGGTTAATACTTATTGATAAAAATTTTAAAGAATTAGGACATGAACGATATAAAAGTTATTATAGTATTAATTTTAATTAAATCATAAAAAATTAAAAATAACCAAATAAATAAAAAAAATAAAATGGAAAAAAAATCAAAAAATCAAACTCAGTTTAATTTATTACTTGATAAAATTTATCAACCAGCTGTAATTGAACAATTGCTATATGCAGACTGGGAGAAAAATGGTTACTTTAAACCGTGTGGTGATAAAAGAAAAAAGAGTTTTTCTATTGTTATACCCCCGCCAAATATCACAGGTAATCTACATATGGGACATGCTTTTCAGCAAACAATCATGGATATCTTAATTCGTTATCAACGTATGCAAGGAAAAAATACGTTATGGCAAACTGGTACAGATCATGCTGGAATTGCTACTCAGATGATTGTTGAGCGCAAAATTGCCACAGAAGAGAATAAAACTCGTCACGACTATGGAAGAGAAGCATTTATAAAAAAAATATGGTTATGGAAAGCAGAATCTAGCGGCAATATTTCTCAACAAATGCGAAGATTAGGTAACTCTATTGATTGGAAACGTGAACGCTTTACGATGGATAAAGATTTCTCAAAAGCAGTAAAAGAAGCATTTATCCAATTATATCAAGATGGTCTTATTTATCGTGGAAAACGATTAGTTAACTGGGATTCTAAACTACATACTGTTATTTCTGATTTAGAAGTTGAAAATAGAAAAGTTAACGGGTTCATGTGGCATTTACGTTATCAAATTGCTGATAGTGTAAAAACAATAGAAGGGAAAGATTACTTAATTATCACTACAACTCGACCAGAAACAATACTTGCTGATACTGGTGTAGCAGTTAATCCAGCTGATTCGCGCTATAAAAATTTAATTGGAAAACAAATTTTATTACCATTAGTTAATCGTCTGATTCCTATTATTGCTGATAAACACGCTGACATGGAAAAAGGTACTGGGTGTGTCAAAATTACACCAGCACATGATTTTAAGGATTATGAAGTTGGTAAACGCCATAAATTACCTATGATCAATATTTTTGATTTTAACGGACATGTTCGTAAAGAAGCTCAGGTGTTTGATAGTCTAGGCAATCCTAGTACTATTTATGAAACTTCAATCCCCATACCTTACCAGGGAATGGAGCGTTTTACAGCACGTAAAGCAATAATAAATAATTTAGAAAAATTAGGATTATTAGTTATTATAAAGCCGCATAAACTTACTATCCCTTATAGTGAACGTAGTGGTGTTATTGTTGAACCAATGCTGACTAATCAATGGTATATTCGAATCCTGCCATTAGCAGAACAAGCTATTACAGCCGTAAAAGAGGGTCGCATTCAGTTTGTTCCTAAACAATATGAGAATATGTATTTCTCTTGGATGCAAAATATTCAAGATTGGTGTATTTCACGTCAATTATGGTGGGGGCATAGAATACCAGCTTGGTATGATGAAACTGGTAATATTTATGTTGGATATGATGAAAATGAAATTCGTCGGAAAAATAATTTTAGTACTAATATTTTTCTTTATCAGGATGAAGATGTATTAGATACTTGGTTCTCTTCTAGTTTATGGACTTTTTCAGCACTAGGATGGCCAGAAAATAATGAAATGCTAAAAACTTTTCACCCAACAGATATACTAGTCAGTGGTTTTGATATTATCTTTTTTTGGATAGCTCGTATGATTATGCTAACAATGTATTTTATTAAAGATAAAAATGGTCAAGCTCAAATTCCTTTTAAAATAGTTTATATAACAGGCTTAATTCGTGATAAAGAAGGACAAAAAATGTCAAAATCTAAAGGAAATGTTATTGATCCGCTTGATATAATTGATGGCATTTCTACAGAAAACTTACTGACAAAACATACCATCAAAATAATGGAATCTCGATTGATTGAAAAAACAACTAAATTTACAAAAAAAGAATATCCGAATAATATTAAAGCTCATGGTGCCGATGCATTACGCTTTACACTTGCTGCATTAGCATCAACTGGGAGAAATATTAATTGGGATACAAAACGTCTTACTAGTTATCATAATTTTTGCAATAAACTTTGGAACGCAAGTCGTTATGTTTTGATAAATACTAGTGGGAAAGATTGTGGTCAAAATAATAAAGAAATGAGTTTTTCGCTGTCTGATCGTTGGATCAGGACAGAATTTAACCAAACAGTAAAACTGTATCGTGAATCATTAGATTCTTATCGCTTTGATATTGCAGCTAATATTTTATATGAATTTACTTGGAATCAATTTTCTAATTGGTATCTAGAATTATCTAAATCAACTATCAATAAAGGAAATGATTTAGAAATTCGTGCGACACGTTATACTTTAATTGAGGTACTGGAAAGTTTATTACGTTTGGCTCATCCTATAATTCCATTTATTACAGAAACTATTTGGAAAAAGGTAAAGATAATCAAAGGTATTCAACAAGAAACTATTATGTTACAACCTTTTCCAATTTTTGAACACATAAAAGTTGATGAATCAGCACGTTACAATTTAGAATGGATTAAAAAATTGATTATAGCTATACGTAATATCAGGATAGAAATGCATATTCCAGTTAATAAATCTTTAAATTTACTGTTATATAGCACTAATCATGCAATAAAGCGATGTGTTAAAGAAAATTTAAATTTTATTAAAGCAATGGTTCATCTTAATTCTATTACTTTTTTTGATAAAATCAAACCAATACAACTTACTGTATCTAAAATAATAGATGATGCTGAATTATTTATACCAATAGAAAATTTAGCAGATAAAGATGCTGAATTAATACGATTAGATAAAAAATTGAATAAATTAACTAAAGAAATAACTGCTATTGAAGATAAATTAACTAATTGCACTTTTCTTAGTCGAGCACCTATTGTTTTTATTGAAAAAATTCGAAAACAGTTATTGATCTATTTAGAAATAAAAGAAAAATTAATTAGTCAAAAAAAATTATTGGCTAATTTTAATAAAGATACTACTGCATAATATAGAAATATATTAATACATGGATTTGTGTTAACTAAATATTTCTTTCAATTTAATAATATTCATTATTTTTATTAAAAATAATTTAACTAAATACTTTTAATATCACGATAATTAAAATATTCAAAGAGGGTGATAAAATTATTTCAATTAATATTTATTTTGAACAAAGATTACTATTTTCATGAAAATTAAATATATTAATGTCATGTTATCTTTAATTTTTAATTATTTAGTATAATATTATTTATAAATTAATTTAATTAAACTATTATTACTTTATTAAAAATTTAAAATTTTTAATAAAGTATTTTTTTTTTAATTTATACAAAATATTTAAATTAGTATTAACTTTAATAATTAAATATATTTTTATTTTTTTTTAGAAAAAACTTGCTATATTTATAGGAAAGTCTATAATTTTTTTTAAATTTTTTATGGAAAAAAATGCATAATCAATACTTAAAAAAATGCGTTGTTGTTAATGGGTTATTTATTTGTTATATTTCATCATCAATCAACCTTATTTATTCAAACCCCTCAATGAGGGGTTTTTTTTGATATAACAGTACTCAATTATGGAATAAAAAAAGGAAAAATAACGCGATGATTAATCCATTGTACCTTCGAGATATAATCTCGATTAACGATTTAAAAAGTGAAGATTTACGTACTGTACTTGAAGTTGCTGCGTCACTAAAACAACATCCTCAACCAAATTTACTAAAACATAAAGTAATTGCTAGTTGCTTCTTTGAGGCTTCAACTCGTACACGCCTTTCTTTTGAAACAGCTATTCATCGTTTAGGTGCTTCTGTAGTAGGATTTTCTGATAGTAATAATACTTCATTGAGTAAAAAAGGAGAAACTTTAGCAGATACAATATCAGTTATTAGCCAATATGTTGATGCCATTATTATCCGTCATCCAAAAGAAGGTGCATCACATTTAGCAGCTCAATTTTCTGGAAAAATCCCGATAATCAATGCCGGTGATGGTGCTAATCAACATCCTACACAAACACTACTCGATTTATTCACTATTCAAGAGAGTCAAGGTAGTTTAAATAATTTACATATTGCTATGGTTGGTGATTTAAAATATGGTCGAACTGTTCATTCCTTAACTCAAGCATTATCTAAATTTAATAATAATAATTTTTATTTTATTTCTCCTGAAGCTTTAACTATGCCAGCCAATATTTTACATTTCTTAAAAAGAAAAGGAATAACTTATAGTTTACACGATAACATGGAAACAGTTTTACCAAAATTAGATATCCTCTATATCACTCGAGTACAAAAAGAACGTTTAGATCCTTCCGAATATGCTAATGTTAAAGCTAAATTTATTTTAAGCAGCAATGTATTAGTTACAGCTAAATTTAATATGAAAATTTTACATCCATTACCACGTAGAGACGAAATTACTATTGATGTTGATGAAACTTCACATGCTTATTATTTTCAACAAGCAAATAATGGAATTTATGCGCGACAAGCAATCTTAGCGCTAATTTTAAATAAAACTATTAATTTATAAAAAGGGTATATTTTTTTATGCTAAATAACCATAAATTACAGGTAGAAGCGATTAGTTGCGGTACTGTTATAGATCATATTCCTGCTCAAATGGGTTTTAAATTGCTATCATTATTTAAATTAACTAAAACTGATCAACGTATTACAATAGGTTTAAATTTACCATCTAATCACTTAGGTAAAAAAGATCTAATTAAAATTGAAAATACCTTTCTTACTCTTGAGCAAGCAAATAAATTAGCAATGTATGCTCCTCATGCTACCGTTAACTGTATTAAAAACTATAAAGTTGAAAAAAAATTATTAATTACTTTACCTGAACAAATTGATATGGTTTTAATTTGTCCTAATAGTAATTGTATTAGTCATAATGAACCTGTTAATAGTAGTTTTAACATTAAACAACAAGATAATGAAGTAATTTTAACATGCAAATACTGTGAAAAAACTTTTGATCGACATGCCGTAATTAATAATATGTAATACTCTATTATATAAAATAATTCATGCATATTTATTTATTAGCATAATTGTAATAATTAATTAATGATTAATTTTAAATTATTAAAGAAAATAAAATTTTTGTTATATTAACCTAAAAATGAAAAGATGATATAATAGTTACTTAATTCCAAAATAACTAAAATAATTAGAGATATTACTTTTAAAATAATAGAGTTATTAAAATAATAAAGTTATTTATTGATAAATCTAGTTTAAATATGATTACTATTCTTAATAGTTACTATTTTATTAAAAATAAAAATGATTTTTTTAATTTAATTATTTATCATAAAGATATTTATCTTTGAAAACTATGTTTTATTAAAATAAATACAGTACATATAATTCATTATATTTAAATAAAAAATATTATTATATTAATAGTTTTTAATAAAAAACTGAATTTAAAATAAACTCAGTTTTTTTATTCTCATTTAATTTTAAAATATTAATATTTTATTAAATGAGATGTTATGGATTAATGCGTCGACGTAATGCAGCGTTATAATAACTTTCATTAGAATTACGAAGCTGTTCGCGCTCACCATTATAGCGTTTTCCGCGTTCACATAATTCATTATTGCTGTTACGATGTCCGTTGTTATTACGGCGTTCAAATGATTGAACATCACCTAATAATTGTATTCGCATTGGTTTATTTAAAACACGAATGCGTGTTAAATGAGTAAGCAATTGATTTGTTATACCTTTTGGTAACTCTATTGTTGAATGTGAAGAAAATAACTTTATATTACCAATATAACGACTATTAATATCTGCTTCGTTAGAAATTGCACCGATAATATGTCGAACTTCAACGCCATCATTACGCCCAATTTCAATACGATATAAATCCATATTATTTAAGTCACGACGTTCGCGACGTGTATTACGCTCAAAAGTACTATTATTATTACGACGATATTCATCACGTGAATTAAACTCACGTTTTACACGATAAACAGGGTCAGGGGGTAATATTAAAGATCGATCACCCTGTGCTATTTTTAATAGCGCTGAAGCTAAAGTTTCCATATCTAGTTTATCAGTAATAACTAATTTGTTTAGTAATGCTCGATATTTTTCTAAATCATTGCTTTTTAGTTCTTTTTGAATATTTTCAGAAAATTTAGCTTGGCGACGTATACTTAAAAGAACAGAACTTGGCAATTTAATTTCAGAAATTGGCTGTTTCATAACGCGCTCAATGTTACGTAATAGTCGACGTTCGCGATTATCAACAAATAAAATAGCACGTCCAGATCGACCAGCCCTACCAGTACGACCGATTCGATGCACATAAGATTCTGCATCCATTGGTATATCATAGTTAATAACCAAACTAATACGTTCAACATCTAGACCGCGAGCCGCAACATCAGTAGCAATTAATATATCAAGTCTACCATTTTTCAAGCGCTCTAATGTTTGTTCACGTAAACCTTGATTCATATCACCATTTAATGCCGAACTATTGTAACCACTACGTTCAAGAGCTTCAGCAACTTCTAATGTAGCATTTTTAGTTCGAACAAAAATAATTGCAGCATCAAAATCTTCTACCTCTAAAAAACGAACTAATGCTTCATTTTTACGTACGCCATAAACAGACCAGTAACTTTGTGTAATATTTGGACGCATTTTTACACTAGATTGCATGCGAATCTCTTTCGGTGATTTCATAAATCGACTGGTAATACGACGAACCGCTTCTGGCATTGTAGCAGAAAATAGTGTTGTTTGATGTTTTGTTGGAATCTGACTCATAATATTTTCAACATCTTCAATAAAGCCCATGCGTAACATTTCATCAGCTTCATCAAGAACTAAACCAGTTAAATGAGATAATTTTAATGTTCCTCGTTTTAAATGGTCTAATAAGCGACCTGGTGTCCCAACTACAATTTGGGGACCTTTCCTTAGTGTACATAACTGTAAATCATAACGCTGACCACCATAAAGTGCGACTACATTAACTGAATGCATATGTTTAGAGAATTCACTCATAGCTTCCGCGACTTGTACCGCCAATTCACGAGTTGGTGTCAATACTAAGATCTGAGGAGCTTTCAATTTAATATCTATATTATGTAATAGTGGCAAGCTAAAAGCTGCTGTTTTACCGCTACCAGTTTGTGCCATACCTAATACATCATATCCATTTAATAAATATGGAATACATTTTTGCTGAATTGGTGATGGTTTTTCATAACCAAGATCTTTTAGTGCGGAAAGAATTAGTGCTGATAAACCTAAATCAGCAAAAGAGATTTCAGTCTCATTAATCATGTAAAAATGCCTCATTTATTATGACAGCCAGTTTACATAATAACTCTGTAAAAAATTATCATTTTCATTTAAAATGTGAACTGGCTCAAATTATGTTATTAAACAAACAATAAGCCCTCTTCATGCCGATGAAGAGTTTAAAAAAAAGTAATGATGATACGTTCATTGTTACTACTAAGCTAATTCTAGAAAGCAATCCTATATCTAGCTTTTACAAAATAAATTCCAATAAACTGGATCGCAATATTAAACAAACTATGTATATTATTTTATAGCTCTATAGTAAAATTAAATAATGTTATAATATTATTATCATCCTAACAGAATTAAGTAATCTCTACCTAAATATAAGTTAATATTGTTAATATACTAAAAGATTAAAATTAATTTCTGTGAAATTCTTTTTAAACGAATTATCAACATTTAGTGATTTTACATAAACAAAATTGAGATACATTCTTATTCTATTTAGTTATCCTTTCTCGTTTGTTTATAACAAGTTAAAAAAATTGATTTTTAACATTTTATATCTATCTCTTTTGTAATAAATAAATTAATAAATTACAAAAAAGATCTTTAGGTATTTGTTGATGATATGTAGTAAATCACTATGTATGAACTAATTAATATCTATTAGCACATTATAGAGTAATATTTTATTTTATTCGCATAAAATTTATAAATTTTATTAAGTTAAAAATTAAAATTAAATAGTTTATAGATAGCATAGAAACTGTTAACCTATATAAAATCTATTCTTTTGAAATTAAAAACTTTTAAATATTAAAATATATAAACAATTTTTATTATATAATCACTGTATAATAATAATTTAATCTAAGATTAACATACAATATGTTATTTTCATATAAAAGCTATTTATATTTATCATTAAATAATGATTTTTTCGTAAAAATTTCTTCTATATAATCCAATATTAATTTTTTATTATAATTAAATTTATTATGATATAAAAAACTATAATTTTTAGTCTTTCTTTTTCATTGCTATAATAAAAATTAAAATAATAATAATGGTATAAAATTAATATAAAATAACTTTTTATTAAAAAAAATAAAAAATTAATTAATATTTTTCTTATTTTCCATATAATTACTAAAGAATTAAATATTAAAAAATAAGTTATTTCTCTTTTTTATATGAGATTAAACTTTACGTCAAATTATTCTAAAAAAAATCTATTTTGTTTTTCAAATTATTTTTCAGTAGAAATTGCTTCTTTAATACTAAGACGAATACGTCCATGACGATCAATTTCTAGTACTTTAACTAATACTTTCTGATCCATTTGTAAATAATCAGTGATTTTTTCAACACGTTTTTCTGCTATTTGAGAAATATGTACTAATCCTTCTTTAGCACCACAGATAGCAACAAAGGCTCCAAAATCAACAATACGTGTAACTTTACCTTGATAGATGCGATTAACTTTAATTTCTATAGTAATGTCTTCAATGCGACGAATAGCTGTTTCTGCTTTAGAACTATTGGTTGCAGCAACTTTTACAGTACCATCATCATCAATCTCAATCATAGTACCAGTTTCTTCAGTTAATGCTCTAATAACAGAACCCCCTTTACCTATCAAATCTTTAATTTTATTAGGGTTAATGCGAATAGTGTGAATTCTTGGTGCAAATTGAGAAATTTCTTTACGAGGAAGATTGATTTCTTTTTCCATAATAGTTAAAATATGTAGACGAGCTATTTTTGCTTGATTTAATGCGACTTCCATAATTTCACTTGTAATACCTTCAATCTTAATATCCATTTGTAAAGCACTAATTCCTTCACGAGTACCTGCAACTTTAAAATCCATATCACCTAAATGATCTTCAATACCTGAGATATCGGAAAGTATAACAAAATCATTATTTTTTTTTATTAATCCCATAGCAATGCCTGCTACAGCCGCTTTAATTGGAACACCAGCATCCATTAATGCTAATGATGCTCCACAAACAGAGGCCATAGAAGAAGATCCATTAGATTCAGTAATTTCAGATACTACACGTATAGTATATGGGAATTCTGATCTGGTAGGCATGACTGCTAATATTCCACGTTTAGCCAAGCGGCCATGACCGATTTCACGTCGTTTTGGGGAACCGACTATCCCTGTTTCACCAATTGAATAAGGAGGGAAATTATAATGAAATAGAAAACGATCAATATATTCACCCATAAGTTCATCAATAAGTTGTGCATCACGCTCAATACCGAGCGTTGTTGTAACTAACGCTTGAGTTTCTCCACGAGTAAATAATGCTGAACCATGAGTACGAGGTAATACACCAGTGCGTACATCAAGTGTACGTATCATATCTTTTTCTCGACCATCAATTCGTGTTTCTCCATTTAATATACGAGTACGGATAATTTTTTTTTCTAAATTACAAAAGATTTCATTTATTTCTGCAATATCTAAGAATTCATTTTCTATTAAAAGAATATTAGTAATATTTTCTTTAATTAGATCAAAGTTAATATAATATTCTTTTTTTTCAGCAAAAGAATAATTATAGCTCAATTGTTGTTCTGCTAATTCAGTAATACGATCATATAATTTTTTGTTAATTTTTTCTGGCTGCCAATCCCATTTTTTTTTACCAATTTCATCTACTAATGCATTAATATTTTTAATTACGATTTGTTGTTGTTGATGACCAAAAATAATAGCATTAAGCATTTGCTCTTCCGTTAATAAATTAGCTTCAGATTCTACCATTAATACAGCATTAGCTGTACCTGCTACAATCAAATCTAAATGACTTTTTTTTAATTCATCAACAGTAGGGTTTAAAACATATTTATTATTAATATAGCCAACACGAGCAGCACCAATTGGACCATGAAAAGGGATATCTGATAAAGATAATGCAGCGGAAGCACCAATCATAGCAACAATATCTGGATTTACTTGAGGATTAATTGATATAACTGTAGCAATAATTTGTATTTCATTTATAAATTTTTCTGGAAATAATGGACGAATAGGTCGATCAATTAACCGAGCGATTAGTATTTCACTTTCACCAGGACGACCTTCACGACGAAAAAAACCACCAGGTATTCGACCTGCAGCATAAGATCGTTCCTGATAGTTAACTGTTAATGGGAAGAAATTTTGATTTTCTTTCACTTTTTTCTGCCCAACAACAGTAACAAATACGACTGTATCATCCATATTGACTGTAACAGCTGCGGTTGCTTGACGTGCCATCATACCTGTTTCAATAGTGACGATATGTTGATTATATTGAAATTTACGAACAATAGGATTAAGCAAAATAATATCCTTTTAATAACTTATTATTTATGTAAATGAATAATGTTAACAATTTTTTATTAAATCTTTCGAAATGAATGGTAATATTAAGTATTTTTATTTATTTGTAAATATTAATCAGTATTCCAATTAACTGCGTCTAAAATTTTTATTTAGTTAAAAACTAATATTATTTAAGAAATAAATTAATAAAAATTTTTTCTTAAAACTATTTGCGATTTTTAAAATTTTTTTATTTCAAGAGAAATGGGGCTAAACAAGCCCCATTTCTCTTGAAATCAATTAATTAACGGCGTAATCCTAAACGTTCAATAACCTCAGTATAAGAGAGCAAATCTTTTCGTTTAAGATAATTCAACTTTTTACGACGTTGAGCAACCATTCGCAATAAACCTCTTCGGCTATGGTGATCTTTTTTATGTTCTAAGAAATGTTGTTGTAAATGATTAATTTGGTTAGTTAATAAAGCAACTTGAACTTTAACAGAACCCGTATCATTTTTATTTCGTCCATAATTTAAAATAATCTCTGTTTTCGATATAGTACTTAGAGACATAAAATAACTCCAAATTTTTTATTAAAAAATACTGATCTCTAATTCAACTTTTTTTTTAAAAATAATTATTTATTTTACATCTGAATTAATTATAATGCAAGATAACACACATAACTCTATCAAATATCTTCTACTACTAAGCGATAAGGAGCTATTTTATTCTGTTTATTTATTTCAGCAATACCAATAAATTTATGAATATTACCTTCTGTTACTCGAACTTTATTACCTTTAGAAAACTGATGATTATCGATAATAACAGGTTGCCCTTTTTTAAAATAAGTTGCAATTTTCGGTGAAATATTAACTTCAGGAAAATGATTAACAGTTACATCAATGGGTAATAGTAAAAAATCTATTTTTTTTTCTAAAGAAATATTTCTTAATTCAATTTCTTCTTTAAACACGTATAATTGCTCTAACGTTACCATGTGTTTAATAGAGTAATTAGATACCTGTAATCGTCTTAAATGAATTACATGAGCACCGCAGCCCAATAATTCACCTAAATCATCAATAATAGTTCGTATATAAGTTCCCTTAGAGCAATGAATTATTAATTCTAATTCATCTTCTTGCCAACGGTTAAATTTCAAGTCATAAATATTTATCATGCGGCTTTTACGTTCAAGAATAATGCCATTACGGGCGTACTTATAAAGAGGTTTTCCTTGATATTTAAGCGCAGAATACATAGAAGGTACTTGAGTTAAAATACCACGAAATTTATTTAACGTGCTATCAAGATGCTGTTGTGTTATTTTAATTGGACGCTGACAAATAATTTTACCATCTGAATCAGATGTATCAGTACGTTGTCCTAAACGAGCAATCACTTGATAACGTTTATCTGAATTAAGTAAAAATTGTGAAAATTTTGTTGCTTCCCCTAAACAAATTGGCAGCATACCAGTTGCTAAAGGATCTAATGCCCCTGTATGACCAGCTTTTTTAGCGTTAAATAAACAGCGTACTTTTTGTAAAACATTATTAGATGAAAGTTTTGTAGGTTTATCCAATAATAATACACCGTTAACTTTACGACTACTGTGACGACTCATTATTTCTTTTTTTATCTTTTATACTAAAATGACGCCTTTCATCGTTACGAATCACGTTATTAACTAAATTAGTCATATAGATACCTTTAAGTAAAGAACTATCATAAAAAAAAATTAACTTGGGAACAATACGTAAACACATTGATTTGCTCAATAAAGAACGAATATACTTCATCATATCACCATTCAATATTTTAATTCCATTTTTAATTATATCTATTTCATTATCTTGATTTAATTTATTCAAAAAAGTCACAAATACTTTAGCATAAGCAAAATCACGAGAAATTTTTACTTCTGAAATAGTAATCATTTTAACACGTGGATCCTTAATTTTTCGATAAAAAATGTTGGCAATCTCTTTTTTTATTTCTTGAGCAACACGTTGAACACGATTCAATTCTATTGCCATTAAAATATTTCTCTATATAAATAAAAAAAACTAAATACAATGATTATACCCTAATAATAGTATTAGGGTTAATAATTAATAAATTCAATCAAAATAATTACTTTTTATTCATTATTAGAAAAATTATAATTAATATTATAATTTTTCTAATAATGAATAAAATAAAAAAAATAAATTAATTATTAATATAACGTTTTATTTCAATAAGTTCAAATACTTCTATTTTATCACCAATACATATATCATTGTAATTTTTCACTCCAATACCACACTCCATACCACTGCGTACTTCATTAATATCATCTTTAAAATAACGTAATGATTCCAATTCACCCTCATAAATAACAATATTATCTCGTAATACACGAATAGGATTGTGGCGCTTAATTATACCTTCAAGAACCATACAACCAGCAATTGCACTAAACTTAGGTGATTTAAAGATATCACGCACTTCCGCTAATCCAATAATTTGCTGTTTATATTCAGGTGATAACATACCACTCATTGCTTGTTTAATTTCATCGAGAAGATTATAGATAACAGAATGATAACGTAAATCAAAATTCTCATTTTCAATAATACGCTTTGCCACAGTATCAGCACGAACATTAAAACCAATAATAATCGCATTAGAAGCGGCTGCTAATATAACATCTGTTTCTCTAATAGCACCAACACCAGAACCAATAATTTTTATTTTTACTTCATTAGTTGATAATTTTTTTAATGAATTAGTGATCGCTTCACAGCTACCTTGTACATCTGTTTTTAATACAATATTTAACTCAGAAATTTTGTTATCTTCAATATCAGCAAACATATTCTCTAATTTTAATCTTTGTTGACGTGCTAATTTAACTTCTCGAAATTTATTTTGACGATAAAGTGCAACTTCACGTGCTTTTTTTTCATCACGAACAACTGTTACTTTATCACCTATTGAAAGTATATTTGATAAACCAAAGATTTCAACTGGAATTGATGGTCCAGCAAACTGAATGGTTTCACCTAATTCATTACGCATGGCACGAATACGACCATACTGAAAACCACATAATACAATATCACCTTTATTAATAGTTCCTTCTTGAACTAAAATAGTTGCAACGGAACCACGACCTTTATCCAAATAAGACTCAATAACAACACCAGTTGCCATACCAATACGAATGGCTTTTAATTCTAACATTTCAGCTTGTAATAAAATTGCTGCTAATAATTCATCAATACCTATTCTTTTTTTAGCAGATACATTGATAAATTGATTTTCACCATTCCATTCTTCAGCCACAATACCATATTGTAATAATTCATTTTTAATGCGATCGGGATTAGCTTCATGTTTATCAATTTTATTAATTGCAATAATAACTGGTACATTGGCAGCTTTAGCATGTTGAATGGCTTCTATTGTTTGAGGCATTACACCATCATCTGCTGCAACAACTAAAACAACAATATCTGTTACTTTAGCACCACGAGCACGCATTGAAGTAAACGCAGCATGTCCTGGTGTATCTAAAAAAGTAATCATTCCTTTATCGGTTTTAACATGATAAGCTCCTATGTGCTGTGTAATCCCACCAGCTTCATTAGAAGCAACTTTAGTTGAACGAATACAATCAAGTAATGAAGTTTTACCATGATCAACGTGACCCATAATTGTGACAACTGGCGCCCGTGATTCTAAAATTTCTTCACCTATATAGCGATCATTTAAAATTGCTTCTTCTAGTTCGTTTTCATGACGTAAAATAACTTTATGCCCCATTTCTTCCGCTACAAGCTGTGCTGTCTCTTGATCAACAATTTGATTAATAGTTACCATTGAACCAATTTTCATCATTATTTTAATAACTTGAGAACCTTTAACTGCCATTTTATTTGCTAATTCAGTAACTGAAATAGTTTCTCCAATAATAACATCGCGGTTAATAACCGTAATCGGTTTTGTAAAACTTTGCTGTAATGAACTAATTTTTTTTTGTTTACCTTTAATCTTATTCGTACGACCAACCGATCGTTCTTCTTCACGATCAGATTTTTCCGACAATTTATTATTTTTTTTCTGTCGAGCAGACTTTCCTCCTCGTTTTCTGGTTCGACGACCTTCTTCTTTAGCATCATTTTCATCTTCTGCTTCACGAGCATGACGAGAAGTCATGATATGATAATCTTCATTGTCTTCTTCTATTTCATTATTATTATCCCAGCGTTTAGAGTTATCCTCTGCCATACGACAAGCTTCTTCATAAACTCGCCTTGCTTCAATTTCAACTTTATATTGTATTTCTTCTTCAACTTTACGCTTAAGCGCTATAACTTCAACTTCGCGACGCTGTTTTTCAAAAAAAATAATTGAATCTTGATTTGATTTAACTATTTTTTGATTACTTTTGGTTTGTTTCACTTTTTTTCTTTCCGCTACTTCACGTTTTATTTTTTTTTCTTCTTCGCGTTTTTCTTTTTCTTCAATTTTCTCTTTCTCTAATGCATCATGATCAATATATGTATGTTTTTTACGAACTTCAATATTAATCGATTTACTTTTTCCACCTGTACTTGGAACACTTAATATACTACGAGTTTTTCGTTGTAATGTTAATTTTCCAGTTTGATTACTAATATTTCCATTTTTACGATTCAAATATGCAAGTAAAGTTTCTTTTTCATTTTGAGTAACAACATCATTTTCAGTTTTCTTTATTCCAGCATTAGCAAACTGTTTTACTAATCGTTCAACTGAAGTTTGAATTTCTGCTGCCAATGATTTTATAATTTCATCTGCCATTCTTTTCCTTCCCACTACAAATTATTTTTGAGCATTACTAAACCAACAAATATTTCGTGCAGCCATAATAATTTTACCAGCCTGTTCATTATTTAACCCTCTCTCAATATCTTTGAGATCTTCTATACCTTGTTCAGCAAGAATTTCCAATGTAGAAATACCATGAGAAATCAAATTTGTCGCTAAAGTATAGTTCATACCTGATAGATTTAAAAAATCTTTAATTGATTGACTATCTTCTATGCTTTCTTTTTTAGCTAACTCTAATGTTGTTAGTACTGCTTTTGCTTTTTCGCGCAAGATCTCAATCATTGTTTCATTGAAACCTTTAATTTTTAATAGTTCTTCAATTGGTATATAAGCTAATTCTTCTAATGAAGAAAACCCCTCTTCAACAAGAAGAGTAGCGAATTCTTTAGTAACATTAAGATATTTAATAAAGGAATTAATGGATACATCTGCTTCTTCTTGATGTTTCACTTCTAGTTCTTCTGTAGTCATAATGTTTAATTCCCATCTATCATCTCTACGATGTTTTTTTAATAACTGAGAAGCTAAGCGAACATTTTGTCCATTACGTCCAATTGCTTGGGCTAAATTACTACTCTCAACAGCAACATCTATCGTACATTTATCTTCATCAAGTACAATAGAAGCAACATCAGCTGGCGCCATAGCATTAATTACAAATTGTGCAGGATTATCATCCCATAATACAATATCAATACGCTCGTTAGCAAGCTCACTTGATACTGCTTGTACTCGTGCACCGCGCATTCCAACACATGCACCTACTGGATCAATGCGTTTGTCATTTGTTTTTACGGCAATTTTTGCTCGCGATCCGGGGTCGCGAACAGCTGCTTTAATTTCAATAATTTCTTCACCAATTTCAGGTACTTCAATACGAAATAATTCAATTAACATTTCAGGGCGAGAACGACTAACAAATAGTTGTGCACCACGTGCTTCTGGGCGTACATCATATAATACACCGCGCACACGATCACCAGGGCGAAAATTTTCACGAGGTAACATATCTTCTCGAAAAATTACTGCTTCAGCATTATTACCTAAATCTAATGTAATATTTTCACGATTTGTTTTTTTTACCACTCCACTAATAATTTCACCTTTTTGTTTACGAAATTGCTCAATAACCATTGCTCTTTCAGCTTCACGTACTTTTTGTACAATAACTTGTTTTGCAGTTTGTGTTGTAATTCGATCAAAGGTAATAGATTCTATTTGATCTTCTATATAATTACCCAATTTAATATCTGAATTTTCAAATTTTGCTGCATCTAAAGTAATTTCACGTGTCGGCTGTATGACTTCTTCAACTACTAACCAGCGTCGAAATGTATCAAAATCTCCAGTTTTACGAAGAATATTAATACGAATATCAATGTCTTGCTCATATTTTTTCTTAGTAGCTGTTGCTAATGCGATCTCAAGAGCTTCAAATATTTTTTCGCGAGGAAGAGATTTTTCATTAGAAACTGCTTCAACAACAGCCAGAATTTCTTTATTCATCTTAGTGACCTCTTATTGAACTTTATTAAAATTAGAGCACCAAGTTAGTTTTCTAGATGTTTTTAATGTAAACATTTTTGTATTTATAATCTATGGTAACAATAATTATCCTATCATTATTAAAAGATTTAATTATTCTCTTCTATTTATGACAATTCTACATAACTATTCTTAATATTAAATTAATCTATTTATCAAAAAAAAACACTAATAACATTAAGAGTAAGCGAAAACACTTAAGTCTTAATGACGATATCTCTAAATTATAAAATTCTGAGATCGAATCTTTTATATCCAGTACTTCACTAACCTGGCGGCTAATTTTTATGGAATTATCAATAATAATATCATTTCATCATAAATATAAAGCTATAATCTTAAAACATGTGCTTAAATGAATTTAAAACAAATAGAATTAAAATCTAACGTTTTTATCTGTACTGAAAATTATTAATATCAATTTTATCCAACATAAATAAAAAACCTAAAAATATAAAAATAACTAAAGCTTAATAATTATATTTTAAATAATAAAAAACCCCAAAATTTCGGGGTTTTTTATAACTGGTGCCTATATATTACCAGTAAGTTTAATCTAAAATCAACATCCTTCAAAATAGAATATAATCTAAATAAACGCTTAAAACAATCATATATTAAAAAGTGGTTGCGGGAGGCGGATTTGAACCGACGACCTTCGGGTTATGAGCCCGACGAGCTACCAAACTGCTCCATCCCGCGTTTTAAATTTTATGCTAATAATATAAAAAACGCAAGTTATCTTTTAAAATTATGCCAAGGACGGGACTTGAACCCGTATACCAATTTTATATGGTACTACCACCTCAAGGTAACGTGTATACCAATTCCACCACCTTGGCTTATTAATAAAAATTTTTAGAAAAACATTACTATAAAACTCTTTATTAATTAATGAGGAATATCATTTGTTGGTAATAAAGGTTTTATAGATACTTCTGTTGACTTTTCAATTGCAATAGGATCACCAATTTTTTCCCACTTACTTTTAGTTATATTTTTATTATATGTTAAATTCGCTAAAAGTAAACTAATAATAAAAAATAATGTTGCAAAAATAGCCGTCATTCGTGTCATAAAATTACTTGATCCTGAAGAAGCAAATAATATCGCAGAAGAACTTATACTAGATGATCCTCCAATATCAGAATTTTTTCCTTGTTGCAACATAATTATAGTAATTAATATAATTGAGATTAATAAAAATAAAATCAAAAGAATTATATACACAATTAAATACCTATTAATAAAAAAATTTTAACAATTATCTAATACAATTTACTCATTAATTTATTACTTTAAGAAATAAATTTAAATATATAATAAATCCTAATCGATAAACAAGAGCAATTTTTGTTTCATTAAACTATTTTAAAAATAATAAAATAATTAGATTAATACAGTTATTAACTATTTTACTTGTTTGATTGCATCAGCAATATAATTAGCCATTATAGTAACTTGTTTTTTATTTTCACCTTCCACCATAATTCTAATTAAAGACTCAGTTCCAGATTTACGCAATAAAACTCGCCCCATACCAGTTAGTTCTTTTTCAACTTGCTTTACAACATTTAAAACATGAGTTGTAGCTAATGGATTATAAGTACCAGAAAAATTTACATTTATCAATACCTGAGGTATTAATTTAATTTCATAACAAAGATCATGAAGGCTCATCTCATTACGGATCATTGCACTTAAAACTTGTAAACTAGCAATAATACCATCACATGTTGTAGTCTTGTCTAACAAGATGATATGCCCTGAATTTTCAGCACCAAAACGCCATCCCTGTTCTTGTAATTTCTTAAGAACATAACGATCACCTACTTTTGTTCGAATAAAGGGTATATTTAGTTCTTTTAAAGCCAATTCTAACCCAATATTACTCATTAACGTACCAACAACTCCACCGCATAATCGACCCTGTCGAAGTCCATCACGAGTAATAATATAAAGAATTTGATCACCATCTATTCTACCACCCAAATGATCAACCATTATTATGCGATCACCATCACCATCAAAAGCAAGACCAACATCAGCTTTTTCTTCAATTACACGATTTTGTAACATTGCAATATCAGTCGCACCGCAACCTTGATTAATATTAAGTCCATTGGGCTCACATCCAATTGTAATAACTTTTGCTCCAAGTTCACTTAAAACATTCGGCGCAACATGATATGTTGCGCCGTTAGCACAATCTAAAACAATTTTTAATCCATTTAAATTTAGTTCAACTGGAAATGTTTTTTTGCAATATTCAATATAACAGCCAGCAGCATCAATAAAATGATTAGCACGTCCTAATTTTGCAGGTTCCACACAAGTAAGTGGTTTTTTCATTTCTTTTTCTATTGCTTCTTCTACACCATCAAGTAATTTAGTGCCATCAATTGAAAAAAATTTAATTCCATTATCATGATAAGGATTATGTGACGCTGAAATAACAATACCTGCTTCTGCACGATATGTACGAGTTAAATAAGCAATTGCTGGTGTTGGCATTGGACCTGTAAATGAAACAGATAGACCAGCTGCAGAAAGACCAGCTTCTAAAGCTGATTCTAACATATAACCAGAAATACGAGTATCTTTACCTATAATTATTTTTCGAGAACCATGGCGCGCTAAAACTTTACCGGCAGCCCAACCTAATTTTAAAACAAAATCAGGAGTAATTGGATTTTCTCCCACTTTTCCCCGAATACCATCAGTGCCAAAATATTTGCGCTTACTCATAATCATCTATTCCTTTTTCTGAAAGGGTTGCTTGAACAACCTTCATAGCTTGTACAGTTTCTTTTACATCATGAGTGCGAATAATATGTACTCCTTGCATAGCTGCAATAACTGCGCATACAACACTGCCAATAAGTCGTTCATTTACTGGTATTTTTAATAAATCCCCAATCATAGATTTACGAGACATACCAACTAATAACGGCACTCCAAAAATATGAAATTCACTTAATTTTCCTAATAATTGATAATTATGTGCAATATTTTTTCCAAAACCAAAACCTGGATCAATAATTAAGTTATTTTTTTTAATACCAGCAGCTTTACAGCGATTTATTGCATTTAATAAATATTGTTTTACTTCTTCAACTACATTTTTATAGTTTAATGTTTGTTGCATTGTTTTAGGTTGACCTAACATATGCATAATACAAATCGCTAATTCACTTTCAGAAACAACTTTTAATGTATCTTTTCCATGTAACGCTCGAACATCATTAATAATATGAGCACCAGCTTTAGCTGCTTCTTTCATAACAATAGCTTTAGAAGTATCAACTGATACTAATATTTCAAAACGTTTAGTTATTGCTTCAATTATTGGAATAACTCGATCAAGTTCTTCTTGTAAACTCACTTCATTAGCACCAGGCCTAGTTGATTCTCCGCCAATATCAATAATTTTTGCACCATTTTTAACTATACTTGCTGCATACTTAAATGCACGCTCATAACAATTGTATATACCACCATCAAAAAAAGAATCTGGAGTTATATTTAATACCCCCATAACAATAGGATGATAAAACTCAAAATCTATTTTTTTAATAGTAATTTTCATAATCACCTTAAATTAATCAAATAAAACCCTAGGTAACCTAGGGTTTTATTTGATTAATTATTGCACATTAAAATTCTATTATTATTAATGATTTTCTGTATTACTACTATTATTATTTTCATGTAAATTATCTTCACTTTTACCAGAATCAATATTCTTTTCTATCTCTTCTTGTTGAGATGAAGATATTGAAGCATGATTATTGTTATTATTATCATTCCAACCAATAGGTAATCTAACTGAACGACGACTCATTAAATCATCAATTTGAAATGCATCAATAGTTTCATATTTCATTAATGCATCCTTCATATTATGAAGGATGTCAATATGATTATTTAAAATCTGACGAGCTCGTTTATAATTACGATCAATAATTGCTTTAATCTCTTCATCAATTGCTCGTGCCGTTTCATCAGACATATGATTAACTTTAGCAACAGAGCGGCCAAGAAAAATTTCACCCTCTTCTTCAGCATAAAGTAATGGTCCTAATTTTTCAGAAAAGCCCCATTGTGTAACCATATTACGAGCAAGATTAGTTGCTACTTTAATATCATTTGATGCACCAGTAGATACTTTTTCTGAACCATAAATAATTTCTTCTGCTAATCTTCCACCATAAAGTGTTGATATTTGACTCTCTAACTTTTGTCGACTTGCACTAATTTGATCACCTTCTGGTAAAAAAAATGTAACACCTAACGCACGACCACGAGGTATAATTGTTACTTTATGAACAGGATCATGCTCGGGAACAATTCGTCCAATAATCGCATGACCAGCTTCATGATAGGCAGTAGATTCTTTTTGTTCTTCTGTCATGACCATAGATCGTCGCTCAGTACCCATCATAATCTTATCTTTTGCTTTTTCAAACTCTAACATAGCAACAACACGCTTATTTCCGCGAGCAGCAAAAAGAGCTGCTTCATTAACTAAATTAGCTAAATCAGCTCCAGAAAAACCTGGTGTTCCTCTAGCTAAAACTGAAACATCAACGCTTGAATCTAAAGGTACACGGCGCATATGAACTTTTAAGATTTGTTCACGACCACGTACATCAGGTAAACCAACAACAACTTGTCGATCAAAACGCCCAGGACGTAATAATGCAGGATCCAAGACATCTGGACGGTTAGTAGCTGCAATAACAATAATACCTTCATTACCTTCAAATCCATCCATTTCCACTAACATTTGATTAAGAGTTTGTTCACGCTCATCATGTCCACCTCCTAAACCTGCACCACGTTGGCGACCAACTGCATCTATTTCGTCAATAAAGATAATGCAAGGTGCCGCTTTTTTTGCTTGTTCAAACATATCACGAACACGAGAAGCACCAACACCAACAAACATTTCTACAAAATCTGAACCAGAAATAGTGAAAAAAGGAACTTTTGCTTCACCAGCAATAGCTTTAGCTAATAAAGTCTTACCTGTTCCTGGCGGTCCTACCATTAAAATTCCTTTAGGAATTTTACCACCTAATTTTTGAAAACGACCTGGTTCCCGTAAGTATTCGGCTAACTCACTAACTTCTTCTTTAGCTTCATCACAACCAACAACATCGGCAAAAGTTGTTTTAATTTGATCTTCTGTTAATATACGCGCTTTGCTTTTACCAAAAGACATGGCACCTTTACCACCACCTCCCTGCATCTGACGCATAAAAAAGATCCAAACTCCAATTAATAAAAACATTGGAAACCAGGAAATAAAAATAGTTGCTAAGAAACTTTGTTCTTTAGGTGGTTCACCAATAACAATAACATGTCTTTCAAGTAAAGTATCCAATAATCTTGGATCATTTCTCATTGGAATATAAGTTGTATAAAGACTATTATCCGTTTTCTTAACACTAATTTCACGATCAGAAATTCGTACTTCACGTATCTGATCCTGAGTTAACTCATTCATAAAAGTAGAATAATCCACTCTACGACTATTCGAATCGCTAGGACCAAAACTCTGGAATATAGACATAAGGACTATTGCAATAAGTACCCAGAGAATCAGGTTTTTCGCCATGTCACTCAAGAGATGAACCTCTTCACTACACTATGTTAAATAAATAACGTACAGGATACTCTATATTTTTCGTCCTGTCGCTACAATATACACTTCACGTGAACGTGATCGTGAAGCATTTGGTTTACGAATTTTAACTTTTAAAAAAAGAGAACGAACTTCTCTCAAATATTTATCAAAACCTTCTCCATGAAATACCTTAACAACAAAATTTCCTCCGATAACCAATACATAACGACACATATCCAACGCTAACTCAGCTAAATACATAGATTTAGGAATATCAATTACACACATTCCACTCATATTTGGAGCCATATCTGATATAATAACTTGAATTTTTTTTCCACCGATTCGTTTAAGTAACATTTCTAATGTTTGCTTATTTCGAAAATCTCCTTGTAAGAAATCAACACTAACAATAGGATCCATTAGTAATAAATCACATGCAATAATCCTGCCATCAAGCCCAATTTTAGTTGCTGCATATTGAGACCAACCACCAGGCGCTGCGCCCAAATCAACAACATTCATACCAGACTTAAATATTTTATCACTCTGTTGGATTTCATCTAATTTAAACCATGCACGCGAACGAATTTTTTTTTTCGTTTGAAAAACATATTTATCACTAAAATGTTCTTGTAACCAACGTGTAGAACTTGCTGAATGTTTTTTATTAACCATTATTTCTTCAATTATGTATATAAGATAATATCTATTCTATCCATTTGATATAAGAAAATTATAAAATCTATAATTATATCTAAAAAATGATACTAAAATATATTATTTCAATTCCAGTAAAATAATAACTCTCAATAAAAATAAATACAAAGCTTAAATTCTTTTTATTATTAAACAATGCCTTGATTATAATAAGTAACAATAATTTAATTAAAGGTGTTTTAGTGAAAAATCAAAAAACTTATACCATGTTATAAATTTATTAAAATAAAAAATAGTAAATTGAAATTAAAAAATTCAAATTTAAATTTAATAACTAATGCTATTATTTAATGCTCATACTATCGATATATAAGTTGTTATTATAACTTATATATCCTATTGTTTTTATTAAAATAGAAAAATTATTCTTTATAAATAAATATTCTATATTTAATTGTAAAAATTTTTTGTGTTCATATTAAAATAAAAGACTGATAATCTTTTATTTTAATATGAACACAAAATAAATATAGTGCTTTAACAGAAGATAAAAATCTTAAATATATTCCACCTTTAAAATTTTATATTCAATTTTACCTCCAGGAGTAATAATAACTGAAACATCATTTATAGTTTTACCAATTAAACCTCGAGCTATTGGTGAATTAATGGAAATAAGATTTTCTTTAATATCAGCTTCATCATGACCAACAATGCGATAAGTTAAATTTTCATTTGTTGTTATATTAAATATAGTAACTTTTGTGCCAAATATTACACGACTATTATTTTTTATTTTTGTTATGTCAATAATTTGCGAATGAGATAACTTAATTTCAATTTCTTGAATGCGACCCTCACAAAACCCTTGTTGCTCACGTGCTGCATGATATTCTGCATTTTCTTTTAAATCACCATATTCACGAGCTGCTGTAATAGCAGCAATAATTTCAGGTCGACGAATATTTTTTAAAAATTCTAACTCTTCACGCAACTTTTCTGCACCACGCGCTGTCATTGGAATCTGTTTCATCAATAAATACCTCTGATTCTTTCATAAAGAAAAACTAAACATCTTATTTATTTATTTTCTTTTATTAAAACAAATTTGTACTTTTTCAAAAGTAATGTGTCAAAAAAAATAATATATTGTTAATTGTTAATCTTTAACTTTATTATTTTATAATTTAATTAAACATTCTAATATCATGCAATTAATGTAAATTTATTATTTACTAAATTTTATATTAAACTTTAGTGCCACTATTATACATTTATACATATTATAGGTATAAAAACTTATAACTTTATTATAAAAAATATGATATTATTTATTTATCTATTTTTGTTTTCAATTATACGTTATTATAATCAATTAAATTATAATAATAATACTTAAACAGTTAAAAATTTAAATTTCTTTATAAAAATATAAATTGATAAATTTTTATCGCTAACAAATAAAAAAAAGATATAACTATTTAAAACTATTATCATATTAACTTCGTTACTACAATTAATTAAAATTTTAATTAATTATTAGTTTTAAAATTGAATAATAAATTTTATTACCGATCTTTTAAAAAAATATTTAATTATACGCTTTATCGACGATTTAATTTAATAAACAGATATTAAAATAATTAATAATAATTTAATTATCTATTATCAAATTTTAATGACTAAAATAAAAACTTATTTTAAATATACATAAAGTATTATAATGTAATATTTTAATTTTTTTAATAAAAACTTATATTGATAAGTATTTTTATTAATCATTTTATTGATATCCGCGACTATCATTTTTTTTAAAATTAATATATTTAGTTAAATTATTTCATCTAATAAAAAATAATTAATACGTATTATATTATATACTAAAGTTACATAATAAAAAAACTATTATAATATTTTTACTGAAATAATTTTAAAAAACTTTATAAAATAATAGTTGATATAACCTTTGAATTATAAGACTGAGATATATTTTCTTTTTTTTTTGAAACACCTTCATTTTACACAACTTATAGTATTATCTTGATTAAATTTTAAAATATAAGGAATATATTTGTAATATATAATTTATAGCCACTTTATTACAACTTAGATATATTAATAACTATTTATATTTATTGTTTGGTATAAAAAATAAAATATATCTACTTATTAATTTATAATAAAATAATTCGTACAATTTAATGTTTATAAAAATAAATAATTTTATTTTATGTTTTTCATTTAATTTGTTTACTATTAAACATTTATCTTTTTTTTAATAATTATTTTAAAAAAACAAATTTATCTTATTCAGCTAATACTATTTACCTATATGTTTTTAGAAAAACTTGAATTAAATTTTATAATATCTGAACAAAGTAATTTAGTGCCTAATTGAGTTGTTGCAGAAATCTGATAATATCTATTTTTCCATTCTAATGCTTTAATAATAACTTTTGCACGATCATTTGCCTCTTCATGTGTCAATAGATCAACTTTATTAAAAACTAACCATCGCGGTTTTTTTGCTAGTTTTTTACTATACTTTTCTAATTCCATATCAATTATTTGAATATTTTTAATTGGATCAGAGCCATCAAGAGGATAAATATCAATAAGATGTAAAAGTATTGTACAACGTTCCAAGTGTTTTAAAAAACGAATCCCAAGACCTGAACCTTCCGCGGCTCCTTTAATTAAACCAGGAATATCTGCAATAATAAAACTTTCTTTATTATTCACATGAACTAAACCTAAATTTGGTACTAAAGTAGTAAATGGATAATCAGCAACTTTTGGTTTTGCTGCAGAAACTGAGCGAATAAAAGTAGATTTTCCAGCATTTGGAATACCCAATATTCCAACATCAGCGAGTAATATTAACTCAAGTGCTAATTCTTTTGTTTCCCCCTTTTTTCCCATTGTTTTTTGATAAGGAACACGATTAACTGATGATTTAAATCGAGTATTACCTAAACCATGAAATCCACCTTTTGCAACCATTAAAGATTGTCCATGATAAATCATATCACCAATATTTTTTTTGTTCGAAAATTCATGTATTCGTGTACCAACTGGAACTTTAATAAATTTATCTTGACCACGTTTTCCTGTACAATCAGAACTTCGACCATTTTGTCCACATTCAGCTCGAAAGATTGTTTTAAATTGATAATCTATCAATGTATTAAGATTTTCATCAGCAAATAAATAAACATCTCCGCCATCTCCACCATTTCCACCATTAGGTCCTCCCTTAGAAATACATTTTTCACGACGGAAACTAATACAGCCATTGCCACCATTGCCAGCTATAACTAATATTTTGGCTTCATCAACAAATTTCATTTTCTTTTCTCAGCATATTAAATACTATATGGTAATATGATAATTTTATCAAAAAATAATATTTTATTGAGCTTCGATACTAACATATTTACGATTTCTTTGTCCCTTAACTTTAAATTTAACTTTTCCATCAGTTAATGCAAAGAGAGTATAATCACGGCCATAACCAACATTATTACCAGCATGAAATATAGTACCTCGTTGACGAACAATAATGCTACCTGCCAAAACAGATTCACCACCAAAACGCTTTACGCCTAATCGTTTTGATTCGGAATCACGCCCATTACGTGTTGAACCACCAGCTTTTTTATGCGCCATTATAATCTCCTCTTAATTTTTTAAACAATGCTAATGATCTTAATATCAGTAAACCACTGACGATGACCTTGTTGTTTACGACTATGCTTACGACGACGAAATTTAATAATTTTAATTTTTTCAGAACGACCGTGCGCAATAACTTTAGCTTTAACTTTAATGCCTTCAACAAAAGGAGATCCTATTTTAATATTATTATCGTCCGCTATCATCAATACTTTATTAAACTCAATAGTTTCATCTATTACAATATCTAATTTTTCTAGACGAATTATTTGAGATTCAGTTACTCGGTATTGTTTAGCGCCACTTTGAAAAACTGCATACATATACACTCCATTTAAGACACTCCAATAACATATTTAATTTTAATATGAATTTTATAAAAATTTATAATATTTTATAAAATATACGCAAAAATATCAAAAATACAAGTTTAGAAATTAATCTAATAATAAAAATTTATTTCCTAAAATGTATTTATTCCATAGTCATTCATTTGTAATTTATTTTACAATACAATCAGTAAAAGATTAACAGCATAAACAAGATGACTAAATATTATGTTTAGATAAAACTAAATTGATAAAAGAATTTATAAAATGAATTTAGAATCAATTATTAATTTAACCGCAAAAGATATGGAAGCGGTTAATAAATCAATTATGAATCAATTAAATTCAAATGTCTACCTCATTAATCAACTATGTCACTATATTATTAGTAGTGGCGGAAAAAAAATTCGACCTATGGTTACTATCTTAGTTGGAAAAGCTTTAGGATATATAGGGGAAAAGCATATTAATGTAGCGACATTGATTGAATTTATTCATACCGCGACATTATTACATGATGATGTTGTTGATAAGTCTGTTTTACGACGCGGCAAAAAAACAGCAAATACTGTTTTTGGTAATGCTGCTAGTGTGTTAGTAGGAGACTTTATTTATACTCGATCATTTCAAATGATGACAGAACTTAATTCTATGCCTATTTTAAAGTTAATGTCTGATGCAACAAATATTATTGCAGAAGGTGAAATATTACAATTAATTAATTGTAATAATCCAAATATTAGTGAAAGTACTTATATGGAAATAATATACAATAAAACTGCACGATTATTTGAAGCTGCAACACATGCATCAGCAATTGTATCAGGAGCTAATGAAACGCAACAACAAGCATTACGAGATTATGGTCGTTATCTTGGTACTGCCTTTCAGCTTATTAATGATCTCCTTGATTATGATGAAAATAACAATGCTATTGGTAAAAATATTGGCGATGATTTAGATGAAGGAAAATTAACACTACCTTTGCTTCATGCCATGAAAAAAGGTACTAAAGAAGAATCTGAACTTATTTTTAATTTAATAACAAAAGGTAATGGACGCCATTTACTCAATAGTATAATAGTTACTATGAAACGCTGTGGATCTTTTGAGTATACCCATAGCCAAGCTAGAAAAGAAGCTAATAAAGCAATTAAAGCTCTCGATGTTTTACCTGATACATCTTATAAAGATGCTCTAATAAGTTTAGCTTTTATTTCTACTCAGTATCCCCCTTCGTAAAATTTTTAAACTTTTTATTAATTATACCTTAATCGTTATTATAATTTTAATATAAATAACTATAAAAAAAGAGGGCTCATCAGTTTACTAAAATTACGAATAAATTATAAAATTCATATTTATGTTTTTTATTTTACTTTAGATACTAAAAATATTAGTTTTTAATGAAATTTTCACCTAATTTAATATCCTCATTGAGTATATGTAATATACTTTTTAGTTTATTTTTTTCATATATATTCATGATATTAATGACTAATCTTTCTTCAATACCATTTTTACCTAAACGTATTTGCTGAGAAAAAAAACGAGTATATTTGCTATCACTTTCAACATATGCACATTCAATTATATTTTTTTTGCAATTTAAAGCTTGAACTAGTGATAAACTAAATCTAGCGGCAGCATGCCCCATAGAAAGTGTTGCCGAAGCACAACCTGCTTTCGCTTCAATAATTTCAGTACCAGCATTTTGGATGCGTTTAGTTAATTCTTCAGCTTCCTGCTCTGTAAAACTAACACCTGGAATTTGAGAAAGTAAGGGAAGAATAGTTAAAGTAGAGTGACCTCCAATAACGATTACTTCAATTTCTTGTGAATTTTTACCTTTTAATTCAGCAACAAAAGTATTAGAACGAATAATATCTAATGTTGTTATGCCAAATAATCGATTTTTATCATATACACCAGCTTTTTTTAATATTTTTGCTGCCATTGGAACCAAACTATTAACAGGATTTGTAATAATTCCAATTAAGGCCTTAGGACAGAATTGAGCAATTTTTTCAATTAAATTTCTAATAATATTAGCATTTATACTAAATAAATCTGAGCGATCCATTCCTGACTTTCTACTAATACCTGCTGAAATTAATACTATATCAGCATTATCAAGTGAAGCTATCGGATCTTCACCAGAAAAACCAACTACTTTTATGTTTGTTGAAATATGATTTAAATCTTTAGCAATACCAGGAGTTATAGGAGCAATATCATGAAGAAAAAGCTCTGATCCTGATGGAAGATGGTTTTTAAGGAGAAGCGCGAGAACCTGACCAATAGAACCTGCTGCACCAAGAATAGCTAATTTCATACCGATACTCCTTTTATATTATTATATAATTGAGATGATTTATAAAATTTAAAATTTATTACATTTTTATTCATAAAGCACTTTTTTATTAATTGGAAATTCATTCTTATTAACTAATAAATTTTATAAACTTTTCTTTCATTTTAAACAAAATAATAAATTAATAGAAAAATACATTTTTTAATTTTTATCAAAAAATAAAATAATGTAAGAACATAATTAACTATTATTTTTTAAAAATTAATTATTTTAAACAAAAATATTATTAATTTTTACAAAATTATATTGTAATTAAATTGCTCATTACATAAGAATTCACTTTCATAAAAAAATATTACTCTACTTAATATTTTTAAAAAAAATAATTTATATATCTCTCTTTTTATAATAAAAGATATTAAATTAATTTAAAATTTATATTTAAAAATAATTAAATTATAAGATTTGATCATTATAACATCTTAAAATTAAAAATAATTGTTAAAAAATAAAAAACACAAATAAATAAAAAATATTTTTAAATGTTGATTAAACCAAATTTAACATTTAAGTATAATATTAAAATTAAAATAATTTATTACCTATCGACTATTCTAATTATTTTTATAATAATTAGTTTATTAAAGATTTTTAGATTAGATCTAACTATAGTAATTTAACCATTATTATTTCTAATAATCTCGTCACTACATAGTAATTATTAGTTTATTAGATTTTTTAAAAACTTCATGAAAATATTTTAAATAATATAGTATTGATATTTTTATCTAAACTCTATGATTTTTAGGAGTTTTTTTAATAAATTTTATTAAATAATTTTAAATTTATTTGAATAAAAATTGAATAATAAAAATTATTACATTTTAATCAATTAGATATTTTAAAATAAATGACTATATTTTTTGTAAAAATAAACCAATTATTAATTTTAATTTAATTTCTTTAAATCTTCATAAAGAAGTATATAAAAAAAGATAGAATTCCTCAAAAATCTCTATTAAATTAAATTAAATAATTAAATCATAAAATATTACGATAAACTTTTATCAAAAAAATATAATTTAATGAATATTAATAAAATAAATTTTTTGAAACGAAAAACTTTTTTAACATTTAAAAAAAAAATCAAAATAAATTTGAAATTATATTAATAAATAATTAAAAACTACTTTAAATACAAATAAAAAAACAACAATATATTACTTATTTTTTTATTAAGAAAATAATAAAATTATTACTTTTGATGAATTATTTAAAATAAAATACTAAATAATTTATATCTTACTAATAGATCTATTAGGAACTCCATAAAATATGAATATAAATATTTTATTTAAATTGTTTTTTATTTATTGCTAAATCATACACATTGATTAACTATTTAGTACCTTCACTGAAATAGATTTCATACAACTAAAAATATCCTTACAAATCGAAGTTAGATATGTTATGTATACTTTTACAATATAAGTTTATAAAACAATGTTGTTATGTATATGTTTTTGTATATAAAAATCTCTTTTTACATATTTTATATATTTTATTAAACGTGATATTCTGAATAAATATATATTTAATGAATTAATAAAATTACAATAAATTTCTATCATTAAAAATAAATATAGATTCAAATTATTGCTAGAAACATTTTCTTACACTTTTATTATTATGTTATATTACTTATATATTATCTAGATCAGATCTACATTAAATTTCTAACTAAAATATCAAGTTCTTTAATAAAAATTCGTTTTGAGAAGAATTTATTAAAAATAACATTTATATTTATCTAAATACGTCAATTTAATATAAAAATAAATTATAGTTGTTATATAACACGCAATCTAATCGCCTTTTATTTTAAAACTGAATAGAAAACAATGAATCATTGTAATTGATTTAATTTAAATATCGTTAAAAACAACTAAATTAATTTATTTTTTTCGCTGAAATAAAATTCACATGATAAAAATTTAAAATTTTAAATTAATAGATAATATCCTTTATTATAAATAATAAAGCTAAATGATTTAATATTTTGTTAAATTTATTTTTATAATCAAATTTGATCTGATAGTGAACTTTTCTTTCATTCACAACTGTAATAGCTTATAATAAATTTATTTGATTTTAAATGTACGGAGGTTTTATGAATCTAAATAACGTTCCAGCAGGAAAAGAATTACCTGAAGATATATATGTTATTATAGAAATCTCAGCAAATGCTGATCCAATAAAATATGAAGTAGATAAAAAAACTGGAGCCATCTTTGTCGATCGTTTTATCTCTACTACTATGTTTTATCCCTGTAATTATGGTTATATTAATCGCACTTTATCCTTAGATAATGATCCTGTTGATGTTTTAGTCCCAACACCTTACCCTGTACAACAGGGAACAATAATTCGTTGTCGTCCAATTGGTATGTTAAGAATGATTGATGAATCCGGTAAAGATACAAAATTAATTGCTGTTCCACATTCTAAATTAACTAAAGAATATAATCATATAAAAGATATAAATGATTTACCAGAATTATTACGTGATCAAATTAAACATTTTTTTGAGCATTATAAAGATTTAGAAGAAGGTAAATGGGTAAAAGTTAAAAGTTGGGAAAATGCTGCCAAAGCAAAAGCTGAAATTCTTTCTTCTTTTGAAAGAGCAGTTAAAAAATAACTATTATATAATTTAATTAAATTTTTTATTTTTTATTAAAAAAAATTTTATCCCTTAACTAATTATAACTTTAATTTTTCATAAATTAAAAAATCTTCTTTAATATAAGAAGATTTAATTTTTATTATTTATATATTGCATATTAATTTAAATAATAATTTAAATAATAAATTTTATAAAACGTTTATATTATTTTGTAACAAATATAAATAAAAAGAAAATTATATTTTCTATAAATTTATTTAAATTACCATAAATAATTATATACATAATTATAATTTAAACTAATAAAACTATTTTATTATCTTAATGACTTTATAAAAAGATTTTCTAGATACAATTTTATCACCAAATAATAACATATTACTAATATAACAAAAAAAATAAACATCTATATATTATTTTTAAACCAAAGAAAAACATTAGGTATATTTATTCTTAAAATAATTTAAAATTTATCAAAAACTTCTTAAATATTAAATTATAAAAAAAAAATACAAAATATATTATTAATACTTTTAATGTTTTTTATTCTTAAGAATTCCTATGTAATGATTAAATAAATTATATCAATATTATTTAGGTGATTATTTATTTAAATTTTTCACTAATTAATAACTAAGAGAAGGTTTCTTTCTATAATTTAATTGCCTTTAAATATTATTTCCTATTTATTAAATAATCTTATGCTCCTTAATATAAATAGTCACATTATTATTAACATTTTCTTGTATTAAGAATAAATTCTCAATTTAATAAAAACTATGAAAATAACTAGATAATAAAATTTATACTTTTTAAAAAGACAAAATCTTGTTAAGATTAAATAAATTAACTTTTAATAAAATTAATTTATTTAAAATACAATTTAAAATTAACTTATATTATTTCAATATTTTTTAATTTTCTTTTTTTTAAAAAAATCTAGATAAAAAAGAATTTCTGATTTTAATAATATAAATTAATTAATATTTATATATTAATATATATTTTTAATTTTATATAAACTTATATTTAATACAATTTTATTGTATCTTATATGATTTATTATTTATAATATTGCTATTTATAAAAACTATTTCATAGTATGGATATGCTATGAAATAGTTAAATTATTAATTAATATTTAATAAATTAAACGTGTTGTTAAAAACACTATCTGTTTTATGTCGATATTAATCATTGGTAATATATATTACTCATAAATTTATTATTTATGGAAGCAATTATTAATATTATTAAACTCTAATATTACTCTTAATCTTTTTTATCAAATTAATTTGAAATTTTAATTTATATCAAAGAAAAACAACATTTTTATAATATTAAAGATATTAAATCTCTGTTTTATATAATCTTAAATCAATATTAAGATTGATATCTAAATATTCAAATTTACTTAAAATTAAATAAATTAATATCAATAAAAATTTTTTATATTAAAATAACTCTTTAATTTTAGTTAAAACTTAATATTATTATTAATTTACATTAATTATCATTGTACTATCTTAACATTATTTATATGTGTTTTTAACATTAACATTAACATTAACATTAACATTTAAAATGTTATTGATATTATTTGATTATTGTTTATGATTTTTATCATTCTCCATTTTATCACTATAGCTTATTGAAACTTACAAAATATTTCATCATCTCTACTGTTTTATAAAATTTTAATGATTCTATGTGATACTATGTATAAAAATTGTAAAAACAATCAGTGTTTATAACTTAATGTTTTATAAAAACACATAAACAAAGAATTTTAATTCAATTATCCTTAAAAATTAGATTAAAAATATTACTAAAATTAAAAAATAATATTAAGAGTTATTTTAATTAAATCAATATTACTTGTAATAAAAATATTTTTTATTACAAGTAATATAATAATAAAAATAACAATTACATATAAATATATAATTAATTATATTTAAATATTTTTATGCATTTAGATTATATTTCTTTATGAGTAATTTTACTAATACTCAGTGAGTATAAAATATAATAATTTACTTTTATATAAATAATTGACATTAATAAAATTTCGTTTACAAGAATAAAAAATTATTCAGCAATAATATTCACATTCAACTTTGCAACTACATCAGAATGTAGTTGCAAATGAACTTCATATTCACCAACAGTACGTAATACACGATTTGGTAACCGTACTTCACTTTTTATAATTTTAATTCCAGCAGCAGTAACTGCTTTAACGATATCACGAGGTCCAATTGAACCAAACAATTTACCTTCATCACCAACTTTAGAAATTATTGTTATTGTTGGTAGTGAATTAATTTTTTCAGCACGCTCTTTTTCAGTAATTAAGATATTAGTTAATTTAGCTTCTAATTCAATACGACGAGCTTCAAAAAAATCAATATTCTTTTTAGTTGCAGGAACAGCTTTTCCATATGGAACCAAATAGTTACGAGCATAACCACCTTTTACATCAACTTGATCACCAAAAATTCCTAAGTTTATTACTTTATCTAACAGAATAATTTGCATCGTCATTATCCTTTTTTTTAAGTTATTAATAATACAAATATCACAATTATTGATGACGATCGGTATATGACAATAAAGATAAATAACGTGCACGCTTAATAGCTCGAGCGAGTTGTCGCTGATATTTTGCGCACGTACCAGTGATGCGTCCAGGTACAATTTTACCACTTTCAGTAATATAACTTTTTAATGTTGCAATATCTTTATAATCAATCTCTTGAATGCCTTCCGCAGTAAAACGACAGAACTTACGACGACGGAAATAACGTGCCATTTTAGTTAATCCCCAAAATCTATCAATTTAATTTGCTCAGCATGAAGCACTAAATTATTCAAACCATTAGCACCTCTATGACTGCTAATAAAACCTACAATGGTAATTCTAGTGCCTATCATCACTCTATGAGTAAACTGTTGTAATTTTTGTCCACTAACAATGATAGCTATCCTACACCATACCTTTCGATTAAAACCAGCCTCTTGCTGTTGTGAGCGATGTTCAAGTATAAACTGACAGTGAGGAATTCCACCAGGACTATTTTTTATTATCGGCCTATTATAAATTTTTCCTGATAACTCCAATCTATTAATGTTCATAATTGAAATTATTTTACAGAATCCTCAGTTTTTTCAATTTCTTCTAGATCTTCATCAGTCAAAACACGGTTATAGCGATCATCTTTAACTTTAATCATCGGAGAATCTTCAGTAATAGCACGATCAACATGCATAATCATACTCCGTAGAATAGCATCATTGAAGCGAAAATTTATTTCTAATTCATTAATTATTTTTAATGACACTTCAATATTCATTAGAACATAATGTGCTTTATGTAATTTATTAATTGGATAAGCTAATTGACGACGCCCCCAATTTTCTAAACGATGAATTTGACCTTGCGATTTAATAATAGAACTACTATAACGCTCAATCATACCTAAAACTTGTTCGCTTTGGTCTGGATGAACCATAAAAATAACTTCATAATGACGCATGAATTTTTCTCCTTTCGGATTAATCATCCTCCTGTTATCATGGTCAGCCATAGTGTATGAAAGTAAGAAACTTATTAGTTACGACTGAATAATCAGTTTTTAATTATATCTACTATTTAATTAAAATTCAAGCAATAGATTAAATAATTAATTTTTTAATATTTAATTATTAGATAATTAAATATTAAAAAAAAATCATACTAATAATAATCGAATTAAATTATAGAAAATTTAAATATTTTAAGAAATTAAAACATCAAATATATTTGTTAGATTAATAAATTGACTCTATAGAATGTTTTATAATTCATGTTATATATAGTAATTTTGTTTTTCTAAAAAATATTTTTTTTATTTGATAAAATTTAAATCGCGAAATATAAATTTCGTATGATTTTTTAAATAAATCAATATTTTTATCATACAATATTATTTGTATAATGAGATTATTTAAATATTTATTTATTGTTTAAAATAAATAAATATTTAAATATAAGCAATATTAGTATTATTTTTATCAATATTCATTATTATTGCACAGATATTTTTATAAAAAATTCTACATAAAATATAATTTTTATTTTAATCTTAATTTAATTAAAAGTTTATATTTCGTTAGTCTGTTTATAACACAACATATAAATAATATTATACTTTTTATCTTTAATGTAAATTTCGTAAATCTATTGGAGTCACTTAATAAGTCCGTGTAAGTAATAAAATTAATTAGCATTAAACTAATAATTCAATAATATATCTTTGAATAATCAATAATTATTAATTAAATTAAACTTAATTGTATTTTTTTTAAAATTAGGTATATTCAGTATCGAAGATTAAATCTAGATAAAATTACTTAATAAAAAATAACTATCGATTGAAATCACATAGTTCTTTGAATGAACATGATATAAATAATATTAATCGGCAATATTAGTTATAAAACATTATTCTTCTAATTATTTCTTAATATAAAAAAATAGTAATTTTGCCAAATTACAAATAATCTTTTTTTTAAAAATTTTGTTATTAAAATAATATTTCAAATAAATAAGTGTTTAATTAGTAAATAAAAAATATTTAATAAAATAATAGTTCTTTGAAATAAAAACAATTTATTAGAATTTTTAATCATTAATGGATAAATTCTTTTATCTTCCTTCCTCCCCAACCAATCGTTAATAAAATCATCAAAATATAATATTACTTTCATGTAGTAGATGATTTTCATTTGAAATACTAATAATTTAGATGAAATGCTTATTCTTAATTTAATTAACATAACAAACGTTGAAAAAGTTTAATGGATTAATTTAATAAGTATTTTTTAACTAAAATAAAATCAATTTTTTTGAGATATCATTAAAGTAAGCAGATTTATTTTTTAAGATGATATTCCATAAAAAATCCTTTTCCATCAATCTACCCAAATTAAAAATTAGCTTATTGAATAATAAAATAAAACTATTAAGATTATTAGATAATCAATAATGAACTCTTATTTTTATATTCTATTAGATTATAAATTTGTTTTAAATATGAAATTCGTCACTCCAATAATACATATGTTATATGAATACCATAATATTTCATAAATAATTTATTAAGATATTTAATGGGTATTAAAAATCAACCACTATTGATGAAATCATCAATAAAAATAACTAATATTTTATGTTTTTTTTACTTTTAATTTTATAGAATTTTTCTTAAAAAAAACTTTTATTAATTATTTTTTAGCATTAGTAATATTTTTTTTATTAGATTCAACAAATATTCTATTAAAAACAAGATTTTTATCTTGATTAAATCTTGGTTTATTATGAGTTAAAATTGTTTTTTTAAGTTGTTTTTTTAGTTTTTCTTTTGAAGTTTTACCAAGATTTATCGCTTTACGTAAAGTTGATATTAATATAAAATCAATCTTTCGTTCATCCATATTTACAGCTTCAATTTTAATTTTAACTTCATCACCAAGACGATATATTATATTAGAAGACATACCAATAAGTCGTTGTCCGATATTATCATATTGATAATAATCATTATTAAGTGAAGAAACATGCACTAAACCATCAATAAAAAGATCTTTTAAACGGACAAAAAAACCATAATTAGTGACGTTAGTAATAATACCAATAAATATATTCCCAATTTTATTTTGCATAAAATCACATTTTAACCAATCAGTAACATCTCTTATTGCCTCATCAGCTCGTCGTTCCGTCATTGAACAATGTTCACCTAATTGCAATATTTTATTAGTATCAGCATGCCAACCACCTGTCACTGTTCTGCAATATTTATTATTTTTATATTTTTTAGATAAAAGATATTTAATTGAGCGATGTAAAACTAAATCAGGATAACGACGAATAGGTGAAGTAAAATGAGTATAGGATTTTAATGCTAAACCAAAATGCCCTCTATTCTCAACATCATAAATAGCTTGTTTCATTGAACGCAAAATCATCGTTTGCAATAATTCATGATCTTGACGTTGAGCGATTTCATTCATTATTTTCGCATAATCGATCGATTGCGGTTTCATACCTCCTGGTAGTGTTAAACCAAATTCATTAAATACAGTGCGCAAATTTATAATATTCTCTTGTTTTGGGTTATCATGAACGCGATATAAACTAGGTTCTTTATTTTCCTCAATAAAATGAGCAGCAGATGTATTTGCTAAAATCATACATTCTTCAATTAATTTATGAGCATCATTACGTTCAATTAACTCTATTCGTTCAATACGTTTTTCTGTATTAAAAATAAATTTTGCTTCCTTAGATTCAAAAGAAATAGCTCCTCGTTTTAATCGAGCCTTATCTAATATTTTATATAATTGATGGAGTTGTTCTAAATTTGGTACTATATATTTATAATACTCCCGTAATTCTTTATCTCCTTGTAAAATTTTCCAAACTTTTGTATAAGTTAATCTTGCATGAGAATGCATTACAGCTTCATAGAATAAAAATGAAGTAATTTGTCCTTGATTTGATAATTGCATTTCACACACTAAACAAAGTCGATCGACTTGAGGATTCAATGAACATAATCCATTAGAAAGAATTTCAGGTAACATAGGAATTACTCGTGATGGAAAATAGACTGAATTTCCACGACTTACTGCTTCATTATCCAAAGGTGTGTCTGGTTGAACATAATAACTAACATCAGCAATTGCTACCCATAATCGCCAACTACCGTCTTCTTTTGATGTGCAATAAACTGCATCATCAAAATCGTTAGCATCTTCGCTATCAATAGTAACTAAAGGTAAATGACGTAAATCTATTCTCCCATTTCTTGCTGATAAAGGAATTTCTTCAGATGAATTAGCAATCTGTTTTTCAACTTCTAGTGGCCAATTATAAGGAATTTCATAGGTTCTTAATGTAATCTCTACCGCCATATTACTCCCCATGCTTTCGCCTAATATTTCAATAATATTTCCTACTGCTTGAGTGTGATGTGCTGGTCTAGTTGTCATCTCAACAACAACAACATTTCCAATTTTAGCGCCGTTAACTTGTTCTTTAGGTATCAAAATATTAAAGAATAGTCGATTATCATCAGGGATAACATATCCAATATTAGATTTTAAAAAATAACGTCCTACAATATGATTATTTCGTGGAATAAGTACACGAATAATGCGAATTTCTATACGTCCTCGACGATTTTTACACAACGGTCTAACAAGTATGACATCACCATGTATTACTTTTTTCATTTCTTCTGAAGAAAGATAAAAATCGTCCCTTTGACCCTCTACCCTTAAAAAACCAAAACCATCACGATGTCCAATAACCATACCTTTGATAAAATCAAAACGCTCAGGTAAAGCATAATATTGATGACGAATGAATACTAATTCACCATCTCGCTCCATAGCTCGTAAACGTCGGCGTAAAGCTTCTAAATCTTCTTCTTTTGTTAACTTTAATATTTTGGCGATTTCTTGACGACTGATAGACGTGGTAAATTTTGATAATATCTTTAATATATATTCACGACTTGCAATTGGTGAATGATATCTTTTTGCTTCTCTGTCTTTATAAGGATCTTTTACCATTACCACCTCCATTACTACATTGGTTAATATACTATAAATACACTATGTTTATTATTTATTTTAAAAGTAACTTATAAAGTAAAATGACTTATTATTTTTTTTTAATAGAACAAAATTAACTTATATTTATTAAATAATTTAATTTAAAAAAAATAATTAATTATTTTATTTAATATCTTTTTAATTAATAAACAAGAATAATATAT
Source organism: Arsenophonus sp. ET-KM2-MAG3 (assembly GCA_052174135.1). Taxonomy (GTDB): domain Bacteria; phylum Pseudomonadota; class Gammaproteobacteria; order Enterobacterales; family Enterobacteriaceae; genus Arsenophonus. The sequence goes on from JBQMRZ010000027.1 coordinate 508,421, forward strand.
TAAAATTTCTATAATAATTCACTAATGCTAATAGTGGTTTAATAAATAAATAATTTTACTTTATTCAAATTTATTTAATTTACTTAATATTAAGTAAATGTAGCAATCATTCATTTCACTAAAATAATAAATGAAGATAAGTTTAATTAATTAATAATATTTACCATATGATTGCATCAGACACCATAAAAATTAAAGATTTTTCATAATATTAATTATCATTTTTTTTGAATAAAATAGAATTATATAAATTTTACAGTACTCTTAAGCCATAATCATTAAAATTTATTAATTAAATATTAATATCTATTTTAAAAATAAAATTAAAAGAGATTTTTATAATTAAAATATTTAATTATATTTTTTGTTTAATTTTTTAAATTAAATCACCTAATAAATATAAACTGATATTAATCATTAAATATAAAAATAACGCCTAAATATTTAGGCGTTATTTTTATTATCACTAATAATATTGCCAATAAAGTTACGTATCAAAAGGGTCTAATAATATCATTGTTTCAGCTCGATCAGGTCCGGTAGAAATAATATTTATTGGGATTCCCGTTAATTCTTCAATTCGTTTAATATAATCAATTGCTGTTTTAGGTAACTGATTGTATTCTTTTATTCCAAAAGTACTTTTGTTCCAACCTTCTAGCGTTTCATATATTGGCTCTAAATCTTCCCATTCTTCTTCTAATAATGGCGTTATCGTTAATTTAGTACCATCTAATTTTCGGTAAGCAACACAAAGTTTTATTTTATCTAAACCATCTAATACATCTAACTTAGTTAAACAAAAACCAGAAAGAGAATTGATTTGAACTGCTCGATTGATAGCAACAATATCTAACCAACCTGTACGGCGATAACGACCTGTTGTTGAACCAAATTCTTGTCCTTTTTCAAGCAAATATTCTCCCGTTTTATCTAATAGTTCTGTTGGAAAAGGACCACTACCAACACGAGTGGAATACGCTTTTAGTATTCCTAAAACATAATTAATATACCTGGGACCTAAGCCAGAACCAGTAGCAACACTACCTGCTGTTGTATTTGATGATGTTACATATGGATAAGTACCATGATCAATATCTAACAATGTTCCCTGTGCCCCTTCATACATTACCAACGCACCTTTTTTATCAGCTTTATATAATAAATTAGCAACATCAATAGCCATTGCCGTTAAAATATCAGCAATAACCATAATATCATTTAATGTTTTTTGATAATTTATTGCAGGCGCTTTGTAATAGTTCACTAATTGAAAGTTATGGTAATCAAGAATTTCTTTAAGCTTTATTGAAAATAGTTTTTTATTAAATAAATCAGCAACACGTAATCCACGACGAGCGATTTTATCTTCATAAGCAGGACCAATACCACGACCAGTTGTTCCTATCGCTTTTTCACCCCTCAACCTCTCTCGTGCGTTATCTAAAGCAACATGATATGGCAAGATTAATGAACATGCTGCTGAAATTTTAAGACGTTCACGAACAGGCACATTCCGTGCTTCTAATTTTTTTATTTCATCTATTAATGCATTAGGTTCTAATACTACACCATTACCAATGATGCTTATAACATTTTTACGTAAAATACCTGATGGGATCAGATGAAGAACAGTTTTTTGACCATTAACAACAAGAGTATGACCAGCATTATGGCCACCTTGATAACGAACAACATATTTAACTCGATCAGTTAATAAATCGACTATTTTTCCTTTACCTTCATCACCCCATTGAGTACCTAATACGACAACGTTTTTACCCATTTGAAAATTCACTCGATTGCTCAAAAAAAATAATTTTTAATATTTTAATCATTAACTATGAAATTTTTTAACTTTAACATCTCTTTTGTTATTACTTTAATATATTAAACCCGCATTAGGCGGGCTTATTTAGATTTTTAATAATTATTTTATCTATCTTTTAAAATAATTATTGTAATGATCTTTTCTTAGTTGGTACTTGCATATAACGTAAAAAGTCCATATCTGGACTTAATACCATCACATCTTCACCATTCCTATTAAAGCTCTTCTCGTATGCCCGCAAACTTCGAATAAAAGCATAAAAATTAGGATCTTGATTAAATGCATCAGCAAATAACTTATTAGCTATCGCATCTCCTTCGCCATGTAATCTCAGTGAAGTACGATCTGCTTCTGCTAGTGTTTCAGTCACCGTCTTATCTGCCACAGCACGAATTTTCATTGCTTCTTCTTGCCCTTGTGAACGATGCTGACGTGCTACGGCTTCTCGTTCAGCACGCATACGTTGATATATTGCTTCAGAAACTTCATTTGGTAATTCAATGCGTTTAATACGAACATCAACAACTTCAATTCCTAATGCAAGCATACTATTTGGATTAATAGGTACCAAATTATCATCTTTTATATTTTTGTCAAAATGTACAGTTGTTGAGATGATAGTTTGATTTGTTTCCTTTATCGCTTCAGTATCTGATGATATAGAGCCTTTATTAAGTGCATCACGTACATCAATAGTTAAACGTCCACGAGAATCTGTAATAATATCTTTTACATTTAACCGTCCAAATTCTGAGCGCAAACGATCACTAAATTTACGTTTTAGTAAAGTTTCAGCTTGATGAGGATTACCTCCACCTGTTGCAACATAATAACGACTAAAATCAGTAATTCGCCATTTTAAATAAGAATCAACCATTAAATCTTTATTTTCTCTAGTAAGATAACGATCTGCCTGAATATCTAATGTTTGAATACGCGCATCTAACATTTTTACTATTTCAATAAATGGTATTTTGAAATGAAAACCTGGTTGATAAATAATTGTTTTATTTTCGTTATCACGCATAACTTTACCAAATCTTAGAATAATTCCCCTTTCTATTTGTTGGACTGTAAAAATTGATGCATAAAACATAACTAATCCAGCAATAATAATAACAATCATTGATTTACGCATGATTATTCTCTCCCCATACGAGTTGAATTATTACCACGTGCATTATCCTGTGCGCCATATTTATATGAATAAGGCGATTCAGTAGAAATGTTTTGTTGCTGAATAATTTTTGGTTTGTTTATTTTATATGTATCGATTATTTTATTACCTGATCCATTATTACGTAACATTTGTTCTAACGACAAGACTAAGATACTATTACTTTTATCGTTAATAATGATCTTACGAGTGTTACTTAGTACTCGTTCCATTGTTTCAATATATAGTCGTTCAAGAGTAATCTGAGGAGCAGCTAAATATTCAGGTAATATTTTAATAAAGCTCGCTACTTCGCCTTCAGCTTTTAAAACAACACTTGATTTGTAAGCTGTTGCTTCTTCAATCAATTTCTGTGCATTACCTTTTGCTAGTGGTAAAACTTCATTACGATAAGCTTGAGCTTCACGAATAGTCTTTTGTTCTTCTTCTCGTGCTGCAATAACATCATCAAATGCAATTTTAACTGCTTCAGGTGGACGAGCAACCTGAAAATTAACATCTAATATAGTTATGCCTATATTATAGGGTTTTATCGTATTTTCTAACTCTTTTTGCGTTTCATCGCGGATAAAAGTACGTTTTGTTGTTAATATTTGTTCCATTGCTGATTGACCAATAATCCCACGTACTGCACTATCTATTGCCTGACGTAAACTATTATCTGGATTAGTTACATTAAATAAATATTGAGCTGGATCTGTTACTTGATACTGGACATTCATTTCTACCTGAATAACATTTTCATCTGAAGTTAACATCATACCATTAGTTGCTTGTTCGCGTATGGTTTCAACATTAACCGGGATAATTTTTTCAATGAAAGTTAATTTCCAATTTAATCCTGGTTCAACGATATGACTATATTTACCAAAACGAAAAACAACCCCTCGATCACTCTCTTTTATGGTATAAAAACCACTTACCGAAAAAAAAATAATAATTATCATAATAATAAATATAATAAAACTGCTGTTTATATTTAAATTATTTTGATTATCTGAAGTATTTCTATCTTTATTATTTCTTCCTAAACTACTAAATTTACGACTTAACTTATAAAAAAGATCGTCAAAATCAATTGATCTATTTTTTCGATCATCTTTATTTCCACTGGAATTACTTGTATTCCTGCTTCCCCACGGGTCGCGGTCCCGTTTGTTATCACCGGGTTGATTCCACGCCATGTTATAGCTCCATTTGTCATTATTTGTTTTCAAAGATTGAGAATAAAAAATATCTTTCTCTTATTTTATTAATTTATTGCTCATATTTAATTTGTTGACTTAACAGTATATTAAGTTAGAATTATTTCTCTTACAAAATCTTTTGTCAGTTAACAATAATAAGCAACTTCTTATTTCTAATGTAATACTACCATCTTTATCTACTTTCTCATATGTAATTATCTTAAATTAATAGAATAATTATTTAATTTTAAATTGATAACTAACGCCCAATAAAAATATTATTCTAATTATAAATCATATATGAACTAAATTCATTCAGCCTAACAATTTCATTTATAACTAATAACACTAGAATTTCATTAATCTCGATTTCTTTTAACATACCTTTTATTTTTTAATATATTTTCTTCTATATAGTTATCTACAGAATCGATAATACCTCAATAATAAACTAGTTTTATGTACTTTCTGATAAGATTATTTTGAATTTAATAATAAAATCATTATAAAAATAATAAATAAAAATCTTAATTATTAACCAAATAATATTGTCTAATCATCATCTATATAAATGCACGTTACCCTTAAAATCTAACCTTGAAAATAATTAATCTACCATATATGTATGTATTTCAAACTTCATAATTTATATTTAATTTGAATAAATTAGACCATCCTGCATTAATTTAATTGATTAATTTAATATAAATATTATTTGATTTATTTTTTAATTTCTATACTATATTTTTTTGATTTTTAAGTTTAATGAGCTAAAAAATTTGTTGGATTTTACTTAAAATAATTTAACAATTTATTCTAAATTAATTTTTTAAAATTAATTAAATATAGATAAAAATTCATATATATAATTTATTACATAAGTGATCTATTTTAAATAAATATGATCAATAACTTTAATATTATTAAAACCACTAAAAAGTTTTTTTTAGAATTATCAAAAAATGAATTATATTAATGTTATTGGCTTTAATAACAATTTCTCAATTTATTTTACTTTATCCTCATTAATAAAATATTTAACTGTAAGAAATTGATGATCTAATATTTACCAATTTAGTATTAATCTAGATAAGTAATTATTCAAATTTAATCATATTTTTAATGTTTTCTTTAATAAAAATAGATATAATACAGGTAAAGGGAGTATACCTGTATTTTATATTCAAATTATTAACTGAATTATTCGGTTAAATTATTATCTCGTGAAATGAGAAGATTACCTGTTGTATTATAATTACCTATACTTATATTTCCTCCTTGATTATTATGGTGAGATATAGGACGAGAAGGAACTACAGTAGAAATAGCATGCTTATACACCATTTGGCTTATTGTGTTCTTTAATAAAATAACAAATTGATCAAATGATTCAATTTGACCTTGTAATTTGATGCCATTGACCAAATAAATGGAAACTGGGACCCTTTCACGACGTAACGCATTTAAAAAAGGATCTTGCAAAGATTGCCCCTTAGCCATTCTCTATTTTCCTTATTTTGTTGTTTTTAACTATGAACCTTGTAGTTCAAAAAAATAAATTTTTGCAATTAATTACATATAAATAGCAATTTTATTCACCAATAACATTTAGTATTGTATTAAGAGCTCCCTTAATATCATCGCTATCGAGTTTATGGATGTTTCTCCATCCTTTTAACCATGTAATTTGACGTTTAGCTAATTGACGTGTTACACATATACTACGATAAACCATTTCATCATAACTAATTTCATCAGATAAATATGACCACATCTGACGATAACCAATTGAACGAATAGCAGGTAAATCTTTATGTAGATCCCTTCTGGCATAAAGAGCTTTAACTTCATCCTCAAAGCCAGCATTTAATATTTGCAAAAAACGCATTTCTATACGTTGATGGAGAATTGTACGATTTTTTGGTAAAATCATAAACTGTAACAAATTATAAGGTAATTTTGCTTCTACAATTTTAGTTAATTCTGTCAAGCTATTCCCAGAAACTAAGAAAACCTCTAAGGCACGAGACAATCGTTGAGGATCATTTGGATGGATTCTAGCTGCCGATATAGGATCAACATCTTTTAAACGTTTATGAATTGTTTGCCAACCAAATTTTTTTGCTTGCATTTTAATTTCTGCTCGGATTATAACATCAGCTGAAGGTAATGATGGCGACAAACCGTCTATCAATACCTTAAAATATAGCATAGTTCCTCCAACAAGTAATGGAATACGACCTAATGCAACAATCTTTTCCATTTCTAATAAAGCATCATGACGAAAATTTGCCGCAGAATAAGACTCTAAGGGATCAAAAATATCAATTAATCGATGAGGAGCAATCTGTTGCTCCTTTAATGTTGGTTTCGTGGTTCCTATATCCATACCACGATAAATTAAAACAGAATCAACACTAATTATTTCAACTGGTAATTTTTGACATAATGCTATTGCCAACGTTGTTTTTCCTGATGCTGTTGGTCCCATTATAAAAATCGCTTTTGGTTTATATTGAAAAATTCGTTTATTCATGGATTAAATTGGTAATTATGGCTTTAAAATTAATGAATTATGATAATATTTCGATACGTATTTTTTTTAATTAATTCAAGATAAATCAAGTAATGATTATACTCTTTATGGAACTTTTAAAACTTATTTTTATTTTATTAAAAAATTTATTAACTAAATAACTAATTTATTTATGCTTAACAAAAATATTTTAAATAAAGCATCTTTATAACCTTGAAGATAGTTAATTTTGAAAATAGTTCAACTAAAACCTTATAATCTTAATTTAGATAACAAGATTCACGATTAATTATTTTTTATAAAAAAAATAACATTAGAATCTAATATATTTAATAATAAGTTTATTCAATAAAAAAATAATTTTTTCTTTTTGCTAATATTTGACATACTTAGTGCAAGTAAATAGTGAGATTTTAATCTTTTATAAGTAGGAATTAGGTAATCTTGCTTTAATTCTATTTATCTCTCGCTAAGAGTAACAAATAAATTTTAAATAATAATTCAATAAATATAAACTATTAGAAAATATTAATAATATTCTTTAAAATTTATATTTTTATTATTTTTCTATAAATTTTATTATTATTTTCTCAATTTTTAAAAATTTTTTTGAAAAGTCGAATTTTTATTTATATAATTCATTTATGTTAATTTTCTAATAAAATTCAGTTTTTATGAATTAAAACTATTTTTATTTTTATAACAGAAAAAATTTAGTTTTATATTAAAATTTAATCAATTTTACTTAATTTTATTTTTTATTTTTGATTTATTTTATCAATAAACAAGTGATATCCGATAAGATGATATACTCGATCTTTTTAGAAAAAAAATTCTACTAAAAGCTAAACAATTTTATGACTCTAAAGAAAAATAAATTTTCTATTTCGAACTAACTATAAATTGATTATTTTTCAATTTTATTTCTTATTTATAATACTTTTTTCAAAAAATTAAATCTTTAAAATTATAAATAAATATTGTTTTATGAAAAAAATTCTTTTTAATTAAAATAATAATTATATTAACATAATCATTAACATCGAATTGATAAAAATTATTTTTTTTTAAATAAAACGCATAATATAATTTTCTTGTTTTTTATGGATAATAAATAAAACCTCTAATTAGTTTCTATAATTAATTAATCAATTATAAATCAAATATTTATTAATATAGAAATATTTAATTTCGTAACTTTTATATTTAAATATAAATTAGCTATCTAATATTTAATTATAAAATAAGCATACTAAAACATAATTTCAACGAATTCATGTAAAACATTACATAATATAATATCAAAATATGATTCACATATTGTTTTTCATCATTTATCATTATAAATTAATTTGTTAATTTATTTGTATTATAAAAATTGATTTCAATATTAAAATGCATTAAAATTATTTAATAGATAAGTTCGTAACTATAATTATTTTTAATATTTATGTGCAAAATATAACCTTTAGTTTTAAATCTTATAAAATAAATAAAAAATCTTAACGATTATTTTTATTGTATAAATAACATATTTTAGCGTATTATTTATCATTTATAAAATTAAAACAAATTGCAAGTTTTTATCTTAATATATGAAATTGGTATTAAAAAAAATCAATACTTGATAAAGTTTCAATTTTACAAAAATAGTATTTAAGAGGTCTTTAAAGAAGACTTTTTTGTTGGTAGCACGCACCAAAGCAAATATAGTTATCATCATTAAATTTTATTTAATGGTAATTTAGTGTTTACCATAAATTTAAATATAAATAAGTCTTTTCATTACATTTAATTTCAAAATCAATGCAAATAATGATGACAACATCAAAATTTTTTGATTAATACTCTTATAATAAATTATAAATCTACAATATAATTTCACTTGTAATAATAATTTAATTAATTACACAAAGAAAAAATTTTTTTAATAAAATAATAATATATTTTACCTTATTTATTACTTTATTATTCATTTTAATAAATTTTATATAAAGTCATTACATGATTCTTGATGAATAAATATTATCACTAAACTTTTCTGATAAGCACTAAAAATAAAAATATTTTTTAAAATATTATTAATAATAATTATATATATTTTATAAAATAAGATAAAATATCGGTGGAATACAATAAATCAAAACTGATATTTTTTAAATCATTTTATGAAAATTAATAATTTTATTTAAATTTCTCAGTATCTTTATTGCGAAACTGTAACATATGTACTAATCATTACAAAACTGCAATTCTATAATTATTTAGAAAAAATAATAATTCATGTCTATTTTTTTAAAAAAAAAAATAAAAAATTTAAATAATTGCTATTATATGTTATCACCATGCTAAATATCAAATCTATTTTTTAATAATTCTTTAATTTATATGTATAATAATTATTATTATATTTTTAACGATGAAATTTTATTAAATTCTATTTACATTTTTACTATTAGATTTAGCATTAATTAATACGATAACTTACAAAGTGTTTTTATGTATACGTATGGATTAAAATAATCGAAAATAATTAATTAACTTTTCTTAATAATTTATAGAATAATTAATAGAATAATTAATAGAATAATTAATAGTGATTCACTAATTAACTTAATTGCTTATTAAAATACGTTAGATAGCAATATATCATTGTAACTATTCTTTAGTGTAAATTTATTTGATAGCAATACACTTTGCTAACAAGCCAATAATTTATTTCCTATATTTGTATTTGTTATTTCGATGAAAAAATATTAATATTGAAATTATTCGTTATCTTTTTTAATAAAATTCTTCTTTTTTATTAAATCTTTTTTATGATCTTTATTAACAATAAAAATACATGATTAAATAACTAAAATCAATAATTAAATATTGAAATTCATAAAAAATAATAAACTAAATTAGTTCTAGAAAATATAAACTAATTTTTTAATATAAATTATTACTAGAGAAGTATTAAATAAAATCAAAACATATACATTAATTTGTCAATAAGAATTACTAAATAATAAATTTATTGCTAATAAAAATTAATAAATGAAGTTGCTATTTTTTATTAGCTTAAGTTTAAGCTTTTATCATGATTAAAATTAATATTTTTCTCTAGTATGAGAATTTTTCTAATAACATTTTTCCATATATTGATAATGCGACAAATCGAGCTTTTCTTCCATTATTATTGTATGATAAATAAAGTTCAAGATCAGCATGTGGTAAAATTCCTTTACCTTTCTTTGGCCATTCAACTAAACATATAGCTCGCCAATCAAAGTAATCACGAATACCTATAAATTCAAGCTCTTCAGGATCAGTTAAACGATATAAATCAAAATGATAAACAAAATTATCAGAAAAAAAGTAATATTCAACTAAAGTATAAGTTGGGCTTTTTACATGTCCTTGATAACCTAGTCCTTGCAAAAAACCACGACTAAAAGTTGTTTTTCCAGTACCTAAATCTCCATATAAATAAAGAATAAAGCATTGATTACAAAAACATCCTAAACGATTCCCTAAAGTTATTGTTTCTTTTTCATCAGCAAGCAATAATATAAATTCTTTCATAAAATATTGCCATTTTTTCTAATATTTATTTAATAATTTAAATTTAAAAATAACTGATAAAGACTAATATTTATAGTATAAATATAAATATTTAATTTTATTTGAGTTGATTATTATATCATAATTTTTATATAAATTTATTTAAATTATATAAAAATAAATAAATAATAATTTTTATTACAATCAAATAATTAAAATTTATATATTAAATAGTTAACCATTTTACGTATAATAAACAAGTTTCATTAAATTAATATTTCATTATAAATATAAACATATTCTACTATAAAAATATTTATACAGTAGAAATTAAAAAAAAATTAATTATTTTTATAATTAATATTTTGAAAATAATTTCAGTTTTTAAAAAAAATTAATGAATAAAAAGATTTATAACTTATCTAAAAACATATTATTCTATAGATAATTTTGTACAATAAAATAAAAAACTTTGTATCATGAAAACTAAAATTTAATTTTAGATGAATATAAATAAATAGGTTATTAAAATATTTTAACTAAAAATATAAGGAATTTAGTTATAAAATCATTATTATTAATTAATTACTTTTAATTCATTAAATATGGAAATAACTTTTCCGTTAAGAAGAATTAACAACCATTGATTACTTAGTTTATATATTATATACCTAATGTATATTTAAAAATTAAAAAAAAATAAAGTTCTATCTATAGAAAATAATCTTATTAATGAGAAATTAAAAGCATAGTTCATTTCAAATAACTATTTTTATTTAAAATTAATTGATTTTCATAAAAATTATATAAAAATTTTCAATCAAATTAAATCAAAATCTAAAATAAAATTCACTAATAAATAATATACATAATTACAAAATTTTCTGTAATAAAGAGGTTAAAACCAAAATATTAAAATTAATAAATTATTTATTAATTTTATGCAAATATTTATATAAATAAAATTTATAAAATAATAAAAACCGAATTATAGACATTAGTAAGTATTTATTCTTTTGCTACTTTGAATTAACACCATATAATATTTATATTAACAATAATATTTTAATTGATAAATATCATAAACTATATAAAAATTATTAAATAAATAAGAGCTTTTAAAGTAGAGAATTTTACTCTCAACTTAATATTAATTAATATACTAAAATATAACTTAATAATAATTAAACTTATACATAATAATAGGATTTAAAAATTTATAAAATATTTGCGATAATAACTCAACTCTGCAATAGATTCATATACATCTTTTAAAGCCTGATGGGTATTTTTTTTCCTAAAACCTGATAATATATTAGGCTTCCAACGGCGGGCAAGTTCTTTTAATGTACTAACGTCTATATAACGATAATGAAAGTATTTTTCTAATTCAGGCATATATTTAAATAAAAAACGACGATCTTGAGCAACACCATTACCACAAATTGGTGAAACTCCTATAGGTAACCATTTTTCTAAAAATGAAATTGTAGCTAATTCAGCTTTTTTTTCATCATATTGACTAGATTTAACTCTATCAATCAATCCGCTTTTAGTGTGAATTTTAATATTCCATTCATTCATAATTAATAATTCATCTGATTGATGAATAGCAATAACTGGTCCTTCAGATAAAATTGTTAAATTAGAATCAGTAACAATTGTTGCGATTTCAATAATTCGATCCTTCTTTGGATCTAATCCCGTCATCTCTAAATCTATCCAAATTAAATTATTATCATTATTTATCATTTTATATCCTAAGTAATATGTTAAAGGTGATACATCTAATACTCAATATATTAAAACTTTTTAAAAAAAAGAACTATAATAACTAATTATATAGATAATAAATTTAGTTGATATATTTTAATATTAATGAGAACTAATGGGATATATTAAAAATATTTTACAAAAATAATAATATTGAATACATGTATAAATCATCAAATTAAACTAAAATGATATCATAAAATACTAATAATAATTAATTTAGTATTTATTAAGATAGGTTAATTATTATTTATTTTAAAAACATGTAAGTATCTAAAAAAAACAAATATAACATTTAATGCTACAACATTTACTGAATAATTATCTCATTTTCATATTTTATATGTTATTTAGTGGCGTATCTTGCATGATACATAAATAATATGACATAAAGGATAATAGCATATAATAAAATATTCCATAAATAAAAATAAGTATATTAACTTGCTAATATTGTTATATTATAACGTTAATAACCCCTATCATCACTAAATCTAAACAAAATCATCATATTAGTTATCAAAAATGTTATTTTAATTATCATTAAGCATTATTGATCGTTTTTTAATTACTTAAAATATTAATAATATTAAACTAATTATTTTTTTAAATAAAATCGACTTTTTAAGGAAATAAAATAAGAAATAAATTAAATGAATTAATAAAATTTTATCATAATATTAGCTATATAGCCTTAAAGATTTATAACTATAATAACGAAAAAAATTTTTATTGAGATTCTTTATAGTAAGAGTATTTATTTTGAAGACATTTAATATTAATTAACTTAATTTGACCTTAAAATCACTATCTAATAATAAAAATATTCACTAAATAAATATCTAATGTAGTATATGTTACGGTATCATGTAAATAATTTTACACCTTTACATCTATTTTAACAAATAAGATCTTATTGATTCACTAAATACCTATAAATTTACATTTTATTTTTTTTTAAAAAGGAACAAATAACTAAACAGTTAGTCAAATCTTAAGAAGATTTGCATACTCATATATAAATACTACAACTTATCGGGTCATAAATGTTTAAAATATCCTTAGCGCATTCTGCAATAAGTGTAGTTTTATTAAAAAACAAAAAATTACAATTTTAATATCATCATTAAATTCTAGATAATATAGAATAAATAAAATGATATATTCTTATGGGTAATAATAGTTATAAACATAATCTTAAATTCATAAAAAATATATTATGAATAATAACTTTTTTGGTTACGACTCAAAAAAATACTAAGTTCATTGAACTATAGGTTAACAATGTGCTGAAAAAAATAAATATTAAATTACAATATCTTTTGCCAAAACAAAGATTAACAAGATTAGCAGGTTGGTTTGCAGATCAAAAATTAGCTGGATTTACTCAGTTAATAATTAAACTTTTTGTTATATTTTATAAAGTTGATATGACAGAAGCTAAAGAAAGAAAATTTTCAGCTTATTTAACTTTTAATGATTTTTTTGCTCGTCAATTAAAAAAAAATATTCGTCCTATTGTTAAAGGTAATAATCAACTTGCCATACCTGCCGATGGTGTAATAAGCCAATTAGGATTAATTATAAATGATCAAATTTTACAGGTTAAAGGTCATTCTTATAATTTAAAAAGATTATTAGCAGATAATCAATTACTAACTGATAAATTTCATAATGGATTGTTTATAACTACTTATTTATCTCCACGTGATTATCATCGTGTCCATATGCCTTGTGATGGATTACTAACTGAAATGATTTATGTTCCCGGTAATCTTTTTTCTGTCAACCAACTTACTGTAAAAAATGTTCCTAATCTCTTTACTCGTAATAAGCGTTTAATTTGTATTTTTGACACGCCAGTGAAAAAAATGGCACAAATTTTAGTAGGTGCAACAATTGTCGGAAGCATAGATATTAATTGGCGCAATAATTGTTTTAACAATAAGTATGAAAAAAATATTAAACATTGGATTTATCCAAAAAAAGATAAAATTGGAGCAATTTATCTAAAAAAGGGCGAAGAAATGGGAAAATTTAAACTTGGTTCAACTGTTATTAATTTGTTTGAATCCAATCAGATAAAACTTAATGTTATTTTGAAGCAAGGAACTATTACTAGAGTAGGTGAACTATTAGCAGAATCAATTTATTCAAATGCAGAGAAATATACTAATCCACAAAATTTAATAAATGGATCTAAGTAATTTTTTCTAAGGAATCATATTGTGCACCTGATAGTCTGCATTCTATTTAATCTCTCATTTATTGTTACACCTGCATTTGCAACTATTAATCTTGATGAAACACAAATTAAAAAAGAGATTAAACAACTTGAAATAAATAAAAATTCAAAAAATATAGAAATTATTCAAGCATTACAGGGCGCTATAAATTGGTTATCAGAAGCAGAAGAATCAGAAAAAAAAACTCGTGCTTATCAAGAAGCAATCTATAACTTTCCTAAAATCATAAAAGAATTACAACAACAATTTCTTATTGAAAGAAACAAAACAATTATTATACCAACCAATATAACTATCCTTGAACTTGAGCAACGTATTGTTCAGACTAGTAGTCAATTACTTGATCAAGCTAGGCAAATTCAGCAGGAACAAGATAAAAATCGTGAAATCAGCGACTCTCTTGTAACATTACCTCAGCAAGTATTAGAAGCTCGCCGTTTACTTTCTGACTCTATTGCAAGATTACAATCGCTTCATGTTGTTTCGATTTCTCCTTTAGCTGAAGCGCGATATAAGTTAGCGCAAACAGAAGTCACAGCAAGAAAATCAAAAAGCAATGAGCTAGAAATAGCACAACTTTCAGCAAATAATCGGCAGGAAATTGCTCACTTACGCATTGAACTTTTTAAAAAACGTTATCAGCGAATTGATAAAGAGCTTCAGTTATTACGAAATCATCTAAACTTTCAGCGACAAGAAAAAGCACAACTCGCACTTAAACACACTGAAATGTTAGCTTCTCAAAGTAGCGAGCTTCCTAAATTTTTAATAGAACAATTACAACTAAATCGTAAATTATCACAACAACTTAATGAACAAGCATATAGAATAAATGATATTGAACAGAGACAACGCCAAACTTTAAGTGATATATTAACTGTTCGTCAAGCGCTTGGAACAATTCGCGAGCAGGCTCAATGGTTAAGTGGCTCAACTACTTTAGGAGAAGCATTACGAGCACAGTTATATCATTTACCAGAAGTTCCAAAAAATCAGCAAATTAACAGAGAGATCATTAATAAACAAGTTGATCGCCTTAAATATCAAGATATGCTTGAAAATTTGAACTCCAACAATAAAGAAAATGAAAAAAAACAATTCGAAATAAAAAATTTTACGTTAGAACAAAATCAAATTTATAATTCACTCATCAAAACTCAAAAAGAATTATTAAGTTCAATGATTTCTGGTTATGGTACTGAGATATTAGAATTAACTAAGCTTAACCTTGAAGTGACACAATTAATCGATACATTAACAGAGATTAAAGATGCAACTCATCGTTATATGTTTTGGATTGCAGATACTGATCCTATAAATCTCAATTATCCAATTATAATAGTAAAAGATTTAACTCAATTATTATCATTAGATACTTTATCTCAACTTAGTAATGCAATTAAAGTCATCTTCACTTCTCAGGATACCTTACTATACCTCCTCGTTGCTATTACTATTGTAATTTTTAGCATCAGTACACATCAACATTATAATAATTTTCTTCTTCGTGCTAGTACGCGAATTGGTAAAGTAACACAGGATCGATTTATTTTAACCTTACGAACAGTATTTTGGTCGATTCTTATTGCACTTCCTTTACCTATTTTATGGTCAGCAATTGGTTATGGTCTACAAAGCGTTTGGCAATTTCAAATGGCCACTGCTATTGGTTTTGGTCTCAGAGCAACAACACCAGTTTTATGGATATTTATGATTAGCGCTACTTTTGCATTACCAAATGGATTATTTATTTCTCATTTTGGTTGGTCTGAAGAAAACGTAAAAAAGGCAATGCGTTATTATCAATTGTCTATTTTTGTCATAGTTCCATTAATGATGGCTTTAATTACATTTGAATATTATAATAATCGTGAATTTGCCACAAGTTTAGGTAGACTATGTTTCTTATTACTCTGTATTGCGCTAAGTTTGATTACACGTAATCTTAAGCGAGTAGGTGTACCACTTTATTTAGATCGCCATGGATCCGGTGAAAATACAATTAATAATATATTATGGTTATTATTAATTATAGCACCAATTTTTTCCGCAGTTGCAGCGTTATTAGGTTACCTTTCAACATCTCAAGAACTTTTAGCTAGATTGGAAACCTCTGTTGCAATTTGGTTTTTTTTGCTGATTATTTATCATATTATTCGTCGTTGGATGTCTATCCAACGACGTAAAATTGCTTTTGAAAGAGCAAAACAACGTCGAGCTAATATTCTTGCTCAACGGGCAAAAGATGAAGATGATATTACCAGTAGTATTAATAGTAGTGGTGAAGGATTAGTTGATATTGAAGAAAGTACAATTGACTTAGATACAATTAGCGCGCAATCTCTTGGTTTAGTTCGCTCTATTCTTACAATGATAGCACTAGTTTCACTGATTTTAATCTGGTCTGAACTACATTCAGCATTCTCTTTTCTAGAAAATATTCAACTTTGGAATGTAACTACTGCCATTAATGGTGTAGATACCATTCAATTTATTACCCTTAGTTCTTTATTTATTACTATTCTTATTATTATAATTACTGCACAATTAATTAGAAACTTTCCAGCATTGTTAGAACTCGCTTTATTGCAACACCTCGATTTAACACCAGGAACAGGTTATGCAATCATCACTTTAACTAAATATACTATTGCACTTATAGGTAGTTTAATCGGATTTTCCATGCTTGGAATTGAGTGGTCAAAATTACAATGGTTAATTGCCGCAATGGGAGTTGGATTAGGATTTGGTTTGCAAGAAATCTTTGCTAACATCATTTCTGGTTTAATGATCTTATTTGAAAAACCAATTCGCATTGGTGATACTGTCACTATTCGTGATTTAACGGGGAGTATTACAAAAATTAATACTAGAGCAACAACTTTAACAGATTGGGATCGTAAAGAAATTATTGTTCCTAATAAAGCATTTATTACCGAGCAATTTATTAACTGGTCGTTATCCGATACTATTACCCGTATTGTTTTAACTATTCCAGCGCCTGCTGAAATAGATAGCGCTAAAATTAGTCAAATTTTACTTGATTCAGCAAAAAAAACACTAATGATTTTAACTAATCCCACACCTGAAGTATACCTTGTTAATTTAGAGCAAGGTATACAAATTTTTGAATTACGTATATATGTAGCAGAAATGGGACATCGAATGCCAGCTCGTCATGAAGTTCATCAAAATATATTAATCAGCTTTACTAAGCATGGAATTAGATTACCATTTCCTCCATTTCAAACAAAAATTAACATGACAACTGATAATATATTACAATGCATTAAAAAAAAATAAATTTAAAAATAACTCAACAAAAAACAATAAAATTATAAATTACAATAAACTTTATATTAAAGTACTTTAATATAAAGTTTATCTATAATATTTTATTATTTTTTATTAAAAAAATTTATTAATCTTGTGGATGATTTTTCGATTTTCTTTATTTTCATTAAAAATTAATGTATAAACTATTACCTATACATATATACTTTATGATTAATACCATATCATTTATATATAAAACTTAAATAATTCTGAATTTTACATTATCCTTAAATTACTTTTAATATATTTAAAGATAAATATAAAAGATCAACTTTTGTAAATTTTTATTAAATTATAATTAATGCTATTCTTTAATTTAAAATCAAATTATTTCAATATGTAACTAAGTTTTAGTATGCAATAATCATAAAAATTTAAAATAATTTCAATAAATTTCATTTAAAATCAATTAACTACTACAACACATTATTGTAGTAAGTATTTTTGGGTTCACAAAATACTGTTGGATAATATCCTAATAATATTCTAATAATATTCTATTAGATGATTATGAACATGTTTAAACTAAAATCATATACATCAATAGGTTTCAATTATATGCTTATATTATCTAATTAAATATTTTAATAAAAATAATTTTCTTAAAATTTTTATAATTTTTATTGGAAGAAATATTTTACGATAATTAATGTAAAATTTTATTATTAAATTATTAATACTAATTTTTCTGATTAACTTTTTAAATAAAATATAATATTAATAAGAAATAAAAGACATAATAAGTTGTTTTTAATATAAATAAAAAATTAATTTTTATATTTAGAATTTTGAAAATGTAATATTTAAAGAATTATTAAAATAATAAGTAGTATTATTATCAAGTTTATTTATGGCTATAAAATCAAAAAAATAAATTTAAAAATATTATTCTTTATGATATAGATATAAATCATAAAGAATTTTAATTATATAAAAAATAAATCATTAATATAATTAAAAAAGAAATAGAAAAATTTCTATAATTATTCTTGATAATAATCAATGTTTTATATATCAAATAAGCTACCTCTAAATAATTGATATAAATATTAATTATTTCATTTCAATAGCCTTAGTTAAAAAATTCTAAAATTTTATAATCATTAATTTCATTACAAAAAAAT
This sequence comes from Arsenophonus sp. ET-KM2-MAG3, assembly GCA_052174135.1. Classification (GTDB taxonomy): domain Bacteria; phylum Pseudomonadota; class Gammaproteobacteria; order Enterobacterales; family Enterobacteriaceae; genus Arsenophonus. Next base: position 527,180 of record JBQMRZ010000027.1, read on the forward strand.
GATAAAATCATAAAATAACATAATAAATATGCTATCTTCGTTAGTATTTTGAAAAAAGATAAAGATCTTAACTTATAAGTAATTTTTTATAATAAAAAAACTATTATTAATGCGATTTATAGAATCTATTTCTTATTTATTTTTAAATAACATTAATTTTAATTATATTCAGAAATAAAAAATAAACATAATTTAAAATCATTATTAGTAATTTAAAAATCAATAAATAACAAAAAAATAAATTTTTAATAGTATTTTTATTTTTAATTCTCTTGTTTAATTGAGATTTATCTATTAGAAAAATAGTTTAATGAAATATTTAAATTATAAAACTTCATTTAATGGAACTTATGAATAATAAATAATGATTAAATATCATATTTTAGAATAAATACTCTATCCATATTATGGATTCTAACAAAATTAAATATAATTATATTATATTAATATTTTATTAATTATAAATTTTTTTTAATACAAAGTCATTTATTTTTAAAATAAATCAATATTTCTATAGTAAAAAATTCATATTTTTTATATAAAAATATGAAAATATCAAAATGTCATTTAAATTTAGAATAAATATAAAATATATTATTCTTTTGTTTACTTGATATTTTAATCAAAAATAAAAAATCAAATTTTAATATCATACCATATAATATTTTGTTTTTTTTGATTTATTTAATATTAAACTAACGAATTATTTATTCTGCTAAATAAATAAGTTAGACTAAAAAAATATTTTAAATGATTAACATAATAATATAAAATTTTGATAAATATCTTGAAATAACAAAATTTATATTTAATTTAATAAAATTATTCTTATAACATATTTAATGACAATATTATCAATAAATTTAAACTGGATCAGTTAATATCTATCATTAATAGTATATAAAATTACAATATTAAAATTTATACTATATATTTATAATAAATAATCGTTAACAATAACTCATTTATTAAAATTTAAAATATCTGATAGATTTAATTAACTTTAATAATGAATTAAAATTTAAGTAATTATTTTATTGAATATTTAAATACCATTAGATAATATTTAATGGTATTTATGAATCCAACTAAAATAACAGGTAATATTTTAATATCTTTTTTATCAGAAACAAAATAATTTAAAAATAAATCTTTAAACATTAATACTTTTAATTGATTCAGTTTATTTCTAAAATATTAAACTAATATATAATGTTCTACATATTCAATATTATTAATTATAGTTTAATAAAACTATAAAACTGTGTGTGATTTTTAAGTCAAGAATTAACGCTATCCTTCTCATTTTTATTGATTCAAAAGATAGCTTAATATTGTGATTAATGATATCAATAATCTAAATAATTAGATTATATTTCGATTTATATATTGTTTAATAAAATTAAGATCTTACTAATTTTTTTATCATTAATTTTATTATAATCAGCTTTAATTGTAGTAATTTATTTAATTGTTTAATTATTAGATTTCTTTTATAATTAAAATATTTATAGTTTAACTATATGGGTAAATAAATATTATTTATATTTCATTATAACTAAAAATAAGTTTTTATCTTTGAAGTTAAAGCTAATTGTATTTTTATATAATAAATGTTTTTTCTTTATTATTTTGTTTTAATTGTTCGGGTTAATATTCTTTAAAGTATCCAACTTTACTTTTGATAAGAAAGCTCTATATTCATGTAAATTTGACTCCATATATATACTTACGTATTGTCTTTATAATGAATGATTATATATCACAAGTGTGTTTCTATAAATAAAACTTTCTGTATTTTTTAATGTCATGAATAAAAATAATATTTTTAAAGATCGATTTATCGAAAATGATAATGATAAAACATCATAATAAAATGATAAAAATTATAATTGAACTATTAACTATTCAGTATAATGGATATAATTTCATTATTAATGCTAATAAATTTTAATTTATTACTTATTTTCAAAAAATCTAAAAAAAAAGCATTAAAAATTAAAATTAAAATTCATATTGAATATGAATTTGCTTTTAGCACATGATATTACGTTAAAATAATAAATTTATTCTATAACTTTTATTAAAATACCCAAAATGATTGATCATCAATATTATAGATACATTTATAAGTTATAATATTTTTTTAAAAAAATATTATTAAACTTAATAAAAAATAATTCACTTAACCAAAGTAAATATAATTTTATTACCTGTATTAAAGTGCATTATTAAAAATAATAAAATATCTATTTTATTAAAAATATTTTTTAGAGTTAATATAATTTATTAATTATAGTTTTTTTTTGATTAATTCATAATTTACATCATAATTATGATAACAGTTAAACTACTTTTATTTATGTTTTTTCAAAACAAATAATGATATTATTTGTTTTGAAAAAACATAAATAAATTACTGATAAACATTTAAACATATATTTATAACTCTATCTCTAAAGATTATAAATTCATAGCCTTTATCACATCGCTAAGTTTAAATTAAATTAATAATCTTTGTATTATATAAAATAATAATATAAACGATATCAAAATATAAACTTATTCTATAATATAATTAAATATTTTTTGATCATTAATTAAGTTATCATATTATTTAGTGGTATATAAATAATATTATAATTACATAAGTTATTATTAGTTTTAATTAGAACAATTTAAAATACTATAAGTTGATAGGTTTACTATTTATGAAAAAACTCATTATATTAAATTTATAACTTTTAATTCTTTATAATTTTTCGAAGAAATCTTTGTTATAAACATAGCTTAAATAAAATAAATCATAGACATACAATAAAATTGATATTTCTTTTTTTAATGAATTAATCGCATTAAAGTATTGCAGTTTTATTGATAAAAATGCTATATCAATAGCAATATTAAAATAAAAAAAACATTAAATTCATTTAACTCAACAATTAAATATTAGCGTTTTAATTATAAATTGTAAGTCATTTTTTAAAAGTATCTCTATATTTTAACTATTTCTATTAATATTTTTAAAATAAATGACATACTAAAGAGTATTTAACTTTATTTATTTAATCATTTAATTGATTCTTATTAAGATTTATTAAGACTATTATATTAATAAATAATACCATTATTATTTTTATTTTATTTTTCAATAAAAAACTTAAATCTGTCAATTTAATATTTCATTAATAAGAGAAACATAAAAATCAGTATTGATTAGGCCAAATAAAATTAAATAATTTTGATTTTAAGTATAGTATTAATAATTTCTTTAACCTATAAAAATTATCGATAAGAAAATTGGTAATAACGCTCATTGTTAGATAATATATTTAATAGTGATATTTTTAGCACTAAACCATGACATCTTAAATAAGAATAATTAATCATTTTTAATAAAAATATTAAATAAATATATAGAACACATATTTTTATAAGATAGCATTTAGTTATTTTTTGTTATAAAAATAAAAAATTAAAAACAAGATAAATTAATGTTAAATTAAATTTAATTTGAATGAAATGAAGAATTAATAAAGAATTTTAAATGATAAATATCAGATAATAATACTATTTCTATGATACTAAATGTCAATAATATTTTAACTTATATAATCTTAGAAAAAATTTATTGTGAGCAATAATAATTATTGATTTAAATATTTTTTGTATTCAATAAGTTTATAATATAATTTTTTTACTGAAATAATTAAACCAAAAGAAATTGTAATAATTTTCATTAAAATTAGATTTAACTAAAAGGTCAAAATTAATCCTTCAATTTAAATAAAACACAATCTTATCTTAATGATAATTATCAATACAATTGCTATCGATATTTAAAATATTATGTTATTTTTTTTATATAACTCAAGATTCTTATTTGAGTGAATATTATCATCAATTATAATAATAAAGAGCTATAAAAATAAAAAACTTTTAACAAAATAGATATTTTTAATAAATAGAAAAATTCATTTATACACTTTGCTTTAGAAAGTCTTTTTTTAAAAATAAATTAAATTATTTAAATTAGCTGATTAAGTAATAACAAAATATTTCTAACCTGAATCAAATGATTTTTTAGAAAATTTTAAATGATAAGTCAAAAACTTTACATATGCATTAAATATATATTAAACATAAATACATATTTTAAAAAAAGTATCTTTTTTTAAAATAGAAAAATGGGAGCATTAAGTTTATTTACTTTACTTAACTCTCAAGATAATTTATCTTATAATTCTCATTATATTATAAAAGTTTTATAAAATCATTAAATTATTTAATTTTAATTTCGAATAAATCTATATAACTTATAAAATAAGAATTAAAATTCTTTGATTTTTTTTTTAACTAATATGCAATAAAATAAAAATAAATAAATTAGAGTTTATAGTGATATACATTAAAGACTTTTTATAAAAAAATAAAGTAAACGTGCAAATTATTTTTATTTTCACTTTTATCTTGAAAATAAAAATAAATAAATATATAAATTATTCCATTATCAAAAACAGAAGCTATTAATATTTCAATATCAATTAACTTAAAAATTAATAATAATTGTTTTAATTCAATTTTTACTATTTATCATTATTTTTAATAAAAATAATATTAAATAAATAAATATAGCAAACTATTAATTTTCATATTCATTAAAAATAAAACGAAATTAACAAATATAATTATTTTAAATACAAAAATATATTCTTATATTTTTTTTAAAATACTAAATAAAATGAATAAAATATTAATTAATAACAAAATACTTGTTACTTTAAGTTTATGCATACAATTACTGTAATTTTAATTTTTCGTAAGTCGAAATAAACCACTTAATTATACTATTTTGAAAAGAAATTTGTAAACGATAATAATTATCATCTCTTGCCAAATTAATAATGGTTCCATTGCTAAATTTAGAATGATAAATCTGTTGTCATAATCTATGATTATTATCCTTTTGATTAATCAGGATATTAGATTATTTATAATTTAAAGGATACGAGGTAATTGCATTTAAATAATTTTTTTTAATACACTCTATAGGTAATTCACCAATAAAACGAGAAGGACGATGATAAACTTCTTTACCATATAAGAAACGGCTTTCCGCATAAGTTAATGTTAACCTCTTCATTGCTCGTGTTAGTCCAACATAAGCTAATCGTCGTTCTTCTGCTAATTGTTTGCTCTCCTTTACGCTCATTTGGCTTGGAAACATACCTTCTTCCATACCAATAATAAAAACTAATGGAAATTCTAGACCTTTTGCTGAATGAAGAGTCATTAATTGAACTGAATCCTGATGTAATTCAACTTGAATTTCGCCTGGTTCTAATGCAACATGAGACAAAAAAGCTTGTAATGAAATTAAATTTTTATCTTCTTCTTGATAAGTAAATTGATGAGTAGCAGTGATTAATTCTTTAAGATTTTCAATACGTGATTTCGATTTTTCATTTTTTTCTTGCTCATACATTGCCATTAGACCTGAGTTACGAATGACTCGATCAGTTTGGTCATATAATGGCATATTTATAATTTCTTTGCTTAATGTATCAATTAACTCAAGAAATTTTTTAATAGCACTAATAGACTGATTACTAAGAACTTTTTTATTTAGTAAAAATTTACAGCTTTCCCAAAGCGTAAATTGTTTTTTAGTTGCTGTCTGACGGATAGTCTCTAATGTTCGCTCTCCTATCCCTCGAGTTGGTGTATTAACAACTCTTTCAAATGATGAATCGTCATTACGATTAGAAATTAAACGTAAGTAAGAAAGTACATCTTTAATTTCTTGACGCTGAAAAAAACGCTGACCCCCATAAATATAATAAGAAATTGAAGACTGCAATAAAACCTCTTCAATAACGCGTGATTGTGCATTATTTCGATAAAGAATTGCGCATTTTTTTAAAGCACCACCTTTTTCATGCCATTCTTTGATACAACTAACAACATAACGGGCTTCATCTAAGTCATTAAAACCACAATAAAGTGAAATTGGTTCTCCATCAACTCCGTCTGTCCAGAGATTTTTTCCTAACCTATTATTATTATTAGCGATTAATGCATTAGCTGATTTTAAAATATTGTTAGTAGAACGATAATTTTGTTCTAGTCTAATAGTTTTTACCGCCTGAAAATCTTGCAAAAAACGTTGAATATTTTCTACCCGTGCACCACGCCATCCATAAATTGATTGATCATCATCTCCAACAATCATCACTTTACTAGTATTACCGGCTAAAATACGTATCCAAGAATATTGAATATTATTAGTATCTTGAAATTCATCAATTAAAATATTAGTAAAACGATTAGAATAATATTGCAGCAAGTTTGATTTATTTAAACATAATTCTTGAGAACGCAATAAAAGTTCAGCAAAATCAACTAATCCAGAACGATCACAAACTTCCTCATAAGCTTGATAAATCCGCAACCAAATTATTTCTGTTGGATTGTTATAACTTTGAATACACTGTGATCGTAATCCTTCATCTTTTTTTGCATTAATATACCACATAGCTTGACGTGCTGACCATTTACTTTCATCTAAATTGATTTCTTTAATAATCCTACGAATTAAACGATACTGATCATCATTATCTAAAACTTGGAAATCTTTCGGTAAATTAGCTTCTAAATAATTAATTCGTAACATACGGTGTGCCAAAGAATGAAAAGTACCCAACCACATACCATCGTGATTATCACCTAATAACGCATTAATGCGTTGACGTATTTCAATCGCTGCTTTATTAGTAAATGTTACTGCCATAATAGAAAAAGGTGAAACTTTGTTAACGACAAGTAACCAAATTATTCGATAAACAAGTACCAGTGTTTTACCACTACCAGCACCAGCTAGTATTAACATATTTGTTTGAGGTGCGACAACAGCCTCGCGTTGTTTATCATTTAAATTTTTAAGTAAATATAAGATGTTCATAATCATTATTAAATTAATAAAGCTATCAATGAATCATGTTAGTATATCCTTATTTAAATAAGGATATTATATCAGTGTAATAAGTAAAGCTAAATAAGTTATCCTAAGATTAAGAATTATGTTATTTTTAATGATTGTTAATAAATTACTATTTTTAGTATTTATTCAACAAATTTATATAATATTCTGTAATATAGCTTAAATATCTATAAAATCCTTTCTTAAAATCATTAGTTGTATATAAAAATTTAATTAATGCAATATTAAATTCTTTACTTTAGGATGATTTAAATTACTAAATAATTTATTCATTTAATTTAGTAAAATATTAAAATAAATCAAAAAAAAATAAAATATAACTAAAAAAATAAATATCTGTACTGCTACTAATAATTAACAATACTGAAGCTTTTTATTAAAATAAATAAATAAATTATTATGAGTTAATTTTTTAGTTATATAGATTTGATGGATAAATAAAAAACATGATATCATATATATGATGTTAAAAGATTTTATAAATTGTAATCATCATAATTATTAAACAATATTTTTATTGTTAATTAAGATTATAATGTAATCTCATGATAAATTATTAACAATTATTAATGATTAATATCATATTTTTTTTAAAAAATATAAATTGTTAATTATTTTCATAATACATATTGATCATATGTAATTATTGTAATATATTTAATAGTTATTAATTAAAATTTGTTCGAACTTTCATTCTTTTTTTATTATTTAATCAAGAAATATAAAAAATGAATATTTAAATATATTATTTATTTTTAATATTAATATAGAAAATTTAAATAAATTATTATACTAAGTATTTTAATGAAAACTATATAGTACTTGATCATATCAATAAATCTACTAAAATAACATACATAATTTTCAATATATTTTTTTATTAACAAAAAATAGTCTAAAAATGAATTTATAAACGTTAATATTTCAACACATTCAACTGATATATTATATATTGACCAATATATAATATCTACATTTAATATGTTATTGATGTATTTAAAAGCTAATAAATTAACTATTCTAAGGATGTAGAGTATCTTAATACTACTTTCTTTTTCTATTATTTTTTAATAAAACTTTATAATCTTGTAAGTTAAGATATTGATAATACTTAAATTAAACTTGTTTAAATGAATTAATTTTAGTACTTATAAAGTAACTTATAACATTACTTTTTATTAAATGTAAATAAAAAAATCCATTAAACTAACATTTAATAACTAATTAACTTTGATTAGTATCAATATTATTTTGATAAAAAATTATTTTTTATATTCTAATTATATTGACTAAATTAAAATTTATTATATACATTAAAACTAATCAACTTATTTTTTTAATGAAAAATGATAGACAAAAAATTGTATTATTTCATTTTTTATTGATAATGTTTATAATAGTTATAAGTAGGAGGAATAATTAATATTAATTATTAATGATCATGATTGAGTTTAAATGATATTGCATAACATAAGTAATATAAAAAAATTATTAATATAAGTGCTATAAACTTTATTATATTATAATATTAAATTTATACACATATATCATCTAAGACAAAAATTGATTTTGTAGTAATCTACATAGATAATCAGGTGTTATTATTCTCATACTTTTGATGATATTGAGTATCATGAGTACTAAAAATCACCATCCCTAAATTACCATAAAATCCCAATAAAGAAATAACCATAGAGGTAACATGATTTTTTTAGTTGGCATTAAAAATATCTCTGGATTGTTTAATAATATATAAAGATAGTTCATTCAGCAAATTGCTAAATGAACGAACAAATTTAAATACCTAATGAAAATCATCATTTTTTTTATATATCTACACTGATGAATCCCCACTAATTAATAGTAATCACTAAATAATCAAATACAAAATGCCACTCAAACTAAAACTTTTAGATTAAGCATATAAACATCACTGAAAATCAATAAAATTATTTACTTTTGATGGCCAGATAATTAATTTTAATAATTGATTAAATGATATTCCATATTACAAGCTAGATCAACTAATTGCTGGTATCCTTTTTCAAGTTTTGGATTATATAATCGTTGACATTTCATAAGATCATTCAACTAATAAAACAACGTGATGAAAAGAATGAGGAACCAGAATCCGTTTAATATCAAATGTATTTATTGCAAATAAAAAAGAATTTTTTTGAATACTCTATAATGATTTGATTATCTGATAATAATTGATAATCAAATATTGCTTCTATTTTTTATTTATAAAATACTCTATGAGTAAATAAAATTTAGAGGTGAATAATACCGTCATAAACATGTGTCGTAGGGCCAGTCATAAATAGAGGATAACCAAATCCATTCCAATTAATTTTTAACATACCACCAGGCAAGTCAACACGAACATTTTTCTTTAATAAACCTTGTTTGATACCAATAGCAACAGCAGCACAAGCTCCGCTTCCACAAGCTTGTGTTTCTCCTACACCACGCTCATATACACGTAATCGTATATGTTCATGATTGATAATTTGCATAAATCCTATATTAGCTCGATCAAAAAAATATTCATTGTTTTCGAGTATTGGGCCTAATAAAGAAACCTCAGCAGTATCAATATCTTCAACTTGTAACACACAATGAAGATTTCCGATAGAAACTAATCCACATAATATTATTCGTTGTTTAGTTTTAATTATATAAATTTTCTTAGGCTTCTTTGTACTAAATAGTGGTTTATTTTTTTCAAATTCAGGAATACCCATATTGACACAAACATCTTTATTTTCTTTTATCGATAATGTTAATCTACCAGATTTAGTACTTACTTTAATATCACGTTTATTTGTTAACTTTTTAAGACGAACAAAAGAAGCAAGACAACGAGCGCCATTACCGCATTGAACCACTTCAGTACCATCAGCATTAAAAATACGATAATGAAAGTCAAGATCTGGATCATAAGGGGCTTCAACAACTAAAAGTTGATCAAATCCAATTCCTTTGTATCTGTTTGATAAACGACAAATAAGTTCAGTAGAAAAATAAACATTTTGAGTAATAGCATCTACTACAATAAAATCATTACCCAAACCATGCATTTTTGAAAATTGCATCTTCTACTCCACCATAATCAATCAATTAGATATTTTTTATTAATCGATATATGAAATATTTTCATCTCTATCAATTAACAATTTATTTTTTAGAAAAAATCATATTTTAAGTTTTTCATCTATTTCTTTTACTGGAAAGTATAGTGGTCCCTTTAAAGCGCAAGCAGAAATTAAGTTTAATAAAATTAATGTTATAAATAATAAAGTTATTTTTTTCATTATGTTAAAGTCTACACGATTAAATCATTATTTTTTATAGTTCATATTTACAGATATAAATAAAAAAAAATAAAAACTTATAATGATAGATAAAAAAATATTAATTAATTGATAAGTTTATGAATAGAATTTAATTAAAATTTAATAAATTATTGTGATGATCTTTATATCAATTATATATTTTATAATAAAACTATGATATTAGGCTTCTAAAATAATTGAATTAATATAAATTACTAAGAATAATTCTCTAGTTAATATAATTAATTATAAAATTAAACTAATTGATATTTTAATAATAAAATAGAGAATTGATATTAAGTAAAAAATAATAAAATTATATTAAAATATTAATCTATATTATTTTTTATACAAAATTATTAATAATTTTGTATAATCGATAACTATTAAAATAAATAAATACCATTGTTTTTCATCAATTTATATAAAAATAATACCTAATTCTTTTTAACATAGATTCTCATTGAACTATTTACATAGAGATAAATTAGATCAATAAAGAATGACTTTATTTTTGTTTTCTATTTTTTTATTTTTTGATAAAATTGTGAAAAATTGAAATTTATCAAATTTGATAACATAAAGATAATAAGTAAAATAGCTTATATCCATAGAAAATTTTTTGATTTCTTTCATAATTTGAATAAATTTCCACTTAATTTTCTTTATTTAAAATATAATTATTAAAATAATTATTTTTTCTTATATTTTAAAAAAAAAATCTACAACCTCCTTCTTTACTGGCATGACTATTAATAACTAATACTAAATAATGAGCATTTTTGATATTTTATTTTATTGACAAATAATTTAATTTATTATTAAATATTTTATACTAAAATTTAACTTAATTTTTAAAAATTTATACTAAAAATAAACACTTAAAAAATTTACTAAGTTTAAATTATAATATTGTAATACATTAAAACACTTAAAGTCATTAGAATTGTTTTGTAAGCATATTTAAAAAATGCACTCTAAAACCAATCGTTGAATATATGGAATAATTAATCCATTTAATTATTGACTATAATAAAAACTTCAATAAAATTTGATAGGAAGGTATCTTTATTTATTTTATATGAAATTATTTTAATGATTTTAATATAAAATTCTTACAAAAAATGATGTTTTTCATCTTATTAAGAATAATTTTAGTACAATAAATCAATATCGTTAACTAAGAGATTATGCTGAATGATAAAACTCAATATATCTATATTATAAATAAATTTAAGTAAATAATTTAATTAGAAATCATTACTATCATAACATGACTATGTATTAATATTTTTTTGCTAAATAATGAATTTTAAAAAAAATATATGGTTTTTATGTATAAAAAATAATTAAATAAAAACTCATTATTATATTTTTAAAAATTAATATGATTTACAATTCTTATAGTATTGAGATCTAAAAAACATAAATACATATGAGACAATTCTATTAATAAATTATTATAATAATTTCATTTAAGTATTTTTCTGAAAATAGTTATATTTTAAAAATTAATTGATATTGAATAAAAAAAATTTTTTATATCAATATTATATAGATAATGACCATTTTATTTTATGTAAGCGATAGGAATATAAATAAAAAAAGTAAGATATTTTTCAGATAGATTTTATGTTTTTTTTAATTAAATAAAACTGATTTTGCTTGATAATATTTCAAGATCTGCGTAAAATTTACGTGTTAATATGATAATATCTTTTAAGTTCACATTAATTCATAAATTTTTTGTAAGAAAAAATAAATAGAAAATTATAATAACTAGAGATTATAGTATTAAATAATTCATTATACGCATTTCGAATTTTATTTTATTTTCTACTAATTTTGTTTATTAAGTATATTTATTTTTGCATTTTATTTTTATAAATTACCAATCTGTGATAATATATTTTTTGTCAATTACTATTAATTTCGAAGATATCATTTTAATTAGGTGATTTTTTATAAATTTTAAAATAAAAATAGCGACTAATTAAATAAGGACGCTTAAAGTCATTATTTACATTTAAATAATTCGTAACATATTTTAACATTAAACGATAAACTTCTAGAGCATAAAAATCTCTTATATGTAAATATTTTTTAAATTCTGTTGTTAAAAATAAGCAATATTCAAAAGAATAAGTTTTTAGAAAAATACTTTTCAATATTGTTTTATAAGGAGAGTTAATATTTTATATGACTAACATAAGTTGATGTCAAAATATTACTTGGCCAATAATTAATGTAAACAACCTAAAATTAATAATTAATTTTAGGTTAATATGTCATTAGTATACAATAGTAAAATATATTTATCATAATTAATTTATTTTTTTGTTGACATAAAATTCATGGTAATATTTTTTTTAGTTATATAATGATCGTACAATAAAGCTGATTTTAATAATAATATATGTCAAGTTATTTAAGTAATCTTCGTCACTTAAAATACCACTCTTATTGAAATAAAAAAACAATTTTTTTATAAATTAAAAATAAGATCTATTTTAATTAAGAAAGTCTACTATTCAATTAATTTATATTTTTTATAAACGCTATCTTTTTACACAGTTTAACCGTGATTAGTGATATAGTTAAATGTTCAAATCATAAATATTATTTTTAACATTTAATAATAAACTTTTTATGAAATAAATACCTATAATAGGTAGTTCATTATTGTTTTATTATAAAAACTTTACAAAAAATGTGTTTTAAATTGTTTTAACTGATTAGTTTTACATAGATTAGCACAAAAACAAATACCAATAAATAAATTACATTCAATGTAATAAAGTAACATAGAATGATAATAATTTAATAAAACTATTAGCAACCCACTATATGTATTTAAATGATTTAATCAGAGGTATAATATTTATTATATTAATATTAATTAATTGATTTTATTAAATATTTATTTAAATTTCTCAATACAACGATACAAGAATATTATTTAATATAACCATTAAACATAATATTAATTTAATTATTAATTAATTTAAATTTATAATATGTAACAATAATAAGTTTTTAATTATCACTAGAATTGCGATTAACTTGATTTTTTAAACAAAATTATAAAGTTTTTATATCTATATTAATTTTAATTTTAACTTAAAAAATTTCTCTTCTTTTACATAAAAATTATCTTTACCTATAATAATTTTTATAAAAAATTTTCATTATATAAAATTAAATAATTAATTATTTTTTATAAATTTATATAATCACATTTAATGAAAATATTCTTATAGACATAAGATTAATTAAAATATGTACCTTTCTTTACTTTATATTTAATAATAAAAATCACTTTTTTAATTATTTTCAGCTAATTTGGTCTCTATAATCTTATGCCGTTTTTATATATTAGTTATATTTATTAATGAACTATGATTAACTATAATTAAAGTAACCTATAAAAACATTAAAATTAATAACTATATTTTTTATAATTTACTCATAATATAATTATTAAAAAAAGATAAAAATATGTCAATAAAAACACTACGTATCACAACAAGAAAAAGTTTATTAGCAATGCATCAAGCGATTTTTGTAAAAACAGAATTAAAAAAATATCATCCAAAATTAATGATCGAGCTTATACCTATAAGCACTCAAGGTGATATTTTAATTGATACTCCACTATTTGAAATTGGTGGAAAAGGTCTTTTTGTTAAAGAATTAGAAAATGCACTACTAGAAAATCAAGCTGATATCGCTGTTCATTCTATAAAAGATCTCCCTGCTACCTTTCCTAAAAATTTAGGATTAATGGCTATTTGCCAGCGAGGAGATCCTCATGATGCTTTTATATCTAATCAATATAATTCTCTTGATGCACTTCCAGCTGGAAGTGTCATAGGAACATCAAGTTTACGTCGTCAATGTCAACTACGATATACCTATCCGCATTTAATTATTCAAAATTTACGAGGCAATGTCGGGACGCGACTCAATAAATTGGATAATGGTGAGTACAATGGTATTATTCTTGCTGTCGCTGGTTTAAAACGTCTTAATTTAAATGAACGCACATATATGCCGTTGCCACCAGAACAGTTATTACCTGCAGTTGGACAAGGTGCTATTGGCATTGAATGTCGTCTTGATGACTATAGCATACAAAATTTTCTAGCGCCATTACATCATCATGATACTGCTATTTGTATTCAAGCAGAACGTACTGTTAATAATCGATTACAAGGTAATTGTCAAGTCCCAATGGGTGGATATGCTATTTGGAAAAATAAAAAAATTTGGTTAAGGGCTTTGGTTGGTTCGCCTGATGGTAGTCAAATTATTCGTGGAGAAACATATTTTCAACCTGAAAATACAAGAAAAGCTAGTATTGATCTTGCGGAAAAATTACTTAATAACGGTGCTAAACAAATTCTTAACAAAATTTCTACAGGAGTATTTTTTAATGAGTATATTGGTCACAAGACCAAATCCTAACGGAAAAAAACTAGTTAAACATATTAGATTATTAGGAAAAATAGCTTTTCATGCTCCATTGATTACAGTTAAACCTGGTAATGAATTACCTCTTTTACCAAGTAAATTAGCAAGATTAACTAATGGTGATTATGTTTTTTTCTTATCACCAAATGCGGTATCATATGCTAATTCAGCTCTTTATTTAACGAAACAAAAATGGCCTAATATTTTATTCTATTACGGCATAGGGCATTCAACAGGATTAATTTTTCATCAATTAACTAATTTGCCTATTCGATTATCTCAAAAAGGTGAAACTAGTGAAACATTACTTGAATTACCTGATTTACAATCACTTTTAGGGAAAAAATCTTTGTTATTAAGAGGTAATGGTGGGCGTGAATTACTTTTTAAAACATTGAAATCACGTGGAAGCCATATTGATTATTGTGAGTGTTATCAACGTCAACCAATAAAATATAATCCGCAAACTTTTCAATTGCAATGGCAACAAAAAAATATTAAAACAATTATTGTTACTAGTGGTGAAATGTTGTATCTATTATTTAATTTGATTACCGATGAAGTAAAACCTTGGTTGCTTTCTCGACATTTAATTATTGTTAGTGAACGCTTAGCTACTACTGCTTACCGATTAGGGTGGCAATCAATACAAATAGCTAAAAGCGCTAATAATGATGCTTTAATTCAAGCTTTATTATAATTAATATATTATATTAATTATAATAAAGTAAAATGAATATCATAAAATAAAAGAAAATACATTAAAGATTTTAAATAACAATAAAATTTATATAACTATAATAAATATCTGTATTTATTAATCACACTTATTATAATAAGTGTGATTTTGATCATATCAATCTTAAAATATTAATAAGTAATAAATGAAACTAACAAATTATAATAACAAATAAATATATATCTCTACATTAAATAAAAAAATAAAAAATTTATAAATTAAATTCTTAAATAATTTTATAAAATAATTATATGCTACTTTAACTAAAAAAAGAATTAGATTAATATATATTAAAGCATAATGTGTATCAATAAATTGAAACTCTTTAAGTTTTTTTTAGGATAATATATTAATATTTATGATTTTACTTAAATTTATGATAAATTAGATATACAAAATAAAGATAAAAATAAAGAATCAAAAAAATTTTTTCTATAATTTACTTCTCATTGAATTATAAAAAACAATAATTATCTTCTTCTTTTTCTTTATTATTTTGATTTTTTTTTTTAACTTTCAAAAGATTTTTTATCTTTATTAATTAATTTAATGTATTTCATATAAATTCATCTAAATTAAATAAGTTTTTTTTTCAAAAATTGATAAAATAAAATATATAACAAAATATAATAGTTATAAAAATAAAATAATGTTTATTGATAAATTATATTTCTATTTAATGTTATATTAAAAATTATGAAAAGTATTCTTAACCTAAGAATAACATATGTAATAAAGTACATTAAACTTATTGCATAACATATAATATTTATATAATCTAATATAATTAAATTATTATAAAAAGTTATCAAAAACTTTAATTTTAGATGACACAATATACATAAAATATCATTTTTTAATTAAAAAATGATATTTTATGTATATTATTGAATAAATATTAGTTAATTAGATATCAATTAGTTTCTAGTAGAAAATTTTATTCATTTTAACTCTTAAAATTTATAAGATATATCATTAAATTATCTGTCATTAAAGTGATTATAGAAATATATATATTTTCTTTCTTTCATAAAAATAAAAATTTCTGAATTAATATGTTAATTATTAATATTTTTATTTAAACAGCAGTATAAATTTTACTTAAATATAAAAATATTTTTAAATATAATTAGTCCATTTAGACATAAAAGGATTAGCAATAAGCATTGTAAAACAGTAACTTATGAATAAGTTTATATATGCTTATTTATATAGTTTAATGTAATGATATAAGAAAGATTCTAAAATAAATTGCAGATTTCTTTTAAAATCTTTTTTGATAAAAATGAAAAAATAATTGAATCTATAATTTATTAATTCTAAGTTAATTTATTTTAATTTTTTTTACTAAATACTCTATATTAATAATATTTCATATAATTTTATAAATTTATTTTTATACGATTTTAAATATTAAGCTTATAAGAAACAATGCCCTAAAGAGATATTAATGCATATAAAATTATAATGTATATTATCTATTAATTCAATATTAATATAAACCAAATAAAATAACTATGGGGTGACTAATGGGATTCGAACCCACGACAACCGGAATCACAATCCGGAGCTCTACCAACTGAGCTATAGCCACCATATTTTTTTAAAAATTTAAATTACTTGTAAAAATAATATTAATTTACTTGAGATAACAATACATATAATAAACAATACGCCCGACAGGATTCGAACCTGGGACTTCTACCTCCGGAAGGTAGCGCTCTATCCAACTGAGCTACGGGCGCTTAACTTAATTTTATATAAGAGGACAATATAGTTTTAATTATATACTCTTTAATTTTTTAAATAAAAAGTTATTTTCTTATATTTTATTCGCTTCAATTATAAAATTGATCTTTTAAATAATTAATAATAAATTCATATTCGAAAATTTATTACTATTTTAATAAATAGATAAAATAAAAAAATAAATAATTTACATCAAAAAATGATATTGATTTGGAAGTATTTTTAGATTTTTTTTGTTAAAAATATATAAAAGTAATAAAATAAATTATTATTATCACTGGTAATATATATTCATACTATCTATAGATATAAATAAAAATAACTTGTTATTATATATACTTATATAAGTAAGTCATATGGACTTACTACTTTTAATAAAAACTTTTACAGCAAATAATTTCATGATAAAATATAAAATACATTCATTATTATATGTACTATTATTATAATCTAACAATAATGTTTTATAATGAATAAAAATCAATCAATATTATTATTTATGCAATACTTTTTAACAAAAATTTATAAAAATAAATTATAATTCATTACTTAATATTTATAAATTTTATATTGCAATATTAAAATAATACTAATATAAAAAATAAAACCTATCAATAAATCTTATTAATTATTTTAATATAAATTTTTAAAAAAATATTAATTAACTTGGTTTCTTATTAAGAAATTATGTTGTTAAAACAATTTAAACAAATTCTTATTAATAATAAGAAAAAATATTTAATTAATTACTAAAATTCCATAAAATAATTACTTTAAAAATATCTTCAATACAATTGATAAATCTTTTTCTGATCAAAATATATAAATAATTATCATATTTTTTTACTAATGTGAAAATATAATTCATTATATAAGCATAATATAGTCAAGTTAACTAATATATAAAAATTTAATTTTTTAACAAACGAAAAATTATTATGCGCCATCATGCAATTAAATAAACTAGATTTAGTATAGATATAAGTTATAATAATCTCTAGCACTACTCAAATAACATTTATTAATATAATGTAACATACTAAAAATTTTTCTTCATTAAAAATTCTTTTTATTCTTTAAAAAAAATCTTTCATTTTTTTGACAAAATATTAAATATTTACAATTAAATAAAAAAATTAGAATTTTAATATATTTTAAAAAAAATAATATCAACCAAATTAAATATTTCTTACAAAACAAATATTTAATTAATATTTTAATTTAATAAAAATACTAGCTATTTTAGTGTGCTAAATAACTAATAAATAAATTAACATAAATTATTTTATCTAATTTAATTAATTATATATATCTCATTTTAATACTATGATATAAATTTTATTTAACTTCTCGATAATAATTTTGTAATTTTAATAATAATTATTATATTGTTAAGTAATCATATTCAAATAAAAAATAATACTACTTGTATTTAAAATATATTAAAAGTTTTTATAAAAACATTAAATAGTGTTAATTCCTTAACTATAATAAACAATTATCCGATAAAACCTATTTTAGGATTACAGAAAAAAAGAATTAAAATCTACTATATTATTTACATAAATTATTAAAATAGAAGTATAATTTACCTATAAAAACTAAAGCTTTCCACTATTATAATAGCATAGAAAATGCAATAATTTTATCTGTCTTTTTTTTATACGACAAGGCTGTGAAAGAAGTCTATATAACCACTCTAATCCTAATTGTTGCCATAGTTTAAGTGTGCGTTTTATTTTTCCAGTAAAAAACATCATAAGTGCCACCTATTCCAATATAAAGTGAATCTGGATAAATTTTCCGACAATCACGGATAAAAATTTCTTGTCTTGGTAAACCCATTGCAACCGTAACAATCTTAACCACACTATTTTTAATCTGATTGAATAATATTTAATGCTGTTCAGAGATAAAATAACCATCCTGGCTACCAACAACATTTACACGCCATTGAGTATAAAGCCTATTTTAGGCTGTTTAAGAATTTCTTTTTCCACTAATTAAAAATACAGGAGTTGATTTTTAGCCAGCAATTTTCATTAATCCTTCCCATAAATCAGAACCAGCAATACGTGAAACCTTTGCTTCTCTTGATATTTACGAGAAATTGCTTTGACGATGCTGTTCCCATCTGCATATAGATATTCTGCCTCAATTAACAGTTTTTAAAATCACTATTTTGTTCTGAAATTAATATTTTTTCTGCATTAATAGCCACTAATATTCCACTCTTAATTTGTTGATTTGAAAATAAATAATTAAGTAAATGAATTATGTCATGAAAACCTAAGACAAGATGATCTCGAATATTATATTCCATAATCACTTGTTGCTTCATAGATTACTCCAATAAACTATTATTTATGTTATTTTTTTTTTAGAATAACTATAACCGGTATATATTTGAATTAAACCTACTTTAATAAATAACCAATAAAGAAATTTCGCTATAAATAAACAAAATAAAAATACTAAAAAGTAAAAAACAACTCGCGATACAAAAGCGTCCATTCCATCACGAATAAGAACGATGATATTAAAAATAGCACCAAAATAGAAACTTTGTTGAATAATAGTTTTATAGCGATTTTTTCTATCTTACTTTTTTCAAAAAACCAATCAAACCATTTAATAATAAAACCAACACAAATCGCACCAATAGGAATAAAAATAAAACCTCCCATTACAACTAAAGAATCAATTAATGTAGGTGATATAGCTAAACAAGAATTATTATTAAGTACTTTCCAGGTAAAATAATTAACTGAATTAAGTATTTTATCTGGACGTTGAGGCCATAACCAAGTTGGAATAAAAACATAAAAATCACGTATAATAGGAGCTAATCCTTGAAATTCAATTTTGTTATAATTAGTTAACAATAGCGCTAAATTTTCCCAAGGAGAAAAGGTATCACGTGTTAAATAAAGAAAAGTATAAAAAAACGATGTATTACTAACATCTAGTTCATAGCATTTTAATGCTAAAAAAACATACCAACAATACCGATAACACCGGCACCAATTAGCATCCATAAATTAATCCATCCGCGGTCAATACCAATAAACAGAAAAAGTGAAAAAGCAAGAATAATATTAGCGCGTGTTCCACCAACAATTAGATAAGTAAAAATTCCAAAATAATTGTAGTAAATAAAAAAAAATAACCAACGATATTTGGTTGGTTTTAAAAAATATAACATCAACATTGCAGGAATAAAAAAATAAAAAATGTTTTAATGCTACATTAGAGATTTCACTAGAAAAAATATGACTATAGGATTGCAAGCAAAAAAAATAAAAATCCATTTTATACGAAAAATACAACTACTGTCAGCATAGCAATAAACATCAATAAAAACAAGTTAATTTCGTTTCTATTCGATTTATTCTAAAAAATATCTGTTCAGATCGTTGAACATCACTACGCAATTTGATTTTATAAATAATATAATAAATAATATAAAAACTAATAGATAAGGGTAATTCACTTAATAATGCATTTAATGGCGCTACAACTAACGTTAAATTGAAAAATAAGTAATCCTGTTAATGGAAAGCCAGAATAAAATGTCAATAAATAAAGTAAAGAAAAAAATATTAAAATTAAAACGGATTCGTCGAAATTCACGATATGTTAATGTTAAAATTAGCATTAAATAGATAGAATAAATATTCGATAAACATCCAAATTGCATAAAAGTCATTCCTGATACCTTATCGAGGCTAATAAAGTTTTCCATCCTTTAATGAAGTTAGGATTTTAAAAAAAAAGATATTTGACTTTTATCAATTACTATCATTTTTTTGTTTAACGATAGTAATTTGTTGCTTATCTAATTGATTATGATGAAATAGAAAAGGTATTGATTCTTCAATAAGATCGTGCAAAAAATAATTTTTTCTACTAATAACAAAATGGATTCCAAACTGAATTAATAAACATAGTGTACCTATACCTTGTCGTCGATTAAAAATAAAATAACCTAAATTACAATAACTTAGTAGAGTAAGATAATCATTAAAAAGTATTTTTTTCTTAATAATTATTACTTCTCCCTTATGAAAATAATTTTTAGCTACATTGGTGATTTTTGTAATGTATGTTTGATTATTATCGGGGTATCCAATTGGAATAAAAATTTTAATGGGTTGATTTATAAATTATTTCTTGATTTCTAATAACGCTTCAATATGTCGGTTAGATCTATCACCTGAGTTACCAATTAAAATTGTTATTTGGTTCTGTTTTGTTAATTAATTTTTCATAAGCAGTTAAAGTTAGATTCATTTTTGTTGGAAAATAAAGCAAAGATGTTGGTATGGATAAATTTAAACAAGAAAAATAATTTAAATCACCTCGCGTAGCAGAAACATATCCAACCCGTTTAAATGCTAGGCGTCGAAAATAATAAAATAATCTAAATTTTAATGTAGTTAGATCTTCAAGATCTGCCCAAAATATGCCATAAAAATTGTTTTTTATGAATAATTCCAACTAATAATGCGAACCAAATTAATACATTAAACTGACCATGAAAAAAAAATTGACAATTTCTGTTTATTTTTGCTTTCATAATGATAACATTAGCGATTGCTTTTTTATTATCAAATTGATTAATATATAAATGTGGATAATGTGATTTTAGAGTAATATCACGACTAACAACCATGAAGTGTCTTTTTTCTCTTGATGGTACTGATAAATATAAAACATCATTAAAAAATGTTAATACTGTTTGATTATGATGTGGGATGTCAGATCCTAATATAAGAATTAAAATTTTCATTTCTTCCTTTTATAAAGATAAAATACACTACTACAAAGTGTAAAATAAATAATATAAATTGCCATATAAGCTTTAGAAGCACCTAAAGCGCCTGAAGTTTGTATTAAATAATAAGCAAACCCTTATTAATAAAGTAAATTGAATCACTTCCATTAAAATGTAAAAACATAATGCTCCTTGAGCAATAATTAAATAACCGAAGATATAGGCACAAATTTTCAATATGTCACCAACAAATTGCCAAGCAAAAAGATCGCGCATTAGTATAAATTTATCAGAAAAAAATATCAATATTACAAAATCTCGTAATAACCATATAGTAATACTAACTATCATGACTGTTGGTAAAACTAATTTTAGGGTTTTAAAGATTTCTACACTAATTTTATCTTCATGTTTTAATTTAGCTAAAGTTGGTAATAAATAAGCGCTAAAAGATATGGTAATAAATTGTAAATAAACATCTGAAATACTGCTCATTCCTTGCCAAATACCTACTTCATTCCAACCATATTTATTAACTAATAAATTTCTTATTATAATATAAGCAACCGGTAACGTAATTGAAGTTATTAGCGTTATTAAAGTAAATTTAGTTAAATTATAACCGATAGAACTATTCTAGCATGGTTTAAAATATGATAAACATAATTTCTTATAACGTAGGATAAGAACTCCTGCTGGCACAATAATTAATGCAGGAATTAAAGTTAATCCCACCAAGAACTCTTGATAATTACTTGACCTAAAAAAAATAACAAATAATTATTCCTCCTATTAAATTACCAATGCTAATTGATAATGCATTACTTTTTGCATCACAAAAACTTTTTAGTATAGCTAAAAAAATAATTAGCGTAAGCAATTACAATTTGTATCAAACATAAAGAACGAACAACCGTTTGATATTGAGTGTGACCAAATAATGTGAAACTAATGAATGAACTAAAAAGTAAAAAAAATAATTGCTAATATTGTTGAAAATCCTAAAATAATTGATGATGATGTACCTAATAAGGCGCTTAATTTTGTTGGTATCTGATGATATTCGGCTACATATTTAGTTACTCCATTATAAATCCCTGCACCAGATAAAATACCAACAATAATAATTAGTTGACGAAAATTTCCTATTTAACCAACTCCAACTGGACCAAAAGAAATGGCTAATAATTTTATAATAATTAATCCAGTGCTAATTTTTATCAAAATTGAAATTACCGTCCAAATAGACGCTTTAGCTAAAGACATATTAAACAAAAAAACATTGAATTTAATTAATTACTTGTTACTGTTTTTTCTTTGTAAGATTATAAAATATAGGTAAACGAATCAAACGATCACTTTCTTTTGTTTGTATAACAATCGTTACCATGAAAACGACAAAATTTATGACTAGCTGGGCTAGAGTGTAAAATAACATAGTGTGAAATACTGACAAAATATTTGCTGCTTGCATATGCTTATTAAATGCTACTCTTTGCTTAACATCTTTTAATTTAATATAAAATATATGTGCATTATGTTCCAAATAAGTTGGTATAACAGGTAAATCTAGTTTACCAATTTTAGCTAAAGGTTTAAGTGTTTGATAATAGTTTTCCATAAGTTTAATCTACGATGATTATTTTTTTTCAGCCTGTTCTAATTTCGCCCATAAATAAGCTGCTTGTAGCCTTGACATTAAATAACTAGAACCAATATCGCGCCAAATATATTTATCGGTTTGTCCACGAAAAAATTGATTACGATTAGTTCCTTTTTCTTGAATAATTTCTGCTCGTTCAATAAGTGAAGGAATATTAATCAGTAAGGCACTACCTTCTCCGCCAGAAGAATAATTTTTTTTGTTTCATGAAAACTATAACAACCAATATGGCCTATTGTACCGAGCGCTTTACCCTTATAAGTAGACATAACACCTTGAGCTGCATCTTCACAACAACATAAAGATGATGTTTTTCTGCTAATATCATAATTGTGTCCATCTCACAAGCCATACCGGCATAGTGAACGACTACAATTACTCGAGTTTTATTTTTTTGTGTGTAATATCCGCAGCTTTAATTTTATTTTCATCCATATTTATGGTATCAGGGTATATATCAATGAATACAATAATTACGCCTCTAAGTATAAAAGCGTTAGCAGTAGAAGTGAATGTGAAACTTGGCATAATAATTTCGTCACCACGTTTAATATTAAGTAAAATTGCAGCCATTTCTAAAGATGCAGTACAAGAAGGTGTTAATAACACTCTCAAACATTGGAAATATTTTTCCATCCACTTCTGATAACGCTCAATAAAACAATTGTCACCAGATAATCAGGTACCATTTACGACTTCTTTTATATAATTTAATTCAGTACCTACAATCGGGGGTTTATTAAATGGAATCATGTTGTCATCGATATGACCAATAATCTGTACTTTTAATTTTCGCACCCATTCTTGAATATAAACACGCATGGCACTAATATTACTAATTTGAGTAGCTATTCTTAATTTTTTTCTCCCTTGTTGAGCGCACCATTGACATGCCGTTATTATCAATTGTTTGCCAACTTATTTTTTTTGATGATTAAGAACGGTGGCCAATAAACCAATTCTTGCCTCTTTTTCTGTTGATAATTTCCTTACTGTCACAAATCCACAGATATCTCCTTCCACACCTTTAGCTAACAAGCAAACATCATCAAAAGCACCTGTAACAGTTTTTCAACCCAAAGAGAATAAAAACGAGAGTTATCTATTAATCGATACCATGGTGCACAAAAACGACTATGTAAAAAAGCTGTAATAGCGATATTTTCAATGCTTTGATATCTTTTTCAACCGCTATGTTTAGGGTTAAACTATATTTTTTTTACAATACTAGTAATATTTAGACAAAAATCAATTTCACCTTCAACCAATAAAAAACCAAAAGTCGCTATTTTATCAATTAATTCAGTATTATCGGTAGAAATTTTAGCCTCTACAATATCGTAGTTAGCTAATTGATTTAATAAAATAATTGGCGCGTTTGGTGCAAAATCTAACTTTGCTATTTTACGTTCAAAGAAATTACTTTCCCAACTAAGCCTTTCAATATTAGCGCGGACAAGCATATAGTAAATTCTGTAAATATTGGCCATAACCAGTTTTTAAAAGTTTTCAGCTTATTTTTTAACTTGCTGATCGGTTAACCAACCGTTAACGCCATGATATTTCTTCCAGACAAGCGATCTTGAATCCTTGTCTTTTTTCAACAGTTTGAACAAATGTACTAGCTTCAATTAAACTATCATGAGTTCCAGTATCTAACCATGCAAATTCGCGGGCTAATAGTTCAACATTTAATTCTCCACGCTCAAGATACATTTGATTAAGAAAAATAATTTCATGTTCTCCTCGTAAAGATGGTTTAATTTGTTTTACAAAATTAATAACTTGATTATCATAAAAATAAAGACCTATAATCGCCCAATTAGATTTAGCTCGTTGAGGTTTTCCTTCAATCGATAATACTTTAAAATATTTATCAAACTCAACTACTCCAAAGCGTTCAGGATCCATCACTTGATAAGCAAAAATCGTTGCTCCAGTTTTTCGAGTTATAACAGATTTTAATTTAGGGCTAAAAGCTTGACCAAAATAGATATTATTACCTAATATCAAGCAACAAGCATCATTATTAATAAAATTTTCACCGATTAAAAATGCTTGTATTAACCCATCTGGTGAAGGGGTTGTATGTACCGCCATAACTAAAGTTAACACCAAAAGCATCGTCATCTTCAAATAAACGCTGATAATCAGGAAGATCCTTAGATGTCGAAATAATCAATATTTCTCTTATACATGCTAACATTAACACTGATAACGGATAGTAAATCATTGGTTTTTCATAAATAGGTAAAAGTTGTTTAGAAATACTTCGTGTAATTGGATATAAACGAGTCACTGATCCACCAGCCAAAACAATTCCTTTTATCATTTTATTACTTTCCATTATATTAATAAACTTAAATATTTATGTAAATATTAATTATTTTTATATATTACTATTCCACTATTTTTATGACTCAAATACCATTTAACTGTTTTTTGAATACCTGATTCAAAAGTTTTTTGAGGCTTCAAACCAAATTCTTTTTCTATTTTTCTAGCATCAATAGCATAACGCATATCATGTCCAGGGCGATCTTTTACATAAGTAATTAAATCGCGATAATGATTGATTCCATCAGATTTAATTGGATGTAATTCCTCTAGTAAATCACAAATAATCTTTACAACATCAATATTTTTACGCTCATTATGAGCGCCAATATTATAAGTCTTACCAATATCTGCTTGACTAATAATTAAATATAACGCGCGCGCATGATCTTCAACATAAAGCCAATCGCGTATTTGCTCACCTTGGCCATAAACAGGCAATGGTTTATCTTCTATTGCATTTAAGATCATTAAAGAAATTAATTTTTCAGGAAAGTGGTAGGGGCCATAATTATTTGAAGAATTAGTCATTAATGTCGGTGAACCATAAAAGTGCGTCGCCAAGCTCTTACTAAGTGATTACTGAAAGCCTTTGAAGCTGAATAAGGATTATTTTGTGCATAAGGTATTTTTTCTGTAAATAGAGATTTACTAACTTGTAAATCCCCATAAATTTCATCAGTAAAGATATGATGAAAACGAAATAATTCTTTTTTTTGTTTATTTAAACTATTCCAATAATTACGAGCTACCCCTAATAAAAAATAAGTACCAATAATATTGGTCTCAATAAAAACTATTAGTTTATCAATTGAACGATCAACATGATTTTCTGCCGCTAAATGCATAATAACATCAGGCTGATATTGTTTGAACGCCTTATCAATTTCTACTTAATTACAAATATTTATTTTAGAAAAAACATAACGAGAATTCTTCATAAATGAAGCTAATAACTTTGTGTTACCAGCATAAGTCAAGTTATCAATAACTATATTACGGTATCGTTAGTATGTTTAATAATATAACGAACGACTGCAGAACGAATGAATTCACCACCACAACCAGTAACTAAAATACCTTTCAACGCCAGACCACTTTTGTATCAATAACCCATTTTTGTTGAATTTCTTTGCCATTAATTGTTTTAAATTCTTTATGGTCAACAAGTAACAAAATAATATCTGGATTAGGAATACCAACTTCAGTAGGTACTAATTGACAGAGGCCATCTAATGATTTTGGTAATTCATTGATATTTGGTTCTATCACAAAAATTGTATCAGTATTCCAATTGGTAATCATTTCAGTAATTTTCATAGCAGGACTTTCTCGTAAGTCATCAATATCTGGTTTAAAAGCAAGACCAAAACAGGCGATTTTAATTTCATTTTCTCGTTTACCTGTTTCGATCAAACAATTCGTTAACATTGTTTTAACTTGATCAACAACCCAAATTGGTTTGCTATCATTAACTAAGCTGGCTGTATGAATCAAACAAGATTGTTTTGGATTTTGAGAGAGCAACAATAAACAAGGAATCAACTGCAATATAATAACCATCAACGCCTAGCCCTGACTGTAAAATATTAACTCGAGGATGACGATTAGCTAAATTAATTAATTCACAAA
Organism: Arsenophonus sp. ET-KM2-MAG3; assembly: GCA_052174135.1. Lineage (GTDB taxonomy): Bacteria > Pseudomonadota > Gammaproteobacteria > Enterobacterales > Enterobacteriaceae > Arsenophonus. Next base: position 554,888 of record JBQMRZ010000027.1, read on the forward strand.
CATTAATCCCTTGTTCAGCACAAATAAAAGATAATTCATTAGCAAAAGCAATATTTACATCACGAAAACTATTTTCTGTTAATTTTTTGCACATTTCAGCTGTTTTTACATTAGTAATCATACATTTACCAGAAAGAAAAATTTTATATAACTCACTAGCTTGTTGAGACGATTTCATCGTCATACCACCAATAATTCGATCATTTTTAATAAGCTCAATCATAACTCTTCCTGGTAAAATGCGTTCAGGACAATAAGCAATATCCAACTGAATTTTCACCACGTTGCTGTGGAAATGTCAAATCAGAACGCATAATTGCCAGTCGACATACCATTTGTTCAGTCATTCCAGTAGGAGAAGTTGATTTTAAAATAATCAAATCACCTTTTCTAATAATGATGTAATTGATTCCGCTGTCGCCATAACATAAAATAGATCGGATTTGTGATCATTTTTTAAGTGCTGTTGGAACAGCGATTAAAAATGCATCTGCATTTTGTGAGGCATGGTAAATGCCTTTAAATATCCCGCTTTTCTACAGCTATTTTTACAGCTTTTTCTAGATCAGGTTCAATAATTATATGAATTTTACATCGATTAATACTATCAACCGTATATTGATTGATATCAACTCCAATTATTTTTTTTGATGTGCAGCAAAAGCTGCTTCGGTAGGTAAACCTATATAACCTAAACCAATAACAGAAATAGTTTCAAAACTCATAATGTATATTGCCTATTTTTTTAATGCTTTAAGAATTCGTTGACAAGCTTTACCATCACCATATGGATTATTATGCTCCTGACTCATTTTCTGGTATTAAAAATCATCTGTTAATAATTGTGTTACTAATTGAACAATTTTTTCTTTTTTTGTACCGACCAAACATACCGTACCAACTTCAACTGCTTCAGGTCGCTCAGTAGTATCACGCATCACCAAGACTGGTTTTCCTAAAGCTACTACTTCCTTTTGAATGCCCCTGAATCCGTTAGTATTAAATAAGTTTTGTTCATTAAATAAATAAAAGGTAAATAATCTTGTGGATCAATCAAGGTTATATTATTAATACCATATAAAATTCGTTGTACTGGTTCTCTAACATTAGGATTCAAATGAACAGGATAAACTAATTGAACATTATTATGATTTCTGGCAATTTCAATTAATGCATAACAAATACGTTCAAATCCGCCACCATAATTTTCTCGCCTATGACTTATAACTAATAGCATTTTTTTATTTTTATCATGAAAGGGATATTTTGCAAAAAGACTACTTTTCAGTGTAGCATCATTTGTAACTTTATCGCGTACCAAAATAATACGTCTATTACAGTGTTACCTGTAATAAAAATACGATGAGCTGGGATTGACTTATTTTGTAAATTTTTTCTGGAATACTCAGTTGGTGCAAAATGATACATAGCGCGAGATAACTAACAATTTTACGATTTACTTCTTCTGGCCAAGGAGAATACAAATTACCAGTACGTAATCTTGCTTCAACATGACAAACTAAAATGTGTTGATAAAAGGCAGCTAGGTCTAGCTGCCATTGTTGAAGTTGTATCCCCATGAACTAATTACTACATCTGGCTTAAAAGATAGTAGTAATATAGGTTTCTCATTCCTTCAAAAATTCGACACGTGATATTAGTTAAATCTTGTTCTCGAGTCATAATATCCAAATCATAATCAGGTGTGATTTCAAAAAATTGCAATACCTGATCTAACATTTCTCTATGTTGAGCGATTACACAAACTTTCGATTTAAAAGTTTTATCATTTATTAAAGCATGTATAAGTGGAGTCATTTTTATAGCTTCAGGACGAGTACCAAATACAATTAATACTTTCATAATGATTCTCTTTTTATCTCAGCATCATTTATTAATGAATGTGTCATTAATAAATATTATACCCAAAATGTATTAATGTTTTATTAAAGTTCTCTATTATTATATATTTTAGTTAAAATATTATTTTTTAGTAAATAATTAAAATTCACACCTTAATGAGAGGGCATTTAACCTATTTAAGGCATTAATAATTTTAAAATCACAATTATTAATAATAGACAAAGAACTATCATGTTTAATCATGGATTCTCGATGTACTTAAATATCAATAAGTGTAGAGATTATTTTTTTTTGATAATAAAAAGTGCTTTAAATTTAATATTATTAGCATAACTACATTTTAATTATAGCCATCATTATAATTAAGCTCTATTATCTCTAATATTTTAATTTATATTTATAATAATACGTTCCCAATAGAAGTATTCTCCAATCAAGTAGTTGATCAATAAGTATATTTATTTTATTAATTAAAAAAAATTTGCTTTTTGACAATTTTAAAGAATTATTTAAACATCGCTCATGACATATTTTATAATTAATTTGATAATTAATTAATGATCTTCAAAATCATTTCTTTGTTAATTATGCACTTTTAATTTTTCAATTAAAATTAAAATTAATTTATTTATTTATAAAGATATATTTATATAATGATTAGTTTATATCAAAAACTGTTTCAATAATTAATTTTATATTATAATTAAGTATCTTAATAGCATTTGATATGTAAATTAAATGTTGTTAATCAATTCATAAAGTAACTTTAGACATCAATATTAGCATTTTTATTCATATATAATAATAATTATTATCAATCAAAATTCTTGTTTGGTATTATAAAAAATAAACTTAAACAATAATTTTTTGATGAACTTAATCAAGAAATTTTAATAATTTATTATTTTTCATTGTATTAATATATAAAATTAAGTTTTGTAAAATTATTATTGGAATAATATTCTTGTAAATTATTAATTACTGCTAAATAAATGATAGTATTACTGTTCTATTTTTCTTGAAAATATAAGAAATAATTAATATTTTAAACATAAAATAAATGCTAAAAGATAATTCATTTTATAAAACATTGTAGAGGAAAAATAAATTTTTAATATATAACTTATTATATTTAAAGAATTCTGATGAATAAGAATTAGATTCTAGTTATGTTTTTAATTTTAAATAATATATTTTTTTAAATGTTTATTTATTTATTTTGCTATACGTTGTATCTTGCGTTTAACGCGTCTTAAAAACGAGCCGCTTTCCATGCGCGTTTAATACAATAACCATAGATAGCAAATATAAGTAAAAATAATACTAACATTATCCATTCGGGAATAATATTTGAACGTTCACCAATAAGACCTATTACTGCTAAAATAGCTGCTGCTAAAGTAATTAATATCAAGGCTTGACCCGGAGTAAAACCTGAGCGCATAATTAAATGATGAATATGCTGTCTATCTGGTAAAAAAGGACTCGTTCCTTTACGAAGACGCCGATACATAATAGAAATCATATCTATTAAAGGGATAGCAATAATCCAAAGAGCAGTTACTGGTTTAATCGAACGTTGTTCACCTTGTGTTGATGTCAACAATAACCAAATAATAGTAAAACCAATTAATGTACTACCAGCATCTCCCATAAATACTTTATAACGCTTTCCTAGTAAACCTAAATTCAAGAATATATAAGGAAGAATTGCAGCAATAACAGCAAAACACCAAAAAGCTAATGCCATATTACCGTTTTGGTAAAGCAAAATACCTAATGCAACAAAAGAAACGCAAGAAAGTCCACCTAGCAGTCCATCAATACCATCAACCATATTAAAAGCATTTATTGCCACCAAAACAGCAAATAATGTCATCAAATACCTTAAAGATCCAAATTTTACTTGCCATGGACCAAGAATATAACCTACGTTATTTAACGTTAGATCTGCAAAATACATCATAACAAACGCAACAATTGATTGAATAGTTGCGCGAATTTTAATGCTAATATCAAAGTGATCGTCTAATACACCAACAAATACTAAAATTGCAGCACAAATTAAATACAACCATTTATATAGAATATATTCATGCGTAATCATAAATGCTAAATTAATACCAAAAAAAACAACAATACCGCCAACTAAAGGAACTTCTCCTTCGTGTTTTTTGCGATAATTTGGCCCATCTACTAGACCAAATATTTTTGCTATTTTTCGTGCAATAAATATAAAGATAAAAGAAAACAAAAAAACCAAAAAAACATTGATCAATAAATTCAGTATGTGCACAATAATATATTCTCTTATAATTTTAGAAATCATTTTCTGAATCAAATTTTATGTATAGACTATATAAATATACTTTAACTTAAAATATATATAATAATAAAATATTTCTATTATCTTGCATTACTTATATTTAATGAGTAAATTTATATAAAATAAGTACTACTTAGTTAATAACTTTAATAAAATAAAACGCTACATAAAAGTAGCGTTTTCAATAAATTATTAAATAAATTAAATAAATAGCAACTTAAGAACGCTTCATAAAATTAAAAAATTCATCGTTTGTTTTTGTCATTGCTAATTTATTAATTAAAAATTCCATAGCATCAATTTCACTCATAGGATGAATAATTTTACGTAATATCCACATTTTTTGTAATTCATCCGGTAAAGTCAATAATTCTTCTTTACGAGTACCAGAGCGATTATAATCAATTGCTGGAAAAACACGTTTTTCAGCTATTTTTCGCGATAAATGTAATTCCATATTTCCTGTTCCCTTAAATTCTTCATAGATTACTTCATCCATTTTTGAACCAGTATCAATTAATGCTGTAGCAATTATTGTTAGACTTCCACCTTCTTCTACATTACGTGCGGCGCCAAAAAAACGCTTTGGACGGTGTAGAGCATTTGCATCTACTCCACCAGTTAAGACTTTTCCAGAGGAAGGTACTACCGTGTTATAAGCACGAGCGAGCCGTGTAATTGAATCTAAAAGAACAATAACATCTTTTTTGTGTTCAACTAAGCGCTTAGCTTTTTCTATTACCATTTCAGCAACTTGAACATGACGAGATGCAGGTTCATCAAAAGTGGATGCAACGACTTCACCTTTAACTAGACGTTGCATTTCAGTTACTTCTTCTGGACGCTCATCAATCAACAAAACCATTAAAAGACAATCTGGATAGTTATTGGCAATATTAGCTGCAATATTTTGTAATAACATAGTTTTACCTGCTTTTGGAGGGGCAACAATTAAGCCACGTTGACCACGCCCAATTGGAGCTGCTAAATCTAAAACACGAGCCGTTAAATCTTCTGTTGAGCCATTACCACGTTCCATAAGAAGACGATTATTAGTATGTAAAGGTGTTAGATTTTCAAATAAAATTTTACTACGAGCATTTTCAGGTTTATCAAAATTGACTTCATTAACTTTCAGTAGGGCAAAATAACGTTCTCCTTCTTTAGGAGGACGAATTTTTCCTGATATTGTATCTCCAGTTCGTAAATTAAAGCGACGAATTTGACTAGGGGAAACATAAATATCATCAGGACCTGCTAAATAAGAACTGTCAGAAGAACGAAGAAATCCAAATCCATCTTGTAAAATTTCTAGCACGCCATCACCAAAAATATCTTCTCCACTTTTTGCATGCTGCTTTAAAATTGAGAAAATAATATCCTGTTTTCTCATACGAGCTAGATTCTCTAGTTCTATACTTTCGCCAAGAGTAATTAATTCAGATACCGGCGTATTTTTTAATTCGGTAAGATTCATAATGGTTGGTTCTTAAATTCAGGGTATATTTTTTGAATTATGAACAATAAATAATGTAGCAATATCTAAATGCCTATTTAAATAAAAATATAAAACCTTAAGGATTTTTGATGAATAGATCAGTTTCATTAAAATATAAATTTATATGGTGAAAATAATTTATTAATTTACTACCACAGATAACATCGTTATATAATAAAGATAAAAATAAGACTATAAAAATTTATTTTAAAGTTGATAAGAAAGCTTCACTCTTTACTTCTTAGAACTTAAACAATAGCATTAAGTAAATAATAAATATAAAATGCTTCCCATAAATTGCTATTGGAGTGTAATATAATTCAAACTATTATAGAATATAAATTCTTCAAAGATAATAAATATATTTATATAATAAAATATTTAATATATTTGAGATAAAAACACATATAATATCAAATAGAGATATAAGTTACCACGCTTCAAGGCTGACGTCTAGCTATGAATCTCATAAATAGCAGACGTCTAAAGAGAAAAATTAAAAAATATTTATCTACTTAAATATCTATTACAATGTTTCATAAAAAGTTAAATATTTTTATCTAAAAATTCTTTTAATTCTTTTTTAGATAAAAGCCCAACTTTTTTATTAACTAGTTCACCATTTTTTAAAAGCACTAAAGTAGGAACGCTACGAACAGTATATTTTTTTACTGTTTCAGCATTATCATCAATATTTAATTTTCCAATAATTAATTTAATTGCATATTCATCTACTATTTCATCTAAAATAGTAGAAATTATTTTGCAAGGACCACACCATTCTGCCCAGAAATCAACTAATATTGGTTTTTTTGCTTCTAAAATTTTTTTATTAAAATCACTATCAGATAGATGAATAATTTTATTGCTCATTACAATACTCCAAAGTGTAAAATTTTATATTATTTCATGCATATTATTAATATAAAAATATTTTCTTTATTTCAAATAATTTTATTTCATAGAATATTCATTAATTAATATCTTAACACATTATAAGTAAAAAAATGATAGATAAAATCTATGGACTTTTATATGCTAAAGATATTTAAATCCTTTTAATAAATTTTATTCAAACTTAATAAAAATTTTTTTCATGTTTACATCGGGTTGTAAACATGAATATTATCTTTTAATTCTTAATGATATTATATTTTCTGTAAACATGAATAAAAAATAATCAAAATATTGATTTCTCTTTTTAATTTAATATGTAATCATTTATTAATATGTCAAACTAATTTAGAAAATAGAGTTTATTAACATAAAACGATAATTATTAGTTTCCTTATATAGAAATTAATGGTTTAAATACATAATAACAACAAAATTATTTAGTATAATAAAATATTAAAATAGACTTAAATTATAGTAATAATAATTATAATAAAGGAAATGTATATTTAAAATAAAAAAAGCAAATATTCTTATTAACATAAATAAAAATATGCGTAATAGATTATGACAAAGAAATTTCTTTTTTTAATTATCATTTAAATAATTACACTTGATTTTAAGATAATAAAATCTTAAATTTTATTTATTAGAATAATAATTATCTATTTTGTTAAATTTTGTCAATTAAATAATGTTTAAATTTATTTTTGTAATGTTTTTTTAAAAAAGTAAAATTTAGATAAATAAGTTTAATACCAAATTCATTTGAGTTAAAATTTAAAAAAAATAGTTTATCAAATAAAAAATTTTATTCTTTTATAATAAAAATATGTTCGTTAAAACAATTAGTTAAAAAAAATAATATATCAAAGATATATAACCTCGTTGATATTAAATGTCATTATAAAAATATCTTAGTTTATTTTAATAATGATTACTATCACGTTAATTAACTAATTAAGCGATATAATAGAAATAACTATATCTATATATATTTTTTTTGAATAATTTAATTGAAACAATTTAAATAGATTTAGTTAAAACAAATATTTATGCTAGAAATTTAAATATCAAATCTATTATTTTTATATTTAATTATGATTTATTTTATTGTAAGATGATTATATTCATGGTATTGATTCTATCAAACGAAACATAAGTAGAATAATATCTATTTAATTAAATCTAGTTTTTTAAAAACATTCTTTTAATTTATTTATTATTAAAAATAAATTAAATCTTAAATTTCTATTAGAAAAACATATAATAAAAGACACATAACAATATAATATTTTTATAAGAACCAAAATAATTTATAAAAAAATTTAAAAACTTCAAGTATTTTAGTTTTTTTTAATTCGTTATATATAGTAAATTTCAACATAATATTAAACTTATCAGTTATTATTAATGATCTGAATAAAGTATCTATATTTTAAGTTAGAGATCTAATATTATGTTTATAAATTTTCATTAATTTTAAAATAACTTGATATTCTATTTTAATCAATATTAACAAAAAGATTATTTATATTTTATTATATAGATCATTTATCAGTATTTATCTGACAAAAATATTTCGTTTTTATTAAAAATCTTTAATTAAATTAACTATAATTATAATTGTTTAAATAGTTTTTAGTTTTATTTTCTTTGTATTACTAAAACGTTTAAATTTTACCATGTAAATAAATGTTATTAATATTTTAATAAAAAAACTAACTTTATCTTTATAATTAACAGAAATTATATTTTCTATAATAAATAATTTAATTGTATTATTTTATTTTTCTGTTTATTTTTATATTTTAGAATAGTTTTAATCTCACATCACAGATTAATAAAATTTTTTTATAAAAATTTTATTCTTGCTATTAATATATTTTTTATTATTAATGATATATTGCTAATTTTTTCTAAATTTAAATTTTCATATGTGTTTAATATATTCAATTAAAGTACCTAAATATTTTTTTTAGGTATTCAGTCATTACATTATATTATAATGTAATGATAAGTAATAATAACACCTATCGATAGATAAATTAGCATAATAAACATTTTTTAATGCATTAATTTATAAATTATAAAATAATTTATAAATTAAATTTATTTTAGTAACTAATTTTTATTTATTATTTTATTTGTATAGATGGAAAATTTAAAAAATTAATATCTATAATAAAAGATTTAAAATTGTTAGTTCACTAACTATAGTTAACAACTTTTATTATCAATCAATTTAATTTTAAATTTTTAATTCCTAAGATATTTTAATAATATAAATTAATAAATTAACTATATTATTAGTTGTTAAATAATAAAAATAACTAAAGTAATATTCAATTATATATAAAATTCAATGATATACGGATTATATTATTGATTTAAAATTATAAAAAAACATAATTATTCTGTATAATTTTTTTTAAAAGCATAATAATTAGTAATTTTAATTATTTTCTTTTAAATAATAATAAATAACATCATATACTAAATGATTATTTTATAAAAAATTAAATTAATTTATGAAAATATTATTCATATCAAAATTATTAATTTTATTTTTAATAAACTGAAAATAATATTATCAATATGATTTTATTTGTATTTTAAAAATAAAATTAAAATTACTAATTTATTTATTTACAATAAAATTATGAATTAAAACTTAGTTTATTATTAATAACTACTATATAAATACTTATTGATAAAATAGATTTTTATCTCAAATAAAAATATCACTGTCCTAAAATTTATAACAAAAAATTTAATATTTCGTTAATTAATACTTTTATATTCATGAAATCTAATTATACATAATTTATTGATTAAAAAAAAAATAAAATAGAATTTTATAGAATAAATATAAAAACAACTATTTTGTAATAGAATTTGAATTAATATGAATAGATTTATAAATAAACATAAGATGTATATTAATAATAAGTTTATATTTTTAATAACATATAAAACCCTATTGGATTTTCTAAAATTATTAACAACAACTATACTCAAGATCAGATTAAAAATCAATTTAATAAATGGCAAAATAATCTTAGTACTCATTTATAAAATAATTATAAATTTAATATTTATTGTTTTTGATAAAATCTAAAAATATGATCTATAAATTGTATTTATAAGATTCATTATAAGTTAATAAATTAACTTAATAAAATAAAATTAAATCAATTTAAATTTCTCTATAAATTAATACTATTTTTTTTTAATTAAGCAAACTAAACAATAGAAAATATTAATAATGATCAAATCCATACTATATGTTACCATAAATTAATTTCTTTCATGAAAAATAAAAATATATTTAATTTATTAAGAACGATAATGTTTATTATCTTAATATCTACTACTTACTTTTAAAGATTATATAACAAAAAAAAATTGTATTATCGTATCAAGCATATATTTATTATATGATAAAATTGCTATAAATAACGCTATTACTTATCATATATATTATATTATATAAATTTTAAAATTCTTTGGTTATCCTATTTATTAAATCATATTAATTTCCAATAAATTATATTAATTTGTTTATTATAGTATTTTCTTATTTTTTTTTAAAATCCATATAATCTAGAAAAGTAATGTAGAGAATATAATTCAAAAATATAGTAATATTGATTGTTTTATTATTCATCACAAATTAATGTAAAAGTGATAATAGTTATGTTAAAGTAAATAAAATTCTATAAAATTATCTGATATTTAGATAATATCTATACTAGAATGAAATATAAATAATATGATATAAGTCATTCTATTTTAAAAATAAGTAATGAAATACATATTCATATTAACTAAAAAGCAAATTAAAAATTAACATTATATTTTTTGGAAAAATATTTATTAAAATAATTAATTTATAGATGTTAATTAACACTAATATAAATAATACTAATTAGTTATACTTATTTTAAATTTAAAAAACTTACTTTGAAAACAAAAAACTTTTATTACAAAAAATATTGAAAAACAGAGTTATCGATTTATTAAAAAATATAGAAGTATGTTGTACTTAAAATAATATCAAATATTAAAGATATTATTAAAAGAAATAAAAATATTTCATATTCTATATATAGCTATATATAGAATTATTTTCTATAAAATAAAACTAGATTAATTACATAGACACGTTTTATGCTTTAGTTTCCTGAAATTTTTTATTTTTTATAAATTTAATTATTTATTATTCTATTAATGTGATAAAAAATCTAATTCCTAATGAACTAATTAAATTTAAAAAATATCTGATATATCTGTAGAATTACTGAATTTTTATATAATTAAAATTAGATAATCAAACGATTAACTAAATATTTTATATAATATTTAATTAATTAGAACTTTAAATCTAAGCGTTATGAGTTGTTTATAGAAACATATATATAAAAATAATAAATTGAACATTTATGTAAAATTATTAAAAAAACTAAATAATAAAATAAATCTTATTGTTTCTTTTTAAATTAGAAATAAACCTTTTAATTAAAATTTGAGATTATATACAAAAAATTTTTTATGGAGTTTTTATTTAAAAAGTAATAAATATTAATTAATTAATCAATTGGCCAATTTAAGAATAGATAAACTCTTATTAAATTATAAAAAAATGAATAAATAGGAGATGCTAATCTTTATTTTTAAATCTATAATGATATTAATTAATAAGAGATCACTATAATCTTCTAAAAAATTCAGTTATTTATTATCTCCTGATGAAGTATGAAAACACTTTGGTTGACTAATAAATATTATATGCTTATTAGAACATACTTTTTTTCTTGTATTATTGATTTTGGTTCATCAGGACACATGGTGATGAAGAAAATTTCTTATTTTGTCTTATGGTCAAGTTTTAATAAACATAGTTTATTGAAACTTGACCATAATGTTCTAATAACTTGGTTTTTAATGGTAAAATCAGCATGATCATAAAATATCGATGATAATTTTTATTATCAAAAAACAATTCTCATAATAAAGCTTTCTTTCATCTAATACACTCAAATATCTATAATACTAAACTTATTATGGCATAGAGTATTAGTTAATAACTGCATTTTATAAAATAAAACATTTAAATCATTAAGATTAAGAAATTTTGAGGTTATTATGGATACTGAATTATTAAAAACTTTTTTGGAAGTTAGTAAAACTCGACATTTTGGACGAGCAGCTGAATCATTATATCTTACACAATCAGCAGTAAGTTTTCGAATACGTCAATTGGAAAATCAACTAGATACCATTTTGTTTGCTCGTCATCGCAATAATATTCATTTAACTGAAGCAGGCAAACGTTTAATTCCATATGCTGAATCACTAATAAATAATTGGTTGCAAGCAAAAAAAGAAATTTCACATCAATCATTACACATAGAGTTTTCAATAGGATCAACAATTCCATTATGGGAAGGGTGTTTAACAAATTGGATAAAACTTATTTATCAAAAATATAAAGAACTTTATCTTGAATGCAGAATATCAACACGACAATCTCTCGTGAAACAACTTCATTCACATAAACTTGATTTACTTATTGCAATTGAACCACCAAAAATGGATGAATTTGAAACTACTATTATTGGTGAAATAAAATTACAATTAATGACGAATAAAAAAAATTTAACTTTAAAAAAACTCAATCTTATTGAACTTGAATGGAGTGCTTATTTTAATACCACTGAAAAATCATCTTTACTTGAAAATTCACCAGCGATACTAACAACATCCGCTAATCTTGCTAGAGAATTATTATATTCAACACAATCCGCTGCTGTTTTACCAATTCATTGGCTTAATCAATATCATGATTTAAAAATACTATCACAAGTTGTTTATAGAAAACCAATTTATGCTATTTGGTTACAAAATAACGGGCAAAAAAATTTTATTGATAATATAATAAAAATACCTATTCATAATAACTGATTATGAATAGGTAAAAATATAAGCCTTTAATTACACGTTTTGTCATTAATAGAAATGTTTTTAAAAAAAATATTATTTTTAATAATATCATGAATTTATGAAAAAATTTTAAATTATTAAATTTAAAATTATAAAAATATTAAGAAAAATATAGCTTTAAAGAATTTATATAAATTTTATTTAAATAATCTTATTATTATTAATAACTTAACTATAAATCAATAAATAACAGGGGCGAAGAGACTTGAACTCCTAACACCCGGTTTTGGAGACCGGAGCTCTACCAATTGAACTACGCCCCTAAATAGTCATAGGAAAACTGATACTCAAAGCTTTAAGCTCTTTTTTTCAAAGAATAAATTATAACAAACTGAATTAAAATATCATTAAATTTATCTCACTAAACTCTTCATTTAATTAAAATTTAAAATATAAACAAATCAATTTATATTTTTAAACTATAAAATCTAATTTAATATTACACAGTATTTTATTTTCGATTTTAACTTTATAAAATCGAACAATTTTATTATTAATAGTTGATAAAAAATATATTAACTTTTTATTAAAGTTTTTAACTAATACTTAAATAACTAAATCTTTTAGGCATAATCTCAAAATAAATTAATTTTATTCTTCAATTTAAAAAATTTAAGTATTTGTCAATTTAAATTTATTTATTTTATTAAATTTAATATTTATTAACTTTAACATATTAATATACTTACATCTAAAATCTATTTACATATTAGTTTTAACGTTCATTATAAAATTTGGAACTAACGAAATTTTCACTTAAAAAGTTTTTTATTTATATTTTTAATAATGTTTTTTGATATAAGTTTAAATTTAATTAGAATATTATGCCAATAGAATTAAAGCTTGTAAATAATAGTAATAATTTATTTTTACTCTTTTTTAGATAAAAAGAGAAGAATTAAATTGAACTATATTTATCCAGATACTACTTTTAATCTTCAGTAAGTTACTATGCTGTGTTATAATTTTACCATATTAAAACTGTTCTACTTATGTAGATATTATTTTTTAAAATTTTAATTAAAATCCTATTTTTATAACTTATAAAAATAGGATTAATATCCTACCACTTATAATAGAAATTTATAAATATACATCTATTTTTATGTTTATAGAGTTATCATATTTTTAATAAATATTTATAGTTTATTTTAAATACAACTAATTTGAATTCAATAAAAACTTTTGTCTGAAATTTTCATCTATTTATATAAAAATAATATTATTGCATTTATTTTTTTTACTTAATTTTTCTTGAAAAATTAAGTATTTTCTTCTTAATTGCACTTTTATTATATTAATCTAATAGATTATTAGCTGTTATTTATGTTTAAAGATTTTCTTTAAGGGTATAATTATTAGCTATTTCGCTATCTTTATTTCTTATCTATTATTTTTATAATATAAAAACATGAAATTAATTAAAAAAAATCTACTTACTAGATTAAAGCGTAAAATTTTCTTTATTAGATAATCCAATCCTTTATCTTTTATAAAGACTATTAATATAAATATTAATTAATTTCTAATTAATCATGATTTCCAATATTACTTTGTTTATACTGAAATTCATTATATTTAAATTAATTTAAGATAGAATAATTAGTTTTTTGAAGAAAAATAGTTTCATTAATTTTAATATTATTTATGTAAATATTAACATTTAATAAATTTTAGAAAACTCTTTAATTAAACTTATAAAATTTAAAAATATTTGTTGTTTATTTTAAAAATATCATCATTATGATTTCAATGTATAATTTAATGGTATTTTATTTTTTTTTGTGTTCATAAATTTGCTAGTAAACTACTATGATTCTTTAAGTAATAATTATTTTTAAAGAGATATCCTTGCTACTTAAAAGTCTTTTTTATTTTGCTTCTAATTTAATTATGAATTATTTACTTTAGATAATTAGCTAGTAAAGTTATTTTTTATCTTTACAATGAATAATAATAGGTAATTATATTTATAATGGTAACATTTTAAATTTTAATACTTAAGATATTAAATAAGTAAATTGATATTATCTTTTTAGATAAAGATGATTTTTATCATTAAAAATTAGTATTATAAAAATATAAAAAATAGTTCTCGATGATAAAATCCATATAAATCGTTAATGAGCTTATTAATTTTATTAAATACCAATTATTTATTATTTTTTTTGAATATTATTCGTATTATTTATTTAGTTAATTTCATAAAACTTTGAATCATCTCATAATTAAATCATAGCATTTATCTCTATATCCTAAAATTTAATTTAAAATAATATTTTTTTAAGTTTAGTGTCTCTGTAAAATTAATTTTTCATAAAAATAAATCATTGATTATTTATAAAAAAAAGAAATCATTCTATCTTAAGTAGATAATGTATCTTATAGCTATTTATTTTTTTTTTAATTTCTATATTATTTTATATATTTTTCTATTTAAATCATATTGATATTATTAAGTTTTTTATTTTTATATAAAGTTATTTTATCTTTTTATTATTTTGTTGATTAACTATCAGGTAATTAAAAATATTTAATTTTTGGTTATAATCTATCTTCTTTAAAAAAGATAAAGTTATATCTTATTATATATTTCTTTAAATCCATAATAATAATACTTTTAGATATGTATGAAATATTATTCTTTATTTTTTTTGAATTTATAGACTATTTTCTTAACTTTAATGTTATTTCTAAATTTTGATCTTCTCTGTTTATAAGTGGTACAAATGAACTCTAAATTAATTTTTTTCATTAGATTAATATTTTTTTTGATTTACATAATCTAGAATGATTAGATAAACTAAAAAATAGACAATGAATTAATACTCTTCTTATTTTTTTAATTTGAAGATTAAGAGTTATTATTATTTATATGAATTCATAAGTATTTTAAAATTAATACATTATTTAGGATACTTTATTTTACTATCTATATATTTATAATTTATAAAATTATTTTATTTCAGTCTATAAGATAAAATAGAATAATCTCTCAGAGAAAATATAAACTCATAGTTAGTTATAATAATTTTTTGTAAAGTAACATTATACTTATATACTTATATACTTATATACTTATATACTTAAATACTTATATTATTTTGATTGAAATGATTAAGTTATAAATTTTAGAATATTTGTATATATAATTTATATTATTTATTTTTATATTAAATATTTTATAAACTATTCAATAATATCTTAAATAACGTCCCCTAGGGGATTTGAACCCCTGTTACCGCCGTGAAAGGGCGGTGTCCTAGACCCCTAGACGAAGGGGACATAAATTTTTTTCTAATATAATCAATAATTAAGTTCTTTTTATTAAGAATTCTGCTGATATTAAAATATTTCTTGTAATAAAAATTAAGTACGTTATTAAATCAATTTTCTATTTATTCAATACATATTTAATATAAACATTCATTTTTTTCGTTAGATGCAATCTGTAATCATAAAATCCTTTCAGTAAGTTACTTTATTATTATGATCAAATAAATCATAATTACAAATTAATAAATATCAACTTTAGTTTGATGGTTTGTTTTTTTTAATTAATTCTCACAGTGAATCACAAAATATGCATACAGCCTTAATAATATATTGATCAATTCATCTTATCTATAATTACTATCAATTTTTGACTTAATATACTTAAACTGTATAGATTTTAATTCCGACTTAAAAGTATTTTTTTATAATTTTTTTATCCCTTCTTGTTTTCCAATTTTTATTCATTTTTATTTATATAAATATATTATAATAGCATATGCTAATTATGCTTGTAAGAGTTTGTTATTTGATATATTGAACGTTTTCAAACTTATAATTAAGAATTTTTATTTTATTTTTTTAATTAACTCTATAATAAAAATAATGAAAGTTTTTCTATTGTTTCAAAATTTAATCTAATACTAATTTTTCACAAAACGTTTATATTATGAATTATAAAAAACTTATATAAAAAATTATAATTATATTCAATCTTATTCTATAAAAAATATTTAAATAATTATTAATAAATGAAATTATTTAGATCATATTGAATTACAAGCAATCCGTTTTTGTAAAAAATAACAAATCAATTAGTTTAAGTTTTATTTTTCTTATAAAACTATAATTTACACACGATAGATTTAAGATATTAATTAAAAAAAGTTAAAAATTTAATAGAATATTTTTTAAATAAATATTGCTCATAACATAATATTTTAAAAGATGTCTAGTTCC
Organism: Arsenophonus sp. ET-KM2-MAG3; assembly: GCA_052174135.1. Classification (GTDB taxonomy): domain Bacteria; phylum Pseudomonadota; class Gammaproteobacteria; order Enterobacterales; family Enterobacteriaceae; genus Arsenophonus. The sequence goes on from JBQMRZ010000027.1 coordinate 571,708, forward strand.
ATTCTTATTACGGTTTCGCAATAAGAATTAATTTTTATCTAAGTATTTTTAGGTCTTATATTTGTTAAAGAATTCTAATCATTTTTAAAAAAAAAAACTAAAAAATTTTAAACTAGGTAAACTTTTTATAAAACTTATTAACTAATATTTTTTAATGGTTTATTAAAATATTTGAAACTTATAAGTCTTTTGCTTTTTTTTGTTTAACAAATATCTTGTATTGATTATAATTTTTAATAGCTATTCTTCGTTATTTTATATAATAAATTATTAACTCATATGCTATCCGTTAATAAAAAAATTTTTGCAGTTTATTCTTAATTTATATCTGTTACAGTTTTCAACTGTATTTAATTTTAACTACAAAACTTTTTCTTAAAAATTTTAATAATTTAAAATCCATTATTAATAGTTATTAAAAAAATAAATATTTATTATTTTTTAATGCTTAATTATCAAATTTCTGATGGTATTTTGAATAAAGGCTTATAAAATTTTCATTAATTATCAATTAATGTAGTTTACATAATTTATGAAAGGAAATTTCATATATCTTTAATTATAAGGTCAAATAGTTATTTCTATTTTTACAATTTAGTTAATGAAATTAACTTTAATTATTTTAATCTACACTGATTGGTTAATAAAATACTATATAGATTTCACATTGTTAATAATCGTTATTTAAAAAAAAGCATCTATTTGATTTATGTTTTAAAAATCAATTTAAATAAAAATCTTTTCTAACTGATTAAAACCTTCTTTCATTAATACAGGAATAAGTTTTTTAGTTTCAGTATCTATTTTAGTGCAATAAGCAACATTATGATTTTTTGTTAAAATCATATTTTTATTATTATTAATTAAATAAACTGCTCGTCTAGCAACTGCGGCACCAGAATCAATTAATCTTGTTCCTGCAAACAATATTTCTTTTAATTCTACTGATAATAATGAAAAATGTGTACAACCGAGCACAATTGTATCAGGAGGTTCTTTCATTTTTAACCACTGTTCTATAATACGTGCCAACACTTCTTTTGAAATTACTTGACCATAAATTTTTTTTTCTGCTAATACAACTAATTCTGATGAAGCAATCATTTTAACTCTGCAATTAATAGCAAATCTGTTGATAAGCTTTCTGATATAATTTCCATTAATAGTTACTTTAGTTGCCAATAATCCAATGATACCATTACGTGTTAATTTACTTGCTGATTTTATTGCAGGGACAACCCCTATAATTGGAAACCGAAAATAAGCTCTTAAAATGGGCAAACTAACCGTACTTGCCGTATTACAAGCAATAATTACTATTGTTAACATTTGTCTTTGTTGAATTTTATTAATAAAATGAATAATACGATCAGTAATAAATTCTGCACTCCTTTCTCCATAAGGAAAGGCATGATTATCGAAAGCATAAATATAATGTAAATTTGGTAATAACTTTTTGACTTCGCGATAAATAGACAATCCACCAACACCAGAATCAAAAATTAAAATAGTTGATTGTGGTGTTTTTAATTGATCGGAAGTTACTTTTTTATTTTATTTTTCATTAAATTAATTATAATAGCAAAATTTTTTTTGATAAAAATTTTTAATAAAAACAATAATAATACTTATAGTATAATAATAAAGTTACATAAATATATATTTCAATGTTATAACAGTTGATTAACTTTAAATCTATATTTTTTATATTTTAAATACTATCTAAAATATCTGTGAACTAAAACTTTATAATTATTGTTATCTTATTTTAAGATAATTTAAACAGATACAAATGATTTTCTAATTATTTATTGTTTTTAAATTAATTAATAACATCAAAATAATTTTGATTTTATTAATTAAAATTAAATAATTTTTATATTATAAACCCATTTAGAGATTATTATTAAAATTAAATGATTAAATATCACATTAATTAATGGAAATTTTAATACTTAATATTTTAAATATTTTTTTAATAATCAAACCGTATTAGAATATTTTTTTAAAAAATATCAACTATTATATTTGAATTAATTATTTTTACTTAAATTAAAATAATTTCATTAAACTTAATATCAAAATAACCATTAAAATAATAAAATAGATAATTTATATATTTAAAATGTAAAGTAAATTTATTTGATGTTTCTATAAACATGATAACCTTATCATAATATTAAAAAATATTAATAATATACTAATAAATAAAATTACAAACCATCAGTAGCTATTAATTAATACATATTCAAATTAATAAAATTAATAATATAAAATTATTTGAATGTTAATTAAAATTTTATAAAAAATATAAAAAATAGTTAAGCATTTTAATCATATTAATTTGAGAAATTATAGGTATAAAAAAATAAATAGGGTTAAGTACAATTAAAATAGTATAAGCATGTATAATTTCTTCTAACAAAAAACTTATCTAAGATATAACTAATGTTATTAACTATAAAAATAAAATATTAAGTATTAATAATATATATAATGTATCTCTAATATTAATAATCTTAAAATCTTTTTTTTAAAAAAGCAATAATTATATTTTTAATAAAAATTATTATAATTTTATATTATATTTCTTTTGATCATGACGATGTCAAATAATAAATCCTTTTTAATGATTATTTTAAGTTGCAAAAGCTAATCGTTTCTCTAGAAGCTGTTTTTTCTGATTAATATCTAATTCTTTTGTTCGAACTAGCACTAAATACAATAGTTACCTATAGGTAGCTTCTTTTATATTTCATCAAAATACCTAAGCGTATTACTTTTTTGTTGTAAATAATCAGTTAGTTCAACAATAAAAAATATTAGATTTTTCTAGAAACCGTAGTACAAAATTTAATAAATGTACGTGAACGTTCACGTAGTAGTAATCGAAAATGTTTTCATTATTATCAATAAATTCTATAAGAGTAGTAACAGATTTTCGAATAATACTGCCGTCTTTATAATATATTGTCGTGTTTGACACATTAATTGATGGAACCCCATGAGATAACTTTTATTAACTATCGTTAATCCTAATTCATCGGCATCACGAAAATATTAATAAAAAAGAAATTGATGTAATTTCAGTTTCTTGAGAAACTTCACATAATTTTAAACTATTAAAGCTATATTTAGCATTTAATTAATTAAAAAGCCGATTTTATCAAAGATAGATGTTATTTTTTCTTTTTGTTTTATTTTAGTATCTATAATATTACTCAAAGTAATTAATGAATCTCTTCAACAACAATATAATTAAGTAACTATCAAATTCCAAGTGATTTGTAGTCCTCTTTAGTTTAACTGGTATATAAATAATTTCTGTTTATTTATTAATAATTTAAAAATATAAAATCTTATATTTAAACTTAATTAAATAAGATAATATTGATGTAAGTTCTTGGTTTACATTTATATAATAATAGGTTGTATAGAATGTCACAGATTAAATTTGATATTATTGTTATTGGTTCTGGCCCAGGAGGAGAAGGTGCAGCAATGGGGTTAGTAAAACAAAGAAAAAAAGTTGCAGTAATTGAACGTTATAATAAAATTGGAGGTGGTTGTACTCATTGGGGAACCATCCCATCGAAATCACTTCGACATATAGTTAGTCGAATTATCGAGTTTAACAAAAACCCATTATACAGCGATAAATCTAAGTTTTTATGTTTTTCTATCTGCGAAATATTAAAACAAGCCGAAACGGTAATTAACCAACAAACACATATGCGAGAAAGATTTTACAAACGGAATAATTGTAATATGTTTACTGGTGAGGCCTCTTTTATCAACGAACATACACTAAAAATTCTTTATAATGACAGTACCTATGATATTCTATATGCTAATAAAATTATTATTGCAACAGGTTCTCACCCTTATTGTCCTGCAGATGTTAATTTTGAACATTCACGTATTTACAATAGTGATTCAATTTTAAAGTTAAATCATAAGCCACGTCATCTTATTATTTATGGTGCAGGAGTAATCGGTTGTGAATATGCTTCTATTTTTAGGGGGCTAGGAATAAAGGTTGATCTTATTAATACCCGTAATCATCTTTTATCTTTTTTAGATCAAGAGATGTCAGATTCTTTATCATATCATTTTTGTCAGAATGGTGTTGTCATTCGACATAATGAGGAATATGAAAAAATAGAAGGAACAGATGATGGTGTAATTATTCATCTTAAATCAGGAAAAAAGGTAAAGGGAGATTGTTTATTGTATGCTAATGGTCGCACAGGAAATAGTAATAATTTAAATTTAAAAAATATCGACATTCTTGTTGATAACAGAGGTTTAATTAAAGTTGATTCTAATTATCGTACAAAAAATAAAAATATTTATGCTATTGGTGATATTATTGGTTATCCAAGTTTAGCTTCAGCGGCTCATGATCAAGGTCGTCTTGTTGCCCTTGCAATACTAAATGATAGTCATAGAGATAAATATTTAACCCAGAATATTCCAACGGGAATCTATACAATTCCAGAAATTAGTTCTGTCGGTAAAACAGAACAAGAATTAACTGCAATGAAAATTCCTTATGAAGTCGGTCGAGCTCAATTTAAATATTTAGCTAGAGCGCAAATAACAGGGATAAATACAGGAAGTTTAAAAATTCTATTTCATCGTGAAACATTAAAAGTTTTAGGTATTCATTGTTTCGGTGAGCATGCAACAGAAATTATTCATATTGGTCAAGCAATTATGGAACAAAAAGGTAAAGCTAATACTATTGAATATTTTGTTAATACTACTTTTAATTATCCAACTATGGCAGAAGCATTTCGAGTTGCCGCATTAAATGGATTAAACCGGTTATTTTAAGTAAAAAAAATAATTATTTATTCAACTCTATAAATATTAATTTTTTTACTTAAAATATTTTTATGTATAAATTATTTTAATAAATTATCAATAATAACTTCTGAGACTTGAATTAAAATGATAGAATAGAGAAAATTAATTAAAAAGAAATAAACTTGGCATAATCAAAATGATAGGAATTATTAGATTTTATCTTTTTTTTATGTAAATAAATTTACAAAATACTATCATTTAGAGTAAATGTTACCTACTTAATATGCAGCTAAGGTAATAATAATCATTATTATTTTTTATATTGATTTAGAATCAAATTTTATTATATAAATAATAAGTAATTTTATTACAAATAATTTTTTCATTAAATATTTACATATTTTATTTTTTAATATTAAAGTATAAATACCATACATAAATTATCAAGAAAGATTAATTTATCCAAAGAATTTTAATAAAAGTTTTTGTTTTTTACTTATCTGGATATCTTATAATTAAATTTATTATTATTTAATTACACCAACATAAGATTATTTATCTTGTATTTAATATAATTATATCAATATTTTATGAAATCAATAATGTAGTGCTAAAAACATTTAACAAAAAAATAAGAATTGATTATAAAACTAATTCTATCTATAATATATTCTTTGTTTTTTTATATACATTAAATTTAATATGTTTCACATTATAAAAGTTATTTTCAATAATACTTTAACTTTTATTAATATTATTTTATTTTAGGTTATTTGATTAATAACAATCACCAATCATAAGTAAATAAATTTTTTGTTGTTATACTACTAATATAATATAAGAATTAAATTATCTTTTAATATACATATTTAACCATTTATGTCAATTGATTAATATACTAAAATTTTAAAAAATAAATATTAAAATTATACAATATAATTAAATATTTTAAATAGATTTTTAATAAAAAATTGATAAAAACAAAATGTCTATTTATCATAATATATTTATTACCCCTATCGGGGAAAATTATATGATTAAATTTATTTAATAGCTCAGATAAAAATAAAGATATTTAAAATTTTTATAAGCAACAAAATTAATCTTTAGAAATATTTTCTTTATCGCACAAGAGAAAATAGCTTTTTGATAATTACTTTGACTATTTTTTCTTTATAGCTATCATTTAATTTGTTTTTATAAATTAATATAAAATATAACACTTCACAAAGTGAAATTATTTATTATTTTTACTTATTTTTATGTAATATTTTATAATCATAAAAATAAATAATTTAAAGAATAATTTCTAATTATAGTTATGCAATGTTATTATTTTCTTATTTTAATTTTTTCATAAAAATTAAAATAAAATTTTAAATACTATTTTTTAAATTTATATGTTTTTGGAGAAAATTCGAACAAAGTATTGTTATTTTTAAAATTCACTTAAGTATTTTTTAACAAAAAAATTGTTATAAAATATTAATCAATAAATTTTATATTGTTCATTTGAAATGATAATTTAATTAAGATTGATTAATCACAAGTGATTAATCAATCTGATATCAACGTTAAGATAGAAATTATCATTAATATTAATAGTTTTAACTAAAATTTTTAAGTTAGAAAACGTTATATTGATTTTTGGTTTCATGCATATGATATGATTTATGAATTACTTAAAAATAGTACTAATTTTTTTAATATTTTTATCAATAGATTTTGTTAGATATTAGTGATTTATATATTATTTTATCGTTAAATAAACACAAATTAACGGAATTTTTAATTTAATGTTTACATTTAATTGTTAATATAATTTTATAATTTTCTAATATTTACCAGTGATGAAGTAAAATGAAAACTATTTATGATGTATTTATTTTTAATAAAACTTCTTTTTTTAACTTTTTGAATAATTATGAAATTTTCTATTTATTTAGTATTTTTTAATAAAATAGTGGTTTATTTTATATCTATATTTTAAAATAATTAATATTTTTAAAAATTAAAATAATTAAAGTTATAACTAATATATAAAAATATAAATATTAATTTTTTTCTTTATTTCATTTAAATGCTATTATATATAAATATTTAAAATAAGGTTAAAGATTAACTATAAAAGATATTTTTAATAGTTTTTTAAGAAAAAATACCTTTTTTATAAGAATATTTTTTAAAATTAATTTTTCATAAAATGTTATAATTTTAATCTTTATGTATTTTAATGATATTAAATTATAGTATACCTTATTATAATTTAATATTTATATTAATAATATATATATTTTATCTCATAAGTTTTATTAAATTATTAATATTCATTGTTTTATAATAAAATTAATCTAAACTAAATAATTAATAATTTAACTAACAATTAATAAAATACCAATAATAAATAATAAAAAAGATGTTAAATTTTAAAAATACAATCGGTTTTATGCTTTAGTGCCATCTGGTACAAATACGTATCCTAAACCCCAAACCGTTTGTATATAACGTGGATGAGCAGGATTATCCTCAATCATTCGACGTAAACGTGAAATTTGCACATCTATCGAACGTTCCATTGCACTATATTTACGTCCTCTAGCAAGACTCATTAATTTATCACGAGATAAAGGCTCGCGTGGATAAGATACTAGAACTTTTAGCACAGCAAATTCGCCGCTAGTTAATAGCATCGATTCATCATATTGAAACATCTCCCGTGTTCCTAGATTTAATCTGAATTTACCAAAGAAAATTATCGCTTCATCCTGTGCTGGTGAACCAGGTAACTCATTTACCTGACGGCGTAATACAGCACGAATACGAGCTAGTAATTCTCTAGGATTAAATGGTTTGGGTATATAGTCATCCGCACCAATTTCCAATCCAACAATCCGATCTACTTCTTCACCTTTTGCTGTTACCATAATAATTGGAATAGGATTATTTTGACTTCTTAAACGACGACAAATAGATAAACCATCTTCACCGGGTAACATTAAATCCAATATAATTAAGTGAATGGATTCACGCGTTAAAATACGATCCATTTGTTCTGCATTAGCAGTACTGCGTATTTGAAAACCTTGTTCAGATAAATAGCGCTCGAGTAGAGAACGCAAACGCATATCATCATCCACAACAAGAATTTTATAATTTTCTTGCATTTTTTTTGACCCCATAAATATCTTTAAGATCCATATATAATGCCTTAATAACAATTAGATGATAATAATATAATTATTTTTTATTTTTTTTTAACTTTAATTTTATATTTAACTATTTTTTTAATTTTATGTTATTTATAAAACATGATAGTTGATAATTAATTTTCAGTATTTAATGCCTTATATGTACTTAATGATGATATTATTATCATATTTATTATAGTTTTACCTTTAATTTATTTACTTAATAATTCTATTATTACTATTAATTGAATCAATGAAAATCAATTTTTAATTTGATTAAATTTATTTATTCTTAAGTAATATAGAAAAACTCTAATGTCGCATTTTATTTTAATTTTTATTTAAACATAAAATAAATTCTATATTTCTTGCAATGATGAGATTAGTTATCCTTAATATTTTAAGCTATTTAGATAAAAAAACACATTAATCAATTTTTTGTAATAAATTTTACTATAAAAGTACTTTATATTTTTGATAATCACTAAAAAATCTTTTCACTTCTTTTTTTTAATTTAACTAATTAAATTCTAATGTAAAATATAATGTTATTTTAAAATTATTATTTTTAAGATACATAAATATACATATAAACCATTAATTATAGTAATTAAATATTTAAAAAATAAAATGATAAATAAATATTTTAACAAAATTATTACATATGAATTAGATAAAATATGCCCATAAATACTTTCAGTTATGATATTTTTTAATAAAAGAAATATTTTTTATTATTGTTATCTAAAAAACACAAATGGTTAGGATTATGATAGTAAATATAGTAAACATAAAACTTACTTAAATTATTTACATGAATTAAATGAGCGGCAAAAAACTATTTTTAATATTTCTAATAGTATTAAAATTTATAGCTTAGTTTTCTGAGATTGTTATTAACATTTTTAATAAAAACTAAACTTGAAAACTTTTATTTATTTGATAAATAAAATCTTGTAAGGTTAACTAAATAACAATTTAAATTAATTCAAAGTTATTCATAAAATGAATGTAGAATAAAATCATTTGATGTAATAAAATCTCAAATAAAATGAGTACTTAAATTAATTTACTATATTATTGTGACCCCATTATAAATACAGTATTTTATTTTTTTTTTAATTATATATGTTGCCTAACACTTTCATAATAATGATTTTTTGATATAGAAATTGATTTAATTATTTAAACAAGATTTTAGTGTTTTTAAAAAAAATTTAAATTTTAAGACTATACTAGTGTTATAAATTAAGTAAAATGCTAGATTTTATATATAATTAGTATGTTAGTAAATGATAAAAAATTTATTTAGATTACTGAAAAATTAATAACACTACTTGTATCACTAAATTTAAACACTTTAATGACATAAAATTTAATAACCATAGCAGTATGTAAACTAATGTTATTAAAACTAATTACACTAAAAGTGTATTATGAAATTTTAGAGAAAATGGAAATTAATAAGTAATATCAGAAATAAAAATAAAACATGATAGAATTAGATTATTATTATTACTAGAAGATTAAATATAAAGTTATTCATTAAACCAATAAAAACATGATTTTCATATCAATTAGTTGTGTACATTTAGTAAAAATTAAGAAATTAAAAATTCTAAATTTCATAATTTTTTCTATAAACTTCATAAATAACTAAAAATATTATGAAAATTAAATATTATGTAGTTAATATCAGAATATTTAGTAAAAACTATCAATTTTTTAAAAATATTAGAAACATACAAATATATATAGATCGTTTATAAAAAAATTATCTTAGAAATTTCGTATTATTTAATAATATTAAGATATTTTTTATATTTTTTAAAAAAAACTTAAAGTTTCTATCATAACAACAAAAAAAATATTATATTCATCAATATAAAATATTAAGATGCTTAATAGTTTTTCTTTATTCTATGAAATTATCAGGAAAATTAATAACTCATCACTAACTTTAATTATTAAAATTAATACTTTTAATATAACGATATTGTTATAAAAAGCAATGTTGCTATAAAGCGTTAAAATACTATTTAATAAAATTTTAAATTATTAATATAATTGATAAAATTTAAAATATTTTAAAAATATTCAATTTAAACTTATTATCTAATTTTTTGTATTATTTTATATTTTATATTTTATATTTTATATTAACTATAATTAAATGTTAAATTAATTAAAATTAAATAATTTTTATTCTATAAGGGCAACACAATGCCATTCATTTTATCCTTATATATTTTTTATAAAAATAATTTTTTATAAAATTTAATTAGAATCTCTACATATTTAACTATAACAAAAATATTTAATGTTATTAGATATTGTTATATGTTTAATCTATTAAAAATTAAAATATATTTATATTATATGATAAAATAAATATTTGATAAATTAATTAAAAATTTTCTATTTTATATTAATCATAATTGAAGCATTTATTATATAAATTAACCGTCATAAGAAATAAAATAAATTCATTTCTGAATTTATTTAATACGGATATATTTATATTTATAATAATAAAAAAAATAAAAAAATATAACATGAACTTATTAAATTACTCTATTCTTATATATATAATTAATAATTTATTTATATAAAAATATTTTTAATACTATTAAATTTACTTATTATTAATTTATCACTTTAAGTTATAAGAAAAATCAACTAATAATTGAATAAATTCTTTTGGATGTGAAATAAAAGGTGCATGAGCAGCATGTTTTATTATCACAGAATTTGAATTTATTAATAATTGATCTATTATTGGTATAACTTTTTTTGGTACTAAACTATCAAGATCGCCATAAATGCGTAAAAAAGGTTTGTTTAACATTAATAAAAATTGCCGTAAATCAGTTGTTCGTAATATTTCCAAACCTGCATTCAACACAGCAATTGAAGGTAATGGACGTTTCAATACCACTGATTTTAAAAGTTCTATATCTTTATATGTTGTTTTTTTACCAAATGTTTGCAATGAAAAAAAATGTTCTACTGTACGATGAAAATTAACTTGTAATTTTTGTTCAAAACTTACAAGCACTATAGGTTTGATACCTGGCCAATTTTCTTGTTGAGTAAAATATGGCGATGACGCCACAGTTATTAAGCCTGCTATTTCAGATTGATGATTAAGTGCAATAATACTAGCAATTAATCCGCCTAATGACCAACCTAACCAAATAGCTTGTTTTGGAGCATTTTTCCAAATTATTTCTGCCATTTGTTCTATCGACATTGGTGGAAATAAATTACTATATCCATAACCAGGTAAGTCAACAAGATAAACACGAAAATAAGAACTACATTCTACTTCAATTGTACGCCAAATTCCTGCATTTAATCCCCATCCATGTAGTAATACAACAGCTTGTTTTCCTTTACCTAATTGCTGCCAAAATAATTGCATCATAGTTACTCTTTTTTTATATATAAACATTATTGTGATAATAATATTTAGATACTTGTAAGTTATATCAAAATACTAAAATATTGAATATTTTTTATAATATTCATCATTATAATTATAGCTTAATGTTTTAAAGTGTTTAATTTATTTAATAATTTTATTATTTATCTCTTCTTTAGAAATTAAATAACTAACTTTTATTATGGTTAATATTTATAATTTAACTTATTAAACATAACTCTATTATTACTTCTTATATAATTAGAATTTCTCTATATATAGCGCTATTAATAAGCTAATACAAAAAATATGAATTTATAAAGATATTGAAATCATTTTTATCCTTATGTTTTTGAGAATGGTTAAAATAACTATAATTAAATTTAGAGTCCCATAAATGACTAATTTTTTATTAGTTTTTTTTAAAATCTCTTACTAAAAAATTAAAAATAAACTTAATAATTACTCTAAAAATGAAATAATTGTTCATGTTCTGTGATGATTTTCTTCAAAAAAAATATAATAATAATTATTAATTAAGATTATTTTGTATTAGTGTCGATTTTTTGAAAAATATTGGATATTATCATTAGCATTAATATTCTATAATTTACATATTAGTAATATACCTTTAATAATTTTAATAATATTTTTTCAAAAAAAAATAAACATGCAAAAATTGATTGTTTTTTTGAAAAATAGAAGAAGTGAATTTTTTTTAAAATATCGCTATTTATTAACTTTACGTCTAAAAGTTTTACTTTATAATAATTATTTCTATGCTATTCTATAGTTTTATCTATAATATTAAGATATTTAATAAAAACTAATTGCATTAATTCAAATTAAAATATGTAATATAGTAGTAATTTATCAAAGCTATTTGATGCTAAAAATAACATTTTTATTTCAATAATTTCTCACAAGTAACGTTAATATTATGTTAGTTATCAATTTAATTGTGATAATTTGTACTTTAACATTATAAAAATAAAAAATATTAATAATATCATTAGTGATTAAATAGTTGAATTTACATAAATCAATGAGAAAATAAAAATAAACTTTAAAGACTTATTAATTGACTATATAAAATAAAAATATTGATATTATCAAAAATGATTATTGTTGTATTGATAACATAAATTCAAAAGTTATTAATTTTAATAAACTAAAATCAATGCATTTCATTTATAATATAAAGTATATATATATATAATGATGTAGTCTTCAATAAAAACTCAATTGTAATAGACGGTAATGAAAAATAAACTTTTTAAGGAATAGTTTAAAATTTAAATAATATTTAATATAATTGTATATTTTATGTAATTAATTATAAATAGTGATTAAGTTTTTATATGTGTTTAATTTCAATAAAAATAGCGTTAGTTTTCTTTATATATAAATAAACTTATTAATGATTTTAAATACAATACTTATATAGAATAAAAAATAAAATAAATAAAATAAATTATATCATTATTCATAATGTTTTATAAAAATTATTTTTAATTTAGTTATTTAAGCAATTATTTTTATTCTATTTATAACAAAAATATAATGTTAATAGCGTTACTGCAAAATAAATATTATAATAGTAATTATGTTCAATATATATAAATATTATCAATAGATATTTATTGAATTTAATTAAAATATGTAAAATTTTAATAAAGCTTTAAAATAAAATTATTTCAAGACCACTATACTTTGGTATTTAATAATGTTACTAAAATAAAAGGAGTGATTAACAAAATTAATAGATTATTTATTTTTATTAAAATAAATTTAATTAAAATATATATAGAATTTTATAAAAAAATAAAAAAGAGTATATAATATAATTATTAGAATAATTAACTATTGAGCATTAATTATGATTAATATTACTGAAGTAGCACAAATACATTTTGCAAAACTATTAAAAAATCAAGATCCTGGTACACAAATTCGAATATTTATAATTAATCCAGGTACATCTTTTGCTGAAAGTGGGATTTCTTATTGCCCTTCTGATGCTATTGAAACGACTGATATTGAACTTAAATTTGATAAGTTTTCAGCATATGTTGATAAAGTTAGTGCTCCTTTTTTGGAGGAGGCTGAAATCGATTTCACAACGGATCAATTAGGTTCTCAACTTACTTTAAAAGTACCTAATGCTAAAATACGAAAAATTACCGATAGTGCAACGTTATTTGAACGAGTTGAATATATAATTCAATCACAAATTAATCCACAATTAGCTGGTCATGGAGGACGAGTTTTATTAATAGAGATTACAAGTGATAAATATGCAATTTTACAATTTGATGGTGGATGTAATGGTTGTTCGATGATTGATATTACCTTAAAATATAATATTGAAAAACAGTTATTAAATATGTTTCCTGAAGAATTAAAAGGTGTAAAAGATTTAACAAAACATCAACATGGTGATCATTCTTATTATTAATAAAGTTATTTATTTTGTATTAAAAAAATAACTTTATATGCAAAAAAAGAATAAAATATAAATATTTACTGTAGTAATGATAATATTGGATAATACTGTTATAACAATTAATAACAGAGTAATATTTTTTTAATATTAGATTTAAAACTATTTTTAATACAAAGAGTTATTTTAAAATATTTTTATATGATAATATCATTTTTAAACGATATAATAAAAAATATGATTTATTTAATTTCCATAAAAAACATTAGGTTTGAAAAGATATTTATTTAAAAAATATGGCAATAAAAATATTCTTCTTGAATTAACTATCATACTAAAAAATAAATTATTTAATCTCTAGTTAAAGAATAAAAATAAGTTTAATAAAAACACAACAAGAACTAAAACATTTATATAAGACCTTTTAAATTTTTTGTTATTAAACTGAAAGTTAAAAAGTTTTGAATATTGATAAAAATTTTAATTATTGTAATTATTTGATTTTAGATTTTTTTTTTAAAAAAATAATCTAGACCGACTACCATTATTTTTTATCTTTTTATTTATATCAAGATATAAATCTTCAATAATAACATAGATAATGATTTATCTAGTATAGCTGTTGAGTGATCAGTATTCTAAAATCTAGCGAATATTTACCCTTATTTGCTTTATTTTCATTCATACATATATTTTATATTTAAATTTAATATGGGTGATGGTATTTTATTGGGGTGATCAAATAGATGGAAAATTAGATATATATAAATTATTGATTACTTCAATCTATCAGCATTTTTAGTATTTTTTTTATCAATCGTTTTTAGTAACTCTAATTTTAGATGTTTTTGGCATGATTTTTTCATTAATTGTATACATTTGTTTAATGGGTGTATTTTATTCAGAAAAGTATTTCTATTTCAAAAAAAATTAATGATTTTTACTGTTTATGGTTATTTATTGATTATTTTAATAATTTTAATACAAAATAGCTAATATGTCATACGCTTTTGAATTAATTATCGGTTTATTGATTGAACTTTTAGATAACAAAAAATGAATAAAATAATAAAAATATAATCTATATCTTTTGGTTATATTTGAACTTTATAAAGAAAATTTAATATTATCCTTTATCATTAAAGTTATTTTTATTTAATATTATTTAATTACTAAAGTTAATTGATTTTTAACACTAGTTAATCAATCATTATTTATTTAAATTTTAAATAAATTAATTTAATTTAAAATTTAAAGTCACTAAAATATAAATGTATTTTCATCTAAGTGCGATTATATTGATAATGTTTACTGTAATCAAAAATAACATAATTAAATTAAATAATAAATTAACTAATAGTGAATTTATTATTTAAGTAACTCTTAATCAAATTATACTATTTATTTAAAATAACACATAATGAATCATTACTTATGTTTTTTCTGAATTTTAAAATTTAAAGATTATCATTAAAATAATGTTAATTTAGATTTATTTATAAAAACGATTTTTTATTTTTTTTTAGTAAAAGAAATAAATTTAACGTTATTATTATAGAGACTTTTGATAAAGAAATTATAAGCTTTGTATTTTAATTTTAACTTTAACTTTTAGCTAAAATTAAATATTATTATAAATAAAAATCAATTATTAAAAAATAATAATTTAATATAGATAAAATTTAATAGCCACTTATATTTAATTAAAAAATAATTAATAGATATAAGGGATATATAATAATTAAATATATTTTATATATAAAAGTAACCACCATAAGTTATAATAGTTTATAAAATGATTTAGTATCATATACCTAATATAATACTAAAACATGTTATGTTAGATAATAAAAAATTTTTTTAATTTTTATTTATTTTAAATAGATTTGTTTTTATAAGTTTATTTTTAAATAAAAAATACTAATTTTTTTATAATTAAAATGTAAATTTTAAAATTTATTTAATAACTAAATAATAAATAATATTAATATAATAATTTTTATTTAATAAGTATTAAAATATCAAATCTAATTTAATTTTAATTTACATGAATATAATATATTTTACGAGTTTAAAAATATTTCTAATATATAAAAATTTTATATTTAAATATATAAAAAATAACGATATTAACATTATTTTTTAAAACTTTAATGATTCATTAAAAAAATTTTTTTTAGTAAACTATCTATTTATAGAAAAATGCTATTTTTTATTGTTAAATCTATAATATATAAAAAGTAATTTATTTTTAAAATATAATAATTATTATTAAGTCAAAGAAAAATTCCAAACAAATTTATATTTAATTATTTAATTAAAACTAAACTAGTTAAAAGAATAAATATAATTATTTAATATAAATCTAAATTAGAAATTTAGTTTAATAATTATGAAAAACAACAAATAATATTATATATTAATAAATATAATATTATGATAATCATATATAAATTTGGTAAACTTTATAAATTTAATTTAATTTAATTAAATTAAATAAAATTAAAATAATCAATAAAGTTTTTTTATTGTATCTAATAAATCCTGTTTAAAATTACGTTTAACATTCTTAACCGCATCAATAATATCATGATGAACTAATTTATCATTTTGAATGCCAACACAACAACCATCATACCCTTGTAGAAGTAACTGAACAGAATAAGCTCCCATACGAGATGCTAAAACACGATCATTAGCTACTGGGCTACCACCACGCTGAATATGACCTAAAATAGTTGCCCGTGTTTCATGGCCAGTTGATTTTTCAATATATCTTGCCAATTCATTAACATCATAAATATGTTCAGTAATAATAACAATTGCATGACGTTTACCGCTTATTAAGCAAGATTTAATTTCCATCAATAGCTGTTCTTTATTAAAAGGAATTTCAGGTAAGACTACAAAATCACAGCCTCCAGCAATAGCAGCAGATAAAGTTAAATCACTGCAGTGCCGTCCCATTATTTCAACTATCGAAATACGTTTATGAGAAATTGAGGTATCGCGTAAATGATCAATTGCTTTAACAATTGTATCTAAAGCAGTAAAATAGCCAATTGTATAATCAGTTCCGACAACATCATTATCAATAGTTCCTGGAATACCTATACAAGAAAAACCGGCTTCAGTAATTTTTTTTGCACCACAATAAGAACCATCTCCACCAATAATAATTAAAGCATCAATATTATTTTTTCTCATATTATATATAGATTGTGATCTTACCTTCTCGCTATCACGAAATTTAAGAAAACGCGAAGAACCTAAAAAAGTACCACCACGATTAATGATATCAGAAACACTAAAATGATTAAGTTCTTTTATTTGATTTTCATAAAGCCCCATATAACCGTCATAAATACCATAAATTTTTAAACCTTCAGAAAGACCCATCCGCACAACACTACGAATAGCAGCATTCATTCCTGGTGCATCACCACCACTGGTTAATACACCAACTTTTTTAATTTCTTTTTTATTCATAGTACCTCTAATTTACTATAATTTTAAAAAATATAAATATTACAATTTGTTTTATTTTATTTTATTTATAACTCTAACGGTTTAAAATAATTTAGTTTTTATAAAAAACTTTTTAATATTATATTGTTTTATATTTTATTTTTAATTATTATAAATTCTATTTTAGAAAAAATAAATTAAAAATATTTAATAAATATTAAAATAAAATATTTATTTATTTAGTAATTTTATTTTTTAATTTATAATTTATTAATTAATATAAAAAGACATTTAAATATTTAATATAAAATATATTTTTTAGTAACATTAAAATAGATATTTTCATTTTTTTTAAAATAAAAATCTTTATAAAAACGTCTTAAATAAAGTTATTTTTATGATTAAAAGAAAATAAAAAAGTTTAATTAGGATAAAATTTTTATATTTATATTAAGTATAAAAATAATTAATTGTATTAAAAGATTAATATATAATTTTTATTATATGTTAATTATTAATTTAATTAAAACAGTATTTAATTTATATTAAAAACTTAATCATTAAAATAAATTTATAAAAAAAATAAAAGGTATATTGATATTATTTTTTTTAAGTTTAAAACTATTTTTAAAACTTTAAAAAAATAAATTTCTATATATTTATTGTTAATAATAATTAATTTTATTAATTTTATATTATTATATTTAATCTATATTAAAAGATAGTTGAATAGCGTACGTACTAAAGAAATTAAATTATTTTTAAATACTTTTTATTTCTTTTTTTATTTATCTATAGCTAACAATATATTATTATAATTAATAATATATTGAGAATATTATTCTAGTAATTTTTATAAAAATAAATACTTAAAAAAGTATAATCTTTAAGTATTAAAAATTTTTAATAGAATAAAACTAAAATTAATAAATAAATTTTCTAATTTTCTAATTTTTTAAATTTTTTTGTAAAAATATTAAAAATAATATTTATATGAAAATAATTCATTTCTTTATATATTTGAATTTATTTATCTTTATGAATCATTATAATAAATATTATATCAAATTTTTTCTTCAAAATTTTATATATATAAGTAGTTTTAAAATAACTAATTCTATATTTAAATGATCTCATAACAATAGTTATTGTATTTTATTAAAAATTTTTTTTACATATAATTATAAAATAAAACATTTAATAATTTTTATATAAAATATAAATATTTTATTTTAAATTAGACTTGAATCTAATAGAGATTATATTTTTAAAAAACATTAAAAAGATAAAGTTATTATTGAATTAAAATATAATAAATATTTATTCACTTTATTTCAAAAGAAATAGGATTAAATAATAACATAAAAGATTTATTTTGAAATCATAAAACTATAGAACTTAAAAGCAAATATATTTATATTAACTTTATAGTTTTTTAAAACTATCATAATAATAATTTTTTATTAAATTTAAAATTTATATATTAATATATAATAATTAACAAAAAATTTTATTTATAAGCATATTTATTATAAAAAATCTATTAATTTAGATAGAGATAATTATATTAAGTTTACTTATTTCTATAGGATAAAATCCTATAAAAATAAAATTTTTTGATTTATTGAATATAATAAATAACTTTTATGAAAATAAATATACTAAATAAATAGTATTTTTTTTTAGAAAAAATAGTTCTAGGAAATATTAATTTAAAGATTCTGTTGAATTACATGTATGTCATTTTTTAAAATAAAGTTTATTAGATCATAAATCTAATAATAAATTCTAATTAAATTAAATAAAATAGATATTAATTAATTAATAAGTTACTATATATATATATATATAATTAATTAGTTTTTAACTATAAAATAGTTAGTTTGTTAATAAATTTATCTATTTATTTTAAAAAAACTCTATATATATCAGTTTGATTACTAATATCATTTTATTTTAAGTTACTAAATATTATTTTTTAATTCTAATATTTTCAGTAATATAATTTTTCGTTTAAATTAAGTCAAAATTAAATCTTAATAAAGAATATAAGTAATATCTAACTCATCAATTTTATTTTTAGCACAGTTAATAACCGATATTTTAAGATTAAAATAGAACCATCTAAAACCTACTCGATATTTTGGATTTGCTCACGCATTTGTTCTATCAATACTTTTAATTCAACAGCAGAATTAGTTATTTGACTATTAATAGATTTTGAAGCTAAAGTATTTGCTTCACGATTAAACTCTTGCATCATAAAATCTAGTCGGCGACCAATAGCTTCTTGTTTTTTAAAGATATTACGCGTTTCTTTAACATGAGCATCTAATCTATCAAGCTCCTCTGTAACATCAATACGTTGTGCTAATATGATAAGCTCTTGTTCTAGTCTATTATTATCTATCTTAATTTCTTCTTCTTCTAATTTTTTTTTAAAACGTTGACGTTGCCATTTTAAGACTTTAGGTATTTGATTACGAATTTCATAAATTTCCTTACAAACACCATCTAGTCGTTCTTCAATCATTATTTTTAATTTTTTTCCTTCGCATTCTCGATTGAAAATAAAATCATCTAAAACAAATTCTAATTCACTAAGTAAATGAGTGCAAATAACATCTAATTTTTTTTCCTGAGCTAACATAACACCAGGCCAGCGAAGAACTTCTATAGGATTAATTTCTCCTTTAGCACCAGTTTTTTTTATCCAATTAGCACTTTTAATCAATTGATTAACTAACTCTTCATTCAGAATTAATTCATTATGATAACTTGAACTAAATTCAAACCTTAAACTACACTCTACTTTTCCTCGCGTTAATCTAGCGCGTAAACGATTACGAATAATAGATTCTAAACATTTAAAATTTTCCGGTACGCGAATATAAGTTTCAAGATAACGTTGGTTAACAGAACGTAACTCTAAAGCTACATTTCCCCATTTATTTTTTATATCTCGTCGCGCAAAAGCAGTCATGCTATGGATCATATTTAATTCCTGTAAATAAAGGTTAGAATATAACTTTAAGTGAAACCATAGGATAACATTCAATGTCAAAGACATATATAATAAAATTCAACTAATATTATTTAATTACGGAGATAAAATAATGCGTCTAAAAAATAGAGAGCCAGATCAGATGCGTCCAATAAAAATTACTCGCCAATATACTAAATATGCTGAAGGTTCTGTTTTAATTGAAATTAGTGATACAAAAGTATTGTGTAATGCTACAATCGAAGAAGGTATTCCACGATTTTTAAAAGGTCAATCACAGGGTTGGATAACAGCAGAATATAGTATGTTACCTCGAGCAACAAATTATCGTAATATACGTGAAGCAATAAAAGGTAAACAAACAGGACGGAGTATAGAAATACAACGCCTTATTTCTCGTTCTTTACGAGCTGCTGTAAATTTAAAGAAATTAGGTGAATATACTATTATCCTAGATTGTGATGTTATTCAAGCTGATGGAGGAACACGTACAGCGGCGATTTCTGGTGCTTGTGTTGCTTTAACTGATGCATTAAATAAAATGGTCTCAGAAGGAAAATTAAAAAAAAGCCCGCTTAAATCGATGGTTGCTGCGGTTTCTGTTGGTATAATAGGTGGTAAACCTATTTGTGATCTAGAATATAGTGAAGATTCTATTGCAGAAACTGACATGAATATTGTTATGATGGACGATGGTAAAATGATTGAAATTCAAGGTACTGCCGAAAATAAACCATTTACTCAAAATGAACTATTATCTCTACTTTTTTTAGCAAAAAATGCTTTAAAAGTTATTTTTATAGCACAAAAAAAAGCATTAGAAAAGTAATTTCTACATCTTAACAATTATCTTTTTTGTAACTATTAATTTAAGAGTAAATCAAAAAAAAGGAAACTTAATGAAAAGTTATCAACAAGAATTTATAAAATTTGCTATAAAAAAAAAGGTATTAGAATTTGGTAAATTTACATTAAAATCTGGACGAAAAAGTCCTTATTTTTTTAATATAGGACTCTTTAATACAGGAAAAGATTTAGCTATACTTGGAGATTTTTATGCAAAATTATTTATGAATCACAATCCTGCTTGTGATATTATTTTTGGTTTAGCCTATAAAGGTATTCCAATCGTAACAACAACAGTAGTTATATTATCTAAAGATTATAAATTCAATAAATCTTATTGTTTTAATCGTAAAGAGATTAAAAAACATGGAGAGGGTGGAGAATTAGTGGGTAGTCCATTAAAAGGAAATGTTGTGATTATTGATGATGTTATTACAGCGGGAACTGCAATTAAAGAATCTGCAGAAATAATTAAACGACATAATGCTAGACTTAGTGCAATTATTTTAAGCTTAGATCGCCAAGAAAAAGGTGAAAAAAACTTATCAATTGCGCAAGAAATTGAAAAAAAATTCAAATGCAAAATATTTTCTATCATAACTTTTAATACTTTAATTGATTATTTAAGTAAAAATCAGAATATGTCAATACATTTAGCTAGAATGAAAACTTATTATAAGAATTATGGGGTTACTATTTTTAATAAATAAAATTAATAACTTTATTAATTAATTAGTATAAAGCTCTAAAATATTAAAAATGAGCACTATAATTAAATTAATTATTATAATTAAAGAAAAATAATAAAAAAATAAAAAACTAAATTTCTTATCTATGGAATAAAAAATTTTAAATAAAAATATGATAATATTCATTTAAATACTATTTATTAAATTTATATAAATTCTAATTTATATTAAATTTTTTGATTAGTAGTTATTTTTATTTTTATTAATATCTACTTGGATCATCCTTCAATTAATTATTTAAATTATTTATTAAGTTTAATCAATAATTAAACTAACTTAATACTTAACTTATATTCTTTTATTTTCATATAAATATATAATTTTTCTTCAAAATTGAATTTTAACATTAAAATAAATTGAATATTTTTAATAAAATTAAACTATTTTTGATCAAAAATTAATATTTTGAATTAAAAAATTAAATTCATTTAATAAAATTATTAAATGCTTCCAAGTTACTAAAGAGATACAAATAGGTGATATTATTTTAAATATACTAGTGTATAAATTATTAAATTAGTTATTATTATTAATAATAACCTGACTTCAATTGCTTTTTTAATATTTACAAAATCATTTATGAAATTTCTTCATACCTGTTTTTCATTTTTTATTATTAAGGATGATTTTTTTGATAAAAATAATATAAATTATACATACTTTATTTCAAATATTTATAATACAAAATATTTAACAAATTTATAATTTTATTATTTATATAAAATTATTAATAACGACCAGAATGACCAAAGCTACCACTACCACGTTTTGTTATTTCAAAATTTTGTACTAACTCAAATTCAGCTTGAACAACTGATATAAAAATCATTTGTGCTATACGTTCGCCTGGTTTAATTATAAAATTTATATTACCACGATTCCAAATTGAAATTTTTAACTCACCTTGATAATCAGAATCAATTAAACCAACTAAATTTCCTAATACAATGCTATGCTTGTGTCCTAAACCTGAACGAGGAAGAATAACTGCTGCTAATTGTTTATCTGCAATATGTAGTGCTATCCCTGTAGATAATAATTTAGTTTGACCAGATTTTAATTGAATAGTTTTATTCAAACAAGCGCGTAAATCTAATCCAGCAGACCCTTCTGTAGCATAAGTTGGCAAAGGGAATTCATTTCCTACACGAGGATCAATAATTTTAATGTTTATCTTTTTTTTCATAACATTTAAGTATTTCATTGAGTAAACGATGACTAAGTTCGAATTTATGGCTATGTGGTAAATGTATTTCTTTATCTTTTAAAAATAAACTTAAAGCGTTACTTTCTGAATTAAATCCATGATCAGATAACGAAATATCATTTGAACAAATCATATCTATTTTTTTTTGAATACGCTTGTTATAAGCGTACTCTTTTATATTTTTCATATCCGCTGCAAATCCAACAACATAGGGGCGATCTTTAATTAATTTACCGACACTTTCTATAATATCGGGATTTCTTATTAATGTAAGAATTATTTCATCTGATTTTTTTTTAATTTTTTCTTTTCTAAATCTTTTTGGTCGATAATCAGAAACTGCAGCGCATCCAATAAAAATTTCTTGTTTATCAATTATATTATGTACTGTATTATACATTTCCAATGCACTGATAACATTAATGCGCTTAACGCCTATTGGCGTTGACAAATTAACTGGACCTGAAATAAGAGTTACATCAGCACCTCGTCTTGTAGCTGCTTTCGCTATCGCAAAACCCATTTTCCCTGAGCTATGATTACTAATAAAACGAACCTGATCAATCTCCTCTTGAGTTGGGCCAGCTGTAATCATTAAACGTAAATTTAACATATCTTGATCATATTGAAAAGTATTTACAGCTAATTCAACAATAGTTAAAGGATCTAGCATACGTCCACAACCAATATCACCACAAGCTTGACTACCTTCAATGGGACCCCAAACTAAAATATGGCGTTTTTTAAGTATTTCAATATTTTGCTGAGTAACATTAGCTCGATACATCTGTTGATTCATTGCTGGCACAATAGCTATTTTCGCTTCTGAAGCCAAACAAACTGTTGTTAATAAATCATTGGTCATACCAATGGATAAACGAGCGATTAAATCTGTAGTTGCAGGAGCTAAAATAATTAAATCTGCCCATTTAGCTAACTCAATATGATTTATTATTGTACTTTCTGCGATAGAATCTAATAAATTATCAGCAACTTTATGGCCAGAAACTATCTCTAGTGTCAATGGCGTAATAAAAGATTTAGCAGTAATTGTCATTATTACACGTACAATTGCGCCATAATCGCGTAATCGACGAACTAATTCTGGTGTTTTATAAGCAGAAATACTACCACTAACGCCAAGTATGATATTTTTATCTTTAAGTTCCAGTATCATATGCTTCCAAATAAAATAATGAGTCTACTGATATTAGCTTAAGCTAGAATTTAGGTAAAACTATCAATTTTATATATAAAAAAATTTTTATATAAAATTACAAATAATGTAAATGGATAAAAATCTCTTTAATCCAAAAATTTTAATCTATAAATTATCATTTTTAAGTAAAAACTTTTAAGTACTTTTCTTTACATAGAATTATTTAAATTTCTAATTTAATTTTAATGAAAATTTATTAAATAATTGAGTTAATATCAAAAAATATTAATAATTTATTATAAAAATCAATTAAGTAACTAAATAATTCTTTATATAATAATTCATTTTATGAAAGTCTTATAACAAGAAGATCTGATGATTTGAAATCATCTACTTAATTTTTTATTATACAAGATATAAATATTATTTATTTATTTTTTAATAAAGAATATAAAATAAATTATTTGTTATAGAGTATTTTAAAAATACTATAAATTAAGTTAAAGCGTATTAAATAAAACTTTAAAATTTAACTTTTAAAACAAATAAAGTATTTTAATTATTCTAATGTATAATCATTTATCAGACAATTAATTATTTATTTTGAGAAAAAATATTATAAATGAAATAATTAGTATTTTTATTTTAAATGCATAAAGTTTCTTAATTATTTTAATGTTACTTATAAAGGTATTTTTTTTATTTATTTAATTTAACTTAGTGTATTTTTAATATCACAATTCTACAATAGATATTATTTTAGTAAGTTTTAATGAAATCAAATTTTATTAAAATTAAATAAATTTATTGAGATAAATAAAATTAATAAAATTAATATTTGACAAAGTAATTATTTCTAATATAATGATTAATTAATCAAATATCTAGAGAAAAGATATGTCACGAGTCTGCCAAATTACTGGTAAACGATCTATAAGTGGTAATAATCGGTCGCATGCAATGAATGCAACTAAACGTCGTTTTCTGCCAAATCTTCATTCTCATCGTTTTTGGGTCGAATCTAAAAAACGTTTCATAAGACTTCGTGTATCGGCAAAAGGTATACGTATAATTGATAAAAAAGGAATCGAAGCAATTTTTTCAGAACTTCGTATTCGTTAGTTATAAATTTTAAAAATAAGGAATTAAAATGACCAAAAATATTCGAGAAAAAATTAAGTTAGTTTCTTCTAAAAATACAGGTCACTTTTATACTACAACAAAAAACAAACGTACTATGCCTGAAAAATTAGAAATAAAAAAATTTGACCCGGTTATTCGTAAACATGTAATTTATAAAGAAGTTAAAATTAAATAGTTTTAATATAAATTCAAATTAAATTCTATATTTATTAAGTTTTTTTTATTTTAATTCTTAAAACTTTTTTATTGAGTTTCAGATTATTTTTTTTAATAAATTAATTATTTTTATCAAAAAAAGTATTTTAAGTATAATTTTCAAATTTTAATAAGTAATTCTTAATATTTAATTTATTCTATATACAACTTTTATGACTTTTAATTAATTAACATTTAATACTTATATATTAATTGTTTTTAAAATTTTTGATTCTTAATAAAAATGAAACTTAAAAACATTGCATTGAGTTATTATTTTGATGAATTTTAAAAAAAAGACTTTTTATCTCAATCAATTTCTTCTAATTAAACTAATTTAATTTATTTTTTAATATGTATTTTTATTAAAAAATTTTCTGATTTTTATCCTTTACTTAAGATAAAAAAACAGATTATATTCTTTAGATTTAAAAGATTACTGATAATTTTATAACCTTTTCAATTAGAAAATGAGTTTTTATTTCATAAAAGGTAATTCTTAATACAAAAAACAATTAATTTAAATAATTTTTAATTATTTAATATTTTCTAATAAATTATAATATCACTAATATTTATTTATGTATTTTAATATTGAAATTTGAATGATTTTCATTTAATTTAAATCTACTAAGATATTTGTAATTATTATAAATAATTAATTATTATTGTATAATATTAACAAACTTTTTAAAAAATAAATGTTTTAGCGTATATCGCATTAAAAGTTTATAAAATATTTAAAAAAATAAAAAAATAAATTGATAAATAAAAATCATTTATTTATTTAAATAAAAAATTAATTTTAAAAAAAACATATTAAATATTATATAATAACCATCAATGAATAAAACTAAAATAATTATTATTTAAAAAATGAATAAAAGATTAAAATTTCAACTATTATAATTTTACATTATTAATAAATTATTAAAAAACTTAATTTTTATAAAATGCTATCATATTTAATCTTAAAATTACAATTTTAACAAATTTAACTCAATATAAAAAATATTAATTAGATTAAAAAAATATAATAATTCAACTTATCATTCATTATCAATGATAAGTTAATAATTAAAATAATAAAATCGATTATTTGATTTTTATTTATAAAATTTATATTATTTTATCTTCAATAATTTATTATTTTAATAATATCTTTATGAAATTTATTGCCATAGTTTATTTGATTTGTGGATTTATTAAAAATGAATAATATAATAGAGAAGTATTCTCTACTTAACTATTACTATTCCAATTTTAATAATTAATTATATTAATATTTATTGTTAATTGATATCCATCAATATAAATAATAAAACATTTTACTTAACTTTTTTTTAAAAATAAAATTCTTCTTATTATGAAAACTCTTTGTTATACAAAGAAAATTAAATTTATCAAAAGATATATAAAAAAATATATAGATTATAGAGTGAAATTTAATGTTATTTTTTTTTTATTTACAATACCATATTGTCCCCTTTGGACCATCTTCTAATAAAATATTCATTTTAGTGAGTTCATGGCGCAATAGATCTGCTTGTTCCCATAATTTATTTTTGCGAGCATCATTACGTTGTTTAATTAATTTCTCAATTTTTTCCATTTCAGATTTATGAGAAATTTTTGTTCGATTTTGTAAAAATTTTTCTGGATTTTTAGTTAAAAATCCTAATATATTCCCAAGTTGACGTAATTGTAACGAAAAACTATTTGCCATTCTCATGTTATTATTTGCTTTTAATTGATTAATTTTTGTTGCCAGATCAAATAAAACTGAATATGCTTTAGGGGTATTAAAATCATCGTTCATTGCTGCCATAAAGCGCAATTTAAATGTTTTATTTTCAATAAATTCAATATTATCATTATTAGTATCTCGTAAAGCAATATAAAGATGTTCAAGTGCTTTACGAGCTTGTTTTAAGTTTTCTTCAGTATAATTTAATTGGCTACGATAAAGTCCCGATAATAAAAAATAACGCATAGTTTCAGCATCATGATTTGTTAATACATCACGAATAGTAAAAAAATTATTTAATGATTTTGACATTTTCTTTTGATTAATCATAACCATTCCAGTATGTATCCAATAATTTACATATGATTCATCATTATTAGCACAGGTTGATTGCGCTATTTCATTTTCATGATGGGGAAATATTAAATCTATTCCTCCACCATGAATATCAAAATATTTACCTAGCTCCTTACCATTCATAGCAGAACACTCAATATGCCAACCAGGTCGCCCTTCCCCCCAAGGAGAAGACCAACTAGGCTCATTTTGTTTAGACATTTTCCATAACACAAAATCTAACGGATTAAGTTTGGCATCAGGTACTTTAACTCGCGCACCAGCTTCTAATTGCTCAAAATTTTGACGAGATAATGAACCATAATTAGGATAACTATTAATAGCAAACATAATATCACCATTATCAGCAATGTAAGCATTCCCACGCTTAATTAATCGCTTAATTAAATCAATAATTTCTTTAATATAACATGTTACTCTTGGTTCAAAATCAGGGCGCAAAATATTTAAGGAATCAAAATCTTTATACATTTCAAATAACATTTCTGATGTTAAAGTATCACATGTTTTACCATTTTCAGCTGCCCGTTTAATAATCTTATCATCAACATCAGTAATATTCCGTACATAAATCAAATTGTAACCAAGATAACGTAAATAACGGCTAATTACATCAAAAACAACAAAAGTTCTACCATGTCCAATATGACATAAATCATAAATGGTGACACCACATACATACATACCAATTTTATCTGAATTAATTGGTTTAAACTCTTTTTTTTGACGGCTTAATGTATTATAAATTTTTAACATGAGACTTTTCCATCATTAGCAATACATGCAATAAATATATGATGTTGATCACAACATTACAAAAATGGTATTATTAAAAATAAGCATTATTAATAGAAGTTTTATATTTTGAATTATATAAATATAGAGTACAGAAAATTTCTAATACTCTATAAATATAAAGAATTATAATGATATAAAATTAAGTAATTGGTTTATATAAATTAATTACTTTTTTAATTTTTAAATTAATTTATTAAAAATATTATCATAAAAATTTATGATGAAAAACTGATAATTATTATAAAATTTATTAAAATATCATTTTAATAAATTTTATAATAATATTTTTTTAAAATACCATTAAAAATCTTGTAATTTAAAGAAATGCTTTTAAATTTTTAATAAATAAAAAATCATGATCCAATTAAAATAAATAACAAATTAAAGATAATTACGATACATTTACAATAATTAGAAGTAATAATCTATAATTAGTAATAAAAATTCTTTATTAAATAACATATATTAAATTTCAAAATTTTATTGTTCAGAATAAAAAATAATTTCTGAGTCATTTTGTTTTATTAAAGTAGTTAATAGAGTTTTTTAGTAAAATTTAAAAAAAAATGAACTAAAGTAACATATATAAAATTTATCAGTTAAAATGTTATCATTAAATATATAATGATTAATAAATAATGATAAACTATGGCAATTTTATTTATTGCTGACTTACATTTAAATGAAAAAGAGCCAATTATCACAATTGGTTTTTTACATTTTTTATCTGAACAAGCGAGTCACGCTAAAGCACTATATATTTTAGGTGATTTTTTTGATTATTGGATTGGTGATGATTATCAAAACTCATTACACAAAACTATAGCAAAAAAACTTAAAGAACTGCAAAATAAAGGTGTACTTTGTTATTTTATTCATGGTAACCGTGATTTTTTAATAAATAAAAAATTTGCTAAAGAAAGTGGTTTGACCTTATTGTCAGAAGAAAAAGTATTAACATTGCATGGATATACTATTCTTATATTACATGGCGATACACTTTGCACTGATAACATTTCCTATCAACGTTATCGAAAACGAGTATGTAATCGCTATTTACAAAAATTATTCTTATTACTTCCATTATCTATTCGCTATTTTATTCTTAAAAAAATACGTAAAAACAGCCAATCTAGAGCTCAGTTTAATTTAAAATACTTCAGGGATGTCAATAAACAAACAGTAATTAATAAATTTCGAAAATATCAAGTCGATTTAATGATTCATGGCCATACACATCAATCTGCTATCCATAAAATTAATATTGACACTAGAATATTATATAGAGTGGTACTTGGCGATTGGCATCAAAACGGATCAGTTATTAAAATAACACCTCAAACTATTGAGCTTATTCATTTTCCTTTTTATTAATATTTTATTATTTCAACTTAATTATGAGATAAAATTAAGTAAATATTTTCCTTCCTTATTAGACATGATATAATTTTATTTAGTTCAAAATAAATAAATAATTAAAATTTAGGAGAAATAAATTAATGATCGCTAAGTTTGATGTAAAAAAAACGTTAAATTCTAGCCAACCAAAAATTGCTATAGTAATGGGTTCAAAGAGCGACTGGGATACAATGAAATATGCTGCAGATATACTTTATGAATTAGCAATATCTTATCATGTAGAAATTATTTCTGCTCATCGAACGCCAGATAAACTCTTTATGTTTGCTGAACAAGCAAAAGAAAAAGGATTTCACGTTATTATTGCCGGTGCGGGTGGAGCGGCGCATTTACCCGGTATGTTAGCAGCAAAAACGTTAGTTTCTGTTTTTGGTGTTCCTGTTGTAACAGAGATATTTAATGGCATTGATAGTCTTTATTCGATTATTCAAATGCCAAAAGGTATTCCTGTAGCTACTTTTTCAATTGGTAAAGTTGGAGCGGAAAATGCGGCATTATTGGCAGCACAATTTCTTGCCAACACAGATAATAAGCTTTATCAATATTTATTGAGTTGGCGTTTAAAAAAAACTAATGATGTCTTAAATAATCCGGATCCTAGGGAAATTAAATGAAGACAATTATTGTTCTTGGTAATGGACAGTTAAGTCGTATGTTACGTCAAGCAGGAGAGCCATTAGGAATTACTGTTCATCCGATTAGTATTGATAATGATAAATTATTAGAGAGTATTCATTATGAAAGTAGCATTGTAACAACTGAAATTGAGCACTGGCCAAAAACTTCACTTACATGTAAATTAACTTGTCATCCTAATTTTATTAATCGTAATCTTTTCCCGAAACTAACTGATAGATTGCTACAAAAAAGATTGATAAATTCTTTATCGTTAACAACTGTTTTTTGGAAACCCCTTAGTAATCAAGCTCAATGGCCACAATTATTTACCGAGCTAGGTGATCTTGTTATCGTTAAATCTCGAATTGGTGGCTATGATGGTCGTTGGCAATGGTATATTACACCTGATAATATATCAACATTACCAATTGAGATTTATGGCCAAGCTATTGTTGAAAAAATAATTAATTTTTCAGGAGAAATTTCGCTTATCGGGGCACGTAATATAAATGGTGAGTGCGTTTTTTATCCGATAACATATAATTTTCATCAAAAATTTATGTTACGAGCAAGTATTGTTTTTCCTAATCCAGATAAAAAAATGCAAATGCAGGCAGAATTAATGCTTTCAACTATTATGAAAACATTAAATTATATAGGCGTAATGGCTATGGAATGTTTTATTTTAAATAATAAAATATTAATCAATGAATTATCACCACGTGTTCATAATAGTGGTCATTGGACACAAAATGGTGCTTCTATTAGTCAGTTTGAACTTCATTTACGAGCTATTTTAAATCTACCAATCCCTACTCCTAATACAGAAACTATATCAGTTATGATGAATTTGATAGGTATAACACTAAATCCTGCATGGCTGTCATTACCTTTAGTTCATTTTCACTGGTATGAGAAAGACGTCCGATTAAAACGAAAAGTAGGGCATCTAAATTTATGTAGTAATAATTGCCAGTCTTTAAGTGACTCGTTAAATATAATACAAAAATTACTTCCTAATGAATATAATGACAGCATTATATGGTTAAATAAAAAATTAACACATTTTTCAATAAGAAGAAAATAAATTATCTTAAAATAAAAAATAACTATATTATGAATTAAATTAGTATTTTATTCTATTACTGCTTCTACTTCTATTCAATAGACGTTTAATTCTATAGTTAGAATATCAACATAATAATATATGTTTAATCTTATATACTTGTTATATATATTATTTTTTTATATAAATTAATTTACTTATTCACCATTTTATTTATTAAAATATTAATTTTTATTAATATTAAAACTATAAAAGAAATAATATTTTTTAATGAAATTAAATATTTTTATATTAAATAACGCTAAATAGTTTCTAACCAAAAAATATTGAATTTTATAATAAAATAATTAAAAAAAAATTTAACCATTTTACTTATTATTTCAATTAAATTAATTTGATAATAATTATCAAGATCATTATACTTACTATAATCACCAATACAAATGAATTCTGTTTAATAATAGAAAAATTAAATTATTATTAACATTATATTTACTTGAATATATAGTAATTTTGCTTGGTAAATTAATAAAGTTTTTAATAAATTTTAAAAAATGAACACATTAATTTTTAATAAAATTTGCATATTTATGATAGATAAATTTAAATTAATAAAAATTCATATTTTTTAATTAATTTAATGAACAAAAAATATTAACATTATTGATAAATTTTAAAAAATGATAATTATTCTTTAATTAAAGAGATTTTATCAAAGATCAATTAATTAGTATTATTATAGATAAATTATTTTTATAGTATGGAATTTAATGTCTAGTATTAAAAATATAACTGGCAATAATTTAATTTTATTGAGTGTTAAATTTTAATTTAATAACATTTGATTTATAATTATCAGTTTAATAAACTAATTTAGTTAATGATTAAGTATAGTAATAAATAAAATTTATTACTTTCATTTATCATAGATAACTAATCAGTAATTTATTCTCTATTTACAATATATTAAAAATATCATCATTATTATCATTTATAGTAAATATATAAACAAAAAAATAATTAATGAAAAGTGATGACTTAGATCTGACACTTAATAAAAAATTTTAATATCATATCTATCTTTTGAATGAGCTAATATTTTATTGGAATTAATTATTTTTATAGAGTATTAATTAAATATATAAATAATTTTATAGATTATTACTATCTATAAACTATTTACCATATTACTTTTAATAAAATTATTTTTTAGAATTATTGTGCGCTTTAATTATTTTAATAATTTTTAACATAAATCGATGATTTTTATCGTTATAAATTAACGTAAAATAATATCTAATGTATTTTAATGGTCAAAAATTAATAAAAAAAATATAATTTTATCTAATGACATTCTATTTATAATAATTTAAAAATAAAAAAAAATTAAAATTAAGATAATTAATTATTATTGTATCAATATAATTATTGATCAAAAATTTTTGTTTTTTTAATTAAAATATATAATAGTTCTCATCATTAAAAATATATATTATTTGATTTTAAAAATTATAAAAATACTTTTATGTACTAATTGAATAAATATAAATAAAACTCTCATAAAATTAAATCTAATAAATTAGACTTAAATAATACTATTATTAATATACCCATAAAATTAAAATTATTAAAAAATTACATCATTATATTTAAATATCAAATTATCGTTTAAATCTATTATTTCAATAAAATTGAATATATTTATAAACACAATCAAGATTATATCTTTATCGCTAAATATACAATCGTTAAAACTATGATATAATTTAAATTTTAAAAAATGATTATTTTATTTATTAATAATAATATACTTCTAACTATTTACTTTTAGGAAAAACTTCTCATCATAAATAATGAATACTAAATACAATTACTTGATAAGTAATACTATTAACAAATATAATGTTAAAAAATTTATAGATTAAAAAATAATACTTTTAAATATATTTAATTACTTATATTATTTTCATGAAATTAATTATTTAAACTGACATAAATAATATTAGAATTAATAATATTATTTTTAATATTTTAAAATAAATTTTATTTATAATTGGCCATTAGATATATAACAATTAATATATATCTGTCGCCAATAAACAAAAAAACAATTATATGTAGTATTACTTATCTTAGTATTAAAAATTTATTATAAATAAAATTAATTTTATTAGTTTTTTATAAAATTAAATTTATAAGTATCTTTAATAATCAAATAAATGTATTTAGTTAAGTTAGTGAAGTTTAATAAAAAATAAAACTTTTATTTATTTTATTAATATAAATATGATTTTTTTTATTTAATTAAATTATACAATCAAAATTGTCTTTAATAACTATTTATCATTTAGTATAATAAATAGAAATATAGAAAAAATTTATTATTATAATAAATAATAAATTTATATTTATTCATGTAAATATGCGCCTAACAACAAGTTAAGATTATTTATAGCTATAACTAAAAAATTTTATATATAAAATTTTTTAGTTATTTTGATATTTTTTAAAAATTAAAATTTAATAATAACTAATCATTATTTTTATAAAATTTAATTTTAGCTAAAATTTTTAAATATAAAATAACAGGTTAATTTAAAACAAATTAGATAAAAATTACCAATAATTGATATGTAATTTTATACAATAAGATTCAATACTTATAATAAATTATACAAATATTAAACTTGTATTCTAATTTGTGTTGTTTTTAAAAGATGTCAATTTGATATTATATATATGTTAAAAATAAATAATATATTGATCTGTTTAACTAAAAAATAAATACTGCGTATTTTAATAATGATAATTAAAAGAAAAATTATTATTTTTATTAATCACCATTATATATATTTATATTATAAATAATATAAATATATATTACAAATTATTTTTACTTTTAGTTAATTAATTTGTGGTATAATAGGTTTATTTTCTCTTTAAAAAATTAAAATCTATAAATCTAAATAACTATTTAAGGTAAATCTATTTTTTTTAAAAATCCCCATGTAACAAATGATAACTATAAGCGTTAATAAATTTTCATAAATTTATTTAATATTAATATATTTTCCATATATATCGTTTTTAATTAATTTATAAAATTATTAAAATCATTATTTCAAGTATATACATTATAGATAGGAGTTAAATTTATTTAAAAATAAATAACTATAATAATAAATTAAAATTAATATTAAATAATTTAACAATTAAAAATAACTTTTAATTTTAAATAAAATAAAACTTAAATAATCATTAATATTAATAAAATATAATAATTATTTACTTAAATTTAATAAAATAAATATACTACATAATAAAATATTTAACTAATTCAATCATTAAAATAATATGATTATCTGAAGAATTAAGAGCAGGTATATAATGATATTTTTCTCCACCAGAAGTAAAAAATAATTTTTTATTTTGTATGTTAATTTCCTCTAGAGTTTCCAAACAGTCCACAGAAAAACCTGGACATAATAATTGAACATATTTAATTCCCTTTTTTGCTAAGTTTTTTAAGGTAACATCTGTATAAGGTTTAAGCCAAAGTTCGCAACCAAAACGTGACTGATAAGTCATAATTATCTTATGAGCAGGAAAATCAATTAATTCACTAATTAAACGTGTTGTTAATGCGCATTCTAATGGATAAATATCACCTTTTTCTGCATAACGCTTGGGAAGACCGTGATAAGAAATTAATAATCGATCAGGTTTACCATATCGTTCAAAACTTAACTCAATTGTTTTTTTTAATGCATTAATATAATAAGGATGATTAGCATAACTGCGAATAAAATGAAGTCCAGGTATTGTCCGATATTTTTTCAATATTTCACTAATGGTATAAAAAACTACAGCTGTAGTTGAATAAGAATATTGTGGATATAATGGTAATACAATGAGATTTTCAATCTTTTGATTTAAAAGTCTATCTATTGCTTCTGAAATAGAAGGTGAACCATAATTCATTCCAAATTCTATAGGAATATTTGGTAATTTTTTTGCTAAGGCAGTCTGTTGCTCTAAACTGTAATTTAATAATGGAGAACCATTTTTTGTCCAAATTGATCGATATAATTTAGCCATTTTAATAGAGCGTAATGGTAAAATTACTAAATGTAATAATGGTTTCCAAATTATTTTCTGAATATCAATAACTCTAGTATCACTAAGAAATTCTTCTAAAAAACGTTTTACTGCTTTTATTGTTGGTGCATTTGGACTTCCCATATTAACCAATAAAATACCATATTTCTTAATGATCATCTCAATTTCTTTATTTTATTAAAGATAAATATTTATTATATTACTATAATTTATCAAAAATTTTTATATTTATAAATCAGATATAAATATAATTATCAAAATTCAATGTTGATTTTATCAACTAATAATTAACCTAAAATTTTACTTAACTCTTTAGTCACTTCATTAACTTTACGGCTTCCATCTAATTTAAAATATTTAGTATGAGAAGCGGTAGCTCTTTTGCGATAATAATCAATTAAAGGTTTTGTTAAATTATGATATTCAACTAATCGCTTACGGATAATTTCTTCTTGATCATCTTTACGAATATTTAATTTTTCACCTGTAATATCATCTGTATTTTCTATTTTTGGCGGATTAAATTTAATATGATAAACACGACCAGAAGGTATGTGAACTCGACGACCAACAATACGTTCAATAACAATTTCATCAGGTACATAAAATTCTAATATATAATCTACTGAAATATTCGTATTTTCCATTATATTTATTTGTGAAATAGTGCGTGGAAATCCATCTAATAAAAAACCATTTTGACAGTCATCATGTATAATACGTTCTTTAACTAAAATAATAACTAACTCATCAGTAACAAGTTTACCGGTATCCATTAATTCTTTTACTTTTATGCTCCATTCCGTACATTCTTTTATTTTAGTACGCAACATATCACCTGTAGAAATTTGTGGAATACCATATTTTTGCATAATAAATTGCGCTAGAGTTCCCTTTCCTGCGCCAGGCGCACCGAATAGAATAATACGCATACGTTAAAAAACTCCCTACCATTTCATTTTTTATGATTTTAAAAAAGCTATCTTATTATATATACGCATATATAGCTCAATAAAACAGATAATTATTAAGTAATTAAATTCATTTAATTCAAAAGTAATGTTAATTAAATGAATTTAAGGTTAAAAATAATTTATTAATACGACGAATAAATTGATTAGGATCCTCTAAATTACCTTGTTCAGTAAACAATGCTTGATCCAATAATACTTCTATCCAATCGGAAAATAAATTATGATTTTCAAGTTCCATTATTTTTTTAACTAATAAATGCTCAGGATTAAGTTCAAAATTATATTTTACTTTTGGCGCTGATTGACCAACAGCAGCAAAAAGTTTTGCCATTTGAGTTCCCATATCATTAATATCTGTCGTTACGATTGCTGGTGTATCCGTTAAACGATGTGTCAATTTTACTTCTTTTACTCGATCGCCCAATATTTTTTTTATTTTTTCAAGGAAGGGATCCAATTTTTTATCTGTCTTTTCTTGTTCTTTTTTATCTTTATCAACAAATTTTTCTAATGATTCATCTGTCTTACTGACAGATTGAAAAGATTTACCTTCAAATTCTGATAAATAATTCATCATCCACTCATCAATTCGATCAAATAATAATAAAATTTCAATTCCCTTTTTACGAAATAATTCTAAATGCGGACTATTTTTTGCAGCAGCATAACTATCTGCAGTAATATAATAAATTTTTTCTTGTCCTTTTTCAGTCATTCTGCTAACATAATCTTCTAAAGAAACATTTTGTAAATTGCTATCATTATGGGTTGATGCAAAACGTAATAATTTAATAATAGCTTCTTTATTAATCATATCTTCTGCAGGACCTTCTTTAAACACTAATCCAAATTCTTTCCAAAACTGTTGATAAAGTTCAGGTTTACTTTTATCTAATTTTCTTAACATCTGTAATATACGCTTTGTTAATGCACTACGTAAACTACTAATAACATCATTATTTTGTAATATTTCTCGAGAAATATTTAATGGTAAATCATTAGAATCAACTAACCCACGAATAAAACGTAAGTAATTTGGTATAAATTGTTCTGCTTCATCCATTATAAAAACACGATGAAGATAAAGTTTTAAACCATGTTTTTTATCGCGATTCCATAAATCAAAAGGCGCTTTTTTCGGTATATAAAGTAAGGTAGTATATTCTTGCTTACCCTCTACAAAATTATGGCTCCATATTAATGGATCCTCGTAATCATTGAAAATATGTTTGTAAAATTCTTTATATTCTTCGGTAGAAATATCATTTTTTTTACGCGTCCATAATGCTTGAGCTTTATTAACTTTTTCCCATATAACACTATTATCTTTTTCATTTTTTACTTCAATTTCTACTGGCAGTTCAATATGATCTGAATATTTATTGATTATTGTTTGTAAACGTTGATTATCTAAAAATTCCGTTTGGTCTTCACGTAAATGCAAAGTAATTTCAGTGCCTCGTGTTATTTTTTCAATATCTGCTATAATATATTCACCTTCATCTTTGGATTGCCAAAAAACTCCTTTATCAATATTTATTCCAGCTGCGCGAGTACGCACTGTCACTTTATTTGCAACAATAAAAACTGAATAAAAACCAACACCAAACTGTCCGATTAATGGATTATCTTTTGTTTGTTTATCATTAAAAGACTGAAAAAAAGCTTTTGTACCAGATTTAGCAATAGTACCTAAATTATCAATAATTTCTTCACGCGTCATACCAATGCCATTATCACTAATTATTAAATTTTTTTTATCTTTATCAAAAGAAATTCTAACTCTTAAATTAACATCATTTTCATAAAGATCAGGTTGTGAAAGCGCTCTAAAGCGTAATTTATTTATTGCATCAGATGCATTTGAAATAAGCTCGCGTAAAAAAATTTCTTTATTAGAATAAAGAGAATGAATCATAAGTTGCAATAGCTGCTTTACTTCTGATTGGAATCCACGAGTTTCTTGTCTTTTCATACTCATTAAATAACCTCAATTTTATAAAAGTTTTAATTAGATTGAATGATTATTAAATCAAAATGGGGGTATAAATTAAAAATTTCAAGTTTTCTTCCACCTAAAGAAAAATAATTGATATCAATTAATAAAATTAAATTTTTATAAAATAAATAATTTTTTTTAACTTTTGAATAATATTTATTTATATTTGATTTATAATATTAATATATTAGGTTATAAATAATTAATCTTTAAGTTTTCAATTATTAAATTTAATAAAATTATTTATAAATTATTTTAACGTATCACTAAATAAAAAATAATATGAGAAATAAAACTAAATTATAGTACATTATTGAATAAATATAATATGAATATAAGTAGTTTTTATTAATAATTTTTCAGTTATTGAATTTCTAGTAAAGTTCATTGTTTTTAGTGTTTTAATTGCTGATTTATCAGCTACTTTAAATTTGAAAAAATATTTTTTATTTTAGATCTTATTTAATGAAAAGAGTTATCTATAAAAATAGATAACATCTATAAAAATTATTTTTTTATTTAAAATGGAAAATTTTCTAGATTTTCATAAAAAAGATATATTTAACAAATTTATTGATATTTCAAAAATTAGTACAAATAAAAATAGTGATTTCAGTAAAGATTCAATGTTCTTAATAAAAATATGTTTCTTAAATTGCACGCATCAATAAAAAATAAATACATATCTATTTCTATAATCCTTTTATAGAAGAAAAAATACATTTTTTCACTAATTATTAATTTCTTAAATTAGATAAATAATTAATTGTTTTTATTAAAAATCAAGAAGAGACTAGTTAATATTAAAATGGCATCTTAAAACCTGAAAGTAATTCCATACCATTAGATACATTAGCCATTTTTTCTTTTTGCGCTTTTACTATACGACGTGCAGCATCATTGAATGCAGCTGAAATAAGATCCTCTAACATATCTTTATCATCTCCTATTAAACTAGAATCGATTTCAATTCTACGGCAATTATGTGCACCATTAACGGTTACCTTAATAAGACCAGCACCAGATTCACCAATAACTTCTATATTAGCAATTTCTTCTTGTACTTTATGCATTTTTTCTTGCATTTTTTGAGCTTGTTTCATCAGATTATCTAATCCATTTTTACCAAACATAATATTCTCTCTTTTTTTCTCTATTGCAAAAAACATATTTTAAGATTACAACATTATACTTAAAGATATGTATTCAGGTAGATAGATTGAATATTTTCTTTAATCTAACTGCGCATTAACAATATATATAAAAAAGTCTGAATTTTTTTATTTATAAAATGGATTTGACTAACCTAAGCTAATTTTTCAATAAATTATTTACCGCCATTTTAATAATATTTTACGTAAGGAATATCATTTTAATAATGATTAATTTTATGAGCTTGTCATATAATTCAGAAAAGGTTTTTGTTAATGCTTTATACGTATCCTCAGTATTTAAATGCTATTTTATTGACTGTAAATATCAATAAATTTTGATTTCATCTATTAACTCCTTGTATATATCCATTTTAAATCGTTCTATTAATTCTGATATTTTAACTTAAAATTTCAGTTAACTAAACGCTTAATTTTTATGTTTAAATATAATTTAATTGATAAGTTCAACATTCTCTCATATTTAAATTTTTACTTAAAATTTTCAATTATTCTTCTTATTAATTTTTTTATATTTAAAACATATTTTATTTTATTACTAAATAATATTATATTTTTAATTTTATTTAGTTTTATCAATATATTAGAATTATTAAAATAAATTATTTATACCTTCCTAAAATAACAGATAGCATGATACCAGCATTAAGATCATTGTTAATGTTTTATCTTTATTGATACTATTTAAGGATTTTAGCAAAGCTATTACTTAACCATCATTTAGCTATATTTTGCAACATTTATGATGTTGTTTTATTAATTTAAATTTTTACTTGAAAAAATGATTGTATTATTAATGATTTTTTTTATCTTTTAAATTAATTGAAATACCGTTATGGGTATCAATATCGTTAGTTATAGTTGCTTTTTCTGTAATATTTTGCGATCCAATTAATGAAATTTTAATGTTGTTAATAGATTTAGGACAAAACGTTAATGCACGTAATAATGTCATTTCAACTCCCATTCTTCTTTCTGGAGCATAAGGAAGTTCTTTACGTCCAACTAATAAAATTTGATAATAAAGTTGTAAATCTGTTGGTATAATTAGGTGTGCAAGTAAATGTAAACGCTTTTCTATTTGAGATATAGTTCCTTTGATTTCAGTAGATAAAAGCTGGATCATCGCAATACGATGAAGTAAAGATAATATCTTAATTAATACATTCTCCCAATCACCACCAAACAAAGCAATATCTTCTATTAAAGCCATCATTTTTTTAGCATCAGCATGTACGATTGCTTCAATAATTGCTAATGGCTTTTCATCATCCAATGTTCCTAACATTTGTTTAACTAAATTTACTGATACTTTACCTTGCCCCATAGCAATAGCTTGATCGGTTAAACTTAATGCATCACGTAAACTACCTTCTGCAGCTTTAGCTATTAATTGTCTTGCATCTTGATCACTTGATATTTGTTCAGTATCTAAAATACGCTTAAGTTGATAGCTAATTTGGTTAATATCTAATACTCTTAAATGAAATTGAAGACATCGTGATAAAACTGTTATTGGTAATTTCTGTGGATCTGTTGTTGCTAATAAAAACTTTACATGTTTTGGTGGTTCTTCCAACGTTTTGAGTAAAGCATTGAGGCTATGACGAGAAAGCATGTGAACTTCATCAATTAAATAGACTTTAAATCTACCTTGTGCTGGTGCATATTGAACATTATCCAATAATTCACGAGTATCTTCAACTTTAGTATGTGAAGCCGCATCAATTTCAATTAAATCAATAAATCGACATTGTGTTATTTCAAGACAATTAACACATTTACCACAAGGATTTTTGCTTATTCCTATTTCACAATTAAGTCCTTTCGCAAATAATCGCGCGATAGTTGTTTTTCCAATTCCGCGAGTACCAGAAAATAAATAGGCATGATGAAGACGCTGTTGTTCCAAGCTATTTGTCATGGCAAGCAAAACATGTTGTTGCCCAACAACATCGGTAAATGTTTGTGGTCGCCATTTACGAGCAAGTACTTGGTAGTTCATAATTTTTATCAAGAAATTATATAATTAATTATTTATTATATTATCATAAAATAAATCTATTTAATTAATATCAAATATTTAACTAGAAAATTATTTTTATTAATACTATTAAAATTAAATAAAAATAATTTTTTATTTTTAAAAATTCGATTTAATTTAACTAAAATAAATAGCATATAAATAAAATAAATAACATTTTATCTACTAATTAATAGACAAATATAATTATTGTTTTAAATATTCCACATATAGTTAGTAAAATAACTCAACAAAAAATTAATTTATAGCTTTTGATTAAAATATTGTTTTAATAGATTTCTATTTTATTCATACTATATTTGAAATTTTATTTTTAATAAAAGTGTTAATAACAATTCGTTTTTAAATACTTTTAAAGATAATTAATGTTAAAAAATATTAATTCTTTAAATTTAATATTAATAATTTTAATTATATCTTTATTTTTATAATATTCAAGAAATAAATCTAAGTAATAATATTACAATTAATAAAATTATTCAGTATAATAATGTTATTATATTATGAAATATATATTTAGTATCCAAATAATTCAGAGTTATTTCAGTATTATTTTATAGATTCCATTCATTTATTAATAATTTATATTTATTTTTAAAGATAAATAATTATATACTATAATTTATAAGTATTTTATAAAATATAAAAAATTTAGCTCAATAAACTATATATTTACTTTAATTTATAAAATAAAAATAAGATATTTTTTATTATTTTAGCTTAAATAGATGAAAATACAAAAGTTACTAAACTTACTCGAAGAACAAATTGAAACACTTGCAGAACAAATAGAACCTATTGCATATTCTTCTTTTATAACATCACGTTTTGATAAAAAATTATTTAATCGAAAAAGTCATCAATTAAGTGAATGTTTGTTTGAAATTAAACAACATTTTAGTCAATTAAAAAATGCGGTTATTCATTCACATCCAGAACAAGTTACTTTTTTATCAAAAAAAATTATTTCTCAAATTGAGGGTATAACTCGAGAATTTTCAACACAAACTTTACGAAAACAAGAAAGTCAATACACAAAAAAAAGAAAAAACTATCGATCTCTATAAAATTTTACTTGAATGTTTAAAATATAAACGTCACGTGATTATAATAATCAATGATTAAAAAATAAATATTATATAAATATCAATTATATTTATTTATAAAATAAAAACAGAAATTAGGTATATTATCTAAAAAATTAATGAGATTTTATCAATCTCTCATTTATATATAAAAAAAGAGATTATCGGCGTAGAAAAACAAAAATATTAAATAAAATAATATAAATAAATATTAAAAACACTTTATTAAAAGTCAAAATTACCATTTTATGTATAAATTATATTGATCAATAAAAAATAAAAGGTATATCGCTTAGAATATTTAATATTCTTAATAAATATCGTTAGAATTAAAAACGATTTTATTTGAAAAT
This sequence comes from Arsenophonus sp. ET-KM2-MAG3, assembly GCA_052174135.1. Classification (GTDB taxonomy): domain Bacteria; phylum Pseudomonadota; class Gammaproteobacteria; order Enterobacterales; family Enterobacteriaceae; genus Arsenophonus. Next base: position 615,097 of record JBQMRZ010000027.1, read on the forward strand.
ATAACTTAAATTCATTAAACAAATAACTCAATTATTAGTCTATAATTCAATTTAATAAATTAAATTATCTTCGTTATTATAAAAAATTACCTTTAATTGCTTAAAATAATATTAATATTTTCTTTAGAAAAATAATTAATTATTAAAATGTTATCATTAAAATCAATAAAATAATAATAGAGTAAAATTGAATACTATTTCATTATTATTTTCACAATCCATAAATCATTTTTACCTTATTAAGACTAAAACTAAGCAAGCATAATTTGATTTTAATAGAAATACGTTTATTGATATTCAATCTGTAAATAATTTATTAAATATTTAATAATTATAAATACTTTATTATAAAAATTATTTTTAATGAAAATCTATTATTATTGTTCGAATTTAAATTTATTTTATTTATCTAAAATAGAAATTGTTCTAGTATTATCAATCTTCTAATTAAGTATTCAAAAAATAAAATAATGTTTTCTTTTATACGGTTATTATTTTTTTTAAATTAAAACTTAAGTTGAAAATTAATTTAAAGTTAACTTTTGTAACGTATATAGTTTAATTCATATGTCGTTGATATAATTATTATATCAATATTAATTGATAATATAAATTATCATCATTGGAAAGATTTAATATTTATTAAACCTAAAACTCAGGTGACACTAAAATCTCTAAAATTTTAAAAAATGACCATTAATATGTACTATTAGATATATTAATGATTTAAATTTTATTAATCTTTAATATTTTAAGGTATTAAATAATTTATTTGATAGTAAGATTAATACATATGATTGAATTATTGATTAACTTTTAGTTAAACGATAGATAATAACTATAATTTGATTAAGTTTTGATATTAAAGATACTTTAAAATACTTAAAATTTATACAGTAATATAAGTTATTTGGTATTTTAATGATAAAAATTTTTATTAAAAATAAAATTAATAAATAATAAAATTTATCAGCCATAACGCAAAACAAAATAACTATATTTATGCTTTAATTATTTACTATTGATCATATCTTAATTCTTGATCTCTATAGATAAAAATAATGTCCAATAAAAAATATTAAGACGATTTAATATTATGGATTAATAAAACAATTTATTATTTGAAATAAACATCAGATTATCAATTATATTGATTTTTCAATTTGTAATTGAGCACAATGAATATTCATTATTTTTATTTTATGATAGAAATTAAAAAAAATCTGAAAAAATATAGAAAATGTTTTGATTAAAAATATTAAAGAAATATTAAAGACTTTAATTTATAAAAACATTGCGATAATAATATCATTACTTATAAGATTGGTTTAATTATAAATATATGAAAATTGTGCTGACATATTTACATTTTTTTATAATAAAATTAAATGTATCATAGAATATAAAATAGTCAAAAAAAATTATATAATAATATATAGATATTATTTCATTACATAAAAATACAAATTATTTTAAATGCAATAACAAAATAATTGTTTTTAACCTTTTAAATAAAAAATTATATTTACATATATTATGAAATTTAATGATTTTAATTTTTAAAAATATAAATATTTTATTAAAATGATGAATATTAATTAATATTAACTATACATTATCTTAACTTATATAATAATAATTGAATACAATAAAATTCTAAAACTTATAAGTTTTTTTATAGATTATTCTTTTTCCAATAGCTATAAAAAGCTGATAAAATTATAATAGTATATCTACTATTATAACATTTTTATCTATAAAGTTACTATATATTATAGAATTAGTATTTAAATATTCAGTAAAAAAGTTACTAAAATTTTATATATAATATTAAAGATAATTAAATATTTTTAATATGGTTAAAATAGATCTTTTATTAGCATTCAATAGAGTTAAAATATATCACAGCAATTTTTATCATATGTATTAAATTATCAATTATTTTATTTTTCTATTTCAAAATAGAAGAAAAAATATTTTTTTTAAAATAGCTTTATTACACAAAAAACAAATATAATAAATACTTTTAATTATAAATTTATTAATCAAAATAATCTATATGATCATAAAAATTAATAACTTTTTATTTGTAATCAGTTATTTAAATTTTATCCTTATCATTATTCTTATATATTATTAATATTTCATCCTAATAAAAATTATATTTTAATATTGCGTTTTATCTCGATAAATAAAAGAAAAAAAATTTAATTGCGTTATTAACGGAGCAATTTACTAAAAATTCTTTAAAAATTTGTTATAAAAATTATACTTTATTATTCATATCTAATTTCTTATTATCATTTATTTTTATTCATTTTTAAAAGAGTTACTAAATAGAAAAAATTAATAAAATAAATTCTAATTACTAAAACATTCGATTTAAACTTATTTAAATAATATTACTAATAGTTTATACTCAATCTTTATTGCTTATTATTATTAATTATATTATTTTAAGTATATGAAATTTTATAAATAAAGATTACAAGTTTATAGAATTATTCTGATAGTTATATTATTAATCTATTTCATTAGAGTATTTTTGTTATTATATGTAAATATTTATTATGAAAATATTAAGTTATATTTATATAATTTTACGCTAATATTCAAAATATTATTTATTTTAATTTAATTAAATTCATAAAAATATAAAATATCTAAAATCTTCTGATTATTACCTATAATTATTTGTAATGTTGATAATAATTCTATCGATTAAATTAAATAATAATTTATTTCGAATAAATCAAAAAAATATTTGATAATATTTTTTTGATTTTAACTAAAATATTAAATTAAAATATTAAAATAATATAAATTTTTTTTATTAAAAAATATTTAGATCTACTTTATTAGCTATTTTGATAGCTATCATGTAAATTTAATAAATATTTTAAAATTTATAAAACGAATGATAATTTATCTAAATATTTATATAATAATAATTAATACTAATTAAATACATAACTTTACAAAATAATAAATAATTTTTATATTGTATATATTTAATTTAAAAAAAAGGAAATTATGACTAAAATAGACTATCTAATGCGCCTAAGAAAATGTAAAACTATTGAAACATTAGAGCGTATAATTGAAAAAAATAAATATGAATTACCTGAAAGTGAGCTTGAATTATTTTATTCTGCCGCAGATCATAGATTAGCAGAATTAACAATGAATAAACTTTATGATAAAATTCCTTCATCTGTTTGGAAATATGTTCGTTAAAAAGATTTTTTATTTAATAAAAAATCTTTTTATGATTTTATCTTTTAAGATTAAACAATGAATAATATTCATACTTTATTTAATTAAAAGTGATTCATATAATTTCGTTTATGAATGATTATTTTTTATTATCAATAATTATATACAGTTAATAATTATTTATAAATTAAGTAAATTACTTAAAAAATAATTTCTTAATATAAAAATAAATAATATTAAGTTAATCAATTAATACTTAATATAATTATTGTTATTAACAATTTGATGGAGGGGGGGTCCTATTAGTCATATCTTAACATATATTCCTTGCTATGGCTGCTTCCTTCCAGACCTAACCAAGTTAACAAGTAGTATTACGAAAAAAAAACTAAAGAACCCCATTAAATAATTTTCTTTAAAAATAAATAAATTTATTGTGTATTATTTACATTCAAATATTAAGAAAACATAAATCAAATTTTATATTTTTATTCAAAATACTTATTAAAATATTAAAAACTTAATTATATAAATTAATAACAAATAAATTAAAATTTAATAATTATATAATAACGTTAAATATAATTCAAATATTTAAATATAAAGCACTAATATTATTACAATTAAATTATATTTATCTTTCTAAATAATTTTATTATATTACAAATAAAATTTATAATAAATTTTATTTAACAATTAATGATTAATAAAAATAATTTTATTGAACTAATAAATTAATTATAAAATTTTATAAATCATTCTTAACTTTAAACTTAATATTTACTATAGTATTATTCATAATATTAAAATTTTAAATATTTATATTAAAATTTATACTGATATATAATATTATTAATTTTTCTACAAAAAGTAAAATTATATTTTTTGATTAATGGATCGTTAAGTTACTAGATGATTTATATACTTAATGGGAAGATTAAATAATTTTTTATTTTTTTTATTATTGTTTT
>JBQMRZ010000028.1:0-835 GCA_052174135.1 Arsenophonus sp. ET-KM2-MAG3
GAATTCCATCCATCTCATAAAGAATTTTACCTGGTTGAATTAAAGCAACCCAATATTCTACGTTACCCTTACCTTTACCCATACGTACTTCAAGTGGTATATATTTTCCTTTATACATGTGTCACACACTATACAGAGTGTTGTCTTCGGTTTTCAGCATTTTTGCTTCTCGTGTAGTAGCCTACATGTAACGGCCTTTGTTTGAACATCCACTGTGTTGTTTGATTGTTTTTGTCATGCGTTAAATACACCTTATTTTCTATGTTGAGTGTTTTGAATATTGCGTCGTGTTTTGTGTTTGTTTGTATTTGTCCGCCGATCAATTTGTTATTGGTTATACGCTTATGCTTTTGTTAATACTCCCATACATTTTTAATATTACACTTATATGGTACAAGTTTTAAAAAGTACCACGTCCTTGAATTCGTGTCCTGCGTTTATGCCGGTGTTTCTAGATTATATATGTGGATTTATAAAAGCACCTAAATGTTCTCAATATCGTTATATTAATTGTTTTTTTTTTGCCTGCATTAGATTTCTCCGTGGTTTCTCTGTTAGCCTAGAATACATTTCTACGTGCGTTCGAAATATCTATCTAGGAAAATAAACCAAATTGAAGGGAAATTAAAACATTATTAAATTATAAGTATGTGTGTGTTAAATTATATACTCCTGTCCATTTCAGGACTATCAGCAGAGGGACTGTCGATGCGTACGACAACCACAACAGACGCTCAGAATCCGGATATAACAACAACATGAATACGTCTATTACAGGCTGCGGAAATTTAGAATGTGTTTTACTACGTCTCGTATATTGCCTCTAATAATAATA
>JBQMRZ010000029.1:0-603 GCA_052174135.1 Arsenophonus sp. ET-KM2-MAG3
GGTGTTAGTTGGTGGATCAACACGTGTACCCAAGATTCAAAGCTTACTTCAGAATTTCTTTTCTGGTAAACAACTCAATTTTTCAATTAACCCTGATGAAGCTGTAGCTTATGGAGCAGCAGTTCAAGCAGCCATTTTAAGTGGTGATAGAAGCTCTGTAATACGAGATGTACTTCTCGTAGATGTTGCCCCATTATCTTTAGGAATAGAAACTGCAGGAGGGGTTATGGCCGTAATAATTGAGCGTAATACAAGAATCCCATGTAAGCAACAAAAATCATTTACAACATATGCTGATAATCAGGCTGGTGTAACTATTCAAATTTTTGAAGGTGAGCGTGCTTTAACAAAAGATAATAATATTCTTGGAACGTTTGATCTTACTGGATTACCACCAGCTCCTAGGGGTGTGCCTCAGATTGAAGTTACTTTTGATATTGATGCAAATGGAATTCTAAGTGTGTCTGCTAGAGATAACAGCACTGGAACAGCAAAAAATATTGTTATTAGTAATGACAAAGGTCGTCTCACTAAAGCTGAAATTGAAAATATGTTACATGATGCAGAAAAATACAAGGATGAAGATGAAAATGAAAGAAAAAG
>JBQMRZ010000030.1:0-387 GCA_052174135.1 Arsenophonus sp. ET-KM2-MAG3
GCGATTTGTATTATGCATATGTTAGGTCAACCTAAAACAATGCAACAAACATTAAACTATAAAAATGTAGTTGAAGAAGTAAAACAATATTTATTATATGTCTACAGACGGATGCCAGTGATCTAGGATTGAGGGCTATACTTTTTCAAGAAATTGAAGATGGAGGATGAAGTATAGTGGAGTATGCCAGTAGGAAACTTTCCCCTACTGAACAACAGTACTGTACAGCAGAAAAGGAAGCATTGGCTGCTGTATGGGCAGTAGAGAAATGTCGAGGTTATCTTGAAGGGAGAAGATTCCAACTGTACACCAACAACTCATCGCTTCAGTGGCTTCATAGCAGTTGTGGAACCAGAGCCAAGTTGATGCGATGGTCCTTGTTATTGG
>JBQMRZ010000031.1:0-395 GCA_052174135.1 Arsenophonus sp. ET-KM2-MAG3
TTTACTTCTTCTTCCTCCTCCTCCTCTCCCTCTTTATCGTCTCTTACTTCTTTCTCCTCCTCTTCTTCTCTTCTTCTTTATCAATTACACCGAACTCATTCTATTCGCACTTGGAGTGAATTTCGATTCTATTCGCACATGTCTTTCGATTTTATTGTGGATCAGTAGGTTTGTAATCAATCTCTAATCTTCAGCCTACCTTATATCGCTATTCCATATTTTCCTTTTGGCTTTTATAAACTTCACAATATCTGTTCTATGATATATCTCCTGGACAAGTGTTCTATCCATCAGAGTTTTGACTCGTCGTTTAGTTGATGTTGCACAAGATTTAGTTGTTACTGAAGATGATTGTGGTACTCACGATGGTATTTTAATGACACCAGTTATTGAAG
>JBQMRZ010000032.1:0-579 GCA_052174135.1 Arsenophonus sp. ET-KM2-MAG3
GTCATCTGCTGAGACATTGAGACACTTCTTGACCCGTTTCGTTAAACAATTTTCAGTAGACGCGACAGTAACAAAACATGGATATTTATTAGCGGTTATTAACGTTTAAAAAAAGTTAAAAAGAAAAATTACAAATGTATGACTACAAAACCGTGGCAATGGTTGATCAAAAACACAAATGAGACAACTGGAACAGATGACTAACTGATCAAGACGTTAAGTCACGACTCAAACTTTCCACTATGTAATTTAAAATGGTAAATGGGGAAATAAAAAGTGACAAGAATAATAATTTAGTTTAATAATTTAATTTCATAAATTAAGTTGATAAACTTCTTTATTTCTTTAATAAATTAAGAAAAAAATTAAATCTTATAGAAACATTTCTACTAAAAACTATTTAAGTACTTGATAGGTAACACCGTTGAAGGGAGTGTGAGACAAAAAGAATGTATCATCATCATTCTTTTACGCTTCTCGGCATTTCTGGGTAGCTAGACGATGTGGTATTTATGTTGAACATTTCTCGATTGGTTTTGGAAAAACTTTGTGGCGTAAAGTGGATCGTCATGGTACAGA
>JBQMRZ010000033.1:0-510 GCA_052174135.1 Arsenophonus sp. ET-KM2-MAG3
CTCCGTTTCAGTAAACCAATTTGGTCTGGTTTTGTTGTTGTGGAAGTAATCAAAGATCTTTTTGGTTAGTCTGTTATGGTTTAATCTGAGAAGGTGGTCATAAAAGTCAATTCGTCTTTTCCTCATCGTGTCAGAGATTTTTTGTTTTTTTCGTAAAGAGTTTCATTCTTGACATGGGATTAGTCCATTATTACAGAATTTGGGACCCAAAATCTTTCTTAGGATTTCCTTTCCTTGATCTCCAGTAACCATTTCCACCGCTCATGTGGAATACGAAACGGCTCAAAGACATTACCTCATGTTGATTGTCCAGGTCATTCCGATTATGTTAAAAACATGATAACTGGTGCCGCTCAGATGGACGGCGCTATTCTCGTTTGCTCGGCCGTCGATGGTCCAATGCCTCAAACTCGTGAACATATATTATTAGCCAAACAAGTGGGCGTTCCTAGTATCGTAGTATTTTTGAATAAAATGGATCAAGTGGAAGATGCTGAATTAGTTGAATTA
>JBQMRZ010000034.1:0-442 GCA_052174135.1 Arsenophonus sp. ET-KM2-MAG3
TAGTGACATGATACATTACACGGTGTCTTGCTGAACCTTGCAGAACGCTGAAAAGAATTACACCAGCTGAATATACAAAATGACATCATTTAATCATGGGTTTAAGTAACTAGATCAATGAGTACGGGAGAAAACCTTATAAGTAATGTTATAAGATACGACTGTATATAAGGTTATAATATGTGTGTTACAGGGATTACTTCACGGTGCCCTTATGCAGTGAACCAAGTTATAAATTTTCCGTTGTTGGCACCGGTGTAAAGCCAGTCTGCAATCGTCAGGCGTAAACAATGTGCAAACTTGTGCGACACAAAATTTATTAATACCTCGCGCATCAACAAAAATAGAACCATTACGCTTAACTTTAGTACCTAATTATTTGATGTATCACCATGAAAGCCATTTTTAATAACAGTAACATCAATATTAATGATATCACCTT
>JBQMRZ010000035.1:0-1144 GCA_052174135.1 Arsenophonus sp. ET-KM2-MAG3
CTGCCTGGGTTTTGTGGATGATTTTTCTCTTTTAGCCCTCGACATGAAAGAAGTTCGATCCCAGATTACCAATCTCCAAAAAATTGCCCTAAAAATAGGATTACAAGTATCCTTCAAGAAAACTGAGATCATGCCCATGAAACCTCTAAGTATAAATAAAGTCTTTATAAATGATGAAAAAATTAATGTAGTTCTACAATTTCAATATCTTAGAGAAATCATCAAACATAATTTAAGCGAGAAAGCAACATGAAAGAATAGAACTAATAAAATGAAAAGCTCAATTTCTAACTTGGTCTAAAAATAATAAATGCCTGTCAATAGAAACTAAGATTTAACACTACAAACCCATAACTTTCCCAGAAGCTGCATACGCTTGTGAAACTCTGTTCCAAATTCAAATTTAAAGAAAGACTGATCAGCTTCTTAAAATTGAAAGAAGAATCATCAGCAAGTTTATAAATAAAAAATATCAGGTCGAAAGAGTCTGGAGAATCCACCCTAATGAAATTATGTATCAAGAGATAGACAACAGGATCATGAAGATAATATCCTGATCATCAGCACAATGAAGAAGAGAAGAATCTCGTATTTACTTCACATAATGCAAATGCCCGGAAACAGGATTTTAAGACAACTAGTGATGAGAAATCTGGAAAAGAAGACGGGAAGAAAATTGATCCAGAAAATCCAGCTGGATCTCAGGGCAGCTGGACACGAGAGGGGGTGATGCAGACAAGTGTAAAATTAGTATGCTTCTTAAATTTACAGCAGAAATGACACATAGAAAGACTGTAGAAATTTCAGACAAGTTAGAAAATTACAATCAGAACAAATGAAAAGGTACTGGGTGGATCACAAGAACCAAACAGTATAATCTTCAAGAAGAAAGTCAACATGGAATGGCTCAAGTGGTTCAATGTGGCCAATAAAGATAATAATAATAACATGAATATTGCAAAGTATGTGGGTATGACTCTGATCACTAAGCTTTGGCAGGAGAAATATTCAAAAATAAAAGAAAAAGATCTGAAAATAATAAGGTTAGATTGCAATTAATACCATCTTTTTCTAATTGTTCTGCTGCACGAATTCCTTGCCAAGTTGAAGCTAATTTTATCAAAATACGATTATTTTTAATTCC
>JBQMRZ010000036.1:0-753 GCA_052174135.1 Arsenophonus sp. ET-KM2-MAG3
CACTCACGTTTGTAACTTTTACAGATTTAGAAGCTGTGTTTTATGAATTATTTTACTTTACGATTGTATATTTTTCTTTCTATCTATGATGGTAGCGAGAGAGTATTAAAATCTAAATATGTATTTTACGTAATCTATATATTTCTTTGACTTATAAACTGCATCGATGTACCAAAACATTTAACAAACGTTTTCACTACATCTTCACCGATCTTCATCAAAATCATAGGCTTTTACACTGATCATGTTCAAATATAGTTACAAAATTTTGTCAAGATTGAATCTCTACTTTTGAGTTATCGCGTGCCAAGTAAAGTGCATACACGGACGTACACACATACAGATAATTTTGCAAACAATATATTTACACACGGGGAACTCATACCTTCTAACCAATATCTCGATTCAGAAGCATCGGAATATCGAGAAAAAAGACAACCTTCACCAGATACTACACGTCATTACCAAAATCAATAGAGTTTATGATCAGTTTTCGAGTTATGTGTCAAAGAATGTACACATACGGACGCACTCCACTTGCTTTCGTTGATCTTGTATATTTTCTTACATTTATAATAAACCCGTGGTCAACGTGAATTAATCATTGGTGATCGGCAAACTGGTAAAACAACATTGGCTATTGATACAATTATTAATCAACGTAATTCAGGAATAGCTTTATCAATTTTGTCGTTGTCTGTATCCGAGATCTAAAAATTCTTGCTTTTCAATATTTGTTTCAGACTGTCACTA
>JBQMRZ010000037.1:0-450 GCA_052174135.1 Arsenophonus sp. ET-KM2-MAG3
TAACTTCAGGCATGACATCACTTCCATCAACTTCAATTGGTTTATTGCTACGATTACGTAAAGCAATATGTAACACAGCACGATTTTCTGTAAAATTTATCTTTTTCCCAGAAAACATATCATCTCTGGCAGCTTCTACCTTACATGCCCTAGCCTAGAATCAAACTTGTCTTCATTTATAAAATTATTTAAATGTATAACAATAAAAATTATTACATTCAATACGACAATTTAAAATAATAAAAAAATTAATAAAAATTAAAATCTATCTTGTTAAATAGCAAAGTGTAAATGCTGGAGTTATAACTTTAAAAAATAAGTTATATATACTATTTAAAAAACATAACTTTTTGGTTGTTAAATGATTAGTAATATTGAATATTTAAACCTTAAAAATATGTCTAATAAGCACAAATGTAGATCTACTTATTATGTTAATTCTTTTCATCA
>JBQMRZ010000038.1:0-1158 GCA_052174135.1 Arsenophonus sp. ET-KM2-MAG3
CTGGCCATCCTAGTGCTGAAAAAGTCCATAAACTAGAAGAGAACCAAGTATCTAATACATCTTCATCCTGATAAAGAAAAATATTAGTACTAAAATTATTTTTCCGACGAATTTCATTTTAATACTATTTGTTTATTACGAGAGAATCTGTATTTTATACACAGTATCTTTTAAATAAAGTTATTATTTCTGCTTAATACAATAAAATCACTGTTGCACTTTTCAGTTTTAGAATAGTTAATAATTAAGTAATTTTGATAACTGTGTCTCTTCATTTTCTTAATTTTTTACACTGGTGTTTTTAGTGGAACTGGTTAGGTTAGGAGTTGGAAATAATAAGTTCTTTTACCAATTTGTAGTTTAGAAATAGAAAGAAGGTATATTTATAGTAGTAACTGGTAGATTCTTGATACTTTGTGATAATCTTGACTCATTCACTTTCCAGATAACTTTATTAATACACTTAATCATCAGTTAGCTTAAGTAAAACTGTAAACTTCTATATTTATTCACAATGAACCTACAGCACAACCTTATCTCTTGAAATTTGAAATTAGAGTGAGTTTTAATTAAAATTTTAGGTTGTTGAGAATTCTTAGGGATTCACAAATGTATTTGCATGGAGTTAGTTCTTGTCTCCACTTTTGTTTAGATTGTGGTTTATTGGGTTGGAACCTTATGTAAATTTTCTACTTTAACTATTTATTAATAATTTGACCTTTCTCTTAATAGATTAAGTCCTATTAATTAAGTTTTTACTTCATTTGACTTGTTATTTGTCCAGTAATCGATATAATTTTGTCTCTTAATTGCACATCTTTAAAATGTCATAGGTCTGGTTCCCTAATTTATAAATTATGTGCTTAAAAGTTTCCTTAAAATACCTAAAACTTATTCATAATATCCTATATTGTTGATGTAGCCATTCTTTTTTCTTGAGTCTTGTAAATTAAACACTGTTTACATTTTTTTATGTAAACACTTGCTTTTTAGGGCAGACGTTTTTCATAGCAACTGTGCTACACCTTCCCAGCACAGAAGACATAGCACATTTGCTACGAAACACATCTGCACTAAAAAGTAAGTGTCTACATAAAAAAGTGTAAACAGTGTTTATCCTATATTGATAATTTTACATGAGGATGCTTTTATTTATAA
>JBQMRZ010000039.1:0-311 GCA_052174135.1 Arsenophonus sp. ET-KM2-MAG3
AAGTTAATTGGTAATTGGTTATTTATTCCTTTAAGTGAAAATACATGTAAAGTTGAATTACATCTTGATTTTGAATTTACTAATAAATTAATAGAGTTAACTTTTTATCAGATTTTTAAATATTGCAATATCCTAACATAATTAACACTACTAAAATAGACAAAACCCCTGCATGTTTTACCATACATACAAAAAACACCTTAATTCGAAAAGGTCCCTCATGATATATAAAAATAACACTCCCTACTTTGGCTCTAAATGGCCCTAAGTGTTTTAAAAACATTTTACACACAGCTTTGGCCCGAAATGGC
>JBQMRZ010000040.1:0-3058 GCA_052174135.1 Arsenophonus sp. ET-KM2-MAG3
GGAAAAAGATTCATCTTCGTCTGCAAGAACAAATTTAACTGTGAAAAGGGTTATAGATCTTACTGAGTTTATGTTTAAAGTGCTATATTTTCAGTACAAAGATAGGTTTTATTCTCAGAGGAAAGGACTTCTGATTGGCTCATCATTGTCCAACATATACATGGATTGGTTGGAAAGACATGCGTTCGAAGGTAGCATCAACAAACCTAAACTTTGGGTTAGGTATGTCAATGATACTTTTGTTGTTTGGCAGTTTGAGAAAAATTATTTGATTTTTTCATGAGAATAACTTATGTCCCTCTATAAAATTTATATATGAAATAGAACTGAATAATTCCCTACCATTTATTAAATGTGCCGGTCATTCGGGGTCAAAATAGGGTTGATACAATGGTTTACCATAAACCTCCTCACACGATATAATACATCAATAGTCTCTCTAATCATCCAGACCATACAAAAAGGGGGGGGTTCATTAGAACATTACAATCACAGGCCCAAACCATTTGTTCGAATGAAGTCTATTTAAAGAATGAAATAAATAACATTGTTAGAGATTTTTCTAAGAATGGTTACAGTTATAGTTATGTTAATAAAACCTTAACCATGGGAAAAGTCACTAACAGAAGTAATAATGAATAAGTGAAGGGTAGTTTGATTATTCCATATATCCGGGGCATATCAGAGAAGATCCGGAGGATAGCCTCGAGGTATGGTTTACTGTCTTTGACTCTAGAAACATGATAGGGAGTGTATTATGTAATACTGCACCAGAGGTGTCAAATTTAAAATCTAAAAATGTCATATACAGTCTCCCGTGTGAGTGTGGCCCAACATATTTTGGGGAGATGTCTAGACCCCTTAAAGTATGTTGTTTGGCAGAACATAGAAAAATGTCAAGGAAGGTAAAACTAATGTTTCCATATGTTGGCTGAACACATATGGAATGAACAGCATAAAATCTTGTGGGAAGGAGTAGATATGGTATTAAACGAAAAATCATGGGAGGCGTCTTTCATGGCGGTGAGAGAGGGTTATATCAGTCAGCCAAGTAAAGAAGTTTCTATGATTTTGTTAAGAAAAATTTGAGATTCTCTGTGTCGTGGTGAACGTTGAATTATTGGTTGCAGGTGGGACTGGTGTTGGGTGTCGTCCGAGTTCCCCCCCACCAGGCAGACATTGCCTATATAACAGGTCGCTGTTCATTTCTACAATGGTACATTTTGTAAGATTAGTATAGATGGTAGTTGTAAATTGTTTGATTCCGCCTAATGGTTGCCAGGTTAAGATTAATTATTACTTTATTTATTATTTCATATTATTTTGTTCATTTTAATTGTAAATCTATTGTTTATTCAAAATTAGTTTGACAATTTTGGATTTGGAGATATTTTATGAATATTTTATTTGTAATTAACATATTTTAGTTTAAGGTTCTATAGTCACCTGAAAACGATCACGGTTTCCAGTGATCGAAACGTAGTGTAGTTTTAATTATTGGTGATGGTGATAGTCTACAATAATATATTTTGTAACAATAATTTGTTGAGCTGCACAGAGCCAACATGGCTGGTGAAGCTAATAATAATAATATAAAGAAGATGAAGAGACAATACAGAGGCAGCATATTTATGAGACAGAGTACATAAACACCTATCACAGAATAGACAGTGAAAGAAGACAATGTATTATCAACATAACAGCTCTGTAATACTATTAGCGCTGTCAACATTACTAACTTACACATTTGCAAAATAAAAACAACTAATATTTTCTGAAAACAAGTTTTAGTTGGATACCCAGTATTTTTCTAAGTTTTATAATTACAATACTCTATTAATTTTTTATTACAATCCAATGTACAATCAAGAAAACAATTATTTTTGAAATATAAAAACAGAAGTAATGGTATTGCGAGATTCATGAAACTAGTAAGAACAAAAATAATAATTAATGATAAAATTATAAAACACGAAACCAGTTTAACAACTTGGGGAATTAAGTTGGTTATGATGAGAACTATGATACAGACAGAGAACAGTTTTTATTGTTTATCAATAAAACAATTTGTGAAATAGAACCAAGTGCATAATAGTTTATTTATTTTATGATACAAACACTGAATTAGGCAAGTTCCAGATGATCTATGGCTCAATCAATTGTATTTTTAGAAACTTAGAAACAAGGCATGCAGATATTAAAGTTTTAGAAAGTTATGATTATTCCTGTATGGGTGTGAATCATGAACAATAACTAAGAAACAAGAGAGTAAAATACAAGCCTTAGAAATGGCATTCTTAAGAGGAGTTAGGAGATGTTCTATATAAGAGAAAAATTGTCAGCCTTTGACCTGAGCAACATATGAGGGATTGTAAATGACATAGAAGGAACACTTAACAGAATGTCAGACTCAAAACTAGAAGTATAAATCTATAGGACATAGGTCTGTAGGCATTTCCAGGAAGAGATGGAGAATTTTGAATGGTGGAACACAGAACACCTTGCCTATTCTATGACATAAGGAAGGTGATGATTCTGTTAGACTAGAATATACAACAAAATGCAAGAAATGTGGATACTGCAAATTTTATGATTGTACCAGCATATATGTGTAGCTTAAGTAAAAACTATTAAAGAAAGCTAAATATACTATCAGTATTTACTTTAGCGCCTGCATTGATTCCTGCCAGAATACCCTGTGCAGCTGCCTCTTCATACCCTGTAGTGCCATTAATCTGACCAGCAAAAAATAACCCTGCCACTTTTTTAGTCTCCAGAGTAGGAAATAACTCACGTGGATCAACAAAATCATATTCCACACCATAGCCTGATAACAGGAAATAAAAATACATTTCTTACTTTTCTGTCTAATAATTATAAACAGTTCACACAGTACATACTGAAACAAATTAAATGCTTCGTATAATACACTTTGTACACTCCATTCTCATACAATATAATACTATAATATCTTATAGTATATCACTTACATTGATTTTTATAATACCTTATTATTGCTATTTAATGTAATGTACTACAGAATATAATACCAAACAAG
>JBQMRZ010000041.1:0-722 GCA_052174135.1 Arsenophonus sp. ET-KM2-MAG3
ACAGTATAGCTTATCCAGATCGTATTTTTTCAGGTGCAGCTGTAATTGATTTTAAGCAATTATCTTCATTAACCTTTATTGCTCCAGATTATCAACGTTATCCTTGTTTAAAATTAGCTAAATGTATGCAATATATATGGATACAATGGATGTGCATGCAACTCTCCCTGTCTGTGTGAGTGTGACTCTGTATTATGTGCTGTGTGTGTGTGTATATATATATAAGCATCCCTCTCATGTGAGTACACACACATGGGGAGGAGGGAGCTCAGTATTCAAGAAAACAAATCAACTGTTAATAATTTCTTTTAATGGCAAACACTTCATCCATTGGTATAAGGACTAAAATGTGTGTGAATATAGAATTAAGAGTATATAGAATATATAGTTTAAAAAGTGTGGAAGATTTATAATGTAATA
The DNA here is from genome assembly GCA_052174135.1 of Arsenophonus sp. ET-KM2-MAG3. GTDB lineage: Bacteria > Pseudomonadota > Gammaproteobacteria > Enterobacterales > Enterobacteriaceae > Arsenophonus. The sequence goes on from JBQMRZ010000041.1 coordinate 421, forward strand.
AATACATAGCGAAAGAGAGAGTGTGAGGAAGAAAGAGTAACTGACATTTGAGTAAATGACTAGCCTGGGAAGTCACAGGTTTTAAAGAAAAGTCTTTGACTTTAAAGAAATTATTTATGACTTCCATTAATATTAGATGTTTGTGAGGTGTATCTAAAGATATGAAGAAAATAATAGAAAAAGTAAAAAAAAAGTGCAATGCATCGAGTATAAAGATTTTTTATGTGTCCACTGGATTATGAATATCACCAGGTGTAAGATTCAAAGCACACACAACACGCGCATACACATGTTTATAATTA